>CAVRSU010000008.1:0-351273 GCA_963723955.1 uncultured delta proteobacterium
TACCTCGTCGAGCCCGACGGAATCGCCCGCCGCGAGGGCAGCCTGCCCGGCGACTATCTCGTGAAGCTCCCCATGTCGGTCGGCGCCGCCTGGCCCGTGTCGAGCGGCCAGGCCACCGTGGTCGAGGTTGGACGAGATGTCTCTCTGCCGTCGGGCACCTATCGCGACTGCGCCGTCATCGAAGAAGTTCGCGGCCAGCCCAGCCGGGTCACGCGCACCACCTACTGCAAGGGGACGGGGCCGGTGCAGATTGAAATGCGGGTCTACAATCCGATGAAGCTCGATTTCGAGACGGTCGTGCGAGCAACGATCCTCAGCGTCACTCGGCCCGAGGATGCGGCCAAGTCGGACTGAGACCAGCGTCGTGACCCACGGCGACCGATTGCCCGGCCCAGCACACGACGGACTGGTTTGACGCTCGCGATCTTGGAATCATGGCGGTCGACAGTGGTCGAAATCCAAGAGCGAGGGAATCGTGGAACTAGTAGGGGATAGCCCGGCAGGTTCATGTCGAGGCTGTACAGCGCCTTGCCGGCCGTGATGTACAAGGTCTTCCCGTCGCTCCCGCCGAATGCCATGTTGCTCAGGCTGGCGGCGACGGTCACGCTGCCCAGCTTGGTTCCGGACGGCGAATAGACCTGGATCGCTCCCGGCGTTCCGGACGCGACGTAGAGATTGCCGGCACAATCCACCGCGAAGCCGTCCGGAGTCGTGACGGTTGCGAAATCCTTGCGACTGCTGGTGCTGCCGTCGGACGCCACGGCGAAGGTGCGAACCACGTTGGCGTTGTAGTCGGCCACGTAGAGCACGGTCTCGTCGGGCGAGAGGGAGATTCCGTTGGGCTCGGCAAAGGTGTCGTCGATGAGCGACACCTGCGCCGTGGGACTCACGCGATAGATCCCTTTCTTGCCGGTTTCCGAGGTGCGGCTGCCGAGCTGGAAGTCGGGATCGGTGAAGTAGATGGTGCCGTCCGAGCGCAGGGCAATATCGTTGGGCGAGTTGAATTTCTTCCCGCCGTAGTTGTCGACGACCGTGCTCAGTGTCGCGGCGGCGAAGTCGAGCTTCACGATGCCCTGCACCTTGTGGGAACAGGCATAGACGGTTCCGCCGCTGTCGATGGCCATGCCGTTGGTTCCGGAATCCTGTAAGAAGGATGATTCTGTGCTGGGCGGTGTCAGCTTGAGGATCTGGGACGGATCGACGGGAGTCGTGAATGTTATGTCGGAGAACAGCAACACGCCGCTGGCCTGGACCCAGACCGGACCCTCGTAGGTGCCGCTGCTGCTGCCAGAGGGCTTGTAGAGCAGTTTCGGCGTGCCCGTGAGAACCGGTGCCGGATACTGGGTGCCGGGCTGACACACGCCTCCGCCATGACCGCCAACTCCGCCACTGCCCCCGCCAGTGCCGGTGTTCCCGCTGCTGCCGCCGGGACTGCTCTTGCCCCCGCTGCCGCTGCCTCCGGCGTTGATGGAACCGCCGGTGCCGGTGTTTCCGCCGCTGCCGGTTGCTCCGCCGCTGGTACCCAGGGGACTCGTCGTGCCACCGGTGCTGACGGTTCCACCCAAGCCGCCGCCCGGGCCGCCGGCTCCGCCCGCGCGGCTGCCACCGCTTCCAGGAGCGGGAATGGTGGCTCCGCCCGTACCGCTGCCGCCGCTTCCACCACCGGTACCGGTGGTTCCGCCTGTGCCGCCGCCGCTCCCGCCTTGGGGCGGCGCCCCCGTCGAGCTCCCGCACGCGGCAGCAGCGGAGAGTGAGAACACCAAGATTCCTCGGACGACGACTGCAGACGCGGCATTTCTCATCCCGCGAGTATTCTCTCCGGCGCTTGTTGTCAACCGCACCCGATATTCCTTGATGGGCCGAACGATGTTCGAGGCGGTGCGCGTACACGAGGACCAAGATCCGCAATCCCCGTGAATCCATCGTCGTGTTCGGGTAACCTCCGCTCCGCATATGGCGGGGCAGCAAACGTGGCGAGATTGCGGCCGGATTGGCCGTGGGCTGCTGCTGTCCATTTTTCTAACATGCGCAAGCGCCGGCGCCACTCGTGGCGTGGGTGTTCTGGTGGGGAAAGCCTGCAGACGACGAGGTGGACTAAGCTTCGAGTCCATCAAGGACGACGAGCTGCCGCCCAACCTGCCAGCCGTTGAAAAACCGGCGGAGCCCAGCAAGGCAACGAAAGCAGCGAAGCTGCCCGAAAGGACCGAGAAGCCGTCCACGGCCAAGCCGCCCAAGCCCGAAGCCACGGCCGAGCGTGCACGTGAGCCCGAACCGCAGCCGCCCGAGCCGGTGATGCCCAAGCCCGCAGAGAAACCCGTGGCGCAGCCGGAGGAGTTGCCTGGGCCGAAGATAGTTGACCTGGATATGGGCAAAGAGGTGGAAGCGCCCAAGGACGCCAAGTACCTGGCCCAGCGAAACAACCGAGCCGAACATGAGACCCGCGCCCGGCAAACCAACCTGGACAAGGATCAGCAAGGAAGATTAGCCGAGCCATCCGACGACAGGGACAAGATCGCTCAACTGGAAGACCGGGAAGCAAAGCCCGGCCAGCGCGCGCGGGAAGCCATGGCCGAAGAGGCAAAGCCCACGACCGAGCCTCGCCCCACTTTGTCCATGCGCGTGCCCGGCCAGCAAGAGGCGGGCGCGCGAGGAGAGCCGCTACCGGAAGATTCCGACGGAATATTTTCCAAGGCGGAAGATGGCCGACGCGGGACAGAAGGGCCTCGTCGTTCCTCCACCATGGCCGACCCACCCCATTTGACCAAGCAAGGCTACGCCTCGACGTTTGGCGACGACGCCGAAAGGGCGGCGGCGCTTGCCAAACAGGAAAAGTCCAAACACAAAGGGAAATTTACCGAGCGGAATGAGCGTGTGTTTTCTGCTCTGGAGAATTTCATCAATGAGGTCACACCGGGCAACCAAACCGAGCTGAATACCCGCGCCGCCCCCTTCGCCCAATTCATCGCGCGCATGCATCGGCAAATCCACGAAAAATGGGCGTTTGGTTTTCTGACCCAAATGGACACATCGTTCCGAGACAGCCCCATGAACGACCTGAAATTGGTCGCGAAATTGGAAATCGTCTTGGATGGGGAAGGCAACGTGGACAAAATCGCGATGGTGCGTACGTCGGGGATCACCGGCTTCGATGGCGCCGCCATCAGCGCCGTGTACGCCGCCGCGCCCTTTCCCACGCCGCCAACCGCCATCCTGTCGGGGAATGGCAAGGTCTACATCCACTGGAAATTCCACCGCAACGGCGACGCCTGTGGCACCCCGGGCGTGAACTACTTCATCCTCGATAACGGCGACAAGGACAGCGAAAAAAAGACCGCGCCGCTGCGCCCCAGGCACGCTAGCGCAACGCCGGCGCGGGGATGATTGGCGGGCATGATTGGCGGGGATGATTGGTATCTTGGCGGCACGTATTCAAAAAGTCGCTTGCCACTCCATCGCTTTGAGAATATGCATTGGGGCGCTGTCGTGCTGAGGTATCTTGTGCTGCACCTACAGCTGTTGTTTCACTCTACGAAATCTGGATCCAGAAGCAACCGAAGCGGGCAGCGTGAAGGTGACGCTGAACGGTCGCTCCGATCAATAACCAGCAAGGAGAAATCATGCGTAACACTCACCCAGAAAGAAGACTATCGTATGTGCTCACCGGTGTGGCACTGATTCTGTTCGGGCTCACCGCCGGAGCAAGACCGGCGGTCGCTGCGGCAGGCGGAACGCTCAATTCCAAGACGAAGTTCTTTGTGCCGCAGCCGGATTCCGGCGCGGTCCAGCAGGGAATCGATCTGCTCAAGAAGCACAATCTGCACGGAGTCCTCGATCTCGCCGCCATGCTCGCGCAGAGCACTGCCATATGGTTCACCAGCGGCACGCCGCAGGAAGTGCACGCCAACGTCCACAAGACAATGCAGGAGGCCTCGGTTGAGAATCGGGTTCCCGTCGTCGTGGCATACAACGTCCCATTTCGCGATTGCGCGCAGTACTCGGCGGGTGGTGCGGCCGATACCGCGGCGTACGAGGCGTGGATCGACGGCTTTGCGGCCGGCATCGGCAACGCCAAGGCTGTCGTGATCCTCGAGCCCGACAGCCTTGGTATCATTCCCTACAACACGACGATCTACGGGGCAACGGAGTGGTGCCAGCCCACGGTGACCGACTCGCAAGGAAACGTGACGCCCGCGCCGGGGGCCGATGCGGCCGACCGGTACGCGCAGCTCAACTACGCGGTGGCAAGCCTGAAGAGCCACGCTCCGAATGCATTGGTCTATCTTGATGGCACGCACAGCGCGTGGCTTGGCGTGGGTGAGGCGGCGTACCGCCTGAACAAAGCGGGCCTCGCCTTGGCCGCCGGTTTCTTCCTCAACGTCTCTAACTACCAACCAACGGACCAATCCACACAGTTCGGGACTTGGGTCTCTGACTGCATCACGGCTGCGACTGCTGGGCCATCGTGGGCCGCGGGTCATTTCGACTGGTGCGCAAGCCAGTACAACCCTGCGCTCAACTACGCCATTGACTACAGTCCGGCTTACGAGGCTTCGGTTACTGCCAGCTTGCAGAGTATAATGGGCGGGGCAGTTGCGATGACACACTTCATCATCGATACCAGCCGCAATGGGCAGGGCACCCTGAACACAGCCCAATACGCTGCGTCTCCCTACAACCAACCCGCTACCGTCATCAGCGCATTGGCGAGCGGAAACTGGTGCAATCCTCCAGGCGCTGGCGTTGGCCTGCGCCCGTCGGCCAATACGGCGGTTGCATTGCTGGACGCGTACCTTTGGGTGAAGGTCCCTGGAGAATCGGACGGCCAGTGTGACAGCGCCGGCGGTGCCCGCGCGTGGAATTACTCCCTGTACAATCCGTGGAACCTCACAAGCGCCGCCCAGAGTACCTTCGACCCGCTCTGGGGCATGGTCGATCCAGCGGCGGGAGCGTGGTTCCCCGCGCAAGCACTGCAGCTGGCACAGAATGCGAATCCGCCTCTGATGCCCTAACCGAGCTTGGATCTTGGGGGGCGAACACTATACGTTTGCCCTCCAATCCACAGCGCACGTCACAGCCTGAACGCAAGTCGTAGCCCCAGCATCGTGGCCCGTCCAAGGACGCCTACCTCGATGCCAAAGGCGAGACTGCCTGATTCGAGCCCGAATCCGAAGGCGCCGTGGACCCGAAACAGATCGCCAGAGTCGATGAGCATCCACGGTCCGACCAACCCCTCGAAGTAGATGCGCTGAACGTGCAGCTTGAGCCGGAAGTCGATGGGGATTCCGAGGTGGTGGCTGTCATCGAAAAAGGCCACGCCGGCCCGTCCGCCGATCAACAGCCTTCGCGCCACGAAAGCATCTGCGCCTAGGGTCAGGTTGAGCTCGCCCACCCCGCCCTCGATCCAATCCGCGCCAAGGCCGAGGTTGACCGACGCGTTGGCTGGTTGGACGAAGCCGACCAGGGTCACGACGGAGACTATGGAGATGAGTGGGAAGATGTGGCGAGCGCGCATGGGGAACTCCGTGCTGGAAGTAGAGCACGCCACCTTGCGCGGAAGAAGTTTTCACGATCTGGGCTCATGGTCGCCCCTTCCAAGTGCTCATGCTCTTGTGCACGTTGAGTAGGCGAATCACCGCCTGGAACCAGGCATCAGGCAGGATGCCGCGGATAAGGATGGCCAGCCACACGGAACGCGGACGAATCAGGCGCGACTTCCCCTTCTTCAGCGCCTCCTCAACGATGCATGTGGCGATGACGTCGTGGCTCTTCAGTTGGGGAATCAAGAGTGAGCCAAGGCCGCCTATCCGTGCCCCCTCGAACATGCCGGTGGCGATGTAGGACGGGTGAATGGACGAGAAGCGAACGCCACCTTTGCCACGGTTGCGTGCCTCGTGGCGCAGGGACTCGGTGAGTCCCCACACGCCCCACTTGGCCGCCGAATAGGCTGCCATGTCCGGCACGCCCAGAATACCCGCCGCCGACGAAATGTTGACAACGTGACCTAGGTTGCGCTCGTACATGCCGGGCAGGAAGGCTCGCGTCGTATAGAGCATGGAGGTCAGGTTCACATCAACGGTCTTGGCCAGGGTGTCGTCAGGAACATCGAGAAGGTCACCGCCGCGCACGTAGCCCGCGTTGTTGATGAGTATGTCCACGCGACCAAACTCACGCGCCGCCTGCTCGGCGCAGGCCCGCACCGCTGCCGCATTGCTGACATCGCAGATTTGCCCCAAGACCTTGCCGCCCATTCCGCGCAGCTCCGCGCAGGCGCTGTCCAAGGCCGCTGGATCGACATCCCATATGGCCACTGCGCACCCGTCACGCACCAGCCGCCGCGCGGTAGCCAGGCCGATGCCCATGGCCGCACCCGTGACGACTGCTGTCTTGCCCGAAAGGTCCATGCCGTCTCCCGTGACTGACGGCATGAACGATAGCAGAACCAACGACACAACTGTTTATGGAAACAATGCTCTACATCACGCGGTTCTTGCCTGCGTGTTTGGCATTGTATATGGCTTCGTCAACGCGGCGGATGAGTCTGAAGCGATGCCCAAATCCTGAGCGCCAGACAACCCGCCGGGTTGCAGACTCGCCAGCCCTGAGGGCGAGCCCGAGACAGCCTGGATAAACCACGACGTTAGCGCGAAGACGCCACGACTTCCTGCGTAGGGCGCACAAGTTCGCGCTCGTGCTCGGCGACGGCAAGGCTAGATCAAAGCATCGACGGAGCCAGCGGCCAAGCAGCGAAGAGTTGAAGCTGTGCTGGCGATTGGTTAGGGTGAAGGCGCTTCGAACCGCCGGATCTTCGAGAAACGAGCCGCCGCAGCTTTGCCTCCCGATGACCACTGCGGTGCCCGCCTCGCGAACAGGCACCGAGAAAATTCGCCTGTTCCGGACGCTGTTTCGCGGTCGCGAGGATGTCTTTCCGAAACGGTGGGAGAACTCGAAGCAAGGGCGGAGCGGATACTCGCCGGCCTGCGCGAACGAATGGGTGCGAGGTGTCTGCGGAAAACCAAGAGTCAAATGCGGGCAGTGCCCGAACCAGCAGTGGCAGCTTCTTGCCAAAATCGAACGCATAGGGGATGATCGCGTTCGCACGCTGGCCAGGGAGGCAGTCCGAACCGCACGCGTGCTGGCCATCTCGCCGCCTTCGGATGAGGAAGAGGACGACGAGCCATGGAAACCCAAGCGCTCTGCGGTTGCGACGACAAAGCTCCCCTTCGTGGTTCCCCGGGAGGTCAGGGCCGTACTCGCCCAGCGACTATTCGTGGAAAAGACGGATCTCCCTGCGCCGCTGCTTTCGCGCCTCCGAAGGATCGCGGCGTTCCAGAACCCGGAGTTCTACAAACGCCAGAAGCTCAGGCTCTCGACGGCGCGAACACCACGGATCGTGGTTTGCGCGGAGGATCTTCCGAAACACCTTGCCCTCCCACGCGCCTGTGTTGATGAAGTTAGAAGCCTTCTTGAAGCCAATGGCTCACAGCTCGCATGTGACGATCAACGCAGTCGTGGACAGCCTGTCACGCTGAAGTTCGTTGGCACCCTCACTCCCGAGCAGAACGCGGCGGTGCAGGCGATGTTGGTCCACGGGATGGGCGTGCTCGTGGCGCCACCAGGGTCGGGCAAGACCGTGATGGGCGCCGCCATCGTCGCGGCGCGCGGGGTCAGCACGCTCGTTCTGGTTCATCGCCGTCCCTTGCTCGATCAGTGGATGAACCAGTTGGCGTTGTTCCTGGGAATCGATCCTGCCCAGATTGGCCGACTCGGCGGAGGCAAGAACCGACTGACTGGCACACTGGACGTCGCGATGATTCAGAGTCTTGCCCACGAGGGGCAGGTCATGGAAGCTGTGGGGGACTACGGGCAAGTCGTGGTTGACGAATGCCATCACGTGCCCGCCGTGTCGTTTGAACGTGTCCTGGCGTCGGCTCGCGCGAAATTCATCGTCGGACTGACAGCCACGCCGCGAAGGAGGGACGGCCACCATCCCATTGGTGCATTCCAGTTGGGACCGGTACGGCACGCTATCAGCGCCAAGGCCCAGGCAGCAGCGCGCCCTTTCGAACACAAGCTGATCGTGCGCGAAACTCAGCTTATCGTGCCGGAGGAGAACACCTTCGATCCAGACACTCTACCGAGCTGTGGCCGGAGATCGCGCGCGCGGAGAGATGATTGCCCGAGACGTTCAACTGGCGCTGGAGGAGGGCCGCTGGCCAATCGTGCTGACGGAGCGGAAGGACCATCTGGAACTACTTCATGACTTGATTTGCGGCATCTGTCCAAAGGTCGTGGTACTGCGTGGCGGCCCGGGTTCAGGCGGGCGAGCGCGGGCAGCAGCGATTTCGCTTTCAGGTGCTCGTTCGCGGGTCATCGTGGCGACAGGGCGCTATGTGGGGGAGGGATTCGACGATCCCACGCTCGACACGCTCTTCCTGGCCATGCCCATTTCGTGGAAGGGTACGGTGATCCAGTACGCGGGGCGAATCCAGCGCTTGCATCCCGGGAAGCGCGAGGTCCGCATCTACGACTACGTCGATCGAAACCTCCCGGTATTCGACCGCATGTTCCGCCGCCGCCTCGCGGGCTACCGATCGATCGGGTACGTGGAAGCGGAATTGCCTCCGGGTTACGGCGAGGCAGACGATGACTGGACCCTTGGCCGCGGTTGGGACGATAACCTGGACGAGGACGACCTAGGCGAAGCATCGACCAGCGATGAGTAGCGGCCGGACTGAGGTTCGCCACGTCAAGAATGGAACGATGTTTTCTGGTTCTTGCAGATTTGGTCATGTACAATTTGTACATGTCGCGACAAATGGCTATCAGCGAAGTAAGGAAAGCTCTGCCCTCTCTTTTGAGGGAGATTCAAAGAGCCGGCACAACTGTGGAAATTACGAATCGTGGTGTCACCGTCGCGCGATTGGTTGGGCCGCTGGTTGACGAGGCCGGAACAGCAAGGGCACTTCTCTCGCTGCGACAAGCGCTGCCGCGCCGCCGTGGGCGGCGCGCAGACGTGTCGGAGCACAAAACCGACTACCTGACGAGACGCCACGACTAATGCCTTTCCCGACGGATTTGTTCGTCGATACGTCGTTTTGGTTTGCGGCCATGGTAGCCAAGGATGTGAACCATGAACGCGCGGGCGAATTGCTCGAAGAGGCGGCCGTTGCGGCCAGTCGGTTTCACACCACGCGCGAGGTGATGAGCGAAACCCTCACCTTTCTACGCTATCGCGACGGGGCGCGTTCGGCTCTACTGTTTGCCAGGGATATCGTGCCAACTGTCGAAATGGTCGTTCCAGATTCGACCGACCACGCCGCTGCGCTGGAGGTCTTTCGACGTCTGGCCCCCAGGCGACGCCTCTCTTACTGCGATGCGGTCTCGTTCGTCATCGTGAGGCAACGGCTGGGTGACATGGCCTGCCTGGCCTTCGACCGCGACTTTCGCGCGCTTAGTCTCACGGTTCTCGCCTGACTGTTACGACGGCAACGAGGGCGGGTGCTGCTCTGCCGCTGCCGGAGGCGGAGCGGCAACTGCGGTTAGCAATCGCGCCATGCCGTCGAAGAGCGCGGCGAGCGCGCCAGCGGCGGCCGGAGGCGCCTCGATGCGCAGGCTGCCGTCGCTGCCGCGTTCAACCTTGATGGCCTCGAACAGGCGCGCAACCGGAGCGTCTCCGGCAATCGCGGGCGAAGGGGAAATAGAAGACAGGATCGACATTTCCGACTGCGGGGCAGGAGCCTCCTGGCCCGACGCATTTGCGGCATCAATCATCTCTTCCACCTCGATGGCGGGCGTCTCGCTCTCGTCGGTCGCGGCGGTGTCCACGGTTTCTGCGACGGCGGCGGGCGCTTGGACGGAGGGTGGCTCGATCAGGCGCTCCAGCAGGGTCATGAACGACGAGGAGCGCTCGAAGGCGATCTGGTCGCTGCTGCCCTCGAAGACTCCTTTGAAGAGGGCTCGCTTGTCCGAAACGATACCGGCGATGCGTTCCTCGATGCATTGCTGGCTGACCAGATTGTAGACATCAATCGGCCGCTTCTGCCCCAGGCGGTGGATGCGCCCGATGCGTTGCTCGAGCACGGCGGGATTCCAGGGCAGCTCCAGGTTGATGCAGGCGTTGGCAGCCTTCTGCAGATTCAACCCCACGCCGCCCGCGTCGCTGAGGAACAGGATCGCGGCTTTGGGGTCGTCGTGAAAATCCACCAGGTTCTGAGTGCGGCGCCGCAGTCCTTCCTGGCCGGTGAAGAACATTGTGCGCAGCCCCTCGGGTGCGAGCAGATCCGACACGGCCCACGCCGAGAGCTCCAGCATGCGCCGCCACTGGCTGAACACGACCACCTTGCGCCTCTGGGTGACGACCAGGTTGCCGACCAGCTCGCGCAACTCGCCTAGCTTGGGCGTGGCCAGCGACTCGAGCAACTTGGGCGTTGGTGCGCGCAGACGCAGGTCCGGCCAAGTCTCGTTGAAGTTGAGCTGAGCCATCCCATTCGAGATCACCCGCTGGGTGGCAAGCAGACTCATGAGCCGCAGGAATTCGGGCGGGGTGAGCGGACGGCGCTTGCCCATGGCCAAAAGCTTTGCGATGGGCAAGTTGAGAGCGTCGTGGGTGTCGCGCTGCTCCTCCGTCAGCGCCACCGGCACCACGGTGTCCTGGCGGAGCGGGAGTTGGGCCAGCACCTCGGAGCGCAGACGGCGCAACAGCACCGGAGCGAGGCGAGCCCGCAAGGCCGTTAAGTTGCGCGCGCCGGTCACCTCGCGCGTGCCGTCGGCGTAGGCGGAGTGCAAGGGCAGCAGCCGCCATTTGGGCTCGAGCGCGCGGTCATCGACCCACTCGACGATCGACGCCAGCTCTTCCAGGCGATTTTCCATCGGGGTACCGGTCAGCACCAGGCGATAGGTGGGGCGCAGGTGCTTGATGGTGAGCGCCGTGCGCGTGGACCAGTTCTTGATCCGCTGGGCCTCGTCGAGCACGACCAGATCGGCGCCCCAGGCCGCGATGGCGTCGAGATCGCGCACGACCTGCTCGTAGTTGGTCACCAGAAATCCTCGGCGGGTCTTGGCGTAGACTTCGCGCCGGGCCTCGGGCCCGCCTTCCACGACCACCAGCGGAGCCGAGCTCACGGCCTGCCACTCGCGCTGCCACTGGGATTTCAGCGATGCGGGAACAATGAACAGTCCACGGCGCACCAGTCCGACCTCCTGGAGTGCCGCCGCTGCCACGATGGCCTGCGTGGTCTTGCCCAGCCCCATGTCATCGGCGAGCACCAGCCGACCCTGGGTCAGGAAGCGCTCGACGCCCGCTTTCTGATAGTCGTACAAGCGTCGCTTGCCGTGACTGCTGGCTCCCCGCAACTGTCGCATATTCGCGCGCAACCGCAGAATGCGTTCCAGGCGATTGCGTTCGACGGCGAGGACTGCCCCCACCGCGGGATCCGCCCCGGCTCCGGCGAGGCGCTGGTACTTTTGCAAATCGGCAACCAGATGCAAGCGCGCCTCGGGATCGTTATGGTGGGTTTCATCGAGGTGCAAGAGCCCGGACTTGGCGGGCTGAAAGAGGCGCAGCAGTCCGGCCGGCGGTCGCTCGCTCGCCGATGCGCCGACCGCCTGCAGGCAAAGTGCACGCAACGGATCGAAGGCGCCGGCCGGGGCCAGCGTCGTGTCCCAGCTAAAGCGCGGAAACTTTGCAACAGGACCGTCCACCGCCGCCTGCCAGAGCCGCGGTTTGGCCGCGAGGCGATCGATGACCGCGAGCAAGTGCTTGCATAGGCCCAGGGCTCCGCGCAGAAAGTCCGGGCAGTCGCAGCGTCCCTGCAGGGGCGCCACCGAATACAAACGAACGGCGTAACGAAGATCGCTCCCGGTCTGACGGCTGCGCAAAGTGTAGTCGCCGAATGGCCCTACCCGCGGCGATTTCACGACCGTCAACTCCTGCGCGCGTGCCGAGGAGAGCCGACGCAAGATCGCCTCGAACGCCGCCCGCCTGACGGGCCAGTCCCAGCCTCCCGGCAAGGCCATCGCGTGCTCCGCCAGCAGCTCCGCGGAAATGGGCAGCGTTCGCCGTCCCGCCAAATGCACGAGAGCCTCGAATGCCTCGGTGTCTGGGTGGGGTGAATGCGACAGGGGCGGTGCTGAGCATGATGATTTTCTATCACCGCCGCGCGTGTCGAGGCGAGCCGGTTCAGCACGCGCGTTCCGAGATGGTCGCGTCGTCGTTTGTCGCGCCGTTTGTCCTGCTGGATTCTCTCGATCGTGGCGAGCACCAAATGTTGGGAGGATTGCCTCATGCTCTTGCCGCGCAACCGGAAGAACAGGTGAGACCGAATGGCGAATGCAGTCGGGCTCGTGATGGGCGTGGCGCGAGCAACCGTTGCCTCCATCATCTTGATGAGCGGAATCGGACTTGTTTGCCGCGAAGGACCTTGGCACTATCGGGCCGATCGGAACTCGCAGACGCACCAGACTTCGAATCTTCGCCGGTTTCGTGAAGAGCCTAGTCTTGTCGGACACCTAGAAGTAGTAGAGCACGATAATTTTGGTGCCAATTGGTGCCAAGCGTAGTTTGGACTACGAAATCAATCACTAACCTATCGAAATCATTATGCGGGGATGGCGGAACTGGTAGACGCGCCAGACTTAGGATTCGCCTTCCCGTGTCCACGTGGTTCCCGGCTTGATGGCCCGTCGTGTCCTTTCCGTCGAGAGAGCCCACGGCGTGGCCACTGGCCGGGAACGCTCTTCCCGGTCAGTCGGACCCAATTTCGTCCCATTGGCTACGCTGTGGCTACGGGTGTTTCGCGTCAACCGGGCGAGGGAAGGCGCGGGCAATCTGCTATCTCACGCAGGTGCCGCTGCTCGTGTCGCAGGTGAATCCTGGTGGGCAGTCGGTAACGAATTTGCAGTCGCTTCGGTTCGGCAACTTGGGCATGACCGAATCAGTGCGGGGAGGGCTATAGTTTGGAGATCCGTATTCGTTAACCGCTCGCATGCATCTTCCCGACGCAGAAAAATTGGACTTCACGCAGACATTGCCGAAGCCACACTCGAAGTCGCTAGAGCAGCCACGGCTATTCTGCTGCGTCTCCGCGGGCCTCCTTCGGTGCGCGGAAGGCTGACTCGTGTACGCCGACGCTGTGGGGCCGTTCTGAATGGCCTGTCCATAGGCGCTGAGTCCGGCCCCTATCGCTCGGAGGATCCTTCGTTGGCGCTCCCCCTGTTCTTCCTGCCGCTGTTCGGCTTCGATCTCTAGCCGAAGGCGCTCCATCTCCTCGCGTTGCCTCTCGGCGAGCTCTGCCTGCTGTTGGAGAAAACGCGTTTGCTGACGAACGCTGCGAGCGCGGTCGACTACTGCCATCGCGTTTGTGCACGCCTGTGCACGCTTCGGGTCTTGCGTGGATTTGTTGACGTCCAGGACAAGCGCCCGGCACTCTTCGTACGCAAGATCTTCATTCTGAATTGCTACTTGCTCTCGGAGCGCACTCAACTCCTCCGGTGGGAGAATCTGGTCGGCACTGGCCGCAAAAAGGTCAGACACGGGCTCGTGCTTCAGCCAACCGCGGTCTGCATCATCGGATGGGTAGTAGAGGACAAGACCGAAGTGGCTAGCCTGCGACGCTGGCTGAGGGGCAGCGTAGAACTCCTCGGACTCCAGAAGGACAGCGAGTCGAGCGGCCGGCACCAGCGCGAACTTTGCGACCTGTTGCCATTTGTACATAGGCAGCAGCGGGCAGGTAATGACGAAGGTGTAGGGCATCGGCTTAAGATCTTCGTCGGGGAAGGGAATCGGCTTGTCGCAATGTTGCCCCAAGGCCCTTGGGCTCGGCGGTCGGACTCCTCGCCGGATAGGTTGCTTCTCGCCCTGCTCGTCTCGGGTCGATGCGCAGGCCGTGAGACACAGCATTGCAATGCACACGCCCGTTCTCCGATGTTCCATCTTCCCCTCACGTGTTCGTGGCTTCTGTGCCATCGAACAGCAGAGCCAGCCACGCCGCCTTCCTCATGACGCCATTGTCACCCGGTTTCGCTTCACCGTCAACCGTGCTGGCATCCGGCAGAGCCTTGCTAGTTGCTCACGGCAGCCAGTGGGGCTTGGACGAAAGATCCGTCGGTCTGGAAGCACCCGAAAGAGATACTGAAGTTCGTCGCTGCCGGCGTTGTGCTACGCGAATACACTAGCACTGCGTCCGAAAACAACATCGAAAGACTGTCGCCGTTAAAGCTGTAGCCTTCTGTGAAAACTGGAACGGGGCCTGGGCAAGTGTACTTCTGTGGTGTGAACGTCAACTCGTTTTCTGTCGCCGAATAGATGCCGGTCTCAACCTGATCGTTGGCCGAGGTGGTGGAGGTGAGTCGCATGACCTGCAACGTGTAGGTCGCGTTCGTGTTGAAGGTGACATCAATGCCGGTACTGCCTGAACTGTTGGTGTAGACCCATTGGCCTATCAGTCGCTCCTCCGGCGTTTCTGAGTTTCCACCACCACACGCGGCCACGGCTGCCAAGAGCACTGCAAGCGTCCACTTCATGTCATCCCTCCGGTTGAAGAAAGGTCTAGTCTCGGTGCCCTTCCACGGTCCGGGTGGATAGGTCTGTCGGCACCAGAATACGCATATTACCCCATACGTGAGGTTTTTGGCGAAGCCCTTTGCGGCTACGGGTGGACATGGCTTCGCAGCCGACCTTCGAGAGCGCCAAGCGGAATCTTGCCGCGAACTTGACGCGCCTGCGGGCTGCACGCCGGTGGTCGCAGCAGCAGACGGCCGATGCCATGGGAATCGATCTCAAGCACCTCCAAAAACTCGAATATGGGGCCTTGAACCCTACGCTCAAAACCGTTGTGGCGGCATCCGAAGCCTTCGGTGTACCGCTGGCGCGTCTATTCCGCCGGTCAACCGAGCCTCCCATCCGGCGGCCGGTCGGCCGGCCGATCAAGCAGAGGCGCAGGGCCACAGCCAGATAGCTATTCGTTCAGTCCTCACGCACGGCCGGCCTGAAACCTTGGGCCTGCCCGAGATGGCCTATGCTAGATTTCAAGTGAGGTGTGCTTCATGGCTGGTATCAGCGAAGAACAGCCATCGGTTAGTGGTGAGCCCGCGCAAGCCCGCGGGCCTGGTAGGCCGTTTCTGCCGGGCCAGTCGGGCAATCCTTCGGGACGGCCGAAAAGCCTTGTGGCACTAGAAGCGCAGATCCGAGAACTCCACGGCCCGCTGGCAATCGAAGTGCTCGAAAAGCTGCGCGGCCTGGCGTTGGCGGGCAACGTGGCTGCGGCCAAGGTCTACCTTGAGCGAGTGCTTGGCCCCGCGCGAGCCATTCGGGAACCTCTCTCCAGCATTCCGCTGCCCCCGGATACTTTGGGCATGGGGCTGAACGGAAGCTCGAATTCCATCGACCAGGACGAACTAGACGTCACCAAGCGCATCCTGCGCGTGATCGCCGGTCAAGTCGCAGCGCTTGAGGCCAAGGCCGCTGAGGTGGGGCTGATGCCGGATGAATCGGCCGCGCTGGCGGCGCATCTGGGCGCTGTTTCTGGGATCGGGAAATGGCACCTTCGCAAGCTATCCGAATTCGAGGAGCAAATGGCCGCGCTGCCAGCGGACCAAGCCAAAGCCGCCGCCGAGCGCATGTTCTGTCAGGAGTTGGGAATCACCGTCGAACAACTCCAAGAACTCCGGGCCAGCCGACCGGCGTAGCCTCCATGGTCATGCGCTGCCATTGCTGGTAGCTTGGAAGAGAAGCGCCCGCGCGGCCTGACCACCGGCGGGCGCGAGACGGAATGATGGAGGTTCCGCCCATGGCTAAGGTACGTGATCCAAAACGCAGAGGCAACGAGGCCCCAGCCAACCCCGTAGCGATCCTCCCTGCACGATGCAAACCTGACTGGGAGTTGTGGCGGTGCCGCCCTAAAGTCGAATTGTGGGAGGCCGTCGCGCTGTCGTGTGACATCGAGCCAAACGAGATCCGTCCCGAGTCCGTGGCGGGTGCCGTGTTCCTTTGGGACATCTTCGCGCCTGACCTTCAGGAGTTTACGAGACGGATGACGATTGCCCAAAGCAACCTAGGCGAGAAGCTCCCGGTGCTGAAGACGGGGGAGTACGGCGAGGACATACCGGACGCGCGACGGACAGTGCGCCTGTCAGATATCGTGGTTTGCGCTGGAGAATGGGGCTGGAAGCTGCCCAAGAAATTTCCAAAACCGGCAGCGAAGGCTACGCCGTTTGAATCGAGGGCGGACGAGGCGGTGGGAACGCCGAAGGCTGAGGTGAAGGGCGACGATGTGACCGTTTCCCTTCCGCACACGACCAAGAGGCTGGACGCCGTTTTCCGCATCATGCGCGAACACTGGACGAAGTACGATCCTCGGCGTCTGCCAAAACAAACCGTCATCGCTTCCGAGATTGACGAGGCGCTTGGCTGGAAGGCCCAAAGTGGATCGCCGTCGAGAGGTGCTCAAACTCTTGCGGCGCTCATCCGGCCAGATGACTTGAGCGAAGCGGACAACCGAGGTCAGAAGTACCGTTCCGACGGAAACCCGCGACGATAAGACGGATTGGCCCGTCGTGGAGGTCGCCCAGTAGAGCTTGTGGGTGCTTTTACCAAAACCGCTCGTGAACGAAATGGCTTGGGCCGCCGCAAAGCCCGAGAAGTTCGTCGGTTCCGACTCCAAGGCCGCGAACTCACAGGACGGACCGCCGATCCCGGACAGCCCGCCCATCCGGCCTTCGAGGGGCACCTTACTTGGTACTAGAGAGGATCTCTCTTCAAGAAAGAGCGCGCCACAGCCCACGTGGGGCAGGTGGGCGAGTCCTTGCCACTGGCGCTGCCAGCGGTGCACCGACCGACTGGGCTTCCTGTTGGTGGGGCAGGTGTTGGCAGCGCTTCCAACCGTCGGCGGCGAGAGCCCGCGCCCCAAGATCGGCTCTCTGACCATCTCACCGCCACCGGGGATCAAGCTAGGGGAGATTCGTCACGCAGTCGAGCGGCTCTTGGTGGAACAAGGTGGGCATTCCATCTGGTCACTCAAGATAGCGTACACGGGCCGCATCTTCGCCTACGCGCTCACCACGGCGCACGACCCCAAGAACTTGGAGCGCCTTGGCGGCGCCAGGGTTTTCGGCGACTCGCGTTCCGCGAGGTTCAACCAAGTTCGCGGCTCGCTGGGCTGTTGGTCCCCGCCTGACCAGGCGTTCGCTCTCCATATCGGGCGAGTGCTTAGGAATCTTGTCCAGCGCGCACCCTTCGCCCCTCACACTTTGCGGCCTGGCTACCGCTTCGGAGCAAGCGGGCTTTTCGCGCCACTCCTGACAAACGCCCTGGCCATTCTGAGGAGCGAGCATCCTTGCCAGGCGGTCGGGCACCACCGAACGCGGGAACGGGCCGGGGAAATCTCACCAGAGGCCCCAGACGGCGAACTGCGAACGTGCCGGTGGTGCGACTTGGCGGTTTTCGCTCGGGCGTGGCGGCATCCACACTGCTCAACAAGGCGATGGCGAGCGAATCTCGCCGTGCGGTCAGAGCTGGGGCCGGCAGACTTCGACGCGTTCTTGTACCAGGTCGCCGAGCTAGTTCATGTTGGCCTCGGCGAACCCGAGGCAATGCAACAGGCGTTTGTGCAATTTGCCGGCCGCGACGCGAGCCTTCCACCCGGCCTTGTGGAGGTGCTGACCCTCCCTCGGGAGATCGTACCGCCGGGACGAAGACCATCGCGATTGTTACGTCTGCCCAAGGCACCACGAAGGAGGGCTCGACCATGAAAGCTGACTTCTCCGACGTGGCTGCCTTGTTCGGCGCCTTGGTGGAAGTTCCCGCGCGCCTCGCGGCCCTGGAACGTGCGGAAGCAGCGACCTTGGCGAAGCTAGACGCCTTGCAAGCGGCGCTGCCGCCCAAGCATCTGACAATCACCGAGGCCGCCAAGCTCTACCAGGTGAGCACCAAGACCATGCGCCGATGGGTGAACAAAAGAGCGGTGCCCACACTCAAGGTAGGCCGCGTGATTCGCGTGGACGTTTCCCGGTTGCGCGGCGTGGACGAGGCAGGGATCGCCAAGCTGGCCGCAGAGGCGCGAAAGCCGGCCGCGTTGCGATCGGTGGGTTCTTCTTGCGATTAAATGTCTGACAAAATATGATGGAAGGCCATGGAACCGATGCGACCAAAGACGAAGAAGAAGCGCAAAAGCAGAGGCCGGCCGCCAGTGGCGCCGAAGAAACGACGGGGGGACCGCGTGACCTTGCGGTTGACCTCGGCGGAGCTGGCGCAACTGCAACGACTGGCAGACGGTTGGGGGGTGAAAGTTGGGGAGGCCTTGCGCCGCTGCTTCGCCACGGTCGCCAATCAAGAAAAGGAGTGACAGACCATGGCACGAAAACGAAGACGAAAACCGCACGGACAAGGCTGCGTGTACCAGCGCGGGCCGGGCAATTGGTGGATCAACTGGCGAGAGACCGGGCGGCGCCACGCGAAGGGGGGCTATCCCACCGAGAAGGAGGCACTCGACGTGCTGGCGCGAATCACGGCCGACGTACGCGCGGCCCGCGACGGCATGCCCCGCGCCGCGAAGGATGTTCCCGACCTTGGAGAACTGGCCAAGGCTTGGATCGCACGTCGCCAGCACACGCATCGATCTGCGGACGAAGACGACTGGCGCTGGAAGAAGCACCTTTCCCCATGGTTCTCCAAGCTTCAACCGTCCGAAGTAGATCCGGCGCTGCTTCGCAAGTTCATCGAAGCCAAGCTGACCGAGGGCCTGTCATCAACCACGGTCCGGCTGCTGGTGCTTGAAATGTCCGGCCTCTACAGTGACCTGGTAGAGCAGGGGCACGCCGCACACAACCCGGTGCGCTTGCTGCCTCGGTCCACACGTCGGTTGATTCGTCCTGCCCACGACCCTCGCACCACGCCCTTTGTGGAGCGCCTGGACGATGTGAAACGCATCTTCTTAGCCATGGAGGAGCCGGTGAACGTCGCCTATGCGATCGGGGCGTTGGGTGGCCTGCGAACCGGGGAGGTGCTGGGCCTGAAGTGGCGCCACGTCGATTTGGCCACCCGGCGTATTCACGTTCGCGAGTCGGTGAAAGGGCCGCTCAAGGACGACGAAAGCCGCGTGGTGCCCATCCTGGACGCCCTCTACCCGATCCTGGCGGCCTGGAAGCTCAAGAAGGGTGGGCTAGGGGCCGTGGTGCCTGCCATGCGCAGTGATGGCGTGTTCTGCGATGACCACACCTTGCGAGCCCACCTCAAGACGGCACTCGAAGACCTGAAGTTGCCCAACATGACCTGGTATCAAGCGACCCGGCACACCTTCGCATCGCAATGGGTTATGGGCGGCGGGGCCATCGAGAAGCTGAAGGAGATCCTAGGGCATTCCACGGTGCAGATGACAGAACGGTACGCGCACCTCAAGACGGACTTGTTTGGCGCCCGCGACCTTGGCACTATCGCGGTCGACCTGCGGGCCGGATCGACCGAAACTGGTACCGTTGGTTACGCTGTGGCTACGGCCTCCGCGTCAGAAGAGAAGAAGATAGCCTAAGCAGTTGAAATCAAAGCACGCGGGGATGGCGGAACTGGTAGACGCGCCAGACTTAGGATCTGGTTTCGAAAGAAGTGGGGGTTCGAGTCCCCCTTCCCGCACAACGTTGAAATAACTTAGGAAAACGATGATTCCCTCGATGGTCCCCGCCCGATACCAGGGAGGGATCGGGTACTAAACGGGTACTAGCGGGCAGGGTGGTCGCAAGATGGTTGAAGACAAGTCGATTGCCGAGCGCATGGCGAAGATCAAGCAGTTCTCGGAGGTGACTCAACCATCTCGGTCGTTCGCGGCTCGTTCTGTTTTCGGTCGCGAACCGTCACCGTGCCGGCATAGTTCAGGAGGGGCAGCGCGGCCTTGGTCGACTTCTTGGCTGGCGGCTGGTAGCCGCTCCCGGCGAGTAGGGCACGCTCGGAGGTCGTCCGGTTGTCGAGGTGGGAGATCCAGAGGTTGGACTCGGCGATGATCCGCTCGTGGTTCGCGGCGTAGCGAGCTTGCGCCTCGGCCGAAATCATTCTGCCGCTCTCGATCTCGGACCACAGGCCAGCCATGGAGCGGTCGAAGTTGGCGATATGGGGCGGCGCGCTCCTGGAACGTGATGGGCTCGCCACTCGCCTTGCGGATGCTGCCGTCCTGGTCGAGCTTCTTCCAGAAAGCGAGGAAAGCCGTGCTGCTTTTCAGGTCACGCTCGTGGCTTCGCCGCTCGGCTTCGAGCTTCTTGATTCGGCGTGCGCGCACGGCGGGCAGCTCCTTGTACTTTGCGTGCCGAATGGCCCCTTACGAGTGGATCAAGCTTCACCCCTCATGGCTCACCTGGCCAGCCAATAGTCCAATGATATTAGGGGTGCCAATGTTGAGAACACAGAGTGCGAAATGTCTGCGCTCACAGCAGCGTTGTCTCAGCTTGGCGTCCGTGCCGACTACTGCGTGACCGGGGCAAGCACACCGTTGACGTCGTCGTGGAGCTTGGTGGTGTCTAGCCCGTCAAGGACGATGACGTGATGGATCGAGGACACCAGATTGGGATCCTGTTTCCACTTCCATACCAGTACTCCCGATGGGTCGTATTCCAGGAGCTGGATGCCCTTGCCGCCATTCCCGCTGCCATGGCCTTCCCAGTTGGCGATCACGTAGTTGCCATTGGGCAAGATTTGATATCCAGCGTAGAAGTAGGGGGCGATGGTCGCCGCGTCGGGCTGTCCCGGGCCGCCGATGGTCGTCTTCACGCTCTTCTTGGCCGGGTCGACGATTACAAGCGAAACTGCATAGCCTGTTGTGACCGCAATGGTGTTGTCCGGCAAGCGGAGCCCTTGATAGATGTAGACCGGGTCGTGGCCGGCGACAGTAGGAAAATCCATTTGCCAAACCGTCTGCTTGTCCCAATTGACCTCGGCCAAGGTGTTCGCTACTCCAATCAGGAAGGTGCCCTGCGGCGTTCGCCGCAAGAGGCGGAACTGGCTAAAGTTTGTGAACGTCACGTTGTGTCCCGCCACTGGGGCATCCTGGCTGTCCAGCTCTTGCAAGGTGACCCCGCCGTTGGAGTTCGAGCCGAGGACGGTGTTGCCGTTGGGCAATCGGCGCAGGCTCTCCACGCCGGTGAACGTGCTGACTTGCTTCTTGATTGCGCCGGTATTGATGTCGAGCTCGACGTAGCCCTTTGCGACTGACACCGCAACCCGACCAGGGTCACCGCCCACGAGCTGGATATCGCGCATGCTATCCCCGTCCATGTTCGGATCGTTGAGCTGCGTGCTCCAGATCGGACTGCTCGGGTTTTGCAAATCCAGGAGGAGGACGCGCCTATTGCCTTCGTCGGCCAGGAGCACGCGGCGGGGATTGCCGACCGCGGAGACATCCGCCGCCACGTCTTTTCCGGATGCCCCCCCTGCATCGCCTCCGGGGCCACCGCCCGCACCTCCAAGAGCCGTGTCGGAAGCATCGGGTTGCGGCTGGGACGTGTTGCCACCCTGGGCACCCGCACCTCCAGCGCCAGTTTGTGGGTTGGTGGCTGTGCCACCCTGGCCGGACTTGCCGCCAGTGCCAGCGGAGATACCTCCCGCGGACGTGGTCTGGCCGCCCTGGCCACCACTGCCACCGGGGATACCTCCCGCGGACGTGGTCTGGCCGCCCTGGCCGCCAGTGCCACCGGGGATACCTCCCGCGGACGTGGTCTGGCCGCCCTGGCCGCCAGTGCCACCGGGGATACCTCCCGCGGACGTGGTCTGGCCGCCTTTGCCGCCAGCCCCTCCTTGAGTCTGGCCACCGGTGCCGCCGGCCGTCGTGGCGCCATTGTTGGAGTTGCACGCACCCAAAAGAACAACCATTGCGGTGGCAAGACAACTTGCCCAACTGAACATTCGCGGATTCATTATCGCACCTTTGCCTAGGGGGAGCCCAGCGTAGCACGGGCCGGGCCGCACGTGTTACTCTATGACCGCGGCCCCTTCGAGTTCCGCAAGCCAAGCGGGGCGACAGACCGCCGCCTCAGATTCGTGCGTAGGCATGCGTGGGACTTTTCGGCAGATCAGCCGACGTTTCTATTTCAATACTACGGGTCCTATATGCGCAAATTATGCGTAAATGCGCCATCTTGGAAAATACCGGGAGCGCTATTTGACGCGGTGACAATGATAAGTGTCTATCCGGTCACTAAATTCCTAAATCTACTGTCCCATTCGCGTTGACAACGTCCGCGACTCAGGCAACATGTCGCTAATCCTCGTGTTGATGGGAGGTCAGCGACTGCATAGGTGGCTGCCCTGCGAAGTTGGCTGTGAATGGAAGCGAGGCCACAAAACCATGGAGACGAGCATGGACACGCGAAGGTTCCCCGGGACTACTACGGCACGGCTTGCGACGTTGATTTGTTCGGGACTGATGATTGTGGGCTGCTCTCCGGATTCGGCGACGCAAACCCAGTCATCCTCGGGTGGTGGTAACCACTCTGGGGGCGGCAGTGGGGGAGGAGCGGTTGGAGCGGGCGGTGGAGCCCAGGGTGGCGCAGGCGGTGGAGCCCAGGGTGGCGCAGCCGGTTCGGGCCGGGGTGGCGCAGGCGGGGGAGCCCAAGGCGGAGCGGCCGGTTCGGGCCAGGGTGGCGCAGGCGGTGGAGCCCAGGGTGGCGCAGCCGGTTCGGGCCAGGGTGGCGCAGGCGGTGGAGCCCAGGGTGGAGCGGCCGGTTCCGGTCAGACTGGGGCAGGCGGTTCCGGCCAGGCTGGCGCCGCGGGGTCAATCCCATCCTCCTCGTCGGGCTTCCGCTCTCCGTACGCGGTCGCCTACTCTGACGATTCCGCGACCCTCGCGGTCACCGACTCGAGCGCGGCTGCGCTCGTCGTCCTCGACCCCAAGGCCGGTACGACTCTTCGCTCCGTAACACTTTCGGGCGAGCCCAAGGGGCTTGCGTGGTCAGCGGCAGGCAAGGTCATGGTGGCCGAGTATGGCGCGGGAACCATCGCCGAGGTGGACACCACCGCAGGCTCGGTCCTTCGGCGACTGGACGTCGGTCCCAAGCCGACCGATGTGGCGCTGACATCCAATCGTTCAAAGGTGGTTGTCCCCGACTTTGCCCTGAATCAGGTTCTCATTCTGGATAGCGCAACTGGGAAGACGCTGTCCACTGTGGCGGTCGCTCCTTATCCTTTTGCCGTCGCTGTCGCGCCCACCGGGACCACCGGCTCCACCGGGAGCACGGCGGTGGTGGCGCACCTGCTGGCCTCGGGCGACGCTACCCAGGCCAGCGCGGGCTCCTCGGTCACCCTAGTGGACATCGCAGGTGGAAAGGTCATTGCCAACATCAAGCTCCCGACTGGTTCCACGGCGGTTCGCGGGGTGAGCTGCTCGCCCGATGGCAAGTGGGCCTACGTGGTCCACCAGCTGGGGCGTCTTAACAATCCGGTGACCCATTTGCTCCGAGGGTGGGTCTGGACCAATGCCTTGTCGATTATCGACCTCACCAACAAGAGCGTCTACGCGACCACGCTGCTTGACCGCATCAGCGAGGGGGCAGCCAATCCCTGGGGCGTGGACGTGAGCCCAGATGGCACCACCCTCTGGGTCACGGCGGCGGGCGCGCACCAAGTGCTCCGGGTGGATCTCTCCACGCTGCAACAGCTGCTCGCCGGCACCATTCCTTCTGCGCTCAAGGGGAGCGGTAAGACGCCGACGGCCACTGCTCGCAGCAAGGCCGGCTTCACCAAGCCTCTCTCCGATGTGTGGTTCGACATCGCTGCCGATCCGACGAAGCGATCGGAACTCGCTAGCGATCTAGGGGCATTGTGGGGCGCCGGCGTGCTCCAGGTGATTCGGTTGGCTCCCGCCCAAGGCCCCCGCGGGGTCGCAATCTCTCCCGATGGGAAGCAGCTTGCGGTGGCCGTCTACTTCGCCGGCCAGGTCGGCCTTGTGGATACCGCCTCTGCCCAGGTCACCAAATACATCAGTGTCGGCACTCAACCGGACGAGACCTGGGCCCGCCAAGGTGAGCGACTGTATCACGATGCGTCGCACACTCTACAAGGCTGGTTGTCCTGCTCCAGCTGCCACCCGGACGCGCGCACCGACGGGCTTGACTGGAACATGTTGAATGGTGTTCCGGGAGACCCGAAGAACACGCACACCATGCTCTACTCACCGAACACTCCTCCCGTGATGTCGATGGGCCAACGTGCTACCTCGGCCGTGGCCATCACCGCAGGCTTCAAGAACATCGAGTTCGTGATGCCGGATCATTCTTGGGAGATCGCCGTAGGGGCGTATATAAACTCTCTTGCCGGAGAGCCTTACAATAAGGCTGGAGTTCAGCAGTCGGCATCGGCGCAGCGGGGGGCGGCGGTGTTCACGAAGGCGGCGTGCGATACTTGCCACTCCGGCACGTACTACACCGATTTGAAGCCGTACGACGTGGGGACCAGAGGCCTCAAAGACGAGCCCTCCGAAACCGGCCAATACATCACATCGCCGCTCGCGGAGCTGTGGCGGACCGCGCCCTACCTGCACGATGGCTCGGCGGCGACCCTGAAGGACGTCCTGACCACCAAGAACGTCGGCGACAAGCACGGCAAGACCTCTGGGCTGGCTTCATCGGATATCGACGATCTCGTCCAGTACCTCCTCGAGCTGGATCCCCCGGCGCCGGAGCATGTGGATGTGTTCTCCACCACGGACGCTGCGCCTCCAAAAGTAGCAATTCAGGGCCAAAATCCTGTTGCAACCACGGCCAAGAGCAGCCTCGACCTCACGGATCCCGCGCTCGCTAGCCTGGACAGTATCCTCTTCATCAAGCGTGACTTCATCCCCAGCGACGACAACGGCACCGGCGGCCACATCTGCGACCAGTATCACGGCTTCAATGATCGGCCCGGGGGTGGTCTCTACATACTGAAGGGTGTCCTATCCGGCACCCCCACGGTGACGGATGTGCTGGCCAACTCGACCTGCAAGGGCGGCCCGCACGATGGAAAGAAGCTCCAAGGCGGAGGGTTCCTGTCCCCGGACCTCAGCTATGACGCCACACAGATCGTCTTCGCCTATACCGACAACAGCGGGCAGCGCGTGACCTGGACGGAGAATACCGTCCACCACATCTTCAAGGTCAACGTGGACGGCACGGGTCTCACCCAGTTGACCCAAGGGAGCAACAACGATTTCGATCCCACGTGGCTTCCCGACGGACGCATCGTCTTCGTCTCGGACCGCCGCGGCGGATACGGCCGCTGCCATCCCCGGCCCGTGCCGGTCTACACGCTGCACGTGATGAACGCCGACGGTACGGGCATCGAGCCCATCAGCCTCCACGATACCAACGAGTGGCAGCCCAGCGTGGACCGAAACGGGCTTCTTATCTACACGCGTTGGGACTATGTGGATCGTGGCAGCAATCAGGTGCATACCCCTTGGGTCACGACGCCCGATGGCCTCGATGCGCGGGGCACCATCGGCAACTTCGCCGTCAATCACAGCATTACCCCGCGCGCGGTGATGAACATCCGAGCCATCCCTGGGTCGAACAAGCTCGTAGGCACCGCCGCGCCCCACCATCAGCAAGCCTACGGTTCGATTGTGATGATGGATCAGGACATCGAGGACGACGACGGCATGGCCCAGTACACCGTCATCACGAAGGACGCTGGCTTTCCCGAGGCCACAGTCGGCACGGACACGGATATGTCGTACGCAACCGCGTGGCCAATCGACGAGAAGCGCTTCCTTGTCGTGCACGATCCGAACAGCAACGCGAACGGCCTGAATAAGAAATTCAGCATCTACCTCATCGATGGTCAGGGCAACAAGAAGCTCCTTTACCAATGCAGCGACCACTCCTGCCTCGACCCCATCCCGCTTGCCCCGCGCCCGACTCCTCCGGTGATCCCCCCAAGCCGGACGGCAACAGACAAGACCGCTCCGGCAGAGGTGAACTTGGTCAACGTCTACGACAGCATGTTGCCCATGCCGACTGGGACAGTCATCAAGGCGCTCCGGGTGGTGCAGATTTACCCCAAGGGCACGGCAATCACAGAACAACCGCGGAAGGGCCACGGCTCGCTCCTGTACAACGACCAGAATGGGCGCGGCTCACTGGGCACGGTTCCGGTGGATGCGGACGGCAGCGCACACTTCTTCTTGCCCCCGGGCAAGGCAGTGTTCTTCCAGGCCCTCGACGCGGATGGTACCGCCGTGCAGTCCATGATGTCGTCCGCCTTTGCCATACCCGGCTCGACCCGACTCACGTGTCAGGGCTGCCATGAAAGACGTTACCGGGCCCTGCCGGCACGCGCGACCATGCCCACCGCCTTCGGCAGAGCGGCTTCGACCCTGCAGCCCGAGGCTGCCGGCAGCAATCCGATATCGTACCCGCTGCTAATCCAGCCTATCCTGGATAAGAACTGCGTGAGCTGCCATGGGACTTCGAAGCCGGGCGACCTGAGCAAGGGCAACTACTCGAGCGACGCGGACAAGTTCTACGCCTCGTACAAGAACCTGCAGCCCTACCTCGCCTATTACGAGATGCCCCCTGTCCCCAACGGCTTCAACTACGAATTCGGCCCCGTGACTACAACGCCGGGGAAGTTCGGTGCCAAAGGCATGTCGCAGCTCTACCCCCTGCTCAAGGCCGGCCACCAGGGGGTCACGCTCTCGGATGCCGATCTGCGATCAATAGCGCTGTGGTTAGACCTGAACTCCGACATGTACTCCGACGACATCAAGCGGGATAGCCAGGCAAGCGGTCAGGTCGTCACGCCCAGCCTCCAGTAGACGACACGGTTCACGAGCGGCCCTACCCTCGCCCAAAGGCAAGGGTAGGGTACCACCGGCCGACTGATGTCGGCCAAGACGGTGTGCACCGGGAGCTGAGTATGTCAATGCCGCGAGGAAGCGGATCTGCCTGACCTGGCAATCCCAACACGCTTGTTCGAGCTAGCCTGGGCTCTAGCGTAGGGTCTAGGGTGCTGTCATCAGGTTGAGTTCGTTGTGGCAACTGTTGCAGCCGGCCGTCGGAAAGGACGTCATTGCCGCTTCGCCATTCGAGCTGCGAACGCGAGGGCTTGCTGAGCTCCAGTCGAGTGAACCGGCGTCTGGGGCGACAATCCAGAAGTTGCCGTTGGTGGCGCTGCATGTCGAGTAGAATCCTGAATTCGTCTTCACGGCGACCTCGACGGATGGGTAGAGCGCCAAGCTTCCAGCCCTACGCACCGTTCCGCCGAACAGAAACGCGGCGCCAGCATCCGGCGATCCTCCCGTGTGGCAACCCGACTGCATGCAGTCTTCGCCCGCGCGATGATGCCCGTCGCTTTGCGACTGACCTCCGAAGGACGGAGGCGTACAGTTTGCGACAAACTGGGTTGTCCAGAATACTGTCGCGCCATCCAACTTGGCTGGAGCATCGGGGTTCGCTGGAAGATCGGCGCCAGCGGTGTCCCTGTTGGTGGCCGCGTCGGCCGCGCTGGCTCCCCCACTTCCCGAACCACCCACGCCTGGGCCAACACTGCCCGCGCTCCCTGCCTGACCGCCGCTTCCCATTCCGCTTGCGGCGTCCCGGGCAGTCCCGCCGCTGCCCCCGACCGCGCCACCAGAACCTTGACCGCCGCTTCCCATTCCGCCTGCGGCGTCCCGGGAGGCTTCGCTGCTACCCCCGACCGCGCCACCAGAACCTTGACCGCCTTGTCCACCGGGTCCGGAGCCGTCTGACGGCTTGGCGCTGCAGGAACAAGCCAAAAACACGAGTCCGGTGAGGACAAGATCCAGCGGGATGCGGGTGATGTGAGGGCGGTCCCCTGTCATGCACGACCGGTACCTTGATGAAGTTGGGACCATTGGTGGCATTCTGGCCTTTTTCACCAATTGCGACAATACAATGTCCTGGTTTGCAACCGTGGTGCGATTCAAGCCTTTGCGGCACGACCCGATGACTACTCTGTGGGCCAGGGAGGCCCAAGCGATGTCCGACGTTGAAAAGCGACGCGAGAACCCGACGAAACCAGCCAAGATTGATCGGCGTGAGTACGAGGATATGAAGGCGCAGTTGCAGATTGAGCTCCTCAAAATGCAGAACTGGGTCCGGTCCACGGGAGAGCGCATTGTCATTCTTTTCGAGGGGCGTGATGCCGCCGGGAAGGGCGGCACCATCAAGCGTTTCATGGAACACCTGAACCCGCGTGGGGCCACGGTCGTGGCGCTCGAGAAACCGTCTGAGCAGGAACGCGGCCAGTGGTATTTCCAGCGCTATGTCAGCTGGCTGCCCACGGCTGGCCAGATCGTGCTCTTCGATCGATCCTGGTACAACCGCGCGGGCGTGGAACGGGTGATGGGCTTCTGTACACCGAAGGAGCACCTCGAATTCCTGCGCCAGACACCGGTGCTCGAGCGGATGCTCGTGAACAGCGGCCTGCGCCTGTTCAAGTTCTGGTTTTCCGTGTCGCGCGAGGAACAGGCGCGTCGGTTCAAGGAGCGGCAGACCGATCCCCTCAAGCAATGGAAGCTGAGCCCCATCGACCTCGCCTCCTTCGGAAAGTGGGAGGAATACACGCGCGCCAAAGAGGAGATGTTCTTCCACACGGACACGGCCGACGCGCCGTGGACGGTCATCAAGTCGGACAACAAGATGATTGCGCGCCTCAATTGCATGCGCTTCGTGCTCGATCAGATACCCTACGAAGGCAAGGACGAACAGGTGGTGGGCAGGCCGGATCCTGCGATCGTGGGCAGCGCGCGCGTCGTGTTCGAGCGCGGCGAACGCATCCTCGAGAAGACCGGTCTTGAAAAAGCCGAGAGTAACGAGAAAGCGGCTTGACAGCCCGCGCCTGGTAGCCACGCCACGCTTGCCAGCAGCGGCAACGGCAGTATCGACTCGCCCTGTTCATTGATCGGAAGGATGCCCGCCTTGGCGGCGTATCTCTGTGCTGCAAGATGCGTGTCCAAGACAGCTCCAGCCCAAGTGGCCGGAATCACCAAGACCGTGCCGGGGGAGTCGTACATTTGGACAGCATGGGCTAAAGTAGCCACCGAGTCGTACACATGGATCGTCGCTGGCCTATCCCACTGCTTTGGCTGCTCCCCTTCGCAGGATGTCTGCAGGAGGGACCGGCGCCGACTGGCCAACTCCTGTTCCACGGCGACCACCTGGAATCGCCCCGGTTCATCACCGTGGCTAACGGGGACATGGTGCGTTTCGAGGACCGCAAGGCCTACGCCACTACAACCCAGGGCGGCGTGTCCGATGTGTGGATCACCTCGTTCGACGGAACTTCGCAGCGCAAGGTGGTCGCCAACCGTTCCGACTACTGGCCGGAGCAGCAGGTAAGCGCTGGCGAGGACTACTTCATGGTCGACGAGCACGCCGTCGCCAGTGCGGCTGGCCCGGTGAGGGCGGCATCGCTGGTGCGCCTTGGGCCGACGCTGGAAGAGGAGTTTCGCCTCGAAGGCATATCTCGGTACATGCGCTTGACGCTGCCCATCGGCGCGATCTACGACAGCCCACCGTCCGGCCGGACATGCCCCGGCTTTCCCACTTTGCAAGACAACTGCCCGCAGCTTTTCTACGAACGCCCCACGGAGCCAGGGCAGAAGTATCCCACGCTTATGCTCTGGGATGGCACCGACCATCTGCCCATCGGCGCCGATGCCGGCTCCTTTCAGATTCAGATGGTGGGAAAGAACGCCTACTTCCTTCTCGACGATCAGCACATCCTCACGCGGCTCGACCGGCCGAGCTATGCCCTCGATTCCCTACGCGGCAACGTCTTCAGCTTCTCGGTCAGCGGCGACGAGCACTATGTCGCGCTCAAGGTCAACGAGAACAACACGTCGAAGACCGTGGTTCGCGATCTCCGGACCGGTGCCGAGAGAACCCCGGCCCGGCCCAATCCATCGGGCTGGGGTGGTTTCTCGGGCGACATCTTCCATTATTCGCAGAATGCCACATCGTCCGCGCCGGCCGAGTTGCACGACTTCAATCAGGATACCGGCGAAGACACGTTCCAGGTCCTGCCCAGTCCGCTGGTGAACTTGTCGAGTTCGATCAATCGTCCGCCGGATAGCAGCGATGAGAGGATTCTCCTCGACAGCAGTGGACATGGGGTGTTCACGGGCAAGAACGACCTAGTGGGGCGGCGGACGCTCATGGGTCCTCTCTTCACGCCAAGTTTCACCCCCGATGGCAAGTACCTCGTCTACATCTCGCCAGCTGCGCCCACTCTCTACGATCCGTCGGTGCAGGGACCGCTCATGTTCCAGGACGCCGATCGTACCGATCTACCGCCCAGCATGGTGTCGCCGCCGGGGCTGCTGGTGGGCGTTCAGAACGGCGCGAGCTACTTCTTCACGAGCGGCGAGAACGGACCCATCCTGGTTTTCTGGGCGCATCTCGGGCGGTCCAGCTCCGACCTCTACTTTGCTGACTATCCGGGCGGAACCCTGCCCACGGGGCTTCGCCTGATGGCCAAGTCGATCTACTCGGTGTCCATCTCCGCACACTCCTTGTTCGGCATCTTGAACGTATCGCAACAAGACAGCGTGGGCGACTTGGTCTACATGGACTTCGACAAGGGCGTGCAGACCCTTTACGCCCACGCGGTCTCCGATGCGGTAGAGCGCGGAGGCTCCGACCTTTCCACTTCCTACGCGGCCTATGTCGTTCGCGGCCGGACCGACTCGGATCGTTCGGGACTTTGGCTTACCACCTTGGCACCACCCGTGCAGCTTGACGGGGGCACCAACTAGCGTGTCGTCGGTTTTTCTGGTTCCCTTCTTGATGGTGCTTGCCGTCGATGGCGCGGCTGAGCCTGCTGCGCATTCGGCCGACACGGCCGACGCGGGCGAAGTCCCCGCGCTTGCCGACTCCGGCCCGCCGAATGCCGACGGTGGCGCGAGCGAGGCCTCGCCGGTCGCGCCAACTGCGCAGGCCCCGAGCGCGGCCAGGGTGAAACTCGCGGGCAAGGTGCTCGCGCGCGGCACACGCCAGCCTCTGGTCGGCGCGTCGCTAGCCATGGCGGTTGGCGATGGCACCCGCGCCAGCACCGAGACGGACTCGGACGGCGGCTTCACCTTGGAGGTGCTGCCTGGCCAGCACCTGCTTCACGTCCAGTGTCCCGGCTTCGTTCCCACCACGCGCCCAGTGACCCTCGCGGCCGACACCCGAGACTTGGTGGTGCGTCTTGAATCGCGCACCGAGGGCGAGCGCTACGAAACCGTCGTGACCGCCGAGACTCCGGAGGCGGACTCGGTTTCCATCGAGCGGGAAGAGCTCGTGCACACTGCCGGCTCACTCGGCGATCCCTTTCGCGTGATCGAATCGCTGCCAGGCGTGGCGCAGACCACGTGGCCGCTGCCATTCTATGCCATTCGCGGCGCCAACCCAGGCAACACCGGCTTCTTCATCGACGGTGTGCGCGCACCCGCGCTCTTCCACTTTGCCCTGGGCCCGTCGGTCATCCACCCGTTTTTCATTCAGGATCTGGAGTTCTATCCCGGCGGTTTCCCGGTCGAATACGGGCGCTACGTGTCTGGAATCGTCGCGGCCAACACCGCTACCCCTCCGACCGATCGCCTGCACGTGTCGGCCGACGTCCGACTTTTCGACGCTGGCGGCATCGCGGCGTCGCCTTTTGACGACGGCAAGGGCACGGTGGCGGTGGCCGGCCGCTATTCCTACACCGGGCTCATCCTTTCGGCATTTTCCAGCGCCTATTCGCTCGACTACTGGGACTACCAAGTTCGTGTCCAGCACACGCTGGGGCCTGGCACCTTGACTCTTTTTGCCTTCGGCTCAGGCGACAACCTCGATCAGAAAAATCCAGACAAAACCGACTACGGCTTCGTGGGCGAGCCTCAGTCCATCGCGCCTGGTCTGGCCAAGTTGATGTTTCACCGGGCACAACTGCGCTGGGATGGTGCCGTGGCCAACGGCCGGTTCACCGTCGCGGTCGTGGGCGGATTGGACGATTCCACGGTCAGTCTGACGTCGCTCTTCTCGCTGCCCGTGGGCAGTCGCATGTACACTCTGGCTCCGCGGATCACGGAGCGCTGGTCGATCTGGCGCTGGCTCGACTTCGAAGTGGGGACCGACGCCGAGATTCAGCGTGCACGGCCCACCTCCCTGGTTGCACTCTCAGGCGGTTTCTTGGCCGCAAACTACGAGACGGACCTGTTCCACAACCGCGACATTCTGTCGGTCGGGGCCTACACCGGGGTCACGCTTCACGCTGGCGACCGACTGATCATCGCGCCGGGTTTCCGCTACGACGGCTATTTCGAGCAAGGAACCGAGCAATTCGCGGCCAGCCCGCGCATCTCGGTTCGCCTGCGCGTGGGCGCGCACGATTGGCTCAAGGCTGCGGCCGGGGAGTTCTCGCAGATGCCCAGCTTGCCTGTGGGCGTGCCTGGTTTCGAATCCTTCGGCCTGGCCACCTATGGCTTGCAGCGCTCGCGGCAGGTGTCGTTCGGCGTGGAGTCTGCGCTGGAGGATCGCCTGGGCCTGGATCTCAACCTCGACACATCGATCTTCTATCAGCGTCTTCATCTTTCGGATCTGAAGAACACCCTTATCCCGGATCCCGAGGCCAGCGATCTGCTCGAAATGCGCGAAGGCGAGAGCTACGGTCTCGAGGTCATGATCCGCCGGCCCATGAAGCACAAACTCTATGGCTGGCTGGCCTACACGCTGTCGCGCTCGCTGCGCGTGGTGGACGGTATCATCGTGCCGTCGGATTGGGACGAGCGACACATTCTCAATCTCGTGGTTGGCTATCGCTGGCCGCGCAACTACTCGACCTCGGCGCGCTTCCACTACAACAGCGGCAGGCCGTATCCCCTGTACGACAACAAGACTGGCGACGTCGACTATTACATCCACTTGCCAGCCTTCCCGCAGCTCGATCTTCGCTGCGACAAGCGCTTCATCTTCGACAAGTTCGTGATGGAGGCGTACCTGGAATTGGTCAACGCGACGCTCAGCCGCGAGGTGTTCGACGTGAAACGCGAGCCCGATGGCTCGATCTACCAGAACTACTACCGTCTCGTGCTACCTTCCGCAGGCGTTCACGTCGAGTGGTAGCGCGGCCCTGCCGCGCAGGCGGGCATTCCTCGACGGTTGACTGAAACCCTTATCGGGTTGAAGCTTGCAAACCATGAAACACGCATGGTTGCAATCCGGGGTGTTCGTTCTGGCGCTGGCCGTGGCTGGTTCGGCGGCGGCGGACGATGCGGCGGTCTACTACAACCAGGGACTGATCCTGAAACGGCAGGGCAAGACAGCCGAGGCCATCGCCGAAATGAAGAAGGCCATCGCGGCCCGCAAGGACTACGCAGCGGCCTGGTTTTCCCTGGGCAACCTCTATCGCGGCCGAGGGCGACTACAACAACGCCGTGCAGGCCTACCAGAAGGTCACCACGCTGCAGCCCAAGGATGCCGCTAGCCACGCCAACCTGGGCGCGCTCTACGTTCGCATGAAGCGCATCGACGAAGGCATCAAGGAGCTGGAGACCGCGGTGTCGCTGGCCGATGACGACTACGAGGCGCGCGTCACCCTGGGCATGGCCTACCGGCAACAGGGCGACTACCCCAAGGCCATCACCAACCTGCGCAAGGCCACCGAGCTGAAACCGACCGAGGCACTCGGCTGGTCGAATCTCGGCGTCGCCCTGTCCAAGACCTCGGACAAAGAAGGGGCGGCCAGGGCCTTCAAGAAGGCGCTCGACATCGATCCCAAGAACGGCCAGACCCACTTCAACCTGGCGGTGGTCTACCGGCAGCAGAAGCGCATCGACGACGCCATTCCCGAATATCAAGAGGCGGTCAAGTACGACCCGCTGCTATCAGGCGCGTACTACGACCTCGGCCTGCTGTACTCGCAGGATCGCCGCTACGACGAGGCCCTGGCCGCGTTCAAGAAGTACCTGGCCACGAACGACAAACACGACCCCTCCTCCGAGCAAGACGCCCAGGAGCGCATCAAGTCGCTAGAGTCGGCCGCGCCCAGAAAGAAGTAATACGAGGTGAGGGCCCCCGCGACTAGAACTTGATCCCGACGAAGGTCCGGATGACCTGGGATGCGCTCGTGTCCTCGGGTGAGTTCCACAGGGAGCTGCCGGCGTCCACACTGTTCAATGGCCGGCTGAGGGCGGCCATTGGCCAGAAGATGCCCCAGGTAGCTCCCGCGTAGATATTTTCGCGCTTGTTACGGTAGTGGAGCCCGAGATCGAGCTCGACACCATAGTTTATCGAGTTTCCCGGCGTGGACACAGGCACGGGCGCGATGCTGTAGATGAGCGAACCCGAGATGCCGACATCGTTTTCTTGTCGTGAATCCAGATCCAGCCAGTAGGCGATGCTTGGTTTGAAATAGATCGCGTTGGTGACTGTGCCGAGAATGCGGCGGAAGAGGATCTCGTCCACGTGGTACTCGGGCGAGAAGTGGAAGTCGTTCAGGTTGCGGTCGCCAGCGGGCTGGGGAACAAACTTCCATCGGTAGTTGAGGTAGGGATAGTAGAGGGCAGGAGTGCTAGGGGAAAACGGATTGGTGCCGTAGGCCAGCTCGGCCTGGTCGCCGGTGGCGCCGCCAGTTTCGAAGCCGATGAAGAGGGAGTCGTTATAGAGCTTGAGCTGGCTTGCCAAAACAAAGCCGGCCTGCAGGATGGTGAGGCCTTCATCATTTATGCTGGTTCCTAGGCGTAGCGGACCAGCATTGCCCATCTTGCCGATGAGCGCGTCGCCCTCGAATTCCACCGTGAGGGCTTTCCACCCCAGTTTGAACCACAGGCTGGGAATGAAAAGGAGGGCGTTGACATTGGTGGTGATGGAGCTCCCGAAGTCGTTGCTCGTCAGCGGATATCCGGCAGTTTGAGCGCTGGCGCCATAGGGGGAATTTTGGTATGGCGTGATGTTGAAGGTCGCGTAGTCCTGGCTGCGATAGACGAGCTGGGCGCCGTAGTTGACCATCACGTCGCCGGCCGCGATGCGCTCGCGCCAGGTCTTGTCGTCGTCGATTTTCGTGAGGGCGATCATGTATTGGGTGACGTCGTCTTTCTGGGAGAGGTCCAGGGGAAATCCGCCCGTGTTATTTTGGCCGAGGTCGGTGTACCCGATGTTATACCCCTGGGCCCCGAAGTCAGAGGCGAGGGCAAGTTGATGTCCATAAATGGTCGTGAGCACCATGATGCGATCCACGGTCGTGCCGCCGTCGCAGTCCGCACAATCCCCGCGATTGAAGTACATGCCGCGCCCGAAGTGCCAGGGCATGCGGCCGAATCGTAGTGAGCCATACTCGGTGTCGATCTCGCCCCAGGCGCGCTTGGCCAGAATGCTGCCGACGTAGCTATTTTGCGTGTTCGACAGGACGTCGGTGGGCGCAGCCGCGGTGGTTTGCCCGACGCCGGTGGTCTGGTTGGGAACGTACGGATTTAAGAGCGAATCGGGGGTCGAGCCCAGGATCAAGTTGTCGAAGATGTCGAACTGGCTGCGCACGCGGACCTGGTCGGAAATATTGATGGTGGGCTCGACGCGCAGGCGCATGTTGCCGCTGCCCAGGCCGTTATCGCAAGCGCCGGTAATGGCTCCGGACGAAACGCCTACACTATTCCCAACCCCCCCATTGGGAAGGCATTCGGCGGGAACCGGGAAGGGGGGGAGGGCGGGGACTGGACCACCGTTGTTGTACCCCTGGCCCATGTTCATCTTGTAGAGGTAGTCGGTGCGCATCCTGAGATACCCGTCGAATTCGACGACCTTGGTTCGCCGACGGGCCTGTTCGAGGTAGCTGGCGTCGCTTTCCTTGCTGGCCGGGGCTTTCTCCTCTGCATCCGGGGCGACCTCGGCCGGGCCCTCTTCCTTTTCCTCGTGCGGCGACATGCCGCCGGGCTTGCCCATGCCTGGGCCCATGCCTGGGCTCATGCCGCCCATCTGCGCCCAGGCCGGCGACGCACCAGCCAGGGCCAGGGCAATAGGCAGGCCAATCGCCAGACGGAAACGCAAACTGCATGCCTTTGGGGACATTCGGTTAACCTCGATTTTTCGTGGGATGCACAAAGCAGGGGACCTTATAGCAAGAGCCCGCTGCGGCGGAAACCCCTACGAGCTCGGTCAGCGATTTGGTCCGGCGTGGTTCGCACGCGGGTCTCACCTGCCTGGGAGGCTGAATGCCGATCCTTCTAGCCCGATTCCCTCAGAAAACTGAAGTTTCTGGGCCTTTCCCCCAAGGAGATCCGCGCCCGACGGTGGTATGCATTTCTAGAAGGTTTTCAAGGGGAGGCAGTTGCCCTCTTCTCGTCCGCGAAGTGAATTCGCGGACTTCACCCCACCTGCGGTGAATTTTTTCGCCAAACCCTTTTCGTTCGCCCGACATAGGGTACATTTGGTGGCGTGACGCAATTTCAGCTTCGACGTGCCTGCGGCCAGCTTCTGTCCGTGGGTTTCGATGGGCTGACCCCGCCGGCTGAGCTACTGGATCGCATTGCTCGTTCCGAGGTCGGCGGGGTGATGCTGTTTCGGCCCAATATCGAGAGTCCCGCCCAGGTCGCGGCCTTGGTGGCGGCCTTGCGTCAGGCTGGTCCGGCCGCCGCGCCCTTGGTCGTTTCCGTCGACCAAGAGGGAGGTCTCGTGCAGCGCCTGCGCAGTCCGCTCACGGCGTGGCCGGACATGGGGTCGGTGGGCGCTGCGGGGGACGTTCAGCGCACACGGGCGGTGGGCCGAGCCCTGGGCGGCGAGCTAGCCGCCCTCGGTATCGGGTGGAATTTCGCGCCGGTACTGGACGTGCACACCAACCCCAGAAACCCAGTCATCGGCAACCGCGCCTTCGGCAGCAGGGTGGAGACGGTCACGGATCACGCGCTGGCTTTCTGGCGAGGGCTGCGTGACGCCGGTCTGCTTGGCTGCGGCAAGCACTTTCCCGGTCACGGCGACACCCAGACCGATTCCCACATCGAGCTTCCGCGCGTGGGCCATAACGATGAGCGCCTGCGCGCCGTGGAATTGGCACCTTTCGCCGCCGCCGCCCGCGCCGGCATCGAGGCACTGATGACCGCACACGTCCTCTATCCGGCTTGGGACGACAAGGTGCCGGCTACGCTTTCGCGCCGGATTGCCCGCGACATCCTGCGCGGCGAGCTCGGATTCACCGGCATGCTGGTTAGCGACGACCTGGGCATGCGCGCGGTGGCCGACAACTTCTCCGTCGAAGATCTGGTGGTCGAGAGCCTGCTTGCCGGTGTTGACCACTTCCTGGTTCGCGAACCCAGCGATCGCCAGGTGCGTGCCTTCGAGGCGCTGGTCAAGGCTGGCGAGGCAAGAGCCGAGGTGCGCGCACGCATCAAGGAGAGCGCGGAACGTGTGTCACGCTTCAAGGCCAAGCTGCGCGTGCCCATGCCCGTGTCCGCCGAGGCCCTGCCGGCCCTGCTCGGAACCGCCGACAATCGGTCGCTCGCCGAATCGTTTGCTCGCGTGTCCGTCCTGTCGGTCGTGCATTCGCCCGTTGTGGACGCCTAGAAACCCTTCCATGGCCGCCGCCGGGCCGAAGGCCCAGATCCTTCAGGCATGAAACGTAGCAGCCCCACCCGCCTCGCTGCGCTCGGCGACCTCTCCCCGCTGTGCGGGGCGAGGCGTTTTCAGGTCAGGGTTCCCATGATCGCGTTGGCGAAGCCGGGCTTTGCCCGGCGGAGCCAGAGCGTGGGAGGGTTTGGGAACCCTCCCAGGGTTCCCATGTCTATAGACCGGGGCAGAGCGAGCAGGCATTCTTGCCCCCGGTGAAGCGTCCCGCACTTTCAAACCCGCGCGCGTGGCTGTGGTTCGGCCTGTGCGCGGCGATCCTGCTGCCACGCGCGTACGGGGCGATTCATGACCAAGGCATGATTTGGGCCGACGAAATCTTCCAAACTTTGGAACAAGGTCATCGCCTGGTCTTTGGCTACGGTCTCGTGCCCTGGGAATTCAGAGCCGGCGCACGCTCTTGGCTTCTGCCTGGCCTCATCGGCGGCGCGATGAAGCTGCTTGCGTTTCTCGGGGTCAAAAGCGGTGCGGGTCTGGTCATCGGGGTGAAGCTGCTTTTTGCCGCCTTGGCTGTCGTCACCTTCTATCCCATGCTGCGCATGGCGGAGGCCTGGGGCGGCGTCTTCGCGCTCGTCTTGCTAGGCATGGTCGCCAGCTTTTTCCCGGCGTGCCTGATCTACGACAGCCGCGCCATGGCCGAGGTGGCGAGCGCGCCGTTTCTGGCCTGGGGCTTGTGGCTGCTGTGGCCATGGGGGATGGGCCGGGCCGGCAAAGCCGCTGTGTATGCGGTTCTTCAGGTGGGGGGCGGGCGGGGGAACGGCAGGCTCTTCGGCGCGGGCGCCTTGCTCGGGCTGGCCACCCTCTTGCGCTACCAGAATGGGATCTTGCTTCCGCTGATCTTGATCATCGTCGCGGCCAGGCGAAGCCTGCGCGCCGCTGCGTGGGTCGCCGCTGGAATCGCCCTGGTCCTGCTGCTTGGCGGGCTGCTCGACTGGGTGACCTGGGGCCGGCCGTTTCAATCCCTGACCGTCTATTTGCGCTTCAACCTGATGGAAGGCGGCGCCAACCAGTGGGGGGTTGCCAAGCGGGGTTTTTACGCGCGCGTTCTCCTATCGTCGAACGGCCCCGCGCTGTTGATCTTGGTCGTGGGGTTCGTCGCTGGGCTGCGACGAACCTGGCCAGTCGCTCTGCCCGCGCTGCTTTTTCTCTGCGTGCACACGGCCATTGCCCACAAGGAATTGCGTTTTCTCTATCCAGTGCTGCCTTTGTTTCTTCTCTGCGCGGCGGTCGGGCTGGCCGCGCTTCTGTCCGAGCTTCCCTTCTCGCGCGAGCGGCGAAATGCCGCCACAGCCGGGCTGGCGGTGGTGCTGCTCGGCGCTTTTGCCCTGCGCGCACGCTACGTGACCTTCGCCGACATCGGTCAAGCGATGGACGCCTACGGCTACGGTGGCCCAACTTCGAGCTTGGTCTGGCGAGCCTTCGATGAGAGAAATCGCCTCTTCGAGCAGGCAGGAACCCATGCGGACATTTGCGGACTCGCGGCGCCTACCATGAATCCCTACTGGACCGGCGGATATTCCTATCTGCACCGACCCGTGCCCATCCTGTGGACCGGAAGCAGAAACGATTTCGATGCGGCCAACTACGTTGTCATGGGGCCTGGCCAAGGCATGGACGATGCTCGCTATCACAGTCTTTCCAAGGAGGGGGCCTACGTGCTCTACCGGCGGGACGGAACGTGCAAGAGGCCTTCGTGGGGCAGTGCCGGCTTCGGTCGCCTGACACCGATGGGAGTGCCGGGAACATGAGTCGTCTCGCGAATCAGCTCCGTCTTATGGCCGGCTGGGTGTCTCGTCGTGGCCCCGGGCTCTACCTGTTCGCGGCCGTGGCCTGCCTCTATTTCGCGACCATGAGCCGGGAGGTGCCCTGGGGCGACGCGCGGCCGGTCTACGAAGTGGCAGTGGCCATGGTGCAGGGGCGTGGTGTTTCGATTCCCACGCGCTGGCCCTCCGACGCGGAGCCTGGCCGCGGCGGCAAGTTCTACGGGCCGCACCCGTGGCTGCCCTCGCTGCTGCACGTGCCCGGCGTCGCCGTGCGCGCCGTGCTTCAGAGCTTCAGGATGGGACCTGATGTGGCCCACATTGTCGACGTCTTCTCCTGCCATCTCGCCGGCGGGTTGCTCGGGGCGCTGACAGCCTGGCTGTTCTTCCTGCTTTGTCTTCGGCACGGGGCCTCGCCCAAGATCGCCCGCTTTTCGGCCATCATGCTCGCTCTCGGCAGCATGGTGTGGATCTACGCGCGCTCGCCTTTCACCGAAATCGTCCAGATCGTCTGCTTCACCGGCTTCTTTCTCGAGCTCTCACAGCTTGCACGGCGGCTCGATCGGCGAACCGCTTTAGCCGCCGGGCTGTGGGCCGGCATGCTGCTCAACACCAAGTACATCTACGCGCTCTCCATGCCGGGCGCGTTGCTGGTTGTGGCCTTCGAGCACCGCAAGGCCTGGCGGCAGCTCGTGCGCGCGCTGGGGTTCGTGGCGGTGGGCTTTCTGCCCGGCGCGATCATGCTGCTGCTCTACAACTTCATTCGCTTCGGCAGCATCACCAAGACCGGATACACCAACGTGGCCGGCGTGATGGTCGAGAATGTCTTGCTCAGCACCTGGGGATTTTTGTTTTCGCCCGGCAAGAGCATCTTCCTCTACACCCCGCCGCTCGTGCTTGCGGTCTTGGGTTTGCCGCGCTTCTGGCGCAGCCATCGCGTGACCGTGCTGGCCATGTTGGCCACCATCCTACCGGTCATGTCCGTCTATCTGCGCTTCCCGGCCTGGCCAGGGGACTGGTCCTGGGGACCGCGCTACGTAGTGTTCGCGGTGCCGGTTTTGCTCTTGCCCGCTATTTCATTCTTGTCGGTCGCGCGCTGGCCCGGCCGCTCGCTGGCGGCGGGGCTGCTGGTGGTGGGGCTGTGCGTGCAGATCCTGGGCAGTGCCTTCTACTGGGATCACTTCCTGCGCATCGCTCTCGACGTGCGCACGCAATGGCTCGGCCAGGCCAACCGCAGCGCCTCATTGACCGCCGACAAGGGCGGCTTCTGCGAAGGTTGCTTCGAGGATGTTTACCCGACCGTGTGGCTGGCGCCGCTGCAGCCGATTCTCGGGCATTTCTGGCTGCTGCGCCACGTGCCGTTCGACGACAGCTGGCAGCAGGCCGCCAAGGATGCCCCCTGGCGGCGACACACCCGCCTTGCCCTCGATATCAAGAACAACTACGATCGCGCTCGCGTCGATCACTGGTTCTACGACACCCGGCAACACCGGGGCGCCGGGTGGCTCGTGCTCATCCTCCTCTCGGGCGGGGCCGCAGGGGCTGGTTTCATGTTCGTGCGCCGCACCCGCGATCCCGGTCCGCAGATCGATCGCGCATAGCGCGTGCGGCTTTGCTATGAACAAGCGCCGTGAGCGCCCTCATCTTCGACTGCGACGGAACCCTGGCCGACACCATGCCCGCACACTACCGTGCCTGGATCGAGATCTTGCGTCCGCACGGCATCGCGTTTCCTGAAGCTCGCTTCTACTCCATGGGTGGTATGCCGACGGCCAAGATTCTGGCGCGGCTCTTTTCCGAGTCCGGGAAAGTCCCGGACATTGACGACCTGACTCGGCAGAAGGAAGCGGCGTTCATGGAAAAGCTTGACCAGATTCGCCCCATCGAGAAGGTGGTCGAGGTGGCCCGCCGCGCTCGGGGGACGATGCCCATGGCCGTGGCCTCGGGTGGACACCGGTACATGGTCGAGCTGACCTTGCGCCAGATCGGAGTTCTGGACTGGTTTCCTGTGCTGGTGGCCGCCGAGGACACCACCCGGCACAAGCCCGAGCCCGACGTGTTTCTAGAGGCTGCCCGGCGGCTGGGCGTTGCACCGGTGGAATGCACGGTCTACGAGGACACGGATCTTGGCATGGAGGCCGCGCGCCGGGCCGGCATGAGCTGGGTCGACGTGCGCACGATGTGAATGTTGCGCTGGCTCTACTGAATCGGAATGTCGGTGTTGGTCGTGAGCCCCAAGCGTGGTGGTGATCAGCAAATTGGACTGGGTTACGTGGCGCTCGGCCGAGAAGAAATCGAGCGGATAGGTTTGACCTTTGGTGAGGCTGAGCGAGTCGATGGATACGTCAGCCTGCTCCCTGGAATGGATGCCGCCGAGGTTGATGACCCGCTTGTTGTCGATGTAGACAAACACGTCATCGTCGCCGCTGAAGTGGAAGGTTTCGCCGCCGTTGTAGGTGAACACGGTGTGGATCTCGACGGTGAACGAGAAGTTGTGATCCTTGCCCTGGTTGCCGAATTTCGTCGCGTACTGGGTCCCGTCATCAATGGGAAAGAAGCCTCCACCGGGGCTGAGGGGCGGGCCGGCTGACAGACTGTCGTACGAATAGGTGCCATCGGCATTCGCGGTGAGGGTCATCGGGATCGCTTGCATGATGTTGGTGCCGTCGACGGTGTTGTACCACTTGTCGAAGGCCGCTTTGCCGTGGGTGGTGAGGGTGGTGCCCGACGTGTTCTTGTAGACCGGCTTGTGGTCCTTGCCGAGCGTGTCGGTCACGATGTTCAAGTCGTTCCAGTCCCCCACGTAGGTCGTGCTTGGGTTCCCGTTTTGATCGGTCTTGGGAACATTTTCGAAATCAGGATCCGTGGAGGAATCGCTGGCGTTATAGAACTTGAAATCGCGGACCACGATGGTGAGCTCACCCGACTGCCCCACGGACGTTCCAATGATTCCGGCGTTGCCACCGCTCCCGCCGATGGGGATGATGACGCCACCCCCCACGGCGTTGCCATTGTCTCCGCCCGCGCCCACGACCTCCGAGCTATTGCTGCACCCGATTGCCGCGAGGGCGATCACCATGGTCAAGTACTTGATGAACATCGCAATGTTTCCTGAGGAAGAGTCTACTGCATCCGCTCCGAAGTGCCGCTGTCGTCGGTCGCTCAGCAGCATAAAAGATCATATTCAAGCACTTGTCGAGTTCGCTACGCTGGATGTGCGTCGGCTCGCACCGGGATAGAATCGTCGACGATATGCGCCAAGGTCGACTAGCCTTTCGCGCCCTGGGTTCGGGGTGCGTGGTGGTTTGTGACATTGAGAGCGGGCGTGCTAAACATGCCCGTTCCGGTTGTGGCAGTGCCTGCTTGTCAGGAATGATGTCGGGGCATCGGGGGCGCTCGAGATCTTGTTCATGAGGAGACCCTATGCGCGCTGAGAAATCCTTCGGCTGCCTGGCGGCGGTGGCGATAGCCTTGCTGATTGCTTGTCGCCCTGCTCCTCGCTCGCGCGGCGAGACGACGGATGCCGATCCCCCGGGCGGTGGCGGCGATCCCACGGGCGGCACGAGCGGCCAAGGCGGGAGCACGCGTGGCGTTGGCGGTGCGATAGGAGGAACAAACGGTCAAGGCGGAACCGGGAGTTCCGCTGGTAGCACCGGCGGTGACACGTCTGCATCGGGTGGCACGACCTCTTCGGGCGGCACCACGACAACGGGGGGGACGACCACCCCGGGTGGCACGACTGGCAGCGGGGGTGCAACCGGCATGGGTGGCGCAACGACCTGCGCGTCTACCTCCGTGCCCACGAGCTTCTCCTGGTCCACCGGCAACTATCTGATGGACCCGGTATCCGATGGCAGCAGCCACGTGCTGGCGGCGATCAAGGATCCCTCGCTCGTGTTCTACAACGGCAAATACAACCTTTACGCGACCGTGGTCGCAAACACCTCGGGTAGCATGAACATGACCTACACCAGCTTCGCGGACTTCGCGACGTCGGGTTCGGCCACGACCTACTATATGGACTACACCGCGGGCTTCACCGGCTCGCGCTACGCGCCCCAGCTCTTCTATTTGTCGGCGCAGAAGAAGTGGTACCTCATCACGCAATCCAGCGGCCCCAGCTACTCGACCGCCACGGATCCGACCCAACCCGGGACATGGACCAAGCCCACCGCCTTCTTCTCCAGCACCCCCAGCATCGTCACGCAGAACGCGGGATCGGGTGGCATCGGTTGGACCGATTTCTGGGTGGTTTGCGACACCACGAACTGCCACCTGTTCTTCACCAACCAGAACAACTACCTGTTCCGCAGCCAGACGCCGGTCGGCAATTTCCCGAATGGCTTCGGGACGCCGGTCGTCGTCATGCAGGGGTCGGGTGCGAACAGCCTCTACGCCTCCAGTCGCGTGTACAAGGTTGGCGGCACGGGCAAGTACCTGCTGATCGCCGAGGCCATTGGCAGCAAAGGTCGCTACATGCGGTCCTGGACCGCGACCGCTCTCGACGGTTCGTGGACCGCGCTGGCCGACACCGAAGCCAATCCCTTTGCCGGGGCCAGCAACGTGACCCTCACGGGAAGCAAATGGACGACCGACATCAGCAGCGGCGAGATCGTCCGCAGCGGCGACGATGAGACCATGACCATCAGCCCGTGCAACCTTCGCTACTTCTTCCAGGGCAGGGATCCCTATTCGACCGCCAGCGCGACCTTGCTTCCCTGGAAGCTGGGTCTGCTGACCCAGACGAACTAGCCCGCACTATTCACGAAGATCGCGTGGCCGACCGGGTGCACCCCCAAGCAACCTGGTATTGGCGCACAGGATGGTGGCGGGCTAGTCGATTGTGATGGAAACCCTGGGAGGGTTTCCAAACCTTCCCGCGTGGCTACGCTGGCGGCGAAGCCGCCAGGCTCCGCACGCGCTCGCTAGCTCGCTACTGCGTCCAGGGCACGCCGTTGATGTCGCAGTTGTAGAAGGATCGGTACTGCGGATCCGTCGTCAGTCCGAAGCTGGAAATCTGGCTGTAGGACGCGCAAGTCGGACGGCAACAGTCCTCCATGGTCGTGGTCTCGTACAGATTGCTGGTGTTGGCGGTCTTCTTCCAGAAGTCCGAATCCGCCGCCGCTTGAGCCGCCGTCTTCACGTCCTTCTTCACCGCTTTCAATCCCTGCGGAGCCAGCCGGCAACCGGTCACCTGCGTGAGATGCTCTGGGCATTCGACCTTCATGGCGTAGACCGACCAATTCAGATGATAGAAGGTGTCGATGGTGTTCGCCTTGATGCATCCTGCGCGGCCGACATTGCTCAGCCCTGGGACGGCCGACGTGATCAGGTTGCACGCATCAGTGAAGTCCTTGATGCAGGCCGAGGAGGAGATCGTTGCCTGGGTGACCCAGTTCTTGTCCGTGGTCTTGCAGTCCGCTGCCCACTCCTGCAAAGAGGCTGGTTTCACGCCGCCGTTTCCAGGTTGACCATTGAGCGGGTAGTTGGTGTACATATACTTTCGTGCGGCGGCATCCGTGCCACTGTTGGGCATGAGGAAGCATCCGTTCTGGGCGCCCATGCCACCGGCGGGCATGTAGACGTCGAAGGTTGTCACTGTGGCCGCGGTGTTGAAGGACTGCACAATGAGTGGAGGTGGTAGCGGGATGGCCGAGGCAGGAGGATTGGGATTGTCGGGATTGACCTGGACCTGCCGATCATTGCTGGGACTTGGGTAGGCGTAGACCAGCTGGTAGCACTGGCAGCAGCTGTGTGCGTCTCCGTCGATGCCTCCCTTGTCCGGGTCGTGGCCCACCACCGCGTAGTGGAACCCATCCATCCCGTCGTCCTTCGCGGCCTGTTCGAACTCTGGACTGAAGAGGAGGTTGCGCGGGCACATGTACTCCCTATCGGCGCCTGGCTTGGCCGTCGGGCTTTCACAAACACTGGCGGTCTGGCACTTGCCGCCGCACTTGCTGGCGGCATTCCCGTCCACGCAGCCAGTGGTGGGATCGTTTGACCACGGCTGTTGGTCGACATCGTGGCACTGGTCAGGCGGCGGCAGCGAGTAGCTCACCGTGGTGCCACCGGTTCCACTCGTGCCACCGCTGCTGGATACGCCGCCCTGCGCGCTGATTCCACCGCTGCCGGTGTTGCCTCCGCCGGACGCAGCGCCAGCGGATCCGCCGTCGCCGGTGCCGCCGGCCCCGCTTGTGCCGCCCTTGCCTGCAGAGCCACCGGTGCCCGCGCCACCGCTGCTGCTGCCACCTGCACCGCCGTTGCTCGCGCTACCGCCTGTGGCCTTGGAGCCACCGCTGCTGCTTGAGCCACCCCCGCTCGATCCGGCAGACCCACCGGCATTGACTGCGCCACCCGAGCCCGATGATCTGCCTGAGCCCGCGGCCCCGCCGCTGCCGCTGCCAGCGCTGCCACCGGCTCCCCCGTTGCCTCTGGCAGGTGCGGGACCGGCACATGCAAACGAAAACATGGCCATGACAATCGGCGCGGCAAGACGAAAGCCTGTTCGAGCACTGCTTGTTTTCATCGGGGAAATACCTCTGGCATCTTCATTCATAACTCCCGGGCCCCACGGTTTGGGCAAGTCGACAGGGTGGTGGGCCAGTTTCTCATGGTGGCGCATTCGGAGTTTACATTGGCAAGGCCCGAGCACTGCGGCGAAGTCGCACCAGGCGCGCCGCAACCGGCGAACGGGGCCCGTCTCTTGGCGAGGTCTACCGGCGCTGCGGCAACCTGGGGCCATCAAGGTTTGGCTGGCCACCATCGAGCGGGCCGACGCTATCTTGGCATCAGATCGGCGATGGTGGTGCCACGGATGCGGGCCTGGCGCGATTCTTCCAGGTCGTGGATCAAAGTCTGAAGCTCCGGAGAGACGGCGCCCTGGGCGGCTTGCAGGTCGGTCGAGCGAAAGGCGGCGAGCACTTCGTAGAGCGGAATGCGGCTGGCGGGGCGGCCGGGGATGAAGCCTTCCCGGTCGCCGGCCACCTGGGCCAGGAGACCCTTGGCCCGCAACCTGGCGGCAATGCGATCGATGATGTCGATGGAGAGTCCGAGCTCGCGGCCGAGCGTGGCGCGGTCGACGCCGCGCCCGCCGATCTCGAAGTTAGCCGCCACCATGGCAAGCAGCTGCGCGGCGACCAATCCATTGATGGGTTCATCCTCGCTGCGGCGGCGCTCCTCGGCTTCGAGCAGCCGAAGATTCTGGATAGAATGGGCGATTTCGGCGCCCATCAGGACCAGCCACCACGAGATGTAGATCCACAGCAGCAGCATGGGGATGAGGGCGAGCGGACCGTAAACGCCGCCGTAGCTCGCCAGCAACGCGCGCTTGGCGAAATGGACGAAGGCCCACTTCAGGCCCTCGAGGGCAAAGCCGGTTGTGAGCGCGCCGACCAGCGCTGCGAACCAGCGCACGCGGATGTTGGGCACCAGCCAGTTGATGAGAAAGAGCCCGAGAAACTGGATGAGCAGCGGACCGAAGAAGCGTGCGGCGGGGCGGCTGCCGATGAGCTTGCCCGACCAATAGAGATAGGCCCCCGCCAATACCGGGACGAGCGTGGCGATGGGGTAGAAGATCATGAACTTGCGCACCAGCGTGCGCTGCGTGGCCACGCGCCAGATGGCGTTGAAGGTGCCCTCGATGGTGTAGAAAAGGTAGAAGCAGGTGCCCAGGGTAAAGGCCAGGCCCACGCCGCCCGCCGCGCCCGTCGCGACTTTGTCCGAAAAGGTTTGCAGGTGGTCGACCACGCTGTCGAGGTCGGGAAAGATCTGGGACGAGATGAAGTCCACCAGGCGCGACTGCACGTCCAGGCTGTGGGTTAGGCGCAGGCCCGCGAACACCAGGGCCAGAAGCGGCACCAGCGACAGCGTGGTCTGGTAGGTCAGGGCTGCGGCTTGCTGCGGGCAGCGATCACGCACCCACTGCTTGACGATGCGCACCGCCAGGCGGGAGAAATAGACGCCGGCGCGCGCTCGGCGCGAGATGATCGCCGCCATCTCGCCCGAGGGCAGGGAGCCGTCGAGGACCGCCTTGATCTGGTGCAGCGTCCGCCGCATCGTTCGTCCAGTTCACCACAGGCAGCGTGAAAAGCACAGCAGCCGCGCGCGCCGCTGCTCCGGGAAAACTAGTACATCAAGGCGGCGGAGAAGCCGAAGAACTTGTCGTCCGGACCACCGGAGGCGTCGCCGCAAACCTGGTCGTAGTTCGTGGTGTAGTCGCTCGCGCAATAGCTCGAGTAGCTGCGACCGGTAAAGTTGATGAGGCCGCCGATGGCGATGCGGCCGAGCGGAATGAAAACGCCGGCGTTGAATCCGTAGGCCAGTCCGCTCCCGCTATAAGTCGAATCCTGATATCCGCTTTGGCTGTAGGTCGAGGACATGCCGAAGAACCCAAGCTTCGGACCCACGACGAATTCGAGCCCGGGGACGTTGAAGTGAAAAAACGGGCTGAAGGTGAAATCCACAGTGGCTCCCGTCGCGCTCACGCCCGAGCCTCCATTGAGATTGAGGATATCAATCGTCAGCTCACCGTTGAACGACAGAAACTGGCCGACGTTGAAACCGAAAATGCCGCCCAAACGCAGTCCCGTCGAGTCCCAATCCGACGTGGAGCCAACCGGGACGTTGACGCCGATGTACGGCATCCAGAGGAATCCGCGGCGGTAGGCCGGCACGAGCGACGGCGCGTAGGCCGGCGGCGGCGCGTAGGTCGGCTGTTGACCGTAGGCGGGCTGAGGCGGCGGCGCATAGTAGCCGGGCGGCGGCGGGTTGGCTTGCTGGGGGTAGCCTTGCTGTGGGTAACCCTGCTGTGGGTATTGTTGCGGGTATTGCTGGGGCGGCTGCTGGTAGCCGGGCTGCGGCTGCGGGTAGCCCTGCTGCTGATCGGGATAGCCCTGGGGCTGCTGGTAGCCGGGCTGCGGCGGATACTGCTGGGGCTGCTGATAGCCGGGCTGCGGTGGGTACTGCTGGGGCTGCTGGTAGCCGGGCTGCGCCTGGTACGGCTGATTTGGATCGGTCTGTGCCTGTACCGGGCGCGGCGCCAGCGCGCCCGCCAAGAGCAAACTCAACGACAAAGCAAACGGTCGAACCAATGTGCGCATCAGAGCCTCCAATTGCGAGGCATCCTTTGTATCACGGAACGCGGATTCTGACCTCAGGCGCGTAGCGCTGCCTTCCACGCCGCGTAGCCACCGCCTGCGCGCGCAGCCGCCAGGGCTGCCAATCCCTCGGCGAAACCGCCTTGGGCCAAGCGGTATTCGACCCAGGCCCACTTGGGCGAGTCCCCGACCAGCTTCACGCGGCCGCGCAGGGCCGTGCGCAGGCGCGCGAGCTTGGATTCCAGGATGGCGATGTCCTCGAAGGGCGAACGGTCGAGGGGAGTGTTTCGCTTGGCCACGAAGGAAGCGATGGTGATGACCAGGCGGGGCGCGATCTCCGACAATTCCAGGGCGAAACGGATGAGCTCGTCGATGTCGGCCATGGTTTCTCCGGGCAGGCCGAGCACCATGTACAGCTTGAGCGCGGTCATGCCGTGCGCGCGGCACAAGCGGGCGGCGTTGCGCAGGTTCTCCTCGCTGGTGCCGCGCTTGATCTCGTCGCGCATGTGCTGGGAGGCACCGTCGGAGGCGGTGGTCAGCGTGCGGTAGCCGCCAGCCGCGAGCAAGCCAACCAGCTCGTCGTTGAGCCGGTCGGCGCGCAAGCTGGACACGCCGATGCTGCGGCCCGAGTCGATGAGCGCGCGCAGAATGGCTGGCAGGCGAGGGTGATCCGTGACCGCCGCGCCTACCAGTCCCACGCGCCGGACGTGTTCCGGGATCTTGGACAGGATCTGATCGGGCTCGACCTTGCGCATGCCACCGTTGGTCGATCTGCGCATCACGCAGTAGGTGCAGGTGCGGCTGCAGCCGCGCGCAGCCTCGATGAGAAACATGTCGGAGAGCTCTGTGTTGGGCGTGACGATTTGCGAGAACGCGGGCAAGCGGGCGTTGCTGGCGGCGAGCACGGCGGGTGGACGCTCACCGTGGATGACCGGAATGAAGAAGCCGGGCAGTTTGGCCAGGGCTTCGAGCAGCGCGCGTTTGTCCGGGCCGTCGCGGAAGGCTTGCACGAGCGTGGCCGCGGCTTCTTCCGCTTCGCCCATCACGATGACGTCGGCCATGGGGCCGGCGGGCACGGGATTGGAAAACGTCAGCGGGCCGCCCACGACGACGAGTGGCCAGCGACGGCCGGGCACGTCTCGCTGTGCGGACAGGGCCGGGATGCCGGCCAGATCCAGGCAGTGAACCAGTCCGGCGAGCTCGAGCTCGTAGCTAAGCGAAAATGCGACGATGGAAAAATCAGCGACGGGACGATTGGATTCGTAGGTACACAGGCTCTCGCGCCGGGCGCGGGCCTCGACCACGTCGTCGGGCAGAAAGGCGCGCTCGGCCGCGACGCCGGGCAAGGCATTGAGCTCGCGGTAGATGGTTTGAAACCCGAGCGAGGACATGCCGATGTGGTAGGGGCTCGGGTAGACCAGGGCGATGGGCAGCTCGGCCTGCGCGTAGATCGTGCCTCGCTCGGCAGCCAGGCGCTCTTCGCGCAGCTCGCGAAACGACCTCACTTGTTCTGCTCGATGATGTTGCCGTCGAGATCGCGGCGCTCGACCTCGGCCAGCTTGCGCAGGGGCGACTCGTTGCTGGCGCGATCTCCGACCACGACGATGAGCAGGTTGTCGGGGCGGAAATACTTGCGCGCCATCTGGCGTACTTGATCCTTGTTTACCGCCGCGATCTTGGCCACGAATCCGTCGAGCTCGGCCGGCGGCAGATCGTAGACCGCCAGGGCGGTCATCTGCGAGGCCAGCTGACCCGCGGTGGCGAAGCGGGCCGGAAAGCCGCCGATGATTTCGTCCTTGGTCTCGGCCAATTCCTTGTCGGTCACGTCATCCGCGCGCAGCTTTTCGATCTCCTTGAGGATCTCCTCCACGGCGTCGGCCGTGTGCCCGGCCACGAACTCGCCGCTCACGGTCCACGGCCCAGGGGCGCGCCGGGCCTCGAACTGCGAGCCCACGCCGTAGGTCCAACCCTTGGTCTCGCGCAGGTTCATGGCCAGACGCTTAAACCCGCCACCCAGGATCATGTTGGTCACCAGGGCGCGGTAGTAGTCAGGATTCTTGCGCTCGATGCCGGGCAAACCGATGCGGATCGAGGATTGCGGCGCATTCGGTTTGTCGACGAGAACGATGCGCGGTTTGTCCGGCGCATAGGTCTTGGGCAGCTTGAGCGGCGCAATCTTCTTGGCCTTCCAACCGGCCAGCAAGGGCTCGATCTGGGCGTGCAGCTGCTTCTCCGTGATGTCGCCCGCCACCACCAGTACGGCGTTGTTGGGTGCGTAGGAGGTGTCGTAGAAGCGTTTTACGTCAGCCGGCCCGAGCTTCTTGATGGACTCTTGCGTTCCCGTATCCGGCCAGCCGAAGGGATGGTTTTCGCCCCACAGGGCGCGGGCGTAGACCTGGCCGGCGACCACCGGTGGGTAGTCTTTGCGCTGGGCCAGCGAGGAGACCAGGTTGTCGACGACGCGCTCGAAGTCATCCTGGTTGAAGGCCGGGTTGAGCAGAACGTCGGCCCATACGGGGAGTGCGCGCTCCAGATTTTCGGCCAGCACCGAGAGTGACACCGCGGTCGCATCCCAGGTGGCGTGGGCGCCGAGGGTAGCACCGAGCTGCGCTATCTCGTTCGCGATCTGGGTCGCCGTGCGTTTCTTGGTTCCCTCATCGAGCATGTTCGCCACCAGCGCGGCCAAGCCGGCTTTGTCCTTGGGGTTCGCGCTGCTGCCTGTCTTCAGGACCAGATCCACGCTGACCAGCGGCAGCTTGTGCGATTCGGCCAGAATGACGGGCAGGCCATTTTTGAGGCGAAGTCGCTTCACGGTCGGCACCTTGAAGGGGTGCTTTTCGCCCGGCGCGGGCAGGGCGGCGCGGAAGGCGGCGTCGGGCGAGGTGCGTGCCGCGATCTTTGTCGGCGGTGCCTTCTGCGCGACCCCACCATCGACGGCGGATGGCCTATTTGTCGCCGGTGCTGGCGGCTTGGTCAGCCGACCCATGATGGGCGCCTTGGCGTTGGGCTCGACCGTCACGACGACGCGTGCGTTCTTGCCCAGGATCTTCTTGACCCAAGTACCAAGGATCTCCGGCGTCGCGCTGTCATAGCGTTCCAGATCCCGGCGCAGGTAGCTGGGATCGCCCGCAAACACGTCGTAGTAGAGGAGGCGCGTGGCCAGGCCGGAGAGCGGTTCCATGCTCCTAAGCAGGTCGGTCTTGATTTGGTTTCTAGCCCGCTCGATCTCTTCGGGTGTGGGCGGCTGCGCGCGCAGCTTGTCGAGCTCTTCGTCGATAACCCGTTCGATCTCGGCCAGGGAATGTCCCTGCATGGCACTGTAGTCGATCTCGAAGCTGCCCCCATACATGCGGCTGCCGTGATGGGCCGACACCGATTGCGCGATCTTGAGATCGTGGACCAGGCGCTGGTATAGGCGCGAGCTGCGCCCTTCGCCGAGCACGTTGGCGACGAGGTCAAGCTCGGCGTCGCCGGGCGCGAACACGGGCACGGTGTTCCAGACCATCTGTCCACGTGGCAGATTGATGTTGGCCTCCATGGCCAGCCTGCGCTCGGCTTGCGGCGGCGGGATGGACGGCACAGGGACGCGTTGGATGGGCGGACCGGCAGCGATGGGACCGAAGTATTTTTCGATCAGACCTTTGGTGATGGCGGTGTCAATGTCGCCGGCGATGAGCAGAACGGCGTTGCCCGGCGCATAGTAACGATTGTAGAAATCCTTCAGATCGGACTCGGAAGCGGCGTCGAGATCTTCCATCGAGCCGATGACCTCGTGGCGGTAGGGGTGGCCGATTGGGAACAACGTCTCGAGCTCCAGGCGCGAGACCGCACCCAGCGGAACATTCTCCACCCGCTGGCGGCGCTCGTTCTTGACCACGTCGCGCTGGTTGGCAAAGGTTTCCTTGAAGGAGGGTCGATCCAGCAGGAACCCCATGCGCGAGCTTTCCAGCCACAGCCCCAGCTCGAGCTGCGAGGCGGGCAGGGTTTCGAAGTAGTTCGTGCGGTCGGTACTGGTAGATCCGTTGCGCGCCGAGGCCCCGGCCTGTGACAGGTATTTGAAGTAGGCGTCCTCGGGAATGTGCTTGGTGCCCTGGAACATCATGTGCTCGAAGAGGTGGGCGAATCCCGTCTTGCCGGCTACCTCGTCCTTCGAGCCGACCTTGTACCAGACCTCGACGTGGACGATGGGTACTCGGTGCTCGACGTGCAGGACGACGTCGAGGCCACTCGGCAGCCGGTACTGCTCGAAGGCAATGTCGGGTACGGCCGCCGCGACGGACCCCGAGCCGAGGGCAAGAATCGCCAGGGCGAGGAAGAAACTTAGACTCAAACGATAACGCATGGCCGGCAGTCTATCGCACTCGTCGGGCCGAGCCATGTCGAGCTGCTCGGTGGCTGATTCCACCTCCGGTTTGCAACCACTCGACCTGGCCTTCTCAAGTCGGTCAGTGGTAATAAAGGATTGAAGATGTCCGCTTTGGCCGGCGATGGTTGCCGGGACAAGGGAGGGAAAGCGAGGGGCTCCGTGGCGTTGCTCGATCGTTTCGTCTTGAAGACAGGTGAAAAGATCCTCCGCGGGTCCTGATGGAGTTGGCTTCAATCCGGCGCGATTAGCGCAACGCGCGTCGAGGCCTCGTGGGGTGATCGATAGGGCCAGCCTCGGTTTCCTTCGCGTTCATTCCTGTTTTCCGCATAGCCTCCACTGACACGCCGTAATGTTGCTTCATCGATTGGATAATACTTTATGATTACAATTGGTTAAGACCCAACGACGGACCTTGATGCGAATTTGAATAGCTGCTTGGCTCATGGCGCCACTGTGACCTCCCAAACCAGATAACTCTGCCGCGGTCATCCTTGACGATGACCGCCTGGCTAGTCTAGGTTGCGCGCCAAATCAGAAGGAGACCCATGAAACCGCTACGATACTTGTTCGGTGCACTGGGCGGCGCAATGACCTTGCTGCTGTCCGCTTCCTCAGCGCTGGCGTCGGAGAGCGATCTCGTCCTGCCAGATCTGTCCTCGGTGAAGTTTCTCGGCATGCCCGGGAATACCCTGCTCACCGTTGGCCTGTTCATCAGCCTCATCGGCTTGGTGTTCGGGTTGGTGATCTACAAGCAGCTCAAGAACCTGCCTGTCCACAAGGTCATGCGGGACGTTTCCGAGCTCATCTACGCGACCTGCAAGACCTACTTGTCCACGCAGGGGAAGTTCATTCTCAAGCTGTGGGTCTTCATCGGCATCATCGTCGTGGTGTACTACGCCGTTCTTGCAGCACATGCCCATCCCGCGCGTGGCGGCCATCATGGCCTTCAGCCTCGTCGGCGTCGGCGGTAGCTACTTCGTGGCGTGGTTCGGCATTCGGGTCAACACCTTCGCCAACTCGCGCACGGCCTTCGCCAGCCTCAAGGGCAAGCCGTACGGCATCTACAACATTCCTCTGCGCGCCGGCATGAGCATCGGGATGCTTCTCATCTCGGTCGAGCTTCTCATCATGCTCGGCATCTTGCTCTTCATCCCCGGTGACTGGGCCGGCCCGTGCTTCATCGGCTTCGCCATCGGCGAATCGCTGGGCGCCGCGGCCCTGCGTATCGCGGGCGGCATCTTCACCAAGATCGCGGACATCGGTTCGGATCTCATGAAGATCGTCTTCAAGATCAAGGAAGACGACGCGCGTAACCCCGGCGTCATCGCCGACTGCACGGGCGACAACGCGGGCGACTCGGTCGGTCCCTCGGCCGACGGTTTCGAAACCTACGGCGTGACCGGCGTCGCGCTCATCTCGTTCATTCTTCTCGCCGTGCACGACCCGAAGGTTCAGGTCCAGTTGCTGGTGTGGATCTTCGCCATGCGCGTCGTGATGGTGGTCGCCTCCGCATTCTCGTACCTCATCAACGAGGCCATCGTGAAGGGCAGCGTTGGCACGGCCGACAAGATGAATTTCGAAAAGCCGCTCACGCAGCTCGTGTGGGTGACCTCGATCGTGTCCATGATCTCGACCTTCGTCGCGTCGTACTTCCTCATCAAGGATCTGGGCGACGGCACCCTGTGGTGGAAGCTTTCCTGCATCATCACCTGCGGCACCTTGGCCGGCGCGCTCATCCCCGAAATGATCAAGGTCTTCACGTCGACGGAATCGCGCCACGTGAAAGAGGTCGTGACCGCTTCGCGCGAGGGTGGGGCTTCGCTCAACGTGCTTTCCGGTTTGACCGCTGGTAACTTCAGCGCCTACTGGATGGGCATCGTCATCGTCGGTCTCATGTCGATCGCCTACTTCTTCAGCACCATGGGCCTAAGCTCGCTCATGATGGCCGAGGCGGTGTTCGCCTTCGGCTTGGTCGCCTTCGGCTTCCTCGGCATGGGCCCGGTGACCATCGCCGTCGATTCCTACGGTCCCGTCACAGACAACGCGCAGTCGGTCTACGAACTCTCGCTCATCGAGAACGTTCCCAACGTCAAGGCAGAGATCAAGAAGGACTTCGGCTTCGATCCTGACTTCGAGAACGGCAAGCGTCTGCTCGAGGAAAACGACGGCGCGGGCAACACCTTCAAGGCCACCGCCAAGCCGGTGCTCATCGGTACCGCCGTGGTCGGCGCCACCACCCTGATCTTCTCCATCATCATGATGCTGACCCACGGCCTGCAGGCCGAGGAGGTGATCAATCTGTCGATCATGCATGCCCCCTTCCTGCTCGGGCTCATCACCGGCGGCGCCGTGATCTACTGGTTCTCGGGCGCTTCCACCCAGGCCGTGTCCACCGGCGCCTACCGCGCCGTCCAGTTCATCAAGGCCAACATCAAGCTGGAAGGCGTGGAAAAAGCCTCGCTCGAAGACAGCAAGAAGGTCGTGGAAATCTGCACCATCTACGCGCAGAAGGGCATGTTCAACATCTTCCTGGTCGTCTTCTTCAGCACCCTGGCCTTCGCCTTCGTCGAGCCGTACTTCTTCATCGGCTATCTCATCTCCATCGCGCTGTTCGGTCTGTACCAAGCCATCTTCATGGCCAACGCCGGCGGAGCCTGGGACAACGCCAAGAAGCTGGTCGAGACCGAGCTGAACGAAAAGGGTACCGCTTTGCACGATGCCTGCGTGGTTGGCGACACCGTCGGCGACCCATTCAAGGACACTTCGTCGGTGGCCATGAATCCCATCATCAAGTTCACCACCCTGTTCGGCCTCCTCGCGGTCGAGCTGGCGGTCAAGCTGGACAATGGTGGCCTCAAGGGCGCGCTGGCGGCCGGCTTCCTTCTGGTGGCCTTCGTGTTCGTCTACCGTTCGTTCTACGGAATGCGGATTCCCGTGGAGCAGATCAAGGCCGAAGCCAAGAAGTAACCGGCTGAGCTCATCAGCTTCGCGCGGGGAGCCGCCGAGCTTTGCTCGGCGCGGACCACCGCGCGAGGCCGAGCGCAGCGAGGGGGTGGAAGGGCGGGTGGTGGTGCCTCGGGTATGGAAACCCTCCCAGGGTTTCCATACCAATGAAAGGCGCGAAAGCGGGAGACCTCTTTCGCGCCTTTCTTATGGCGGGCGCCTTGGGTGTGACCAAGACGCGTCTGAAACAAAACCGGACTTGCGGCCGGTTCTTTTCAGGCGCGGTGCATGGCGACATGCCAGAACCGCAAACGGTCGTCCTCGGCGGACGCGCCTCCACAGCGCAGGGAATAAGTGCCATAGTGCGCTGGTTCTCTCCACGAGCCCAGGACAGGCATGCCAGCACGAATCCCATCACCGATCGCGAAGCCCTTTTTGCGCCCAAAATGCCGTTGGCTGATGGCGTCTCTGATTCTTCTTAATTTGAGCTCGGCGGCGGCGCGCGAGCCCGACGGCGAATTCGAGTTACCCTCTCACCTGCGCCTTTCCGATGCCCTGCGCCTGTTTCGCGAACATGGGCTGGACCTCATCCTGGCCGAGGCAGCCGTGGAAGGGGCGCGCGGGGATACTTTGCTGGCCAGCGCGGCGCCCAATCCGTCCTTTTCGGGCGGGGTGGGGCGGTCGTTCGCCTGTTCGAGCGACAATGGCACGCAGGACTGTTCAGACTTTGGCTTGGAGCGTGGGGATTTCAGATGGATCCGCCGTCTTCGATTCCATCTCCGGGAAGCGCGTCCTGCGCATGAACACCGCCAATCTCGCGCTCGAGGTCGCGCGCAAGGGCGAAGCGGACGCACGTCGCACTCTCGAAGGCCTACTGCGCCAGTCCTACTTGCAGACGGTTGCCGCGCGCCAGGCTCTGTCCACGCAAAAGGAAGCGCAGGAGACCCTTGGTCGTGTGGCCGACCTGAACCGAGCGCGCTACCAGCACGGCGCCATTTCCGAGGTCGACGTGCTCAAGGTCGAGACGGAGAAGCTCACGGCTGACCAGCAAGTCGAGCGTTCGGAGCAAGATCTCACCACAGCCCAAGCACAGCTTGCGTTCATGCTCGGAGCGCGCGGACGTGTGCCCGTGTTCGACGTCGATGCTGAGCTTCCAGGCTACCTCGTGCCTCCGGCCCTCCAGGGTGCCACCGTCGATTCCCTGCTGGACCTGGCGCGCAAGCAACGCCCCGACCTGGCCGGCGCGAAGATTAACCGCGACCGTGCAGAAGCCTCCGTGCGGTCCAGCCAGCGTCTGCGATTTCCGGACATCGGGTTGTCCGCGGGGGTGAGCGGGCAGGGCAGCGGTTCCGGCGCCATCAATCCCCCGACCTTCAGCTTTGGCCTTACCTTGACCCCGCCCATCTTCAACCGCTTCGAAGGCGAGATCGTGAAGTCCAAGGCCGATCTCACTGCCCAGAAGGCCCAACTTGCCAAGACCGAGGCGCAGGTGCTGAACGACGTGCAGACTGCGTTCACCCAGTTCAAGTCCGCGCGCAGCCGCGTCGAACGCGCCGAGCGCGAGCTTCTCGAGCACGCCAAGCACACGCGCGACCTGATACAGCTCCAGTACCAGAAAGGCGCGGCATCCCTGCTTGAATACCTGGACGCTCAGCGCATCCTGATTTCCACCAAGCTCGATTACGAAAGCGACTTGTCGGACTACTGGCAGGCCGTGGTGCTCATCGGTCAAGCGGTGGGCGTGGAGCTGAGCCCATGAAGTGCCTCATGAAGAGTTGGCAAATTCTCGGTCTAGCCGCTGCGCTAGGGTGCGCGGGTCAAGGTTGCGAACGCCAGCCGGCTCGGAAGAAGTCCGCCGATCCTCCTTCAAGCGAAATCTGGCTATGGCAGGACCAAGTAAGCGCCGCCAAGCTGATCGTCGAGCCGCTGGCCCCGCAGCCGGTCGGAGGTCTGGTGGTCACCAGCGGCCGTGTGACTTTCGACGACCTGAAGGTGGCGCACGTCATGAGCCCGGTCACGGGGCGCGTGAGTCGCATCGAGGCCCAGCCCGGTCAGCGCGTGAAGAAGGGCGACACCTTGGCGGTCATCGAATCGCCGGACGTGGGCAGCGCATTTTCCGATCTGGCCAAGGCTCAGGCGGATTCGATTTCCGCAGAGAAGGACTTCAAGCGGCAGAAGGAATTGTTCGATGTCCACGCGGGTTCGCAACGCGACCTGGAGGCCGCGCAAGGAAACTTTTCCAAGGCCAAGGCTGAGCTCCAGCGTGCCAGCAAGAAGGCGCAGCTTCTGCGCGCTGGCGGGGCAAGCTCCGGTGGTCAAAGCTACACCCTGCGCGCTCCCATCGGCGGCGAGGTCATCGCCCGCAACGTGAACCCGGGCGCGGAAGTGCAGGGGCAGTATTCCGGCGGCACCGTGCTCGAGCTCTTCACCATCGGCGAGCTCGATACCGTTTGGGTCATGGCCGACCTTTTCGAGATGGATCTCGGCCGGGTCAAGCAGGGCACCGAGTGCCTGGTCAAGGTCGTCGCCTATCCCGGCCGGGTCTTCAAAGGCGTCGCGGATTGGGTATCCGACACGCTCGATCCGGCAACCCGAACCGCCAAGGTTCGTTGCAAGCTGGACAACGCGGATCGTGCCCTCAAGCCCGAGATGTACGCCACGTCCGCGCTGGCCGTGGATCAGCAGCGGACCCTGGCGTTGCCGCGCAATGCGATCTTGCACCTCGGGAGATCAAACCATGGTCTTCGTCGATCTGGGCAAGTCGCCCGATGGCCGTTTGCGCTTCGAGCGTCGACCGGTGTCGGTCAATGAGGAATTGGGCGGGGACTTCTTGCCCGTTGTCCGCGGCATCTCGGCGGGCGAGCGCGTGGTGGTCTCGGGTGCCATCTTGCTTTCAGGAATGCTTTAGCCATGATTGCCAAGTTGGTCGCTGCCGCCGTCCGCGCGCCGTTGATTGTGGCGGTGCTGGTGCTGGCGCTCATCGGGATCGGGCTCCATTCGTACAAGGTGCTGGCCATCGAGGCCTATCCCAACCCGGTCGCGCCCATGATTGAAATCATCGCGCAACCGCAGGGCTGGAGCGCCGAGGAGGTCGAGCGCTATGTCTCGCTTCCGCTCGAAACCGGATTGGTCGGCATGCCGGGCCTCGAGCACATCCGCTCGCAGTCGCTGTTCGGCCTGTCCGACGTCAAGTGCTACTTCGGCTGGGATACGTCCTACGCCATGGCCCAGCAGCGGGTGCTCAACCAGCTCAACTTCGTGACCTTGCCCCCGGGCGTGTCGCCCGAGCTGTCACCGTGGAGCGCCATCGGCGAGCTCTACCGCTACAAGGTCGTGGGCAAGGGTTACTCGCTCGCCGATCTGAAGACCGTGCAGGACTGGATTCTGGAAAAGCAATTCCGGCAGGTGCCTGGGGTCATCGACGTGGTCGGCTTCGGCGGCCTGACCAAGCAGTACCACGTGGAGGTCGATCCCTACCGCCTTCGTGGCCGAGGCGTGGCCCTGTCGCAGCTTCAGACCGCCATCGCCAACGCCAACCAGAACGTGGGCGGCCAGCGCATCACCCTCGGCGATCAGTCGTTCGACGTGCGCGGGGTCGGCCTCATCCGCTCGGTGCAGGACATCGGCGACATCACCGTCAGCGCGGCCAAGGGCGTTCCGGTCCGGGTTCGCGACGTGGCGGCGGTCAGCGTGGGCGCCGCGCCTCGTCTCGGCATCGTCGGGCACGACGACGAGCCCGATGTGGTCGAGGGCATCGTGCTCATGCGCTACGGTGGGGATTCGCTCAAGACCATCCGCGGGATTCACGATCGAGTGGACTACATCCACCAGAACCGCGTGTTGCCGCCTGGGCATCGACATCGAACCCGTCTACGACCGCGCCGACCTGGTCAAGCTGACCACGCACACGGTGATGGAGAATCTCCTGGTCGGCATGATTCTCGTTTCCATCGTGCTCTTCCTGTTTCTCGGCAACGTTCGTGCTGCGCTCATCACCGCCATCAACATTCCGCTCGCCCTGCTTTTCGCGTTCTCTGGCATGGTGTGGAGCGGAACCGCCGCCAACCTGATTTCCCTGGGTGCCGTGGATTTCGGCATCGTCGTCGATTCGACGGTCATCGTGATGGAGAGCATTTTCGTCAACTTCATCCGCAAGGGTGGCAGCGCGTTCGAACGCGTGGTCGCGGCGGCGCGCGAAGTCGGGCCACCCATGTTCGCGTCCACCCTGATTATCGCCGTGGCCTTCATTCCGCTCTTCACCCTGACCGGGGTGGCGGGCGTCATCATGTCGCCCATGGCGCACACCTATGCCTTCGCCATCGGCGGCGCCATCCTGCTTGCCCTCACCTTCACGCCCATGCTGGCCTCGCGGGCGCTGACCATGCACAACGACGAGCACGAGGAAAAGGAAAGCGCCGTCATGCGCTTCCTCAATCGGATTTACCGCCCTGTGTTTGCGTTTCTCGCTGCGTCGGCCGAAACTGGCCATCTTCATCGGTGTCGTGCCGGTCGTGATCGCCCTGGCCGCGTCGGTCTTCCTGGGACGGGAATTCATGCCCAAACTCGAAGAGGGCAACTTCTGGATCCGCGCGACCTTGCCCATTTCCATCTCGCTCGAACAGTCGGCCCGCTACGTGGGCCGCATGCGCTCCATCGTGCGCGGCTGCCCGACCGACGAGGGCGCGACGTGCACGAAGGCGCAGCAGCGCCGGCCCGAGGTGCAAACCGTGATCTCGCAGCTCGGCCGACCCGACGACGGCACCGACGTGTCCGGCTTCTACAACATCGAGCTTCTGGCCCCGCTGCTCCCGGCCAAGGAGTGGCGCCAGGGGTTGACCAAGGAGACGATGACCCAGGAGATCCAGAAGGATCTGGCCAACGCTTTTCCCGGCGTGGTGTTCAACTTCTCCCAGGTCATCTCCGACAACGTGGAAGAGGCCATGTCGGGCGTGAAGGGCGAGAACACGGTCAAGGTCGTCGGCCCCGATTTGCACGTCGACGAGGCCAAGGCCGAAGAGATCGAAGGCGTGCTGGCCAAGGTTCCGGGCGTGGAGGATCTGGGCATCTTCCGCTCGCTCGGCCAGCCCGCCATTCGCATCACGCCCCTATCGCACGCAGATCGGACGCTACGGCCTCAACACCGGCGACGTGGCTGCGGTCGTGCAAGCCGCCATTGGCGGGCAGGTCATCACCCAGGTGTTCGAAGGCGAAAAGCACTTCGATCTGATCCTGCGCTGGGCGGAGCAGTACCGGCGCGACGTGCGCTCCATTCGCAACATCCTGGTGTCCACGCCCGATGGCTCGCAAGTGCCGCTCGGCCAGCTGGCCGAGGTCGTCGAAGAAGAAGGCCCGTCGGTGATCTTCCGCGAGGATCTGAAGCGCTACGTGCCGGTGAAGTTCTCGGTGCGCGGGCGCGATCTCGGCTCGACCATTTCCGAGGCCCAGGCGCGCATCAAGGCTGCGGTCAAGCTGCCCTACGACACCCACCTGGAATGGGACGGCGAAATGAATCAGCTGCGCGAGACCACCGAGCGCCTGCTTATCATCGTGCCCATCACGCTGCTCATCATCGCCTTCCTGGCCTTCAGCTCGGCCAAGAACTGGCGCGACACCCTCATCGTGCTGCTCGGGGTTCCGGTGGCGTCGCAGCGGCGGCCTGATGGCGCTCTATGTGACGGGGACCGACTTCTCCATTTCGGCCGCCATGGGCTTCATTTCCATCCTGGGCGTGGCGGTGCAGGACGCCCTGCTGGTGGTGACCTATGCACGCCAACTGCGCGAAGCCGGCCACACCGCCGAGGAAAGTGCTCTCATGGCCGCCGAGCGGCGCTTGCGGCCAGTTCTGATGTCGACCTTCGTGGCCATGCTCGGGCTTTTCCCCGCCGCAGTCTCGCGCGGCATCGGTTCGGAAACGCAAAAGCCGCTCGCCATCGTGGTCATCGGCGGCGCGCTGGCGCTGGTCATTCTTCCCCGTCTGCTCCAGCCCGCACTGGTTGCGCTCGCCCACCGCAAGCACAGTCCCGCCGCCGTTACCTCCTAATCTAGGCGGCGCAACATCTGCCTACGGCGGAGCATAGATGATCAACTTGCAAGACGACGTGCAGATCCCGTCCTGGCCGTTCTGGGCACCGTCGTCGCATTCCTCGGCGCCGTTGATGATGCCGTCGCCGCAGTGAGGTGCCAGCTTGCATTGCGGAGTGCAGGTCCCATAGCTGCCGTTGTTGACGCCGTCGTCGCACTGCTCGGGTCCGTTCACAATTCCATCCCCGCAGTGGGGTGCGAAAATGCAACTCGGCGCACAGCCGCCGTAGGCGCCCGTGTTGAACTGCGCTCCGTCGTCACATTGCTCAGGTGGCTCGATGATGCCATCGCCGCACCCGCCGGGTAGACGGCAGGCGCTGGTGCAATTGGGATCGTTCGACATGGTGGGTTCGCACTGTTCCCCGTAGGCGGTCTGCACGATGCCGTCGCCGCACTTCGGTGCGGGCGTACAGTCGGGATTGCACGTTCCGTAGCTGCCGTCGTTCACTCCGTCGTCGCACGCTTCGGTCCCGCCTACCTGGCCATCGCCGCAGTAGCCTCCGCGCTGGCAGTTCGACATGCACCCTCCGTAGGCCACTGTTGGATCGGTGCTGGCCACGTTCTTGGCCCCGTCGTCGCATTGCTCGCCATAGTCCGTCTGCACCACACCGTCCCCACAGCGCGCCGGCAACTTGCAGCCGGGAGCACAGCCAGAGGCGGCCCCGTACATATCGGTATTGGTGCCGTTGTCGCACTGCTCGTTGCCGTTGACCACGCCGTCGCCACAATAGCCTCCCCATTTGCACTGCGAAGTGCAGCCGTTGTACGAGGGGTTGTCGTTGGGGCCCGGACAGCTCGCGGGCACGGCCGCCGTGCCGTCACCACAGTCGCACTCCTCGCCACCCGACACGACACTGTCGCCGCAGGTGGACACGCACTCGGACTTCTTGGTGGTGAAACCCTGGAGGGTGAGCTGGTAGTTCGACTCGGGCGGGTGCCGATCGCCACCGAAGATGGCGACCTCGTAAACCTTGCCGGTCTCAAGACCCAGGGCGACCGTACGCGTGCGGAAATCGTCAGGTGTCGTCGCCGTGGGCGGCGTGGTGTTCTTGGGCGAGCAGGCGCTCGATCCCGCAATCGCCCCCTGGATGTTCCCGGCCGCGTCGAGACACCCGCCCTCGACGATGGTGGCATCGCCGGGGCTGCCCGTGACCGTGACCGTGCCCGGCAGCTGCTGGTGCACACCGCCCAGGTCGAGAACCAGCTTGCCGTTGATGAAGATGAAGAGATCGTCGTCGCCGAAGAACTGCAAGGCGATACCGGTGGCTCCGTCGTAGGCGAAGTAGTAACGGACCTCGTCCGTGAAGTAGTTGTCGTGGGTCTGGCTGGTCAGGTCGGTGACCCAGCAGCCCGAGTCGATGGGATTCCCGGCCCCACAATCCCCGGCAACGATGCGCGGCGGGAAGAGGTACTGATCGCCTTTACAACCGGGAAAGAATTTTGTGCTCCAGTAAGGCCACATGTAGCACACGGTCTTCTGGCTGGGGTTGAGCGTGTCGAGGGGGAAGAATCCTCCATCCACGAGGTGCGACTTGCTGGCGTACTGGTAGACGTTGCTGCCGATGGAGGCAAGCTCGAGAACCCCGGTGAAGGTCTTGTTCACCGTCGAGTCGTCGTTGAACCACTGCTTGAAGCTGGCCGCGTTCTTGTAGGCGGGGGTGGTGCCGCTCCAGATCGGACCGCCGTTGGAGGTGTAGCTGGTCACGTCGGAGCGATAGCCGCCGGTCGCGTACAGCGGACTATCGGACTGGGTATAGCCGCCCGGGATGTGGCTGACGTTGCCGATACTCCAGTCGCTGAACTGGCAGGCACAACTCGTCGTGGTCCCGGGCTGTGGCTTGCCATTGAGAAGATCCGCGGCCGCGATGCCCCAGCAGCGCGCGGTCGAGTCGTTGCCCTTGGATGGCCCACCCGAGTTGGGCACGCACCAGGTCGTGATGGTTCCGGGACTGCCCGTCCCCAGCCAGAAGAAGTCGGGGTGGCCGCCGCTGACGTTTTCCGGCTGGAAGTCGCGGTAAGTGACCGGCAGCTCCAGACACTGGCCGGAGCCCGACTGGCACGTGGTGGAGTCCTCGCTGGTCACGGTCGTGCAAGTGAAGCCACTCTCTTTCTTGCACTTGGAGGAACAGCCATCGCCGTCCACCAGGTTGCCGTCGTCGCAGTCTTCGCCAGGATCGAGGTTTCCGTCGCCACAGGTCGCGGTGCAAGCCTGGGTCTTGCCGGAGCTGTCGAGACAACTCGGCTCCTTGGTGCAGGTCTTCGAGCAGCCCTTGCCGTCGCCATAGAAAAGACCGTTCACGGCCTTGCAACCGCTCGGCAGGTTGTTCGGATCGGTGCCGCAGTCGCAGAGCTCGCCGCTTTCCAGCTTCCCGTTGCCACAGACCGCCTTGGTGCAGGGTTGACCCGGGGTTGCACAGGCCGCTCCGGGCTCGATCTGGCAGGTGCTGGAGCAGCCGTCGCCGCTCACGGTGTTGCCGTCGTCGCAGGTTTCGCTGCCGACGATCTTGCCGTCGCCGCACTTCGGTGTGCACTTCCTGCCGGGCACGCGGCATTGGTAGCCGTCCTCGGTCTTGCACGTTGAAGAACAGCCATCGCCGTTGGTGGAGTTGCCGTCGTCGCAGGTTTCGCCACCCTCGATGACGCCGTCCCCGCACTTGACGATCGGACAGGTACACGGCTGTCCCGGGGTCAGACAGACGCAGCCGCTCTCGATCTGGCAACTGCCGCTGCAGCCATCGCCGCTCACGGTGTTGCCGTCGTCGCAGGATTCGCCAAGCGAGGGCTGGACGACGCCATCACCGCAGCGAGGAGCTTGCTTGCAAGGAGAGCCAGGAATCGGACAAACCCAGCCGGGCTCGATCTGGCAAGTGCTGGAGCAGCCATCGCCGCTTACCGTGTTGCCGTCGTCGCACTTCTCGCCCGGTTCGACGCGCTTGTTCCCGCACTGAGAATTGCGAACGCAGGGCTGTCCGGCCACGCAGGTGTAGGCGGGGTCCTGAATGGTGCAGGTGGAATTGCAGCCGTCACCGTCGATGGTATTGCCGTCGTCGCACACCTCGCCCGGGCCGATGACTCCATCGCCGCAGACGACCTTTCGCGTGCACGGGCCTTGCCTGATATCCGGGGGACAGGTCCAGTTGGGCTCGACCTGGCAGACACCGTTGCAACCATCGCCGGGCAGCACGTTCCCGTCGTCGCACTGTTCGGGTGGCTGGTTGATCCCGTCGCCACAGGCCGGGGGAAACTGCGCTTTGCAACCCGCGGTGCTGGTGCTGTTGCAGACCAGCGAGCTGCTCGTCGTACCGCCGGTCGAGGTCGGAACGCTGGTGTTGATGATCAATCCACCGCCACCGCCTGCCCCGGACTTCAAATCGACCACGCCTCCCGTGCCGGTTCCGCCTCCTGCGCCTCCCGTACCTTCAATCGCAGCGCTGGTGCAACCAACCCCCGCCAGACCAAGAATCGCCGCCCACCCCACACATGCCAGGCTGACTACATGTCGACCATGAACCCCTGAACGTCCGGTGAGCACAGCTTTCATAGAACAACACCTCGTGAACGAGTAAGATCTGGCGGACCACTGCGTCTCCGACAATGATGCAGCTTCTGTGCCTGCCGTCGCACGACAAGCGACGCGTGGGTGTGATCAAGCTTCGGGGGCTGTGCGGCGCCCATTTTCGACGACAAGAGTGCACGCGTGTGCCAAGACCGACGCGTCATCGAGGCCGGGATGATGGTGTCGCAGCGGCAGACTGCCGCGCCATCTGCGGCAAGATGCCGCTCTCGGGAGCGCTTCGTCTCTAGGGATGGTTTTCGATGGGCCTTGCCGGTGCCGAACCGTTTCTTTCGCCCGATCGTGTCGATGAAGCGCGCGGAAGACTAAGCTCGACCCTCGTTCCTCCTAGGGAGGAGTGGCCAAGCCGGCAGCTACCACCGAGAGCTGTCATGGTTTTTTGGACGATTGCCAACCCCAAACCGTGTCCGGGCACCTCGCGGTGCTCGCTGCCGCGGTAGTAGGGTTCGAAGGCGTGGGCAAGATCCTCGTCAGTCATTCCAATGCCGTTGTCCTCCAGGACCAAGTCAATGTCGCTGGCGTGGGAAATCGTTGTCAACGCCAGCATCAATCGCCGTTGCTTGTTCCGGAACTTGACCGAATTGGTGATCAGGTTTCGCAAAATCTGGGCGAGCGCGCTCGGCGTGCACGCTACGAGCTCGTCGGGAACAGACATGTTGACATCAGCGTCGAGCAACTGCAATCTCAGCTCCTGAAGAACTTCGCTAGCCACTTTTGCCAGCGAAGCTGTGCCCAGCGAAAGACGGCCGGCACGTGACATGTCGAGCATGTTCTCCACGACACGTGCCATCTGGTCTACGGCCATGCGAATCCGAGCCGCCATTTGCTGGACACTGGCGGGGCTCTCCTGACCGGCCATGAGGAAATCCGCGTAGCCTCGAATGGGATTCAACGGGGTTCGCAAATCATGGGCGGCGCGCTCTGCGAAAGCATCCAGCTCGCGATTGCGTTCCGAAAGAAGGTTGATGTGTTCCTCGGTCAAGGCACGTTGCCGGGCCAGGACCCGCAGGATGAATACGACAATGGCGGCGACCAAGCCCAAGGCCAGAAGTCCTACGAGCGCGTCCGCCACCATGGCCTGCAAGTGGATAGACCGAATCGCCCTGGCCTGTTCCCGGGCAGCGTCTCGGTTGATGAGCGCGAGTTGACGAACCGAGGAACGGATGCGCGCGATGCGAAGAGAAATGGCCGCAGCGTCATGGCTGCGAACGGAAGTCTCGAGATCTGCCAGATCGGCGCGCAGCCGGCGCCACTCCTCACGCTCGCCGGGCTGGGATGTGAGTGGCTCGTAGGCTTGTGCATGGCGTGCGATGTGTTGTACCGCCGCTACCAACTCCGCCTCGCCAAGCGCAAGCGACGCCATGCGCTCCGCTTCCTCCCGCATCTCGTCGACGAGCTCGATGGAACGCTGTTCGTCGTCGATCATCTCGGAAGTTCGCTCGGCCACGCGACGGGCGACCATGAGATCCGCAACGACCATCATGAGCAGCAGGAACGCGACGATGCCCAAGGCCGCCAGAACGGGCCATGCCTGGGGGGGCTGCCTTGGCATCGAATCATTGGGTCTGACGGCGGTCATTCGTCTTGACCATCTTCGCGGGCCAGGAGGCGCTGCAACGTCCGACGGTCCATGCCAAGGACGTTTGCGGCGTGGGTGCGGTTCTCCTGAACGTGTTCGAGAACCTTCTGAATATAGCGCTCCTCAAGTACCTTCAGGGTTGGCCAATCGGCGTCGATGGTGCCACGTTCTGGCGTCGCGCTGCCCATGGCGACCTCAGGCGGGAGATCCTCGGGCAGGAGCGCCGCGTGCGGCGTGAGTGCGACGGCGCGGGCGAGTGCATTTTCCAATTCGCGCACATTCCCGGGCCAGGCGTAGGCTCGAATCAGGGTAACGGCTTCGGACGAGAGATCTGGCACCGCTCGGCCAAACTCCACTGCGTAGCGAACGAGGAAATGGCGTGCCAGCTCGATAATGTCGTCGCCACGAATTCGAAGCGGGGGAACTATCACTGCCACGACATTGAGGCGGTAGTAGAGATCTTCGCGCATGCGGCCGGTACTGACATCGGAGGCAAGATCCCGATTGGTGGCGGCGATGACCCGGACGTCGACCTTGATGGCCGTCGTCCCACCCACGCGTCGTACCTCGCCCTCCTGAAGCACGCGCAGGAGCTGGGCTTGCATCTTGGCCGGCACATCCCCGATCTCATCGAGGAAGATGGTTCCACCGTTGGCTTCCTCGAACACGCCCCTCCGGCTCGAGTGGGCACCGGTGAAGGCGCCGCGCTCGTGGCCAAACAGCTCGCTTTCGAGAATGCTTTCGGTCAAGGTTGCGCAGTTGACGGGCACATAGGGGCCCGAAGCGCGGCGGCTGAGATCGTGGATCTTTCGCGCCGCCAACTCCTTGCCGCAACCACTTTCGCCCATGAGCAGAACGGCGGCCTCCGTGCGGGCGACCTGAGCGATCTGTTTGTAGAGGCTCAACATCGGGGCACTCGTGCCAACCATCGATTTCTTGTCGAGAGTCACGCTGCGCAGTCGGAGGTTCTCGGTGGTCAGACGCCTGCGCTCGAGGGCCCGGGCGACTGCCGCTTGCAGGGCGAAGACATCGACGGGCTTGGTGAGGTAGTCCACGGCTCCCTGAGCAATCGCATCCATGGCGGAGTCCGGTCGGGCAAATGCCGTGATGAGAACCACCGCTGTCTCCGGGGCCGTTCGCATGACGTGCGTGAGCACTTCCATCCCGCTGGCACCGGCCATCTGGATGTCCGACAAAACCAGATCGAACCGCTCCGTCTTCAAGCGCACCAGAGCATCGATGCCGCTAGCGACATCGACAACTCGATGCCCCGCACGCCGCAGAACCTCGACCAGCAACTCTCGTGTCAGATCGTCGTCTTCGGCCACCAGGATGAAGGCTTGAGCCATGGGTTCATTCATCGCAAATGTCCAGGGATGGTGTCAAAGGTGCGGCAAACGACCGCACCAACAGCGGTGGTCTGCCGCGTTTCAGCGTCGGTTCCGAACGGTGCCGATGTCAAGACTGAAACAGCGAGAGCAGATAGTGCGAATAGATAGAAAGGATTTGTCGACATGATTGAGCAAAAGGCTGGTTTCGGAAACACTGCGGAGACCCTGCCGACCAAATGCATGTACCGCGCCAGGCTGTTGACTCGCATTTCCGGCGCACATTCTAGGGTGGCACACCCATTGCTGAGGTTGCGGTCATGCAGTGGATCATTCGGGCGTGCAGCCTGGGCCTGGCGGCGTTGCTTTTCAGTAGCGGCGGTAGGGCTTGGGCGCAAGCCAACTCCGAGGCGGCCATTCCCGCCCAGCTCAGCCTGGCCGAGGCTGAGCAGATATTTCTGGCTCGCGGCCTCGACCTTTTGATCGCGCAGTATGGAGCCCAAGGCGCAGAGGGCGATCTGCGCGCCGCCAGCGCCCATCCCAATCCCGGGCTCGACATCACGGCGTCTTTCGGTCCCAAGGCGAGCCGCGACCTTGTCGGTGGCTCTCTCGGGCCGCCCGGAGGCCCAGTCAACCGTACCTGGGGCTTGGCCTTCGGCATCACTGACAATGCCGCCATCGCCGACCAACTCTCAGGCAAACGCTCCCTCCGCATCGAGGCCAGCGCCAAGGCGCTGGCAGCCGCTCGCCTCAACGTCGACGATGTTCGACGGCTGGAACTGTCGCAAGTCAGGCAGGCCTACGCTGCGGCAGTGCTGGCACGCCTCAATGTCGATGCGGCGAAAGAGTCCTTCGATACCTTCGACAAGCAACTCAAGCTCAACCAGCGCCGGTACGACGAGGGGACCATCAACGGGCTGGATCTCTCGCGGGTGCTGCAAGCTCAGCTGGAGGCGCTTCAAGCTGTGGATCAGGCCGAAAGCGCGCAAAAGCAGGCCATGGCGTCGCTGCTTTTCCTCTTGGGGGCGCGCGGTGCGGTTGCGAACATCACGCTCACGAGCGGCATAGACTACGCGAGCCTGGGCCAACTCAAGGATGCCAGCCTTCCGTCGCTGCACGAGCTGGCACTGCGCAGTCGGACCGACGTCAAAATCGCGGAAGCCAACCTCGAGCAGAGCCAGGTCGTCGTTCGCCAAGCCAAGCGCGCACGTGTGCCTGACATCGCGCTTTCCCTCGGATACACCGAACAGTGCAACAGCGACACCTGCTCGCAGGTGCCGACCTTCAATGCGGGCCTTCAGGGCAACGTGCCGGTGCTTTACCAGCAGCAGGGCGAAATCAAGCGCGCCGAAAGCAATGTCCTGGCGGCGCAGCGGACGCTCGACAAGGCCAAGGCGCAGGTTTTGTCGGACGTCTCGCAAGCCTATGCGGGGTTCGTCGCGGCGAAAAGCCAAGTGGAACGCATGGAGGGCAAGCTGCTCGAACAAGCCAAGCTGTCGCGCGATCTCGCGCAACACATGTACCAAAAGGGAGCGGCGTCGCTGATTGACTTTTTGGACGCCCAGCGGGCGTTCGTATCCAGCCAGATCGAGTACCACCAGGACCTCGCCGACTACTGGAGCGCGGTCTACCAGCTCGAACAGGCGACGTCGACCTCACTGCGGTGATGAATTGGAGAGGTATCAGATGATTGGAATCAAAATGAAGAAACCCGGGATTGTGGCGGCGTGGCTTGTTCTTGCTTCTGCTGCTTCGTGGGCGAGTGCCTGCAATCGCAGCGAGGCGAATGAGCTGTCGGATCGCACACCGCCGGACGAGGTGTGGCTGAGTCAGGAACAGATGGCGAAGGGCAATATCCGCGTCGCGGAGGCGATGGAGCAGGACTTCCCCAAACCATCACGGTGGGAGGAAGAATCGCCTTCAACGACATGCTGGTTCAGCATGTGTTTTCGCCCGTGACCGGCAGGATCACCCGCGTGCTGGCGCAGCCGGGTCAGCGACTGAAAAAGGGCGCGGCTCTGCTGGCTCTCATCTCGCCCGACATCGGGCAGGCATTTTCGGATGTAGTCAAGGCCCAGGCCGACGTGGTTGCTAGCGAAGCCGACTTTCACCGGCAGGAGCGACTTGCAAGAGAGGGAGCCGCCGCCCGGCGCGACTACGAGCAGTCCGAGGACAACTACCGGCGCGCCAAGGCCGAATACGATCGGGCGCAGAAAAAGGCCTATATGTTGCGGTCGGGATCGCTCGACACGGTCACGCAAGAATTCACCCTGCGCAGCTACATCGAAGGAAAGGTCATTGCCCGCACGGCCAATCCTGGTGTCGAAGTGCAGGGCCAGTACTCGGGTGGGGCAGCGAGCGAGCTCTTCACCATTGGGGACATCAAGGAGGTCTGGGTTTTTGCGGACGTACAGGACATGGACCTGCCCCACGTCAAGCTGGGCGCCGATGTCGACGTCCAAGTCATTGCCTATCCCGGACAGGTTTTCCACGGCAAAGTGGATTGGATTTCAGATGCGGTCGATCCGGTTCTTCGAACCGCACGCATCCGCTGTGTGCTGTCCAATCCCGACGAGAAACTGAAGCCAGAGATGTTTGCGACCGTCGCCATTGCCCAGCCGGCGCAACGACGATTGGCGGTTCCGCGCAATGCCATCGTTCGCATCAACGAGTCTTCCTACGTCTTCGTCGCGGACGGCAGGAGAGCCGACGGACGGATGATCTTCAAGCGTCGGCTGGCTCAGGTTGGCCAGGTGCAAGGGAATTTCGTACCACTTCTTGGCGGTGTCAAAGCCGGAGAGCGGGTGGTGACCGAGGGCTCCATTTCGCGCCAACAGCCGAACGACGAGGTCTGGCCTTCGCCCAAACAAATCGAAGATGCCAGTATCACCCTCGCCGCCACGCGTGTGCAGGACATTCCCGACGCCGTGACGGTCGGAGGCCGCCTCACCTTCGATGACCTTCGCGTCAGTCACGTCTTTTCTCCGGTCAACGGTCGCGTGACCCGGGTTCTGGCCCAGCTCGGTCAGCGGGTGAAGAAGGGTGCCCCTTTGTTGGCTATCTCGTCGCCCGACGTCGGCCAGTTCTTCTCGGATGTGGTGAAAGCCCAGGCAGACGTCACTGCGGCCGAACACGAATACCAACGCCAGAAGGATCTCTACGGGTATTCAGTGGCGGTGCACGCCGGAACCTTGAAAGACCTCGAAGCTGCAGAGGACAATTGGCGCAAAACCAGGGCCGAGCTTGATCGCGCCCGGCTCAAGACCCGACTGCTTCAGTCAGGCACGATCGACACGGTGTCCCAGGAGTACATCTTGCGCAGTCCCATCGCTGGCGAGGTGACTTCGCTGATGGCGCATCCGGGCCTCGAAGTGCAGGGACAGTATTCCATCGGCAGCAACGTCGTGGAGCTCTTCACCATCGGCGAGACCGACAAACTGTGGGTGATTGGCGATGTCTATGAGATGGATCTGCCGCACATCACGAAAGGCGATCAGGTCAGCGTGAAAGTGGGGGCGTACCCCGACAAGACCTTTCGAGGTGTGGTGGACTGGGTGGCCGACATGCTCGATCCAGTACTTCGTACGGCGAAGGTCCGCTGCGTGATCGACAATCCCGGCCACCTGCTCAAGCCGGAGATGTACGAGTCGGTGAGCATCGCCGTGCCCGGGAAACAGGTGCTCGCCATCCCGCGCCAGGCGCTCATGCGCGTGGAGGGAGAAACCGTCGTTTTCGTCGCTACGGGAGAACACCGGCCGGACGGCTCTGTCGTCTTCAAGCGGCGCAAGGTCGTGGCCAATGAGGAACACGATGGCGATCTGGTTCCCGTGCTCAGCGGTCTTTCGCCGGGCGAAATGCTGGCGGTAACCCACTCACTCCTGTTTCTCGGAATGCTTTAGCCCTCATGATCCAAAGAATTGTCGGACTCGCGCTTCGTTTTCGCACCGTGATCGCCGTCCTGGCCGCGGCCTTGGTTGTGGTCGGGCTGCTGGCCTTCCGCCAGCTTCCCATCGAGGCGTATCCCAATCCCGTTCCTCCGCTGGTCGAAGTCATTGCCCAACCCCCTGGCTGGAGCGCCGAGGAAACCGAGCGCTACGTGACCATCCCTCTGGAGATTGCGCTTGCCGGGATGCCGGGGCTGGACCACATCCGCTCGCAGTCGCTCTTCGGCCTCAGCGATGTGAAATGCTATTTCCGGTGGGGCACGGAATACAAGGATGCACGCCAGGAGGTCATCAACCGACTGCAATTCATCCAGCTCCCGAACGGCATCCAGGCCCAGCTATCGCCTTGGAATGCGACAGGCGAGATCTTCAGGTACCGGCTGGTCGACAAGAATTTCGAAGAGAAGAAAAGGCAGATCGAGAGCGAAGCCAAGGATCCTCAGGAGCGCGAGGCCAGGCTCAAAGAGCCACGCGAAGAGAGCCTGCTCAAACTCAAGACCCTGGAGGACTGGGTCATGGAGCGCCAGTGGAAACAGGTGCCGGGGGTTATCGACGTCACAAGCTACGGCGGCCTCAGCAAGGAATACCACGTCGAGGTGGATCCCTACCGGCTCAAGGGGCGCGGCGCGACCCTTGCCCAACTGACGGCGGCCATCAGCAATGCCAACCAGAACGTAGGCGGGCAGCGCCTGGAGCTCGGCCAGCAATCGTACACCGTGCGCGGGGTAGGGCTGGTTGGCTCGCTCAAGGACATCGAGGATACGGTTGTTTTGGAGTCAAAGGGGGTACCGGTCCGGGTTCGTGACGTGGCCGACGTGAGGATTGGCTGGTCGCCGCGTCTGGGCATCGTTGGCAAGGACGATGACCCCGACGTGGTTCAGGGTATCGTGCTCATGCGCTACGGTGAGCAGACCGCGAAGACGCTCAAGGCCGTCAAGGAGCGGCTCGATTACATCCGCAAGTACATCTTGCCTCCGGATCAGGGCATAGAGATTATACCTTACTACGACCGCGGTACCCTGGTCGGGATCACTACGCACACCGTGCTGGAGAACCTGCTCATCGGCATGGGGCTGGTTGTCTTGGTTCTCATGCTCTTCCTAGGGAACGTGCGTGCCGCACTGGTGACAGCGCTCAACATTCCACTCGCGCTGTTGGTTGCCTTCTGCGGGATGGTGGCGCTGGGAGCCTCTGCCAACCTGATCTCGCTTGGCGCCGTCGACTTCGGGATCGTCGTCGATTCGACCGTGATCATGGTCGAGAACATCTTTCGCCACCTGGGCAAGCACGGCAAGGGCAGCATCCGGGACCGCGTGTATTCGGCGGCGGGGGAGGTCGGGCGTCCGATGATGTTCTCTACCCTCATCATCGGCGTGACGTTTCTTCCTCTCTTCACCATGACCGGGGTTTCAGGAGTCATCTTCTCGCCCATGGCGCGTACCTATGCGCTGGCGATTGGCGGAGCTGTCGTCATGGCGCTGACTTTGACGCCTGCCATGACGACGTGGGTCCTGCCGGCCGATACCGAGGAGAAGGAAAGTCGGCTCATGCACTTCCTGCACAGACTGTACAACCCGCTCTTCGACCACGCCCTGCGCAGACCCAAAATCGCCCTCGTCTTGCTGTTCGTGCCGGTTGGGTTGTGCGTGGTGCTCTTTCCGCTCCTCGGCGGTGAGTTCATGCCCAAGCTCGAAGAGGGCAATTTCTGGATTCGCGCGACCTTCCCCATGTCGATTTCCCTGTCCGAGTCGTCGGCGCACGTGTGGCGCATGCGCAGCATCCTCAAGAGTCATCCCGAGGTGGTGTCCGTCGTGTCGCAACTCGGGCGTCCCGACGACGGCACGGATGTCGCAGGCTTCAACAACATCGAGCTGTTCGCTCCGCTTGAAGCCATTCGACGAATGGCCGCGCGGCTTGACCAAGGAGAAGCTCACCGAGCACGTGACGAAGGAATTCGAGAGCGTATTTCCCGGCGTCATCTTCAATTTCTCGCAATACATTTCCGACAACGTGGAAGAGGCGCTCTCGGGCGTGAAGGGTGAAAACTCCGTCAAGGTCTACGGGCCCGACATCGCCAAGAACGAGGCCGCCGCCGATGGAATCGTCGCGACCATGGGGAAGGTCACTGGCGTCAAGGATCTGGGCCTGTTCCGTTCCATGGGTCAGCCAAGCATCAAGATCGTACCCGACCGAGTGGCCCTCCAGCGCTACGGGCTCAATACAGGTGACGTCGAGGCGGTCGTGGCGGCTGCCATCGGCGGGCAGGTGGTGACGCAGGTCTTCGAGGGAGAGAAGAACTTCAGCCTGACGGTCCGCTGGAAGGAACAATACCGTAACGGCATCAATGCGATTCGGAAGATCGCCGTCTCCTCGCCAGACGGTAGCCAGCTCCCTCTGGGGCAAATCGCATCCGTCACGGAAGAAATGAGCCCTGCCGTCATCTACCGCGAGGAGGGGCGCCGCTATTCGCCGGTGAAGTTTTCGGTGCGCGGGCGCGACATCCAGTCGACCGTAGAAGAATCCCGCCGCGAGATTTCCCGGGACGTGCACCTGCCACCAGACAGCCACCTCGAATGGAGCGGTCAGATCAATGAGCTCAAGGAGGCCACCGCGCGCTTGAGCTTGATCATCCCCTTGACTCTCCTGCTGGTCGGCTTTCTCACCTACACTGCGGTCAAGAGCTGGGTCGACACCCTCATTGTCTTGGTCAACATTCCGGTTGCTTGCACGGGAGGGCTTCTCGCACTGCTGATTACCGGAGAGCCTTTCTCCGTCTCCGCCGCGATGGGCTTCATCTCGATCTTCGGCATCGCCATCCAAGACGCTATCTTGGTGGTGACCTATGCCCAGCGACGTTGGGCCGACGGTGCGACACTGGAAGATGGCGCACGTAATGCCGCCGAACAGCGCTTCCGCCCAGTCCTGATGACCACCCTGGTCGCTACCCTGGGGCTGTTGCCGGCGGCACTTTCCCACGGCATCGGTGCCCAAACCCAGAGGCCGCTGGCCATCGTCGTCATTGGTGGCTCCCTGATCCTGGCCGTGCTGACTCGCGTTCTTCAGCCACCCCTGCTTGTCCTTGCGCATGGTTGGCTTGCAAGAACATCCATCCGGCAAGACGTCCACGGGTGACGTTCAGTCACATACTGCAGCTCCGACCATTGGTTCGAGCTTTTGCGGCGGACACTAGCGATTTGCATGGTACTATTTCGGGCAGTTATTCCCACTCGAACCAGGTTGTCGTCATGAATCTATTGACTGCAAGTCGAGGTGTCTTGACATGACGAGAGACGAATCTTTTCATGGTTCAATTCTTTGTATTGCGTCCGTGCAACCAGTGCTTTGCGCACTGTTTGCAACAGTATTGCTGACGGCAGGCGGGTGCGCCAAGGCCGCAGTCGTCGAAGGAGGCCAGGGCGGGAGCGGGGGAGGCAAGGGGGGATCCACTGGCGGCGGGGCTGGCGAGGGGGGAGGCGTCATCGTGAATCTCGATGCGCGTCCTGTTGCCGACGCTGGCGTGGACCGGCCCAGCGGCGGAACGTGCGGTGATGGCATCATCGAGCGCAGCGAGCAATGCGACGACGGCAATACGGTCAGCGGGGACGGTTGCAGCCGGCTTTGCCAGATCGAGGCGAATTGGACCTGTCCCACCGTGGGAAAGCCATGTCAGTACCTCGGGGTGTGCGGGAACGGCGTCTTGACCTCGAACAAGGCCTGCGACGATGGAAACACCGTCAGCGGCGATGGCTGCTCCGGCGATTGTCAGACTGTCGAAGCCGGCTACATCTGCCGAGTGCCCGGCAAGCCTTGCACGCCGCTTTGTGGTGACGGCATCGTCAAGGGCTACGAAACCTGTGACGACGGGAATACCGTCAGCGGCGATGGCTGTTCCTCGACGTGCAAAGTGGAACCTGGCTTTCAGTGCACCGGCAGTCCGAGTGTCTGCACGGCAACCGTTTGTGGCAACGGGATCCTCGAAGCCGGTGAGGGCTGCGACGATGGCAACACCTTGCCCTATGACGGTTGTTCCCCGACCTGCCAGATCGAGCCTCAATGTGGCACGCCCACGAGTGCGGTTGGTGCATGCAAGACCGGATGCGGGGATGGAATTCTGCTACGGGGGACCGAAGAGTGCGACGACGGCAACCTGCTCGACGGCGACGGCTGTTCCCACGACTGCAAGGTCGAGAAAGGATGGACCTGCACGTCCGCCTACGACAACCCGCCGGCAAGCCTGACCATCCCACTCGTGGCCCGGGATTTTCAGTGGTATCAAGACGGCAGTCCTCCCACCGGGCACCCCGACTTCAATCACTACTGCTGCGACGACAGCCTCACAAAGGGAAAGGGCGTACTCGGATCGGCTTTGGGCCTCGACCGCAAGCCGGTCTGGGCTGGGCCGACCGAGGACCCGGTTCCGAATCCGACGCAGTTGTTTTTCACCGGCAAGAAGGAATTCGACCAGTGGTATCGCGACGTCAGCGGCGTCAACATGACCTACTATGAAAACTTGACCCTGCTGCAGAGCGCGACCAACAAGACCACCTATGCGATGAACAGTGACACCGATAAGCCCTGGTATGACCTCTGCGGTTTCTTCCCACTCGACGATCTCACCAAGCCAATCCTCGATCAGAACACGGGGAAGCCGATGACATACACCGATAGCGGATTCCCCGGCCGCACCTGTCAAGCGTATCAGGGGCTGGGATTTGGCAACAGCTGGGCCGATCACAATTTCTCTTTCACTACCGAGCTTCGCTACTGGTTCCAGTATGAAGGCGGTGAGAATCTCCAATTCACCGGCGACGACGACGTATGGGTCTTCATCAATGGCACCATGGCGGTCGAGATGCCCGGGACCCACAACCGCGCTGTGGCCAACGTGGTTCTCGACGCCGCGGACGGCACGGCGCAAGTGACCTATCTCAACAACTCGACATTGAACACGACCGTCGATCTGAAACTTGCGATAGGCAGCGTGTACGAGGTCGTCGTGTTCCAGGCAGAGCGGTGGTGTTGCGGCTCGAACTACATGTTGACCCTGGCCAACTTTCTCGCGGGCAAGAGCCAATGTGCCCCGACGTGTGGCGACGGTGTGGCCGTGGCCGACGAGGAGTGCGACTGCGGAAGCGGCAATGTTCCGGTGCCATCGGGCTGCCCCGATCCGAACAACGACACGACTTATGGCGGCTGCACCACCCAGTGCAAGTGGGGCCCCTTCTGCGGTGATAGCGTCGTGCAATCCCCACCGAGTGGCCCTGAGGCATGCGACCTGGGCAAGCAAAACGGCATCGCGGCCAACGGCAAGATCCAGTGCAGCATCGCCTGCCAGAATCCGCGTACCTGCGGCGACGGCGTGGTGGACACCGATCTGGGTGAGGAATGCGACCTGGGGGCCAACAACGGCTTGAAACTCGACAGCGAGCTGCAACCGGTCAGCGATCAGACCGGGCCTGATGGTCAGGTGTTCTGCACGACCGACTGCATGATCCCGCCGGGAATCGTGTACTAGACGGAAACAGCGGATTCGCCGCGGTGACGCTCCCGATCTGTGTCCCGCCAATGCTGATCGTCAGGTGTCCAGCAGATACGGTGACGCCAGTTTGGTACACGCATGATGTCTTCTGGCGATTGTCCCGACCAGGAGTCGGACCTCCGCACGCCGGAGTTCGTCGAAGGAGTCGGCCGATTTGGCCAGGCGGATTCTATGTGTGGCATTCGGCGTGTGACGTGGGCGGCTACGGGATGATGGAAGAGCCGTTGATCTGGCCGCAGTCAGTGAACACCATTGTTGTGTCGATGCGGAAATTTGACTGCACAACGTGGCGTTCGGCATTGAATACGGCAATCGGGTAAACCTTGCCCTTGGCGATGCCAAGCTGGGATGCTTGCTGATCGAGATTCACAGTTTGGGTTTCTTGGACATGAATGCCACCCAGATCGATGGCCAGCTTGTCGTTGATGAACACCCAGACGTCGTCGTCACCTTGGAAGGTGAAGGTCTCGCCGCCGTTGTAAGTAAAGGAGGTGTGGATCTCGGTGGTGAAACTGTAGTTGTGACTCTGGCCCTGATTGCCGAAGCCTTGACCGTCTAGCGGAAAGTAGGAAACGTCCGGTACGCCGCTGGCGGGCGCGCCACCGACAGGGGACCCAAGGGGCCGGCCACCCGAGGACGCGGCACCAGAGTTACCTATGGTGGCGGCGAACGTGTACACGTTGCCGTTGGGAACGAAATGAAGTCCGACCAGATAGCTCATGTTCACGCCGTCGACGTCCCGGTACCACTGATCGAAGTATTCCTTTCCGTGCGTGGTGGCGGTCCCGTTCGGGTGATCACCATAAACCGGCTTTCCATCGGAGCCCAGGGGGTTGGTTACAATGCCGCGGTCGTCCTGCGGCGGATGCTCGAAATCCGGATTGCTCCCTCCCTCGGTGCTCATCTTGAAGTCTCTGACCACGCCGTAGAGCCCTGAGCAAACACCCGGCGTGCTTCCGGTGACGCCCTGGCCCCCCGAAGAACCGCCCAGGGAGGAGAGAAGCGGGCCAAGCGCATACGCGCCATACGATGCGTTAGTAACGTTGATATAGCCTGCGGGTGGCCACACGGCCTGCGTGCCAGAGATGCCGCCACCGGCGGCGCTGCCTGCAACCGCATTGCTTCCAGCTGCACTTCCAGCCGGCAGGGTGACCAAAATATTTCCGCCCACACCTCCTGTATTGCCGGCGTTGCCGACCACGTTGTCGCTGGAATTATTGCAAGCTGGCGCGGCGCTCACAGCCATCAGGAGTACGAACGCCGCAGGAATGTGGAGATCCGATCGAAACTTCGTCATGTCGACTCCTTGTCGGAATTGTCCTAATCGAAACTGCGCTGAAACCGGCCGAGACTCTACGCTTCTATTTGTGGGGCCTTGTGAAACGCTCATCATCTGTATGTCCTGACATCCTTCGCTCGCCGAGTTTGGCGAAAGCCTTCCATTACTTGGTGCCCACTGGAAGGAATCCCTTCGCTGCTTCAGTGACAAAGTGCGCGCCGCCGGTGCGCGTCCCGCAGCTGGCCGCGCTCTTCTTGCGCTACCAACCGCACAATGCCTGAAACCTTTGTCCCGTACTGGCATCGCATGAGTTGTGAAATGGCGGTCATCCCTCTGGCATTGGAGACGCAGGGGCCATGCAACCGCTAGCAACCTGGCAGTGGCCTTCCATTCTGGTCGACGAAGTCAGTGCAGGTCGTGCACTCCATGTTGACGTTGGTGCCAACCTTGAGAGGCCCGGCGGCTATCTCCTTTGCGGTTCGTAGGACAGTGATCAATTGCCCGTTGTATGCATTCGGACACTTGTTTGAGCCCGTGGTGAGCATCCAGCAATCGCCGAAGCTGTCCGGCGGTGGATTGCTGAGTGAATAGCTGCGGTCACATTGCGGCAAGGAAGTGGGGCTTTCTGTATAGACAAGGTTGCTCGGATTCGTCGGATCTGGCCCTGGCACACTGTAAGCCACGCGACAGTCAGGCTGCCCAGTCGCCGGATTGGTCCACAATTTGTAATTGACGCACAGATTCTGTAATCTCGCCGCAAGCGTCGTTCCGATCTGAGTCAGCGCATCTGTGTAGTCTGCCTCGCAGATACTGAACTTCAAACCGTTGGTGCCGAATTCATCGATGAATGCTGACTCACGCAAACCCGGACCGGCGCCCCATCCCCACGCGTCTACATCGTTTCCTGTCTTTGGGTCCAGATTCGTGGGCCGGTGGTTGGGGTCATAGCAAAAAGACCAGTAGTCCAATAGCGTAGGATGGGCTGTATCTGCCGCCGCATTCGGGTTGGGGCGCGGCGCAAACTTCACCGGCTCGGCCTTCGTAAAGTCACCGCCGACTGGCCAGCCAAAGATTCCGGCCACTAGGATCTGGTCGGGGGTGGACTTGAGCCGTTTGATTTCATCCGCCATCTGCGTCAAATCCCTGAGCGGGTTACAATCTGTGGGTTTCGAAACATCGACGCTGGTGTTGCCGCCAAACACCGGATTGGGACAGTAATCCGTTCGTGGGCTACAGTCCGCCCACGCGGCTTGGAATGACGTGGTGGACGGATAGCCAGGTGCCGCTGGGGAGCCGGTGCCATTTGAGAGATTTCCGGTCCCTTTGCACGTGTATGCGCGCGTGGAGCAGCGCAAGCTGGCGGACTCGGCAGTGAGGTCAGAGCCTCCGGGTGAGATCCCGAACATGCCGTCATTCCCGACCGCAGAACAGTCATCCTCGTCAGTGAGGAAGACCAGTCCAAGGTAGGCTTCTGGTCGAATCATAGTATGCTGAGCATCATTGCCGAGGTCCCCCACGACTAGGGCAAACTCGAAGGCTTCAAGCTGGTGCTCCTCGCCGCAACCGAGAGTGCCAAGGCCACCGGCCAGACAGGCGAAGACCGTGCTGATGTCACCACCAGCCGGTGGGGTAAAGTTCTGGGGGGCTCCGCCCTTGTATTCCAGCCACAGAGCATTGGGGTCAGTAACTCCGCAGTTTGATGCGTTAATCATTCTGAACCTTCCCTCGTCGCCGAAGACATTCTTTCCGTTCTCGTCATTTGGACCACAAGTTCCACTCGTCCAGGCATTGTCCGTACCCAGATCGCTATCGATGATCGCAACACGCAGGTCGGGCAAGGTGCCGGTACTGGGATCTTTGAGCGCGTTGATCAGGTTGGGGAATTGTTGTTTCAGCTTGTCCTGTTTCGGCGCCATGGAAGGGGAGTTGTCGATCATGAACACCATGTCGAGCTCTCGAATGGGTGCTACAGAGATCGTGACGTCGGTCTCCTGCTGTGGCGCCGGTATGGGTTGCGTCAGGGGGTGCGAGGTGCAGGCCCACCAGACGAACGGTACAGCCGGCAATGTTAGGCCCCAGCGGAGTATTCGCCAACGGAGGACACGAGCATTCTCTAGCGAATTGCGAAGCATTGTAATTCCCCTCATGCCTTAGAGTGTCTACGGGGGCGCTAGAGTGATCAGAAATTACCCCATTGTGGATTTCAGGACAGTTGCGCGACATCATCGCACTCAGCTCGGAGGCCTGCACTTCAAGGTGCGGCAGGCTGCCGCACCTCCGCACTGCTCAAGTTCGCATAGAAACGCATGGTGTATCTTGGTCCACATCCAAGAAACCTCTTGCGGGTCCCGAGTGCTGGATCCAGCATTTGCTATCAGAGGGAAGTGTGAGAGGAGGGCAAAGCACATGGTCTGCATTCATACGGCTAACGAGTCTGCCTTCTCCCGAAGTCAGACGTTCTTTCATATTTGCGTGCACGGGCTCCCTGACCGATCAAGTTTCCGGGAAGGTCTACGATGAGATCCTGCAAGCTTGCACACGGTGTTCTGAAGGTTTGGCCAATCATATCCGTGGGAATTGTGGGCCTGGCGTGTAGCCCCGGTACGAACGGCCCGCCCCTAGGTGCCAGCGGAACTAGTCCCAACTCGGGAATGGGTGGTGCGCTATCTGGCAGCGGTGGTAGCGGCATTCTCATTGCACTCCCTGAGGCTGGCGTCATCGGCAGCTCCAGCGGCAGTGGGGGAAGCCCCGGGGACGCGTACGTCGTCGTGGATGGAAAGCCGTATCACTGCGATGATGCTGGCAACTGCAACTGTCTGGCGATTCTCTCCCTGGGCCAGCCTGGGCAAACTGGCAGTGCGACAGGTGACAACGGTAACACGAACGCGTTTCAGACCTACATGAACACCAACACCAATGCCACGATGACGATGTTGAAGACATTCACACCGCTGACGGATTCACTTCTGAATCAGTATGACGTCCTGATCCTGCAAGCCCTTGAGGATCAGATAGGTACATCGCAAACTTGGACCTATCAGGCGAGTGACATCGCAGCGTTGGAGAAGTGGGTAAATGCCGGTGGCGGGATCATCGCGATGTCGGGATACGGTCTCAACACGGCGGAGGTGAATCCACTAAACCAGTTGCTGTCCTTCAGCGGAATCTCCTATGGTACGGCAGATACGTTCGGGATGTGCCCGGACAATCTGTGCAACTGCACGGACGACTCGATTCCATTCAACAATTGGCAGACCGCGTATGCCGATAATCCGGCGATAACGCACGATTTGAAGAAAATTGGCATCTACCACGGGCGACCCGTGAATTGTACTGGGAGCACTTGCCAAGTGTTCGCCACAGATCCTTCATCGGGAAATGTTGGCGTAGCGCAGGTGGTTGGAAGTGGAAGGATACTAGCGTGGGGTGACGAGTGGGTGACGTACACCAGCCAATGGGGGCTGACGCCAACCCAATGGGACAATGCGACGACATACCCGCAATGTGTAGGCCATACCGCGGCGAGCATCTACAGTGTGCCGCAGTTCTGGAACAACGCCTTCAAATGGGTTGCCCCGGCTGCGACTTGCTTCACCATCACGCAGCCAACGACGCCTGGACAACAGATCGTTTATTGAAGGCGGCCGTCGTGGTCACAGAGCCATGATCAATCCAACCGCGGTGCGCACCGCCCAGGCTTGGGCGAGACTATCGGTGACTTCCCCAGGGTGAGTCGCGAGTGACGTTAGGCGCCCACCGATCATCTCGATCAGCAACCAAGTATCCTGTCGCAACGACACGCGCAAACCGGCGTGGACGTCCGTGGTGAGGCTGGCCACCCGGTACACATCGGAGTTGGCCTCTTGGGAGGAATCGACATAGGCGAGCAGGAATTGCATGCCTACGGTGGCGCCCAGGAACGGATTCACCAACCAGGAATGCTGGCCGAGGTCGGCCACTAGGCCTCCGGCTGCCGAAAACGTCCATACGCGCGAGCGCAGCCCGTTGTCCGATGCTTTCTCCCCAGGAACCATGGGCCACAATGCAGTGACGAGAAAGCTCAAACGAGGACTGAGGCCCAGGTGCCCCGTGATCATGAGGTGACTCGTGATCCCGGTCCGCCCCGTGACATAGCCGAGCGCTACCGAGGCGCCCAGCCGAGGCACACGTCGATGCAATGTCTCCGCGTCGGCACCGTCCATGCGGCTCGGCCCTTCTTCAGCGACAGTTACAGCTGGCGGAGCAGGTGCAGCTACCGCCATCACCGCGGTTCCTTCCTCCGCCTCGTCCGAGTCCTCGGTCGGCACGCGAAGGCGTTCGACCAGCGAAATCCACTGCCGGCGCCGAGCTAGGCGGTTCTCGCGGTCCACCGAGTACTTGGCGTGCTCGCGCAGCGTGGTGCCACCGCTGGAGGCGGCGAAGACCGCGACGCTCCTGCCATCCTCCGAGACCACGATCCCGCGCAAGGCACGGTCGCGCCGAAGGGTTTGCAGCATGGCCGCTGGCTCGAAGGGGACGACGGCAGGCTCGCGCACAACCACGTAGGAGGACGCTTTCAATTCCTCCTCCAGCTCGTTGACGAAGCGGATGGTCTTGCGATCGCCCTCCACCACTACGACTCGCTGTGGATCGCCGGTGATGTCGGCCTCGGCCGAAGGCGACTCGGCCGACCTATCCTCAGGTTGCAACTCCGGCCAGGACCACGCCTCACCTGCAAAGCACAGCACGGCCAGCGCCAGGGGCCAGCTCGTAACCGTCGGCTTCATCTATTGTTGCGCCTTGGTGGAATCGCGAGAGGCCAGCACCTTGCGTGCCAGGCCCGCGCGGAGTCCGTCGGGATGGCGATCGAGATAGTCCCTTGCCACGCGAACCGCATGTTCCCAGTCTCCGGCCCGCGAGTAGATTTCCATCAGTCGGCCTGCGGCCTCCTCTCCCAGAGGTTGATGGCGAGCCACCGAGAGGTAGCGCTCGAACCACATCGCCGCAACCGACGGATCGCCGACCTCCAATTCCAGGCGCCCCAAGGCGAACAGAGCATCATAAGAGCGCTGATCCCGCGGAAACCGCTTCACCAGCGAGACGAAGGCTTGGCGGGCGCGCTCGGGCGAGGATGCATAGCGGGCCGCATCGCCAAGGGCCAGGAGACTGCCGGCATCGAGCTGGCGGCATAGCCGCGAAAAGCCTTCGCGCTCAGCCGCAACCACCGCGTCCGCGTAACGTCCGCTTTCGGCCAGCTCGAACCATGAGCCGTGAGGCCGGTCCACAGGACCAGGAATGCGCTCGGACGCAGCGGGCGTGCCTAGGTCAGGAACAGCGGCTTGCGCCGCCGGTACCTGTTCAATGCTTGTGGCCACGGGACCGATCCGGGTCACTATAGGTGGCGAATCGACTCCGACCTTGAGTTGCTCTCCACCGCGCAGGGCCAGACCGTGGCCCAGCGACGGCCCTTCCACAATCACCGAGCCTTCGATCATTTGAACGGATAGACTCCTGTCGTGGGGCGACCACTCAGCCTCAAAGCGAGTTCCCGTGACCCGTACCGTGAAGGGACCGGCCGCAACCGACCAGCGCGCCACGCCCGTGTGCTCGACGTCGAGCTCGAGGCGGCCACGGTCGAGCAGAAGCTCGGCCCCGTTGTCGGTCAAACGGGCAACGCGCGCCTGCGCCCCTGGCCGGAACACCACAACCGATCCGTCGGAAAAGCGCAACGGCAACGCCACGCCCTCTTGCGCCGTCACCGACGCGCCCATCTGACCGGCTCGGCCAGCCACCTCGAAATGCAGTGTCTTTCGGTTCCAGCGCACCGACGCCAGCGCCACCACGAAGGCTACGGCGGCGGCCACACTCACTACCGCCAGGTAGGGCACAAGGCGCGACCGGCGCGGCGGCGGCCAGGCCCGGTGCATGGACTGCTCAGCAATAGCGTCCGAATCCCGCGGCATCTGGGAGAGGCTCGCGTCCTGATCCGCGGCGATAGCGCGCAGAAGTTCCTCGGAAAGACGTTGGTCCGTGTTCATGTGCTCTTCACCCACGGGGACAGGGATTCGCATTGGCCAGCAAGCGCGTGGAATCGCCGCTCGGCACGCGCTAGGCGTCGGCGCACGGTGGGAACCGACACGCCGCACGCCAGAGCCAACTCCTTGAGGTCCATGCCCTCGATGGCTCGCAAAGCGAAGACGATCCGTTCGTCAACGGGCAGACGGTCCAGAAGGGTATACACGGCGTGGGCGGCGTCGCTTACATGCGGAGGCGGTTGTGGCGCTGGCCGATCAGTTACCTCGGCGAACCCCAACCAGCGCCAGCGAGTACGTCGGCGGATGGTTTCGCGGCCGGTGAATATGGCGATACTCGTCAGCCAGGCCGAAAGCGCACCCTCGAATCGAAGCCGATCCACCCCCTTCAAGGCGCGAACGAATACCTCCTGCACAAGGTCGTCAATGTCGGGCTCGCCTCCGCCCATCACGCGTATCAGCACGCGACGAACATGATCGAGGTGGTGCTCCACCAAAGCCACCGCCGCCCAAGGCTCATGGTCGCGCAAGCCACGAACGAGGCGTGGATCTCCTTCTCCCTCGCTCTGGCCGCGGGATCGAGGCGCAATGGGAAGGCGCACAATCTGGCTCACATCAATTAGAGTGTCCCAACTGACGGTGGAGTGATCAGAAATCTTCTGCAAGCAAGAAGGAAGGCCGAACGACACCGACCCTGGCCGATGCCCCGCAGGTGGCGCGAGGCCGGCCACAGGTGCGGTGCGGCGTGACGCAACGCTTGCCCGCAGTTGGCGCGACAATCTGCCGCAGCCGCGCGGCCTTCCCCTGTTTCAGCAACTGCCCCTCAACCTGCATCTTCGCACTGGGGGTCGGAGAAATGGCGGTGGACGCGGATTTCGAGCTTCATTCCTGTCGTGTGTGCAATCGACGTGCGCTGGCCTCTCAAATCCATTAGCACTACTGTGTCACCTGCCTCGGGTCGGGCGAAATTTGCGAGCATGAGCACCAGCTGATCGGGCTTTCGAAGCAGGCGTCGGGCTGCGCAGATGGTGGCAGAAGGGGCAGCGAGGGAGCCATCGGGCGAGGAAGTGTGCGATCGCGATGCGTGCGGTGATGAAGGAATCCTGGAAGTGCCGTTCTGGACGCGCTTGGCTGCGGACCAACTGGACCGGCGCTTCCTCCCGAGGGGGGAAAAGCGCGGGCGCGCTCGGCGACGACGAAGGCGAAACATGTGAGCGCAACGGACACGTGATGATGCCACCCGCGGAAACGACGGCCTTCGAAGTGATCAAGACCCAGCTCGCCCTTGAGGTCTTCGTATGCGCGCTCGGTTCGCCAGCGCTGTTTGACGATGCGTACAGCCTCCTTGTGCGTGAGCCGACGGCCCGACTGGTCCGGAAACCACAGGACGTGATGCTTCGTCGGCGCCGTTTCGCCGTGTTCCCACTCCATCAGTAGCCAGACCACCTCAGGTTCGCCCGCATCGACGCCATCGCCTTGGACCATGCGTACGCGCTCTATCGCAAAATGCGACGACAACGGGGCCTTGGTGCCTTGGCGCCAAGTTGTTTTGCGGAAGGCCCCACGCCCAAGGCCGACGGCGAAGTCTTCGATCGCGACCGGGTTATCGTCGACCTTCCGGCCTCGCGTATCGAGGCGCCACACGCGGTCCGTCGGCATGACCGCGACAGCGTACGAAAACTCGAGCTCGCGACAGACCCGGCGCAGGAGACTGCTATGGCCGTAGCAAGCGTCGCCCAGCACCGTGCCCCGTGGAACGCCAGCAACAACCGCTCGTCGCAACATCGCAATTGCAAGCTCGGGCTTGGTTTGGAACTGGACCTCGTCGGGTATGCGCGCTTCCAGACGGCGGACAGGGTCTTCTGTCCACGACTGCGGTAGGTAGAGCTCGAAGTCGATCGGCAAGTGTTCCGTCGGGGTGGCCACCGTGAGACTTACGCCAATCTGGCAATTGGTAATCTTGCCGGCCGACCCCGTGTACTGGCGCTGCACGCCGACCGAGTGGTTACCCTGCTTGAGGAAGCCAGTGTCGTCGAAGATCCAGGCCACGACCGGCTCGCGCTTGGTGAGGACTTCCAATGCGTACGCAGCTGCCTCTCGACGGACGTCCTTGTCTCGCCAGTTCGAATTGCTCAGGAAATGAGCCAGCCTCTGGTGCTCGGCATCGATGCGAGCTGGGTCTGCGCACGCTCGCGCGGCAATGGGCTCCATGCTCTTGCGTTCACCGTCGCTGAGCAACCCGATCGCGTAGGTCGCAAACGATGCGCGTCGTTTCTCATCGCCAAGAACATTCCCGATTCGTTCGAAGTACTCCTCAAGCCGATGCAGCCCTTCGTCTTCCAGTGGGTAGTCCATGTCCAACATTCCGCGAGCCCTGGCCGAGCGAAGCAAGTTTTTGGACAGATTATCCGGCCAATCGTAGCCTGGCTACGACGGGCGCTCGCGCATCGACCGCCTGGTGGGGGAGTCTGTCCCCCGAACGATGGCGCCCCTGCCTATGCACCCCTGACACAGTAGTGTTAGAGTGCAAGTCTGACGTGCAATTCCTAGTCGTTGTCGGATCCCTCCGCCTTTTGGGTCGCTGGGCTGGGCAGCGGCCTGCTATCCTAGAACAAAGCGAGGAGTGCCAAAGCTATGCGAACCAATGCCGTCTCTCACAATCCGAGCTCTGCGTGGATAGCCTTTGCTTTCTTGCTCCCTAATCGCGCCATTTCAGGTCTGGCGAAAAGGGGGCTTGTTGTGGGCCTTGTTTCTTGCCTCGGTGCCTGCCAGAGCGGAGTTGTTACTGGGGGAGCCGCTGCGGGTGGCAGCAGCGCCGGCGGAGCCGGAGGCAGTATTGAAAATCGGGACGCCAGTGGAGACACAGGCCTCTTTATCACTTTGCCTGAGGCAGGTACCGGAGACGACGCTGCGCAGACCTGTGTCGAGACTGATGCCGGTTCTTGCTGCGGCAACGGCATCCTCGACAAGGGCGAGCAATGTGACGACGGGAACGCGGTGGGAGGTGACGGCTGCAGCTCCCAGTGCATCATCGAGTCCAATTACGTGTGTCTGGTCGCCGGTCAAGCGTGCGTCTCCACCGTACGCTGCGGTGACGGAAGAATCAGTGGGAGCGAGCAATGCGACGATGGCAACACCATTTCGGGTGACGGCTGTAGCTCGACCTGCCAGCTCGAACCGGGCTGGACCTGCCCCGTGGTCGCCGCCGCCTGCGTCGCGGCAGCCTGCGGCGACGGCATCCTCGCCGGGACCGAGCAATGCGATGACGGGAACACCCTTTCAGGTGACGGCTGCAGCGCAACCTGCCAGCTCGAACCGGGATATGCCTGCGGTCCCGACCAGTGGCATCCGACGGAGCTGTCGACTCAGTGCTATGCAACCGTCTGTGGCGACGGGCACAAGGAAGGGACCGAACAATGCGATGACGGCAACACCGTTCCCTTCGATGGCTGCTCGCCGACCTGCACGAACGAGCCGAAGTGCGGGTACCCGAACAGCGACAGCACCCAGCCCTACCAGTGTTTCTCGGTTTGCGGCGACGGCATCAAGATGCCCGACGAGGCGTGCGACGACGGTAACAACCAAAACGGCGACGGCTGCTCGTCGACTTGCACCATTGAGCCCGGGTACGCCTGCACGGCAACAGAGCCCGCGCTTGGCTCCTCGCTGACCGTGCCTATCCTCTATCGCGATTTCAATTGGCACCACCCGCAATTCGAAGTCAGTCCCGTGTACATCCGGCGACAAGCAGGCATCGTCAACAGCGCCATCGGAGTGAACGGCAAGCCATTATACAACCCGTCGTACGTTGGGAACAACGCCGGCACGTCGCTGGGCCGGCCGTGGACCATGGACGGGCCGCCCATGGACACCACCGGAAATTCCATGAGCGACGCAAGCGGGGCCACCTTCTACACCAAGACTGCCAGCAACACGCCAGCGTCGCTCGCCTCCGCGGATCAGATCGCAGCGGCCTACGCGCAGTGGTACACCGACGATCCCAATGCCACGGGCAATACCGCGGTGGACGCGGCGAACCCAGCCGTCATGCGTATCACCATCCAGAGCACGCTGACGCTGAGCCAGATCAGCGCCGGTACCTACCAGTACTACAGCTCGGCGTTCTTCCCGATCGATGGGCAAGGTTTCGGCAACATCAGCTACCCGTCCACCAATCCTACCCTGGTTCACAACTTCAGCTTTACCAGCGAGGCTCACTACTGGTTTCAGTACAACGGCGGCGAGCAACTCGAATTCCGCGGCGACGACGACGTGTGGGTATTCGTCAACGGTCAGCTCTCTGTCGATCTCGGCGGCGTTCACGGTGAGCTGCGCGGCATCGTCACACTCAACGACGCCGCCACGCAAGTCTGCGTCGATGACACTTCGGCTGCTTGCGCGGGCCAGGCGGTGTGCGACACGCCGGCGCCGGCGAACTGCACGACGGTGGCGAGCGGCTTTGGGTTGGTGGCGGGCAACATCTACGAGATCGCCGTCTTTCAGGCTGAGCGTCACGTGATAGGCTCAAACTACAAGCTGACGCTCAGCGGGTTCAACGCCCCGAAGAGCGTCTGCCAGAGCGTGTGCGGCGACGGCATCGTCACCCGCGGAGAGGCGTGCGACCTCGGCACTGCGAACAACACCGGCGACTACGGGACGTGCAACCCAAACTGCACATTGGCGCCCCGTTGCGGCGATGGCATGGTCCAGAATCCGCCCGAGCAATGCGACGACGGGGTTAACCTTTCGACCTACGGCATGACGACAGGTTGCGCGCCGGGGTGCCGAACGCCGCCCTATTGCGGTGACGGGAACGTGGACGCCTCCTACGGAGAGCAGTGCGATCTGGGTACCAACAATGGCCAGTCCGGACAGCCCTGCGATAGTAACTGTCAAATCATCGTGATTCTGAAGTAGGCCCGATCGTCGAGCCGTTCTGGTGGTCGCTCAGACTTTAGCAGCCTTGCCCTGATCCGTGGCTGAGCTCTCGCTTGCGCTAGTATTGCACCTGGACGAATTTGCAGTTCTTGTCACACGGTTGGCCAGTCCCGCCGTTGTTGGTGCCCAGATCGCATTCCTCGCCAGGGTCGACAATTCCGTCGCCGCAGAAGTGCGGAATCATGCAGCCGATGGTACAACCACCTTGGCCGTAGACCGCACCGTTGTTCTTGCCTTCATCGCACTGTTCCGGACCGTTAACGATGCCATCGCCGCAGAAGGGTCCGTACGTGCACTGTGTCGTGCACCCACCATAGGTGGTGTCGTTGTTCACGCCCGGACAGCCACTCGGCAGGTTGTTGGGATCGCTGCCACAGTCACACTGCTCGCCGCCAGACACGATCCCATCGCCACAGCGAGGCAGACAATCGGACTTCTTGGTTGTGTAGCCATTGAGCGTGAGCTGGTAATTCGACTCGGGCGGATGACGATCAGCGCCGAAGATTGCGATTTCGTAGACTTTGCCGGTGGTAAGTCCAAGCGGAACCGTCTGGACAAGAAAGTCATCTCCGCTCTTGGCCGTCGGGGGCGTACTGTTGGTCGGCGAACACGCGTTCGATCCCGCGGTGACGCCGGTGATGTTCCCTGCCGTGTCGAGACACCCTCCCTCCGTCACCTGCGCATCACCCGGACTTCCGGTGACCGTGACCTTCCCAGGCAATTGCTGGTGAATGCCGCCCAGATCGAGAACTAGCACGCCGTTGATAAAGATGAAGAGATCGTCGTCGCCGTAGAAGCTAAGTGAGAGGCCAGTAGTTCCATCGTACGCGAAGTAGTATCGCGCTTCGTCGGTGAAGTAGTCATCGTTCACGGCACCTGTGAGGTTCGAGACCCAGCAGCCATTCGTGAGCGGATTCTGGTTCGGGCAGTCGGATTGGACCACGCGGGGTGGAAAGAGGTATTGATCGCCCTGGCAGGTCGACCAAATGGGCGATCCATTGTAGCGGTTCCAGTAGGGCCACAACATGCACTGGATGTCCTGGCTGGGATTCAGGGTGTTGAGTGGGAAGAAACCACCCTGCGCCAGGTGCGAGGTGCTGGCGTACTGATAGATATTCGTGCCAATAGATTTCAGTTCCAGAACACTGGTGAAGGTCTTGTTCACTGTCGGGTCATCATTGAACCATTGGTTGAAGCTAGCGGCATTCTTGTAGGCGGGAACCGTTCCCTTGAAGATTGGGCCACCGGGGCTGCTTGCAGTGTACCCGGTGATGGTGCCAGTGTAGATCCCCGCCGTGCTCGTTGTGGTGACGGCAGAGCCGGCAGTCCCACCTTGGTAGCCGCCGTTGCCATCGGAGAGCGGGCTGTCGTTGGCAGCCGCGGTGAAGCCGCCGGGGATATGGCTGGTGTTACCGATGTCCCAGTCGCTGAACTGGCAAGAACACGTTGTCGTGGAACCGGGTTGCGGCTTGCCATTGTGCAGTTTGGAGGCGGCAATCCCCCAGCAGCGCGTGGTCGAGTCGTTGCCCTTCGCCGGTCCACCCGAGTTGGGAACGCATATCGTGGTTGGGGCTTTGGAGCCATTGAAGCGGGTGCCGTAGAAGGGGAAGTCGGGATGGCCGCCAGGGGAGATGTTCTCGGACTGGAAGTCTCGGTAGATGATGGGCAGCTCAAGGCACGGGCCCGAGCCCGACTGGCAGGTACTGGAATCTTGTTGCGTCGTGGTCGTACAGGTAAAGCCGGCCTCCACCTTACAGGTCGAGGAACAACCGTCGCCGCTAACCTGATTTCCGTCGTCACAGTCTTCCCCCGGATCCAGATTGCCGTCGCCGCAGCTGGATGTGCATGCCTGGGTGTTGCCGCTGCTGTCCTGGCAATTCGGCTCTTTGGTGCACGTCTTCGAGCACCCCTTGCCGTCGCCGTAGAAGAGACCGTTCACACCCTCGCAGCCGCTAGGCAGGTTCTTCGGATCGGTGCCGCAGTCGCACAGCTCTCCGTTCTCGACGACCCCATTGCCACACTTGGCCATCGTGCAAGGCTGTCCGGGCTTGGGGCACGTGGCGCCGGGCTCAAGCTGGCAGGTGCTGGAGCAGCCATCGCCGCTCACGGTGTTTCCATCGTCGCAGGTCTCGCTGCCGGTAATGACGCCGTCGCCGCACAGGGGCGAGCACGGCTTGCCCGGTACGCGGCACACCCATCCAGGCTCGACAGTCTGGCAGTCACCTGAACAACCGTCACCGCTGACGGTATTGCCATCATCGCAGGTTTCATTTGAGGTAAGCACGCCGTCCCCGCACTTGGCCGTGAGGACGCACGGCTGGCCCCAGGTGGGGCAGGAATAGCCGCTCACGATCTGGCATGTCTTGGTGCAGCCGCTGCCAGGCTGCCCGACGGAAGATCCAGTGTCGCACAGCTCGTTTGGATCCTCTATTCCGTTCCCGCAAGTGGCGGTATTGGCGGCCACGACGGCGGCGTCCAAGTTGATCGTGACAGCACCGCTACTGCCGGCGCTTCCGCCGCCGCCATTCACGCTGCCACCGTTGCCTCCAGTGGTTATACTTCCGCCCCCTTGGCAGCCTTGCTCTGCAAAGAGCAAAACCAGTCCGGCCAGAATTGTCGTCAAGCAGCGCGGGGGCACTGAGCTCTCGGCGGAGTTGTGGGAAGCCGTGTTTAGCATTTGAGCTTTCCTCTCAGTTGGCAGCCATCAGGCCGACTAGCGGTTTCACGATCCTTTCCAGCCCGGATGTCGTTTACACAAACCGCTTCCTCGCTGCGAAAACAGCGCGCAGCGCGGTCTAGCACCGGAGAAGCAAGTTCATTGATCACCGCGGTACTAACTCTGTGCAATTGGTATGCCTTCCCTCGGTTGAGAAGAGCAGCGAGACTAGGAGGACGCTGAAGTCCCTAGCTATCTCGCATCTTCGGCCACTTGAGCGAAGACACGAGCACGAGCAGGGGCGTCGCAGACGCTCTGGGACCGAGATCGTGGGTGCGGCAACTTGCCGTAGCGACTGCGGTCGATTGCCACGGCCAAGTCGGTCTTGTCAGAGAGTGTGCTGGCCATAACCATCCGGTAGCTGCGGTTTCTGCACATGTTTTTGGACTAGCCGCGCAAATTGGCCGATCATCGGGTGTCATGGCGCCCATCCCATTGGCGGCAGGCGAGGAGACACCTGTATGAAACGCTTCAAAATCCTTTTGGCCCTTGTGGTCTTTCTGGGCGCTTGCCCCGAGCAGGCCGAGCGGCGTCATGCTACAGCGGATCCGCCCCTGACCGAGCTGTGGTTGTGGCAAGACCAGGTGAACGCCGCCAAGTTGGTGGTCGAGCCGCTGTCCCCGCAACCCGTGGGTGGTCTGGTCATTACCAGCGGGCGCGTAACCTTCGACGACTTGAAGGTGGCCCACGTCATCAGTCCGGTCACAGGGCGCGTGGTTCGCATCGAGGCGCAGCCCGGCCAGCGCGTGAACAAGGGCGACACCCTGGCGGTCATCGAGTCGCCAGACGTGGGCAGCGCCTTCTCGGATCTGCAAAAAGCCCACGCGGAGTTCACCAACGCCGAGAAGGACTTCAAGCGCCAGAAGGAATTGTTCGATGTCCACGCGGGGTCGCAGCGCGACCTGGAAGCGGCCCAGGGCAATTTCTCCAAGAGCAAGGCCGAGCTCGATCGGGCCAAGAAGAAGGCCCAGCTCTTGAGCAACGGCAGGGTCAGTCTAGGCAGCCAGAGCTACACCCTGCGCGCGCCCATCGCCGGTGAGGTTGTCGCGCGCAACGTGAACCCCGGTGCCGAGGTGCAGGGGCAATACACCGGCGGCAGCGTGATCGAGCTTTTCACCATCGGCGAGCTGGACACGGTGTGGGTCATGGCCGATGTGTTCGAGATGGATGTGGGCCGGGTCAAGCAGGGAACCGAGTGCATCGTCAAGGTTGTGGCCTATCCCAATCGCACCTTCAAGGGCATCGCGGACTGGGTCTCGGACACGCTCGATCCGGGCACGCGAACGGCGAAGGTTCGCTGCAAGCTCGACAATCCGGACCGGGATCTCAAGCCCGAGATGTACGCCACCGCATCGCTGGCGGCGGATCGGCGGCGCGAGCTGGCGCTGCCCCGCAGCGCTCTTCTGCACCTTGGAGATCAGACCATGGTCTTCATCGAGATTGGCAAGGCGCCGGACGGGCGGTTGCGCTTCGAACGGCGACCCGTGTCGGTAAGCGAGGAACTGGGCGGCGACTATCTGCCCGTGATTCGTGGCATCGCGGCGGGCGAGCGCGTGGTGACCGTGGGTGCGGTCCTGCTTTCCGGAATGCTCTAGTTGACGACTGCTAGCACGACTCAGAACGTGACCCACTTGTTCGCGCACGGATTGGGCGTGCTCGTTCCCGTCTTGTTGTTGGCGACCGTCACGCTGGTACCAGACGGGGTGAAATTCACGTCGCCAGGGCCAAGCGTGACCGTGGTGTACGATGCGGCGACGTTGCTGGCCGAGATTCCGTCGATCACGACGTTGTCCAGGGTGATGCTGTTCAAGTGCGAGGCATCGTAGCCGTCGAGGGTCACCGTGGGCGTGTTCGAGCCGCCACCAAGGCCGTGGAAATTCTGGATTTTGATGTTGGTGTACTGTGGAATGTCGGAGCCCGTGGTTGTGGAATAGTTGGGGGTCAGAAAGATTGGGTTCGACAGATTCCGAACGCAGACGTCGCTGTAGGTGACGTTGTTCACCAAACCGCCCCGGCTCGAATCCGACTTGATGCGGATTCCGTTCGAGCTGCCACCGCTGGTGCCCATGCCCTGTCCGTCGATGGACAGATCGTAGACGTTGATATCCGATACCCCGCCGGTGAATTCGCTGCCGATGGACATGCCGTGGCCGGCGCCGAAGTGGTTGTGTGCGATGACCAGGTGCTGGACACCGGTGCTGCTCGATCCCTTGATGGCGATGTGGTCATCGCCCGTGCTGATCTTGCTGCACACGATGAAGCCATTGCTGGCCGCTTCTCCGGGATCGATGCCGTCCGTGTTGTGTGCATTGGTGTAGCTCAGCGCCGTACCCGCGCTGTTGGTGGCCTTGGAGGGGGCCTTGATGGTCACACCCCAGACCACGAACCCGGCTGCTCCCATCTTGACGTGGAACTTGGGCGAGTTGTGCAGGGTGATTCGGTAGAGGGTGAAGCTCGTCGCGCCTCGCACCGCGATGAGCGCGGGACTGTTGCCGCTGCTGCCCGCGTTCTGGTCCCACCAAGACTGCGTGCTGCCGACATTGGGCTCGCCCCCTTGGCCGTCGATGATGCCATCGCCCACGATCCCTGAATTCGCGCCGGACACGGAAATGAGCTCGGCCGAGGATCCCCACACCGTGGTGTCGCGTGTTGCGAAGAGGGTTGTCCCGGCGTCAACCCACAGGGAAACACCTGGGGGGATGGTCAGAGGCCCGGTGACGAAAGCATTGTTCGCGCCGCTGGTCGCGAGCTTGACCGCCTGACCAGAGGCACAGGCATTCAGGGCCTTCTGAATCGCAGAGGTATCTAGAGCGGTTTCGCTTGGGAGGCCACCCGCGGCAACGCTCTGGGTTGCCAGCAGGGTCGAGCAAGCGGGCGGGATAGTCGGCTCGGCGGGCAGGTTGGTATCGCCGGCTCCGCAGGTTCCGCTGCTGCCTCCGGCGCCGCCAGTTCCCGTGGCGCCACCAGTGGCGGTCACAGCGCCCGCTCCGCCTCCAGTGCCACTGATGATTCCACCCGCACCACCGGTGGCGCTGGTCTTGCCGCCCGTGGCGCTGGTCGCGGCGCCCGCGCCGCCCGTGGCAGAAGCCTTGCCGCCCGTGCCACCGGTCACTCCGCCGGATCCAGGCGCTCCACTGGCGCCGCCATTCGCGCTGGTGGTTCCGCCCGTCGCCACCATGCCGCCGGTAGCGCTGGGTGTTCCGCCTGTGACGCTTGCAAGACCACCGGAACCGCTGCTGCCAGTCGTTCCGCCTTGGGCAACGGTCCCTCCGTTTCCGCTCGCGCCGCCGCCGCTGACGCCGCCGCCCGCCCCCTGCGCGGCCGTATCCGAGTTGGCGCTTGATGCGTCCGCGTGACTCGAAGATGACGTGCCAGAACTGCTCGTGCAGCCGAACAGCCCCATGGTGGACAGGCAAACAATGCTAAGAGCGCGCTTCATATTGCTCAGTCTAACAGCATCAGCGTCATGGGGCTTCAGGCTTCAGGTTTCGGCTTCAGGCTGAAGTGCCGGCTCATTCCTCGAGGTCCAGGAAGCTGATCGCTGCGCTCGACGAGGCAAGCTGCAGCCTGGAGCCTGCAGCCTGCAGCCACTTTGGGTTGCGGGCGAAGCCCGCGCTATGAACATCGCCTCTGACGCTCTGAAGGAAGACTCCTCAACCCTGTCGTCGTAGCTGCCGATAGCGTCTGTTACTGCTCGCCGCCATGTTTGGAAAATCGCCAAAATCGCCTGAGATGAAGCCACCCGCGGAGGCCGCGGTCGCCAACATCGCTGGCGACATGGCCCTCGACACCTTGGCCGGAATCCTGCGCAGCATGGCGGAATTTGCCCTCGAGCAGGATGCCACGGACATCCCAACCTTTCGCGCCACCGCCGAGGGTTGGGCCAAACACGTCACCCTGGCAACCGCCCCGCCCGGCGCCGCCGAGGACGACGCGCAAACGCGCAAGGGCCGTCGCGAATGGGAAGGGGTGCGCCGCTTCGTTCGCGAGTACTGCCAGGCCAGCTCGAAGCGTGTCGCCGAGGTCACGACCGATCTGCGGCAGGTCATCTGGGTTTTCATTCGCAATCTCAGCCAGGCCTTCGCCCAGGACGAGCAAATCGACGGTCGCTTGGGCATGCAGATCGGCCGGCTTGAAAAGCTGGTCGAGGCCAATTCCACCGCGGATTTGAAGCGGGAAGTTCTCGATGCCGTGGGCATGCTCAAGTCGATTATCGAAGAGCGCAGCCAGCGGCAGCAGAAGCAGATGCAGCTCCTGGGCGCGCAGGTGCGCTCTCTCGGCAACGAGCTGGAATCGGCCCGCCGCGAGAGCGAAACCGATCCGCTGACCCGTATTTCCAACCGCAAAGCGTTCGACGAATACCTGGCGCGCAGCGTGGAAATGTATAAGGCGTTTGCCTCCCCCATGTCGATGCTGGTCGTGGACGTCGACCACTTCAAGGACGTCAACGACAGCAGCGGCCACATCACCGGCGACGAAGTCTTGCGCCAGGTTGCCGACGCCGTGGTCAAGGTTTTCTTGCGCAAGAACGACTTCGTGTCACGGCTTGGCGGCGACGAATTCGCCATCATTCTGCGCGAAACCGGGGTTCGCGACGCGAGCGCATTGGCCGAGCGAGTTCTCGGCCGCATTCGGTCTTTGCTGATTGCCACCACGAACGACGAAACGCTCTCGGTCACCGTCTCCATCGGGCTGGCCGAGATTCAGGCCGACGACGACGAGAAGACCTGGCTCGACCGCGCCGATCGGTGCCTCTATGCAGCCAAGCAGGGTGGACGCGATCGTTTGTCGACTACGTCCTGAGCTCAACGCCGGCTGCGAATTGTCGCATCGTCTCGTTCATCGACAGTACGGGTTCTGATAGCCTCGGTGCTTCGAAGGAGCAACGCATGATGACCACGCTGCACCGGATTTTTCCCATCGGCCTTGTCGTTTTTCTGGGCTGTGCGCAGGAGGCCGCCCAGCCGAGCAGACAGGACGCGAGCCCGGCGGGTGCGGGCGGCAGCAATGGCGGCGCGAACGGATCAGGCGGCTCGACGGCAAGCGGTGGCTCTTCCGCGAAGGGCGGAACTTCGGGGACGGGCGGAGCTTCGGCGACGGGGGGAACTTCAGCGACGGGTGGCAGCTCAGCGACGGGGGGAACTTCAGCGACGGGTGGCAGCTCAGCGACGGGTGGCAGCGCGGTGACCGGCGGTTCTTCTGGAAACGGCGGCAGCTCGGCGACAGGCGGCGGCAGCGGCGTGGCCGACGCGAGCGACGCGCGCGTGCCGGGCGACGCTGGCGGCCCGGATTCGCAGAAATCAGACAGCTTGCCACCGGGCGACACCGGATCGTGCAAGGGCGCCACGGCCGCACAGGCGCCGTCTGGAGCTACCCCCTTTCGTGCCATCGACGGCTTCGTCACGCGCATCGGATCGACACTGACCCTGTGCGGGCAACCCTTTTCCGTGCTCGGCACCAACCTCTACTACTTGCAGTCCTACTCCGTCTACGAGGCAGGCAACCTGAGAACCGTGGCCGATGGTCTCGACGACGCGGTCAGGATGTCCCTGCCCGGTGGTCCGCATGTGGGCCTACTACGACGGCTCGGGCAGCGACACCGCCCTCATTCAGACCGCGCCAGGCAAGTATTCCGAGACCGCGCTGGTGGGCCTCGACACGGCCATCGCCGAGGCCAAGAAGCGCGGGATTCGCCTGATCCTGACCCTGACCGACTACTGGACCGGCTACGGAGGGTTGCCTCAGTACGCGATCTGGGCCGGTGCGACGGGCGCCAATGACTTCTACACCAACACCACGATGCAGGGCTATTTCAAGGACTACGCGACCATGCTTTCCAAACGCACCAACACCGTGACGGGCGTGGCCTACGTGGACGAACCAACCATCCTGGCGTGGGAAATCGCCAACGAACTGCGCTGCGAGAAGTGCCCGATTAGCACCATGCTGAGCACCATCGATAGCATGTCGACGTTCCTGAAAGGGATCTTCCCCAAGCACTTGATTGCGGATGGAGGCGAGGGCTTCGACGACCACCCTGACAACTACGCCACCATGAGCAACAACTACGTCATTCGCGGCGACGAAGGCGCCAGCTACACCAGCATGGTTGCGCTGCCTTCCCTCGACATGGCCAGCTACCACTATTATCCGGTGGACTGGGGCCTGACTGCGGTCGATGCCAGACGGGCAAGCGTGGATCGACGGGCACGAGGCCATTGCCAAGGCCGCGGGCAAGGTCGCCTACTGGGGCGAGTTCGGCTATCAGAAGGGCGCCACCGACGCTGTCCGCGCGCCCATCTACGACAAGTGGCTAGCGGCGTTCTATGGTGCAACCGACAGCGGTGCCTTGGCCATGTTCTGGCAGCTCGTGCCGCAAAGCCGCGGCGCCGACGACGGGTTCGCCTGCATCCTGGGACGCGATCCCGCCACGGTGGCCGTATTCGAGAGGTATTCGGTATCGCGCGCGCCTCGATAGATCTTCTATCTATCGGCAACTGTAGTAGCGATTGATCCCATCCACGGCGCGGTAGGCGCTGACCTCGCGACAGCCGCGCAAGGCAAAGTACTCGGCTACTGAGCGTCCGATCTCGGGCGAGGAAATCTCGATGCACACAAGCTCTGGCCGGTAGCGGTCTAGGTCCAGCCCGGCCAGTGCGAGAGGTTCGGAGCCCTCGATGTCCATGGACAGGAAATCGAGACGGTCGACCTTCTCGCGCTTGAGCAGATCGTCGAGCGCGATGGTGGTCACCTTGCGTTTCCGATAGACGCCGCCGCGCGGGTCGGACCCTGTCGCGGACGAGAAATTGCGATCTTCGCTGACGAAGAAATCGTGGGCCGCGTCGCTCTTGTCGCTGGCGAAGTAGGCGAAAAAGCGTGTGGTCGGTCTCTCCTTCGCGTAGGCCGCGGCGTATTCGGCAATGGCGTCGACGGCGATGCCGGTCCAACCCAGGTGCTTTTCGAGGTAGTAGGTCGTGCTGTGGCGGATGGGATCGCCCGCGCCCACGTCGAGGAAGACTCCACCTGGGCGATCTTGAAAGAAGGCGCGGATAAGCGTCTCCTCGTCGTCCTGAGAATAGAGCGCTTCGCCGTAGCGGGCCTGTAGCGACGCCAGGTCGACCTTGTCGGGCAGGGGCCGTGGGGGCGACCCGCTTCGTCGGCACGCGCCGGACGCACAGACGAGGGTCAGGGCCAGTAGCGCGGCTTCTCCGCATTTGCGTGCCCATGTCGTCATGGCGTGAAATGGCGTCCGAGAATCCATTCCCTCAGCGCAGCTCCATCGGCTGCGCTGAGGTGCTCGGGCTGTCAATGGCCCTATTGCCAGCGGGCAGGGCGCGGCTCGGTTGGAGCGGCGGGAGGCGCCGCCGGCGCCGGCGCCGAACCGGGTGCGGGAGCCGTCGCAGGGGCGGGGGGGGGCGCATATGCCGGAGCCGGGGCAGGGGCAGCCGCTGCTGGAGGCGTGGCCGGCCGGGCCGGAGCGGGCGCTAGCACTGGTGCCGGTGCGGGCACGTGCGCGGGCTTTGCCGCTGGCGGCGCTGGCGGTGGTGTAGGCGCGGGTGTATCGAGCAGGGGCAGCGCGGGCAACGTATGAATCTCGAAAGCCGATGCCATGAAGATTGGAATAAGCACCGCGCGCCGCTTGCTGTCCAAACCGATGGCGGCTGGCGACGTCACACCGGAAATGACTTCCTTGAATTCCCCGCCCGGCAAGCCGCGGTAGACGGCGGACGCTTCCCAGCTCGAAATCAAGAGCGAGTTGTCGGCTAGGCGCACGATGCCGTCAAGGCTGCCCTTGGGCAGCTTGGTGACCGGACCGAGCTCGCCCTTGTAGTTGACGTGAATGAGCTCGTTTGCTCCCAGGGAAACCGACCAGATACCGGTACCGTCGGCGAGCAATCCATTCGGCCAGTGTAGCTTCTTGTCCTTGACGAGAGGTCGTACGGATTTCTTCTTGAGATCGATCTCGAAGATAGCGTCGCTGCCGGTGCCCGAAAAGCCGCCCGCGTTGATCTGGACCGCGCTGTCCGAGACGTACAGCACCTTGCCATCGGGCGAGACCGTCAGCGCATTGAGATAGACTGCATCCTTGATCGCGATCTTGCCCTTGGGCTTGCCCGACTTGCGGTCGAACTTGCGAACCGTATCCAGATCGGCAACGTAGAGGACGTTGCCCGCGATGGCCATGCCCTTGGGCGCACTCAGCTCAGCGCCCTTCTTGCCGCTTTCGACGAACTTCAGCTCGATGACCTTGCCATCCGGCCCGACCTTCGAGATGAAGCCGTTCTTGTCCGCCTCCGTCGGATCGCCGTTGATGTTGCTGACGAAGTAGACGTCCTGATCGGCGTCCCACACGGCGCACTCGGGCGTTTGCAATCCGACGTCTTTGATCACGATGATCGACGGCGACGCGGGCGCGGCCACGGCTGGCGAGGGCACGACCGGTGCTGGCGCGGGCATGGGGGCCGGAGCGGGCGCGGCGGCGCACGGGCACGGCGGTTGGGGGCTAATCCGCGCTTGTGCCGGACAATGGGAACAACCGGCAGCGAACAACAAAGCGCCTATGCCTACGAGAACTGGGATGCAGCGGCTGGAACAAACCATTCTTCACCTCTCCTGGTTGCTGGTTGCGCAGGGTTTTCGCGCTGCGCAGTGCCAGACTAATCCGGAGAGCGACAAAGCTTCAACACTTTCGTAGGAGGGAAGGGGGCTAGGCGGCGTTGCGGGTGGCATTGATGACCGCGGCGATCCCCTTCAAGGCCATTCGTCGCGCCTGCGTCGCCCGTTCGGAGCTCGCCTTGCCTTCGCGAAGATCGGCGTTGTAGCGGGCGAACGCATCGTGGACGATGACCAACAAGGGCAGGATGATTTCTTCTCGGTAGCGGATACTCGCTCGAACCAGGGGATCGTTGGCCAGCAACCACGGCTGACGGGTGATGCGCAGGATGCTGCGCTCGACGCGAAAGGCTTCGTCGCGAACTTGCCGCCAAAGCGTTCGAAAGCGTTCATCCCGCTCCAGATGCGCGGTGATATCGAAGCGGGACTTGATCACGCTCATGGAGGTGTTGTCGACCAAGGCGCGAAAGAAGCGCGAGTTGCGGTACAGTCGCCGCAGGTCTTCCTCACGACCCGAATCGATGACCTGTTCCAGGGCCGAGCCAAGTCCATAGAAACCGGAAATCTGGATCTTGAGGACACTCCAAGTGGCGACAAGGGGAATGGCGCGCAGACTTTCCAAATCGAGGGTCTGCGAGACTCGACGGCTCACCGGGCGGCTGGCGTTGGTCAGATGGTCGAACAGTGGCAGCGGGCTGCTTTCGCCCAGAAAGGTGATCAGCGCGGGGTTGTCGCGCAGTTTGCGATAGGCCTCGAAAGACAACGTCGACAGCTCGTCAATCAGGGGCACGAATTCCGGCGCAGGGTCCTCGCCTTGGGTCGGAGACAAAAGGTTCTCGATGTTCGCCGTGAAAAGCTGCTCCACGTGGTAGCAGGCCATTTCCGGGCTTCCGAAATTGCTGCTGATGGTTTGGCCTTGGATGGTCAGTTGCGTTTCGAGTTGCTCGATGTGGGCATCGCGAGAACGGTAGAAACGGTGGGTGTTGCCGCCCCCGCGGGCCGGTGGTCCGCCGCGACCATCGAAGAAGATCATGCGCACGCCTTGGCTGCGGCCAAGTTTCGTCAACCGCCGCTTGGCCCTGCGAATGCTCCAATTGGCGGTGAGGTATCCGCCATCCTTGGTGCCGTCGGAGAATCCCATCATGACGACCTGCCGCTGCTCGCGCGCATCCAGAACCTCGCGGTAAGCGGGAGATTGCAGAAGGCGCCCTAGGATTGTCTCGGCGTGTTCCAGGTCGTCGATGGACTCGAACAGCGGCACGATATCCAAGCGGCCGGCCGACGGCGCAAGGCCCGCCAACCGCGCTAGCATGAGCACCACCAAGGGATCCTCGGGGCCACGGGTATGACTGATGATCACGCGATGAAGGCCAAGCTCGCCGTTGCTCTCCTGGACGCTTGGTACCAGGCGGAGAACCTCCAGCGTGTCTTTGGTCAGGGGCGAGAGGCGGGCGATAGCTTCTGCGGTCAAGGGTTCGGCCTGACCAAGCAGGCGTTCCAGCACGTCGAACGGGATCTGTTGGGCGGACTCGGCCTTGATCAAGGCAAGTCGATCGGCTGGGGACAGAATGTTCGTCTCTGCATTGGTCTCGGCGATCTCGCGTAGACTCGAAAAGAAGACGTCGCTGCTCTGGCGAAGATCGAGCGAGGCGAAGTGAAATCCAAATAGGTGGACCTTGACGATGAGATCGTCGAGCTCGTCCAGGAACAGACTTTGGTGATCGCGAACGATGAGACTGCGCAGTTGGAGCAGCTCGGACTGCAGTTCCTTCACGGTCGAGTAGGGCGTGGTGCCCGCCACGCCATCGCCACCCATTCTGCCGCGGCCGATGTCGGCGGCGTGAAGCCACGTCGAGCGCAGGCGCGCGACGATTCCTTGGATTTTGCCGTGGACACCTTCGAACGTCAGTCGCCGAGCCAGCGCGATTGCGGTCGCGTGATGTCGTTCGAGCACGCGTTCCTTGAGTAGACGCGCGACTTCGAGGGTGACCTCGGCGGTGACGAAGGGATTGCCATCGCGATCGCCCCCTGGCCAAAAGCCAATCTGCAGGTTGGGACGTTTCGGTAGGTGTTCCGGCAGCCGGGCTCGACCGTGCGCCACCACCAGCATGCGCACGGCGATGCTGGCAAGAACCGGATAGAACACGTCCTCGAGGGAGCGTAGAACACTGCGTGCCTCATCCACGGGCGTCGGACGTTCGTGGTTGGAAAAGCGTGTCTTACCGAGTTGAAGGAGAAGCCTCTCCACGTCGGCCGGGGCGTTGCGACCCAAGGCCAAGCGGAGGTCATGAATGATTTCCTGGACCGTGTCGGGATAGAACTGCGTGGGATGCGCGGTCAGAACGATGCGCGTGGCGGTCTGCTCCAGAAGTCTAGCCAGATCCATGCGGCGATCGTCGCGAAAGATCTCCTCGACGAGGTTGGAAACGCTTCCCGGCGCATCGAGGTCGTGGGTTTGGCTGAACGATGCGTCCTCCAGGGCGTCGAAGAGCACGACCTGGCGCTCGATGAGTTGCAGGAAGAGAAAGATCGCGTCGTCTTGCGAGACGTCGGTGAGCGAGGGATTCTCCGCGAAGAATCTTTCCACAATCGCGCTGGGCGACTCCTTCTGCTGCAGTCCTTTTCGGCAGTGCTCGGTGAAGACCGGCAAGAGCCTCCCCACCCGTTGCAGCAGATGGTAGGGCAGTCCGAGAAAGAGGCCCGCATAGAGCCGGTAGCGTGTGGCTACATGTTCCTCGAAGCTTTGTTCCGGTTCGCGATGCAATGACACAAGGTTTGTCCATAGGATGTTTGCGCCTCGCGATCGGTTCCACGAATCCTCAGCCGTCCAAGTTCTCGACGAGAAGAGGGCGGGAAGGACTTGCGGTCCGGGGATTCGACGGTACTATGCGTCCAGTAAAGCCTACCATGGTCCAGGAAAGCGGAGAGATCGAGTCTGGGTTGCAGCCCGCCGCGGTGGTGTGTGCTGATGTCGAGCGATACGCCTCGTTGGTGGATCAGCACGAGTTCCTGCTGAAGTTCGACCACTTGATGGGCAGGTTGGGGCAGGGGATCCGCGACGATCTGCGCGCCAGCCTGGGCGAGGAGGTGGCCCGGAGGTACGTGGTCAAGCCCGCGGGCGACGGCGTGCTTCTGGTCTATCCGGGCGACATTCGGAAGGCGCTCGAGCACGCCTGGCGCATTCATGACCATTTCAACACACGGGCCGGCCGCGAGCGACAGAGGCAGTACGGCCTATGGCCATTCCAGGCGCGCATCGCGGTCCACTACGGCGACGTGGAGCTGATCGAGAGCAGCCCCTTCAACGATGCCCCGGATGCGTTCGGCAAGACCATCGTCACCTGCTCGCGGCTGGAGCCAGCGACGGTGCCGGGCATGGTCTGGGTGACCGATGCCGCCGTCGAAGCCGCGCGCGCCGAAGGCCTGGAGTCGAGCTACGGCTTCCAGCAGATCGGAATGGTGGATCTGGCCAAGCAAGCCGGTCGAGTTCTCGCGCACAATCTCGTCCGCACCGACAAAAAGAGCACGCAGTGGGGTGCGCTGGCGGTCAAGCGCTATCCCAAGGGTATCCAGGCCGACGTGTACGTGCTGGTCCATCGCCCCGCGGACCACCTGCCAACCGTTCACCTGGCCTGGGGGGCTTCCCACTGTGTGGTCCACCGCTCCGAGCTCAACCCCGAGCGCCGCGCCTATCGCATCAAGCACAAGCTGCTCGGGTCGGAGACCGACCTGCCCCTGCTGGTGGTTCACACCGATCCCCCCTGCCGCGTGGAGTTTCCCGAGCTCGACTTCGCGGCGGATGGAAGCGCGACCCTCAAGGTCGGGTCGCCCGCATTCCAGGATGGCATCCAGGAAGTCGACACCGAAACCGATCGCTGGTACCTCCTGCCCCGGCACGCATGATAGTGATCCTCGTGTGACGGCTCGTATGCTCATGGTGCAGGGTTGCACCTCGGACGCTGGCAAGAGCACATTGGTCGCGGCGCTGTGCCGATGGCTCGTGCGCAAGGGCGTGCGGGTTGCGCCCTTCAAACCGCAGAACATGGCGCTCAATTCCGCCGTCACGGCCGACGGCGGCGAGATCGGCCGGGCCCAAGCTGCGCAGGCCATGGCCTGTGGTATCGCCCCCCATACCGACATGAATCCGGTGCTGCTCAAGCCGAATACCGACGTGGGGGCACAGGTGATCATCCAGGGGCACGCCATCGGCAACATGGATGCGCTCGACTATCACGCCTACAAGGCAACGGCCCGCGCCGCGGTGTTGGAATCCTTTGCACGTTTGCGCAGTCGGTACGAGACGGTCATCGTCGAGGGGGCCGGCTCGCCCGCCGAGATCAATCTGCGCGCGAACGACATTGCCAACATGGGCTTTGCCGAGGCCGTGGACTGCCCGGTGATCCTGGTTGCGGACATCGACCGGGGCGGCGTCTTCGCCCATCTGGTGGGGACGCTGGCCTTGCTGAGCGAGAGCGAGCAGGCGCGAGTGAAGGGGTTCGTGATCAACCGCTTTCGCGGAGACCTCGCCCTGCTGCAGGACGGGCTAGACTGGCTGGAGGAGCGCACGGGCAAGCCGGTGCTCGGGGTGTTGCCGTACCTGCATGGCTTGCAGCTGGAGGCCGAGGATGCCATCGCACGGGACGTTGTGGCACCGGCGCAGGCGGGCCCGCGTCTACGCGTGATCGTGCCCGTCACCCCGCGCATCAGCAACCATACGGATTTCGATCCTCTGCGCATGCACGGCCAGGTCGATTTCCGCTTCATCGGACCGGACGACGCCATTCCTACCGCCGATCTCGTTATCCTACCCGGTTCCAAGGCGGTTCGCGCCGACCTTGCTTTCTTGCGCGCGCAGGGCTGGGACAAGGCAATTGCCAAACATCTACGTTATGGCGGAAAACTGGTGGGCATATGTGGTGGCTTTCAGATGCTTGGCCGTGAGGTACAGGATCCCCTCGGCATCGAGGGCGAGCCGGGCACAAGTTCTGGGCTGGGCTGGCTGGACATGCGGACGACCCTGACGCGGCAGAAACAACTGCGCAATGCTGCTGGAAGGTTGGCGTTGTCTGAAGCGAGCGCGAGCGGATACGAAATCCACGCCGGGATCAGCGAAGGCCCCGCGCTCTCCCGTCCTGCGCTCCTGCTCGATCACGGACCAGACGGCGCCATCAGCGATGACGAGCAGGTGTTCGGCACTTATCTCCACGGCATCTTCGACAGGGCCACGGCCTGCGCTGCCATGCTTGCCTGGGCTGGGCTTGTTGCCGCAAAGTCACGCGACATTCTAGTGCAACGCGAGGCTAGTATCGAACGGCTCGCGGATGCCATCGCGCAACATCTGGACACCACCAAGCTCATCCGGATTCTGGAGCACAGCACGTCCTCATGACTCTCAAGCCACCACCCCTCGCACTCGCCGTCCTGGTTGCAGGCTGCGGCGTTCTGCTTGCGTTCGTGGTGGGCTTGCTTTCGGGATCCTCGGGCTGGGGCTGGCCCCAGCATGACATCTTTTGGCTGATCCGTCTGCCGCGCGTCCTCGCGGCCTTTGGCACCGGCGCGGCGCTGGCCCTGGCGGGGGCGTTGATCCAAGTGGTGACGCGTAATCCGCTCGGCGATCCGCATGTGCTGGGCGTAACCAGCGGCGCCTCGGTCGGTGCGCTGCTGGCGATTTTGCTTCTGCCGGCGGGCATGGGTTTCGGTACCGAGATCGGCGCCGTGCTTGGCGCGTCCCTGACCATGACGCTGGTCTTTTCGCTGGCATGGCGAAGCATGGGGCGAGGTCTCGCCCTGAGCGCGCAACCAGGTACCGTGGTCGTGTTGCTGGTGGGGGTGATGGTAGGTGCTGCGTGTGTTGCGGTCGAGTCGTTCATCTTGGCCGTGGCGGACGACTCGAAACTTCGCAGCCTCGTGTTCTGGTTGCTGGGCGATCTCAACGGGGCCACCCTGTGGTGGCCAGTGTGGGGCGCGGTGGCGCTGGCCCTCGTGCTGGTCTGGCCGCGCGCACGCGAGCTCGACTGGTTGGCGCGTGGTGATGCCTGGGCGTGGACGCTTGGCGTGTCGGTGGCACGTCGTCGTCGCGTGGCAATTCTCGCGGCTTGCCTGGCAACGGGCGCCGCAGTGGCCACGGCGGGCAGCATCGGATTCGTCGGCTTGGTTGCGCCGCACATTGTTCGTCTGACCGGGCTGCGCTCGGCTCGCCAGTTGTTGCCGTTCTCTGCCTTGTTCGGCGGCGTGTTCCTGGTGTTGGCGGACACCGTCGCGCGTACGGTGGTGGCACCCGCGCAATTGCCAGTGGGTGTGATTTCGGCTGCCGTCGGCGTTCCCCTATTTCTCATGTTGCTGCTCAGGAGACACGCATGAGTGGGAACACAGGACGTCTGCCCCTGGCGCTGCAGTTGGACCGCCTTGCCCTGCGTGCGGGCGGCACTCGCGCTGGTCGTGTCCTGTTCAGCGAACTAACCTTGTGCGCGGCACCGGGCGAGCGCTGGGTCGTGCTGGGGCCGAATGGCGCAGGCAAGTCGACCTTGCTGATGGCCATCGCGGGATTGATCGCGCCAGACGCGGGGCGCATCGTGCTTGGCGAGCGGGCCATTGCCGACTGGCGCAGCGAAGTGCTCGCGCGCTCTCGCGCATGGTGCCCGCAGTTCTGGCTCGATCCCTTTCCGGTCAGCGCGTGGGAGACCGTGGCCTGCGCCATCCTCGCCACCCAACCGGATCGCGACGCCCCGGCCGTGGAGCAGCTTGCACGTCACTGGTTGCAGGCTTTCGATACCGCACAGCTTGCCGAGCACGACGTGCGCACGCTTTCGGGCGGCGAACGCCAACGGGTGGCGCTGGCAACCGCCTTTGCGCAGGGGGCGCCACTTCTCTTGCTGGATGAGCCGGCGTCGCACCTCGATTGGGCACATCAACGGCTGCTGCAGCGCTTGCTCAAGCAATGGTCTGCGGAAGACGGGACCGTGCTCGTGGCAGTGCACGATCTGAATCTTGCATGGGCACTGGCGACCCATGCCTTGTTACTGGACGGCAAGGGTGGGGCGACTTGTGGGCCACGCGATCAGGTGCTGACGGCCGATGCCATCGGTGCCGCCTACGGCCTGCCCGTGCGTCTCGTCGAAGACGGCGAGGCGCGCTGGTTTCGCGTGAATCTGGAGACGAGCGAATGAGGCAACTACTGTTGGTAGCATTTCTCTTCGCTGGAGTTGCACAGGCACAGACCGTCGTGCAAGTGCCGGATGATGCTCACCACACGATGACGCTCGTACGGCCAGTCAAGCATGTCATCTCGCTGGCTCCAAGTTTGACCGAGTTGCTTTACGAAGCAGGGGCAGGCGATCGTCTGGTGGGTACCGTCGACTACAGCGACCATCCACCCGAGGCGCGCAAGGTGCCGCGCATCGGCAGCAACCAGGCGCTCGATGTGGAGCGCATCGCAAGACTCAAGCCTGACCTGATCCTGGTATGGCTTCACGGCAATGCCAGTCGGGAAGTGGATCAGCTGGAGGCGCTGGGCATCCCCATGTTCTATTTGGAGCCTCGCCGAATCCAGGACATTCCATCTGCGCTGGAGCGCATCGGCCAGTTGATGGGCACGCGCAATACTGCGCAGACCGCAGCTCAGCGCTTCCGGGCGCGGTATGCCTCGCTGCACGCGCGATATGCTGACCGCTCTCCGGTTCGCGTCTTCTATCAGGTGGCTACAAGCCCGCTGCTGACCATCAACGACCAGCAGATCATTTCCGATGCGATCCACCTGTGCGGCGGGCGCAATGTCTTTGGCAAGGAGTCGATGCTTGTACCCCAGCTGTCGACGGAGAGCGTTGTTGCCGCCAATCCAGATGCCATCCTGGCCGCCAACCTGGGCGCTGGCGGAGAGACGAACGGTGACACGCAACCATCGCCCGAAGAACCTAGCCTCAAGATGTGGTCGCGGTTTTCGCGCATGAAGGCGGTGAAGACCGGTCAACTTTGGCTTGTGCCAGGAGATCTGGTTAGTCGCCCCGGGCCGCGCATTCTGGATGGTGCTCAGGCGATCTGCACCGCGCTCGATGAAGCACGGAAGCGGAAGTAGCGTCCGCGAAGTGAATTCGCGGACTTCACCCCACCTGCGGCCGAGCCTTTGGCTCGGCTCCTACGGTAAGAACTTGATGTTGGTGAAGGTGGCGTTGACCGCGCAGTCGCTGCTGCCGCTACGGGTGAACTGCCACTGCATCCCAACCATCTGCCCGGCCGAGGCCGCCGACCAGTTGGTAAAGGTGGCCAGCGTGGCGGTTACCGTCGTTCCCGGTGCCGCGACCGGGTTCGACAGGGCCGTCACCTTCGTCACCGGGAAGGTGAAGCAACCCGAGCCATCGGCGGCTTTCACACAACTGCCGGGCGGGGTCTGGTCGGTGGGGCGCTGGTCGAAGGTTTGCAGTTGCAGCTCGACCGCGCAGTTCGCAGCGCTGCCGTAGACCTGGAACTGGATCTTGGTGAAGGATGACACTTTCACGCACGACAAGAATGTGAGGCCGCCGCCAGCGTAGCCGGTCGAGGACACGGTGCCGACAAGGTGCAGCCCCTTGGGCGTGCCTTCCACCGTCGCAGCCATTGCCGCATTGGTGGTGCTAACGTACGAGTAGATGTTGCCGATCAGCGCGCCCGTCCCCCACCTCGCGGTGGTGGCGTTCCAGTCGCTGAAGTCGGTGACCACGCCACTCGCCGGCACGATTGCGCTCGCACAGTTGTACGCGGTCGTGCCACCCGCGCCGGTCGCGCCGCCCGTCCCGGTCGCACCACCCGTCCCCGTCGCACCGCCAGTCGCCATCTTGCCGCCGCTGGCGGTTACACCGCCGGATGCCGTCGCGCCGCCCGTGCCGACAGCGCCACCGGTCGCGGCTGCGGCTCCGCCCCCACCACCCGTTGCCACCACGCCGCCGGTGCCCGATACGCCTCCTGTGCCGAGAGGAGCATCACCAGCCGCGCCACCGGCACTTGAGGCACCTCCGGTGCCAGCTTTGCCGCCTGTGCCGATGGCCCCACCGCTACCCAAGTCAGTCGTGCCGCCGCTTGCGGCATCGGGAGAGGTGGTACCGCCCGCACCGGTGTTGCCGCCGACGCTGGTTGCACCGCCAGCGCCGGTCGCACCACCGCTGCCTAGACCGCTACCCGTATTCGCATTGCCGCCCACTTCCGCGCCGCCGTTGGCACCGACACCGCCGCCCGTACCACCAACGCCGTTGCGGTAATTCACCACTTCGGGCGGCGGACTGAGATCGATGCACGCAAGTCCCAGGGTGAGCCCCCCTAGCAGCACCAACGTGCGGCGGGCGGCTCCAGTGCCACCACGAGACCGTGCTGGATTGATCCGGCTGTTACGAGTTGGAGCACTTGAATTTGGCATCATCGACCTGAATTGCAACAGAAGCATTGGCTTGCCAAAAACTGAACAAGCTCGACATGCGCAACACTATGATGCCACAACAACCATCGGTGCACGTAGTCGGCAATGGGGAATCTTGTGCTGCATATCCACCTTAGCGAGGATGACAACGACAAGTCATCCATTGGCCTACATTGGTCGCCCCTACCGCGGGATGCGGCCAGAGGTACAAGGACCACATCCTCCGTGTCGAACACTTCGGGATTAGGGCTGAACTTGACAGTTTCTGGAGCCTTCGATAGGTACAAGCGGGTCAAGAACCTGGTGCGCGCCTAGCGATAGGCAAAGGTGCGTAGGTGTTGTGGGGGCCTCGGGGAGCGTCGTTTAATGGCTATGCCTGGAGGGTATCGGAACATGAACAAGAGCCCGATCATCGCAGTCCAAGTCACGCTATGGATGACCGTCGTGGCGTGCGCTTCGAGCCCCGATCAGCCTGCTCTACAGGATAGCGGTATGGGGGATAGTGCTCCTGCTGATGGCCCAGTCGCTTGCGGATCGTTCGAGTTGGCCTCGGGTGGCTCGTTCAAGAGTGGTCTCTTACGCGGCCGCTGAGGGATCCCCTCATAGGCATCAAAGAATTCCAAACACTTGAGCAAAAGCCCGTTGCTCGGAAACTAGGCGGCCAAATGCGGCCATTAGGGGCGCAAGCCACTCCTCCGGCATCATTGGAATGGCTCCATACCAATAGCTGCCTTGGGTGAATAGCGAATGCGTCCGGCGCTTCACCGTGTTGACCTTGAGCTTGCGGTCGAGTCCGGTTTCTTCCGCCGCGGCACCCAGAAGCGTGAGCAATGCCTGGGAGATGGCCGCCAGGAGAAGGAGTCGGTCTCGTCGTTCGGGATCCGCAATGTGCGTAGCTTTCAAACCCATTCCAAAGCGTGCGTCCTTGGCGTCGCGGAACGTTTCCTCGATGGTGAAGCGCTTGCCGTACGCCTTGACTGCCTGTGCGCCGCTGAGATCAGAGCGACTCGTCGCCAGATGCCAGGCATCCTTCATTCCGCGCGCGTGCACGCCTACCACCGCAGCCACCGGCGTCCGGTCGGAGGTGACCTTGACGTTCGCAAGCTTGACCGCTCGTCCGCTCGGTGAAAGCCATTGTGCCGCAGGTCGGACTTCGCGGTTGGACGCCTCGACGTAGATGATTCCTCGAAAGCGGATGATGAAATCCAGGCCGAGCGAAACAAGGAAGGGATAGAGTTTCTGGTCCCCAAACCCTCGGTCTGCCAGCACGGTCGCTCGCTTGGTATGCGCCGGACGCAGCTTGGCGAACAGGGCCAGGAGGTCATCCTCATGGTCGTTGCGCCAGCCTTCGATGGTTGACTTTCTGACTGTTCGCCACAGCAACGGCGTCGCTCGTCCGTGGGACGTGATGAGATACAAGGCGATGGTGCAATGGTCGTCGGCATCGAACTCAGTCCAGTCGAGCGCGACGTAGACATCCTCACGCGCGCCCAGCACGAAAGGCACCCAGTTCTTAAAGAAGGTATCGCACGAGATACCCGCATTGCTCATCAGGCGATCGACCTGCTTGACTGCGTGCCTTGGATTCAGTCCCTGAGCCTGCGCCAACCCTTGTCCGATGGCGTGAATGCCCAGCGTGGCGCCGTGGATGACGCCGGTTACCCCGTTGGCTAGCGAAAGCACTCTCTTCGCGTGGAAATCCTCTCCAATAAGCTTCTCAACAAACCGCTGTGTGTCCGCCGGGCGCAACCGATTCTTTGCGAGTGGCTTGCGCAATCTAGTTCCAGGAGTCGTCGTCTCGTGGCTCATGGAATCCATGTACCAGAACTTGCTGTGGATAAGTCAATCCTCGCAGTTTTTCAATCGCCAGCAATATCAAGTGCTTATGAGTTGCGCGCGATGAGGGGATCGTTCAGACCCAGTTCTTAAAGAAGGTATCGCACGAGATACCCGCATTGCTCATCAGGCGATCGACCTGCTTGACTGCGTGCCTTGGATTCAGTCCCTGAGCCTGCGCCAACCCTTGTCCGATGGCGTGAATGCCCAGCGTGGCGCCGTGGATGACGCCGGTTACCCCGTTGGCTAGCGAAAGCACTCTCTTCGCGTGGAAATCCTCTCCAATAAGCTTCTCAACAAACCGCTGTGTGTCCGCCGGGCGCAACCGATTCTTTGCGAGTGGCTTGCGCAATCTAGTTCCAGGAGTCGTCGTCTCGTGGCTCATGGAATCCATGTACCAGAACTTGCTGTGGATAAGTCAATCCTCGCAGTTTTTCAATCGCCAGCAATATCAAGTGCTTATGAGTTGCGCGCGATGAGGGGATCGTTCAGACGCGGCCGAGCTTGGACCTCCGTTAGCCCAGGAACGACTATTTCGCCGGCCACGTTCGGCAATCTGCCTGCAGGCGGCCCTTTGTGTGTGCAAGGCTCGGTCAATTCGTCGACGCAGGGATATGCCTGGGCCGTCCTCGGCATCGATATCAACGGGGTTCTTCGAACGAAAGCTGCGCTGGACGCTGGGGTGGACGGTGGGGCCGCTGGCGAAGAGGTCGGTGCATTCGTTCCAGTGAGCGATGGACTCATCTTGAACATCAGAAACAGAAAGCGTTCACCGCTCTGGCTGTGTCTGGCAGGTGCGAGCGGCAAGCAATGGTGCAACAAGGATCTGAGCAAGTCGGGGTTTCTTCGCTGGAATACCTTTGTGGAAGGAAATGGTAGTGGCGAAATCTATGCCCGCGAACCTCTCCTAAGCATAGGTCTTATAGTGCCCGATCCGGGCGATGGCTCGACAGCATTCGACTTCTGTCTCGATAGTATCGTCGAGGCCGCGAGCTATTGCCAATGCCCGGGCGGCGCCTGTACCTGTCCGACTGGAACGACCTCTTGCAGTGCCGCCTGCGTGGCAGACATCTCGGTGAATCCTGACAACTGTGGCACTTGTGGTCATGCCTGCGCGAGCACCTCCGCATGCAGCGAAGGAGGGTGCATCGATTCCCTTTTCTCCAATCTAAGCCATCCGTATGCTGAGGGATCCCCTCATAGGCATCAAAGAATTCCAAACACTTGAGCAAAAGCCCGTTGCTCGGAAACTAGGCGGCCAAATGCGGCCATTAGGGGCGCAAGCCACTCCTCCGGCATCATTGGAATGGCTCCATACCAATAGCTGCCTTGGGTGAATAGCGAATGCGTCCGGCGCTTCACCGTGTTGACCTTGAGCTTGCGGTCGAGTCCGGTTTCTTCCGCCGCGGCACCCAGAAGCGTGAGCAATGCCTGGGAGATGGCCGCCAGGAGAAGGAGTCGGTCTCGTCGTTCGGGATCCGCAATGTGCGTAGCTTTCAAACCCATTCCAAAGCGTGCGTCCTTGGCGTCGCGGAACGTTTCCTCGATGGTGAAGCGCTTGCCGTACGCCTTGACTGCCTGTGCGCCGCTGAGATCAGAGCGACTCGTCGCCAGATGCCAGGCATCCTTCATTCCGCGCGCGTGCACGCCTACCACCGCAGCCACCGGCGTCCGGTCGGAGGTGACCTTGACGTTCGCAAGCTTGACCGCTCGTCCGCTCGGTGAAAGCCATTGTGCCGCAGGTCGGACTTCGCGGTTGGACGCCTCGACGTAGATGATTCCTCGAAAGCGGATGATGAAATCCAGGCCGAGCGAAACAAGGAAGGGATAGAGTTTCTGGTCCCCAAACCCTCGGTCTGCCAGCACGGTCGCTCGCTTGGTATGCGCCGGACGCAGCTTGGCGAACAGGGCCAGGAGGTCATCCTCATGGTCGTTGCGCCAGCCTTCGATGGTTGACTTTCTGACTGTTCGCCACAGCAACGGCGTCGCTCGTCCGTGGGACGTGATGAGATACAAGGCGATGGTGCAATGGTCGTCGGCATCGAACTCAGTCCAGTCGAGCGCGACGTAGACATCCTCACGCGCGCCCAGCACGAAAGGCACCCAGTTCTTAAAGAAGGTATCGCACGAGATACCCGCATTGCTCATCAGGCGATCGACCTGCTTGACTGCGTGCCTTGGATTCAGTCCCTGAGCCTGCGCCAACCCTTGTCCGATGGCGTGAATGCCCAGCGTGGCGCCGTGGATGACGCCGGTTACCCCGTTGGCTAGCGAAAGCACTCTCTTCGCGTGGAAATCCTCTCCAATAAGCTTCTCAACAAACCGCTGTGTGTCCGCCGGGCGCAACCGATTCTTTGCGAGTGGCTTGCGCAATCTAGTTCCAGGAGTCGTCGTCTCGTGGCTCATGGAATCCATGTACCAGAACTTGCTGTGGATAAGTCAATCCTCGACGTTTTTCAATCGCCAGCAATATCAAGTGCTTATGAGTTGCGCGCGATGAGGGGATCGTTCAGATCCGTATGGCGTCGCCGTTGATATGACAAGTCTATACTTCACGGACGTCGATGTGGGGACGGTGATGAAGGCGCCCCTAAGCGGCGGACCACCGGTGGTGCTCGCCACGGGACAAGTCAATCCGGGATTCGTGGCGATTGACGCCACCAACATCTATTGGGCCAACCAGGGCACAGCTGCAACCAACTGGGCCGACGGCGCGATCATGATGGTCTCCGTCAACGGCGGCACGCCGGTTCAGATTGCGTCGGCGCAGAATTACCTCGCGACAATCGCAGTCGATGCCACGAATATCTATTGGGCCAGTGAGGGAACCACGGCGAATCAATTCGCCGATGGTGCGATCTTGGCGGTCCCATTGAGCGGCGGCACACCCGTCACGCTAGCTTCAAGACAAATGTGCCCGTCAGGACTCGCCATTGATGGCACCAGCATTTACTGGACCAATTGGGGAACCTCGAAATTCGGGGGCTTGGTCGAGGATGGTTCAGTCATGAAGATGGCCCTGAGCGGAGGTGCTCCGACGACCCTGGCTTCGGCGCAACCCGCCCCACTTGCCATAGCGGTTGATGCGACCAGTGTGTATTGGACCACCAGCGGGACGGTGGCCAAGGTGCCACTGGATGGAGGTACCCCGAGTATCCTGGCCAGGTCGCAGAGCCAGACATTCCAGATTGGGGTCGACAGCTCAAGTGCATACTGGACGACCACCTACGGTGGCTCGCTGGTGAAGGCGCCCTTGAATGGAGGTGCCCCGGTCACACTCGCAAAGGGGCAGAATTACGCTTTGGGTATCGCCTTGAGCAGTTCGGAGGTATTTTGGGCAAACTACGACGGCGTAGGCTCCGGAGGTATTTTGAGAATCTCCAAATAGCTCATAGTCCTCCGCGAGCAGCGGCGGATCGGGCAGCCGTCAACGCAGCCTCACTTAATGGTGATGCTGTCGATCCAGACTCTTCCACTCCACGTCGAACCGTAAGGGGCTATCAAGTCTATGCCAAACTGGCTGCTGGCGCCGCCGCTGTCCGAGATGGTCGCGGTGACTTTGGTCCACGTGTTCGCCGGAATCGTACTGTTGCCGTTGACGTTGGTGCCGATGCCCATATTGTAGTTGTCCCAGAGCTGAACGATCCCCTCATCGCGCGCAACTCATAAGCACTTGATATTGCTGGCGATTGAAAAACGTCGAGGATTGACTTATCCACAGCAAGTTCTGGTACATGGATTCCATGAGCCACGAGACGACGACTCCTGGAACTAGATTGCGCAAGCCACTCGCAAAGAATCGGTTGCGCCCGGCGGACACACAGCGGTTTGTTGAGAAGCTTATTGGAGAGGATTTCCACGCGAAGAGAGTGCTTTCGCTAGCCAACGGGGTAACCGGCGTCATCCACGGCGCCACGCTGGGCATTCACGCCATCGGACAAGGGTTGGCGCAGGCTCAGGGACTGAATCCAAGGCACGCAGTCAAGCAGGTCGATCGCCTGATGAGCAATGCGGGTATCTCGTGCGATACCTTCTTTAAGAACTGGGTGCCTTTCGTGCTGGGCGCGCGTGAGGATGTCTACGTCGCGCTCGACTGGACTGAGTTCGATGCCGACGACCATTGCACCATCGCCTTGTATCTCATCACGTCCCACGGACGAGCGACGCCGTTGCTGTGGCGAACAGTCAGAAAGTCAACCATCGAAGGCTGGCGCAACGACCATGAGGATGACCTCCTGGCCCTGTTCGCCAAGCTGCGTCCGGCGCATACCAAGCGAGCGACCGTGCTGGCAGACCGAGGGTTTGGGGACCAGAAACTCTATCCCTTCCTTGTTTCGCTCGGCCTGGATTTCATCATCCGCTTTCGAGGAATCATCTACGTCGAGGCGTCCAACCGCGAAGTCCGACCTGCGGCACAATGGCTTTCACCGAGCGGACGAGCGGTCAAGCTTGCGAACGTCAAGGTCACCTCCGACCGGACGCCGGTGGCTGCGGTGGTAGGCGTGCACGCGCGCGGAATGAAGGATGCCTGGCATCTGGCGACGAGTCGCTCTGATTCCTCAGCGGCGCACAGGCAGTCAAGGCGTACGGCAAGCGCTTCACCATCGAGGAAACGTTCCGCGACGCCAAGGACGCACGCTTTGGAATGGGTTTGAAAGCTACGCACATTGCGGATCCCGAACGACGAGACCGACTCCTTCTCCTGGCGGCCATCTCCCAGGCATTGCTCACGCTTCTGGGTGCCGCGGCGGAAGAAACCGGACTCGACCGCAAGCTCAAGGTCAACACGGTGAAGCGCCGGACGCATTCGCTATTCACCCAAGGCAGCTATTGGTATGGAGCCATTCCAATGATGCCGGAGGAGTGGCTTGCGCCCCTAATGGCCGCATTTGGCCGCCTAGTTTCCGAGCAACGGGCTTTTGCTCAAGTGTTTGGAATTCTTTGATGCCTATGAGGGGATCCCTCAGGTCCCAGAGAGTTATGGATCCGGGGAATGCTACTTCAAAGAGAACTTGTGCGGAGAACGTTAGACCGTTCAATGCAGCTGTATTGGTGCTGCTAATACTGCATAGGGCGATTTCAATGACGGCGGCACAGGCCGTACCACTGAAGTCCACAAGGAGCCCCTGAGTTCCGTCAAATGAGCCGGTAGCGGGAATCCCCGTTCCGATATCTGTATTGGCAGGGTCGCATAGGGTTCCCGTATAACTACCACTTAAGACCCAGCCCTGTTGACTACCGTCGTTGAAATCCCAGGCGAGGCATCCGCAGTTGGCAACCAGCTTTCCTGAACAGGCGCAGCTCCCACCGCTACAACTATAGCCCGGGTTGCTAGAGCAGTTCTTGCACGAGGTGCCGCAGTGGGTGTTGGACGAGAGTATGTCGACGCACCCCGTGCCACAGTCCGCCGTGCCGCTCGGACAGGCGCAGCTACCGTTGCAGGTTGTCCCGTTTTGGCAGATGATGCCGCAGCCGCCACAGTTGGAGCTGTCGCTGTTGAAGTCGCGGCAGGTGCCGCCGCAACAGTGTCCGCTCTGGCATTGTCCATTGACTTGGCATGTTGTTGCGCTGTTGGTTGCGATCTTCGTCTTGCAGCTACCGCCGATGCAGGCCTGGCCCAACGACGTGCAGCTCGTTGTTGTCGATGTGCAGGAGCCTTGTGAATTGCACGCCCCGGCGACACTCGACCCATAGTCCGGCGTGGTGCAACTGGGCGCGGCTCCGCAGCTCGTGGTGTTTGTTGGATAGCTACAATTGTCAGACGTGTTGTCGCAACGCCCCCCACATGTGGTGTCGGTTGAATTCGTGCACGCGAGACGGCCCCCCACGGGCTGGCCCGAGGTCACACGGGTGCAAGTTCCCGAGCTGTTGTTGCAGGTTTGGCATTGGCCTGTACAGGTCGCCGGGCAGCAGATACTGTCCGGCGCGCAGAAACCAGATGCGCACTGGCCCCCTGTCGTGCAGGTGCTGCCGGTTCCGTTCCCCTTCTTCGTTGTGCAACCGCCCGTGGATGCGTCGCAGTATTGGCTGCCGAGACACGAGGTTGACGTGCAGGAACCAAGGCACGTGCCACTGCCGTCGGTTGCACACGTGCCGCTCGGACACGTCGAGGCCGTCTTGCTTGGGCAGGTGCCGCTGCCATCGCAGTACGAGGAGAGGGTGTGTTGAGTGCCCGAGCAGGTCTCACTCTTGCAGAGGGTTTCGTTGTTCGGCATCCTGCATGCAGTCGGACTGGAGCCATCACAGTAGCCTTGGCACTTGTCCATGCCACTACAGGGTAGGCGAGTCGTGCCACGAGGTTCCCCCGACTTGACTGTGGTGCAGGTTCCAACGGTGCCGGTTTCGGCACAAGCCTGGCATTGACCACTGCATTTGCTGTTGCAGCAAACGCCATCGACACAGAAACCTGACGTGCACTGGCCGTCGGTCAGGCAAGTAGATCCAGTCGACGACGACGTCGTGCCGCCGGAGCCGCCGCCGCTCACGCCACCGGAGCCCCCCTGAGCTCCGCCACCCGAGCCGCCGCCCGTGGCCCCTCCGCCAGTCGCACCACCGGCACCTGCGAGGGGCGCATCGACGACAGATGTGCCGCCCGCGCCGCTGGCCGACGTGTCGATTCCGCCGGCGCCGCCAGCCCCGACGATGATTCCGCCAGTACCCAAGTCCAGAGAGCTCATACCGCCTGCACCGTCGTCAGCAGGCGCTTGGTCCACGATGCCGTCCAATGGCGACGAGGGGCCGTCGAGGTGCCCGGTGCCTCCATCCGTTGAGGTCGAAGACGACGCGTCAACCGACGGTGCGTTGCCGGCAACACACCTCTTTTCATTGATTACGCAATAGTAGCCACTGGGACAGGCCGAGGCCTTGTCACACTTCAACTTGTTAGGATCGGGGCTTCGAAAGCAACGAGCGCTAGCCAGGGGCAATAGTGCCACAACAAGGGCGACGACACCGCGGTTCACTCGCCCACAGGCAACAATCTTCTTCATTAGAATGCTCCTACCAATGCGGCGCCCGCCTGACCTGACCCAAACGTCGGCACGAAGGCCACGTTTGTGGCCGAAGTCGACCTGGCTTTGAGTCCGATTCCGTACAGGACTGCCCCCGTGACAACACAAGCGGCACCCACACCGTAGCCGACCCAGGCCAGGGCTACGTACCCATCGCGGGTAGATTTCTTAGCGGCATAGCCATCGAGCGTGGACTCCATGTCCCCGGCCGTGTTGTTGGCCAGCACGTTGAACGCAACTCCGGCGCCAAAAGCTGCGACACCGACGGCCGCGGTGACGATTCCGGCCACTCGCAAACCTGACCTGGTGCTGGTCGAAGCTTGCTGGGGCTCTGGCTGCGTCACTGAAGAGGCGGGGATTGGGGCCGCAGACGTTTGCTCCGGATGGGGTGACGTGAACGGCGCTGGCGCCGTGGCTGCCTGTGCTTCGATGGTCTGATTGGCTAGGTTTTCTTTGCAGGCTACAATGTGTTCCTTTGCGGCGGCTTCGTCGTCCGGCTTCAGTTTGTGGGTTTCACCGGTGCGCAGGTACTCCTGGAAGCGGGCGATGGCATCCTTGTACTGCTGGCCTTGTTCTAGGCAGCGTGCCTGGTTAAAGATGAAGACAGGATCTTGCGTTTCCAGGAATAGGTCGGAAAGGATGTCGATGCCTTTGGCGTAGTCACCGGCGAGGCATGCCTTTCTTGCGACGCGTTCGCGCTCTTGTCTGCTCGATGCAAGGGCTGGCTGGGTCGCGAGGACTAGAAGCGCGATGGCACCACCCCAAGCAAGCACGAATCCGCTCTTGACTCTTCCGAACTGGCTCATAGCGTCCAATCGTGCACCGGAACGATCAACTTGGCAAGCGCGCCTTCGGCTGACTCGGCTGACCGGGCCTATTGGACGGCAACGCGAACGAGGGGTGCTTCGGCCCTCTGTGCCAACGTGAGTGAGAGAGCCGAATCCAGGCAAGCGTTTGCCTGGACCTGTTCCGGGTTCCCTCGGGTGGCTCTCGTTCTTCTTAGCGCTTTCTGCTGCGGCGCCAGGCAACGAAGCCCAGTCCAAGCAGCAGGCCGATCATCCCGTGCTCTGTCGATCTGGTGTTGCCCAGATTGCACGAGCATCCGCTGTTCTTACCGCCGTCGGCGCTTCCGGTCGTGCCGGCCGAGCCGCTGGTGCCGCCGCTCGAGTGGGCGACGCCGCCGCTGGCGCTACCGCCCGTGCCCGCAGTTGTGCCACCGCTGGCCTGTGCGCCACCCGTGCCGCTGCTGCTGCCACCCGAGCCTATGGTCACACCACCGGCACCCGTACCACCGGATCCGCCGCCACTGGCCCCGCCTTTGCCGCCGCTGGCCTGTGCTCCACCCGCGCCGCTGCTGCCACCCGAGCCTACGGTTACACCGCCGGCACCGGCACCACCGGATCCGCCGCCGCTGGCGCCGCCTTTGCCGCTGCTGCCGGCCGAGCCGCCGCCGCCCGTGCTACCCCCGGAACCGCCCGCCGAACCTCCGGCTCCGCCATCGCCACCCGCTGTTACCGTTGGGCAGGTGACGGCGGTGCTAGCCGACCCACCTGCAGTGCCAGCCAGCTTCCAATAGATGCCGTACCTGTCCAGGTAGCGCGAATAGTGGGGAATGAACACCAACTTGCTATCCGAATCCGTGCCCTTGGGGGCGAATTGGAGCTTGCCCGCGGTCTGTACCAGGTTGTTCTGTATGTTGGAGAGCCAGTCCTCGATCTTGGTACCGCTGTTGATCGTGATGGTGTCCTGAAGGCCGCCCGGCGACGTCGCCGCAATCGTCATGGCATGTGTGACCGTTTTCATGCTGCTGTCGATTCCAAGACTGGCGCTTAGAACGAGCGGTCCGTACGTGAACGCCACTGCGTTCTGGTTGTCCTGTAGTCTCGATACCTGGACAAAAAGCGGAAACGCGAGCTGGACCGTGTCGTTCGCTTGCCACACTCGGCTTACGCCGAGGAAGCCGTTGGATTCGACCGGCGTGACCACCTGACCGTTGACCGCAACCGCCACCTGACAGGTCGAAGCCCAGTCGGGCTTTCTGAACTGCAGATTGACTGCGTCGGTCGGGGCGGCGGTGATGGTGAAGGTCACCTTGTTCGTAGTGGGAAGATCCGTCGTCTGGGTCAGCGACAGACCGCGGTCTTTCCAGTTCAATGTCGAGCTCACGTAGAAGGTCACCCAGAGATCCTTGTCATCGTGGAAATACACGCTGTCGTTGAGCCTGGTGAAGTTCTCCATACCGGTGCCGGTGCAGCACCAGAAGCTGCTGTCCGTCGTGCCAAATGCCTTGAAATACCCCGTGCCCATCGGTTTGAAATAGGTCGTCATTCCCGTGTCTGGGTTCATCGATGACAAGATCTCATTGATGTGGATCTTCTCGTAGAAGTTCGCGTACTTGACGTCACCGGTGGTCTTGAACAGGTCATGGGTGAGCTTCGACATGTTGTAGGCATTGCATGTCTCGTTATTGACGTTGTCGCGGTACTGATCGAGTGCCCCGGGCGTGTGGAAATGCTCGTCCTCGCTGTTTCCGCCCGTCACGTAGGTGTGATCCTTCAGCACGACGCCAAAAAAACCGGTGGCCGCGTTGAGGTAAGCGGACTCGCTCGCCCCGACGGTTCGATAGCGATTCAGAGCGCCGACGAACTTCGGGATCGTCATGTTGGCGTGCCTGCCGCTCAAGTTGTCGGTGCCCGCCGCAAGCGTCGTGAATAGGCCGGTGTCATCGAAGATATGAGCAACCGTCAGGTGATTGGCACTATTCGTGTACTTGTAGAGCTCGTACAGGGCGTCGTTCAGTCCGCCGTACTCCTGGCCAAGCACCGTCGATTTCGCGCTCGCACTCCAGCCCGAAGCTCGGCTGTAGAGCCAGTCTCCCAATTTGCTCGCGACCGCCAAAGCGTCCGCGTTGCCCTCGTACTTATAGACATCGACCAGACCTGCGAGGATCTTGTGCAAAGTATAGTAGGGCACCCAAACCGTGGCCAGGCTCGTCCCGGAGGCGCCGTTGTCGAACTGGTCGAACTGGGTGATGGTCGTTGCGAACAGGTAGCCGCTGGATAGCTGATACGATTTGAGCTTCGAGATCACGTCGTCGAGCTTGGTCTTGATCTGACTGGCCAAGGTGGCGTCGCTGCCCTGGGCTTGCTGGTAGGCGTGCGCCACCGCGGATAGCCAGTGGCCCATGGTATGCCCACGTATGGCTTGGTTCTCCCAACCTCCGTAGAGATTGGTCGGGGTCACGTTCTGGTGACACCGCCTTGAAGCCGGCCATGAGGCGATCGGAGTCGAGCGTCGTGAGGAGGTAGTTGATGTCCTTGGCGAACAGGTTCTGCTGGTACGTATCCGTGATCTGGACCTGGTCCAGGGGGAAGTCCTGCAGCTTCTCGACGGAGCTTGCGGCCGACGCCGACAGTGGCGCCGAGATGCCGCCCAAGAGCAAGAGGGTTAGCACAGTTGGACGCGCCGCTGCCCGTCGCCGCGCCGTGGACATAGCCCTGGGAGAACCGATCGATGTACTTCTCATCGTGCAGCGGCATTGATGCTTCGTGGGCATGCGGCTATCTCCTTTGGGGCAGGTGCTTGGGCAGACCAGTGGCCGTGCTCTCGCTCCGACAGGTGGTTTTCGGCGCGGAGGCACGCGGGGTGTATGAATACGGCAATAGCTATGTGCTATTTTGTCCGAAGCCCGGCGTATTTGTCACGAAAAGGGTCTTCCGTCGCCGGTATCGACGGGCACAAGCGGCGTCGCCTGGAGGCAAGGGCGGCGCCGGAAGGGAAAGCCGAGGGATCGCTACTTTGGCTGGCCGTAGTAGGCCGAGGCCCCGTGCTTGCGCTCGTAGTGCTTGCGCATGACGTGCTCGGGCAGGGGCGCGGCAGCCGGGGTCACCTGGTAGGTCAGGATGGCCATGCGCGCCACCTCCTCAAGGGCGGCCGCGTAGTGCACGGCATCCATGGCGGTCTTGCCCCAGGTGAAGGGGCCGTGGCCGGCGACGATCACCATCGGGACCTCGAGGGGCTTCTTGCCCTTGAAGGTCTCGACGATGAGCTCGCCGGTGCCCAGCTCGTAGTCCTTGGCGAGGGCCTCCGCGCTTATCATCGCGGTGCAGGGTATCTCGCCAGCGGTCTGGTCGGCGTGGGTGGTGCCGAGGCAGGGGATGCTCCGCCGCGCCTGGGCCCAGGCCACCGCGTGGGTCGAGTGGCTGTGGCAGACGCCGCGTATGCCCTCGAAGGAGCGGTAGAGGACGAGGTGGGTCTTGGTGTCCGAGGAGGGCCGCAAGGTTCCCTCGACGACCTTGCCCTCGAGATCGACGACGACCATGCTCTCGGGCGCCAGCTCGGAGTACTCGAGGCCCGAGGGCTTGATCGCGAAGACGCCCGCCGCGGGTCGAAGGCCGAGGCGTTGCCCCAGGTGAGGATCGCGAGCTGGAGCTTGGCGATCTCGAGGTTGGCCGCGCAGGCCTCCTCGCGGAGCGCGTCGTACTTGCCCATCTACAGCCCGAGCCTGTAGCCGATCTCGTTCCAGCGGATCTCCTTGCGGAGCTCGCTCGGGGTCGGTCTTGGCGTCGATGAGGAGGAACTCGATGCCGGCCATCTCGGCCCAGTCGCGCATCCACTCGGTCTTGACGACGCGCGAGTAGCCGGTGTGGTGGGCGCCGCCCGCGATGATCCAGCACTCGGCGGCGCGCTCGAGGTCGGGCCTGGGCTTGAGCAGGACGCGGGCGACGGGCAGCTTGGGCATGGCCTTGGCCTCGATGGCGTCGACCTCGTTGACGATCATGCCGCATGCGGCCGCCCATGTCGACCAGGGTGGCGTTGAGGGCGGGACCCGGGATCGCCAGCGAAGACGAGGCGGGCGGGGTCGGCCTTGCCGCCGATGCCGAGGGGATGGACCTCGAGCCTGGGCTTGCCCTTGGCGATGGAGGGGCAGATCTCGAGCATGTGCGCGCCGAGGACGGACGGGGCGGCCGGGTCGAAGTTGTAGGTGTAGTCCTCGAGGAAGGAGGCCCCGCCGAGGCCCGAGGCCATGACCTTCATGGCGCGCACCAGGGCCGAGGTCTTCCAGTCGCCCTCGGCGCCGAAGCCGTAGCCCGCGGCCATCATTCGCTGCGAGGCGAGGCCCGGGCAGCTGGGGCAGGCCGTGGAGGTCCTCGAAGGTGTCCGTGTAGGCGCCGAACTTGCCGGCCTCGAGGAAGGACTTGAGGCCGAGCTCGATGCGGGCCTGCACCTTCACGCGCTCGAGGCCCGCGCCGGACTTGGCGTCGGAGGCGATCTCGTACTCGTCGGCGTAGGCCTTGACCAGCTTGTCTATCTCGGCGTCGGAGACCTCCTTCACGACCTTGACCAGGTCGCCCACGCCGTAGCCGTTGATGGACCAGCCGAGCTTGATTTGGGCCTCGACCTTGTCGCCCTCGGTGACCGCAACCTCGCGCATGTTGTCGCCGAAGCGGGCGACCTTGAGGCTGCGGCCGTCGGCGAAGGCGGCGGCGGTGCGCATCCAGCCCGAGAGCTTGTCGCGGACGGCGGCTTCCTCCCAGTGGCCGACCACGACCTTGCGCGGCAGGCGCAGGCGCGCGCCGATGAAGCCGTGCTCCCGGTCGCCGTGGGCCGACTGGTTGAGGTTCATGAAGTCCATGTCGATGGAGTCCCAGGGGATGTCGCGGTTGAACTGGGTGTGGAGGTGGCAGAGGGGGCTGATGGAGCTCGGTGAGGCCGGCGATCCACATCTTCGAGGGGCTGAAGGTGTGCATCCAGGTGATGATGCCGGCGCAGTTCGGGTTGGAGTTGGCCTCGCGGACGAGGGCGAGGATGGCGTCGGGGCCCTTCACCACGGGCTTCCAGACGAGCTTGCAGGGCAGCTTGGGGTCGAGGGCCTGCACCATGGCCTTCGAATGCTCGTCGACTTTCTTGAGGGTCTCGGCGCCATAGAGGTCCTGGCTGCCGGTCACGAAACCAGAACTCGTACTTCTTGAGGTCGATCATTTTCGCATCTCCTTTTCGGCGAAGGCGCCGAGGGCCTTGTACTTCACATAAATCTTGTCGTAGGCGGCGCGACGCGCCGGATCGGGCTTGTAGACGTGCTCGACGGGAGCGCGCATCGCGGACTGGGCCGCCAGGGCGTCGGGATAGAGGCCGGCGGCGGTGGCGGCGAACATGGCGCCGCCCAAGCGCGACGGACTGGTCGTTGGCCGAGACCGAGATGTCCATGCCGAGGACGTCGGAGCAGATCTGCATCACCAGGGGGCTCTTGCGGGCGACGCCGCCGATGGCGGCCACGCGCTCGACCTTCACGCCCTCGGAGCGCAGGCGCTCCACGATGGCGCGCGAGCCGAAGGCCGCCGATTCGACGAGGGCGCGGTAGACCGCGGGCGCGTCGGTGCCGAGGCTGATGCCGGCGAGCGCGCCGGTGAGGGCCTGGTCGGCGTCCGGGGTGCGGCGGCCGTTGTGCCAGTCGAGGGCCACCAGGCCCGACTCGCTGGGGTCGATCTTGGCGGCCTCGGCCTCGAGGGCGGGAAGGAGCTTGTCCTCGATGCGCCTGCGGGTCGCCGAGCCCGCGGCAGGGCGCGGAGCCGGCCAGGCCAGGATCTTGCGGAACCAGGCGAAGACGTCGCCGAAGGCCGACTGGCCGGCCTCGTAGCCGATCATGCCCTTCACGACCGAGCCGTCGACCTGGCCGCAGATGCCGGCGACGAGCTTTTCGGCCCCGCTGGGCTTCGGGCCGATCATGATGTCGCAGGTGCTCGTGCCCATGATCTTGAGGAGGGTGCCGGGCGCCACGTCTCCGCCCACCGCGCCGATGTGGGCGTCGAAGGCGCCGACCGATACGACGACATCGGTGGACAGGCCGAGCCGCTTTGCCCACTCGGGGCAGAGCTTGCCGAATACGGTCTCGGCCGTGTAGGTCTCGGTGCCGAGGGAGGCGGCGAGCTCGGAGAGGCGGGGATTCAGCTTGTCGAGGAAGGCGGCGGGCGGATAGCCGCCCCAGGAGGCGTGCCACATGGCCTTGTGCCCGGCGGCGCAGCGGCTGCGCTTGTAGGACTTCAGGTCCTTGGCGCCCGTGAGGAGGGCGGGCATCCAGTCGCAGTGCTCGACGACCGTGCGGGCGGCGGCGATGGCCTTGCTCTTGTTCTCGACGAGCTTCAGCACCTTGGCCCAGAACCACTCCGAGGAGTAGATGCCGCCTTCGTACTTGGTGAAGTCCTCGCCGCCCCAGCTGCGCGCGAGGGCGTTGATGCGCTCGGCCTGGGCCACGCCGGTGTGGTCCTTCCACAGCACGAACATGGCGTCGGGCTCGGAGGCGAATTCGGCCTTGAGCGCGAGGGGAGCGCCCGTCTCGTCGGCCAGACAGGGCGTGGAGCCCGTCGTGTCGATCGTGATGCCGCGCACCTTGGCCGCGACCGCCGGGCCCGCCTCGGCGAGGGCGCGCTTGGTGGCGTCCTCGATGCCCTCGACGTAGTCGAGGGGATGCTGGCGGAAGCGGTTGGACTTCGGGTCGCAGAACTCGCCCTTCGCCCAGCGCTTGTAGGCGCTCACCGCGGTCCCGACGCTCGCCCCGTCGGCCGCGTCCACGACGAGGGCGCGCACCGAGTCCGTCCCGAAATCGATTCCTAGTACGTAGTCCTGGTTCTTCTTACCACTCACGAGAGCCTCCTTAGTTTAGCCGACACCATATCCGAGGCCTACCAGAAGAAGATGTAGAAGGCCACGACGATGACGACGATGACGGCCGAGTGGAAGACGTCCCAGCCGTTCCAACTCGCGCGCGTCGCCGCCTTTTCCTCTGCCGTGGAGCCGTAGTAGGTGTAGCGCACGGTCTCGGGTGCAGGCGCCTTGGTGAGGGCGCTGATGACGAAGACCAGGAGGAGGGTAAGGACCAAGAGCCCTTCTGCGAAGTAGAGGTAGTGGAAGTCCTGCAGCGTGAACAGGATTCCCCACTTCTCTTGGATGGCGGCGAGCTTGTCGGCGTGCTCGGCGGCCGTTATGGCATTGGTCTTGAGGAGCGCACCCAGGTCGTTGACGGGGCGGCTGATGAGCAGGTCAAGGGCGAGACGGAAGAAACCGCCGAAGGCGCCCACCAAGAAGGCCCAGAAAGCGGCTGTCGCGGTGGCGCGCTTCCAGAAGATACCCAGGACGAAGAGCACCGCGATGGCAGGTGACATGTAGCCCTGAACGCTCTGCAGGTATTCGTAGAGGTTTCGGCCGAGGCTCTTCATGACCAGCACCCAGAGGATGCCGACCACGACGATGACCGCCGTGGCGATACGCCCCACGAAAACCTGGGTCTTGCCCGATGCGTTGGGTCGCCACTTCTGGTAGAAGTCCATGGTGACCAGGGTGGCCGAGGCGTTGTACTTGGAGGCCAGCGAAGCCATCAGGGCCGTTAGCATTCCGCAGGCCACGATGCCGCGGATGCCGTGCGGGAGGATAGTGGCCACCAGGCTCGTGTAGGCCGCGTCACCGCTGGTGTGGAGCTCGGCGGTCTTGTGAGTGCAAAGGCGATCATGCCCGGAATGAGGAAGATGAAGACCGGCGTGAGCTTGAGGTAACCCGCCAGGATGCTGCCGCGCCGACTTTCTTTCTGGTTCTTTCCGGCCAGCACGCGCTGGACGATGTATTGGTCGGTGCACCAGTACCAGAAGCCGATGATGGCGGAACCCGGAATCACGGCCAGCCAGGGGAAGGCCTTGTCGCTGTTGGGACGGATGAGGTGGACGTTGCTGCCCACGGCGTCGATCATGTTGTGCCAACCGGTGATGAGGCTGCCGCCGCCCAGCTTGTGAAGGCCGATATAGAGGATGCAGATGGATCCGAAGAGGAGCACCGGCGTCTGGAGCACCGCCGTGTACATGATCACCCGCAGGCCGCCCAGCGCCGTATAGATACCCGTGGCGATGGCAAGCCCCAGGGAGATGACCCAGAACATATCGACGTTGTGACCCAAGATCTCGATGGTTTCGCGGCCGAGGAGAACCTTGAAGACCACGTCGGCGGCATAGAGGGTCGCGGCTATCTTCGTGAGCACCAAGCTTGCGATGGTGAGGAAGCTCAGAATGGAGCGCGAACCAGGAGAGAAGCGCCTCTCCAGGTATTCCGGCATGGTGAAGACCTTGATTCGGTCGTAGATGGGCACGAAAACCCAGCCGAGGATCAAGATGATCCAGCCCTGCATTTCCCAGTGGGCCATGGCCATGCCCGTCGCGAAACCCGAGCCCGCCAAGCCCACGAGGTGCTCGGACCCGATGTTGGAAGAGTAGATCGAGGTGCCGATCTGGAGCCATCCCGCCTCGCGGCCCGACAAGAAGTAGTCGGTCCCGGATTGGGCCTTCTTTCGCATGGACGCCCACACGACGGTGACCATGCCGATCAGGAACAGGACGATGACGACCCAGTCCAGATTATTAAAGACCGAGCCCGCGTTCGCCACCGCGATAGGGTTTGGTGTCATGAAGGCACTCCTAGAGGTTGATTTGGTAGACGGGCGGCCACGGTAACACACGGCACGCAATCGAAACAAGCACGGGTAGGAGGATCAGCCAGGCGCGGTCGAGCCGCGTGGTCAAAGACGCGTGAGCAAGTTGCCTACATCCTGCGAGACCTTGGCCAGGAGGGCGGCGGTTTCTGGATGGTCGAGTGCGAAGGACTTGAGGATGAAGGCCGGGGCGAAGAGATCGTCGTCGAATTCAGGCAGCCCGTTCGCGTAAGCGAGAATGGCAGGCATGAACTTGTCGCGGCTCCAACTCATGGCGAGGGCGTAGCGATCCAGCGAGGCACGGATGCTGGCGGTGCGCACATCGTCCTTCTCATTCAGCGCCGCCACCAAAGCCTCGCCCAGGACGTTCACGTCGTCGAGCAGGCGTGTGACCAGATCCAGGCGCCATTCGACAAGAATGGCGTCGGGAATCATCGGTGAGGTTCTAGACTTGGGTGACATCCTTGGAAGTTGACACTAACCCACGATGGTGATCTGCAGGATACGAGCCTGCACCTCCAGCACAATCGGAGGCCACCAGGCGGGTTCCCCAATCTCGTCGAAACGGATCTGAGAGGAGCATGCTGCGGTTGCCTTGTCGACGCATCTATCCCAGAGAACAATGGCTCTTGCCGCGGCCGCGGCCGCCACATTGTTCCAATGATAGCCGCGGACGTAGAGCGACAGGGCTGTCTCGATGAGATGGGCGCCGCTTTTCGCGAGGAAGTCACGATCCCTGATGTAGATGCGCAGTTTCTGTGGGCCATCCAGGTCCTGTGCCCAATTCGACACCAAGTTGCAAAGCTCCTTGTTGTCGGACGACAACAGGGTCACCGCCGAATTCCTCTCGTTCTCTCCTGAAACCACTTGAGTCCGCTCGATCACGGTGAAGCGAGGCGACGTCCACTCCTTTCGGAATCCCTCGATCCAGGTTGACTGAGGAGCCGCGCCAGCAAGCGGGCTCTCAGGCGGACGAGCTGCGCCGTAGAGGAGCGCCTTGGCATTTTCATCCGCGGGAACGAACGTGACCGCTGAGAAGATCCCCGAGGTATGGAAGCTGTACCGTCGGCCGGCGGTCGTCACGACAGTGACCGCGCGAGTTTCACAAGAGGTGGGACCGGCGAAAAAGGACCGCATCGGGGTGCCGTATCTCTTGCCCGTGCTGCTGCACTCGCCGTCTATTTCGATGTCGCTCACCTGCGCTGGCAGCAGGTCCTCGAGCAGCTTCTTCTGCGGAGGGAAGGAGTAGCTGAGCAGTGCCTTGCTGACCCGGCGCCGATGCTCGTTGTTCCTGGAATAGGAAGCCAGCAGGGCAAACCCGATCACCGCGGTCGCCACACCAGCGATCCCCAGAGCGATCTTCAAGCCCACCCTGCTGGGCGGTCGGAAGTCGTCGTCGTTCGGAAAGGTGTCGTCAATCATGGGAAGGCGTGCTGCTGCTGGGGCGCGGTGAAGGGTCGTGACTTCACCGACATCTGATACTACCCTGTTGCACGAGGCAACCGGGAGAGATCCGCAAGTGTCCCTGCATGGCAGACAACCAAGAGGAGCCAACACCGATGGCAGAGCAAGGCAGCGATGGCCCAGCCCCCAAGAAACCTCGAAGGATGCGAATCAGCGATGTCCTTCTCGCGGTCGCGCTGATAGGTCTTCCCATACCCGTCGTCGTGATATCTGCGAATCATCCAGTGGCGGGCATCGGGCCAATGGGTGTGGCGATCATCTATTTCATCTGGTTGAATGTCGCTTCCGGATTCGTAGTTGCGCGAGGCTATCGGTACCTCGACATGCAATACTGCACGCCCGAGAGAGAGATCGCAGCATGGCGTTGCGACCGAGCGGTGCTGGCGGAGTTCAGGGCCGGAATGAAAGAGCGCTTTCCGTGGACCTGGCCCTTCCGGCTGCAGCTACGTCGCTTCCGTCCTGGCGCCAAGGGCTACGTGGAATTTCGCTTCTACCCCGAAGGAGTCCTGATCGACAGAACCTTCCTGGCGCTGACGGGAGCAGGCAGGGGGCGGAGAGCCCGCCCTTGGATATCGGATATTGACATATTGGACCAACCGCCTTGCATCGAATTTGAAGTCGCCTACCCTACAGGGCACTCAGCCCTGAGGAGCCACATACAAATCCCCTTTCCACCCGAGGCGCACGAAGCTGCGGAAAGGGTCATGAGGAACGTGGACAGAGGCCTTCTGTTCTCCCCGAAGGCGTGACACCTTGGTGCCCGCAGCACGCGTTGTCGACTCGTTTCGGGTCACGCGGAGATTGGGCCCAGCAGCTTCCTCCATGGCTCGTACAAGGAGTTCAGCATATCGACGGTGCGGCTGTAGCTGTGGCCCTTGAGTTCTTCCTTGATAGCGTCCTTGAGCTTCTCTGCGACCGGGTCCATGGCATTCTCCGGGCCATTGCGCAGATAGCGGATCAGATCAATGCCCGAAATGATGATGGCTCCGATTGCCAGCCCGATGGTCAGTGGTATCAGGACTTCCCCCAAGGCTATCGCACCAAAGACAGCGAAGGCAAAATTGACTGTTCCCGGGACCACGCTGCATAGAAGAACGGCACCCTTTGTAGTCAATAGAACACCATCGATCACATCGCCCTTTGCCAGGGCGCTCGCAATCTCACTCTCGTCGCTAACCAGTAGGTGAAGGCCTTCTTTCACATTGAAGAAGACCTCAAAAGCCTTGCTGGCTGGGTTGGCCTTGGCAAGTATCCATGGAATCTTGGTTGTGCAAATGAAGGTATAGTTTATCGCGTCGGTGAGAGAGCTCATGGCCGAAAGCACGCTGCCTGCCGTCTTGCCGAGGACTTCAATCTTCTCGCCAGCCTCATTCGCCTTCTCCAGATCCTTGCCCAGTTGACTCAGCCCCACCGCGAGCGAAAGCGTATCGCCAAAGGCGCCGAGCCAAACCGGCAACTTGTGAATCTTCTTCAACGGCAGCTCGGGCACGGTGACTGCCTTTGTGCCAGGCTTCACGGGGAGTTTCTTGACCCGGTAGCGGTTGTTCTTGAGGAGTTGATCTTCGTCCAGTACCCGGGTCGGTTCAGTTGACACCCGCGTCGTGAAGAAGAGCGGGCCGACCTCCTCTCCCTCCCCCGCAGGAGGCCTGATTGTTACTTTGTTGTTAGCGAAATCGATCTCGAACTTCGTACCATCGGGCAGCTTGCGATCGATCTTCTTGCCACCGAAGTGGTTGTCGAAATCCTCCATCTTCGCAAACATGCGCTCGAATTCGGTCACGTTCTCTTTAAGAAGGTTGTTGAAATTGAGCAGCTCTTCGGGTTGGCCGAAGTGGTGGTTGAGAAGTTCAGCAAGCTTTGACGAGTTTGTCGAAAGCCAGTCGGAGTAGGGCTTGATGCGCGAGAAGAAGCCTTCGTTGAACTCCTCCCACCAGCGATACTCGTGCGCGGCGGCCATCTCCAGGTACCGGTCGTGCATCTGACGGCGTTGCTCGAAATCATCCAGGCACTGGGCGTCCAGCTCCTGAAAGAAGCGCAAGTAGGAGCTGGTCTTCTTGAGAAGCTGGCCGCCGAGCTGGCTCAGATTCCTAAGCTTCTGTCCGAGCTTGGTCTTCACGCCAGGAAGGATCACGTTCCAATCCGCGCCGCTATTGGCAATGCCAAAGGTGTAGAAATCGAAGATCTTCAGTACCGGAGCGACCTCCACCCTCCAGATGTTGGTACTGGAATGCTTCTTATCTTCTGTCTTTTGTGGGTTGGGGTAGTCGGGATGTGGAATGGAATAGTCGTACATAATCTGAATTGCAGCCGGCTCCCACGCCTTCGAGTCCCAGGACACATCCACCGCGGCAGCGAACAGGTCTCGGGGTACCTTCTTCTTTGCGCATCGGTGCGCGTATGGGTAGTAGGCCTTGTGCCAGTCACCTCGGCAGAAATACCCGTAGAACTCACCGCGTAGCAACTCCTCCTGAAGCTCCTCGACGGCCTCAGCCTTTGTTGCCTTCATGGCGAGATCCCGAACGCCGTCGAGAGTGCCGCGTGCTTCGGCGGTCTTGCCCATGATATCGCCGGCGAGCGCCGAGATCAGATCGGCCAGGAATAGCGTGGCGGTAGAGTAAGAGCGGGCGATGGCGTAGCTGGCAGTGGCTTCGGTGGCGCCGCCTTTGGGTTCGAATTCCGACAGGTCGGCCCCACAATAAAGCCAGCTTTGCCAGATGGAAAACCCCGCTTCATCTTTGCCCGGGCCGTCGGGCGGGGAGAGGACGAGACCCAACTTGGGATGGTGACGGTCTTTTAGGCCGAGTTTGTGGAATGTTGGCTCTTGAGCTTGTTCCTCGGTTCGCAGGACATAGAAGGGGTTCTCCGCCATGGCCGACACGGGATTGGTCTTGACCTGTTTCCAGATCTTTCCGCATAGGTCGCCCCGGCGCGTCCAGAAGTAGTGGTAGCTTCTCCGTGGCGAGAGCAAGATTGTGTCTTCCCGAGCGTTGGACGGCGCGTTCTTCAGCTTGCTCTCCTCGGTCTTGACGAGCTGACCAACGCCATTGGTTCTGGCCAGGAATGGTTTCGGTGTGGGCTCTTGCTCATTCGGGTATGGAATCAGAATGACGTATGCATCCTTGAGCAGCTCGACGGTCAGAGCCTTGAATATGGGATCGATTCGCGACGGCGGCGGGTGGCCCTTGTGGGCCTCGGGTTCAACGGGAATGTCGTAGTTCAAGGCACAAAATCGAAGCGGCAGTGCGCGCAAAGAATTCGTGGCCTCCGGGGCGACGGGGAAGCTGCCCGGCATGAGGGGGATCGGCCTAGATGCCATGGGCCTTCTCCAAGGCTTTCATCAGATTGTCGAAGTCTTCGCCCGGATCTTCGGGAAGCGACGCGCGGAACGCAGCCATCGCGGCCTCGGTTTCTGGCCCGAGTCGCCCGTTGATGACGCCGGAAAAGAACCCCAGGTTCTTGAGGCGAGCTTGCACGCCCGAGACGCCTCCATCAGGCGCGTCCTGCAAGGGATTGAGGTCGCCGATTCTGATCTGGCGCACGCTGCCGCCCGCTTGGAGCAGGGCCCGCTTCGTCTGAAGCGGAAGCTCGAATTTGAGGACACCGTCCTTGTCGGACGTGGTCTCGTACTTCTCGTCCGAGCTGACGATGAGCGTGGCCGGCATGTCCGCGATGGGAACTCCGGCCTTCTCTTCGAGCTTGATGCGCAGCTTGCGCTTCCGTGGCTTGAGCTCGAAAGAATGGGTTTTGCCGGTCTCGCACTCGAAGACGTTCGGCTTGCGCTCGGGGATTTCGATGATATCGCCGGGAAACAGCAGCGATGGGTTGGGGCGCTTGGCTTTGAGCGCCGCGTTTGCTGGGTCCTGGTAGATGTCCCGGTAGTCGGCGAAACCATACCTGGCCGCGATGGAAGCCATGCACTCGCCTCGGCAAACTCTATGTTGCATTTCTCAAGTCCTCCCCTTACTTACCGCTTCTTCGTCGCCGCTGACGCATTCTCCATCCACTCGACTTTGCACTTGCCTTTCGACAATCCCTTGATCTTGGCCTTGCCGCTCGGAGGCGTGACCCCTTTGAGGATCTTTCCCTTGGGCGTGGTGACTTTGTAGTGCTCTCCTGGGATGGGTTTGCCTTCAGGATCGTTCAACGCGATTTCGATCCACTCCTTCCCCTCCTTCGCATCCTTCTCCGACTCCTTCGGCGCCGGTCCCGGTCCCGCCATCATCGCGGACATCCACGGCGCGGGCGGGGTGTTGCCGGGCATCATGGCCATGTGGTTGTGCGTGACCAAATCCATGTGGCGGACGGCGGGTTGGCTTTCGATGAAGACGTCCATCGAGAAGGTCTGGAAGTAGGCCATGCCTTGGACCATGTGGGTGATGACGCCGCCGCCGGTGCTGGTCGCGACTTCGTTGCCGGTAGACTTGGCGATGAAGGACTTGGCGTGGGCCACGGGGTTGCCTTCGATGGTCACGGTCACCGCGCCGCCCTGTAAGTCCATGGCTTGCGCGGTGTTGGGCAACGGCGTGGGGATGGGGCCCGATGGCGGCGGGGGCGGGCACAGGCAGACGTCGGGGAAGGCGATGGATTTGCCAGCCGAACCCGAATGGATGGCGGCGCGACCGTTGATGAAGACGTTGTCAGCCATGATTCCTCACGATCTTCCTTGGCCAGCCGTTGGCCCAAGCACGACGGCGCCGCGTTCGCGACCATCGGAAGTCAGTGCGGCCAGGCTCGGCCGCTTGTGCACGCCTTTCGAATGCAAGAACGCCAGCATGGCGATGGACAAGAATCCCGCGGCGGCCCCGGTCTCGCCGACCGAAAAGGCCGGAAGCTCCACGGCGCTTGTCACTGGTCCCTTGGCCAGGCGCGAGCTGGCGAGCAGCAGCTCTTCGAAATAGCGCTGCTCGCCGGAAAAATCATGCGCCACGCAGGCCAGCGATTCGTAGGGCAGCCTCGCCTGTGCCAATGCGCTGGTGATGGCTTGTTGCAGGCCCGCGCCAGTGACGGGGCGGTCGCTGCCGCGGCAGGCTTCTTCATTCGCGGTGGCCGCGCCCAACCAGGTTGCCAAGGCATCGGGATCGGGTCGATTGGTCAGCAGCAACATGACGCCGGCCTCGCCGGGTTTGAAGCCGTCCTGGTTGCTCTGGGTGAGCAGCCGTTCGTCGTCGACCAGGGCGACCACGCGCGCGGTGTCGACGAAGCAATCCACGCCGCCCACCAAGCAATACGGAATCGACGAATCCTTCAGCAAGGTCAGCGCGGCCCCCAGGGCCTCGGTCATGCCCGCGCGGCCACGCGCAACCACCCGGCTGCGGGCGCGGTCGACGGTGAACGCGGCCTCAGCGATCACCTCGGCCAGAAGCCGTGCGGGCCATTCCGGCCCGGCCTCCGTGAAAGCCGCAGCCTCGGGGCAGCAGAGAATGAGCGGCACTCTTGCATCCGGCTCGACGGTCAGGCTGGCCTCGTCGACCACCGCGTGGGCCATGGCCGCCAGGCGCACGGGACCGGCAATGTCCTGCGCGAAGCGAATCTTCATTCCCGAGAGCGGCTCGCCGTCGTTGTCGAGCACGTCCAGATCCTCGACCAGTTGCACGTGCGTATAAAGCGCGGCCATGGTGTCGGTCAGATCCAGTCCTACGGGCGTCAGCGCGCCAGCGGCGGCAATCGCGATCATGCGGCGCTCCTGAATCTGTGCGGAACGTAATAAACCTTGCCCGAGCCGAGCGCGCGCAGGCAGGCCGGCGTGGGCGTCCCCACCACGACTTGCCCCATGGCCAGGTGATTCGGGCGCGGCGAAAACGCGGCCCGCGCCACCAGGGAGAAGCGCTGCTCGGCCGGCTCGATGATGATGGTGTCCACTTGTGCGAAGGTTTCGGACATCTTTTCGCGCGAGCTGAACAGCACCGGCACTTCGAATTCGGGCAGCGAAAAGAAATCCACGCCGCGCTTGCTCATGTTGAGCAGGCGCACAGCCTCGCCGGGCTGGTAGTCGTCGAGCTGTTGATCCGCGGGCGCCACGTTCCAGTACGCCGGGTCGAAATCCTTGGGCAGAAGCGGCGCGCGCGACGCCTGCCAGGCCTCGTCGTAGGTTCCGGCCAACTTGCAACGCGGTTGCCAGTGGGCAGCGACGGGGCCGAAGCCGCGCGGGGCAGGACGGTCGTTCGACGATTTGATGAGGCTCGCCGGATCTTCGAAGCTCGGCGCTTGCTTGCCCTGCAATTCGGCCAGTCGCTTGGTTATCCCTGTGCCCGCCGGATTGCGTGGCTCGGTGGCGCGCGTGTCCTGCAAATCCATTCCGCCGAACGACAATTCCCAGGCGAAGGGCAGGGCGTCGGTCGGGTACGGCTTCGAGGGCGCCATGTCGTGCACGACCCCGGGCAACCAATAGCGCGCACCGAACACGCGCGCGGCCTTTTGCATGCGCGTGCCCACGCGCACGGCCACGTCCACCTCGGTCATGGGCGCAGGGAAAGTCAGCGTCCCTTTGAACAAGACATCGACGCGTGGCTTGGGCGGCGCCAAGTCGGTCGCGGCGAGCAGCCCCGACGTGCCCGGCTCGCCGGCGAATTCGTCGCTCTCGCAAATGGGCACGGCGGCGATCTGGCGAAGGCTGCCGTCCTGCTGCCACTGCCAGGTCGCCTTCACGACGGCGACGTACAGGGGGAAGCCCTCGGCATCCTTGCCCGCCAGTTCGCCCACGGCATGGGGCGTGAGATTGATGGCGTTCCCCATGGCGGTATCGCTAGTTGATCTTGATTGCGCCGCCGCGGATGCGATTGAGATTGCTCGCGCGCGTGGTGACATTCCTGCCGCGCACGCTGACCTCGCCCGCGGCGGTGACCGTGACCACGGATTTGCCAGTGCGGATGTGGATCGATTCGCTGGCCGAAAGCTCGACGGTTTTGGCGTCGACGCGGAAATGCTCGTCCAGCGCTTCGTGTTCCTGCGCGGAGAACACGCACCAAAGCAGCGGCGCGCGGACGCCCTCGGGATGGACCGCGATGGCCGGCACGGGCGCCAGCGCCACGGCCGCTTCCAACCACCGTTTGTCCACGTGGCGGGGAACGCGCAGCTCGGTGATTTGCCCATCCTCGTCGCGGAACGTCGCCTTGCCGTCGGCACCGAAGCCAATCACCACGCCCTCGACGGAGCGCCCCTGAACCAGCCTGGGTTCGTCGGCGAAGGTAACGGATCGAAGCTTGCGAGCTGAATGCATGTTTTTCCCCTCGAAGACTCTACTTATAGCGCAATCCTGAAGACACGTCGTGCCTTTTAGCGGCATGCCGCGATCAAAACAGATCGATGTCGCCCGCGGCGATTTGCTTCCAGGGAACGAGGTCGATGCCAGGGGCAAGCGAGCGAGGCTCTTCGCTCGTCGTGATGACCCATCCCCGCCGGAGATTGAGATCCTTCATGCATTGTCGCAGGCCCGCATAGCCATGCAGCCAACCAGCAACACCGCCGGAAATGAGCGCAGCAGCGTGGTGAGACGCTTAGCCTGTACGCGCGCGACGAAACGCATACCTTGTGTATTTGCACCATGGGTTCATGAACACAAGGTATGGCGTCGCCGCGATTCGCCAGCAGGTTGCTACCTCCCGTGAAACCTTGGCCAGCCGGCCTCGCTGGTCGGGGCTCGCCGCTGTCGCTACTTGACAAGGTGAAACTTGACAAGTTATGACTTGACAAGTTTGCACAAGGAGGACATCGTCTTGCCATGGATGATTTCGTGGGGCGGACGGCCGAGTTGGCCGCCCTTGGCAAGCAGTACGCCAGCGTGGAGGGCGCCCTGGTGCCCATCTACGGTCGGCGGCGGGTGGGCAAGAGCGAGCTGATTCGGCACTTCCTGCGGGGCAAGCGCGCTCTCTACCACGTGGGCAAGACGGCGACGGGTGGACTGCAACTCAGGGAGTTTCTTGCCGATGCCGCCCGGACGCTCGACGAGCCCTTGCTGGCGCATCTGCCGACGGACGACTGGCGGACGGCGCTCGAAACCGTGGTCGCCAAGGCCAAGGGAAAGCTGGTGCTGGCTTTCGACGAGTTCCAGTGGTTGGTGGGCGCCTGTCCCGAGCTACCGTCGGTTCTGCAAGAGCTGTGGGATCGTTCGTGGCGTGCCTCGGGCAAGGTCATGGTCATCCTGTGCGGCTCCTACGTGGGGTTCATGGAGCGCGAGGTGCTGGGCAAGAAGAGCCCGCTCTTCGGCCGGCGCACGGCGCAGGTCCTGCTGCGGCCCTTCGGTTTCGCGGAGGCAGCCGCATTCCATCGCGGCTATTCCATCACCGACAAGGCGCTGGCCTACTTCATCTGTGGCGGCGTGCCGCTGTACTTGCGTTGCTTCGACGCCCGGCGCTCGATCGAAAGCAACGTCGAGGAGCTGATCCTCGACGAATACGGCCCCATGGCGCGCGAACCGGATTTCCTGCTGCGAGAGGAGCTGCGCGAGGTCGACTCGTACTTCGCGTTGCTGTGGGCTATCGCCGGCGGCAAGGGCGTGGCCAAGGACATGGCGGCGGAAACGGGTCTGCCCGAGAGGAGCCTGCACTACTACTTGCAGCAGCTCGCCGAGCTCGGCTACGTGGCGCGCGTCTATCCGCTCTCGGGCGACGAGCCGGCGGCGCGGCACGTGCGTTTCGTTCTCGACGATCCACTCCTGCGATTCTGGTTTCGCTTCGTGTTCCCCAACCAGAGCCTGATCCAGCAAATGGGGCCGGTGAAGGCCATGCGCGAGCACTTGCGCCCGCTCTTGCCCGCGTACTTTGGCGAGTGCTTCGAGCGTCTGTGCCGAGAGGGCCTTGGCAAGATCTACGAGAGTGAAGGCGTGGCCGCGGGCTACCGCGCCGGTTCGTACTGGGACAAGAACGTCCAGATCGACGTGGTGGGCATGCGGGACGACGGCTTCATCGACCTCGGGGAGTGCAAATGGGGGACGGTTCGCTCCATCGATGCCGTCGCACGGGAGTTGCAGGCGAAAATGCCACGTTTTCCCAACCCGGCCAACGCCACGATCGGCAGGCGGATCTTCGTGCGCAAGAAGTCGAAGCAGTCCCTGGCTGGGGTGACGGTGCACGACCTGGAATCGTTCCTGTAGCGCAACCCTGAAGGCACGTCGTGCCTTTCGGCGGCATGTGGGGAATTGACGAAGCGGACGGCTCCCTAGTATACGTGACGCGGAGGATCGCACCCATGGCTACAAAATCCACCCTGTCCGCACTTGCCCTAGCGTTTGCACTGCCCATGCTGGCGACGGCGACGGCGTCGGCCGAGCCCAGCAAGAAGGCCGAGCCAAAAACTGAGCCATCGATTGCCGAGACTGCGTTCGGTACCCTCGATGACGGCGGCAAGGTGACCCTCTACACGCTGACCAACGCATCCGGCGCCGAGGCGAAGATCATCAACTACGGGGCCATCGTCGTTTCGCTCAAGGTCCCGGATCGCCAGGGCAAGCTCCGCGACGTAGTCCTCGGCTACGACGATCTCGCCGGGTACGTCAAGGACAAGGACTTTTTCGGCTCCACCGTCGGCCGCTATGGAAACCGTATCGCCGCCGGCAAATTCACGCTCGACGGAAAGAGCTATCAATTGGATGTAAACAACGGACCGAACCATCTGCATGGCGGCGCACACGGCTTCTACAAGAAGCTGTGGAAGGCCGAGCCGGTCAAAGGCAAGGACGGCCCCGGCGTGAAGCTGACCCACGTGAGCAAGGACGGCGAGGAGGGATATCCCGGAACGGTCACGCTGACCGTGACCTACACGCTGACTCGCGAGAACGGGTTGCGCATCGACTACCAGGGAACGACCGACAAGGCGACCGTCCTCAATCCGACCCACCATTCGTACTTCAACCTCAGCGGCGATCCGAAGCGAACCATCCTGGACGAAGAGCTGATGATCGATGCGGACAAGACGACCCCGGTCGGTCCGGGCCTCATTCCGACGGGAAAGCTGGCGGACGTCGCCGGTACTCCCATGGATTTCCGCAAGGCCACCAAGATTGGCGCCCGCGTCGACGCCAAGGACGAGCAGCTTGAGCTGGGCAAGGGCTATGACCACAACTGGGTGCTTCGCGGCGGCGCTACCAAGAAGGCGCGCAAGGTGGCCGAGCTTTTCGATCCGACCAGCGGAATCGTCATGCAGATCCTCACCGATCAGCCTGGCCTCCAGTTCTATTCAGGCAACTTCCTCAACGGGACCATCCATGGCAAAGGCGGCGTGGCGTATCAGCACCGCACGGCGCTGTGTCTTGAAGCACAGCTGTTCCCGGATGCACCCAACCACTCGACGTTTCCCAGCGCCGTGCTTCGGCCAGGGCAAACCTACAAGCAGACCACCGTCTACCAATTCTCCACCCGCTAACAGGGCCAGCCTGTTAACGCGTCGAGTTTGTCGATTGGATGAGCTATACTGACAACTTAGGGACACTGACGACAAGTAGATGAATGCTGCTATGCAGGCGGCATTTCCCCCCACCGCGATTCTGGTTCCACCAAAGCTAAGGAGACGTGAGATGAAACTCCAGTCCGTTTTTCTTGCAACGGCAGTTGCACTGGTATCGGTGTTAGGTGCTTGCAGCTCTAGCCCGGGACCGGCGACTTCTTCCGGAGGTAGCACGGCGACAAAGGCCGGCGGGTCTTCCGGCAACGGTGGATCTTCTGGTAACGGTGGGTCGTCTTCTGGCAGCGGCGGGTCGGTCGGCAGCGGCGGAGCGGGCACAGGCGGAAGCTCTGCCAATGGGGGAGCGCCGGGCAAGGGCGGCAGCTCCGGTAGCGGGGGAGCGACTGGCTCGGGCGGCGGGGGAGGAACCTGCGACGCGACCAATGTTGCGCCGTGCGGTGGAGACGTGACCGGCGCCTGGAACGTGACGTCGTCGTGTCTGAATGTGAGTGGAAACCTGGACCCCGGAACTGCGGGTCTCGATCCGCGCAGCTGTACAAGCATGACTGTCTCGGGCTCGCTTAGCGTGAGCGGAACGTGGACCGCCAATTCCGACAAGACGTATAAGGATGGCACGACCACGTCGGGCACCGTACAGATTCAACTGGTGGCCGGGTGCCTACTGATTTCGGGGACCACCACCACGTGCTCCGGGGTAGGTACTCCCATGAAGGGAATGGGCTTCAGCTCGGTCACTTGCACAGACGCTGCGGGTGGCGGATGCACCTGCTCGGCCACCGTCCAACAGTCTGGCTGGCCGGCGTTCGTAACCATGGACGCCTCGACGAGCGGCGCTTACGCCACCTCGGGCACCACGGTCGCGCTCGACGACGAAGCGAAATACGGGTACTGCGTCTCGGGAAGCAAGATGACCTGGTCTTCACAGAGCACCAGCCTGACCACATCGGGCACGATCGTCTTCCAGAAAGCGAGCCCTGGATCGGGCGGCTCGACTGGCGGCGGCGGTGCGACCGGCTCCGGCGGCAAGACCGGCGCGGGCGGTGCAGGTGGTGGCCCAAGCTCGGGTGGGGCGACCGGCGGCGGTGGCGCGACCGGCCCCAGCTCCGGTGGCACCACAGGGACGGGAACGCGAACCGACGGCCCCTGCGACATCTATGCGGCCGCCAGCCCAGCAACTCCGTGCGCTGCGGCGTACAGTATGGTTCGGGCTCTCTCGAAATCGTACACTGGCCCCCTTTACCAAGTCAGGAGCGGGAGCTCGACCTCGAACACCGGTACGGGCGGCACGACCAAGGACATCGGGATGACCGCGGATGGCTACGCCGACACCGCCACTCAAGACACCTTCTGCACCGGCTCTACATGCACCGTCTCAATCCTGTACGACCAGTCCGGGAAGAAGAACGATCTCAAGGTAGCGCCAGCAGGTTGCTACAATGACGGTTCGGCGAACACACCCGACTACGAATCGAGCGCGACGAAGAAGAAGCTGACAGTCGGCGGTCATAGTGTCTACGCGCTCTACACGAATGCCCATGAGGGCTATCGGAACAACAGTACCTCGGGCATGCCAAAGGGCAACACGGACCAGGGCATTTATGAGCTCGCAGATGGTACGCACTTTGGTGGTGCGTGCTGCTGGGATTTCGGCAATGCTGGGACGGACAATTGCAACGGTACTACCATGAACACCATCTTCTTCGGCACCGGCTATTGGGGGCAAGGCGCCGGCAATGGTCCGTGGTTTGAAGGTGACTTCGAGGCCGGGGTGTGGGCGGGAGGCACGTCAAACGGGACTCCAGGCGCGCCCGCCGCCTCGGGCCAGACCGCTGTAAAGAACACCAATAACCCGTCCCTGGCCGTTCCGTATGCCTTCGGCATAGTCAAGACCAGTTCGGGAAAATATGCCATTAGGGTCGCTGACGAGCAGTCCGCCACCGTTGTGACGACCGCATACGACGGCAACTCTCCCAAGCAGTGGGGCAACGGGACGGGCATCATTCTTGGGATCGGCGGTGACAACAGCAATCACTCGTATGGAACCTTCTTTGAAGGCGCCATTACAGCCGGCCGGCCATCGGATGCGACCGATGCACTTGTCTTGCAAAACGTCCAGGCCGCGGGGTACGGGAAATAGGCCGCCATCAAGTTGATCAGCGGCCACGACCCCGACATTGCTGCCGATGTCGAGGCCCCTGTCACCGACCGCCCTTGCGTGTTTTCGGTGCAGGGATTCGACACATCCGTTCGCGACCCCGTGCCCAGGCGATTGCTGCATGCTACGGGCCTATGACTAGCGACGCATGCTGATGTCGGCAACACGTTTCTCATGGAACCGTGACTGGGTATGGGCGGGGCTGCTGTTCGCCGCCACGTTCCTCGCCTACCGGCCGGCATGGTGCGGCCGGCCGCTCTGGGATGACGATGTTTATATGACTCCCCCGGAGCTTCGTTCGATAAGTGGCCTGGGGCAGATCTGGAAAGACCAAAGCAGCACGAAACAGTACTATCCACTGGTTCACAGCGTTCTCTGGATGGAAAACCGGTTCTGGGGACAATCGACACTCGGCTACCATCTGCTCAACATTCTGCTCCACGGGTCTTGCGCACTACTTCTTGTGAGGATGCTACGACGACTGAGCATCCCTGGGGCCTGGCTTGCAGGAGGGATATTTGCACTTCATCCCGTGATGGTCGAATCGGTGGCGTGGATAACAGAGCTTAAGAATACCTTTTCCGGAGTCTTCTTCCTCTGTGCTGGGCTGGCGTATCTGAAGTTTGACTGTAAACGCGACAAGAAACACTACACAGTTGCGCTGGTGCTCTTTCTTCTCGGACTCCTCGCCAAGAGCGCGATAGTCCCTCTACCTGCGGTGCTCCTCGTGCTCTTCTGGTGGATGCGCGGACGAATAGAATGGAAGCGCGATGCGGTCCCTTTGCTGCCGTTCTTTGCTGTCGGCGTTGCTTCGGGAGCGCTCACAACATGGGTTGAACGCAGGTTCATGGGCGCCGTTGGGACAGACTATAATCTAGCCTTTGTCGACCGATGCCTGGTCGCGGGAAGGGCGGTCTGGTTCTACCTCTACAAGCTTCTCTGGCCTGCCGACCTGATCTTCGTGTACCCACGATGGCACATTGATGCCACAGCCGTGTGGCAGTACCTGCTTCCTGCCGCGCTTCTCCTTGCATCCGTGTTGTTCTGGAAATTACGCAACCGCTCACGGGCACCCCTAACGGTATTGCTCTGTTTCGTCGGAATGCTCTTTCCTGCGCTTGGCTTTCTCAACATCTATTTCACCCGTTACTCATTTGTCGCCGACCACTTTCAGTATCTTGCCTGCATCGCTCCCATCGCGGCTGCCTCGGCCGTCATCGCAACATTAATCGGGAAGTTGAAGGAAAGGCCTCGGCGGCTGGCCCAGCCGCTACTCTATGGCATGCTGCTGTCAGTTCTCTTTTTGCTGAGCCAGAGACAGAGCGGTATGTATACCGATGCAGAGACCCTGTTCCGTGCGACCATCGCGAAAAACGATGATTGTTTGATGGCGCATAACAACCTCGGTATTCTGCTTGGGGGCATGGGACGATCGGATGAGGCTTTGGCTCATTACCAAAAAGCATTGGAACTTGACCCCCACCGTGCCAATGCCCACTACAACCTCGGCAGCCTGCTTGAGGGTATGGGACGAACCAATGAGGCTTTGGTCTATTATCAGAAGGCATTGGAGATCGACCCGAATCATGCCAAAGGCCACAACAATTTCGGCGTATTGCTCAGGGGCATGGGGCGACCGGACGAAGCCTTGGCTCACTATCTGAAGGCATCAGCAATAGACCCCAACTTTGGAGATGTTCATTACAACCTTGGCAATCTGTTCGAGGACATGGGACGAATGGATGAGGCTTTGGCTCATTACCAGAAGGCATTGGAGCTTGGTGCCAATCAAGCTGAAACCCACTACAATCTTGGCTTCCTGCTTGCGAAGATGGGACGAGCGGATGAGGCTATGGCTCATTACCAGAAGGCATTCGAGCTCAACCCCACTCATTTTGACGCTCACAACAACCTTGGTATTCTGCTTGCAGGCATGGGGCGAACCGATGAGGCCATTGTCCATTTTCGTAAGGCACTGGAAATAAACCCGCAGGCAATTCGCGCCCTGAAGAACCTTGCTTTTGCCCTTGTAGAAAAGGGACAACTGACCGATGCAGCCCAGATTCTTCAGCATGCACTAGCATTGGCAAGGTCCGCGGGCGATGAGGTGCAGGAGAAGGCGATCGCGCAGACTCTTGCGCAGGTCGCCGAAACTATCAATTCTTTGCAGGCAAATCCAACAGCGCACGTACAATGATAGGTGGAAGGCCCATGATTTCTGCGACTGCCGACGAAAACCCTTCGGTACCGAGGCGAAAGGCACATGGCGTGACGCAGCGGAGAAGTATTTGCGTGAACATTGCAATTATCTGTAATGCATGGTCAACGATTGCAGCGGAAGGTCAGGGTGACGTGAAACCTACGTCGTCTATGTAGACATCGCCCTGAAAAGCGCCGCCAAACCCCCAGTTAAGTTGAAGGTAGCATGCGTTGGCGAGGGAGGACATGGAAGAATTGCCCTCTGAACCCCAACTATTGACCTCATTCCAGGGGCTCATTGAGGCAGCGGCCAACGCGTTGCCGCTACAGTCGAAGATCCATGCCTGGTAATTGCCGATGCTGGGGAAGTTGTTGCCAACCACCATCATATAGAAACTGAAGCCGGAGACGTTCGTCCCAGGAGTGTAAGCGGAACTGGAACTCTGCCAGCAGAGCGGCACTTCGACCGAACCATTGCTACCATTGCCTGTACTGTTAACATGGAACGTCAACGAATGGGTTCCGGTATGGGCGTGGAGGGTGCTTGGTCCAAGGCTGGAGAGCGCGCCGCTTGCATTCTCCCAACCCTCAACGGTGTTCGATTCGAAGCCCCAGGTGGTGCAATCATTGTTGCCACACCCGTAGAAGCTTCCCTGACCACACTTGCAACTGCTCGCGTTGCAGACCTGATTGGGAGCACACGCGTAGCAGCTACCACAGTGATTGGCATCGCTTGTCAAATTGTAACAACCCTGGCTGCAATTCTGCCAATTTGCCGCACAACACATGGTGCCGCCAGTCAGGGACGTAGAACAATTGCCACTAGCGCATGTTACGCCACTCGAGCATCCACCCGTGCCATTGGAAAGCTTAGAGGTACACTGGCCACCGCTGCAATAGGCTGACGAGCCGCAAGAGCTCGGCTGCGCTGTTCCGCAAGCTCCCGAGCCGTTGCAGGTCGATGACATGACGGACGTCGAGTCGGAGGAGCAGGTTGACGGACAAGAGACCTCAGTTCCTGGATAGACACAACTGGGACTTGTCCCGTTACATTTCATGGTGCCGCATGTTCCCGAGCCGCCGCAAGAAGTACGGGGCGTCGTGACTGCCCTACAGGTACCAGGCGTCTGCTTGCACGATTGGCACTGCCCATTGCACTGACCGTCGCAACAATAGCCGTCCACGCAGAAACCTGTGCTGCACTCATTCCCACTCGCATTCGTACACGTGCCACTCGTCTTCTTTGCCGTGCAGGTACCGGACGCACAGTAGTCGCCCGAAATGCAATCCGTATCGGCCGAACAGGTACCTGTCTTGCAGGCACTTGCAGAGGCACACACGAGTGAATTGTCGCAAGCCTTCGTCGTTGGGGCGCAAGTGTGCGTGCTGTCGCAGGCACTGGTCGTCAAAGTCGATCCCGTGCACGAGGGGGTTCCGCAGGATGTGGTAGCGGGTGGATAGTGGCAGCCGCCGTTTCCATCGCAGGTTCCATCCAGGCCGCACGGTGGGTTGGCGGTACAAGCACTGTGCGGTGCAGCCTTGTTCGCCACCACGGCAAGGCACTGGCCCGTGGTGGTCGCGGCCTGTCCGTTCAATGCGCTCGTGCATGCCGAGCAACCTGTGCAGGCCTTGTCACAACAGACGCCATCGGCGACGACACCTGATGTACATTCGTTACCGTTAGTAGCTGGGGCGCCGTTGCCCTTCGTCGCTGCGCATTTTCCCACCGAAGTATCGCAATAGTTGCCTGCCCCGCAATCGATGTCCTTGGTGCAGTTTTTCAAGCACCCGGTTGCCGCGCACTGGAATCCCCCGCAGTCTTGCGCGGTCGCGGTTGTGCAGGCGCCGTTGCCATCGCAAGTCGTCGTGGGGGTGAAGGTCTTGCCGTCGCTGCTACAGGATGCTGCCTTGCAGGTGTGGCTCGTGCCCACCTTGCGGCAGGCGCCTTTGCCGTCGCAGGTGCCGTCGTTACCACATTGATTGGTCGCGGTTTCGTCGGCACACGCATTGTGTGCGGTTTGACCGCTGAGCACCGGAGCACAGGTTCCATTGTCTTTGCCTGTCAGGGTATTGGAACAGGCGTTACAACCGACGCATGTTGTCGCACAACAAACGCCATCAATGCAGTGAGCGCTCGCGCACTGTCCGTCCGAGGTGCAAGAGGTACCGTTGGCCGAGCCCGCCGGGGCATCCGTTCCATCCAGCGCGATGGGGGCATCGGGCGCGGGAATGGTGCCTCCGGTTGCACTTGGGGCGTCCGGCGATGAAACGCCGCCGGAGCCACCCGCGATGCCGCCACCGCCCGCTCCGCCCGAGGCCGAGCCGTCGATCGGTCCGCCGCCCACACCGCCCGATCCTCCACTGCCTTGGGAGCCATCGATGGAGCTGCCTCCAGCACCGTCGGTCGATCCGTCTACGTCTGCGCCGGTTCCGTCCACTCCCGCCTTTCCATCGAGCCCAGGCGACACGTACTTGTCGGCGTTGCCCCCGTCGAGGACCACCGGGCCTAGAACGCAGTGCCCGTAGGTTCCTTGGTCCATGACGCAGGAATAGGGGCTCGGACAGCTTGTCTTGCTGTTGCACTTGAGTTTCGACGGGTCGAGACTGTGGAAACAGGCGATGCCGGTGAGGTAAATGAGCGCGGCGGCCCAGAGAGGGATGTTGCGATATCGCATTGTACGAAAGGATGTCGTGCTCATCAGAATGCTCCTGTCAACATGGCGCCCATCTGAGAGGGGCCGACTGCGGGCACGAGAGCAACGTCGGTCGACGAGCTTGTGCGGGACTTGATGCCAACTCCGACCAGAATTGCCCCAGCAGCCACACAGGCAGCCCCAGCCCCGTAGCCTACCCAAGCGAGGGTTTTATAGTTTTTTTGGTCGTTTTCCTTGGCGGATGAATAGCCGCCAATCGAGGTCTGCATGTCGTCGAGCATGCTGTTGGCTTTCAGGTTCAGAATCACGCCCCCAACCACGGCCAATACACCCACGCCACCCGTGATGACTCCCGCAGTTGCCAGGCCGCTCCACCGACCGTGGGCCGGTGTCTGCTGGGACGCGGGCACGACAACAATCGGGGTGGACGGCTGAGGGATCCCCTCATAGGCATCAAAGAATTCCAAACACTTGAGCAAAAGCCCGTTGCTCGGAAACTAGGCGGCCAAATGCGGCCATTAGGGGCGCAAGCCACTCCTCCGGCATCATTGGAATGGCTCCATACCAATAGCTGCCTTGGGTGAATAGCGAATGCGTCCGGCGCTTCACCGTGTTGACCTTGAGCTTGCGGTCGAGTCCGGTTTCTTCCGCCGCGGCACCCAGAAGCGTGAGCAATGCCTGGGAGATGGCCGCCAGGAGAAGGAGTCGGTCTCGTCGTTCGGGATCCGCAATGTGCGTAGCTTTCAAACCCATTCCAAAGCGTGCGTCCTTGGCGTCGCGGAACGTTTCCTCGATGGTGAAGCGCTTGCCGTACGCCTTGACTGCCTGTGCGCCGCTGAGATCAGAGCGACTCGTCGCCAGATGCCAGGCATCCTTCATTCCGCGCGCGTGCACGCCTACCACCGCAGCCACCGGCGTCCGGTCGGAGGTGACCTTGACGTTCGCAAGCTTGACCGCTCGTCCGCTCGGTGAAAGCCATTGTGCCGCAGGTCGGACTTCGCGGTTGGACGCCTCGACGTAGATGATTCCTCGAAAGCGGATGATGAAATCCAGGCCGAGCGAAACAAGGAAGGGATAGAGTTTCTGGTCCCCAAACCCTCGGTCTGCCAGCACGGTCGCTCGCTTGGTATGCGCCGGACGCAGCTTGGCGAACAGGGCCAGGAGGTCATCCTCATGGTCGTTGCGCCAGCCTTCGATGGTTGACTTTCTGACTGTTCGCCACAGCAACGGCGTCGCTCGTCCGTGGGACGTGATGAGATACAAGGCGATGGTGCAATGGTCGTCGGCATCGAACTCAGTCCAGTCGAGCGCGACGTAGACATCCTCACGCGCGCCCAGCACGAAAGGCACCCAGTTCATGAGGGATCCCCTCATAGGCATCAAAGAATTCCAAACACTTGAGCAAAAGCCCGTTGCTCGGAAACTAGGCGGCCAAATGCGGCCATTAGGGGCGCAAGCCACTCCTCCGGCATCATTGGAATGGCTCCATACCAATAGCTGCCTTGGGTGAATAGCGAATGCGTCCGGCGCTTCACCGTGTTGACCTTGAGCTTGCGGTCGAGTCCGGTTTCTTCCGCCGCGGCACCCAGAAGCGTGAGCAATGCCTGGGAGATGGCCGCCAGGAGAAGGAGTCGGTCTCGTCGTTCGGGATCCGCAATGTGCGTAGCTTTCAAACCCATTCCAAAGCGTGCGTCCTTGGCGTCGCGGAACGTTTCCTCGATGGTGAAGCGCTTGCCGTACGCCTTGACTGCCTGTGCGCCGCTGAGATCAGAGCGACTCGTCGCCAGATGCCAGGCATCCTTCATTCCGCGCGCGTGCACGCCTACCACCGCAGCCACCGGCGTCCGGTCGGAGGTGACCTTGACGTTCGCAAGCTTGACCGCTCGTCCGCTCGGTGAAAGCCATTGTGCCGCAGGTCGGACTTCGCGGTTGGACGCCTCGACGTAGATGATTCCTCGAAAGCGGATGATGAAATCCAGGCCGAGCGAAACAAGGAAGGGATAGAGTTTCTGGTCCCCAAACCCTCGGTCTGCCAGCACGGTCGCTCGCTTGGTATGCGCCGGACGCAGCTTGGCGAACAGGGCCAGGAGGTCATCCTCATGGTCGTTGCGCCAGCCTTCGATGGTTGACTTTCTGACTGTTCGCCACAGCAACGGCGTCGCTCGTCCGTGGGACGTGATGAGATACAAGGCGATGGTGCAATGGTCGTCGGCATCGAACTCAGTCCAGTCGAGCGCGACGTAGACATCCTCACGCGCGCCCAGCACGAAAGGCACCCAGTTCTTAAAGAAGGTATCGCACGAGATACCCGCATTGCTCATCAGGCGATCGACCTGCTTGACTGCGTGCCTTGGATTCAGTCCCTGAGCCTGCGCCAACCCTTGTCCGATGGCGTGAATGCCCAGCGTGGCGCCGTGGATGACGCCGGTTACCCCGTTGGCTAGCGAAAGCACTCTCTTCGCGTGGAAATCCTCTCCAATAAGCTTCTCAACAAACCGCTGTGTGTCCGCCGGGCGCAACCGATTCTTTGCGAGTGGCTTGCGCAATCTAGTTCCAGGAGTCGTCGTCTCGTGGCTCATGGAATCCATGTACCAGAACTTGCTGTGGATAAGTCAATCCTCGCAGTTTTTCAATCGCCAGCAATATCAAGTGCTTATGAGTTGCGCGCGATGAGGGGATCGTTCAGACCCAGTTCTTAAAGAAGGTATCGCACGAGATACCCGCATTGCTCATCAGGCGATCGACCTGCTTGACTGCGTGCCTTGGATTCAGTCCCTGAGCCTGCGCCAACCCTTGTCCGATGGCGTGAATGCCCAGCGTGGCGCCGTGGATGACGCCGGTTACCCCGTTGGCTAGCGAAAGCACTCTCTTCGCGTGGAAATCCTCTCCAATAAGCTTCTCAACAAACCGCTGTGTGTCCGCCGGGCGCAACCGATTCTTTGCGAGTGGCTTGCGCAATCTAGTTCCAGGAGTCGTCGTCTCGTGGCTCATGGAATCCATGTACCAGAACTTGCTGTGGATAAGTCAATCCTCGCAGTTTTTCAATCGCCAGCAATATCAAGTGCTTATGAGTTGCGCGCGATGAGGGGATCGTTCAGGGTGGACGGCTGCGGCGGTGGCTCGGGGTTGGGACTTGGAACCGGCTGCGGCGCTGGCTGGGTAGGCGAGGTGCCGCGCTCTTCGGCCAGTTTTTCTTTGCAGTCCGAGCGGTGTTTCTCGGCCGCGGCCTTGTCCTCCGGCTTCAACTGTTCCGGGGCTGCGCGCAGGTATTCGTCGAAGCGGCCTATGGCGTCTTCGTAACGTCGATTCTGTTCTAGACAGCGGCCCTGATTGAAAATGTAATTGGGGTCCTTAGTATCAACAAATAGGTCCGAGAGAATGTCGACACCCTTGGCGTAGTCGCCATTGAGGCAAGCCTTTCGGGCTGCGCGCTCTTGCGCCTGCCGGTTGGCAGCTGCCGCTGGCGCGGCTGCGAGCAGCAAGGGAACGACGACGATCACCGCCTCCAAGAGGAGGCTCCGGGCTGTCCGATTTCGACACTGGCTCATGGCGGCGATTTTCATGCGAAAGGTGGTCCCTGGCAAGCGAATAGCGTGCTGACGAAGACGCGAAGGTGGCTCTCCGCGTAGCATCGGCCGTTCCCCAAAGGGGGGCCCGCCTCGGACAGCTCCCTCGGGCTCAACGTCCTCCAGAGTTAGTCCATCTGGTCGCGCAGCGAGCGTGCTTGCTTGGCGTAGAAGAGGCTCGCTTGGGCGTCGCCCTTTTTCGCAAACGCTTTGCTCACCGAAGTCGAGGCGTCTGCGGCGGCATGAAAAGCGGCGATGATCGCATTTCGTTGGGCCATGTCGTCTGCCAGCTTCTCTACGATGGCACCGCCAGCCCAGGTTCCGGCGATGTAGCCTTGGCCGGTATGAAGAACGCCCACGTTCACGCGCCCTTGATGGAGCCGACCATAGAAGCGCTCGGCCTCCTGCCCGCCGACGACGTTGAGCAGGACACCGCTCCCATCGGCGAAGCCGCCGCGACACCGCCCCAGCCAGGAAATGTTGCCCGAAGTCCAGACTTTGGGCCGCTCGAAGCGACAGCCCGGCTGGCCTTCAGAACGCACATCCTCACCGTTTCCTTGGGTGGGATTGACTACTGGCGCGCCGGGCGTCAGGCTCGCGGGGGCCGCGAAGGCCAGATGCGCGCCCAAATAGGACAGAAGCGAGAGGGCGAGGAGCAGTGACGCGCGTACCATGGGTTGCACTACCAGCTCTGGACAAGAATCGATCCGGCCTCGAAATGTTGCGCATCCTCGGTGGTGAATCCCGCCCCCCAGTACCATCCGTTGCCGTTGAAAACGCCAGAGATGAGGTGCAAACCGAACTGGATCTGGTTGTCTCCCCGCGGATCCAAGATACCAGCGATGGTCAGATCGATGGCCGTGCCCCACGAGTGATTGGAAATGTTCCTCGTCGACCCACGCACATAGCGAGCACAAAACATTCCTGCTGTTCCCAGCACGCGGTACACCAAACGCTGATTTGAGGCGATCGAGGCCATGATCTTCGTCAGACTTGTCGCCGCCGAGTCGAGCCCGGTGACGTGGAAAGGTCCGACGCTTCGGGTGACGATCCTGCGGGACAAATCGGCGTTGGTCACCGCCTGGCACTTCTGCGAGTAGCTCGAACGAGGGGCGCCGAAGCGCGCTTGCATGGTTGCGTTGCTGGCAGGGGACACTCCGGCGTTGTACCCGGATATTCGCTCTTTGGGGATCAGCTCGGTCAGGATGGAGGTCGGCCTGGCGTGGAATGTCCGCGCGTCGTCCACCTGGCCCGTCGTTGCGAGGTCACCCGGGGCGGTTGCTGGAATCGCCTTGTTCGCGACCACCGCCAACGCATACTCGATGCGAGGCCCATTGACTGCGCCCCCGGCCGCGGTCAGCGCCGAACGCAGGGCCGGAATGTCGTTGGGATCCAGCGATTTGAGTGAGCGCAACATCTCGTACATGTTGAGCCCGTTCAAGCTCATGACAGCGCCCGACCAATTCCGCAGGTTGGCGCAATCGATGAAGGTCCTACACACTTTGCTGACTTCCATAGCGGCCTCCGAAGGTTAAGATGATGAAGAGAAACAATGAGGCACCGGGGAGACGTATCTCGTCAAAGCTGAGACTCATCCGAGTCCACACTAGCTGTCAAGCTCCCACCTGGCCTCAGCCACACTTCAGCGTGCTAGCCTTCGTCGAAGGAGAAGGTCGATCCGTGACGTTATATGGCGTGGGCAGGCGCGCACACAAGGGGGGGCGGTGTCAGTCCCGCCTCTCGACGGGCGCGTGCTGGACCGCGGGCCGGATCGCATGCCGGAGCATGATGGCCGGGCTGCTGGCGCTCGCCTCCCCCGCGCGGGCGCAGGCACCGGCCACTGTGAATGTCGCTGTCGACGCCACTGCCGCCGGAACGCCGATCGCGCGGGTGTGGCCGTTCCACGGTTACGACGAGATCAACTACACGACCGTGCCGGAAGGAAAGGCGCTGCTCGGTACTATCGCCGCTGCGCACACGGCGCCCGTGCACGTACGCAATCACTTCCTCCTCAACTCCGGCGACGGCACCCCGGCGCTGAAGTGGGGATCGACGAATGTTTACACCGAAGACGCCGACGGCAACCCAGTCTACAGCTGGACGCTGACGGACGGGATCATGGACACCATCACCGGGGTCGGTGCGTTTCCGTTCGTGGAGATCGCCTTCATGCCCCAGGCGCTTTCAGCGCACCCGACCCCCTACCGCAACGCCAGCACCCTGGCGCTCAACGGTGGGTGCTTCTATCCCCCGACCGACTACGGGAAGTGGGAGGGGCTTATCCGCGCGTGGGCCACGCACGCGAGCGAACGCTACCCGAGCGTCGAGACGAGCTGGCTGTGGGAACTGTGGAACGAACCCGACAGCGGTTACTGGCACGGCACGTTCGACGACTACGCGAAGCTTTACGACTACACGGAATCGGCGTTGCACGAGGTGATGCCGAACGCCGTGCTCGGTGGCCCGGCGGTGGTGAGCCCCGGGGGCACCTTTCTGACCCAATTCCTCCAGCACTGCGCGACTGGCACCAACACCGTCACCGGCGCGACCGGCACGCGCCTGGATCTCGTGACGTTCCACGCGAAAGGCGGCGTAGCCATCAACGGGGATCACGTCGAGATGGATCTCGGCAACCAGCTCCGGCTGCACCAGTCCGGCTTTGGCGCGGTTGCCGCGTTCTCCCAATTCAAGCAGACGCCCATCTACATCACCGAGGCGGATCCCGACGGCTGCGCGGCCTGCCCGGCGAGCAGCGAGCCCGCCGATGCGTACCGCAACTCCACCGCGTACGGCGCGTACGAGATCGCGATGATGAAGCACACCCTCGAGCTCGAGGCCCAGGTGGGTATCAAGCTGGGCGGGTTGCTCACGTGGGCGTTCACGTTTCCGGGCACGCCCTACTTTCCAGGGTACCGCGCCCTCGCCACGAACGGTATCGACCTGCCGGTGCTCGGGGCCTTCAAGCTGCTCGGGAGCCTGGCCGGCACACGCTTGCCCGTGACCAGTAGCGGCGCCCTGCCGCTCGACGCGATCCTCGCCAGCGGCGTGCGCGGGCAGGCCGATGTCGACGGGATGGCCACCCTGAACGGCAATCAGGTGCAGGTTCTCGTTTGGAACTACCACGACGATCTTGTGACGGCGCCAGCGGCGCCCATTCAACTAAGCGTCAAGGTGCCGGGCAGCTTCGGCGCGCGGGTGTCCGTGACCCACCTGCGCGTCGACGACGCCCACGGCGACGCGTACACGCTGTGGACCGCACAGGGAAGTCTGGCGACGCCGTCGGATGCGCAGATCGCGGCGCTGCAACAGGGAATGGATCCGGTGCCGCTCGGCGCGACGCAGACCCTCGACGTCGCGGGCGGAGCGGTGAGACTGAGCTTCGATCTGCCGCGCTTCGGGATCTCACTGGTCACACTGTCTCCGGCCACCGGGGCGACCGATGCATCCACCGACGCGCCCGCCGACACCGGGGCGCCCACCCCCGACGGCGGTGAAACGAAAGGTCGCGGGAGCGGCTGCGCCTGCGCCATCACGACGGGCGGCGAAGGCGCGGCTCCCCACGTTCTCGCGCTCCTCCTCGTCGTCGGTCTCGCCGCGTTCCGTGGCCGGCGTGTTGGGTCGACAGATCGAGGAAGACGGATGCCAGCAACCGACTGTTGAGCGTTCTAATATGGTAGTTCATATTTCTCAATGTCGGTGGAAATGCCATGAGGTATTTCCGGTCGGCGCAGCCAATCGACGATTTGGTGGATGACGGCCAGAAGCGACAGCACCGTCATCGTGGCTCCGGCATAGCCCAGTAGTTCCAGCGGCACGAAGCTGAACGAGAAGATGCCCTTCTTGGCCCACCAGATGTTCTTCAGGCAGCTATGGGTCGAGCGCACGACCCAGGTCCGAAGCCCCGCGTAAGAACTGGTCGGCTTCAGGCAGAGAGAGCAGCTCGCTGACGACCTTCCGGTCCATCAGCAAAACTCACAGACCTGCGCCGTTCAACCTCGGTGCGAAATCCAAACCAGGGGCCGATCCCGCCTCGCCGCCGCCCGAATGCACTGCTACCTGGCCACTATTCAGACCACCCACAGATTCTGTTGGGGCATCATTCTTTCCCGCTGCTGTCGCTTAGAACCTATTTCGTTAGGGCGTGACCGCAAGGTACAGCAGCCCATGGAACAAGTCGAAAAATTGCGTGATCGACGATTTCGCGGCCTTGTTGTTGCCAATGAAAGCCGCCTCGCACGCCGGAAGTTGGAAGCTTGACCGATGCCATGTGGACCAAGATGGAGCCGCTGCTGCCCAAGCGCCCGGCACATCCACTCGGATGTCACCGTCCACGGGTCCCCGACCGCAACGCCATGGCGGCGATCCTCTTCGTGCTGCGGACCGGCTGCCAGTGGAATGCGTTGGACGCAACTGGGATCTGTTCGTGCGCCTCGGCGTATCGCAGATTTCGCGAGTGGCTCGACTGTGGTGTCTTCCACGAGTTCTGGCGGCAGGGACTCTTGGCCTACGACGATGCGAAGGGCATCGACTGGAACTGGCTTTCGATGGACGGGGCGATGACCAAGGCCCCACTCGGGGGGGAAAAAGACCGGGCCCAACCCTACGGATCGCGGCAAGGACGGGACCAAGCGCAGCCTCCTCACCGATGGCGCGGGCGTTCCCGTCGGCCTCACGGTTGACGGGGCAAATCGCAACGACCACAAGCTCATGGCCGAGACCATCGCGAGCATCCCGGTGGATCGTCCTCGGCCCGACGCACACGCATCCGCAGGGGCTCTGTCTCGACAAGGGCTACGACTACCCCGAGGCTCGCTCCGTCGGAATTGCGTCTGGTTTCACGCTTCATCTGCGAAGCCGAGGCGAAGAGAAGAAGGAACTGGAATGCAAGCCGGGCGTAAAAGCGAGACGCTGGGTCGTCGAACGCACGCACGGTTGGATGAATCGATTCCGCCGGATCCTTGTGCGCTGGGAGATTCGGGAGGATACGTACTTCGCCATGCTCCACTTGGTCTGTGGCATTGTTGCCTGGCGTGCTTCGGGCCTACTGAAATAGGTTCTTAACGCCCATGCCTCGCACCCCGGTTAGGACTGGGCAGGGCGGGCGGGGCTGTCTGCTGAAGGTGACTGCGCCGGCCACACGCCCATCAGGGTCAGGGTACAGCAACCTTTACGTCATCAACATAGATCGTTCCATTCCAAGGGCTGTACGCCCTGAAGCCCAAACCCAAGAAAGTCATAGTGCTAGTGTCCTGAGTGAAAGTCCCCGAGAAAGGGGTCCATGTATTGACACTCTGAATGCCGATCTGAGCCACAGGTGCCTGGGCGTCAGAGTATACAGACACTAAATTGTTGGAGGAAAGCGTGTCGGATTGGCCCGGGTCCGGCACGGCCATGACGTATCCAGAAACCTTGAGCCCAAACACGTTCGTGGAGCATACACTCACTGCCACTGTGGCTAGGGTGACGGCGGAACCATCAAATTGGGTATAGAATGACAGGGAGAAACCGCCAGTGTTATGTTGGCTCGCGCTCTGGTTAACCTTGCCGGTGACAATTGCACCAGGATTGACGCCGTAAATGCTAGTGTCAATCCCCCAACCTTGCGTGCCCGACTCGAAGCCCCAGTATAGGCAGCCGCCGCAGGCCGACGGCGCACCCATAGTGCATTGACACGTTCCATTTCCGGCGCAGGATTTCCCGGACGCGCAGGTGCCACACGAAATCGTGTTGCATCCGTCGGACACGGAACCACATTGGAGACCGCTGCACGCATTTGCATTCGGCACACACGCGCATTGTCCGCTTGTATTGCATTGGTACCCTGTCGTACACGAGCCACACGAAGTGCCGCAACCATTGGGCACGGGACCGCAGACCCGAGTGCCACAATTCTGCGTGCACCCGCACGTGTTGGGCGTTCCGCTACCACCGCACGTATTCGGAGAGGTGCATTTCGTCCCGCACGCACCGCAGTTGGAATTGTCCGTGCTGAAGTTCGTGCAAACGTTGGTACAGAAATTCGGGTTACTCGCATTCGAACAGACACAAATACCTCCCGAGCATGTCCTACCGGTTGTTGTGCAGTCCACGCAGCTAGAGGCAGAGCCACAGTTATGGGAGTCATTGGAACTATCGTAACAGGTGTTGCCGGTACGCCCGCAACTCGTCCAGTTCGTCTGGCAGCCACAGCTGCCTGCGCCTGAACAGACTTGGCCCGTCCCACAAGCGGTGTCGTTGACCCAGTGCCCAGTCGCATCGCACTTTTGAGGCACCCCCGCACTGCTGCACTTCCTATCTACCCCCGGCGTGCAATCAGCACAGGCATTCGCAACACATGCCGTGCATGTCTGGGCGTTTTGCGTGCAGGTTCCTTGGCTATTGCAGGTCCCGACCTGCTGGAGCTGCGTGGAATTGAGACAACTCGCAACGCCACACGAAGTTGCGGTGCTCGCAGGCACGCAATCTGGGCTTGAGCCAGTACAAGTGGCGTTGCAGGGAGCCGTACCACCGCAGGCCTTGCCGATTCGCGCGGACGTTGTGTTCGTGCACTTGCCGTGTGTCACTGAACACGACGTGCATGCTCCCGTGCACGCGCTCTCGCAGCAGTATCCGTCGACACAGTGGGTGGTCGAGCATTCCCCGTCCGCTGCGCAGGTGTCTCCTTGGTTTTTCAACGGAGCGCACGTCGAGCCGGTGCAGTACTTGCCCACGCCGCAGGAAGCCGCAGAGCAAGTACCAGAGCAGTCACTGTTGTCGGCCAAACACTGGTTGCTGTCGCAGGCGATCGGCGCTTGGATCGGGCAGTTGCCCTGGCCATCGCATAATGACTTGTTCGTGCGCTGGCCAGCAGAGCAACTCTGCGCCGAGCAGACCGTCGAACTGTCCGGATAAGTGCAGGCTTTGGTGTTCGATTTGTCGCAGGTGCCTGCGCATTTGCCCGAGCCGCTGCAGGCCTTACGGGGGGTCGAGGTGAAGCTGCAGGTTCCAGTCGTGCAGGACTCGCAGTTCCCGTCGCATTTGCTATCGCAGCAATGCCCGTCGACACACGAGTTATTGCTGCACTGGCTGGCGGCCGTACAGATCGAACCATTTGGTAGAGACGTCGGGGCGTCGGGGCCGTCGTTCAGATCGGGCGCATCCGGCGTAGAGGTAGTGCCTCCCGTTGCACTCGGAGCGTCCAGCGACGACACGCCGCCGGAGCCTCCCGCGATGCCGCCACCACCCGCTCCGCCCGAGGCCGAGCCGTCGGTCGGTCCGCCCACACCGCCCGCTCCTCCGCTGCCTTGCGCGCCATCGACGGGGCCGCCTCCAGCATCCAATCCCGCCTTTCCATCGACCTCAGGCGACACGTACTGGTCGGCGTTGCCGCCATCGAGGCCTATCGAGCCTAGAACGCAGTGCCCGTAGTTTGCTTGGTCCATGATGCAGGAATAGGGACTTGGACAGCTTGTCTTGCTGTTACACTTGAGCTTCGACGGGTCGAGACTGTGGAAACAAGCCATGACGTTAAGGCAAATGAGTGCGGCGGCCCAGAGGGGGATGTTGCGATATCGCATTGTTCGAAAGGATGTCGTGCTCATCAGAATGCTCCTGTCAACATGGCACCCACCTGAGCGGGGCCGACCGCGGGCACGAGAGCAACGTCGGTCGACGAGCTTGTGCGGGACTTGATGCCGACCCCGATCAGAATTGCCCCAGCAGCCACACAGGCAGCCCCAGCGCCGTAGCCCACCCAAGCGAGGGTCTTATAGGTCTTTTGGTCGTTTTCCTTGCCGGATGAATAGCCGCCAACCGAGGTTTGCATGTTGTCGAGCACGCTGTTGGCTTTCAGATTCAGAATCACGCCCCCGACCACGGCCAATACACCCACGCCACCCGTGATGATTCCCGCAGTTGCCAGGCCGCTCCGCCGACCGTGGGCCGGTGGCTGCTGGGACGCGGGCTCGACTACAATCGACGGGGACGGCGCTGGCGATGGCTCGGGGTTGGGCACCAGCGACGGAGCGGCTGCAGGCGGGGAAGGCTGCGGTGCTGGCTGGGTAGGCGAGGTGCCGCGCTCTTCGGCCAGTTTTTCTTTGCAGTCCGAGCGGTGTTTCTCGGCCGCGGCCTTGTCCTCCGGTTTCAACTGTTCCGGGGCCGCGCGCAGGTACTCGTCGAAGCGGCCTATGGCGTCTTCGTAACGTCGATTCTGTTCTAGACAACGGGCTTGATTGAAAATGTAATTTGGGTCCTTAGTATCGACAAATAAGTCCGAGAGAATGTCGACACCCTTCGCATAGTCACCGTTGAGGCAAGCCTTCCGGGCTGCGCGCTCTTGCGCCTGCCGGTTGGCAGCTGCCGCTGGCGCGGCCGCGAGCAGCAAAGGAACGACGACGATCACAGCCTCCAAGAGGAGGCTCCGGGCTGTGCGGTTTCGACACTGGCTCATGGCGGCGATTTTCATGCGAAAGGTGGTCCCTGGCAAGCGAATAGCGCGCCGACGAAAATGCGACAGATGGCTCTCTGCGTAGCATCGGCCGTTCCCTGCACGAGGACAGCTCGCACAGCCACGGCATCGTGCTAGCTTTGGTCGAAGGAAGAGGCCGATCCGTGACGTTACATGGCGTTCGCCCAGGCCCCCCATCTAGTCACTGCCTCGCCAGATTCTGTGATAGATCTATGAAAAAGGCCTGCCCAAACGTACAATGCTTGCGAGGTTTTCAATGCGAAACGGACTTATCGGACTTGTTAGCGCGGTAGCTCTCGCCTCGATGGCGACCCATGGCTGTAGCAGCTCCGGTGGCGGAGGAGGCAACGGCGGTGCTCCGGCCAGCGGCGGCGCAAGCAGCGGCGGCGCTCCGGCCAGCGGCGGCGCAGGCAGTGGCGGGAAAACCGGCAGCGACGGCGCAGGCAGTGGCGGCGCTCCGGCCAGCGGCGGCGCTGGCGGCACGACCCAGCCGACCAGTTGCCCCAACGGATCATCCTGCGGCGGCGACGTGGTCGCAACCTGGAGCGTGTCGTCGTCGTGTCTGACTTTGTCGGGCGACATGGACGGGACTCTGCTCTATCTGGGGTGCGCGAAGGTCCCGGCCACCGGGTCGCTGAAGGTGACCGGAACGTGGACCGCCAATGCCGACGGAACGTATTTGGACAACACGATTACCACCGGCTCGATGACCTTCCAGTTGCCTTCCCCGTGCCTGGTGGTTTCATCGACTCCGGTCGAGTGTTCCAAGATGTCGGGTACCTTCACGGCCGCAGGGTGGGCCACCGCAACCTGCTCGACCGATGCGAGCGGCCAGTGCAGCTGCTCGGCCACAGCCAACCAGCCGGGCGGCATTGGGGTGATATTCCCGAACGCATCAACCACGGGCGACTACACGACCACAGGGGGCGCTCTCAATACCGACGGCGAGATGGACTATTCCTACTGCGTGTCTGGAAACAATCTGACCTTGACCCCGAAATCCACGGTTCTGCCCCTGACAGGCACGATTGTGCTCCAGAAGGGCCCGCCGGGTTCGGGCGGGGCCCCGGGTTCGGGCGGCAAGACCGGCGCTGGGGGGGCGACCACTGGCGCGGGTGGCGCCACGACGGGCTCGGGCGGTACGACCACCGGCGCGGGCGGAGCCACGGGCACGGGCGGCAAGGGGGGCGGGGGCGGCGCTACCACCGGCGCGGGCGGAACTGCTGGCGCTGGAGGCACGACCCCAGTCGGCGGCTCTACCGGGAAGGGTCCTTGCGACATCTACGCGGCGGCCAGCAATAAGTGTGTCGTGGCGCACAGTACGGTGCGTGCTCTGTTTGCCGGGTACACCGGCAAGCTCTACCAGGTCAAGCGAGCGTCGGACAGCACGAGACAAGACATCGGAACAACCGCAGATGGCTTTGCCGACTCGGCCGCGCAAGATAAGTTCTGTACCGGAACCACATGCGTAATCACTTTTGTCTATGACCAGTCCGGGAATGGAAACGATGTCGAAGCGGAAACTGCAGATAGTACCGTCAAAGGCAACGCGAGTCAGTCAGCCGCGAACGCGACCCAGGAGAAGTTTACCGTCGGTGGTCACACCGTCTACTCGCTCTATATGACGCAAAAACAGGCCTATTGGAAAGACGGTTCCAAGTCGAACGTTCCGACTGGCAATAGCCCCCAGTCGGTCTACATGGTGGCAAGCGGCAAGCGTACCAACATCGGTGGCTGCTGTTTCGACTATGGCAACGGCCCACTCTCGCGATCGGTTTCCGGATGCGGCACCATGGACGCCGTCAACTTCAGCACCGATGCCTCGTGGGAAAAGGGGGCGGGTGCCGGCCCGTGGGTCATGGCCGATTTCGAGTGCGGCCTCAAAGCGGGTGGCAACCCGAACGCCAACAGTCCTTCCCTGACGTTTACATACGTCACCGCCATAGAAAAGAACAACGGCACATCGGAGTGGTCGCTGAGGGGTGGCGATGCAACGACTGGCACGCTGGGCAATTTCTACAAGGGCAAGCTGCCGTTCACGCAGGCGAAGGAAGGGGCTGTCATCCTTGGAAGCGGCGGCGACTGCTGTTACAGCAACTTCACTGCGAGCTCGGGAACCTTCTACGAAGGGGCGATTGTCGCCGGGTATCCGACCGACGCGACCGACGATGCCGTTCAGGCGAACATCGTCTCTGCCAAGTACGGTCAGTAGCTACGGACCGGCCTTCGAGCCGGGCAACGGCGATCGGTCGGCCGCCGGTGGCAAGTTGCGCGTACGCGACACCACAAACTGTGGTGCCTGATTGACGTTCATGAGAATACGTCCAATGTATTCGCCGATGACGCCGAGAAAGATCATCAGGATTCCGCCAATAAACAGGTTGATCAGGACCAGCGCGGTCCAGCCCACCACAATCACACCGCGGATGAAGTAGATCGCCAGGAAATAGGTTCCGAGCAGGAAGCTCAACGCCGAACAGGCAGCGCCAATCAGAGTCACCAGACGCAACGGCACCACGGAGAAATTCACACACAACGTAAGAAACAGCGCCGCCTGCTTCCAGAAGTTGTGTGTGCTGTGTCCGTCGTACCGTTCGCGATGTTGCACGACAATCTGATCGATGTGACTCGTCACTTGGAAGATCAAACCGTCGACATAGGGAAACGGACCGGAGTAGCGAACGATCTCATTGACGATTTCACGGCTCATGATTTTGAATGGCGAAAGGTAGATGTGAGGGGGTTTGCGCAGCACAGTTTCCGCGACTTTCCCGGCACCCCAGCTCATCAGGTTTTTCAGCCGTGTCTGACGCTTGCGGCAGAAGTTGGCATAGACAACATCCGCGCCACCCCGAATCCTGTCCAGCAGTCGCGGAATATCGGCCGGGTCATGCTGCAGATCGTCGTCCATGACCACCACGTACTCACCGGTGGCGAAGTTCAACCCGGCCATGATGGCGCGATCCTGACCGGCGTTGACGCGCAAACGCACCGCCTTGATTTCCTTGCTACTGTCCGCCTGCTGCTCGATCGCCTGCCAGCTACCATCCGGGCTGCAATCATCGACCAGAACGATTTCGTACGCCAAACCGGCAAGCGCGGTGCGCAACCCATCACACAAACGAGGGACGATCTTCTCGCTGCGATACACCGGGATGACCACGCTGACGAGCGGTGTTATCGGCATCGTGTTGGTCCATTCAGCCATCTTCATTGCCAACCATCAAAAACATGCGCGCACGCAGCGGACGACTTCTTCGACCTCATCGTCCGTCAATCCCGCATAAATGGGCAAGCACAATAGCTCGCGGCCGACCTGTTCCGTGACCGGCAGCTCGGCGCTGCGGGAACTCGCGAACAACGGCTGGTGATGGCACGGCGTATAGCGAAGTCCGGCGTGAATACCTTTGCGCCCGAGCTCCCTGGCCACGTAATCGCGACGTCCACCGCCAATCATGACGGGGTACAGGAACGGCGCGACTTCATCGTAATCGCGGGCGAAAACCTGCACCCCCTCGATGTCGCCGAGCAAGGTGTCGTACCGGCGGGCAATGAGGCGTTTGGCGGCAAGCATGGCCGGCAACCGTTCGAACTGAGCAAGACCGATGGCGGCATTCAAGTTGCCGAGATGGTATCGATATCCGGTCGTGTTCACCAAGTGTTCCGAACCTGCCGAAGTGTTCTGGCTATCGTGCGCCCTCGTGGCGAAGCCCAGATTGCGTTGGCTAGCCAGTAGCGTAGCCCACCTCGGATCGTTCACCAGAATGGCGCCGCCTTCGCCACAGGTCAGATGCTTGATGGGGTCGAAGCTGAAACAGGTTGCGTCTTCGCCCTGATTGAGCCCTACCGGAGACCCGTCTTGCAATGACCCGAACGAATGGCTGGCGTCGCGGATCAGCAGCACGTCATCACAACCAACGGTCTTCTTCAAGGCCCGCACATCCGCAGGCAACCCAGCATAGTCGGTCGGCATGATGGCTCGCGTATGCCTGCTCATCACCGTCATGACGGATGCCGGATCGAGATTCAGGGTGTCCGCCCGAATATCGGCGAACACCGGCGTCGCACCGCACAGGCGTACCGCCATCGCGTCGCCGGCAAAGGTAAATGACGGCAGGATGACTTCGTCGCCAGGTCCGATCCCGCGCGACGCGAGACAAAGGTGCAATGCGGACGTGCCGGTGTTGACGGCGATGGCATGGGGCACCCCGGTGTAGTCCCGCAATCGCGCTTCGAATTGCTCGGTGATCTGTCCCTCACCGAGCCAGCCGGATTCGAAAACGGCACGCACCGCCTCCAGCTCTGGGTCACCTAGCGATGGCCGCGCCATCCGAATTCTCATCATGCCCTCCCGTGTGCGCTGCATTCGCCAACCGCGGATAGTTTGTCCGATTGCCCGAGGTCATCGCAGCGGCGCAAAAAACTAAACTTCCCATTCGTCTCAAGCTCTAGGGGTCGATCGGCGTGGAGTCGCATTGCCGTGGTATCACCAAGTACCGTGGCGATGGCACGGGTCACCGTTGCACGCAAACCAGCGAGGCGGGGCGCCTCGGAGGGCGCGAGGCGAAACTCCACCGCACCCGATTCGTCCTGCAGAAGCTGGAACAACTCAAGACCTTCGATCGATTGCAATGTCTGAACCAACACCGCGCCCGGCACCCATTCGCCGCTTGTGCACAACAGCCGATCGCGGGCCCGCCCGTCCACATCGTTCATGAGCGGAAAAGGACTGCCGCACACGCAGGGATGATCGAGCAGTCGGCCCATGTCGCCGATGCGGTAGCGAATCAGCGGCATCAATCGGCTGTCGAGATCGGTCAGGACCAGATGCCCTCTGTGCCCTAGCGGTACAGGCTGGTCGCGGTCGTCGACCACCTCCACATGCACCACGTCGGTGGCAACGTGCAAACCTTCCCGTTGCGCGCACGGAAAGGCAACGCCTTCGATTTCATGCGGACCAAAGCGGTTGTAGATGCGTCCCCCGAAAAACCGCTCGAGGCGATCGCGAAGCGGCCGTGCCAACGTCGCCAGGACGAACATGACCGGAATCCGTGGCGGTTCGAGCTGTTTGCGCTTCAGGTAGCGATACAGGGCGATCAGGTTGAAGTCCATCGACTCCAACAACCATGGTCGATGTCGCAACAAGCTGCGATACCAAAGCGCCGGCAGCTCTTCCGTACCGTCATAGGTCCTCGTCGACCATGGCTTGAGCAATCGCCGACGATGCGCGAACCGAAACGCGAGCCAGCGCATCAGCACGAAACTATCGCGGTCCGGTTGACCGGTGTAGCGGCCGCCAAACTCCGGATGCCCCGCATAGTGCAATGCCGCCGATCGTATCCCGAGTCGCCACCCGGTTGCATAGTATTCGCGCAAAAAGCTCGCGTATTTCTTCTGCAGATCCGCGCGCGAAAAAGGCAGACCCAGCCGTGGGCCAGTGGTGCCGGAGGTGTGGGTAAACTGGTAGTCGGAGCAGTTCTTGAGTGCGAATGCATCTCGCTCTTGCGCCTCGATCAGAAGGTGTTTGCTGACAACCGGTAGATCCCGCAAGTCTTCAAACGTGCGAATCCGCGCCGGATCAATGCCGGCGTTGCTCCACAGCTGCCGGTAGAACGGAACCGCCGTGCCGGCGTGCTCGACCAATTCGACGAGCCGTTCGCACCGATACGACTCTATCCGCTCCGCCGTCCAGCTATTATGCCGCTCCAGCCGTTCGAACCAACTCCATGCGTCTAGAGGAGAACAACGGGCGAGTCCCCTGTATGCCGCTTCGACGAGTGTCGTCAGGATCGTCATGAAGGTGGTTAGCGATAAATGTTTCGCGTCACTCGATGCCACATGGAGTCTATCTAGCTCAGAATCGATAGAGTCTGAAGCCCCCCAGCTCGAAGGCCGGCCGGCCAGTGATCTCTTCCGGCCAGTCGACCTGGTTCCCGGGGTTGAGCAGAAACCAACGTAGTCCAAGCTCGCGAGCGCGGGCGGCGACGGCGGCAGAATCCCGCAGTCTCATCAGCGCTTCGATGGCATCCGATCGTTCCTCCACCAGCACGCTGTTGTAGCGGGAGGGATTCATGGCTTGTACGACGTAGGCCCTTCGCTCTGACAGGGCAGCTACGGTGTACGTCCGATCGGACTCGGAATCCTCGAAGACATCTCGAGCATCGCCGTGGTCGCGCATGTATTCGGCGGCTCGGTAGAGGCCGATGGGGACCCGGACTGGCGAGAACATGCGCATGGCCCAATTCCGCTGGATGCCCGGTCCGAGAAACGCCGGGACGGCCAGCAGCAGGACTGTCAGACAAAGGATTGCTGGTCGGGCGATGCGCCCGAGGCGCCGGGACTCGATCAGCAGCAAACCCGCGGCGCCGCCTACCCAAGCCACGACGCCAAAGTACATCACCATGACCGGACGGTGTGACAGCTCGTCGGGGGTACTGCTGCCAAAGTCAAGGGCCAGCCCCAGGAACATGGCCAGGAAATTCGCAGTGAGCAGGAGTGGAAAGATCAGGAAGAGAGACGATGTCCGTTTGCGCAGGCGGATGGCCAGAATTGCCAGCAGCGGCGCGAAGAGCCCGAGTGTCGCGAGCAGAATGAACGGGGCACCAATAGCCAGGTTCGACGACAAGGTGCTTCCCTTCCCAATGCGACTGGCAAGGAACTCGCGCAGGGCCCCCGGCTGCGTGAACCTGTTGACATGGTCGAGGATCTTCCCGATGCACGATCCATCGAAATGGATGGGGGGAGCGCCAGGTAGCTTCTGCACGGCGATGATGGTCACGACATAGACCACGACCGCAGAGAAGACCCAGAGCGCCCGCTTGGCAAGCCTGAGCTGTCTGTTAGATACGGGACCCTGGGAGGGTCCCGCGCCCCCCGCGAGGGACTTCGTCGGGCCAAGCCCGACTCCGTCCACGCGGTCAGATGCGGAACCCTGGAATGGTCCCGAGGGCCCGACTCCGCCCACGCGGAAGAACAGCGGAGGCACAAGCCACAGCAGGAGGGCGCTCGCGATGAAAAACTGCAACTTGTAGAGAGCGAGGATTCCTCCCACCAGCCAGCCTGCGAGGATCTGCAAGCGATTGCCTTGCGCGCACCCCCTTATGACGAAGAGCCAGGCGGCGGCGACCAGGGCCAGACCATGGGTTGCGCTGGGCGAGATCTGGGTAAGCCAGTGATACGACATGAAGGTGTTCCGCATCCCTTGTTGCGCGCCATCGGGCAAGAGCAGCAGTGCCGCGCATGCGGCCAACCCTGGCCAGTTGCCCCAGAAGGATCCGATCAGAGCATAGGCCCCGAGCCCTGCGAAGAAGACCCCCATGGGCGCCAGAATCCCGGCGAAGGCGGTATACGAATGGATTCCTGATGCCTCCTTGATGAGGGCTGGTGTCAGGTAGACCCCATAGTGGTAAAGCCGGGCAGGCACGCCCGCTAGCCGGAAGTCCTCGATGGAGGACGCTCCGTGGCTGGCGCCGAAGATTCGAATGTGAACCGCGTAGTAGAAACCGTCGACCCACGGCTTGAAAACGACCGTGTTGCCTTCCTCCGAAATGGGGCGGAGCGAGTCTTGGCACCACAGCGTAGCAGCGACCAGGGCCAGGCCGATAACCAAGAGACCGACTGAATCGTCGGACTGCCTCCGTTCCGGTCTCTCGGCGACGAACAGTGAGGCCGCGAGCGCGAGCAAGATGCCAAAGTTGGCAATGATGCCGAGCGGGGAGAGCCAGGCGAGCACGAGCAGGGCAGTGTTGACAACGGCGTATCCCACGAGCAAGCGCAGCGGAAGATCGAAGAGGACACCCGTTGCCAAGGGTCTCCAGCCAGCGAAAAGGGAGCCCACCAAATAGAACGCGAGGAAGACCGCCTCGCAGGCGACGAGCGCGAGAAACGAAAACGAGCCTCCCGCGGCTTCCACCCAGACGGCAACCACGGCCGCCGTCAGGGACACGGCTGCCAAGTCCGACACGCTGTAGGTGGGTTTCATCGTCAATGGGCGATCCGTGAGATGCGAACCTTCACGTTGGCGTCGTTCTGGAATTCCAGCATGGTCTGCAGGCTACGAGTGGGCCAGATATCATAGTTGGGAAACGGCTTGTTCGTGATCAGGTCGATCTGTTGCACGAGGTAGATATCGTAGAACAGGCCGCGGGCCAGGGCATCGAAGATCACGGGGTCATGCCTCGCGGTCTCGAAGTCCATCGCCCCATACTCCATGATGGTGTAGAGGCTGGGACGATCGGTGACGATGATGATGCGCTTTTGGTGCAGGCTCTCGAAGAATGCCCAAGTGGTGGAGTTCTCCCGAGTCTGGGTAAGCTTGTTCATCATCCGATGCTGGGAAGCGACCGGCAGGTAGAAGGCGAGGACCGCCGCGGCCAGCAGGATGGCGACCAAGGGCCTCCAGCGTCTGAGCCCAAGGGTCAAGACCCAAGCGGCGGGGAACGCGAAGAAGGTATCGATGGCGATGACCAGGCGCGCGGACGCTGGGTGCTGGGCGCGCCCCCATACGTAGGTAAAGACGAGAATCACCTGCACAAGCATCCAGACCATGACCAGGACAGCGAACCTCAGCTGGGGAGCTTTGAAGTCGCGCGCGAGTAGCCGGCGGTAGAGCCAGCGTAGCCAGAGAATGCACCCGACGATGCCAAGCGCGATCACGATGGCCGCGTGGTTGGGCTGGGAGGCGAAGGGGGACAGGATGGGTTTGAAGTAGTCGTGCCCGTTGTTGAAGAAGTTCTGGAAGCTGAAGACGATGGCCCCGGGATCCTGTTCCGGTACGCTACCGCGGAACACCGCCTGCCAGATGCGGGGCATGAAATACACGGGCGTGAGGGCGTAGATGAAGGCGAAGGGCCGCAGGGCGCTCCAAGTGACCATGCGGAAGAGAAGCAGCAGCACCACCACCGGCGGAACAAAGAGGCCGGTCTCGTAGCGGATCTCGGCGAACATGCACAGATTCATCCACAGAACCGCCAGCCTTTCGGGCGACGGCTCGCGAATTTGGTCGAGCAGACTCTTGATGACCAGCAGGGCGAAGAAGGCGGCAAAGAAATCGAACCCACCCGAGCGGACCGAGAGCAGGGTAATGGGATGGGTCACCACCAGCAGGGCAGCAACGATGGCGAAGGTCTCACTGCCGAGAGACTTGGCCAGCCGGTAGGACACGAGCACGAAAGCCGGCAGCACCATCAGGTTGAACAGGAAGACGTTCTTGTACGAATAGCCGCAAGGGACGTGGACCAGGCTGACCAGGAACGGGAACAGCGCCGGCCGTTGGTCGACCGCCACCCCGATGTCCCAGTAGCTGTCGTAGTAGTACTTGCCGGAAACGGTGAAGGTGGCGGTCCTGCTAGCCCAGAGATTCTTCGACGTCCCGACCAGGCCCGCTTCGTCGGAAAGCATGCGCAGGGCGGGATGGATGGCGAGCCACGCGACGATGGTCACGGCGAGCGCGACGACGAGGCCGGGCCAATTGTCTTTCACCCACGCAACGAGAGTTGCCCAGCGCACTTCGCGTGCGGCATAGAGGTAGGTGCCGGCCCAGCACAGCACCGTGACAATCAGAAAGTAGTAGGACGTGTGGACGAAAAGTGGCTCGGTGTAACTGGGGTGGGCGAGGCTGATCGCGAGCAGGGTCAAGAGTGCCGTCGGCAGCAGGACGATCGTGATCGTTGGCAGTGTCCAGATGGGCTTGTTCATGGCGAGCCCTCGGGGGCTGTTGCCCCGAGCGCGCTGAGCGCCCTCCGTGCCTCCGTGTTGCGTGGATCGAGGCGCAGGGTTTGCCGATACTCCGCCACCGTCTCATCCAACTTGCCCTGCTGGCCAAGGATCATCGCGATATTGTAATGAGGCATCGCGGCCTGGGGGGCAATGCGGGCGGCGGTCCGGAATTCTTGGAGGGCGCCCTCCAAATTGCCCAGGCGTTCCTGAGTCATGCCCATAAGCATGTGCGCGCGCCAGTCCTTCGGCGTCTGCGCAAGCGCCGTGGTGAATGCTTGCTCGGCTTCGGAATAGTCGCCGACCGTAAACAGGGCCCGTCCGACGTTCAGGTGATTCTCCGTCCAGCCCCAGTTGAGGCGAATCGCCTCTTTGAACTCGACAATGGCCGCTCTGTGATCGCCGCGCTGGATCCATTCGTTTCCCATTCGGGTGTGCAGCTTGTAGTCGTTTGGTTGCTGCGACAGATAGTAGCGCAAGAGGGTCATCGTATCCTGCCAGTGTGACTGGTAGCTCCGCGTGGCGTACACACTCGCGATCGCCAACGCCGCCCCCACACACAACACCATCGCCCGAACCGCCCAGGTCTTCACCGTGCCGACGCCCCGCTGCCACAGTCCGGTGAGCTCCCAGTGAAGGGGCAGCAGCATTCCTACCATGGGCAGGTACATGGAGCGATTGCTCGCGATGGACGACGTGTAGCGGATGAGCCCGAGGGTCGGGAGAATGGTAACGAGGAAGAACAATCCGCCCGCAAGCCAGGCCCGCGTCCGACGTCGCGATAGAGCGATGGCCGCGACAATCCCAACGGTGATGATCGCGCTGCCCAGCACTTCGACATTGGTCAGCCCGAGTGGCTGGGGATAGGGATAGTCGGACACGAGCCTTGTCGGCCAGATGACTTTGAGCAGGTAGAAGCCTACGCCATACGCGATGGTCAGCGGCAAGTAGTAGAGCTTGACGTACTCCACCCTACCGCCTTGCCCCGACTGTACTTGAGAAATGACGGTCACAACGGCAGACAGGACAGCCACCACGACGAACGGCACCTTCTCAAGCAGTGTCCTTCGGCCAAACCGCCGCCCAAGTGGCCAATAGTCCAAAACCCAAAGCACTGCGACCACGGGCAAGGCCGTGGGTTTGGACAGCAGCGCGCACACGTACGTGAACAGCGAAGCGCCGTAGCGTTTCCAATCGCCGCGGCCAGTCTGCTCGGCATGCCGTGCGTAGGCCAGGTAGAGCAGCAGCGAGGACAGGGCGAAGCCCGTGGACAGGACGGTCTTGCGCTCGGCAATCCACAGCACCGCATCGGCGTTCAGCGGATGCAATCCATAGAGCAGCGCCAAAAGACCGGCCGTGATCCAGTTGCGGAACAAGGAACACAGCAGAGCCGCGACGAGCGCGACGTTCAGGAGATGCAGCAGCAGTGTCGTGCGGTGAATGGGCAGCAGGCTGTGGGCTGCCGTCGGGTCCAGGAAGTCGAGCATCACGGACACCAGTGCCAGCGGCTGGTAGTAGCCGTTGACCATCGACGGAGCGAGCACTTCGCGGAAGATGGTCTCTACCGAGGCCCAGCTGGGGTGCTGGGTGAGCAGCGTGCCGATGTAGAACTTGTCATCCATGTACTGGGCCCGCGCGGAAAGCGCCGGCCAGTACGTCGCGAGCACGATTCCCAGGACAGCTATCAGGGTCAAAGCCGGCAAGAGCCATCGGGTTGCTCCCCGATGGCTCTCGGGCGCGATGTCGACAGGTCTCTTACTGCCCGTACTTCGCAGCGACGATAACGGCTTGAAGGGCGTCAAGGGTATCCTTCGTCGCTACCGGGCCGGTCGCCACGATGCCTTCGTAGAAGCATCCTCCAGCGGCGTTGCTATTGTCCCCGCCGGTTCCGAGGATGAGGGATCCCTGTTTCTGCATGGGGACGTAGCCCGGCTTGGCAGGGCGAATTCCGTCGTACATGGTCGCCAGCTTGCCGTACGTCGCATCGGCTCCGGTCGCATCGGCGCCGTAGACCGCAAAGCGGCCCTTCCCGCCGTTCTTGTCCCTCGTGTCGCCGATGGCGATGGCCGTGACAAAGTCGAATTTGAGGGGCTTGTTGGTCGAAATGTTCTGGTCTTGGTTGTTTTCCCAGCCGGCATAGAGACCATTTTCGAGGTCTGCCATGACCCACGGGCCCGGTTTTCCACCGTAGCCCGTGCCCCAAACAACGCCCGCTCCAAAGTAGACCGTTTCCATGGTGCCGTTGCCGTCGTCGTTGGAGGACGTTTCGGCGTTGCCGTAGTCGAAGCAGCACCCATCGACCAAGTTCTTCTGGCTGGTCACCATGTACATGGTCTGAGGATCGTCGCCTTTGACCATCCCGTTCCCGGTCTTGATATTGCAGCCCGCGCAGCCGGTGCGATAACCGATACCGGGCTTGATAAGAATGCCATAGGCGGAATGGCCATTGATCGTCACCGGGAGAGCCGTGGCGTTTGCCGGGTTGTCGGGAGTGCCTTTGGCACCGCCACTGGGCGCGGGTTCAAGGTCATTCTTTTGTCCGGATTGGTCGTAGATCTTCGTTATTTTGCAGGTGCTCCCGGAGCAGAACGAGTCCTGCGAGGCGGCGTCGGCATAGCCATCCTGGGTGGACCCGATGTCCTGGGGCGTCCCAGTGCAAGAGCTCGGTCCGGCAATCGCAGTTCCTTTGCAGACCTGGTAGAGGGGCCCCGTGTAACCGGAGACAATCACTCGCACTGTGCTGTGCGCCGTGGCAACCTTGTTGGAGCACTGGCTCAATATGTCGCCTGGCAAGGTACCGGCGGTGCTGCTGCAGCCGCTGCCGCCACTTCCGGTACTGCTACCGCCGCTTCCAGTATCGCTGCCGCCGCTTCCAGTGCTGCTGCTGCCGCCGCTTCCAGTGCTGCTGCTGCCGCCGCTTCCAGTGCTGCTGCTGCCGCCGTTTCCGGTGCTGCTGCTGCCGCCGCTCCCGGCGCCGGACGAGCCCCCCGATCCGCCCGACGAGTACGACCCACAGGCAACGGAGACAGTAGCAAGTGATATTGCGGCGACGGAAGCTAGTACTATGGAGTGAGTTCTCTTCATTGCGGCATCTCCGGTTCTTGGGGTTGCTCGATATGGACGGGCGACCTGGGGACTGATGGACGAGTGATGTCTTGAGTTATGTTCCATCGAAGCTTAGAACGCAATCTGAGCTTGGAGCTTGATGACGTTCTCGTCAGGCTTCTGGAAAGCATACGCACCGCCCTGGACAACGTCGGTCCCTGCCACCAGCGGAGTGTTCCATGGCCAAATCCCTTTGAGCACCATCTTGTCGCCATAGAAGTATCTCGAGTACTGAATGTAGATGCACTCGCTGGATAGGAAGTGCGAAGCGATTATCAGACGCCCCGTAAGGGAGGAGAAGATCAATCCTGGGTGGTCCAAGTCGTAGTTGACCGTGTCGTATCGGAGCATGAGTCCGAGCCAGGTCTCAGCTTGGTACGTCAGGTCTGCGCCGTATTTGAATTGTTTGATCTTGTTTTGCGTAATCTGTGTGCCAGCCGGCAAGTCAATACTCGCGTCGGCCAGTAGTCCAAAGACGTTCAGTCTCAGGTCATGCATCCCTGACGTCATGTCCAGAAAATTGGAGAGCTTGTTTTCATAGAGAAAGCCGAGGTTCAGCATCGATCCGGTACCAGTGCTGTCCGGAGGTGATCCGGTCCATGCCATGTAGTTTGTGGCGATGCCCATGCCGTTCTGCGAATGCATGACCTCGGTGCCCCCGCCGCCGGAGAGCGCCCATCCATTCTTGACGCTGAGATAGGATGGGGATATCCACAAACGACCCAGCCAGGCCCAGGGTAAACTCAGGTTTGCCTCGGCGCCGGCGACCGATAGGTGGGCTTCCGCGGCCTGTGTATAGGCCTTGCCCTCAGTTGCCGACGCGTCCGCAGTCAGGTAGGGGTCGCGGGTCCACTCGTAGTTGTAATGAAGTCCGATGTCGACGTACTTCTTGTAGGTGACCTTAAGGTTTCCCCAGGCAATCAAATCGGCGCCCACTCTGGTCGCGTAAAGCGGGCTTTGGCTGGCAACGTCGTATCTGAAGGTGCCATCCCGGCCGGTTCCAAAACCTTCTGTGAGCTTCACGGTGAGATCGGGATCTAGTGGAATCGTCAATCTTAGCTCTTCGCCAACTTGGCGAAATTGCCCGAGCGTGAAGGTGTCGTACTTCTCAAAATAGCCATAATGCGGCCACCAGGCCCCCATCTGGAACGCGAGGTTCGGTGTGACGCCGGCAACATCCAAGTCCGTGTCCAACGTGAGATAGGCTATGCCCGGCACCGCTGCCGCATCCGGGTTCCGGAGGCCGGTCGCGGCCAGCCAGTACCCCATCCACCCGACCGCGGCGTCGACGTGCTTCTTCTTTGCGTGGAAGCTGAGCTCCGCCCAGTCTTGTTCCTGCAGGCGCGTGTAGGCGAAGCTGTAGTAGCTCCAGTCCACGGTCCGATCGGGCCCGTACGAAATCTGCGTGTGGGAGGGACCGTCCGGCAATTTGTTACCGTTCGCATCGAGTTGGCCCATTTGGTCGGGATTCGGTCGTGAGCTGATGCCCAGGGCCATGGGCGCGCGGAAGTACCCGTGGACTTCCATGTGAAAGCCTTCGAGTGGCCCCTCAGGCGGCTTAACTTCGGTGGTGGGCGGCGGTGCGACTGGTGTAGTGTCCTCGGCCACACGGGCCGCTGCAGCGCTCACCTTGGCCGGCTGAGCAGCATCGGACGAGGGGTTGGTGGACGTTGGCGTTTCGGTGGCTTCTTCATCCGCGGCTGGCTCCGCGGCTAGGGCCGGAATCGACACAACCGAAATTCCCAACACGAGGAGCGTTCGCAATCTTCGCAGCATGGCTTTCCCTTTCTCTATCGCGACGAACTCTTAACGCACAATTGGGCTCAAAGTAACAGAACTCTAAGAGAAACGCACGAGAAGCGTTCCTTTCAGCATTCGCCGATCGTCTGTACGATGCGCGAATCGGCGGGACGCGCTTCGCGCGCTCACGGGCACCGAAGGGCGTAGGCAGCGGAAGGCTTCCGCAGCCCACGGTCTTTCCATATCAGTCGCGTGCGAAGCGGGCCGGCTTGGCCGGCCCCGGACCGTCGCTCGCAATATCGACTGGCCTCTTACTTCCCGTACTGCGCAGCGACGATAGCGGCCTGAAGTGCGTCAAGGGTCGCCTTGGTCGCCACTGGGCCGGTCGCGCAAGCGCCTTCGTAGAAGCGTCCCCCAGCACCGTTACTGTTGTCCCCGCCGGTTCCGAGGATGAGGGATCCCTGTTTCTGCATGGGGACGTAGCCGGGCTTGGCGGGACGAATTCCATCGTACATGGTCGCCAGCTTGCCATACGTCGCATCGGCTCCGGTCGCATCGGCTCCATAGAGCGCAAAGCGTCCCTTTCCGCTGTTCTGATCCTTTGTGTCGCCGAGGACGATAGCGGTGACGAAGTCGAACTTGAGGGGTTTATTGGTCGAAATGTTCTTGTCTTGGTTGTTTTCCCAGCCGGCGTAGAGACCGTTTTCGAGGTCCGCCTCGACCCAAGGGCCCGGTACCCCACCGTAGCCGGTGCCCCAAACGACGCCCCCACCAAAGTAGATGGTTTCCATGGTGCCGTTGCCGTCGTCGTTGGAGGACGTTTCGGCGTTGCCGTAGTCGAAGCAGCACCCATTCACCAGGTCCTTCTGGCTGGTTATCATGTACATGCTCTGAGGCTGGTCGCCTGTTGCCATCCCGTTCGTGGTCTTGATATTGCAGTCTTTGCAGCCAGTGCGATAGCCGATACCGGCCTTGACGAGGATGCCATAGGCGGAATGGCCATTGATCGTTACCTTGAGATCCGTGGCGTTGGCCGGATTGTCGGGAGAGCCTTTGGCACTGCCTCTGGCCGCAGGTTCAAGGTCAAGCTTCTGTCCGGACTGGTCGTAGATCTTCGTTATGGCACAGGTTGAGCCGGAACAGAACGTGTCTTGCGCGGCGGAGTCGGCATAGCCATCCTTGGACCCAATGTCTTGGGGCGTCCCCTTGCAAGAGCTCTGTCCGGCATTCGCAGTTCCTTTGCAGACCTGGTAAAGGGGCCCCGTGTAGCCGGAGATAATCACTCGCACCGTGCTGTGCGCTGAGACGCACTTTTGACCGGCCGCATTCAATATGTCGCAAGGCAAGGGGACTCCGGTGCTGCCGCCGGCTCCGGTGCTGCCGCCGGTTCCGGCGCTGCTGCCGCCGGCTGCGGCGCTGCTGCCGCCGGTTCCGGCACTGCTGCCACCCGCAGCCGGCGCGCCACCAGAGTTGGGCGTACCGCCGGAGGGAAGCCCACCGCCTGCGCCGGTCACACCGCCGGTCCCACTGCCACCGGAGCCTGGCTTGACCGTCGTGCCACCGCTTCCACTGCCACTAGAGCCACCGCTTTGCGTCACCGTTGTGCCACCGGCGCCGGGCGCGCCGCCGCTTTGGCTACCGGCTGCGCCGCCGCTTTGGTTGCTGGTCGCGCCGCCGCTTTGGTTGCTGGTCGCGCCGCCGCTTTGGCTGCCGGCCGCGCCGCCACTCGCGGAGCTAGATCCGCCCGTGCCGCCCGCCGAGTACGATCCACAGGCTACGGGAACAGTGGCAAGTGATAGTGCGGCGACGGATGCAAGTACTACCGAGCGGATTCTCTTCATTGCGGCATCTCCGGTGCTTTGGGTCGCTCGATATGGACGGGCGACCTGGTGTCTGAGGGCGAGTGTTGTCCCGAATCGCACTGGTCCATAGAGTACAACCCAGGGTACGAACGCATAATTGTACGGACGTATAATTATTGTCCATCGCGCCGAAAATTGTTACCGGAATTTTGAGGCGCAGTAGGGCGGAATTGCGATATCGGTCACAACGAAAAAGACAGGCGCGACGCGGCCTTGCGATGGATTCGCGAGTGATTGCCAGCAGTTCGGTCCCCGCGGTGGCAGCGAGCACGACCCCTGTGCGCATTCGCACCCAACCCACACATTTCCTTGCCTTCGTCTTGTTCGCCCGACGCGTGCGCCCGTATCATGGATGGGGTAGGAACCACACCATGAAGGAAAGAGAGATACGGGACCGAATCGCGCGTTTCTTGCAAGAGACCGCTCGCCCTGTGGTCGATCCTGCATCCGTGGCACCTGCGCGCCGGCTCCGACGCGTTTGTTGGTCACGCCGGCCGCCAGGATTGATCTGAATCAATGCGTATTGGCGAATCGGATGCCTTCTCGCACCTGCACCATTGCCTGCTGGATGAAGCCGAGCGCCTGAACGCGGAAGCCACCCTTGTCGTGTTTGGCCTCGACGAGCTGTCGGTGCGCCTCGCGCAGAGCGATGATTCCCCTCGCCATGTGCGGCTGCCTTCCTGCCTCTGGTACGACCTCGTCGACCGGCTCGGGCGCGGCAGGTCCCTCGATTGGCCCCACCTCAGTAGGGTGGGCGGCCGCATATTGCATTCCTGCGTTGACCGCGCCGATGGCCTGCTGAACTAGGCCAAGCGCCTTCGCACGGTGGCCGCCCTTATTGGCCGCGGCGGCTTCAAGCTCACCCTTGGCCTGCTGCAAGGCTGCCAGGGCTGCTTGCATTTTCGGCTGTCCGTTGTCGGCGGCAACGGGCTGTGGTGGCAACAGCGGTCGGGGTTGCGGCGACGAGGCACAGGTCCCGAGCGAGAGACAGAGCGCCAATATCCAACAAGCACGAATCGTGGTCTTCATTGCTCCTCCAGTAGTTCGGCTTCCCGGTCATTTCCAATCATCCGACGGCACTTTTCCGCTGGAGGCACGTGACGGCGGCCTTGAGCTCGCGGCGCGCTTTGCGCAGGCGCTTGTACGCGGTGCAGAGATGAATGGAAAGAGTTTCGGCAACGGCTTTCACGGGAACCTCATCGAGGTCGTGCATGATCAACACCGCACGGCGTGTCAGCGGAATCCGTTCGAGAGCGGTGAGGACGACGGCACGCGCCTGATTGGCTGCGAGCACTTCGTCGGCGTAGGGGGCCCGGTCTTGACCTTCGACGTTCGCGAACGGAACCTCTCGCCAGCGCTTGCGCCGATGGGAAGAGGCCACGCGGAAAGCGATGCCGAACAAGTAGGGCTTGAGCGCACGCGTTGGGTCGTATTCGTGCCAGATGCAGCGCAGGACCAAGAACACCTCCTGGGCTAGATCCTCCACGTCCTCGGGATCCACACCCAGGCGACGGAGCGTGTGTATCAGATAGTCGAGCTCATTCTGGTAGGCTTCAAAGCAGGCATTGTCGATCGCGCTGCGTGACACGGCTCCAGAATTGGGCTGGTTTGAAACGAGGCGTAGCTGGTTCACTAGGGCACTCCGGCCCCGGCAACGCAGGAGCAAATGTCGAGGGTGGCGCCAATAATTGCGGCTTTCAAACCCGAAGTGGCCAGGCGCATGGTTTTCATGCTCTGGTAGTGTCAACTCGAAGGTGAAGCGGGCGGATCCTTTTTCGAGATTTTTGTTCATCGGGCACCCGGATGAGGCGTCCCCAAGATCGTTCCGTTTTCCCGGGATTCGTGTCTTCGGCTGGTTCCGGTCGGGCCGCTCTCGGGCGACGGCCTCATTGAAGCATCTCGGCAAGGATGTTGTGCCCGCGGAGGCACCGAGTAGGCCGAACGGATGGAAACACAGGCCGGTTCCCGGAATTTCCTTCTTCGCGCCCGATCGCTACGGCATCTGCATGCCGCCTGACACCGGCAAATAGGTTCCGGTGACGAAGCGCGAGTGGTCCGAGCAAAAGAAGAGCACGGCGTGGGCGACATCGTCGGGCTGGCCAAAGCGGCGCAGAGGGGTCTGGCTGGCGATGCGGTCGCGTGCCTCCTTGGGCATGAAGGACAGCGCCTCGGTGTCGGTGGCGCCGGGAGCAATCACGTTCACGCGCACGCCGCGGGGGCCGAGCTCCAGCGCCAGGGCTTTGGAAAAACCGTCCAGCCCGGACTTGGCGCTGGAGTGCGCGACAAACCCTGGGCCTGGAACCCTGGACAGGCCGCTGCTGATGTTGACGATGCATCCCGACGACCGCTCGGCCATGCGCGCACCGACGATCTGGCAAGGGTGGAACACGGCCTTCATGTCGCCCATGACCTTCTTCTCGAAGGCGTCCCACGGGTACTGCAAGAATGGGGCGATGGGAAAGTGAATGCTGGCGTTGTTGACCAGGATGTCGATCGGGCCGAGTTGCGATTCTGTTGCCCGCACCATGGCTTCCACGTCCTCGCGGACGGTGACATCCGCGCCGACCAGGATGGCCTCGCCGCCGGCCTTGATGATCTCAGCGACCACCTGCTCGCCTCGCTCCTTGCTGCGCGCGTAGTTGACCGTGATCCTGGCGCCGTTGGCCGCAAGCAACTTGGCCGTGGCGGCTCCGATGCCGCGGCTAGAGCCAGTGACGATGGCAACCTTGTCTCGAAGAATCATGCGCGTACCTCCATGGACGATGAGTGGATCGGCGGCGAAAAAGCGACTGAGCGTAGCACGAGAGCAGCTCTTGAGGCGCGGCTCACGTCGGTGTGTCTGCGCCGGCGGAGCTACTTGAGATCCGTGTGGGTCAGGGTCTCGTAGAAGATATTTCAGGACCCCGGGTTGCTCTGCACGCTGCGGACCTTCTGCGAAATCATCGCCCAAGGTCCGCTGTCACTCGCGTCTCGGAGGGATGCTCAACTACTACTATTGGGAGACCGCATGCGCTTCGGCGATCATTCTTCGGACAGCAAGGGTGTCAGTACCCACTTGCGAGTGTGCTAACATCAGACGCTACTATGACCGTCTTTTCGCTTGGGAACGGAGCGAAGTCATTTCGCTCCCGGCTGCTCACCCTCTCGTTCCTTTCCAGCTGGCTTGTCTCGGTGGGTTGCGTGGATCTGACGAAGCCGTGGGACAACGTCACGGCGCAAGGTGGAACCCGTGGTGACCAGGGCGGCGCTGGCGGCGGGATAATGGATGGTGCCGGTGGTGCGGGCGGCACGCCTGGCCAGGACATTGTCGGCGGGCTCGGAGGAATCGGCGATGTCGATGCACCTTTGACTAGCACCGGGGGAGCCATTGATGCGCCATTCTCGGGCGTCGGAGGCGGTATCGATGCGCCTTTCTCTGGTGCCGGGGGTGCTAGCGATGCGCCAAAAACTGGCACCGGTGGAGCAATTGACACTGGTACGCAGGTAGGAGGTGGCGGCGTTTTGGGATCGGGCGGTGTCAGGGTAGACGCTCCGCCTTTGGGTAGCGGTGGTGCAAGTGGAGGTCGAGACGGTGGTATTGACGGCGCTCTTCCGGTCACAGGCGGCGCGACTGGCACTGGCGGTGTGATCAGCACCGGTGGTGTGGTCGGCACCGGTGGTGTGCCTGGCACGGGCGGCGCCGATCCACTTCTCGTCGGGCTGCTGGCTTACTACCCCTGTGACAGCGCGACCGGAAGCACGCTGCCGGACAAGTCGGGTAAGGGGAACAACGGGACGCTCTCGGCAGCCGGCACCAGCTTTGGTACAGGCAAGGTGGGCACCGGCGCTTTGATCTTGGCCTCCGCCAGCAGCGGCTACGTGACGATGCCTCCTGCGATGTTTCGTGGAGTCACCGACATTACCATCGCCACCTGGGTGAAGGTCGTAACGGCCCAGACCTGGCCGCGAATCTTCGACATCGGCATCAACGCCAACGTAACGCTGAACCCGAAGACCGGCACCAACACGTACACGTACATGAATCTCGTGCCCCAGAACGAAAGCTCCCAGCTGGTGTTCGCCATTACCAAGTCCGGTTTTCCCGGGGAGCAGCAGCTTGCCAATCCCACTCCTTCGACCGGTGTTTGGCAACACGTTGCGATCGTTCTAGGCGCGGGCTTGGGCTCGCTCTACGTCAACGGTGCTCTTGCCATCGCCAGCAACTCCGTCACACTGCGGCCGGCCGATCTTGGCACCATCGACTACGCCTTCATCGGCAAGTGCCAGTTCTCACATGATCCCTATTTCGACGGCCAGATCGACGATTTCCGCGTGTACGACCGGGCGTTGTCCGCCAGCGAAGCTCAGGCTCTCTACCAATTCACGGGGCCATAGACCAGCTCCACGGCTACAAGCTGGCTAGCTGTCTGTCGTCACGGTCGACGCGGAAATCAGAGGCGAGGGGAGCGAGACATAGGTGCCACTACAGTGGTGGCCTATGGTTCGGCCATCGAGGGAACCTACAACTGCAAGAGCGACGCAGGCACGCCGGGCAGCATGAATGCCGTTGGAACCTTCTCGGCGGTTCTGACCTCGGCCACAGGTGGAACCACCATCATCTCCAATGGCGTGTTCAACACACCCATTCCGGTCACTGGCAGCTAGGCCGCGCCGGTCACGGTCCCACCAGCGCCTCGAAGCCGGAGATGACGTCGAACAGCTCCTCGTCGATGCCGCTTTGGCGCAAGCGATGGAAAGAACCGTTGAGCACTACTGATTGAAATTCTCCCATCGCCGTCGCTGCTGCGTCTCCCGCCCGCTGCCTCACTCCTCGGTCAAATACGTCGAGTATTCTCCCTCGTCGTTCGTTGTGCGAAATGTCTTCGCACACAGCTAAGCTGGGTTGCGGACCAAGTGTCGTGCACAGGTCCTACTCTAGCGCCGTCGCCGTCGCCACAGAAGTGCGGCACCGAGAAAGATGAAGGGCATTCCTGGCGCGCCTGCGGCGCTTCGGGTCAGATCACAATCGCAGCCGGAGCGGCCCGATTTCGCAACAGAGCCGGCGTCGGCTGCGATCGAATTGCCTCCGCCATCTGGGCTGCCGTTGTGGCCGGCCGCGCTGGCGTCGTCTGCGCCGCTGCGTCCGCCGGTCGTGCTCGAGGTCGACCCACTGCGCCCCCAGCGCCTCCCGCGCCAGCATGCCCGCCGATTCCGCCCGAAGCAGAACCGGCGGCACCCCCGCCAGCGGTCCCAGCCGCACCAGCGGCCCCGCCGGCGCCACCCGAAGCGGAAACACCGGCCCCACCGACAATCGTTCCGGCCACACCGCCAGCGCCACTGCGTCCGCCGCTTCCGCCCGAAGCAGCGCCCCCGACCATGCTCCCGGTGGTTCCGCCAATGCCGCCTTGTCCGCCAGCGCCGCCCGATGACTGCCCATCGGAGCCACCCGCGCCGCCGCTACCGCCTACGCCCTCGCTCCCGCCTCCGCTTCCCCCGGTACCTGGTTCGCAATTGGGATCAGGACGCTGCTGGCACAGACCGTTGCCATCGCAGACCCGACAATCCCCGCAAGTCACTCCAAGTTGCGGGTAGTCACAGGCACCCGCACCGTTGCAGGTCGAGCGGCAAACGCCGCCGCCCAAGCCACATTCACCCTGTGGATCGCTGCCGGCGACATAGGCAAGACACTGGCCGGTGCGCGTGGCTTGGTTGCAAGATTGGCAGACGCCGTCGCAAAGGCTATCGCAGCACACGCCATCCACGCAAAAGCCAGATGCACAGTCCGACGCGCCAGAACAGGTTGTGCCGTTCTTTGCTTTGCACGCGCCACCGGCTGCGCATGCCTGTTCGCCACTGCAACTGCCAGCCACTTCGGTACCCGGGGCCGCCAACCCACATGTGCCTTCCTGCCCGGCCACGGCACATGACTGGCAAGTGCCGGGGCAAGAGACCGTTTCGCAGCACACGCCATCCACGCAGAATCCCGAGGCACATATGGATGCTGTGGCTGCAGTGCACCCCTCGCCGCTGGCAAGACGCGCGACCTCGTACTCCCAAGTTTCGCTTGCGTTCGGATTGTTCCAGATTGGACTGAACAGAACCATCACGCCGCGTTGGCTGTCGTAGGCCATGGTTGCACCGTCGACCGAGGCTGGTCCTGTGGCCGGATTCCGCACGTACCAGGTTGGGCCCTGGGTATCCAACTCCCAGGTCTTGATAGAGCCATCACTCCCGTTCGCATTGGTGGCCATCACTATTCGGCGGCGCTGGCTATCGTAGGCAGCCACCACCATTCCATAGTATCCGAAATCGAAGATGTCGCCACCGTCTCGTATGGCCCAACCGGCCGTCACGGGATCCCACTCCCAGTAGGCGCTGTTGCTGGTCGTGCCTTGCCATTTGGTCTGGCCTGCGAAAAGGAACATTTTCTGGCGGCCGCTATCGAAGGCCAATTGCTGGTTGCCAGATACATACGGCCTGACTGTGCCGGGGACGGGTGTTCGGTTGGTCCAGTTCGTGATTGCACCATCCCATTCCCAGACCGTGGTGCTGTCGAGTCCCTCGCCGACCAAGAGCAACACCTTGCCGCGTGCCGAATCGGTCACCATGCCGTATCCAGCATCGGCGCAAGGGGGGGGCGAAGCGGGAGAAAGTTGGTGCCACTCTCGGATGCCGCTCTGCCATTCCCAGGTGTCGCAGAGTACCTGGTTGGAATTCGTGCGGCCGCCGAAGACCAGAAGTGACTTGCGGACGGGGTCGTACCCCATTGCAGAACCGGTACGGGCAGAGGGGTGCACGGCCGTCTTGACCAGGGACCAGGAACTCCCGTCCCATTCCCACAGGTCGTCGAGATTGGTCGCACTTGCGTTTTCCCCTCCACCGCCGAACATGTAGGTCTTGCCCGTGGCAGGGCAGAAAGCCATGGCATAGTCCTTGGATTGAGGTCGCTCGCCCACTGTAGCCGAGCGGTTGGTAAAGGTGGCTCCCGCAGGCTCCAATTCCCAGATTTCCGAGGACGCAATCGGTTGTTCTCCTGTCAGTGAAAGCGCCGGGGTGAGTGTGATGCCCGACACCATATAGAGTCGAATCAACGAAGAATCGGTGACGAGCCTGGCGTACATGCGCGGGGCAGGTAGGGTGACTTGCTCGCTGCCGCTCAGTCGTTGCGTCCACTTGCCCGTGGCCGGATCCCAATCCCAGACATCGGCCAGAGTGGTGAGGGTTTCAAAATCCTTGCCGCCCGTGAGCACAGTCATGCCACGCCCGGGGTCGTACGCCAGAGCATGGCCCCAGCGTGGACTCGGGGTCGCTTCCGTGGTCGTTCGTAGAGTCCAATTCGACGCTGCTGGATCCCATTCCCAGATGTCTTGTTGGGGAACGCCATCCGCCGTGGCCTGGGGCTTCATCATTCCACCGAACAAGACAGCGCGGTTGCGCTTACTGTCCCAGACCAACGCGGAGTCGTATCGGGCGCTGGGGGCATTGGCGGGTTTGACCTGAGTCCAGGCACCGGTGGCGGGGTCCCATTCCCAGGTGTCGGCAAAGGCGAGCGAGATACCGGTCAGGGATGGTCCAGGACGGGGACGCAGGTCTGGGTCGCTGTAGCTGAGCGACTCGGGCCAGATCGAGGATCCCGCATCAGCGAGTCCGCCTCCGAAGAGCAGGACTTTACCCGTGGATTTTTCGAACACCATGCCGTGCTGACATCGGGCGGTCGGCCCCGGGACACTGCGGTCGGTGAACCCGCCCGTCGTCGGATCCCATTCCCAAGTGTCTTCGAAGTTGTAGCCCTTGCTCGATCGTCCGCCGAAGATCACGAACACGTGGCGGGTGGAGTCGTAGACCATAGCCGCGCCTCCGCGCGCGCCTGGCTTCGTGTCTGTGGGGGTGCGGTTGGTCCACGCGCCGGTCGTCGGATCCCACTCCCAGATCTCCTGAGACGCATCGCCGGACGCACCGGCTACGCCGCCAAACATGACCAGCTTCTTGCGGGACTCGTCGAACGCCACTGACGGTAGGTAGCGCCCATCGGGCATGGGCGCCGTGGGGATCGCCACCTTGGTCCACGTGGCGAGCTCGGTCGCGGGCACCGAGCCCATCGAAAATTGGGCAGGCTTGAAGCGAGGGCCGCGAGTGGGATCTGGTTCCGCGCAGGTGGCGAGCAGGAGCAGGACAACGGCGATGATCCTACGCCCATCTTGCCGACGCGTTCGCCGCCATAGCAAGACGCCGCCGAGCAGCAGCAAGGGAAACGCGTTTTGCCTCCTGCCGGATTTGCCCAAATCGCAGTCGCAACCCGATTTCCGCAACCCTTGGACGGATTTCGCATCGGACGCAAGCGAGCCTGCGCCATCGATGGTGATGACGTCGGTCGCGGTGAGACTTCTGGAATCGGGGCGGCCTGCATCTGACGGCGGCGAGCTTCCACCGGCATCGGGACCGCTGCTGCCGCCGGTGCCACCTCCGCCGCCATCCCCGCCGTCGCGGGTTTCGCTGAAGTTGGTGTTGCCACCTGTGCCGGTGCGGCCGCCAGAGCCGCCGCTGCCCGAACTGCCCGCGGCAGCACTGCCGCCTGTGCTAGTGCGACCACCCTGGCCACCGACGCCGGTTTCGCCTGCGTCGCCTGCGATTGAGCCACCGGTGTCGTCACGGCGGCCATCGAGACCAACCGCCGCCGCGCCGTCGGTGTCGCTGTTTTCACCTGCGTCGCCTGCCCCGGCGTCCGTGCTGTCGCCCGCGCTACAAACAGCAGGATCAAGGTGCGCACAGGTACCCACGCCGTCACAACTGGCACAGATTGCGCAAAAGGTTCCGGATTTCGGAGCATCGCAGACACCTGCACCATTGCAGGTGGAGCGGCATGGGTCGGTGCCCGACCCGCATTCACTTTCCGGGTCGCTGCCCAAGGCATAGGTGGTGCACTTGCCCAGCCGGGCCGGCTGGTTGCAAGACACGCAGGTGCCGGTGCAGGCGTTTTCGCAACACACCCCATCCACGCAGAGGCCCGAGGCGCAGGCACCTGCGCTGGCGCATGTCGTGCCGTTCTTTGCCTTGCAATTGCCGCTGCCGTCGCACGCCTGTGCGCTGGAGCAACTGCCAGCAACCTCGGTTCCTGCGGCCGCCTGAAAACAGGTACCCTCGTGACCAGGCACGGCACAAGATTGGCAGACGCCAGAGCAAGACGCGACGGCGCAGCAGACGCCGTCCACGCAGAGGCCCGAGGCGCAGGTCGACGCCGTGGCGGCTGTGCAGCCCTCGCCATTGCCAAGATTCGTGACCTTGTACTCCCAGATTTCGTTGAACTCTCCCCCAACGACAGACGAGTCGCCGAAGAGCACCTCCACACCGCGCTGGCTGTCAAAGGCCGCTGTCCCACTAGCGCTCGGGCCGCTGGAAAGAGTCCGGTGGTACCAGGTCTGGCCGCGGGTGTCGAGCTCCCAGACCTCGATGCCACTTTCTGTCTTGCTCGTGGCGAGCGACACGACCTGCCGTCGGCGCAGACTATCGTAGACCGCAGGGGCCAACATCAAGTTGCTGTCTGGAGTGTTGGGGTCGGAGACGGTAATGACGTCGCCTGTTTCGACAGACGCCCAGCCGGCAGACAGTGAATCCCACTCCCAGATTGCGGCCGCGCCGCTGGGCCGCATGTCATCGAAAAAGAACATCTTCTGTCGAGATTGGTCAAAGGTCAGGTTCTGGTCGCCGCTGCCGAAGGGCCCGGTTGAAAACGGGATCGGGGTGCGGTCGGTCCAAGTCGCGCTCGCGCCATCCCATTCCCAGACGTCGTTGTTCGAGGAATTCCTGGTTCGCGGGCTCCCTGGAAGCGGGTAGAGATAATCAAGGTCAGGTGCAATGCCGTCGAAGAGCAGCACTTTGGAGCGGGCCGTATCGGCGACCATGGCGTGCGAATACAGCGGCCCGGGGCTGGCGTTGGGATGAAGCTGGTTCCACTGTTGGGTCTCAAGCTTCCATTCCCAGGTGTCGCCAAGGATATTATCCATCGACTCCATCGACCCTGTGCCGCCGTTGTCCATTCCGCCGTACAACAGAATAGACTTGCGAGCTGGGTCACAGGCCATGGCTGCATTCCTGCGGCCACCGGGCCGTACGTCGCTTTGGATTTGGGACCACTCGCTGCCGTTCCACTCCCACAGATCGTCCAACAGTGCGTCGTGATTGCCCACGCCTCCAAATATGTATGTCTTGCCGCTGTCGAGGCAGTAAGTCATGGCATGCGCCCAGCGTCCTTGGGGCCATGCCATGGGCAAGGATGGCGTTCGATCGGTGAAGCTGGCGGTAGCGGGCGCCAGATCCCAGATCTCCCCGCTCCGTAGAGTGCTTTCGCCCATGCTCAGGCCGCCCACCAGATTGAGGATGTCTCGCGCGGAGTCGGTAACTAGCGAAGCAAAAAGACGCGCCGGAGGTAGATTGGGTTCATTGCCCGTCAGCCGCTGCGTCCACTCGCCGGTGGTCGGATTCCATTCCCAGACGTCGGCCAGAGGATTGACGGTCTCGACGTCCCAGCCGCCCACCAGAACGGTTGTACCACTGAGCGGATCGTACGCCATGGCATGGCCAAAGCGTGGACTCGGTTTGTCGCCGGCGATGGTTCGATTGGTCCAAGCCGACGTGGCGGGATCCCATTCCCAGGTATCTTGTTTGGGGATGCCATTGAGACCGGCCTGCGCTTTCTCCATGCCGCCGAACAAGACGGCGCGGCTGCGGGTGGCATCCCACACCATAGCGGAGCCGTATCGGGCGCTGGGCTCGACTGCAGGAGCAGCTTTTTTCCAGGTTCCAGCGACCGGATTCCACTCCCAGGTGTCGCCGAACGCCACCGAGATCCCGGTCGACTGCGGGTACGCGTCCAGTGCAGTCGGATCGCCAAGGCCACCACCGAAGGCCAGCACATTGCCCGTCGATTTTTCGAACACCATGGCTTGCTGACAGCGAGCGCTGGGGCCCTGGGACGAGCGGCCCGTGAAGACACCGGTGACCGGATCCCATTCCCAGATGTCGGCCAAGCTTTCGCCAGCGATGGTGCAACCGCCGAAGAGCACGAACTTCTTGCGGACCGAATCGAAGACCATGCTCGCGCCCGCGCGTGGCTTCGGGGCCAGGCTGCCGAGCTTGCTTTGGGTCCAAGTGCCGGTCGCCGGATCCCACTCCCACAAGTCCTGGGACTCGGTCGCGGTTGAGGACGACGAATCCCGAATCTGGCCACCGAACAAACCCACAACCTTGCGGCTCTCGTCGAAGGCAGCCGACTGCAGGAAGCGCGGGCTGGGGCCAACGGGTGGTGGACCCACATGCGTCCACGTGGCAGTTTCGCTTGCGGGCACGATGCCCAGGGCGACGTGAGAAGAGATTGGGCGCAATCCCGTTCCGTCGCCGGAATGGTCTTCCGAGCAGGCGGCAAGCAATAACACAAGCCCCATGGCACGACTTCGCAGTTTCATGGCGATACTCCCGGATTAGCAAGCCGATTAGGACGCAATCACTTTACAGCATTTTCGCCGTGAGGGTGGGCAACTGTGCCGGTCGCCTTTACTGCCAATTTTCTGCAACCCAGCCAATATAATTCTGAAACAATTTCGCGTATTGGTGACACACGGAAATGTCTAGGTCACTGCGCCTGCTCGACTACCTGCCGACTGACATCCCTTTTGAAAATGATCTCACAATCGCGCGGGGTCGAGTGTCCAGGGGTCTGAACGATCCCCTCATCGCGCGCAAGTAGTTGCTCAACAGTGGAGACCATCGCGACGAATGAGCGGGAATCGATCGCGGTGGCCGGGATCGCAGACGCCCGTGGTGGCGAGGAATTCCAAGGGCGTACTTTCCCTGGGGAACGCAGTTGAAGAGCTGGGCCAATGCAACTTCCCAGCGCAACGCCATCAAGGACGCAAACTATGCTACGACGCTTGTGCTGCTCGGTGTAGGCGGCGCCCTGGTTTCGGCAGCGGCGCCGCGAGGCGCGGATGGCCAGCACGCGCTGGGTGGTATGGCATCCCTGGAAGCCGTCGCGACCATGCTGGCTGCCAATGTTGAAGCAGGGGCAGAGGCCGCGGACGGCGGGCCCCGCTTTGGGGGCGATCATTTGTTTGCCGGGCCCTTCGACGTTCCGCCTGGGCTGTTCGCCAAGCGCTGGCTGGTCATCAACACGCCGGAACAGCCCGCGCTCAAGTGCCTTACCTCGGTAACCATGACCTACGCATTGGCGGACAGGACCAGCCATCGGGTGGCGTTGGTGTTTCGCTGGATTGGATCGCAGTGGCAGCAGAACGTTTGTCCGCACCAAGAGAACCTACCTTGAATGAGGGCCTTGAGCGCGAGAGCACTCGATTGAGTCAAGCCATCAGGCCGCCGCAGACCACTGGCGCCGCGCGTGCTCCAAGATCAAACCTTCGCGTAGTGCGGCCCGACAGACACGTGCGCGTGGGACGTCGACGATGTCGAGCACCGAGGCCAGTATGATGGCTCCATGGACGATTTGATCCGCCCGGTCAGGGTTCATGCCAGGGACATCGCGGCGGGCCGCCAGCGGCAGGGTGGCCAGCCGCTCGATGAGCAGGCGCAGAGTGTCTCGGCTCAGGCAATTGGAGCCTTCGCCCGACGCCGGTACTAGGCGGAGCGCGCGGGCCACGGAGCGCAGAGCTCGGGCGGTTCCCGCGCAAAGCACGATCTCGCCGAGGTCGCGCCTTTGGAACGGGCGCAGCAGTGTGGCCACGCGACTGAACGCCCAGCGCTCGATCGCGCGCAGGTCAAGCGGCGAGGGGGGATCCGACAAGGGCTGCTCTGCCACCGCGCGCAGAACGCCGAGCGGTGCCGAGGCGGTATGAAGGATCCGACTTCCATCGCCCACCACGACCTCGATCGATCCACCGCCGAGATCGAAGAGCGTGGCGCGACCGAGACTGCCGCCCATCTGTGCGCGCGCGCCCGCATAGGCGAGACGCGCCTCCTCGTCACCCGAGATGACCTGGACGTCGATGCCGAAGCGCGAGCGAACCTTGGCGACGAACGCGTGACCGTTGCGCGCCTCGCGGACGGCGCTGGTCGCGACCGCTAGCACGGCCTGCGGTTCGTTCCGTTCAATCACCGGGACCAGCTCCCCCACCGCGTGCAGGGCGCTTTCGATCGTCGCGCCCGAGAAACGGCCGGTTCGAAAGATGGCCGCGCCAATCCTGGGCATCCGCTTGGCGCGCTCGATCACCGCCAGGCCCCCGCCACGCTGTACGTCCGCAATCAGCGCATGGAAGGAGTTGGAACCGAGATCGAGGGCCGCGAGTCGCATACCATAAGCGTAACCCGGCGCGAATACGTAGTTATTTCCACTTTGGTAACAACTTATCAACAACCTGGAAACAGATGGAAGGGTGTGGGTTATCCCGAACGCCGGCTTCGCCAAGCCGCGTTGCATCTCAGGACACGTGCTCAATCAGTTCAGCTCGGGTCATGCTGGGGCGTGCCCGCCCCTGTGGGATCAAGGGTCTCCAGGCCGGGCTGGGCTCCATCCTGAGTCGGTTGCTGTTCCGTCGCCGCCATTGGGGCGATGCTTATTCCCTCTCCGCCTTTCTTGACCGCCTTCTTGACGGCCTTCTTGACCGCTTTCCTGACCGCCTTCCTAAACGCCTTGTTGACGGCTTTCTTGACCGCCTTCTTGACGGCCCTCTTGGTGAGAACCTTTTTCTTGCCGAGAGTCTTCTTGGATTTGATCGGTTTCTTGGCTTTGGTTGCTCTCTTGGTTTTTGTTGGCATGGCGTACATGTTGCCGCTGCGTGGGCCTGCGCGCAAGCTCGCTAAGCCCTATCGGGCCCCCGCACGCTTCGTGCCGGTCCCACGGGTGACGCCCTCCTCGCCGTCGGCTGGAATCTTGCGTCAACCACATCCGAGCACGGACCGCGTTCCAACCAGCGGATGCGAGTTTGGCGAAGCTCAGCTGTTTCGATTGACGGATTGCCACGCGATTCGCCACTAATAGGTGTAGGTGTGGTCTCTGGTCACGCTGGCTGCGGGGCGTTCGGTTTTTGTGTTTTTTTCACACCTGACGTTCAAAGGAGTGCTCATGACATCGTCTTCCGTTGACCGCACAGTATCGTCGTTCACTTCCGTTCTCGGGCCAGCCATGGCGCTCCTGCTCGCAGTTGGCTGCTCTAGTGGCGGAACCACCACGGGCGCAGGTGGCAGCGTTTCCGGCGGGACCGCCACTTCAGGCGGAACCACCGGTAACGGCGGCATGACCACGTCTGGCGGCACCACCGGCGCCGGTGGCACGACTACCACTGGCGGGGACACCGGTCATGGTGGAACCACCGGTGCGGGCGGAGTCACCGCCTCTGGTGGCACCCCTGGCAGTGGCGGCACCCCTGGCAGCGGCGGCGCCCCTGGCAGCGGCGGCGCCGGAAAAGGTGGAAACAGCGGCACCGGCGGAATCACCGGCTTTGGTGGCAACTCCGGCAGGGATGGTGGCCCCGGCAGTGGCGGCGCCTCTGGTACTGGTGGTGTTGCGACAGACGGCGCAACATCAACCGTCGATTGCTCGGCAACTATGCCGAGCGGCGGTACTGTGTGCAGCGGAAACAATTGTAATGGCCAAGCCGACGGCCTCGGTTACGGTATCTGGGAGAGCGGGAGCGGGGGGAGCATCACCTACTTTACCAATGCTCATGCGTTTAGTGCATCGTGGACGCCCAGCTCGGCAGATTTCCTGGCTCACCTCGGCTTGGATTTCAACACCAACAAGGCCTACACCGCCTACGGAACGATTACCGCCAATTACGTCGAGATAAAATCGGCAACCTCCGTTCCCTGGTCGTCTATTGGGATGTATGGGTGGATGCATAGTCCATGTGTTGAATGGTACATCAACGAAGACTCGTTCAATGGTCTGGGAGGGGGTGGCAGTATTACGGCCATCATTGATGGCGCTACGTATTACTTGAAAACCGTGCAGACGACCGGAACCGGTGGCGCCAATGCTTGCGAAGGCGGACATTCGGGCCCTTGGACTCAGATGATTAGTACCCGGAAAACGGCTCGTACGTGCGGGACAATTACCGTGAGCGACCACTTCGCGGCATGGGCCGCCCAGGGCTGGAGCCTGGGGACCCTTTCCTCGGTTCACATCAATGTAGAAGTAGGGGGCGGTACTGGAAAGATTGATTTTCCAGTGGCAGAGGTTACAACGACCAGCAAGTGAAACGGCCTACTGTGCCTTGCGACTGATGCGCAACGGGTTCAGAACGATGCGCTTGGATGGAGTTGTTGCGCTGCGGAAGTAGTAGACGCCCGCCAGATAGAATTCCCATTGGCCGAGTTCCGCGGATCAGGGCAAGGTCATTGTACCCACCGTCAGCCAGTGAGATTGGTTGCGCCGAGCAGACCGAGGAACTCATTCCACCTTAGCCAGCCGCGCCGACGAACGACCTCCGCCTCTATCATCGAGTATGGGCCGCTGGCCCGTCGAACGTGGTGAAACCAAGGCGGAGGAAGAACAACGCTACCTCGCGTAGTGCGTGTGGCGCTGGCCGCTCTGGCTCGCGGGCAGTCCCGTCAGTCACGCTCGGGCTCTCGTCGAGCAAGTCGCGCGTCGAGCGGCCAGGCACCGCACCATTCAACCCATCGCTTTTCGTTGCACAACTGACACACAATCTGGCGACTCCGTGTGGCTGATTCCTTCATCAAAGCTCTCCAGAATTGCTCTATCTAGAGGAGGAACGGATGACCACCGCCAGCAGCGTAGTCGGAGAAGAAATCGTCGATACGATCGCCGTCCCACATGCCGTGCACGCCAAGATGGCAAAAGGGCCGGGCAAATTTGGGACTATTGTCTTTGGTGCGGCATTGGCGGTGGGCATCGTGTATGCGGCCGTTCACCTTGTCGGCGACTTGGTGCACGTGCATTCGACATCGTATTTTCCGTTCATTCTGCTCGGCATTGCGCTCTTGGTGGCGCTTGGTTTCGAGTTTGTTAACGGCTTTCACGACACCGCCAATGCCGTGGCGACCGTGATCTACACGCACACGCTCGACCCGCACGTCGCCGTGGTGTGGTCGGGTTTTTGGAATTTCTTGGGCGTTGTGTTGTCCACCGGCGGCGTAGCATTCGGGATCATCTCGTTGCTCCCCGTCGAGCTGATTTTGCAGGTGGGCAGCGGCGCGGGGTTTGCCATGGTCTTCGCGCTCCTTGCCGCCGCCATCATCTGGAACCTCGGCACGTGGTATCTGGGCCTGCCGTCGTCGAGCTCGCACACGCTGATTGGCTCCATCATCGGCGTTGGCATCGCCAACCAGTTCGTCAACTCCAGCGTGGCCACCAGCGGCGTCGACTGGAAGCAAGCGATGAACATCGGCCGGACACTCCTCCTGTCGCCCCTCATCGGTTTCGTCTGCGCGGCTCTCCTTCTGGTTTTACTGAAGAAGGTGCTCCCCAACAAACGCCTCTATTCGGCGCCGGAAGGCACGCAACCGCCGCCATTCTGGATTCGCGGCTTGCTGCTCTTGACCTGCACGGGCGTGAGCTTTGCCCACGGCTCGAACGATGGACAGAAGGGCATGGGGCTCATCATGCTGATTCTCATCGGCACCGTGCCCACGGCCTACGCGCTCAATCATGCCGTTTCCGCGCGCGAGTCGATGGACTTCGTGGCAGTGTCCGAGCAGGCATCCCAGACGCTGGGGCACTACACGAATGGTGTGCTGGCGTCGGCCAATCCGCGTGCCGACGTGCAGGAGTACGTGCGCACGCGCAACCTTGCGCCGGCCACGCTGCCCGCCTTGCAGAAGTTGATCGCCGATGTCGCCAAGGACATGGCGCGATTCAAGGAGCTCAAGAACGTGCCGGCGAGCGAAACCAGGAACTTCCGCAACGACCTCTATCTTATCGGTGAAGACTTGCGCTTGCTTGAAAAGTCCCAGACGCCGACCATCGGCGCAGCCGATCGGGACGTGCTCAAGAACTACCGCCGGCACACCGACAACGCTACCAAATTCATCCCCGGCTGGGTCAAGGTGGCGGTTGCCATTGCGCTTGGCCTGGGCACCATGATTGGGTGGAAACGCATCGTCGTCACCGTCGGCGAACGGATTGGGAAGGACCACCTGACCTACGCGCAGGGTGCATGCGCAGAGCTCACGGCCATGGCCACCATCGGCGCCGCCGATGCCTTCGGTTTGCCGGTCAGCACGACCCACGTCCTGTCCTCTGGCGTGGCGGGTACCATGGCTGCCAACCGGTCGGGCCTGCAGCTATCGACTGTGCGCAATCTGCTGATGGCGTGGGTCCTCACCTTGCCTGCATCCATTTTGCTCGCAGGTACTCTGTTTTGGTTGTTCAGCAAAATGGGCTGAGGCACATAGGTGGTCGTCCCCATGGACAAGTCCGACAACGGAGCCAAGGACTGGCTGGAAGCCGAGCTAGAAGACAGTGCCGCCGAGGAGTACGAGCTCGAGCTGGCCGACACTCCCTTAAGCGACCAAATCAGGAGAGTCTACAGGAAGAAGCATCTCGACACCCTCGACGGCAAGGAATACTTCCGGCACCTTCTCAGGCTGCAGTCGGAGCTGATCAAACTGCAAACGTGGGTCGCACGCACCGGCGCCAAGATCCTGGTGCTGTTCGAAGGTCGCGACTCGGCCGGCAAGGGTAGTGTGATCAAGCGCATCACCCAGCGCCTGAACCCTCGCGTCTGTCGCGTCGTCGCGCTACCCGCACCCAGCCAACGCGAGAAAACGCAATGGTATTTCCAGCGCTATGTCGAGCATCTGCCCGCCGCCGGTGAGATGGTCTTGTTCGACAGGTCCTGGTACAACCGCGCCGGCGTCGAGCGGGTCATGGGTTTTGCGACGTCCGATCAAGTCGAGCAGTTCTTCAAGGATGTGCCCGAGTTCGAACGGATGCTGGTACGCTCGGGCATCGTTCTGCTGAAATATTGGTTCTCGATTTCGGACGAGGAGCAGCAGCTGCGATTCCTAATGCGCATTCACGATCCGATGAAGCAATGGAAGTTGAGTCCCATGGACTTGCAGTCGCGCGTTCGCTGGGAGGACTACACGCGAGCCAAGCAAGAGATGATTGAGCGCACCCACACCCTGGAGTCACGTTGGTACATCGTCGAGGCGAATGACAAGCGACGGGCGCGGCTCAATTGCATCGACCATTTGCTCAAGCAGATCCCTTACACCGAGGTTGTCCACGAGCAAGTCGAGCTCCCCGAGCGCGTGTTCAATCCCAACTACGAACGCATCGATCTGCCCGCCGAATTGTCCGTGCCGAAGATCTACGGCTGATTCCATTTGGTGCGACGGAAGCCCAGACGGCGCGCGCGAAGGGCATTGTTCGTTGGCGGAGCTGTGCTCGGCCTGAGCGCTATCGATACGGGTGGTTGGTCTTGGTGACCCAGGATGGAATCCAGTGTGGCTTGGTCCGCTGGCGGGAACGGGTAGCTCTCTAAGTCTTGCGCGGTCACCCAGCGGAAATCGGCGACGCGCAAAGGGCGCGGCTCCTGATCGGGAAGGATCTGTGCATCGTAGAGGACGCGCTCAAGCGAATACCCCACATAGAAGTGGGTTCGTCGTGCTCTTAGCCCGGCAACCGAAACCTCCACGCCAAGGCGCTCGATGATCTCCCGCTGAAGCGCCGCTTCGTGGCTTTCCCCGATCGCAACCAGGCCGGTTGGAAACTCCCATACCCCTGCTAGGATGCCGGGATCGGAGCGTTGAGTAATGAGGTATCGCCCCTGCCGTTGGATAACGGCAGATACCAGCCGGGTACAACGGGCGGACTCAGCCAAGTGGATGCCTCGAGGCACTTTCCCAAGCAATACAAAGGCCAGACGCACGCGGGCGAGCGAAGGCGCGCAGGAGCCTGGATTTTCACGGGTTCGACGATACGTTGGTGTGCTTTGGATCCGCATGGCCTGCGGAAACCGTAGCTTTCAAGGCGAAATCCGCAGCGCCAGGACGATACCAATCGCTCGCGACCGGAGTCCCCTCGGCGTGACCCGACAGGCAATATTTGCATCGTTTGAAACCTTTCTGGGGAAGGACGATCAAAGAGAAATGCCGTCCTGATGGTTCGGCGACTCAAGGCATGCAACCAGATACTCACCCCGATGCGAGGCGCGTGGAAAGCATTCGCCATTTGGGCTCGTCAGTCTTCAACTATTGGTTTGGCTATGTGGCCAACCTGAGTCTCGTCACATGGTTGGTTTCGCACGCGTGGCACGACGGGCGGCTCGCCGTGGGCACCACCCCGTTTGCTCTCCTGGCGCTGGGCGGCCTGCTCTCGTGGACCTTGACCGAGTACCTGCTTCATCGCTACATCTACCATGAGTGGCACTCGTTCTTGAGCGTGGGACATGCTTTGCACCATGAAGATCCGCAGGCCCTTATCGGCATCCCCTGGTACTTGACGACCATCATCGTGGTGGCTACCTTTGCCCTGTTGGCGCTGCCCTTCCGTGCATCCGTGTTAGGGGTGGTGATGGGCTTCAATTGGCTGGGCTACATCTTGTATTGTATCTGCCACCACGGCAGCCATCACTGGAACACCAGGCGCGGGTGGCTCAAAAGGATGAAGCGGCACCACTTGATCCATCACGGACACGCTAACTACAATTGGGGCTTCACGACCCCCTTCTGGGACTATTTCTTTCGAACGTACTACCGAAAGCCAGAACGTCAGATCCCCGCAGATCCAGATCCCGAACCGAGGGTTCTTGCTTGAGGATCCGCAGCGTCCGGAATTGGGGCGTTACTCGCCCACGCGGGCGAGAAACCGATGCCGCCGATCCTCGCTCCAGCGGGCGCAGTACGCCGGCTTTTGCTCGACTATACGCCGGGTGCAGAGCGTGCAAGAGGGCTGGCAAGGGTTGATGGCTTCCGCGATCTCGCCACGCGCTTTGCGCGGCCATAGGGGATCCGCAAACAGGACGCGACCCAGACCAACCAGATCCGCCTTGCCATCGCGAAGCGCGGACTCGGCTGTGGTCGGGTCTTGTATGCGACCGGCGGCGATGACAGGGATGTGGGGAACGGCCTGCTTGATCGCGTGCGCGAAGGGGACCATGAAGGCCTGGTTACGATCGTCGGCGACGTAATTCGGCGAGGCGAAGGAGTCGTAGCAACCGGTCATGACCGAGAGGTAGGCGACGCCAAGCTGGGCCAGGCGTTTGGCAAAGGGCTGGGTGTCAGCCAGGGTCAGGCCGCTGGGAACGTATTCGTCGGCGATAAACCGATAGCCAACAGGATAGTTGTCGCCCACCGCCGCGCGGACTGCGCTGACGACGTCGAGGGGAAAGCGCATGCGCCGTTCGGAGTCGCCGCCGTAGGCGTCCTGGCGCAGGTTGGTTCGCGGCGATAGAAACTGTGGCAAGAGATAGCCGGTCCCGCCGTGCAGCTCTACGGCGTCGAATCCAGCCTGCTTTGCGCGCGCGGCACCGGCGGCGAAGTCGGCAATGATGTTTTCGATGTCGGTCTTGTCCATGGCCTTGGGCACGGCCCCCCACGTGGGGATCGCGGACGGCGCCACGCGATCGGGACGTTTGGCATATCGGCCAGCGTGATGGATCTGGAGCACAGCCTTGGCCCCGCCGTCTTGGATGGCCCTAGCCAGGCGCGCAAGCCCGGGGACAAAGCGATCGTCCCTGTGTTCATCTGCGGTCAGCAGCGTGCGCGGATTGCCAAGACCGCGGGGCTCGACCGTCGTGTTTTCCACCACCACCATGCCCACGCCCGAGGCCGCCATCTCGGCGTAGTAGTCGAGCACGAGATCGTTGACCTGGTGATCCGGGTCGGGGTACGCCAGGTACATGGGCAAACTGACCAGGCGGTTTGGGAGTAGCAGTTGGCCGATGCGAAGGGGGGTAAAGAGAACATTCGTCATGGAGCGCGCTGGTCCCTAGCACGAAATCATCACAAATCACGGCTTCGCTAACATGACAGGCCGAGATGCGCTCGCCATTCCAGCGAATACCGAGGTCGGAATGCGCCGGCTGAGTGCAAGACACGCACGATCCTGATTCGGAAACCTTCGGCCGAACCGGGCATCGAAAGAAGCTATGGCGTGTCGGTCTCGATCTTCGATGCTTTTGTTTGGCGGAAAGGGCAGTAGGTTTGTGGCCGCGATCGTGCCGTGGTTGGCCTTCGGCGCCGTGGGTCTTTTGACACCGTCGACGGCGAACGCCCACTTCAAGATTAACGCTCCGGCAAGTTGGATGTCGCAAGACTCTATCGGCGGCCCGCAGAAAAACGGACCATGCGCGGCAGTGCCCAATACGGTCCTGGGTGACTCTACCGGTACCCCGACCAACGCGGTCACTGTGCTTGAATCAGGTCAAATGGTTCCCGTCTCAGTTACGGTGACCGTCGCGCACCCGGGATGGTTCCGCATTGCACTGGTCGAGGGCGCGAGCTCGACGCAGACCCTCATGACGCTTTCCGATCCGAAAGCCCAGACAGGGACCAATTGTACGCCGGCCATTATGAAGAATCCCGTCTGGTCGCCGACCCAGCTCGTCATCGCCGATGGTTTGCCGGCCGGCTCTACCGCTTCGACGCAACAGACTGGCACCCAAACATTCCAGGTCACGATTCCCAAGAGCGCCTCCTGCACCAGCGCGCGGCCGTGCACCCTTCAGGTCATTATGGTGATGACCGATCACCCAGCCAGCGATTGCTACTACCATCACTGCGCAGATGTTTCGACCGGCGCGGCCGCCGATGCCGGTAGCGATTCGACCAGCACGGACACACCCATTGCGAAGGATGCATCGGGCGGGGCGAGCGGAGCTGGTAGTAGCGGCGGCTGGGGCGGCGGGAACGGAGCCGGAGGAGCAACTGGTGCGGGCGGCAGCGAAGGTGCGGGTGGCGTCACCAGCAGGGGTGGTAGCACCGGAACTGGAGGGTGGACGGGTGCGGGTGGTAGCGCGGGTTCGGTGGGCGGCGCGGGTTCCGGCGGCAGTACCGGAGCTGGCGGGCTGACGGGGACGGGTGGTAGTGCGGGTTCGGGTGGCAGCGTGGTGATGGGTGGCGTCGGCGAAAGGGGTGGCAGCACAGGAACTGGAGGGCTGACCGGTTTGGGTGGTGGCGCGGGTTTGGGTGGATCGAGCGGGATGACGGGCGCAGGGGGCGGGGGTGGTACTGGATCTCCTGCGAAGTCCAGGACGGGATCTGGGTGCGCCGTCTCCTCTTCCCGCGGCGGATCCTCATGGGGCGTGATCGTCGCGATGCTCGGCGCGCTGGCAGCACTGCGAGGGCGACGGCGACGACGCTGAAACGCCGTTGGCCGTCCCGGCCCAATCGGGTCGCATCCAAGCGCGTTCTCACCTTGGGGACCTGCGCCCTCGCGGCCCTCGTCGGGATCGTGCTCACGGTCTCGCGCGTGATCCGGGCCAAGAGACGCTCGCCTACGCTCGCGTCGGCGTCCCGTCTCGTTCATCCGGCCCACCGGCAACTGCCCACGCTTGGGAGTGTGCCCCCCTTCGCCTTTGCCGACACGGACGGGAACGTAATCGGCGAGTCGGCATTGCGAGAGCACGTCTGGATCGCCGATTTCATCTTTACCCGATGCACGACCATGTGTCCGATCATCACGGCCAAGATGGGCTTGCTGAGAAGGTCGATACCGTCGGCCGACATTCGCTTCGTCTCGTTCTCGATCGATCCCGAATACGACACGCCCGACGTGCTAAAGGCCTATGCCGCCAGGTGGAACGCCGATCCGCGCTGGCTGCTCTTGAGCCCACCTGCCGGCCCAATAGCCGAGTTCGCCAAAGCCATGAACGTGCCGTTCGAGCGCACCACCCTTCGACAAGAGCCTATCCTTCACACTTCGCTATTCTTCCTGATCGACCGCCGTGGGCGCATCCGCGGCGTGTACGGCAGCCTGGACGACAAGGCTGTCTTGCGCCTGGTGGCCGACGCGACCATGCTCGACGCGGATGCCGAAGCGCTGGCGAAAGGGGACACGAAGCCGAATGGGCAGCAGCGGTCCGAATCCTCTGGAGTGTCGCGCGGGCTCGCTTTGTTTCAAGACCTCGGCTGCAGAGGATGCCACGCCGACCCGAAGACCGGACCTTCGCTCGCCGGCTTGGCGGGCCAGCCGGTGCGGCTCGAGGGCGGAGCCATGGTATCGGCCGATGACGCCTATCTGCGGCAGTCCATCCTCGATCCTGGGGACAAGGTCGTCTCCGGTTACAACCCACTCATGCCCTCGTACCGCGATTACCTCACGGAACCCGAGGTCGACGATCTGGTCGTCTACCTGCATTCAATCGTCGCCACCGGCGGCGGAGCGAACCCATCGCCCTCCCGCGAGGTGGCCGTCGTCGAGGTCCAAGATCCCGTGTGCACGATGAAGATAAGACGGGACCATGCCGCGGCCCATTCCGAGTACCACGGCCAGATATACTATTTCTGCAGCGATCTCTGCCGCGATCGATTCGTCCAAGATCCGGCCCGGTACGCGCGGTGAGGTGAGACTATTGCGGCGTGGGGCAACCTGCAGGAACAGTGCCGCTACACACGTTCGTGGTGCCATCACAATTGGCGGCGCTGTGCCAGGTGAAGCTGCCGACGATCGTCGAGGTCGCGGCCGTCGTGCCAGGCGTGATGGTCAGATCCTCTCCGGTGTACGAGAGTGCATAACCGAGAATGGTGGGAGCTGGGGTGACGGAATCCCAGATCACCTTCGCTTTACCCCCTGCCATGACAAAGTGTCCGGCGTAATTCGAACCTGGATAGATACTGGCGGTCATTGTGAAGCTGCAGCTCGGCGCGGTTTGCGTGAAGGTGTAGGTAATCGGCTGCGTGACCACGTTCAAGCCCACCTTGCAGGTCGTGCTTACGATTTGGGTGGTGAGGCCGTACGGCCCAGCAAGGCTCGGGCAGCCGTTGCCGGAGCTGGCGTCGATGCCGCTTGTGGTGGAGCTGGCGTCGACGCTGCTTGTGGTGGAGCTGGCGTCGATGCCGCTGGTGGTGGAGCTGGCGTCGATGCCGCTGGTGGTTGAGCTGGCGTCGACGCTGCTTGTGGTGGAGCTGGCGTCGATGCCGCTTGTGGTGGAGCTGGCGTCGACGCTGCTTGTGGTGGAGCTGGCGTCGATGCCGCTTGTGGTGGAGCTGGCGTCGATGCCGCTTGTGGTGGAGCTGGCGTCGATGCCGCTGGTGGTGGAGCCGGCATCGATGCCGCTGGTGGTGGAGCCGGCATCGATGCCGCTGGTGGTGGAGCTACTCCCACAGGAAATCAAACACAAGGAACAGGAGAGGGCTGCGAATAGTCTCGTCTTCGTCACGGTGGTCCTTTCGTATTTCACAACAAACTGAGGCCAGAACGAGAGCGAGAATACCCAATTTCGCACTTGTGCACAGCTCGAACCTACGCCCCCGCGGTCTTCAGCGCCGAGCCGAGTAGATAGGTGCAGATCCCGTATCCGCGGCCACGAGCCCGTCTACCAGAGCTCATCGGTCCTCCCTACTCGGGATTCCCAGCATCGTCAGCATAGTGAGGCGAGGCGATGTCGAGACCGCGGCGGCTGGTCAGGGCACCGCCCGGGAAGCTGTCACGGTCACCGTCGCCTTGCAGTAGCCGTCCCACGCGGGAATGATCTGGCCACAGTTCAGGAGGTGGTTGGCCTCGACGGCCAGGCCCGACATCTCCCACCAGCCGGCGGCATCGTTCGAATTGACGAAGGTCAGGCTCGACTGTACGTCGATCTCCAAGCTGCAGTAGATGCCCTCATTTTGCAGTTCCTGGGGTACAGGGAGCTTCCAGCTGACATTCTCGTCGGCGAACACGGTGTGGGTGTTCTGCCCGATGGAAGCAGTCAGCCCGGTTGTTTCGCAGGATGCGTCCGTGTCCCCCGTGCATTTGTAGGTGGTCGCGGTGGTGCCGTCTGGCGCGACGGCGATCTTGACATAGGGGGAACCAGCGAAAGCAAAGCCTCTTTGCCGGGGATCCCGCCCGTACCGCCGGAGGAAGCGTCAGCCATGCCCTGGCATCCATTGTACTCGACCGACTGCTGGATCAACCGGAAGATGCCGTTCATGTTGGGTGAACCGTTTCCGTCAAGTCCATCACTACCGGTCCCTTGCTTTGTGTCGCTGCCACAGCCCAGGAGGATCGCAAGGGTCAGAACAACTGCCCCCATCTGGCCGATGATGCTCGCTCGCTCTGGTTGCCGCATCGATGGTCCCCTCCTTGTCCGTCCCGTCATTCTACAACAGCGGCCACGTTTGCGCTGAGCGACTAGGCGGCGTAAGCGACTGGCCAGAAGCCTGTCGCTTGTTGACGCAGCGCAGCTCGTGATGTCAGGCCCACGTAGACGGCTATTCCGGTTTCAACTCGCGATTCGGGTACAAGCTCTTGAAGAGCTGGACTAGCTGGCTGTGCCTGACCGGGTTGGTCTTGGGCAGCAAGGAGTTGCAGCCAGCGCAAAGGTAGATCAGCTCGACCCCGGACTTGCCATCGACGAGCGTGTACGAGAAGCGGATGATGGTTGGCTTCTCATCGCTTTCCGTACCGCACACCTCGCAGCGAAAGGTATTCCACATGCTCTTCTGCTCACCGGCCGGACTGGCCTATCACACGTCTACGTGCGATGGCCAGCCTGGCGTCTCCAGTGACGAAGATCGCGACTGCGAGATTGGCTTCAGCAAAGGTCTTGCACCTTTGTGGAATCGCGACAAGATCTTGCGACCAAGGAGAGCGTCAGTTTGATGAAAGTCGGTCGTTTGTCATGCCTCTTGTTGTTGGCTCTGTGCTCGGGCTGCGTCGATCTCAGCAAGCCCGAGGCGGTGGCGGCATGCGCGGCCAACAACCTTTGCAGCGACCAGACTTCGGGCAGCAGCGGAGGTGTTTCAGGGAACAAGCAGGATTCCGGAAGCGCTGGGGTCGGCAATGCCGACATCGCGATAGGTGGTCCTGATACCACCAGCGCTGGTGGCGGCAACCAGACTGGCGGGATCTCCGGCAGCGGTGGCCTTGTGGGATCGGACGGGAAGATCGTAGGTGATGGGGCGGCTGGCGCGGGTGGTATGACGGGAGCTGGTGGTGGCTCGTCCGTTGATGGCACCATCGGCACGGGCGGAGTCCAAGGAGCGGGCGGCACGCTCGGCGACGGCGCGATCAGCACTGGCGGGGTCAAAGGCTCGGGTGGTGGCTCGACCGTCGGTGGTGCAGTCGGCACGGGCGGTGTCACGGGTTCGGGTGGATCATCCATTGGCGGCGCCCCTGGCACCGGCGGTGGCCTCGGCTCGGGCGGCAAGACCGCAGCGGGCGGGGCGGTCGGCTCGGGCGGCATTACGGGTACGGGTGGTTCGACCATAACCGGCTGCGGGCAGGTCAAGTCCACGCTTTCCCAAACCTTCAGTTTTGCCTTGGGACTGGGAACCTTGACCCTTGCGACCAACAGCGCCAGTGGCTCGAAAGTCAGTTACGTGACCGCGGGACCAGCCTCGAAAACCACTCTTTGCAGCCCGACCACGGGGTGCGCCGCGCTTTCGCTTCCCTTTGCATCAGGCGAAGCCGCGTACACCGCCTTTGCCTTGGCCGTGGAGAACTTCTCGCCAGCCGTCAACTTGTTTGGTTCGACGGTGACTTTCAGTGTGGCTATCGACAATCCGGGTACGACGCCAGTCCCCATTCAGATCCAAGCCTACGCGCAGGGAGATGCGACCTCGAGTTACGCCTGGACCGTGCCGACCACGGTGGGCGACGCCAGCTTGACCTCCTACGCAGCAGCGACAGGGTTCCAGGATCTCGTCCTGCCGGTGACCAACAACGTGACTGCCACGGGCAAATATTGCGCCGCGGTCACCGGCGCGATTGGCATTCAAGTTCAGAATACGGCTGCCATCACCAGCAGCAATGCCGGAACGGCGACGGTGTACATCGCGAAGATTACGATCACGCCGCCGTAGCGGCTATCTCTGCGCTGGCCCGCATTATTCATGAGCCGCGTTTGGTCGATGAAGCTCGTGCGGGCTGGCCATGCGCGTGGTGAGCCGCCGAGCTGTGCTCGGCGCGGACCATCGCGCGAAGGTTTGGAAACCCTCCCAGGGTTTCCATTACAATCCTCTAGCCCGCCGTCGCCGAAGAGCCGAGTGCAGACTGTTCAGCAGAGCTCGTCGGTGTCTCGGTGGTGGTGAATAATGCGGGCTAGTGCTAGGAGGTCGGGTTTGCTGGCGCTTTCACTCCGAACAGCGAGCCTACGCGGCCGTACAAGCCGGCGCACAGTAAGGCCAAGGCTTCGTCGGGCATGTCGAGGAGATTCTTGCCCTCGACCAGCAAGGCGTTGACTTGGTCCGCGTCGAAATCGCCTGCGTAGAGCCCGTGCACCTTGGCGAAGGCGTTGGCCAGGCACACGATGTTCGAGGGTGCATGGGGAGCCGCCAAGTCGTAGGCCCCGCATTTCTCGATGGCGTCGCCGATGGCGGGCGGCAGATTCCAACGTCGGGCCAGCGCAACGCCGACGTTGCGGTGCGATCAATCCACCACTTGGCGCCAGACCGCGTGACCTATCCACGGCACCGAGGACTTGTGCACGGACATCAATTTCTCGGCTTCCAAGAGCAGCGCGGCGACCACAGGTTTTCCCACATCGTGAAGCAAGCCCGCCAGATACAGCGTGTCCGGATGGGCGCCACCGGAACCCTCAAGCTGTCCGGCAATTTCCTTCGCGATCAAAGCCACCGCCAGCGAATGCTCCCAGATGCCTTGAAAGGCCGCTTGAATGCGCTCGTCTTTGGAAGAGAAAGCCTGGTACATCGAGTAGTGGCAGATGGCCAGCTTCAGTCCCTCGGTGCCCATGCGTGCGATGGATTGATCGAGAGTGGTGACTTGCGACCTGCCCGGAAAGGCAGCGCTGTTGGCTAGCCGAAGCACGCGGGAGGCCAGCACGGGATCCTTGCTGATGAGCTTGCTCACGTTGTTGAAGGTTTGATTGGGATCGTCGAGCAGTCGCATGCACTGAACCGCGATGGCCGGCATGGCCGGTACGAGCAGGTTGTCGCTTTCGAGCCGCTTGAGGATGATGTCGGTCAGGCGCTTCACGAGAAAGGTCGCCTCGCGCTGCTCTCGCTTTTCGAAGGACTCCTCTGCGGGCGAACCCTTGACCGTCGGGGATGGTGGCCGAACCGCGCTCTCGATCGCATCCCGCAGCTCGCGCATGTTGGCGAACCGCTGCGCTGGATCCTTTTCCAGCGCGCGCAGAATGGCGGCGTTCATGTGCTGCGATAGCTTGGGATTGAGGTCGATGGGAGGAACGGGCTTGTCCCGCATATGCGCCAGCATCACGTCGGGTGGCGCCTCGAAACGGAAGGGCACCATGCCCGTGAGCATTTCGTACATCACGATACCGAGCGAGTAGATGTCGCTGCGGTGGTCGAGCTCCGATTCCGGACGACACTGTTCGGGCGACATGTACGCCGGCGTGCCGAGCACGGTTCCCGCCATCGTGTTCCGGACGGCGTCTGGACCCTGCGGACCGATCAGCTTGGCAATACCGAAATCCAGCACCTTCACGTAGTCGGGGTAGTCGGGATGGTTGAGCAAGAAGATATTCTCGGGCTTGAGATCCCGGTGCACGATGCCGCGGTCGTGGGCCGCAGCCAGAGCCGAGGCGACCTGTCTCACGATGCGAACGACGACGTCTTCGTCGAGGATCTTGTTTCTTTCCAGCCGCTCGCCGACAGTCTCGCCATCGAGGAAGCTCATCACGATGTAGTGCACGTCGTCCGACTGTCCGATGTCGGTGATCTCGACGACGTTGGGATGGCGGATATCGTTGGCCGCGCGAGCTTCGATGAGGAAGCGCGATAGAACGTGGGGGTTGCGTGAAACCTCGGGGTGCAGAATCTTGATGGCGGCACGACGCCCGATGAGTGTGTGCTCGGCATAGTAGACCGTGCCCATGCCGCCGCTGCGCAAGGGCGTCACCAACCGATAGCCACCAAAGATCCGCCCGGCCATACTGGCCGAACGCTGGAGGGGCAGGGTCTCATCGCTCACTCCTCTTCCATCGACGTAAGTTCGGCGGATCTGGAAACACGCGTCGCGTCGGCGTGTGCTTCTATCGCGCATCTTGTGGTAGAGGTTTCCCCATGCCACTCGTCAGATTGAGTCGCCGCGCCGGCCGCCCGGCCGAAGAGAACCGCCGCTTGCTCGATGCCGTCCACGCCGCCCTGGTCGAGGCGTTTCAGATCCCCGACGCCGACCGGCACCAGATCCTGGTCGAGCACGCCGCCACCGCGTTCGAGGTAGCCGACGATCGCACGCCGGCCTTCACGCTGGTCGAGATTGTCGCGTTTCCAGGGCGTTCCGCGGCTGCGAAGCGCAAGCTCTACCAGTCGCTCGCCAGCCGTTTCGAGGCGGCAGGCGTCAGCGCCGGGGATCTCTTCGTCGTGTTGAGCGAACCGCCACTCGAGAACTGGAGCCCGCGGGACGGTGTCTCTTCGGCCGACGTCAAGCCGAGCTTCAAGCTCGACGTGTAGACGCCGGTTTCGGACCACTGGATCCGTCTGCCCCTCGCGGGTCCGTGCACCTACTTCTGGACGCCCGTGTCCTTCATGGCCTCGAGCTTGCCGAGATCGAGGCTCGCAACCGCGGTCTTGAGCCCGGCGAGATCGACGCCGCGGCCCTTGGCGCTCACGATAAAGCGACCGCCGAGCACGATGGTGAATTCATTGCCACCGTCGTGCTTGGAGCCCTTTTCGTGGACTAGGCGGCCATTCACATTCTGGGTTCGTTCGAAGCCGTTGTCGTCTTCCTTCTCACCCTGAACGCCCATCCATCCAGCCAGACCGAGCAAGCCGCTCGCGCTGCCGGCATCCGAGATGTCGAGCGAAACATTCTTCTGCGCGCGATCGCCGTACCTGGCCTCCGCCTTGGAAACCATCATACCCATGGCGCCGGTCTTTTCGGCGTTGCTACTCAGCTTGGCCAGGCCGGCGAAGGTTTCGGGGATGAACGGCTTGAGCTGGTCGATTCCGACGGGCTCGACCTTCTTGCCGCCGCCGAGGATAGCGCCCAGGCCGGCCATGGCCGCGGCGGCCTGCGCATTGGGATCGCCGCTCTTCCTAGCGGCCTCCATCTTCTTGTTGTTTTCCTCGAGTGCCTGGCCCATGGCCTGCAACTTTCCCATGGGCGAGTCCTTGTCGAACTGGACGGTCGAGGCGGAATGGCCGCCCGCAAGGCCAGGGACGCCGTAGGCACCGCGCGCACCGACCATGCCCATACCCATGATACCAGCGCTCACGGCCGCGACGACGATGGCGAGAATGATGGCGCAAACCACGACGACGGCGGTGTAGGGGACGGCCTTCTCTTGCGGGCATTTCATCAGTCGTGGCAGGCCGAGATAGAGAAGATAAAGCCCATAGAGCCCGGCGAGAATGGCCAGCAGCCCGAGCATGGGCAAGATTTGCAGCACGCCCGCCACCCACGCCGGGGTGTAGGCGTATACCGCCACCTTGAGGGCCTGCGCGCTGTTCTTCTGGGCGCCAAAGCTCGGCGCCAAATAATTGATGATGAGCGACACGATGAAGACACCGACCAGCGCCATGACGAAGGTGAAGACGGCCATGACCAGGCCGCTGACTATCGGCACGCGATAGCTGCCGATGAAGGGAATCGAGCGGCCAATGAGAGAGCCGCCGATGAAACCCGCAATCGGCGGAATTGCCGCCAGGGGCACGGCGTAGCCCTTGAAGAGCTCCGCGGTCGAGGTTTCCTCCTCGGCGATCGCGTCCCACTCGGTTTTTGGTTTCAGACAAATACCTTTGATGCGCTCGATCATCGCCATGACTCGCCCCCTTCGCTTGCGGCGATTAGCCAACGGGTCGCGGGCAATGTCAACCGACACCCTTGAGGCGATCTTTGCACGCCAGGTCAGCGCTCAATCCTCCGGAAGGCCCCGTGCGTGCTGGCTCACGATTCGTGATACCGTTTCGGCGCCTTCGGCTCGCGCTGACATCGCCCAGCCATGCACTTTTCAGGAACGTCGAGATTCAAGCCCATACGTCTCCTCGGTACCGGAGGCATGGGCAGCGTCTACCTTGTCTACGACAAGCAACTCGATACCAAGGTCGCCCTCAAGACCCTCAACGTCTCGGGGGGCCTGGACCTCTTGCGCTTCAAGCGCGAGTTCCGCTCCCTGGCCGATCTTCGCCACCTGAACCTGGTCAGGCTGTACGAGCTCGTCTCGGAGGGCGAGCTGTGGTTTTTCACCATGGAGTATGTGGCGGGGGTTCCGTTCGACCACTACCTGCTTGGACAATTTCGCTCGCCGCCCAGCCGCGAACGTTTGATGAAGACCGTGCAGCAGTTGTGCGCCGGGGTTCACGCTGTGCACGAGGCGGGATGCATTCACCGCGACCTGAAGCCTTCGAACGTGCTGGTGACAGAGGAGGGTCGGGTCGTCATTCTGGACTTTGGATTGGCCAAGAACGTCAACAGCGAGAGTTTGTCCGGCGACGGAATTTTTGGAACCCCGGCCTACATGGCACCCGAGCAGGCACTGGAGAAACCGTGTCTGCCGGCCTCGGACTGGTATGCGGTGGGAACGATGATCTATGAGGTGCTTGCGGGGCGCTGCCCCTTCGAGGGGGCGCTGATCGAGGTCTTGCTGAAGAAGCAAACAGAGGATCCACCCGCGCCCAACCCGATGGTCTCTCTCGCGGACGATCGGATGCAGGCGCTTTGTATGAAGCTGCTCCGTCGCGATCCAGCCCGCCGTCCAGCTGGCGCGGAAATTCTGGCTCACCTTGGCGTTGTTCCCGGCCAGCGCACTCTGGCCCAAACCGGCCGACACCCGGCGATCGGAATGAAAGGCGTGGTCGGCCGCCAGGCGGAATTGCAGGTACTGCATCGGGCCTACTTGGAAATGTGCAAAGGCAGTCTGTCCGTCACCATGGTGCAAGGGACTTCCGGTATCGGGAAGACCAGCCTGGTCGAAACCTTTGTCGAGGGGCGGCTGCCCAATGTGCCCTCGGTCCCACTTGTCTTGCGCGGGCGCTGTCACGAGCGCGAGGCCTTGCCGTTCAAGGCGTTCGACAGCGTCGTCGATTCCTTGACCCATCACCTGACCAAGCTCGGCGACGACGATCTGTCCTACGTCCTGCCCGACGGCATCCTGCACCTGGCCGAGATCTTTCCCGTCTTGCGCAGGCTCAAGCTCATCGCGCACGAACGCTACGCCATGCCTCCCCTGCGCGACGCTAAGGAATTGCGCAACCAAGCCTTCGGCGCCTTTTGCGACCTGCTCGTGCGCATGGCTCGCCTTCACCCCATCGTCATCTTCATCGACGATCTGCAATGGGCCGATCTCGACAGCTTCGCGCTCTTGCGAGCCCTCATGCGGCAACCGGGGGCGCCCGCCCTGCAACTCATCCTGAACTGCCGCCCACCCACCGACGGCAACCTTGGCAGCGCGAAATCTCTGTTGCGCGATGTCCAGGCGCAGCCTGGCGTGGAAGTCATCACGCTAGGGCCTTTGTCGGACGACGACATCCGTACACTCGCGGACGACCTTATCGAAAGCGACAAGGTCACGCCCGCGCTCAGACAGCACATGGCCGAAACCATCGTCGGCGAAGCACGCGGCAATCCATTCTTCGTGGTCGAGCTCGTGCAACACCTCCTCGGCAGGGTCGTGTTGGATGGTGGCCTGGCGGTATCGCCCGACGGGAGCGACTTTCAAGTGGAGGGAATGATTCTGAAGCGGGTGGACGCCTTGCCCGAGGAAAGCCAGCGCCTACTCGAGATCATCGCCGTGGCCGGCGATCCCTTGCCGCAACAGACTCTTGCGGGCGCCGTCGGCGTTCCCTTCGGGTCTGAGGCGTGGGAGAGAGGGATCTCCACACTGGTCGAGGAGCGCCTGGTTAGCCGCAGGGGCCGTCAGGGTGAAGACGCCGTGGTTGCCTACCACGATCGCATTCGCGAGGCGGTGGTGCGCCACCTCGACGAGTCGACGGTGCGGAAACTTCACCGCCAACTGGCCGAGGCGGTCGAGCAGTGGGATCACGAACGAACCGACAGGCTGGCTCGCTACTGGCTTTCCGCCGACGACCACGAGCGGGCCAAGCGCTACGCCAACGATGCGGCCAACGAGGCGCGCACCAAGCTGGCTTTCGATCGTGCCGCCGAATTCTACGAGACCGCGGTTGCGCTCGAATCCGATGACACGGCGAAGATCGAATTGCTACACGCACTGGGCGACTGCCGCGCAAGCAACGGGAACGCCAGCTTGGCGGCGGAGGCCTATCAGCGGGCCGCGGCGTTCAGCGATAGCACCCAGTCCATGCGCTTTCACCATCTGGCGGCGGAGCAACTTCTGCGTGGGGGCCAGATCGCGCAGGGGCTCGAAGCGCTCAAGGATGTGCTCAAGCAGGTCGGACTTCGCCTGTCGCCGAGCCCACGGCGCGCGTTCCTATCGGTGGCATCGCGTTTGTTGTGGCTGCGTCTGCGCGGGACGAACTTCGTCGAGCGGCCGGCGTCGAGCATTTCCGCCAAGAACCGACGCCTGCTCGATGTCCTGTGGTCCGTGAATATCGGCCTTGGTGTCGTGGACATTCTTCACGCCGACGATTTCCTGCTGCGCTTCTTGATGTTGGCTCTCAAGACCGGCGACATCCACCGCGTATCCCAGGGGCTTTCCATGCTGGCGGGACAAGTCGCGGCGATTGGGAGATCCCATTTTGGCTTCTCCATGCAGCTCCTATCCAAGGCCGAGGTGCTGGCGCGGCGTTCGTCGGACCCCCACGCTATCGGCTTGACCAAAATGTGCCGTGGCGTGGTTCACTACTTCTCCGGCGAATGGGAAGCGGCCCGCACCGAGCTCACCGCCGTGGAGCAGTACTTCCTCAGTCATTGCCACGGCGTCAACTGGGAGGTCGCCACCACGCGCATTTTCGCAAGCTACTCCCTGCGCATGGCGGGGCGTCTTCGCGAACTGTGCGAGCGATTCGATCGCTACACGGCCGATGCGGATCGCACGGGCGACCGCTACCTGTCGACGAGCTTGCGCACGTACCACTCCATTGTGTGGCTCATCCGCGACGACTGCGCGCGGGCCAGCAAGGACATCGAGGGGATCTTGGAAGCGTGGCCGGGCGACAGGTATCTCTTCCAACACTTCACGCACCTGTTTGCGCGTTGTGAACAGGCGCTCTACGCCGGGCAACCCCAGGTGGCGTTTGCTGCCATTTCGGCCGAGGACTCGAAAATTCGGCGTTCAGCGATGCTCAAAATCAACGGGATCCGGCTGGAATATGCCTGGCTCTGGGCCCGCATCGCGCTGGCCATGGCCGAGGCTGTTCCCGAAGCCGATCGAGCCCCGTTCTTCCGCCAGGCGCGGCGGAGCGTGAGCTTCTTGCGCAAGTCCGATCATCAGACTGGGGTGGCCATGGGAGCCACCATCGAGGCTGGCGTGTGCTGGCTCTCGCCGCAAGCTGACCGCGCCGCTGGCTTTGCCAAGCTGGAGCATGCCGTCGCAACTGCCGAAGCCGCCGGGGCCAATCTGCTGGCCGAGTCTGGGCGAAGGTGGCTGGGTGAAATCGTGGGGGGAAGTCGTGGCGAGGAGCTCCTCGCCCGGTCCAATGGATGGATGGCCGAGCAAGGCGTGCGAAATCCTGCCCGGCTGGCCCACATGATTCTGCCGGGATTCCAGAGCTAGCCCAACTACTCCGTTGCCAACCAGCGCAGCCAGGTTTGGTCGTCGTAGCCAACGGTCGCCCGATCCCCTGCACGCACGATGGGCGTGCGCAACAGCAAGGGATCGTCGAGTAGGATCTTTTCGATGCGCGGTTCGGTGGGCGCGGCATACTTCAGGCCGCGATCGACATAGCGGCGGCCCTCGCGGTCGATCAGCTTGTCCATGCCGCCGACGGCATCGGCGATTTTGCGCAATTCACCCGCGGATGGTCCCTTTTGCGCCAAATCGATCGGTTGGTAGGACACGCGACGCTCCTTGAAGAAGCGTTCGGCCTTGCGCGTATCGGGGCACTTCTTGGTTCCAAAGATTTGAAGGTTGTTGATGGGCATGGTGACGACTTAGATCTTCCCTTGCTTCTCTTCAAGCTGTCCTACCAGCCGCAACAGCCCGTCGAGGATCGTGTACGGGTGCGGCGGGCAGCCGGGAATATAGAGATCCACGGGCACCACGCTGTCGGCGCCGTTGTGTACTTCAGGATGATCGATGAACGGCCCGCCCGAAATGGCGCAAGCGCCAACGGCAATGACGATCTTGGGCGGGGTGAGGGCGTCGTAACTCTTCTGCAACGCCAGCTTCATATTCTCGCTGACCGGGCCAGTCACGATAAGGCCGTCGGCGTGCCTCGGTGAGGCCACGACCTGGATGCCGAAGCGGCCGAGATCGAAAACCAAGGTGCCGAGCACGTTGATGTCGGCCTCGCAGGCGTTGCAACCGCCTACGCTCACCTGGCGCAGCTTGAGCGAGCGACCGAACAGTCGCAACAGTCGCGCCTCCAAGGCGTGGGCTGGTACGGCCTCGCCTCCGCTGACCATCAATGCCTGGCGGGTATTGCCGGCCAGGCGATAGTCTGGCCCGCAGTGGATGGCCCCGGTTGGGCAGGCCTGCGCGCAGTCGGTGCAGAAGAGACAGCGACCCAGATCGACGATGGGAGCTCCGGCAGCGATGGCGATGGCATCGGTGGGGCAGGTATCAGCACAAGCGTGGCAGCCGTCTGGGCACTTGCTGGCGTCGATGACAGGCAAGCCGCGAAAGCGGTCGGACAATACCGGTGCTTCCTTGGGAAAACGCGAGGTCCGGTGACCTTGCCGCCAACGTTCAGCGAGAATTTTCAGCATGGGTCAAAGCTCCTAAAGATCATGCCCACAATAGGAGAGGTTGAAGCTCTTGTTGCAGATGGGGAAGTCCGAGATCTGCTGGTCGCGCAAGGCCATGGCGAGGCCCGCCCAATTGTGAAAGGAGGGATCCACGACTTTGTAGGTCGCGAATCGTCCTTGCGGGTTTGTCATGGCCACGTGGCAGATCTCGCCGCGCCAGCCTTCCACCAGGGAGACGCAGAAATGATCGGGTTTGGGCGCTGGGCAATCCACGCGCGCGGCGCCCACGGGAAGCTCTTTCAACTGCGTGCGCAGGAATTGAACCGAACGCTCTATCTCCAGCCAACGCAGAAAGGCGCGTGCGAACACGTCGCCGGTGTGGAAGGTGGAGATGGGAATGTGCACGAACTGGAAGATGCCGAAGGGGTGGTGCGTGCGCACGTCCCGGCGCAGGCCGCACGCGCGCGCGGCGGGTCCGACCAGTCCAAGGTCGCGGGCGGTTTCTTCGCTGACCTTGCCCACGTCCTCGAAGCGCGCTTGCACCGAGCCGGTTTGCCATAGCAGTTTGGCGGCACCGTGCACGTCTCGGTAGGCGGCCTCGAGTCGTTCCAGCACCTGCGCCACGCGCGCTTGGTCGACGTCGAAGCCGACGCCTCCTGGGCGAATCAAACCGCGCCCGAAACGGCTGCCACACAGGAGCGCGGTGATGTTGAGGAAGTCGCCGCGCAGTCGTCCGCAGAACGAAGCCGTGGGCAGATAGCCGATGTCGCCGGCCAAGGCGCCGAGGTCGCCGGTGTGATTGGCCAGGCGTTCGAGCTCGAGGGCGACCCCGCGCAAGGCCAGCGCGCGCGCGGAGGGGCGACAAGCGGACAGGCCCTCGAGGGCCTGGCAGTAGGCGCTGGCGTGCCCAACCGTGGTGTCGCCGGCCAGGGTTTCCATGTGATGGATGGTGCGTTTGCCCGGGCCGCCGGCCAGGGTCTTCTCGATGCCGCGGTGTTGGTAGCCGAGGGAGATTTCCAAATGGAAGACGTGCTCACCATGGCACTGGAAGCGAAAGTGGCCGGGCTCGATGACACCCGCATGCACGGGGCCCACGGCCACTTCGTGAACTTCCTCGCCCTCGACGCGGTAGAAGTCGGTCACGCCCACCACGCGGGGTTCGCCGTCCTTGCTGTCTGGGCGGTCAAAGGCGTCGGGCCCTGGCCGGTAGCCGTCGTGAAAACGCACCGGCTTCCACCAGGGGTGTCCTTCGGGAACCAGCCCCCACTGCTCGCCCAGCTCGCGCTCGAAAAGATGCACTTGCGGGCACTCCGGAGTCATGGACGGGAAGGTCCTTCCGCCGACCGCGGTCCGTGCGGCTTCGAGCAGGCCATGGTTGTCCGAGGCGAGCACGACGAAGAGTTCGATGACATTGCCGGTGGGGCGGCCAAACATGGCGACCACGCGCCGATTGTGCGAAGGCGCGGCAATGACGGCCTGGCGCAGCTCGGTGAAGGGAAGTTGCGGGACTTGGTGCATTGGCAGCGCGATCCCGTTGCGCAACGATAGCCAGTGGGTGCTCATGGATTCATCTCGATGAAGCCAGCTGCCTGGTGGAGTGCGTGGCTAAGCGGTGGTGGCACGTACACGCCGAGCAGCAACACCAAGCTCAAGAACACGATGATGGGGGCGAGGGTGAAGAAGTTGTCCTTGTAGGTGCTGGCGGCGGCCTTGGCCGAGGGCTCGCCTTGAACCACGGCGAACACAGTCGAGCTCATGCCTACGAACACGACGAAAAGCATGAGCAGGAACAGTCCGGCAATCCAGAAACGCCCGGCCGCGACGGCGGCACGCAGAATGGTGAATTCGCTGAAGAAGGGGCCGAAGGGGGGCGAGCCGGTGATGGCGAAGAAGCCGGCCAGGAAGAGCGCGCCGGTGACCGGCAGGCGACGGATGGCACCACTGACGTCCTCGATTCGTTTGCTGCCATAGCAGCGGTGGATGTTGGCTGCGGCCAAGAACAGCACGCCCTTGGTCAGACCGTTGTTGATGAGGTGGAGCAAGGAGCCGAAAATGCCCGCGCCGCCGATGCCGATGCCGAGCACCAGAATGCCCATGTGCTCGACGCTGGAGTAGGCGAGCATGCGCTTGTAGTCGCGCTGGCGGACCATGAACACCGCGGCCACCGCCATGGAGAAGAGGCCAAGGGTCACCATCATGCTGCGGGCAAAGGCCACGTCGTGTGCCGCCGTGCAGATCTGAAAGAAGCGCAGTACCGCGAGGAAAGCGGCCGTCGTGAGTCCGCCCGCCATCAGCGCCCCGACGAGCCCAGGGGCTTCGCCGTAGGCATCGGGTTTCCACGAGTGCATGGGGGCCAGGCCCATCTTGGTGCCGTAGCCGACGAACAGCAGGATGAAGGCCGAGCGCAACCAGGGATGTGACAGATGGGGCGCCTCGCGCACCAGATCGGGGAAGAACAGCGAGGTGCTCATGCCTCCGTGAAGGGCAGAGTAAGCGAGAAAGTAGGAGCCCAGCAGCGCCAAGGCAATTCCCACGGAACCAATGAGCATGTACTTCCAGGTGGCTTCGAGCGAGCGGGGATTCTGGTTGAAATAGAGCAGCGGCGCCGAGCTCAAGGTGCATGATCTCAACAGCCACCCACATGAGCCCCAGGTGCTGTGCCTCGACCGCCAGGGTCAGCATGCCGAGAAAGGCGAGCAGGCTGGCAGTGAAGATGCGGTTGGGTTGGTTAGGGCGCAGAACGAGATAGCCGCGCGCATACACCGAGCACAGGAAGAAGAGCAGGCTCAGAAAGCCGAGCACCACTTTGTTCAGCGGATCGAGCCCAAGCCAGGCGCCGTCCGCGGCGGGCGCTTTGCCGAGCAAGATGGCGCACGTGCCTGCGAGGTGGGCGGCGCCGCCCAAGGGCAAGAGCCAGGGGCGCTTCAAATTGGATCGGACGGCGAAAGCCAGTCCGCCCAAGAGCAATGGAATCAGAACCTGTACCAGCAACATCGGCGGCTACTCTTTGAGTGCGCTCAAGTGCGCCGTGTCCAGCGACGAGAATTCGCGGCGAATGTGGTTGAGAATGATGCCCATGACGAAGATACCGACGAACAAGTCGAGCAGAACCCCCATCTCGACCATGAAGGGCATGGCGTGCAGAAGGGTGAGGCCCATGATGTAAATGCCGTTTTCGAGCACCAGATAGCCGACGACTTGGTTGATGGCCTTGCGCCGGGTGGTGAGCACGAGAAACCCCGTCCATACCGTGGCCATGGCGGCCGGAACCAAGAGCGAGCCGACGTGCTCCTTGGCCAGTGGCAAGGTTCCGGCAAAGACCAACGATGCGCCGGTGCCCAGCGCGCCGAGCAGCAGGCAGGGCAGAAACCCGATGAAGGGCTCAATCTCGCGGCGGATGGCCGCGTCGCGGATCGCGCGCAAGAGCATGCCGGGAATCAGCACGCCCTTGACCAGAATCGTTCCGATGGTGATGAGCACCATCCACGTGCTGAATCCTTCGTGCACGCACAAGGTGAGGATGCCCAGGATCACGCCTTGCCCAGCGGAGGCATTGACCACAGCCTGCAATCGGCTAGTGCCGAGCAGGAACAGGTTGAAGAGCAGAACAACGACGAGCAGGGGACCAATAAGATGGTGCATGGGCTGCTTACCTCGCGACCAAAACGATGCCCAGCGCGGAAAGCAGGCATGCGGCCAAAAGGAAAATCGGGACTTGGGCCATACGCAGCCTGGCCATGGTCGATTCCACTACACCGATGAGCACGGCGAGCAGGACCATGCCGGTGGCAAAAACGCCCCAACTGGCCCAGGGATTCCCGCTGTAGGGAATGGCGATGCGAACCACGAGCGAGCCAAAGATGAACAGTTTCAGGGCCGATGCGTATTCGATCAGCCCCAGCGCCGGGCCGCCGTGGTCGAGCACCATGACTTCGTGGATCATGGTCAGCTCCAGGTGGGTGTTGGGATCGTCGACGGGAATGCGGCAGCTTTCGGTCAGCAAAATGATGAACAGGCTGAAGCCGACCAAGACCAGGGATGCGCCGCCGTGGCGCCACGCCGCGCCCAGCCCCGGGCCAATCATGGTCGACAGCGAGAGCGAGCCGGAAAGACGGGTCAGGACGATGAGTCCGAAGAAGAGCGCGGGCTCGGTCAGGCAAGAGAAGGTCACTTCGCGGGCGCCGCCCATGCCTTCGAAGGCCGAGCCGGTATCCAAGGCCGCGGCCACTGTGAAGAAGCGTCCCAACCCGAAGAGGTAGGCGAAGAGCACCAGGTCGCCTTCGAACGAGACGGGCGCCAGATGTCCGCCCAGAGGGACGAGGGTGGCCGCGAACAGGGCGGTCACGAGGCCAACCACCGGCCCGGCCTTGAAGACCCAGGTCGTCGTTCGGCTGAACACCGAGCCCTTGCGCAGAAGCTTGAGCACGTCGAAGTAGGGCTGCAAAAGTGGCGGCCCAACCCGGCCGGCAAAGGCGGCTTTGGTCTTGCCGATGATTCCGAGCAGGAGCAGCGGCATGGCCAGCAGCAGGGCAGCGTGGATGGTGAAGTGGATCTTGTTCAAGACGTCCTCTATCGCCAGAAAAACAGCACGAGCAAGGTGAGGAGGATGTAGAGCAGGTAGGCCTGCATGCTTCCGCGTTGGACCCACCTGAACCAGCGCACGGCTCGGCTGCCCAGTTGGGCGGCGGGGATCAAGATGCTGTCGAGAACGACATCGGCCACGTTGCTGGTGAAGGCCTCGGGGTGTGGAAACAGTCCGCGCGTGTCGGGTCTGCTGACCTTGGGGCGCAAGGCCCAGGAAAACAAGCCCACCAAGGTCTGCGCGAAAGACGAGGACGAATACTGCATGGTCGGGCCTGGCGCCACGTAGCCACAATCCCAGGTGCCCACTCTGTCGGCTGGATTCTTGCGCAGGTTGCGGCGGACCAGCGCCGCGGCGACGAGCAGGGCGACGAGCAGCAGAGCGCCGAGAATCGAAACCCAGCCAAGCGGCGCAAGCACTGCAAGTCGTTGCCTAGACAATTCGGGCGCCCACGCCACAATCGCCTTATCAAGTAAGGGCGCGATTACCCAAGGCAGCAAACCGACCAGAAAGCAGAGCCCAGCCAGCACAGCCATGGGAACAAGAATGAAGCGGCTCGATTCGGTGGCGCCGGTCGTCCGCTCGGAGCGCGGCTCGCCGAGGAACATGGCGCCGTGGACCTTCACGAAACAAGCGAGGGCCAAAGCGCCGATGAGCGCCAGCGCGGGTGCGCCCAGGGCGCCGGACAGCCAAAGCGTACCCTGGGGCAAGGCCGCAGAGCGGAAGAGCCCGAGATAGACCAGGAGCTCGCTGATGAATCCGTTGAGCGGCGGCAGACCGCAAATCGCCACGGCACCAACGAGAAAGCCGAGGGCCGTCCACGGCATGCGCTTGGCCAGGCCGCCGAGCTCGTCGATCTCACGCGTGTGGGTCGCGTGCAGGACCGACCCGGCCGACAAGAAGAGCAGGCCCTTGAACAGGCCGTGGTTCCACACGTGCAACATCGCCCCGCCCAGGCCCAGCGCGACGAGGGCGCCGTTGCCGAGCGAGCGCCCGAGCAAGGCCACGCCGAGGCCCATGCAGATGATGCCGATGTTTTCTACGCTGTGGTAGGCGAGCAGACGCTTGAAATCGTGCTGGCTGATGGCGAAGGCGACGCCGAGGACTCCGGACACGCCGCCGAAGAGCAAGACGAGCTGTCCCCACCACAGGGGTGGATGCGGGAACAGAGAGAACACGCGCACCAAGCCGTAGATTCCCATCTTGATCATCACGCCCGACATGAGAGCCGAGACGTGGCTGGGCGCATTGGCGTGGGCACCGGGCAACCAGACATGCATGGGCATCACGCCGGCCTTGAGGCCGAAACCGACAAGCGCGAGGATCAGAATGGCGTTGGCCGCGCCGGGGCCGATGGGGCCGCTGGCTGCGAAGTCGAACGTTCCCGTGGCCACGAACAGCACGGCGAACATGGCGACAAGGCACAGCGTGGCCAAGCGCGTGGCCACCATGTACACGTAGCCGACCTCGCGCACCGTGCGCTGATCGTCTTGTGCCGCCAGACTGAGAAACGCCGCCAGCGCCATGATTTCCCAGCCCGCCATGAACAGCATGGTGTTGCGTGCACACACCAGCAGCGCCATGCCCGCAGTGAGGAGCCCGTAGAAGAGGCGCAGCTTTCTGCCGTCACGCGGGTGCTCGGCTTGCTTCCAATAGCCGAGCCCGTACACGGATCCCAGGGCGGAGATGAGAAAGATCTGGACGATGAAAGGCGCGGAAATGCCGTCGATGCGAATGGCGAAACGGCCGCCCGGCACTGGCCAACCCAGGTCGATCCCGGCAGACGGGTTGGCAATGGCCAGCACCGCGCCGGCGATACCACACAAGGCACCCAGAACCATGAGGACGGTGGCGGCCTGCTCGCCCTTGCCGCCTTTTCGATCGTCCCACAACCCCGGGACGCCGCTCGCAGCGGCCAAGATCGTTCCTGCGACGACGAGCCAATCGGTCATGACAAAACTAGAAAGCCCATCGTCAGTCGCGGGTCGGAAGCGGCAGTGCCGCCTCGACCCGCCCAGCCTCGCGCAGAATCACTTCCGCCGATGCGCGGCGAAGGATCGCGTCCTCGAAACCCGGATCTCGAAGTGCGGTGCTCAATTTCGCCAGGGTATGCAGATGCCCGCGCACCGTGGTGCTGATCATGAGAAAGAGCGTGTGAATCGGGCTGCTGTCGATGGCGCAGAAATCCACGGGCCGCTCCAGAAAACAGAGCGAGATCGATGCCGCGCTTCCCCCCATGACGATGGGGTGGCGCACGTGTGGAATGGCGATGCCGTTGCCGATACCGGTCGAGCCCGTGGCCTCGCGCGCCAGTAGAACCTGCACCAGGGTTTCCTTCTCGATCTCGGGCAGTTGCATCACGTCCACCACCGCGCGCAACACGGAGGGCCGGTCGATGCCGCCGATGTGGTGATGGATACCGCCCGCGCCAAGGCAGGCCACCAAGGTCGGGAAGCCCGAGTCGTCGTCCTCATCGTCGAGAAACTGTTCGACCGCGATGGGCATGTGCCGCGCCGTCGCCCATTCGAGCAACTCGGTGCGGTTGAAGCGGGGCTGATCGTGGAACCAGTTGCAGTCGAGCTCGCCCTCGTCGATCCAGCGATAAATCTGTTTGGGGGGCATACGAAGCAGCTTTGCCACGTCTGCAACGGTCAGGTGCATCTTGTTCCGTTCGGCAGACTTTCAGGATCCATGAACATCGGGACTCCTACGGACGTACTTCTTCGAATTTTGACGTAAGTCTACGTACTCTTACGACAGAGTCAAGGCTCGACACCCCGTCGCGCATGGCTAGGGCGGCGCCATCTTCAGGCGCCGCTCGCTGGCGGCGATGACGTCGTAGATGGCCTTGGGGTTGCGCGCGGCCAGCAGCGGCTCTACGGATTGCCGAGTCGCGAACATGCTGGCCAACTTGGCCAACCAGGGCAAGTGAAGCTCGTTCATCTTCAATCCCAGCACGAAGAACAGGTGCGTGGGCTTGCCGTCGAGCGCATCGAAGTCGACTCCCTCTTTGGAACGGCCGAGCACCATGAACGGACGAACGACCTGCTGGGGATTGCGGCGAACCGTGTGCAGGAAGGCGACGCCGTTGCCCGTGGCGCTCGGCATGATGTTCTCGCGCTCGATAAGCGCCCCGATAAACCAGGTCTTGTCGCGCACCAGCCCCAAATCCGCGGTGACGCCGGCCAGCTCTTCGATGGCGCCGTTCTTACTCGTCGCAGTCATCTCGGGCAGGATGTGCGACAGCTCGAAACAGCTGGAAAGCTCCAACATGGCACGCGGGGAAACCACGGGCTTGGGCTCGTCGATAAGACGCGGGGTCACGCCCAGCATTTGATCGTCCAGCCAGGTGTCGATCATGGCCTTGCGAAAGCGCCACTGGTTGCCGACCTTCACGCCCGGCAGCGCCCCGTCGGTCACCAGGCGCAGCACGGTTCGTTCGTTGAGATTCAAGTAGCCGGCAAGCTGCTTGATGGTCATCAATCGGTCGTCAATCGTCCGTCCCTCGGTCACCCGAGTGCTCTACATCCCCCAAGGATGGCCGTCAACTACGTAGAAGTACGTCCAAGTTCATAGAAAGACATTCACGCCGCGGCCACGACCTTCTGCGGCTACGCGGGACTACGGATCCTATTGCGCGGTTTCTGGAATCTTCAGCGTCTGGTATTCGTCTACAGTTTTCGACAAGGCCACGCCGTCAAACGTGCAGTCCACCTGGAGTTGCTTGAATTGGTTTTCGGCGGGATCGCCGAAGAGGCCGTTGTGCGGAACGACTGACAACGAGTTGTCGACCACCATGTCAGAAACGTTCTTTGTCACGTCGATGGTCTTTTCGGTTGCCAAGCTGCCGTAGACGGCCTTGCGTATGACCAAGCGGTGGTTCGAGGGTTCCTCGTCTGCTCGGATGGTCAGGGTTTCACCTTCCGAAACATGCTTCTGCGCGACCTTGCCGTTCCTGCCCCATTCGACTAGCAGTTGCTTGAGCATCATCGAGGCCGGATCGCCCAGAAGACCGGGGATTGCTTGAATGCTCAGAGCGTTGTTCTTTGCCATTCTTGCCACGATTGGCGTGACATCCGCGGTGTGTCCGTTCCGCAAGTCGCCCCACACGGCCTTGACGATCACCAATTTGTCGGCATCGGGGGATCTCTTGCTCTTGCAGCCGCACGCTAGCGCGCCCGCGATGGTCAACACGGCGATGGTGGAAGCCAGCGCTCGATGGGTCATGGTTCTCCTCGGCGAAGGTTGACTAGCGTTGCGGCCGCACGCGCATCATTTCGTAGCTCTTCCAGCGCGCGCGCTTGAAGCGGATGCTGGCGTCGCGATCGCGCGGCTTGTAGGTGGTGCCGTGCGCGACGTAGCGGGTGCCGGCGGCGCCCTGGAAGGTGACGGCCACGGTCGGGCGCACTCGCACACGGAAGGACTGATCCACATTGTAGATCACGGCGGTCGTGGCGTTGCTGACCGCCTGCTGGGCGCCGAAGTTCATCAGCCCGCTGACACCGCCGCTGAGGAAGGACTTCTTGGCGCCTTGGGCGACATTGAGGCCCAGATCCACCTGCGCGCCGAGAAGCATCTTGTCCTCCTCGGCCAGGGCCTGCTGCCCGAGCACGTCGCGCATGCCGGCGATGATGCCGCGGGTGTGGCCGAGCTGCGAGATCACGAACACCTCGCTGCCGGCGTCGGCCCAGGCCATGGCCTCTTGCATGCCCCAGGCGGCCTCGGCCCGGCCGGCCAGCTCCAGCGCCCAGGCGTCGCTGCCGCCGCGCTTGGCGTCGGATCTCGGGCTGCAGGGAACCAAGAATCGACCACGGCGAGCCAGATCGGCGTACACGATGTTCATGGGCATGGTGCCATGCGCGCCGGGGCGCATCTTGATCACGACGTAGCGTTCTTCGCCGTGCGGGACGCTGCCCATGCGAACCCACAAGGTACCGCCCGAAATGATGTAGTCGTAGCCGATGACGTCCTCGACCTGGACGCCGAAGGGAATGGTGAATGCGACCTCGGCTCCGCGCGCGGCGGTGCGCAGGATGGCGCCGGCCTCGCGCTGGAAGATTTGCGAGAAGTCGCCCGGCTTGTCCACGTAGTAGTAGTAGCCGCCCGAGGCGTCGGCGATGCCCTGCATGAGCAGCTCGTCGTGCTCCATGCCGAAGCCGATGGTGGTCACGCTGACTCCGTGCTCGGCGGCGCGCTCGGCGATGCGGGCCAATTCGCTTGAGCTGGTGATGCCGATGTTGGGCTGTCCGTCGGAGAAGAGAATGACCTGGTTGAGCTGCCAGTACTGGAAGGCGCTGAAGACTTCATAAAGGCCGGCCAGAAGTCCGCCCGAAAAGTTGGTGCCGCCGCCGTCGCGCAGGCCGCGGATGCTGGCCACGGCCGCACCGCGCGTGTTCGGATCGATCACGATGGGCGGCACGGCCTCGTAGACGCCATCGGAAAATGCGATGACCGAGACGCGATCGCCGTCGCGCAGTTGGTTCACGAAGGTCTCGGCCGCGCCCACCATGTTGCGGAAGGGGTCGCCAGCCATGGAGCCCGAGCGGTCCAGCACCAGCGCGACGTTGAGCGGTGCCAGGGGGCCGGTCGGTGGCCGGCCGCGCACGCTGACGGCCGCGTAGAGATAGCCATTGGTTGGCAGCGGGCCGACGCCGCAGGCGACGTCGACGGGCGCGATGGCGGGGTTATCGGGTTGGGGCACCGGCCACTCGGGCGGCGGCGCCATGGAAAAGACCTGCCCCTCGCTCAATCCTTGCAGGCGAGGGGTGTTGGGGATCTGCACGAAAACGGTACAGGCACTGCCGGCGAACACGACGATGCCGAGCACCAGGGAAGCGAACATTCTGCGCATCATTGTATCCATGGCGCCGCAGTATAGCGCGGCCCGCGACCTGGGTTCTACAATCTGCCGAAGGCGTGAGCTGCCGGTGCGGTACCTGATGACGTGTCCAGAACTCGGGGTGGTTCGAGGCGAGGAGGAGCGGGACGCATTTTCCTCGGATGGGAGAGCTCTACTTCACGGGCTCACCGAGCACGCGAGCTAACTCGGTGTCGTCGCGCACACTCTCCAAGTCCGGATCCTTGCGGGCGACCTTGCGATACTTGGGATCGAGGGCGAGCGACTTCATGACGGAAGTAACGGCTTCTTTGTGGTTGCCCAGCAAGGCTTGCATGCAGCCGACATTGTAGTGCCCCTTGGCGAACTGGGGCGCGAGGTCGACGAGCTGCTGGAAACAGGTCAGGAACTCGGGCGCGATCGACTCTCTACTCTGGCTCTTGGCCAGCGCGAAGTAGTCGTGCAGCAGCCCCTTTGCGCGCTCCCGGGCTTGTGGCAGGGGAATCGTGTTGCGTGTGCGGCGGGCCGGGCCGTCGGGGACAAGCCCCTTCGCTGTGAGCAGGTAGTCTTGCTCGAAGGTTTCTGCCGCGGCGTCGAAGTAGTAGTACCAGGCGGCGGCTAGTTGTTGCACAAACCGAGCGCGGTCCTGCTCCACCCCGGCAAGCCGCGCATCGATGGGGGTAACGCCCGAGGCACCGCACCTAACGCAATCTTTGCTGGGGGCTTCACCGGCTTTGCAGGGACTCCGGGTACTTTGCGGGAGACCGCCAAGAAACCGCCCGCCGCCTTCCACGGCCCAGAAGCCCAAATCCTCGATCCCGTAGGCGCTGGGCGCGAATTTCCAAGAGATGGCTACCACCGGAAGGCTGCCCAGCCAGAAGGCGAATGTTCCTGGCCAGTCGACATTCATGTGCTCCCGCGAGGCAGGTGCCGTGAGATCCGCGACGATGGCATTGTTGCGCATGAGCCATACTCGGGCCTTGCCAGCCTTGTCCGTGGTGGCATAGAGGGTGCCCTGCGGTGACCCGGCGACATGGATGGGGCTGGCCGCCTCTTGCAGGCGGCCCTGGAGGATCGGCGGGGGAGTGGGGAGCGGCTCGAATCTAACCACGGCCTTGGCGCCAGAATCGTCAAGCGGTCCGGCCAGACTGGCAGCCCCGTAACCCAGCACCAGGATGCCAACTATCCCGGCCCATGCTGTCCGGGCGAGGCGACTGCGGCGCAGTCGGCGCCAACCCCCTGCCATGACGACCATCAGGATGTGCTTGTCGTGCGTCTGCTTATCGCTCATGCCGCCGACTCTACCTCAGCGCCCGCGCAGATGGTGCCATCAGATACGAGGAGCTGGCGAAACGCAGGCTCAGGTGCCCGTATAGGTGTAGAGCGCCTGGATTTCCGCCGCAGACAAGGCGCGACTGTAGACACGGAACTCGTCGATATCGCCATCCAGGTAAGGATCCGTCGAATACTGCGAGCGCCCGACGTAGTTGTTGGGAGTATTGCCGAGGTCCTTCGGGCGTAGCGTGACCGCGGTATTTGCGCCGACCTGCACCCCGTCGACATACAGCACAGCTCCAGTCGAACCCAGCACAGCAGCCACGTGTGTCCACGTCCCGGTTGACAGCGGCGACTTCCCGTCGACAATTTGCTCGGCGCCTGAGGTGTTGCCGTTGAGGCTGATGGTGAACCTAACAACATTGGTCAGGTTGTTCGTGGTCGCTACGAACATGTAGGCGCTGGTGGAGCTCGTGCCGAAATCCCAGACTCGCTGCCAGTTGGAGCTCGTGTTGAGGTAAACCCAAGCCGCGATGGTCATCTCGGTCGCACCGGACAGACCGCTGTTGGCGATGCTCGCGTAGCCTTGGCTGGCCTTGACGAGATCAAGGGCGTTGTTCACCTTGCCCGTCGCGAAGGTGTAGCCACCACTTCCGCCCGTGCCGGTCACCAAGGTGGCGTTGCGACCGTTGCCCGAGAGATCGGAAAGCGTTGGGCCGGCAGTTTGGTCGCACGGGTAGTAGGCGACAAGGCCCACCGTAGACACGCCACCCGCGCCACCGGTGCCAATCGCACCGCCTGTGCCGCTGCCGCCAGTGGCACTCCCGCCGGTGCCAGTCGCACCGCCGATACCGCTGCCGCCGGTGCCAGTCGCGCCGCCGGTGACACTGCCGCCGGTGCCGCTGCCGCCCGTGCTGGCGCCGTCTCTCCCGCCGATGTCCACATCCAACGAGCCGTCGCGACGAGTGCCGTCGGCGCCACCAATCGGCGAATCGATGGTGGTATCGCCGGCACCACCAGTGCCATCGTCGACATTCCCGTCCATTCCTGCGAGGCTCCCTGCTTCCTTCCCGACCAGGGGCGAATCGATCGATCCCGTCGCCCCGCCGGCAGTAGGCCCGTCGAGGATAGCCGACGGACCATCGATGGTTCCGCCCGCTCCGCCCTTTGCCGGAGAGTCAATCGGCAGGATGGCGTCGCTGCCGCCTGAAACACCACCGCTTCCGATCGCACCTGTCGCTCCACCGGTCGCCGACCCACCAAGCCCAGGGCCGGCCTCATGCTGCGCGTCCGCGGACTGATCCCAGGGCGGGGTAAGAGACACGCAGCCGGCGAACAGAAGCAGCACAAGGGGTGCCCACGTCAAAGGTAGCCATGGTTTGCAGCTTCGCTCCATGTGGCCTCGGTCCATTCCGTGAACTCTACCAGTTCCTTGTTGGCGACTCATCAGCCGATCCAGACCACGCAGGGGCGTGATCGAGGCCACTCAGGGGCGCATCTTGCACCAATTGGTTCGGCGGGCGCGGTTCGCTTGCATCAGCCGGATCGTCTCCAATCTCCACCTGCAACTCGGGCAAGCTCAAGCTTGTGTTTTGCCGCCAGCACGCCGGGATTCGCATTTTGTCGATTGGCGTCATGGAAAGTGGTTCCTTGGTTGAGAAGACTCCCAGACGGGACTACTATCCCCTCGCTACATTGCGTCGTGGATAATGCATCTAGACTAACTATGTCGTTGCCAGGCCGCCAGATGAAGGTGTGGGTGACCTGGGGGCACTAATCAATGGGTTTGATCTGAACAACATTGGAGGACGGTTCATGAACACGCGTAAGCTCGCTTCGGCTCTCTGCGCACCTAGGTTGTGGTTGGCGTGCGCTGCGGTTGCCGCGCTCGGGGTCTCAGGCTGCGGTGGTTCCACTGCCAGTAGCAACGATGCTTCTGTCAAGAAGGACGCGCCCACAGGCGGCGGATATGATGGATCACCGGGCGTCGGAGGGTCGATGCTCGGAACTGGTGGCCGGGCAGGCGTCGATGGCGCGGTCGGCGGAGCTAGCGGTGGCGGTGGCATCGGTGGCGGCGCGGGCGGTGCTGGCGTTGGCATCGACGGTGGCACCGGCGGCAGTACCGGGATTGGGATCGATGGCGGCAAGGGCGGTTCCGGTGGTGGCATCGACGGCGGCACTGGCGGCGGTGCTGGCGGCCTCAAGATCGACGGCGGCACCGGCGGTGCCGGTGGGCAGAAGATCGATGGATCGGTAGACGCGCCAGAGGATGTGCCGGCCAAGTCCGATGCTCCCCAGGACCAGCCAATCAATCGTGATGCCCCTGGTGTCGACGGCGCGACGTGTGGCGTGCTGGGTGAAGTTTGCTGCGCGGGCAATACCTGCACGGAGCCCAACACCTCGTGCCAAGGCGGAGGGGGCGGAGCACGCTGCCGAGCTTGCGGTGGCGCCGGCGAGGTCTGCTGTGAAGGCTCGGCTTGCAGCGGCGGGGGCTGCTGTATGGCGGCTGGCGGTGGAGGTGGAACGCAGTGCGTTTCCGCCGGAGCTACCTGCGGGACCAACTTGGGTGTCTGCTACGCGGGTGCTTGCGTGACCGACGCCGGATCTTGCGGTGGTTTGAACGATCCGTGCTGCCGCGCTGCTGGTATCGGCGCCGGCACCTGCACGGCCTCGGGAACTGTTTGCCAAGGCGCAACTGGCGCCAACCCCGGGACCTGCACAGCGTGCGGCGGCGTGGGTCAGGCCTGCTGCGGCGGCGGGGCGGGGGTGGCCGGAACTTGCACCGCGGCCGGCACGAAGTGCACGGGCGCAGGCGGCGGGGGTGCGGGCGGCACCTGCGAGGTCTGCGGCGGCGAGAACCAAGCCTGCTGTGGTGGCGGCGGCTTCGGAGGGGGCGGCACCTGCGACACGGGCTTCTCGTGTGAGGCCGCCGACGGCGGCGAGGCTTGCCGACCGTGCGGCGTCCTCGGCAGCTCGTGCTGCGGCACTGGTGGCAACCGGACCTGTCTGACCAGCGATTTGATCTGTGTCACGGCCGGTGGTCTCGCAGGAACATCGCAATGTGAAGCCTGTGGTGGCAGCACCGAGCGCTGCTGTGAATCCGCACCCAGGTGCAACGCGGGCCTTACCTGCGGCGGCGGCGGCAACCCTCGCTGCAACTAGCTGCCCGTCCTAGCAAGCTCCACGAAGACCGGGTCTTGGTTCATGCCGGTTTTCGTGGAGCGCAACCGATTGTCGTTTCGCGCTGATCGGCCCGACTGCCGATGCGTCCGTCAGGGCCCGATTACGACGGACCAAGCTGGTAGAAGATTGATCGGAGATGGCGCTTGGGCTCGAAGCGTGGGCAGATTCCGGTGAGCGACTCGGTCGATCCGATGATGAGACAACCATCGGGGGCAAGAACGCGCGAAAGGCCGTCGTAGAGGCGCCTCTTGTCGGCGTCGGAGAAGTAGATGGCTACGTTGCGACAGAAGATGAGGTCGAACTTGCTTGGGAACGAGAGCGGTTCGAGCAGGTTGATGGTCTTGAAGGTGGCCAGGGCGCGGATGGAATCGCGCACCTTGAAGTCGACGCCATCGGCCTGAAAGTAGGCCGCCACCTTGTCGGGAGGGAAACCACGATCGATTTCCAGCTTGGTGTACTTGCCCGCACTGGCCTGCGCGATGACCTTGTCCGAGATATCCGTGCCAAGAATGCGCACATCGTACTTGTTCGGATCTGGCAGGGTTTCCCTGCATACGATGGCCGTACTGTAGACTTCTTGCCCGGTCGAGCACGCAGCGCTCCAGATGCGCAGGGTGATGGCGCGGCCGTTGCCAAGTTGCCGTCGCCTGGCATCCACCAAATCGGGGAGGATTTTGTGGCGCAACATCTCGAAAGGCGAGGTGTCACGGAAGAACGAGGTTTCATTGGTGGTAATGGCACCGATGACTTTGCGCTTGAGGGCGCCGGTGCCGTCCGTCGTCACCTTGTCGAGCAATGCCTTGAAGGACTGGCTGCCAGACTCCCGCGCCAACGCCGCGAGACGCGTCTCGATCAGGTAGCCTTTGCTGGCGTCGAGCGTGATGCGCGTGATCGAATAGACGTAACTGGCCCACAAGCGGAACTCGGTTTCGTCCAGCCGGTTCACGACCCCCGCCCTTTGACGGTGGCCAAAATCCGCGCTGCGATGGCGTCCAGGGGCAGGACGAGATCGACCACGCCAGCTTCAATGGCTGCCTTGGGCATGCCGAAGACCACGGAGGTCGCTTCATCCTGGGCGATCGTGAAGCAGCCATGCCGTTTGAGCAGGCGCAAGCCCAAGGTGCCATCGTTGCCCATGCCCGTCAGGATGACGGCCATGGCACGTCCAGGAAGGGCGTTGGCCGCCGATCGGAAAAGATAGTCGACCGCGGGTCGACAATTGTTCTCGGGCGGATCATCGGTGATTTGTGCGCGAGCGACCGCGTCCGGGCTCGAAGCCAGCCGCATGTGCCGACCACCGGGCGCGATCAGCACCTGCCCGGCTTCCAGCTTGTCCCCTTCGGCGGCCTCGCGTACACGCAGGCTGCATTTGCTCGACAGACTCTCGGCCAGCGACTGCGTGAAGACGGGCGGCATGTGCTGAACCACGGCGACGGGCACGCCGAGATCCTTGGGCAAGAGCGGCAGCAAGCGCGCGAGCGCAGCCGGGCCGCCGGTCGACACACCAATGAGCACGATCTCTGGCCGCGCTAGGGGCGAACGCGCGGTGACGGGACGGCTGCTCGCGGCGGTGGTCGCGGCGGTGGACGAAACCCGCGTTGGCGAAGATGTCCCGGAGGCGCCTGGGCGAAGAATGTCGCGGATCTGGCGACGGTGCGCCAGTGCCCGCAGCCTCGGCGCCAGCTCGCGCACCATCATGGCCTTGCTCTCGGCGGCGTCTTTGCCTTGGGGTTTGGTGAGAAAGTCGAACGCGCCTTTTTCCAGCGCCTGCATGGTCAAGCGCCCGCCACGCAGGGTGACCGCGCTGATGACCATGACCGACGTGGCGCTGCCCGCCTGCTTGAGCGCGTCGAGTACCGCCAGCCCGTCCATCTCGGGCATCTCCATGTCGAGGGTCAGGAGATCGGGCTTGAGATCGATCACCTTTTGCAGGGCGATCTTGCCGTTCGCGGCCGAGCCCACGACTTCGACGTCGGGAATGCTGGCCAGTGCGTCGGTGATGGCGCGCCGAAACACCGAGGAATCATCTGCGACCAGGATTCGAAGTGCCATTGGCCCTTGCTAGGACGAACCAGCCGCGCCCTTCTCGCTGTCCCCGTCGAGAGAGAGAACCTTGTCCAGATCCAGCATGGCCACGATGCGATCGCCATTGCGGAAGACTCCGAGCATGCGGTGGCTCTGCGCCGAGCGCACGTTTTCGGGCGCGGGGCCGATGGCTTCCCAATCCACCGACAGGACGTCTTCCATGGCGTCCACGACCAAGCCCACACGCTCGCCCAGCCACTCGACGATGATGATGCGCTTCTCTCCAACCACTTCCACTTGCCCCAGGCCCAGCCGCGCCGACAAGTCGATGACCGTGGAGATATGTCCGCGCAGGTTCATGACCCCCACCACGCAGGAGGCCGCATCGTGTACGGGCGTCACCGCGGTCAAACGCACGACCTCCTGAACCATGGACGTGTCCATGCCTAACAGCGAGCCCGACACCATGAACGTCGTGACCAGCAGTTGGCGATCTTCTGTTGCTTGCGCAGCCATGGCGGTTCCACCTCAAATCTTGAACTGGTCCACGCGCTCTTTGAGTTGCTGAGCCAGAGTGGACAGTTTCGTGGTGCTTGACTGAACCTGACCTGCGCCTTCGACCATCGTGTTGGCCGTACTATTCACACTCGCAATGTCCTTGGCGATGTTCTGCGAGACGGCCGCGGTCTGCGATACCCGCTCGTTGGCATCCTTCACCCCCGTGCTGGCCTGGGCAATATTGGTGGCAACGTCCTTGGTGACCGTGGATTGCTCTTCGATGGCTGCAGCAATGGAGGCCACGATGTCGCTGACCTCCTTGATCACATGAGCGATCTTTTCGATATCCCCCATGGCACCGCCGGTCGAGGCCTGGATGCCCGAGATCTTGCTCTTGATGTCCTCGGTCGCCGCAGCGGTCTGCTGGGCCAATTCCTTGATCTCGTTGGCCACCACGGCGAAACCCTTGCCCGCCGCGCCCGCGCGCGCCGCTTCGATGGTGGCGTTGAGCGCCAGCAGGTTGGTCTGCGCCGAGATGCTGGTGATGGTCTCGGTGACCTTGCCGATGTCCTGGGCCGCCCGTCCCAGCTCCTTCATCATGGCTGAGATGGCCTGGGCCTGCTCCGTGGCCTCGCTGCTGATGGCGCGTGCCTTTTCCGCGTTCGAGGCAATTTCGCCCACCGTGGCGCTCATCTCCTCGGTGGCGCTGGCCACGGAGGTCAGGTTGGTGGTGGTTTGTTCCATGGCCGCTGCCACCGACGTCGTATTGGCGCTGGATTCCTCGGCGGCGGCCGCCACCGAGTTGGCTAAACTTGCCACCTCGACGCTGCCCCTGGACATCCCCTCCGAGACGGTGGACATTTCGCCCGCTGCCGTGGCCAGGCTCCGCGCCCCGTTGCCCACCTCGCCGATCATAGCGCGCAAGTTCTTGGTCAGGGTTGCCGTGGCGCGGGCCAGGTCACCCGCCTCGTCCGTGCGGTCAACCAGCCCCTCGGCCAGCTCTGCCACCAGGTTCCCCTTGGCGACCTCGCCCAGCGATTTGACCGTCGCATTCATGGGAGCGGTGATACTGCGGGTGATGGAGACACCGAAAAACGTGGCCAAGACAACGGCGAGCAGGCCTAGGCCAATCAGAACCCGACGGTTCGTGATCAAGAATGCCTCGGCCCTCTCGTCGGCCGCCTTGATTTCCGCATTGAACTGTTCCTTGAGCTCTTTGGAAACCTTGTCCAGCTTCTCCATCTTGGGCAGGGCCGCCGCGATATAGAGATTGATCGCCTCTGTGTCCTGTCCGTTCATGGACAGCTTTGCGACCTTCTGGTTGGTTTCTCTCAGGTCGGCGATGGCTTCCTCAAACTGGGTTAATAGCGTCGTTTCCGCTGCGGTCGGGTTGGAGGCTTTAATCTGTTCCAGGCGTTTGGCGTATCGTTCGCGGAAGGCCCGCATCACCTCTTGCCGTTCCTCCTTCTGCGACTTTTCCCGCATCACAAGCAGGATGCCCGTCTCCCGCTCGACGGTGACAACGTCAACCTCGAGGCGGGCCGAATAGAACGCTCGCTGCTGCACCTGGTGTGTAATGTCGCCTATGTCGTTGAGGGCATTCTGCGCCCAGATCGAAGCGACGGTGATGACAACGAGCAACAGGGTGATCGCTCCAAATCCGATGGAAAGCCGTTTGCCGATCCTAAAATTCGCCAATGAACGCATACGATCCTCTCTTCCTTCTTCCCGATCCGACTAGCTGGTGCCTTCTTGAATGGATTCTGTTGGCTGCCCGCCGGGCGCAGCCACCCCGCGCGCGACGAGAAGCGCACGCAGCGAGGAGAGCAGGTTGTCCCGGTCCAGTTTGATCTGGTAGTCGTCCACACCCGCGGCCTTGCCCTTGGCGATGTCTTCTTCGCTGGCCAGGCTGGTGAGGGCCAGGATGGGCAAGTGCCCGAGGCGTGCGTCATGGCGGATGCGGGCAGCCAAGCCCAGGCCCGTCAGATTCGGCATCTCGACGTCGGTCACCACCCCTTGAACGGTGTCGCCGTGTTCTTGCAGAAGTTTCCACGCCGCCTCGCCGTCTTCGGCCTCGAGCACCGCATACCCGTCCGACTCGAGGTAGCGCTTCACCTGCGCGCGAAAAAAATCCGAGTCCTCGGCCAGCACCACCTGGCAGGCCGACTGCGACGACGCCTGCGCTGCCGACGTGCGCTGCAGGTTCCATTCGGGGAACGTGGTTTGGGTAAGCTCGAAGATGTCGGCCACCAGCACCGTGGCGTCGCGCATGATGGTCGAGCCGGCAATGCCGGTCTGACGATGCGTGACCACATCGAGGGTGGCCTTGGTCTCGATGACATCCACGGGCATGGCGGCGAGCAATCCGATCTCGCGCTCCCCGACCTTGGCCACGATGACGGCTAGCTCCTGCTCTTCGTCCATGCTCCCCACACGCGCCACATCCGACAGCGTGACTAGCGGCAGGAAATTCCCGCGGTATTGCATGGTGCGCTTGCCGCCGATGTTCTCGACCTGTTTGCGCGTCACCTTTTCCACGCGCACCACGTTTTCAAGTGGGGTGGCGCACAGCTCTTCGCGACCATTGTAGAAGAGCAAGAACGATTGATTCTCGACCAGTTTGTCCGCAACGGCTTCTTCCTGGGCCTCTCGCGCCCCCGCGTTCACATTTGCCAGTTGCGCCTTGGCCGCAAGTCCCGCCGCATCGACGATGAGCGCCACGGTGCCATCGCCCATGATGGTGGCGCCGGCGTATTCGGGCAGTCCCTTCAAGTGACGGCCGAGAGGCTTGACCACGATCTCCTCGCCGGTGAGGAAGTAGTCGACCACCAAGCCGTACTTCATCGCGCCCGTATTGACGACGACGATCTCGAGATCGCTGCCGGCACTGTGCCTGCGTTCGGCCGCGCGGCGCCGTTCGATGGCCTCCACACGTGCGCCACTGTCCGCCGCATGCACGGAAGAGCGCCGGTCAGCCAGCCGCTCGCGACGGTCGGCGCCGCTTTCGCCTGTGTCGGGATCGACATGGGCACGCTGGATGCCAAGGATGTCGGCAAAGCGCACGATGGGGATAAGCTCGTCGCGCAACACCAGCACCTCGGCGTCGCCGATAACCTCGATGCGCTCCTTGACCTTGTCGGCGCGGATGCGCAGCAGCTCCACCACGCTGATTTGGGGGATGGCGAAGCGCTCGTTGTTCACGCTGACTACCAACGAGGGAATGATGGCCAGGGTCAGCGGCAATTTGATGCGAAAGAGCGTGCCTTGCCCGATCTCGGAGACGATGTCGACCTTGCCTCCCAGGCGCGCCAGGTTGGTCTTCACCACGTCCATGCCCACGCCGCGGCCAGAGACATCGGTGACCTTTTCTGCGGTGGAGAGCCCAGGCAGGAAGATGAGAGGGTGCAGATCTTGAATTGACCGAGAAATACAGGGGAATTGGACGGTCGACCGCGTGGCCGGTGACAAAGTATCCGGCAGCGTAATTTGTTGAAAGGGCAGAGCCTGCCGGGGTACTTCGAGATTGTCGAAACCGAAATCCTCGGAGGATGCCCCATGACAGATTCCCAGATTCCCGCACTTGTTGGCAAGCAGACAACGGCCCTCGATGAACTGCGCGCGTTCATGCGTGAACGCCAGGCCGCCCGCACCGGCGACAAGGACTTCGAGACCTTCGAGCGTGAGGCGCGCCGTCGTTTCGCCGCGGCCGAGGCGGAATTCGTAGCCGAGGAATTGGCCCGACTCGACACCGACGCACCCGCAGTCGAAGTGGACGGCGTTCCACACCGACGCGTCCTTCGCTGTTCGCAGACATACATGACGGCCGCCGGGCCTGCCAGCATCGAACGGACGCTGTACTCGACCCGACAGGACGGCGAACGCGCGGTGTGCCCGATGGAGTTGCGTGCCGGTGTTGTCGCCGGTTACTTCACGCCGCTCGCAGCCCAGAATGCGGCGTGGATGGTTGCACACCTCACACCCGGCGAGAGTGAGGAGCTGCTCGTCCGCATGGGCGGCATGTGTCCATCGAAGTCCAGCTTGGACCGGATGGCCAAGGCACTGTCGGCGCGCTGGGAAGCCGAGCGCATCGACTTCGAGAAGCGCCTACGCGACCAAGAGAGCGTGCCCGCGGTTGCCGTGGTCGTCGCCGTCTCCCTCGACGGCGTGTTGATTCCCATGAAGGACGGCCAGCGCGAAAAGAAATGCGCCGCCACCCGCGCCCGGGGCAAACTGGCCAAGGGACCCACCGGCTACAACGAGGCAAGCTGTGGAACGCTGATGTTCTATGACGGAGCTGGCGAGCTGCTGCTAACCAGGCGAATCGCTCGCATGCCAGAAGCCGGCAAGCCCACGCTCAAGGCCAGCCTCACGGCGGAGCTGATGACCATTCTCGCGCGCCGTCCCGACCTTCGCGTCGTCACCATCGCAGACGGAGCCAAAGACAATTGGGCCTTCCTGGGCACCTTGCCGGATGGCTACGCGGGCTATCAGATCGTGGATTTCTTCCATGCCGCCGAGCACCTCGCCGACGCGATGGTCGCCGTGCATGGCGAAGGCACCGTCCGCTTCACACTGGAATTCGAGAAGCATCGCCACATCTTGCGCCACGACACCGATGGCGTGGAGAAAGTCATTCGCCACTTGCGCTACCTGGCCAAGCATCACCGGCGAAATCGCAAGGTGATTTCCGCGCTCGGGTATTTTCGCCACCATCGCCATCGTATGCGCTACGCCAGCTTCGCTCGCCGACATCTCCCCATCGGCTCGGGCATCGTCGAGGCCGCGTGCAAGACGCTGGTCTCACAGAGACTCAAGCGCTCTGGCATGCGCTGGCGCCACGACGGTGGTCAAGCCATTCTCACCTTGCGCGCCTTGGAGCAAAGCGACCGTTTCGATCGTGCCAGGCGCATGCTCGCTGCAACCTACGTCCAGATCGTATCTCTACCCGACAACATCGTCGACATCGCCTCACGCCGCCACCGCTGATGAGCCGTCAGAATGAGAGCTACACCGAGATGAGATGCATCTTCTCCTGATCCGACATGGCTTGCATGGCCTCAGGCGAAATCAGTCCGCGCGAGATCGCTGCTGCTGCGATCCTGTTCGGATCGATCCCCTTGCCGTCGTCTGCGATTTCCAGAACGACCTGGCCGGCTTCGTGACGGGCCTCGATGCGCAAGGTGCCGGTCGCGCGCTTGCCCACACGCAGGCGCTCTTCCACGCTCTCGATGCCGTGATCCGCGGCATTGCGAACCATATGGGTAAGGGGATCGGAAAGGCCCTCGATCAGACTCTTGTCGAGGCCAACATCCTTGCCGCGAATATCGAGCTGGATGTCTTTTTTGAGGTTTCTGGACATGTCGCGTACGACCCGGGGAAACTTGGCGAACACGTTCCCGATGGGTTGCATGCGCGTCTGCATGATGGCGTCCTGCAATTCGGACGTGACCAGGTTGATGCGCTGGAAGCTGGCCTGCACTCCTCGTAGCTTGTGCTGGTTGAGCACGGCGCGAAGTTGGTTGCGACTTAGCACCAGCTCACCGGCCAAGTTCATCAGAGATTCCAGCAGCTCGACACTGACCCGTAGCGTGCCCTCGCCAGCGATCGAACCACCTTCCTTGTCCTTCGGGGCAGCAGGCGCGGTGGGGGCACTGGTCGGTGCCCGGGACGGAACTGGCCGCGCATCTTGATCGCTGGGCGCGGGTGCCGCCGTAGCCACCGTTTCGGGCGTCGCTTCCGGGGCGGGTGCCACCTCAGCCTCGACCGGACCGCTCACCAACTTGATTTGACCTGTGACAAGGCAAAAAGGCTGCGCCGCGGGGTCGATCTTCGACCGGCTGGAAAACGTAATCTTGGTCGGGAGCTTTCTGCCGCCCGGCGATTCCAAGGAGCCCGGACTGTCACCGTCCACATTGCAATCGACAATCTCGCCGGCGTTGCGCAGGTCCTGAATAAACTCACTCAACGTCCGGCCATGCTTTTCCACGTCCGAGAACAGATCGATCTCTAGCGCGTAGATGTAGTTGAAGGTGCTCTCAATCGGCCTCCGCGTAATCTGGTCAGGCGCGTCCTGCACGATGACAGGAAGCTCGCTTCCCGTAGTGCTGACAATCGTGCCGATCAGGCCAGCATTGGCATCGGACTTCGCCGACTGGGCTAGATCGACAAGGCCAATGAGAAAGGGCTGGGTATCCGCCGTTTCGCTTCGCCCCGGATCGTTGACCATTTCTCGCAATTTGTCGAAGGCGCCGAGAAGCAAGTTGGTAATCTCGGCATTGGGCGCCAACTTGCGCGAACGAATCAGGTCGAGCACCGTCTCGGCCTTGTGGGCCAGCTCCTTGATCTTGTCGAGACCGAAGAAGCCGCTGGCGCCCTTGATCGAGTGTGCTGCGCGAAAGACCTTGTTGACCCGGTGTTCGTCGATGTCCGCGCCTGCATCTTCGATGGCCAGCAGGTCGGACTCGATGGTCGCGAGGTGCTCGCGCGCCTCGGCGACAAACTCTTTCAGGATGTCATCGTCCATTTGTCCCACGGCGATTTACCCCATCTCGGCGTTCAGCCGCTGGCCTAGGCGAAGTGTCTCAAGCAGGGAGAATACGGAAGGCTGCACGCGTGCCAGCTTGAGCGTCCTGCCCTCTTGGGAAAAGGCGTTGCGCGCGGCAAGCAACAGGCTGAGCCCGGCGGTGTCTAGAAACGTCGTGTTGGAGAAATCGAGCACCAGCTCCTGCACGCCATCGTCTTGGACCGCGCAAAGAAGCTCGCGCAACTCCGGCACGAAGGAAACCGTCAGCTCGGTTCCCAAGGTCACTTTGACCTTGGAACCTTCACGTTCCAGCGAAAAGCGGCTCATGGAAACTCCTCGGACGCCGCCCATAGCGGCCGGAAACTGGACTCAATCACGCCATTTACTATCGGAGAGCGAGCGACATTCTTGAGTCTTGGGGTGCCGCACCGCCTACGGAAGCTGACCGTGAGGCCTGACGAATCCCAAGCATTGGCACGCGCCGCGGCGTCCGAGATGAAGCGCTTGGTGGCGCCATTAGGCACTCGGTGGGAGCCGAGGCGGAAACCGGAAAGCTGGACGAGGCGGAAGTCCGGGTGGATGCCGGCAGGCGAAAACCATCGGGGCTCATCCCCTCTATTGCGTGATCTGCGCTGTGCTCAACGGAGGGTCCGGGACGTGATTGACCACAATCGTCACAGAAGAAGATGCCAATCCGGGCGACGTCGCCTGAATGGTAATCGTCCCGGCATTGTAAGAACGGAGCTCAATCGCCGCCTGGCCGTCCCTGACCCCCTTCTCCAAGGCGCCCCCTGCGAAGGTAATGGTGCTGCCGGTCGGGAACATTCCCAAGCCTGATGTGTCTGTCAGGGTGATATCGGGCGAATTGCTTATGTGAACGCCTGCGGAGCTCTGCACCTCAACAATCAGATGCGTGTCGCTCCGACCGTCATCGGTAATGGCGGCGTTGTCAGCGGTGAGACTCAGCTTCGCGGGTGTGCCGATTGCCGGCCACGTGGGGGGCGCGATTCCGGCGTAGTAGTTGCGATAGAAATAGTAGCGGCGTAGGGGCAGCCGCGCGTGGTCGATGAATCCCATATTGCCCATGTCGGGATTCGTCGCGACATTGTCCTGGTGCAGAGCGCTTCCATGGTGGAACGCACACCAGATGCTGACCCCCGAGCGCCAAGCGAACTGCGTCGGCAAGTTGCCCGTGACACCCAGATCGGAATTGTAGCATCCGTCATAGGTTCCTGGTCGATCGTCCGTGCAGCTTCCGTATTCCGTTTGCATGTTGGGAACTCCCGGATTGCGCACGCCCGCTTCGCCACCATTGTATCCGTTGACATCGGCAATACTGACGTAGTCGCTCCACGTGCCACCTAGGCCCGCGGGCCTTGTCGCGTCGGCCTGGTGTGTGGCAGCGATCATCTTGGCCAAGAGATCCTTGGTATTCTGGTTCACCGAAGATGCGGTGAACTCGACCTCGTTCGCCATACTCCAGGCGACGATGCTGGGATGGTTCCGGTAGATGCGGATCATCTCGCCCAACTGTTGAAGCACGTTCGCTTCAAATGGAGCTTGGTCGGCTTGGTTTGGTGGATAGGCGCTGACATCCCAGGGCGCTGTGCCTGGATCGGTCGAGGAGAAGTATCCGGTTCCCCAGAAGTTGAGCTCCGACCAAACGCAGATGCCCAGATGATCGGTGGCGTCCAAGAACGCTGGATCATGCGGATAGTGGGAGGCTCGAATGAAATTCATACCGGCGTCTTTGATCATCTGCACGTCGCGCCACGATCCACTGTTGGTGGTGGCATAGCCCCAGCCGGCGTGGTCCTGGTGGACGTTCGCCCCCTGGAGCCAAAGATGGTTCTCGCTCAGGAAGAAGCCGTTGTCCTTGTCCCAGCGAACGGTCCTAATGCCGAGCGGTGAAGAGTAGTCGTCCACGAGCGTGGTATTGTCATAGACCTGCGTGTATACGCTGTACATATAGGGGGAGCTGGGACTCCACAGGTGCGGATTGGGAATAGCGGTGCTGTCTTGTACGAAAGTGTACAGGGTTCCAGCGGGGATACTGTGAGTCGAGTCCAGCGTCGCCACGACTGTGCCGGTTGCATCGAGTATGGTGGATTTGACCTCGCACGTTTTTGCCGTCCCCGCATCGTTCTGAATCTCGGTTTGAACCTCGACGGTTGCGCTGGACGAAGTTGCCTGTTTGGTGGTGACGAACGTGCCATAGAATGGCACATGGAGGGGATCCGTCACGACGACATAGACGTCGCGGTATATCCCTCCCATGAATATGTATTCTCCCGCTCTCGGAGCGATCTGCGCATTCCAGGAGCAGTCCACACGAACTGCAATGACATTGTCGCCGGCCACCAATTTCGACGAAATGTCGAAGGAGAATCCAGTATATCCCCCCTTGTGCTCGCCCACCTGGGCGCCATTGACATAGATCTTCGAGTATTGAAAGACCCCTTCGAATTCCACGAATACCCGCTCCTTGGCGGCGATAAGGGATTGGTCGATGGTGATGTGTTTTCGATACCATCCGACGTATGGAGCCGTTGCGTACATGGCCCGCCAATAGGGTATTTCAAAAGCATGAGGCAAATGAACCGCCTGCCATGCAGTGTCGACGAAGGCGGTGGCCTCGGCGCCTGAGACGTCCTGTTTGATGTACTTCCAATCCTTGTTGAGAGTCTTGACGACTCGCACGGACAGAGAGCCAGGTCCTCCCGTGGCGGTTGTTCCCCCGGTGGATGTTGTCCCACCCTGGCCCGAGGCGCCGCCGTTGCCTAATGTTCCGCCTGCGCTGGTTGCGCCGCCGGAGATGGTGGCGCCAGTGGTCGTGGCTCCACCGGTCAGCGTCACCCCACCCGTGGCGCCTCCAGCGGTGGCGGCTCCGGCCGCGCCCCCGCTGCTCGTCGCTCCACCCGCGCCGGCAGATCCTCCTCCGACTGCGCTGCTGCTGCCGCCTTGAGATGAGCCGCCTGCCCCGATACCGCCGCTTCCAGCACTACTGCCGGCTCCGCTTCCGCCCGCACCGCTGGCGCCGCCCGTGCGTGCTGTGCTGGTGCCGCCTTGTCCTGGGCCGCCGCCCGTGCCTCGGACCGACGGGCTCCCGCTCGTGCAAGAAAGGACTGCAAGGAAGATCCCGACCGCAGAGATCTGGCGGGCTGTCACGGTCCAAGCGAGTTGATGGGCGGTGGCTAGGGCTCCCACAAACGACGACTTCTTCCTAGATCTCATGTTTCTCACCTTGCGCCCGCGCGGGGGTGTGACGACCTTGTTAGGCCAACTATGAATGGCGCGGAGGTGTACTGCCAGTGCTTCGACCGCTGCGCAATGCTTCCATCGTATCGAAAACGCGGTGAGGGAGTCGTATTCCCAGCCCTATGTCCCTGGACGACTACCGTCGAAGCGGGTTCACGCGACCCGTGGATTCCCGGTCGACCACACGCCTCCCGAGCGATGGACTGTTGACTAGCGCCAACGGCTCAAATCCTCTCGTCGCTATCGCAGCCGCGCCCCTCGCGACACGTTAGCTCGGTCCGAATCTGAACCAGTCACGCTAGGGCGTCGGCGTCAGCAATACATCATCAATGTAGATTGTTCCGTCGCACCCCCCGAACGAGAACCCAATCTGGTCTGTGTTGGTTGCGAAGGGGGAAGTCGCGAACTGCAACGTCACGTGAACCCAAACACCGGCGTCGAGCCCCGCATGGAATGATCCGGGGAGTGAGTCGTAAGGCGGCGAGTAAGTCGTCCACAGATTCGCACCGATTTGGCAGGAAGTTCCTTGTCCGCCCTGGGAATAGAAGTACCCAGACAAGGAATATGGGCCATTTGTGGCCAGGTCAACACTGCCCGGGCAAGGCACAACGGATACGGCGGTCACATCGTAATTGTTGTAGACCGTGACGGCGAGAGAGTTGCTCCCACTGTGAGATACGAACGAACTGGTGGCAAAGGAAGAAATATCCCCCTGCCACCCCCATCCTTCCAGACCCGACTCGAATGTCCAGCCACTGCAAGAGCCGCAAGTCATCTTGGCACCCAAGGCACAGTTGCAAACGCCGCCACTACAGCTATCCGCCGCGGGGCACACTTTGTTGCACGCGCCACAATTGGAATTGTTGGTCAGCTCATTGACACACATACTGGCGCAGTTTGAGTAGCCTGACTGGCAGCAGACTTTGCTGCCATCGGCCGGATACGTGGAGCAGTTTCCATGCACGCATTGGTTGTCGCCCAGACATGCCGTGCCATCCTGAATCTTTCCTGCGCAGCTGGTATTGTTATTGCAGTATTGGCTGGCGGTGGTGCAGCAGGTGGTGCCACATATCGTTTGCGTTCCTTGGTCACACGCATTGTTGCAGGCCGTCCCGGCAGTGTTACAGCCCGTCGATGGACAGCTCGTGTAGCTCGTCGGTTGAGCGCAAGTACCGGACTGACAGGTCCAGTGGCCGTAGGCCTTTGCGCTGGTGCCTACGCCGGTACAAGTCGGTCCGCTACCGCAAGTGGTGCCAGTGGGCTTCGCGCTGGCCTGGCACACAGCACTTCCAGTCGAACAGTCAGTGGCGCCGATGTGGCACTCGTCAATGCCCTCTGTACACGTTGCGCCCTGGCTACAGTCATTGCAGGCTCCGTTGTTGCATACGCCGGTGCCACAGGCCGTGCCATTGCCAACCTGGTTGCATGTTCCGGTGGAGCAAGTGTGACATTCGCTGCATGCGGTGTGACAACAGATTCCAGAAACACAGTTGCCGTTCTTGCATTGGTTGTCCGCGCCGGGGGTACAGGCGTGTCCGTCGTCGATCTTGGTGGTGCACGTTCCTGATGCGCAGTAGTAGCCAGAGATGCAATCCCCATCGCCAATGCAACCCGTCTTGCACGCAGTTGCCGAGCCACAAATCAACGAACCAGGGCAAGGATTGGGGTTGGGAGTGCAAGCGTGCGCGCTGTCGCACTTGCTGGTTGTAAAGGTCGAACCCGCGCACGTGGAATCGGCGCATGAGGTGCCACTCGACGGATAGTGGCATCCGCCGTTCCCGTCGCAGTTGCCGTCCTCACCACACGGCAAATCGGCGGTACACGCATTGTGCGGTGCAACCCGGTTTGCTACAACCGGAAGACATTGTCCCGTTGTGCTTGCCGCCTGCCCGTTCAACGTGGCGGTGCATGCCGAGCAGCCTGTGCAGGTCTTATCGCAGCATACGCCATCCGCCACAATCCCGGATGTGCACTCGTACGATTGCGTGGCTGGCGAGCCGTTCGGCTTCTTGGCTGCACAGGTTCCGGCCGAGGTGTCGCAATAGGTGCTCCCAATACAACGATCCTGCGAGGCGCAGGTTGTGAGACAGCCTGTGACTGCGCATTGGAAGCCTCCGCAGTCTTGCGCGGTTGCGGTCGTGCAAGCCCCGATGCCGTCGCAGGTGGTGACCGGCGTGAAGGTCTTGCCGTCGCTGCTACAGCTCGCTTTCGTACAGACATGGCTCGAGCTGACCTTGCGACAGGCTCCCTTGCCATCGCAGGTTCCGTCGTTACCACACTGGTTGCTCGCAGTCTCGTCAGCGCAATAGGCGTGAGGATCCTGGCCACTGGTCACAGGAGCGCAGGTGCCGTCAGGCTTCCCCGTTTGCGAATTCGAGCAGGCATTGCACCCAGTACAGGCCGTTGCGCAGCAGACCCCGTCGATGCAGTGCCCGCTCGCACATTGGCCATCCCCCGTGCAGGCGGTACCGCTCGGCGAAGTCAACGGCGCATCGGAGCCATCGGGTATCGTGGACGCATCCGGCGTGGCGGTGGTGCCTCCGGTTGCGTTTGGGGCGTCTGGCGCCGAGCTGCCGCCGGAACCTGTGCCACCAGCACCTCCGAACGCAGTCGTTGTCCCGCCATCGCCACCAGCGGAAGAGGCTAGGTCCAAGGCACCGTCCAGCGAGGGCTTGGTGCCAGCGCCGGCTTCAGCATTGCCGCCCATCGCACCGGCCCCGTCCCAGGACGAGCTGCCAGCTGCCCCGCCTGCCGAGTTGCCCGAGCCAGCATCGGGCCCGGTGCCGTTCTTCCAACAGGTCTTGGTGCTGCTGGCACAGTAGTCCCCCTCAGGACAAGGGTGCGAACCAGAGCCGCAAGTCAACGAGCCGTTGGCGGGGCTAGCTGGTGAGCATCCGAGAACGAGAGCAAGGGAAAAGCACGCTGACAACCAACACAGACAGCAACGAATAGTTTTCATGAGTCCCTCACGCGTAAGATTCTTGCTGCCGCCAGGCTGCCACCTTGCTTTGCGATGTACAAGCGATAAATCCCCCAACAGCGACGGCGAGGGGAGTATTCGATGCAGTCTTGCTAGTCGCCGACGGCCTTGAAGCCGCCGCCTGTGCTGGGTTCGGCTCGCTTTCCTGTGGGGTTCTTCTTCTTTGGGCTCTTGCGCGCCCCGGTCCCGTTGGGATCCGTTGCAGGCGGTAGGCTGCGGGGCCACGCGGGCTCCCGAGCTTCAGGGCCTTCCTTCGCACTCGGCGAGGGAGGGGGCGGTACGAAATCTGCGGGCCTAGCCGGCGGTCTTGGCTCGGCGGTCGGTTCTGGCTCCACAGTTGGCGCGGGCGTTGGCAACGGGTCTGGTTTGGGCCGGCTCAGGAAATAGGAGCCGAGGATTCCCAGGACCATAATGGGAATGATGATCGCGATGGGCAGCACCCACTTGGGCCGGTTCGGGGAAAGGGAACGAGCAGTGGTATCGAAGCGCCTTTCTCGTTCCGTCTCCGGGGTAGCGCCACGGCGGCTGGGCGTGGCTGGTGTGCGCTGCATGCGGCCCGGCGGGGGCGCGGCCGGGTCAATCTCGGTGCTCTCGCCGCGCGCCACGGGCGTGGCTGGCCTGAGTGGCGGTGGCGTTTGCCGGACTGGGGTCGCGCGAAACGGAGCCGCGCTGTCGGCTGGGAGGATTTGCGTGGCGGCTTGGCTTGCCTGCTCGGGGAAGCCCGGCGGGGGACGCAACACGGCGGCAAACTGGCTCTTCGGTGTGCGCAGGAAGGTTTCGAAGGCTGCAACGACCTCGGCCATGGACTGCGGGCGCTGGCCGGGCTCTTTGGCCAGCATACGCGCCACCAGCTCATGGATTTCCGCGGGCACGCTGCTGTCGAGACTGAGGAGGGGCGGTGGCTGCCGCGACATATGCGCCAGGAGGATGTCGCCGGGGGCGTCGGCCACGAAGGGCGGCTGTCCGACCACCATCTCGAAGAGCATGCAGCCGAGCGAATAGATGTCGGCCCGATGATCGATGTTGGGGATGCCACGGCACTGCTCGGGGGACATGTAGAGCGGTGTTCCGATCAGACTTCCCGTGCGTGTCGCCGAGTTTCCCGACCTCTCGCCGTCAGAGAGCAATTTGGCGATGCCGAAGTCGAGCACTTTCACGGTCAACTCGACGCTCTGGCTGCGCTGCGCGCTCAGGTAGGTGTTGTCGGGCTTGAGGTCGCGGTGGACGATGCCGCTTTCGTGAGCGGCGTGGAGGGCGTGGGCCACCATGCCTGCGATCGCGGCGATGGATGTCCAATTGGGAGCCAACCGGCCTACGCGGTCGAGGGTCTGGCGCAGGCTTTCCCCACGCAGGTACTCCATGACGATGTAGGCACGTCCGTCCGGCAGCACATCGCAGTCGAAGATCTCGACGATATTGGGGTGGCGCAACTGCGCGGTAGCGCGCGCTTCGGTGAAGAAGCGCGCCACCACAGTCTGGTTCATCGAGATTTCCGGAAGCAGCACCTTCACCGCAGCGTCGCGATCGAGGTGGCGGTGGCGAGCCAGGTAGACCTCACCCATCCCGCCCGCGCCCAGCCGGCGTGTCACCACATAGGGGCCGATTTGTTCACCGGCTGCGATCTGTTGTTGCGCTAGATCCATGGCTAGTCTGCGGGCAACATACTACACTCGGAGCTGGAACGACCGAATCCGAACCCGCGCCAGCGGGGAAACGGCGGATCAGAAGCGGCCAGAAATCGCTGCGCCGCCGGCACTGGGCGCCAGGAACGGCGTAACCGCGACCGACGTCGTGGCCGGCTTGGCAGATGCTCCGAAATAGTAGAGCACAGCGCCCGTAGCGATGGCTGCTCCACCGACACCGAAGGACACCCATTCCAGGGTCCGGAAGGTCCGGGACGACTGGTCCTTTGCATCGTCGTATGGACTGCCAGGCGTGTTGGCCTCTTTGTATAGCGAGCTCGCGTGCAGGCCGAGGACGATTCCGGTGACAACGCCCGCGACGCCCGCGGCGCCAATGCCGATTCCCGCGATGCGCAGGCCGCGGCCCGTGGTTTGTGCACGCTCGGGCTGCACCTGCTCCCGTATCACCGGCACTGGCTCAACCGCGACCGGCGTAGCGGCGGGCATCGGTGGTGCCACGGGTTGCGGGGCTGGAATCGGCGCGGGCGTGGGCGGGGCGATTTCGGCCTTGGCGTCGAGCTGCGCCTGCATATCTTCGATCCGCTGCTCGATTTCGCTGCGGTTCTTGGCATCGGGTTGGGCTTCGAGGTAGCGACGATAGAAAAAGATGGCGCGCTGGGGGTTGTCGCTCTGGCGATGCGACTGCGCGATGTTGTAGAGAAAGATGGGTTCGGAGCGAACCTCGTAGGCTTTCTCGAACTCCTCGATGGCCTCGGTGAAGTGCCCGAGGGTATAGGCCTTCATGCCCTTCTTGTAGTGCGCCTCTGCGGATGGTTTTCCGCGCGGTTCTGCCTGGCTTGGGCGGGCAAAGCCGGCGGCCACGGAGAGGGCGAAGAAAACTATCACGGTACGCTTGGCTATTCGGTTCATGGTCTGGCCTCGAATGCTTTGGAACAGGCGCCTATCATAGCGCCAAGCGACAGAGCCGGATCAAGAACCTCGTGTTCTTCGCGCAGCTGCGAATCATGGCCTTGGGGCAGCCTCTGGCCTGCGGGTGATACGCAGAACAAAGATGATCTGGTCGGCGCTGAACAGCGCCATTCCGTCGGAGGAGGGGTCGATGCGAATTTCGCTGGGGGTGGGAACGCCAACGACAACGGGCGTGAGGATGCCGGTGCTCTCGACCTTCACCACGCGGGAATTGGCCGGATCTGCGGCGTACAGGCCAGCCGGGAACAGCTTTTCGCTTCCCAGGTTGCTCAACCATGGCCGAATGGCCCTTGCGCCAATGTCCAGGCCGTGTCGGTCCCCACCGGCGTGATTTCGGGCAGGCCCGTAGGTCCGCCGTAGTAATCAATGGCTAACAGGATATTGCCTCCAGCGAGCGACACGCAATGCCTCCAGCTGGGATTTCCGCCTTGAAGCGACGGCACGTTCGCGCACAGGGTGCCGGTTTCGCTGCGAACAGGCGTCCATCCTTCCAGAAGATGCCGCCACGCTTCTCCCACCGATGTCCAGCCTGGGGTTGCGACCGGCGTTCCGTCCAGGGAGCCAACTGCAGCCTCGGCGTTTCCGTTGACGATCAAATTGCAGGAGGCCATGCCACCTAGTGTGTCGCCGGCTCCGGCATCCAGCGGCTGTGAAGAACCGGCGCAGCCCTTGACCGAGACAAATCCGACGTTGTTGGAGCCGCTGTTGGCAAAAGTCGCGACCGCCGAGCTCTTCACGGTGTACGTGCCAGCCGGCAGGGTCATGTTCATGGTTACCAAGAACTCGCACCAGTTGGTTTGGTATGGGTCGCAGCTGCCCTTGGTGGTCGGTCCTGCGCCGAGCGTGGTGCCCGCGGCGTTCAGCAGCGTGTACGAGACGGTCTGCCCCGAGATGGTTGTGTTGGTCCACAGTCTGAGCGAGGTGACGGTCGACGCGGCCGAGAGCGTGAAGACGCTGGTGTTGGTCGGCGTGGTGCACGCGGCGGTATTGCCATTGTCGAAGAGAACGCTGCTACACGAAACCCCTGCCGCGTCGGCAACTGCGGCATCCAGCGGCTGTGAAGAACCGGCGCAGCCCTTGACCGAGACAAATCCGACGTTGTTGGAGCCGCTGTTGGCAAAAGTCGCGACCGCCGAGCTCTTCACGGTGTACGTGCCAGCCGGCAGGGTCATGTTCATGGTTACCAAGAACTCGCACCAGTTGGTTTGGTATGGGTCGCAGCTGCCCTTGGTGGTCGGTCCTGCGCCGAGCGTGGTGCCCGCGGCGTTCAGCAGCGTGTACGAGACGGTCTGCCCCGAGATGGTTGTGTTGGTCCACAGTCTGAGCGAGGTAACGGTCGACGCGGCCGAGAGCGTGAAGACGTTGGTGTTGGTCGGCGTGGTGCACGCGGCGGTATTGCCATTGTCGAAGAGAACGCTGCTACACGAAACCCCTGCCGCGTCGGCAACTGCGGCATCCAGCGGCTGTGAAGAACCGGCGCAGCCCTTGACCGAGACAAATCCGACGTTGTTGGAGCCGCTGTTGGCAAAAGTCGCGACCGCCGAGCTCTTCACGGTGTACGTGCCAGCCGGCAGGGTCATGTTCATGGTTACCAAGAACTCGCACCAGTTGGTTTGGTATGGGTCGCAGCTGCCCTTGGTGGTCGGTCCTGCGCCGAGCGTGGTGCCCGCGGCGTTCAGCAGCGTGTACGAGACGGTCTGCCCCGAGATGGTTGTGTTGGTCCACAGTCTGAGCGAGGTAACGGTCGACGCGGCCGAGAGCGTGAAGACGCTGGTGTTGGTCGGCGTGGTGCACGCGGCGGTATTGCCATTGTCGAAGAGAACGCTGTTGAACGTGCTAGATCCTCCCGTACCGCCGCTGCCACAGCCAGGCTGGCCATAACTGGCGCCACCGAAGGCGCAGCCGCCGGTTCCCCCTGCGCCACCACCGTCAATACCGAGGGCGGTGTTACACGACGAAGAGCTACCGCCGCAATTGGCGGACAGGACTCCAACCAGCGAAGTGAGAAGCACAGACAGACAATTCAGCTTTGAGTGTCGCGTGTCGCCAGGGTACACCAGCCCGCTTTTGCCTGCTACCGGGACAAGAGCGTTTGTCAAAGCAATGGCGAGAGCGCGCCACAGTCATTGCACGACCCAATCCCGATACCATTGCAGTTCGGATGTGGGTAATCGAGCAACCAGGTACTGAAAAAATGTGTTCTCTGCCAGCAGCACTAGTCCGTTGGGGTGGAATGCGTGCAGGTCGAGCGACGGTGCGACGCCAGCCACAGGATGGGCGCGCAGATCTTCGAGGGCTGACCACAGGCCTGGCCGGATGGCCGCTCCGGGGAGCAAGCGGAATGTGCGGTCGACGTCGACGGCGGGCGGCGGCCGGAGGCGAGTATTCACGCGGCCGTACCAGGCGGCCATAAAGGCGGTGTGGCGTTCGGGGACGACCACCACGGTCTCTGGCGGCAAGACGCCAGCTAGCCTTGCGGTCGCCGCAACCATGGAGGGGTGAGCCCTGATGACACCTTCATTTGAATGCCAGGGCCGCAGCAGCAGCACGCCGCAAATGAGCGGCGCTAACAGCGCCGATCGTGTTAGCGGCCCTGCCCAGCGCAAAGCCCACGAGGCAACCAGGGCAGAGCACGGCGCCAGGCAGACGCACGCGCAGAGTCGCAAGCGATACCCGAGTCCCTGATCGTCGGCGATGTTCAGCCAGGGCAGGGCCTGGAAGATGGCGAACGCGATGAACCCGATGGCGATGGCTGGTGGTCGCGGGGTACTGGGCATCGCCGCCAAGCCAAGCGCGACAACGGCAAGCCCGGCCGCCAGGGCGGTTTCGTGACCGAGGAGGAGGGGGATCTTTCCGGGCGTGTCGAGCACAGCGAAGGTCAGGCTCGCGTTGCGATGAAAGAGACGGCCAAGGATCGCCCATTCGCCGCGCGCGGCCCACGCAGCCGCAAGCGCGAGGACCGCACCCATTGCGAGACCCACCGGCACGACTCTGTGGGTGCGGCGGTACCACGAATGCAGCGCAACGGGGGGAAGCGCGAAGAGCAGCGCCAACCCGAACGCCGTCTTGTGCGCCAGCGCGCATGCAAGGAGCAGCATCCCGGCCAGGGCGATGCGGGCTTTGTCCGGCCGCTCAAGCCAGGCACCCAGGGCTGCCGCGAATCCAACCGCGAGCGGGAGTCCGACCGCTTGTTTGACGAATTCGGTGCAAAGAAAGAACGATTGCGCGCTGGTGGCGACCAACGCAGCTCCGAGCAGGGCTGGCCCGCGTTCCCCCGTGATTCGCTTGGCTAGAAAATAGGATGGCACGACAAGCGCCGCCGACCCCACCGCCGCGACGGTCTTGACGGCCAGCACGGGGCCCAAAACCAGAGACGCCGCAGCCATCAGCCAGGGCAGCAGGGGTGCGGACGAGCCGCGCAGAGGCCCACGCTCAATCAAATACCGGACTTGGAGGAGGTACCAGTAGCCGTCGACGCCCGTGGGGTAGAGGGACTCCCGCAGGGCGCTCAGGCGAACCCACGCCGCGACAAAGCACAGCGCGCCCACGGCAGCCAGCGGAAGAACACGCAGGGGGAGGTACCTGAACCGTTTCCTGGGCTCAAACTCATTCGAGGGTACTCTCATGCGCCCATTTTCGAGAGCTATTTTGCGCGTGGCAAGTGGCAACGGGTCGTCACCCTTTGACCCCCAGCCCTGAATTACAATTCCTGGACACGTCTTCAGCCCGAAGCTTTGCGATGCAAAGCTCGCTCATTTGGTGTCAAAATACGTAATGGATACATGTCGGCCATGGATCAGGCCCCGCCAAGCTCCATATCTCCGTGATTCTATGTCACAATTCTAACCATGGATTTCTGGAAACAACAAGGTGAGCCATTCGTGCTCGCTCAAGGCTCTTTTCTGTGATGGCGTTTCCCGGAATGCGGCCTTCCGTCGTACCTTTGCCGACAGCCGACGCTCTCGGCGATGCGGAGTTGGTTGCGCGCTCTCTGGGCGGCGACCGCTGGAGCCGAGACGTGCTCTATCGCCGACATGCGCACTATCTTCTGGCCATCTCCACGCGCCTGCTTTCCAATCGCAGCGAGGGCGAGGAAGTCGTGCAGGACACGTTCGTGGTGGGGTTCGAGCAACTCGGCAGCCTCCGCGAGCCGGCAGCGTTGCGCGCCTGGCTGGCGCGCATTTCGGTTAGCCTCGTACGTCGTCGTTTGCGCCGAGGCAGGCTCCTGCGCCTTCTCGGTCTCGATCGCGCTCCTGATGACGCGACCTTGGACAAGCTGGCTGCGCCAACGCTGAGGCCCGACGATCATGCCGAGCTTTCGCTCGTCGACCGCATGCTGCGAGCTATGCCCGCTGACCGCCGGATTGCTTGGATGCTACGTCGCGTCGAAGGGCTTCCGCTTGCTGAGGTGGCGACCTTGTGCGCGTGCTCCCTCGCCACGGCCAAGCGCCGCATCGCCGCTGCCGATGTCGAGGTTGCTCGCCACGTGTCGTTTGGGGAGGGCACGCCATGAGCCAGCTGCGCCTACCGCTGAAAGATCACCTTTGCGACCCCGTGGACGAGGCAGCCCTGTACCGGATCGCAGAGGAAATCGATTCACGCAGCCTCGGGCGAAAGCGTCGGGGATTGTTGCCGCTCGTGGTGATTGGCGCGACGGCGGTTGCGGCGGTCATCGTCGTGGCCGCAGCCCAAAGGCACCACGATACCGGCCCTCTGTTGTTGGCCGATGGTCGTAATCTAGTGACGGTGGATTCGGGCGGAGACTCAAGCGAGATCGCGCTATCCGATGGCTCGCACATTCGACTGTCGCCGGGCGCGCGCATGGAGCCACTGGAAAGCACGGGCGCGACCTTTTCCGCCATTGTAGCGCAGGGGCGCGCAGACTTCGACGTTCGACCGGGTGGCCCGCGCCATTGGACTATTGAGTGTGGCTTGGCGACGGTCGAAGTGGTTGGAACGGAATTTTCGTGCGAGCGCGGCCCTGGCCGTCTGCGCGTGGAAGTACGCCATGGGGTGGTTCTGGTGCGCGGCGAACGTGTCCCTGAGCGTGTTCGTCGCCTGTCGGCCGGCGAAAGCCTGGACATCAGAGAGGAGACAGACCGCTCGATGGCCATGGGTGGCAACGCCCAGGATCCAGAAGCGTTGCGGGAGCGCGCGGACTCCCAGGAAGCAGTTGCACACGAAGCAGTAGCGATCAAGGCGACGGTGGAGATGGCGAACCGAGGGGACAGCCAGCCCAGGGCTAACGGCTCGGTGGCGCGGCCCTGGCGCGATCTTGCCCGACGTGGCCGTCATGAGGACGCCTATGCGGTCTTGGGTCACCGAGGGGCTTCGCCGTGAATCGAAGAGGTTGGGCGTAGACGATCTGCTGGCGTTGGCCGACGTGGCGCGCCTCTCCGGGCACCCAGCCGAGGCGGTGATGCCGCTGGATCGCATCCTGAGCGAATTTGCGAACGATGCCCAGGCGCCGCTTGCCGCATTTGCCTTGGGCCGACTCGAAATGGATTCCTTGGGCCACGCGCAGGCGGCTGCTTCGGCATTCCGCAAAGCCCTGATGCTCGGGATTCCACGCGGTTTGCGCGAGGACGTGCGCGCACGCCTGGTCGAAGCCTACGCCCGCAGCGGCGACGCCAGGGCCGCCCAGCGCGCGGCAGATGCCTACCTCGACGAGATTCCCGAAGGGTCGCCACGTGCAAGCCATTCAAGGCTGGCTTCGCCTGCGATGAATGTTCGCTTGCCCGTCGTGTTTCCGCTGGTTGCCGCATGGGTACTGGCCGCGCCGGGCAGCCGCGTCGTCGCCACCCGGCACAATCCGTGGTCCTATCGCCGCCGCTTTGCAAGTCCGACTCGTTTCCGCTGATTGCTTTTCTCGATTCGTTGCGGGTCGAGCTAGCCGCCAGCAAGCTCAACTGCTGCACGCTCGCGGATCCAAGTGACGGTCCGCCAGCGGCCGGCTCGCTGCAGGTGAGGCTCGAAGTCGTACCGTGTGTGGCTGATGCGGATCGCGTGCAGGTTTCGGCGCAGTCGTCTGCGGATTCGCGTGTGGTCGAGCGGGAAATCTCCCTGGCGGACGTGGTGCCATCGGCGCGGCCACGCGCTCTGGCCTTGGCCGTTGCCGAGTTGATTCGCTCGCTTGGACAGCGCCTGCGAGAGGCGACTCCAGAAGTGATCGCGGTTCCCGCCAGCACTTTGATCTCACCGCCCCCCTCGACGGCCCGGGCTGCACTGGCCGAGGTCGCTGGCTGTCGATACGTCGAGGCCGAGGCGCGCGTTTACCCCACGCGCGAGACGATGATGTGGGGCGGGCGAGTGCGATTCACGGGGCACCGGCGGAGTTTCCACGCGGATTTGGATTGCGGTGCCGACTTCGCCCGCGCCGGAAGCGAGCTTGGCGACGTTGTCCTGCGTAGCGCGAGCCGCGGGTCTCGGCTGTGGGTCCGCGGTTCGAGCCGGAGCGTGCGATCATGGACATCGGGCCGCACGCCGAGCTGGGGTGGGCCTGGATCCGCGGCGAGCCTGGGGCTGCGGACGTGCGGACCGGAGCTGGCTCGGATTTGATTTCCAGCATGGGTCTTCGTGTGTCGCTCGCAAGTTCCGGCGCGACTGAAGATTCGGCCCAGCCTCACGCTGGAAAGCGGGGGTGTCTTCCGGGGCGTGAAGGGCGAAGTGAACGGCCAGCCAGTCGCTGGGATGACTGGCTATTACCTACTTGCAGGCCTTGGCATTGGGGGAACACCGTGACTGCCAGAGATTTGCACGAGTTGCTCGCCGTCGTGGCGCTTGCTTTGGGATCCGCCGCTGTTCCGGCGCGGTGAACGCTCTCTATAGCGCTGATGCTGCGGTTGATGTGGCGGCGGCGTCCGTCGACGCACAAGCCGAGACAGGCGGAGGTATTGCGGCACCGATCCAGGTCTGTCCCAGTCTTCCCGGCGCACCAGCGGGCGTTGGGCCATTTCCGAGCCGCGCTCAGATCGCGTACCAGCGGACCGAGATGACGGCATTCATGCATCTCGGCTTGAACACCTTCGACGGGACGGAGTACGGGGATTGCTCCAAAGATGCGCCCTCCCTGTTCAATCCTACCAACCTCGACGCCTCCGAATGGGTAAACGCGCTCAAGAGTGCCGGGTTTCGTCAAGCTTCGCTCGTTGTCAAGCACAGCACTGGCTTTTGCCTGTGGCCGTCGGCCTATACGGACTACTCGGTCAAGAACAGCCCGTGGAAGAACGGCCAAGGTGACGTGGTCAAAGAATTTACGGACGCAATGCACGCGGCTGGAATGAGGGTAGGTCTCTGGCTAGCGCCCTGGGACCAACACTACCCGAGCACCGCCTCGGATTATGAAACCTACCTTCGCAACCTGGTCACCGAGCTCCTGACCAGTTACGGTCCCGTCTACGAGATCCAGTTTGATGGTTACCAGGCGCCCACGTCGCTCGACTGGAAAGGCATGGCTCAACTCGCCAAGCAGTTGCAACCCGATGTGCTGGTATGGATAGGCCCAGAAATCGCAGCGACGGGAGCCGATCTGCGGTTCCTTGGCAATCAGAGCGGACAAGCGACGCGCTCGACATCGAGCGTAGCGGACGTTCCCAATGGTGGTCCGTCGAACGTGTGGTACCCGGCGGAGGCGCCGGTATCGGTTTGCCCCCCCAACTGGTTTTGGCATCCCGACAATACGGTCATCTCGCTGAAGTCCTTGCAGACGATCTACTTCAACACGGTGGGAATGAACACGACACTGGCCCTGAACGTGCCGCCGTCGACAACTGGACAATTCGACACCCCGGAGACGAGTTTGCTTCAAGACTTTGGCACCTGGTACACGTCGCTCTACCAGACCAACCTCATTCTTGGGCAGCCCATCTCGGCGGACTCGACGTGGGAGAACGCGGGCTTCGACGCAGCGAAGGTCGTCGACGGCGACGTCTGTACTTACTGGGCGGCCGCCAGTGGCAAGACCTCGGCGCGCCTAGAAGTGACCCCATCCTCGGCCATTACGTTCAAAATCATCAGCATTCGCGAAGCCGTCGAGCTGGGAGAGCGGACGACGGGCTATCACGTCGAGATCAGGCAGAACGGAATTTGGAACAAAGCTCCCTCGGATGCATCAGGCAACCCAATCAAAGGCACCGTCATTGGCCAGCGCCAGCTGTGGCAGCTCAATTCCACGACGGCCGATGCCCTTGCGCTGGTCATTGATTCGGCAAAGGCCGTGCCGGCTATTGCAGAATTCGGCGTCTATTGAGCTACACGGGCAGGACCGGCCGCCTTCGCGGATAGCCGGTGTCGATTTTCGCCGTCATGGTGGCGAAGCGGCGAATGAGATCGGCGCGCAGATCGTCGCCGGGAACCAGGGCGTCGATGTGCAAGTCCGAGGCGAGCTTCATGATGTCGACGTCCTCGCGGTAGGCCCGGCGCAGATCTTCCACATAGGCGGCGCGCTCGGCCTCGGGCTTGGCGGCAATCTTGTTGGCGTAGACGGCGTTGACCGCGGCCTCTGCACCCATCACGGCAATGCTGGCCTGGGGCAAGGCCAAGGTCGCGTCGGTGTCGAAGGCGGGGCCGCACATGGCGTACAGGCCTGCCCCGTAGGCTTTGCGGAGAATGACGCTGATTTTGGGCACGGTGGCGTCGGCGATGGCCGACACCATCTTGGCGCCGTGGCGGATGATGCCGGCGCGCTCGACCGCGCTGCCGATCATGAAGCCTGGCACATCCGACAGGAACAGCAGGGGAATGGCGAAGGCGTCGCACAGCCACACGAAGCGCGCGGCCTTGTCCGCCGAATCGACGAAGAGAACGCCGCCTTTCCACTTGGGCTGATTGGCCACGATACCCACGGCGCGTCCGCCGAGGCGGGCGAACCCGGTGATGATCTCGCGCGCGTAGCGCTTCTTGATTTCGAAGAAACTGCCACCGTCGACCAGCGTGTCGACGAGCGCGAGCATGTCGAAGGGTTGGTTCTGGTTTTCAGGCAGAATGTCGTCGATGCGCTTGTCGCTGGCCGGTTTCTGGGTGGCGATGTCGGACAGCCGTGTTTCGGCGTTCTGGGGCATGAACGCCAGGTAGTCGCGCGCCGCCGCCAGGCAGGATGACTCGTCCTTGGCCAGAAGATCGGCGCACCCCGAGACCTCGCAGTGCATGCGTGCGCCGCCCATTTCCTCCAGCGTGGTTTTCTCGCCGATGACCATCTCGGCCATGCGTGGCGAGCCGAGATACATGGATGCGTTGCCCTCGACCATGAACACGACGTCGCAGAAGGCGGGAATGTAGGCGCCACCGGCCGCGGACGGGCCGAAGAGCAGGCAGATCTGTGGGATCGAGCCGGACAGGCGCACCTGGTTGCGGAAGATGCGGCCCGCGTGGCGGCGGCCGGGAAACATGTCGAGCTGGTCGGTGATGCGCGCACCGGCCGAGTCCACCAGGTACACGAGCGGAATGCGCAAGCGGCCTGCGGTTTCCTGGATACGCAGGATCTTCTCCACGGTGCGCTCGCCCCACGAGCCGGCCTTGACGGTTTGGTCGTTGGCCATGATGGCCACGGGCCGGCCATGGATGGTTCCGATGCCGGTCACCACGCCGTCGGCGGGCAAATCGGGCGCCATCGCGTTGGCGAACAGTCCGTCCTCGATGAGCTCATTCCCAGTGGTGTCCCCCTTGTCGCACAGGCGGGCGATGCGTTCGCGGCAGAACAGCTTTCCCGCGGCGCGGTTGCTGTCGTGGTACTTCTGTGCGCCGCCTTTGCGTATCTTCTCGGCTTTTGCGCGGACATCTTCGCTCTTGCTCATCGCCCGCAGTCTACAGGAAGAAAAACACCGAGGACACAGAGGACACGGAGACGGGAGGGGAAGAAGACCAGGAGATGCTCTCGATGGGAAACAGACGCTAGGCCGCGGCGCTGACCTGCTGCATGGCGCGGATTTGTTTCTCGTCCAGCCGGTAGATGCAGTCGAAAAGCTGTTGTTTGAACGAGCTGGGGCCGTCGGACTTCTTCACCGCCTGCTCGGCGGCGATCTCGTAGCAAGCAAGACCGGCGGCAGCGGCCTCCGGGATCTGGCCGGGCGTGGCGCCCACGAAGGCGCCGATGACGGACGTGGCCATGCATCCGGTTCCCACCAGGTTGGCCATCATGGGGTGTCCGTTGCGAACCACGAACACCTTGCCCTGGCCAGCGACGATGTCCTCGGCGCCGGTGATAACCACGGTACAAGCGCGCTTGCCCGATAGAGACACCGCGACCTCGCGCAGATCGGCCGCAACCTGGCCGGCGTCGACACCTTTGGTTTCCACGGCCTGGCCGGCGACGCGCGCGATTTCCGAGCTGTTGCCCTTGATGACGTCGATCTTCGCGGCGTCGAGAATCTCGGTGCACTTGCGATCGCGATAGGCGGTGGCCCCGGCTCCGCACACATCGAGGACGATGGGAATTCCTTTTCGATTGGCGGCGGCGGCGGCAAGCTTCATGCTGTCGACCAGCTCGGTGGTCAAGGTGCCGATATTCAGGACCAGCGCCGAGCCCAGCGAGGTCATGGCGTCGACTTCCTCGGGCGCGTGGGCCATCACCGGCGAAGCGCCAAAGGACTTCGCCACCTGCGCGCAATCGAAGATGGTGACCCAGTTGGTGATGTGATGGACAAGCGGGCGCTGGTCACGCACCGCCTGCAGGAACGAGTAGATATTCATCGAGAGTGGCTCCTTGTCGGTGAAAACATGACCAGCAAAGGGGGGGAATGCGAGCGCATTCTTGCCGAGCAGTTTTTCGCCCGCGAACCTCTACCCGCCAGCGCGCAGACGGTCGAGGAGTGGCTCGGGGAGCTCCTGCATGTTGCCGTCGCGGCTGACGCAGGCATGGACCGTGTGGCCTAGGGCCAGCAGCTCCGCGCCGCGCAGGACGCGGTAGTCGAAACGCAGCGAGGCCCGACCGAGATCTGCCAGGCGGGCTTCGATCTCGACGAGGTCGTCGTAGAACGCGGGCCGCTTGTAGTTCACCTTGGCCTCGACCACCGGTAGGTAAATGCTGTGCGCGGTTTCGATCTCGCGCCAGCGCGCGCCCTTGGCCCGCAGCCACTCGTTGCGCGCTGCCTCGAAGAAGCGCAGGTAGTTGCCGTAGTAGACGACACCCATTTGATCGGTATCGCCATAGATGATTCTTATTTCCGTCTTGATCATGTTGCTCTTGGCAAGCGCCGCCGGCGCATGGCCCCGACGACCAACGCCACGATGAGGAGCGACATCGCCGAGCTTGTCCGGGCTCTTGCCCCGACGGCACACCCGCAACCGCTGTTGGAATTCGCGGGCGCCGTTCCGGCTTCCACGGCACCACCCATGGCCGTGTCGAAGGCTGGTACACCCTGAACATACCCGCCGGGCCAGTCCGCATCGACGGAGGTGTTGGCAACCGGTGCATCGACAACCGGCACAGCCGGCGCGTCGACGACGCCCGCATCAATGACCATCGTCGCTCCGGCTTCTCCGGGTGCCTCTGCATCCACCACGCCGATTCCGGGCACGCCAGCGTCGGGGGTGGGGAAGGATTCGTCGGCGTTGAACGTGACCGGCACACGGGCGGGCGAGTCCAACGCTCCGTCGGCGGCGACCGTCACCGTGGCCTGCCAGGTGCCTCGCCTGACTGCCTCGCCACGCACGGAAAAGGCGATCGACGAAGCCCCGTCGTAGGCCACGTCCAACCAGGGCGCGGCAGGATCCGTGGTCACCGTCAGCGCACCCAAGGTTCCTCCGCCCGCGTTTTTCACCTTGATGGTCTGGGCCGCCGGCAAGGCGCCATCGCTCGCAAAAAAGGTCAGCTTCCAGGGCGTCAGCAGAAGGCGAGGCTGGCTGGTCTTCTGCCACAGTGGCCCCACGAAGAGGTGAGGGTAGCCGTCGAAGGCGGGATCCTGAGTGATGCGCAGGCGTTCGCTCGGGGCCGTGCCGATCTGGTGCAACCAGATATCGTAGTCGCACTCCCCCTCGTGGCAGCCCGTCGAAGCCATGTACGCCAGCCACTGGTTGTCGTTGGAAACGCGCGGGTTGTACTCGTGTCCCCAGTCCGCGTCCTCGTGCGCGACCTCCGCGGCGTATGAGCTGCGCGTGGCCAGGTCGGCCAAGTGCATATGATACAGATCGGGATGGGTCGGGCAGTCGGCACAGACGTGGAAAACCAGATCGCCGGCGGGAGATGTGATGGGCCAGCAACCGCTGCCGAAGTAGTAGGTCTTGTCCTTGTGAAATAGATCGATGATGACGGCCGAGAAGTCCGACGTGAAGGAACCATTGGCCCCTGTGTACCCGTTTATGTACAGGCTCGTCCCCGCAAGCAAGTAGCGGTTGTCATGGGTAATGGAGCTCACGACAAACGATGCGCCACCCGCAAATTGCGGGAACTCCTCGGGCCGTATCAAGATAGTGGTCTCCTTGGTTTCGGGGTCAAGAACCTGCCAAAGGCCCGCCTGGGTAACGGCGACTCCCGAGTTGTCGTGCAGCCAGAACCATGGTGTTGCTCCGGCCAGAGTCTGCATCTCGCTGCCGTCCGGTCGCATGAGGTAGCCCGTGTTGGCGTCATCGTGAAAGGCGATCCAACGTCCATCTGGCGACCACAGGGGCAGAAGACCTCCGGTCTGGGTCATCCTGGTGACCTCGCTTCCATCGCCGCGCGAGCGGTAGATTTCGTGGCGGGCGTCCAGGCGGTCGGATTGCCACAGAACATAGCCGTCGGGCGGCGAGGCGGCAGACACGGGCCGAGTTGGCGTCAAGCAGGCAAGCAGCGCCAGAAGCGCAAGCTGGTGTTTCCTTGAGGAGAGGTGGTCCATGGGGCGGCGATGCTATCCTGTAGGGGTCTTTCAAATCCACCTAGATTCATGTCGCCTTGTCGGCGATAGTTCCGCCCCGAGATGCTTTTCATGGTTTCCAGATACGTCCGATTTTCTGTCAGCAACGCCTGCCTTACCCTGGCGACCCTGTGGCTAGGCTGTTCCGACGGCACATCCACCCCAAGCGCGCCCATCGACGCGGCCGTCGACGCTCCTGTCGATGCGCCGGCCGGGGAAGCCAGCCCATCGATCATCGAGGCGGGCAGCGAGGCGGGCTCGGAAGCAGCCGGGAGCGCCAGCCTGACTGGAACTGTGACCGACAGCACGGACGCGCCCGTGGTCGGCGCCAAGGTAGCGGCGGGTGGTGTGTGGGTCTTCTCGGATGCGCAAGGCAAGTACACCCTTGCGCATCTTGCGCCGGGCGCGACCGTGGTCAACGTCAGCCAGTCGTGGTTTCAGCCCGTCCAGCAGAACCTGAGCCTGGCCGATGGCACCCCGACTTTGTGGAACGCGACCCTCACCGAAATGCCACTCAAAGTCGACCCCGCGGACCGGGCGCTGGCCAACTTGTACAACCAGACCTTCGACTGGACCAAGCAGACGATTTCCATTTCCATCGTCGAGACGCCCACCCGGCGCGCCTTCGACAACGCCGTGTATTTTCACAATCCGGCGCTCTACCGCGACACCACCGCCACGCCGCCGCTGACTCCGTCACCGCAGCCGACCATCGTCGCGGGCGTCGCCAGCGGGTTTACGTTTCCCGTGCTAAGCGGCGCCAACCAAGGTCAAGAAGCGCTGGACCTGACCACCATCGTCGACTCGATCAAGGACACGCCCTTCGGGCCCACCGAGCCGACCGACTACATGATGTGGACGTCCATGGTGAACTGGCTGGGCGAATGGGATGCCGCCAAGTCGGTCACGCTGAAGGTGGCGGGACTGGCCGTACGCCAGCAAGGGTGGGGCGGCAATTCTGTTCGTCCCCAGGACATCGAGAAGGTCTTCCTGGATCCGAGCACGGGCCGCCTGTGGGTCAAGGTCGTGTTCGAGAACTTCGTGCAGCTTGGGGCTGGCATCACCGACGACGACGGCGACGGGCGCAAGGAGATCTACGCCGCCGTGGGGAGCGCGCACTACACCGCCGAGATGGTGAACGCGCTGGTGACCAATTACACCGTGACCACGTTCTCGACCTACGCGCTCAGCAAGCAGGTCACCAAGAGCCTCAACGAGATCTACTCGACCACCGGCGCGCAGGTGGAGCGCTTCATCGGCCAACCCTTCGACGTGGCAGGCCTTGGCACCATCGTCTACCCGTATGTGGTGCTCAAGCACGCGGTTGGGCAGGAAAACGCCATCTTGGTCGCCCCCGCGCCTTGAAGCGGCCAAAGCCCGGGCATAGAGTGGGCGCCGTGATTCGGCGAAATTTGCTGCTGGGATTCGCCCTTGTCGGGCTGTTGCTCGGGACCAAGACGGCCTGGGCCCAACTCGCTCTACCGCAAGGCTATCTCGTGTGGTCCAGGGGGACGCCCGACGATCCGGCCAGCCGCCAACTCTACCGGATGACCTTGCCCGCCATGGACGACGCGCATGCCCTGACCACGGGCGAAGATGTCGAGCCACGCATCAGCCCCGACGGCCAATGGATCGCCTACGCCAAGGCCAAGTATCCCGGCGGCTCGGACTACCACGACTTTACCCTGTGGCGGCCATACATCGTTTCCATCCACGGCGCCGCCGCCGGACGCAAGGAGATCAAGATCGACGACGACGGCGCCTGGCCCAGTTGGAGCGCGAGCGGGGCCTTGTTCTACAACCAGGCCGACGGCACCCAGAGCCGCATCATGCGCGTCGAGATCGACGACAAGGGCGCGGTGATCAAGAGCCAAGTGTGGCTTTCCACTTCTACGCTGTTCTCCGCATACGTCGAGCTGAACGAGTGCTTTCTCTCGCCCGATGAAACCTGGTTCGCTGGCCGTACGCGCGGCAACGCCGATCAGAACGGGGTCAGCGCCTTCGTGGTGAGTCCGCCGCAGTCGTGGCTGGTGGCGCAGTCCGGATCCATCGGGTGCATGCCCTTCGTCGCGCCCAGCGGCACCTTCGCCATCATCGCGGGCGCGGGACTGGGCATTCGCTGGGGGCAAAGCCCGTTTTTCGCCAATCGCATCGAGGACCAACTGCTCATTCCGCCGCTCACGTCGGCCCACCTGGCCTACCATCCCGGCATTTCTTCCGACGAGAAGTGGGTGCTGGACGCGCAGGGCACCGACACCGATCACAATGCCGGCCGCTACGATCTGTACCTTCACGCGCTGGACACGACGACCATGACGGCGGGCGCGGGCCAGGCCTTGACCACCGATGGCTTCAACGGCTGGCCGCATCTTTGGGTGGGGACGCCGACTCCGCCGCCGTTGCCCCAGCCGGCCATCGCGGATTTCTATGCCTCGAGCTACACGGTGGCGCCCGGCGAGACTGCGACCCTGACCTGGAGCACGTTCGGGGCGGACATCGTCTCCCTCGCGGGCGCGCCCACGACCACCGATGGCACCTTGGCTGTTCAGCCGGCGGTGACGACGGCCTACACGCTGCTCGCGCAAAGCTCGCAGGTCAGCGCCAGCGATACGCGCACCATCACCATCACAGTGAACCCGACTCCCTTGCCCGTGAGCATCGACCTCTTCGCGGCAACGCCTGCGCGCATCACCAAGGGCACGAGCGCGATCTTGAGCTGGCAGGCGAGCAACGCCACCACGCTGACTTTGGATGGCGCGAACGTGGCGCCCACGGGTTCGATCGAGGTGACACCGCTGGCGACGACAACCTACGTGCTGAGCGTGAATGGCCAGATCGATACGGCGAGCGCGCAGGTCACCTTGATCGTCGATGCACCCAAGAGCACCCTGCTGCCGGATCGTGGCGGATTCGTGTGTAGCCTGGGCGCTTTGCACACGTGTGCTTCCCGAGGCTGGCTGGGGCTGCTTGGCCTGGCCGGGATGGCGCTGTGGCGCCGTCGTCGTTCGCGGCGCCCGCGCTAGCACCCCGTATGCTTGCCCAGCGAAACGAACGGGTGCTGGCCTGGGCCGTCTCGGCGCTGGCCGCGGTTGCGGCGGCGTATGCGGCCTGTTTCGCGGCTATGGACACCGACATCTGGTGGCACCTGGCCGCCGGGCGCGTGATGGTCGAGGAGCGGCGTTGGATTTTCGCCGATCCCTTCGCGGCCGACACCTTTGGGCGTCCCTGGGTGGACGTTCACTGGCTGTTTCAGGTGCTCGTGTATCTCTTGTATCGCTGGGGCGGAATCGCGGCCTTGCTCGTGGCCAAGATTGCGCTGATCGGGCTGGGGGTCGGCCTCGGCGTGCGCGCGCTGTGCGCACGGCTCTCGCGCCCCATGTGGCTGCCCGCCGCGGCCGTGGTGGCGGCCATGCTCTATCCGGCGCGCCACCTGATGCTGGTGCGGCCCACGGTGTTCACGCTGGTGGCCATGACCCTGATGGTGCTCATCGTGGAGCGTGTGCGGCGCGAGGATCGCCTGCGTTGGGCCTTTCTGCTCGTCCCTGTGCAAGTTGTGTGGGCCAATCTTCAGGGGCTGTATCTCCTTGGACCTGCCATCGTCGCGTGCTTCGTCGTGGGTGATGCGGTTGCGATGTGGCTGCAAAGGAGGTTCTCGCGTTCGGGCTCAATTGCGGTGCCGTCTCGTCGGGTGTTGTTCGGATTGGCAGCGCTGTTGCCGCTCATCGTGTTGGCCTCGGCCGTCACCCCGTATGGCTTTCGCGGTCTGCGGCTTCCCTTCGTCCTGTTTGGCCGCATCGATGCCGTAGCCGGCCAGGTCTTTTCCCGTGAGGTCAGCGAGAACCTCGCGCCCTGGCTTCTCGAACGCGCCACGCCTGGCGAGCTCGCCGCGTTCAAGTGGCTGGCCGCGCTGGTATTCCTTTCGTTCTTGCCCGCGTTCGCCCGCGGGTTCGCGGCGTTGCCTAAATTGTTCTTGGTCACGCTCTTCTTCGCACTGGCCCTGTTCGCCAATCGCAACATCCTGCTCTTCCTGTGGATCGCCGGTCCGATCGTTGCCGAGAACCTGGCCGTGCTTGTGCCCGAGGCGTCTGCGCAGTGGGGCCGTGTGCGTTGGTTACGGTACGGGCCCGCGGTTGCGGCTGTCCTCGTGCTCGTTTCACTTGGGTGGTTTCGCATGCGCGAAGCCCGCGGCGCGCCGCCCATCAGCGAGCTGGCTCCTTTCCGCGTTCCCGAGCAGGCGGTGGATCGCTTCCTGGCGCTCAGGCTGCCGGCTGGTCCCATCTTCTGCTCGGATCGCTACGGCGGCTATTTGGCCTGGCGCCTCTATCCGAAAGGCCAACCGATGATGGACGGTCGATTGGTCCTGCGTTCGGCACAAACCTACGCCGAGCACCTGGCGCTTGGCGACTACCCAGAAAACTTCGAGGCCTACCGGCGGCGCTACGGCATCCGCACCGTGATCCTACCTTCCGCCTATCCTGACCGCTTCCTGCCGCTTGTGGTCTGGCTGTACCGCCAGCCCTCGTGGCGGCTGCTCTACACCGACGGAACGCAGACCCTGTTTGCCCTGGACGAAACGGGCGCCCTGCGCGGCCGAGAGGTGGATCTGACATCGCTGGAAACCGTGCGCGCAATCCTTGGCGAGCTCAAGGCCCGCTACGGATCGCAGCCCCTGATCTACGACCGCGCGCGTTTGCACCTGGCGCGCCTGCTCGCCGAAATCGGCGCCACGGGCCCGGCCGAAGAGCTGCTGGCGGCCTTGCCCGGCACCACCGCGGCAGTATTGCGTGCTCGCGTGGCCTATTGGTCCGGCGACAGTGCGCGCGCCGAGGCGATGGCCAGGTCTTTGCTCGCCAGTCAGCCCAACGAAATCGAAAGCCTGTGTTTGCTCGCCTTGCTTTCCCGCGAGCGCGGCGAAACTCAGCGCGCGCTGGGCTTGGTTCAGCAGGCGTTGGACGAGGATCCGTTTCACCCGCTGGCGACGCAGATTCTCGACCAGATTAGAAAGGATTTGGCCACGACGGAGCCATGAGCTAGAACAGCGACGACGAAATGCCGAGCCCGATGGTCGTGCTTTCGAGCCCGTGTACCGACAGACCCATGGTGCCGGCCAGGAAGAAGGCGACCCAGTCGCTCGACCATTCGAGGCCCAGAGCGGGCACCATCATGAAGAGCGGGTCGACGCTTTCGGCGCGGCTGGTTCCGCGCTCGCGATCGTGCGCGGGTTTGCCGAAAAGGGTCAGGCCCGCCGAGGGTACCAGCGGCCCCACGATGTAGCCCACGTGCGTGCTGGCAGTGGCGCTGGGTGCGCGCCAATCGCCGATGCTGTTTTCCCAACCGCCGTAGCTGACGGTGCCGCCCATGAGCATGAGGCCCCAGTCGCGGTCGCGCGTGTACTGATACTGCGCGGTGGCGCCGAGCACGCCGCTACCGAGCTGCAGGTATTGAGGCAGGACAATCCCCTGGCGAACGGCATCGTGGGCGCCCACGGGTGTGCTGGCGATGACCGACAGCAGGTGCGCGCCGGTTCGGCCGAGCTTGCGCGAGGCCTCCAGACTGACGTCGCCAAACCCGGCGATGCGCGCGTTCTTGGTTTGGCCAAGCACGGTCACGTCGCCTTCCTTGTAAAGGACTGGCGCGTACAGAGCCAACCCCCAGCGCTGGGTTGGGCTGACGCCGAATCGGGTCAGCACGGTGCTGAAGGAATTGCCGTGCGACCAGGTTTCGCTGGGCAGGCACTGGACATCAATCAAGCCGCCGGTGACGTTGCGTCCGACCCATTTGATACCGCCGCCGGGACCGCTGGACGATCCACCGCCCGCGCCGCATCCGCCGATGCTGCCCCAGCTGGCAAGCGGGATGTCCTCCCGCAGGGACAGCAGCGACGCCGGGACTCCGGGCGCTTCTTCCGCCATAGGCGGCACCGCGCGCGCTATCGAGGCCTGCAATACTTGCAACTGTTGCCGAGCACGCCGATGGGCCAGCATGCGATCCGCGACGGGGAAAAGGGCGATCGCAGCCAGCACCAGGACCAGGCCCGTGGCGGCGAATCGGAACGGCGACTTCATCGCGCGCATCTTATCAGCTTGCCGTCAAGACTTGGATATCGGTCGCGGCTTTCGCAACCCTGCGGACTGGTTTCCCCCTCGGGGGACGGGTATGGTTGCCCCACGCACGGTCGGACGCCATCAAGAGGCATGGACATGTCATCGAACACGGAAGAACGGGAAAATCCACAGGGCGGCGAGAGCGAGACCATGTCGCTCGAAGCGGCGCTGTCGCTGGGGGTGGAAAAACAGCGCGAGGGGCGCCTCAAGGAGGCGGCGTACATCTACCTGCAAATCCTGGCCGCAGTCCCCGATAACGTCGATGCCTTGCACTTGCTGGGCGTGGCCGAGCATCAGGCGGGACGGTCGGAGTCGGCCCTCAAGCTGATTGGCCGCGCCCTCGCGCTGGCGCCCGAGCACGCCGATGCTCTCGGCAATCGCGGGAACGTGCTCCAGAGCCTGCGCCGCCTGGACGAGGCCGAGGCCGACTACCGTCGGGCGCTCGACCTGCGTCCCGACGATGCCAACACGCTCAGCAATCTGGGAACCGTACTGCGTGCCCGCGGCGACTTGGAAGGCGCAGTAGCCATGTTTCGCAAGGTCATCGCCCACAAACCGGACCATGCCCCGGCTTGGCAAAACCTGGGTGGCACCCTCCAGACGCTGGAGCGCGGGCCCGAGGCTCTTCAGGCTTTTCGCGAGGCCGCGCGCTTGGCCCCGGAATCGGCGGACATGTTCGTGGATCTGGGCGCGGCGCTCTACGGGGACGGCCGCATCCAGGAGGCCGCCGAGATGTACCGCCGATGTCTCGCGCTTTCCCCGAACGAGGCGCGCGCAAAGCACCTACTGGCCGCGTGTGGCGAAGCAAGCGCGCCCGTGCGAGCGTCGGACGACTACGTGTGCGCCGTGTTCGATCACTACGCTCCCACCTTCGATACCAGTCTGGCTCGGCTCGAGTATCGCGGGCCACAGTTGGTCGCCCAGGCGGTTGACGAGATCGCCGGCGTGCTGCCAGCCAAACCGGTCGTTCTCGACGCTGGTTGCGGTACCGGACTGTGCGGGCCGCTCGTGCGCGCGCGCGCAGGAGTGCTTGTGGGGGTGGACCTGTCCGCCGGCATGGTGGCGCTTGCGCGCGAGCGCGCGGTCTACGACCAGCTCATCGTCGACGAATTGACCGGCTACCTGCGCGGGCACACGAACAGATGCGATCTCATCATTTCGGCCGACACGTTGGTGTACTTCGGCGACCTCCGGGAAGTCCTCGTGGCCGCGGCGGCGGCGTTGCGCCCCGGCGGCGTTTTGATTTTCACCCTCGAGTGCGCGGACCCGGGCGAAGCGCCCGCCGGCTATCGGCTCAATCCCCACGGCCGCTACAGCCACACCCGCGGCTACGTGGCTGAGCTTCTCGCCGACACGGGCCTGGTCGGGCCCGAGATCCGTGAAATCTCGTCGCGCAAAGAATCGAAGCAGTGGGTGCCGGGCTGGCTGGTGCGCGCCCAGCGTCAGGCTTCGCCGTGATTCGCCCCTTGGCTTTCGCGATGGATCGAGCCAGTGCGCTACAGAAGTTGGCTTTTCTTTCCGATGGGTAGAATTCGGAATGCTGCGGTCGTAACAACCCTATGCTGGATGTTGGCAAGAGAACATAAAGTGGTGACGCATGCGTTGTAGACGATGCCGAAAGGAGATCACAGGTATCGGGAAGCCGGCCGTCCCGCCGGTGGTGTCTGTCGCGATCGCGTTCGCTGGGGGCTTCGGGGGGCTGTGGTACCTCACCCTCGGTCAGAACCCCGCGAACCCCATGCCCAGCTGGAGCCCAGCTATCGGCTGGAGCGTGGGCCTTGGCTCGCTGGCGCTGGCAGCGGTGTTGGCCTGGATTGGCATGTACCGACGCAGGTGCCCTGAATGCGGATGCACGCAGATGCTCGATGCGATGGAGGAGGAAGGGCTCATCGCTTCCGAGCGGCTCGCGGCGCAGGAGAGCGAGCTGCGGACCACCCAAGAAGAGCTCCGCGCCCGGTTGCTCCGCGAGCTGCAACCGCAAGTCGAGCGGGACCTTCGACCGATCCTTGAGAAAGAGCTGCGCGGTAGCCTGGGCAACGAGCTTCGGAGCGAGAGCGAAAAGTTGCGAGCCCAGATGGAGAAGGAGCTGAGGACGCAGATCGAGCAGGAGGTGCGGAAGGAAATCGAGAAACGACTACGAGCGGAGTATGAGAGGCAAAACGCCGAGCACGAGCGCGTCTTGCGCAGGAAACTGGAAGAGGAGCTCCGGCCCGAGATCGAAAAGCAGCTGCGGATGAGCTTGCCCAAAGCGGCCAAGCCTGCCGAGGCAGGGGCCACGCCTCCGCCGACGGTGCCAACGAGGTCTCTGCCAAGCATGACGGCGGGGCGTCCGGCACCGGCCGCCACGCCAGCGGCAGTTTCACAGCCGGCGGCGAAGATCGGCACGCACGCACCTGGTGCGGTCGCGAAGATGGCGCAGCCTGCTGCTCGCCAAGCCAAGATAGAGACTGCTCCCCTTTCACTGAGATCATCGCGGGCAAGCGCAGGCGCGCCGGCGTCGGCGCCGGCCATGTCCGGCGCAGAGTCGCAGGTGCAAGAACCTGCGAAGTCGCCGACCGCAGCGGATGGGCACGAGCGCGCCAGACGTCGCGCGAGGGTCATCCTTTCGGATCTCTCCCTGTACCATCGCGATGCATTGCTCAAGGCTGCACGTGCGGAGGACGCGAAGACAGAGCTTGGTACGCTCTGGAGAGATGCCGTCATCTCCTACAATGAAGTGGTTTCGCCCGACATCAGAGGTGCCACCAACTACTTGGAAGAAGAGCTGCAGAAGCATCTCGCTCAGCTGCGTCAGGCCTAATCCGCGGATGGTCTGGGTCTCGCCTTCTGGCTGCCTCGATCACACGCCGCTACTTTGCTCGCGTCGCGCTTGCGAAACATCCATGAGCCCCTGCTGCACCACGAAGTCCGCCACCGCGGCAACACCCACGCCTTGCCTGATGTTGGTGAATAGGAAGGGTCGCCTTCCGCGTTGAATGCGCGCATCGCGATCCATGACTTCGAGCGACGCCCCGACGTACGATGCGAGATCGATCTTGTTGATCACCAGAAGGTCCGACTTGGTAATGCCGGGGCCGCCCTTGCGCGGGATCTTGTCGCCGCCAGCCACATCAATGACGTAGATGGTGATGTCCGCCAGCTCGGGACTGAAGGTGGCAGCCAGATTGTCGCCGCCGCTTTCCACCAGGATCATATCCAACCGGGGAAAGCGCCGGATGAGGTCGTCGATGGCCGCCAGATTGATGGAAGCGTCCTCGCGAATGGCCGTGTGCGGGCAACCGCCGGTCTCTACGCCCACGATGCGGTCGGTGGGCAGGGCGCCGCTGCGAACGAGGAACTGGGCATCTTCCTTGGTGTAGATGTCGTTGGTGACCACGGCGATGCTGAAGCGATTGCGCAGCTCTTTGCAAAGAGCATCGACCAAGGCGGTCTTGCCAGACCCGACCGGGCCCGCGACACCGACACGCAAGGGTTGGTTTTCGTTCACGACAGATCTCCTTAGGATCGGCAAAGCCGCGAGTAGAGGGTTTCGTGCAGGGCGCTGGCGATGGCCTGGGCAGGCGCGGCGGCGCCAACGTCGTCGTCGGGAAGAGCGAGGGCGCCCGCAATGGCACCGTGGATGGCGGGCAAGGACCGAGACAGAATTCGTTGAGCCGCTTGCTGCCCCAGGGGACAAAGTCGCGTGGCCGCGCCCACTTGGGCCTCGGTCCAGGCGAAGGCGTATGCGGCGGCGGCTTCGGGCATGGGGATGTCCCAGCGAACGGCAGCGAGGGCAAACATGGTGGCGTGGGTGACTCGTGGCTCTGCCATCCAACCACGCGCCCCACCTACGCCCAGGCCGTCGAGAACGCGGGCCAGCGCCCCACCCAGGTGCCGCTCTTCCGCCTGCAGCTCCGAGCTTGCCCGCGAGGCAAAGAGGAAGTCGCTCCAGCGATGGACTGCGCCGTCGTCGTCGGATGCGAACGCTTGGTACAAGCGGGCCAATATTGGAATGTCCAATCTCGCCAAGCCATTCGACATCAAGCCGAGAATCCAGGCCGCTGCGGAAGGCTCGTCCTTCACCCATGCGAGCTGGATGGCTTGTTCGAGCCCTTGCGAGTAGGCAAAGGCGCCGATGGGAAGCGCAGGGCTTGCGAGGTGCATGAGGCGCAAGAGCGGCAGGCCGGCGATGCCCGATAAAAGAGCCGACGTTGAAAACGCCGACGTTGGCGTCAGCTCCGTGCGTGCGGCGCTAGTGCTCATGGTGTTCCGCATGGGCGTGTCCGTGTTTGTAGCCACCAGCTTCGGGTTCGAAGGGCCTCTGTTCGACGACAACGGTCAGGCCAAGCGCGCGGACCATGTCATCGAGCACGTGGTCGTGTCCGTAGGCAAGCCAGTCCGGGCCGACCTGCAGGGGAACGTGTCGGTTGCCGAGGTGATAGGCCGCGCGAAGCAAGAGCAATCCATCCGCGGTGCGCGCGACGGACAAGGTTTCGGCCGTGGCTTTGACCTCGACCAGCACCTTCCCTTCTTCGTCGAGGAGACAGTCTCCTTCGCGCAGGATCGTTCCATGATCGAGAAGAACCGCCACCTCGCGGCCATCGTCGAGGCATGCTCGCAGCCGACTTTTTCGCCGATCCTCGAATGAAAGCGATAGGGAGGCCACGCTCGGTCGACCTTCGACCGCCGCGGGCTTGGGGCTGATCTTTCTATGCAGCTGCAACATGGTGACGTTCTTCAAAAAAGGAAATAGCGTTGCGCCAGCGGCAGCTTGGTAGCCGGCGCGCAGACGAGTGCTTGGCCATCGGCACGCACGGCATAGGTTTGCGGATCCACCTCGATAACCGGTTGATAGTCGTTGTGGACGAGATCGCGTTTGCCGATGGTTCGCGTCCCCTTGACCGCGACCATCTGCTTGCGCAGGCCAAGTCGGTTGTTCACGCCGGCCGACAGCGCCGCCGACGAGACGAAGGTCACGCTGGTCTTCTGGCGTGGCCCGTCCAAGGCACCGAACATGGGGCGAAAGTGCACTGGTTGCGGCGTGGGAATGGAGGCGTTGGCATCGCCCATGGGCGCGGCGACGATGAACCCGCCCTTGATGATGAGGGCCGGTTTGGCACCGAAAAAGGCGGGCCTCCACAGCACGATGTCGGCCAGCTTGCCCACTTCGAGCGATCCCACTTCGTGCGCGATACCGTGGGTGATGGCGGGATTGATGGTGTACTTGGCAATGAAACGTTTCACGCGGAAATTGTCGTTCCTGCCACCGCTGGCAGCATCGGGCGGCAGGGGGCCGCGCTGCTCTTTCATTTTGTGCGCGGTTTGCCAAGTGCGGGTGATGGTTTCCCCGACGCGGCCCATGGCCTGCGAATCGCTGGACATCATGCTGAAGGCGCCGAGGTCGTGCAAGATGTCCTCGGCGGCGATGGTCTCGCGGCGAATGCGCGACTCGGCGAAGGCCACGTCTTCGGCGATGCTGGGATCCAGGTGGTGGCACACCATCAACATGTCGAGGTGCTCGTCGACGGTGTTCACCGTGTAGGGCCGGGTCGGGTTGGTGGAAGAGGGTAAGACGTTGGCGGCGCCGCACACCTTGATGATGTCGGGTGCGTGACCACCACCGGCGCCTTCGGTGTGGTAGGTGTGGATGGCGCGGCCGCGAAACGCGGCGATGGTGTCCTCGACGAAACCCGACTCGTTGAGCGTGTCGGTGTGGATGGCCACTTGCACATCGTGCGCCTCGGCCACGGACAGGCAATTGTCGATGGCGGCCGGGGTGGTGCCCCAGTCCTCGTGAAGCTTGAGCCCCATGCACCCGGCCTCGATCTGTTCGACCAGGCCGCCCGGTAGGCTGGCGTTCCCCTTGGCGAGAAAGCCCAGATTCATCGGCAGGGCATCGGCTGCCTCCAACATGCGTGCCGTGTTCCAAGCTCCCGGCGTACAGGTGGTCGCGTTGGTGCCGGCAGCCGGGCCGGTCCCGCCACCGATCATGGTCGTGATTCCGGCCATGAGAGCCTCTTCGACCTGCTGCGGACAAATGAAATGGATGTGCGAGTCGATGCCGCCCGCCGTGGCGATGCACCCTTCGCCGGCGATGATCTCCGTCCCGGGTCCGATCACGATGGTCACGCCCGGCTGCACGTCGGGATTGCCAGCCTTGCCGATGCCGGCAATGCGTCCGTCCTTGATGCCGATGTCGGCTTTGACGATGCCCCAGTGGTCGACGATCACCGCGTTGGTTATGACCGTGTCGGCGACGTCCGAGCCGAAGCGTTGCCCTTGTCCCATGCCGTCGCGGATCACCTTGCCGCCGCCGAACTTCACCTCTTCGCCGTAAATGGCGTGGTCGCGCTCGATTTCGATGATCAGGTCGGTATCGCCAAGTTGCACGCGATCCCCGACGGTGGGGCCATACATGTCGGCGTAGGCGCGCCGATCGATGCGTCTCACAAAGCCCCCTTGTCGAGCGGCCCCATGACCTCGCCCCGGAATCCCTGGACCACGCGATGTCCGGCAAAGGCGCACAACTCGACGGTGCGTTTTTGTCCGGGCTCGAAGCGCACGGCGGTGCCGGCGGGAATGTTCAAACGAAATCCGCGCGTCTTCGGCCGGTCGAAGCGCAGGGCGGGATTGGTCTCGAAGAAGTGGTAGTGCGAGCCCACTTGAATGGGCCGGTCACCGGTGTTGGCGACCTCGAGGGTGAGGGTGGCTCGCCCCTCGTTGAGGGCGATCTCTCCCGGTGCGGTCGTCACTTCGCCGGGAACAATGTGCGAAGGCTGAATGGGCTGGTGAACGGTCACCAGCTTGGTGCCGTCGGGAAACGTCGCTTCGACTTGGACCTCGGGGATCAGCTCGGCCACGCCCTCCATCACGTCATTGGAACCGAGCAGTTGGGTGCCGTAGGTCATGAGCTCGGAGACGCTTTTGCCATCGCGAGCTCCCTCGAGAATGGCGGCAGAGATGTACGCCACCGCTTCCGGGTAGTTCAGCTTCAGCCCGCGGGCCTTTCGGCGCTCGGCTAGAAGGCCGGCCGTGAAGAGGAGGAGCTTGTCTTTTTCACGAGGAAGTAGATCCATGGATCTCCAGCAAATCAGGTTGACCAAATGCGGGGAAGGCACGCAGGCCGGCCGACGACCGCTGGCCGCAAGATGCGCCAGGCCTGCTCGAATAGCATGCGGGCCTGCTCGACGCCGTTTCCAAGGTAGCGCAGAACCAAGGCGCCGCCGACTTCGCTGGCAGAGGCCAGCTCTCCCTCTCGCACGCGGATTGCGCGCAGCTCGTGTAGCAAGGAGGTCTTGCTCTCGTCGGACAGTGCGGGCGATGTGGCAAAGAGAGTCCCGGTAACGGCTACCCCGCGCAAGCCCCACGCCGCGTCCTGCATGTCGCCTTCGTATCGGGTTCGTTCCAGGACGATGGGCCGACCATCGCGCCACAGCTCGAAATGTTGCCGGCAAGAGGAGCCAGCGCCAAAGCGTTCGTCACATGCGGGGCGGCCAAGGCACAGAATGTCCCAACCGATGAACGTGGCCGAGCCTGACAGCGCAATTCGGGTCGAGAGGTGCGCGCGCGCGCCTTGGAAGAGGATGGTCTCTTGGGGCAGCCACTCGACGGACGAGCCCGAGTCTGCCCGCACCGTTTGCTCCTGGCGAGATGTGCGGCCGTCGCTGCGATAGACTTTGGTCGCCGCGGGGGCGGTGATGAGTGCGTGTGCGCTCGCTTCGACGGCAATGTCCAGAGCGAGAGCATCCCCTGGCACGATGCCTCCAGGCGGATGCAGAATGTACGTGTGGCACACGGCGCGGCCCTCGGGGAAGAACGGCCGCTGCACCACCAGTGGTCCGTGATGCCCGCGCCGGAGCAACTGCGTCGCGCCGTCGCTGGCAGAAAAGGTCAGCGCCAGCGACGCCTTCCAAGACGAAGCGGACGACGTGTCAACCAGGACTGGCGGCGAATGCAACCGGACGCTCCCAGATGACAAGGACGACGCAACCGCTCGGGCTGCTGACGTCGTGACTGCTACCGGGCGGATTGACGACCAGGGTGCCAGCCGTATGAGTGCCACGGAGGTCGACCTGAGTCCCGTGCAGGATGAAAATGTGTTCATAGCCCTGGTGGAAGTGCTGGGGAACGCTCGCCCCCGGCGCGTATTGCAGGAGAGCCGCCGACGGACCGCTATCGCCTTGGCCGTAGAGACGATGGATGTCCACGCCGGCGCGATAGGGCGTCCATTGGAAGTCCGGGCTGAGAACTCGACGCGAGAGCTCTGAAATGACAAGGGTGTCTCCCTTCACGTGGCTTGCAGCGCCTCCAGCAAGGCGTTCGAGTCCGAAACGGCGCCGAATACGCCGTTTTGCATCTTCACCATTTTTAGGGCGGACAAATGATTGCCGACGTCGGTCGCGGCGCAACAGTCGCTCAACAAAAGACACTCGTAGCCGCGATCGTTGGCCTCGCGCATGGTGGTGTGGACGCACACATCGGTGGTGATGCCGGTGAGAACCAGGTTGCGAATGCCGCGCTGACGGAGAATCAGGTCCAAGTCGGTGGCGCAGAACGAGCCCTTGCCGGGCTTGTCAATAATGGGTTCACCCGCAGCAGGATAGAGGTCCGGGATGATGTCCCAGCCGGGTTCGCCGCGAACGAGCACGCGTCCACACGGTCCCAGATCGCCGATGCCAACCCCGCGACCACCGGGCGTCTGTCGCGAGCGCCAGCGTTTGTTGGCAGGAAGATCCGAGAGATCCGGCCGGTGACCCTCTCGCGTGTGCAGGATGGGAAACCCTTTGCTTCGCATCAAGGTGAGAACCTTGCGGATGGGCTCGATGCAGGCCCGGGTCAGGGAAATGTCATAACCGAGCAGGTCGATGTATCCGCCTTTGCCGCAAAAGTCCGTCTGCATGTCGATCACGATCAAGGCGGTTCGCCCGCGGTCAAGGTCGCCGTTCCACGGCCAAGGATAGGGATCGGCGGCGACGAACTGTTCTTTCATGCCAGAGTCCTCTTCGTGTTGGTCGTCTCGGTCATCAAGGCGCTATCTCCCAGGCGCCCGTAAGTTATGATCCGCGTATCGTTTCTTCCAGTTTTCCAAAGACCAAACATGTCGTAAATTCGCACGGACCAGCGCCGGTGCATTGCACCGACGGGAGCATGGCAGGCATCCTTAGCCCATTCATGGCTCGTCATGCTGCGAATAGAGAGTCGAGCTGTCTTGATTTACAGGCGCTGGAGAACGGTTATCGCACTGGTAAAGTCTCGCCCACCGAGCTGGTGGTGGAGATGGCCGAACGCGCCTCGACCGAGGATGCCGCGGGCGTTTGGATTCACCGCGTGGCCAAGGACGAATTGGTGCGCAACATCCAGGAACTCGAGTCGCGCCAAGCTGCTGGGGCGACCCTTCCCCTCTTCGGTGTGCCCTTCGCGGTCAAGGACAATATCGACGTGGCGGGCATGCCCACCACCGCGGCGTGCCCGGCGTTTGCGTATAGGCCCAAGCGATCGGCCATGGCTGTCCAGCGTTTGCTCGATGCGGGGGCCATCGTTCTCGGCAAGACCAATCTTGACCAGTTCGCGACCGGTCTTGTGGGTACGCGCTCGCCCTATGGGATTCCGCGCAATCCATTCGACCGTCGTTACATCTCGGGCGGCTCAAGCTCGGGCTCGGCGGTCGCGGTGGCCACCGGGATGGTGACCTTCGCGCTTGGCACCGATACCGCGGGATCGGGCCGCGTTCCTGCCGCCTTCAATAACATAGTCGGGCTCAAACCTAGCCGCGGTCTGATTAGCGCCACGGGTGTCGTACCCGCCTGCCGCTCGCTCGATTGCGTGTCGATATTCGCACTGTCCTGCGCGGACGCTTGGCGGGTGTTCGAAATCGCCCGCCATTTCGATGCGACAGATCCCTACGCGCGCGAGTGGCGTGAGTGGGACGATGACGCATCCTCGGGCGCGCGAGGTGTGCGTGCTGCGTTTCGATTTGGCCTGCCGGACGCCGACCACGTGGAGTTCTTCGGCGACGAGATTGCCAGCAAGGCCTTCGCCCAGGCCGTGGAAGGGTTGCGGGCCATGGGCGGGCAGCCCATTCCCGTCGATCTTTCCGTCTTCCGGGAAGCCGCAGCGTTGCTCTACGAAGGGCCGTGGGTTGCGGAGCGACTTGCGGCCGGAGGCAAGACCCTTCATGAGAGCCCCGACCAACTGGACCCAAATGTAAAGGCCATCTTGTCTGGCGCCCAGCGCTTCGGCGCCCAGGACGTCTTCCGCGCCCAGGAGACCTTGAGACTAATCGATCGTCGTACGAGGAGCGTTTGGCGCGACGTGGATGTTCTTGTGACGCCGACCGCCCCGACTATCTACACGATCGAGCAGGTACAGGCCGAACCGTTTTGCCTGAACACGAACCTAGGCTACTACACGAATTTCGTGAATTTGCTGGATCTGTGCGCACTGGCAGTGCCGGCCGGCTTTCGCTCCGACCAGCTGCCGTTCGGAATCTCCTTCGTGGCGCCACAAGGGAACGACGGTAGGTTGGCGGCATTGGGTAGCCGATTCCATGCGTTCAGCAGTGACACCGTCGGGGTCTTTCGACGACCTCGGCATGAAGGTACCGAGCTTCCGATCAGCGAAGGCGATTCCAAGGGGATTGGTATTGCAGTCCTAGGGGCTCATCTTTCTGGCGAGCCTCTCAACCATCAGCTCATTGCTCTGGGCGCGACCTTTGCACGAAGAACTCGCACGGCGCCTCACTATCGGCTGTTCGAGTTGCCCAATATGACCCCTTCCAAGCCGGGGTTGGTTCGTTGCGCGACCAATGAGGGCGCAGCCGTCGAGCTGGAAATCTGGCACTTATCCCCTCAGGCTTTCGGAACCTTCGTCTCCCAGATCCGAGCGCCGTTATGTATTGGGAGCATCGAGCTTCAGGAAGGGGACTGGGTTCACGGCTTCCTTTGCGAACACCACGCGGTTGCGCGGGCCCGCGACATTTCCGCGTTCGGTGGCTGGAGATCCTATCGCAGGTCGCTGGTAGGCGCTTCCTAAATACACACGCCGCGGTCCTCTTTAAGCCTTTGCACATGTTACGCACCTTTTGGTGGAACGAAATCCGACGTTAACATCGCTACCGTATAGTTGCACATGTCATCCGATGTGGGACTACCGAAGTCCGCTTTTTATGGCAACAGCATAGGATCCAAACAGTGCACACGGCTCGCCCCGGGAGAAACCGAGGGCCGCGTGTTAACCAGAGGAGAGAAGAACAAATGCGATTACCCTTCGAACAAGGCGCGACATTCAAACTCATGCTCGCAGGTTGCTTGGGTGCCGCGAGCCTCATAACGGTGAGTGCCAGGGCGCAAGAGGTGGCCCCTGCCGAAACACCACCGGTCGCCGAGCCGCCCTCCGAACCAGCCGCCACGGTGCCGACTCCACCTCCGCCCGTGATGCCGTCCCCAGTGGCCGCCATGGCGGCTCCGGCCATGGCGCCGGAAGTGCCTTTGAAGAAGGAAACGGTTCCCATCAAGACGGTCTTCGGTCTGCGTACGAGCGGTCGCATCCAGAGCGCGAGCGATCCCAAGAAGATGAACGACATCAGCCTCGACACGCTGTATCTCGAAGCGCGCTTCAGTGGCGCGGTGGACAAATACTTCGGTTGGCAGGCCAACTTCAACGGCAACGCCAAGCCGGCTAGCAGCAGCGGTACTGCGAGCATCATGGACATGATCCTCAAGATCGATGCCGACGACGCTTTTCACGTGTGGGCCGGTCGATTGTTGGTGCCGTCCGACCGTTCCAATTTCAGTGGTCCCTTCTTCATGAGTCCGTGGAACTACCCCGGCGTCTATTCGGTCGGGGCAGCAGGTGGGTTCATCGGTCCCAAGACAGGGGCCACGGGCCGCGACGATGGTGTGGTGGTGTGGGGCGAGGTTCTCAAAGGGAAAGGCAAGTATTTCCTGGGTGCCTTCAATCTCGACAATGTCCAGCAAAGCCCCCTCTATTCCGGGCGCATCAACATCGCCTTACTGGGGGAGGAGCCTGGGTTTTGGGGTAGCAGCACCTATTACGGTGACAAGGATATCGTGGCCATCGGCGGAGCCTATCAATATCAAAAGCACGGATCCAACGTGATCGCTCCAGCCGTGAATGGTGATACCGACCTGAACGTCGTCATTGGCGATCTCTTGGCGGAAAAGAATCTTCCTGGCGCGGGAACTGTGTCGCTTGAGGGCACGTACTATCATTTCGACAAGGGCCAGCCCGCCAAACAGGCATTCTACGTTTTGGCCAGCTTCTTGACCGCAGACTACCTGGGTATCGGCAAGCTGCAGCCCCTGGTTAGGTGGCAACAGACCTCGCCGCAAAATGGTGGAACGAAATGGACCATGCTGGACGCCTTCGTAACCTATGTGATCCATGCCTACGATCTGAAGCTTACCGCCGGGTATCAGCGCACGGATTTGGGCAATTCGGTGGTGGGTAACGCCATTCAAGTCGGCTTTCAGATCCAGGAATAGGTCAACCCTTTACAGAACGAAGTCTTTCACTCCATGGGAGGAATTCCAATGCGTGTTTCTTTAGCAGCAGTGACGTTGAGTTTGTCGCTCGCAGGGACGAGCGGATGCAGCAAGACAGAAGAGCCCAAGCCGGCCGCAATGGAGCCGGCAAAACCAGCGGCGCCCGTGGCTGCCTCACCGGATACCGGCCCCATCAAGGTCGGTATTCTTCACTCGCTTTCCGGAACCATGGCCATTAGCGAAACCTCGCTCAAAGACGTCGCGTTGATGGCCTTGGAGGAGATCAACGCCAGGGGCGGGCTGCTCGGGCGGAAGATCGAGCCGGTTGTCGTGGATCCGGCGTCGAACTGGCCGCTCTTCGCCGAGAAGGCACGCGATCTCATCCAGAATCAGAAGGTAGCCGTCACCTTCGGTTGCTGGACCTCGGTGTCGCGCAAGTCGGTCTTGCCCGTATTCGAGGAGTTGAACGGGCTGCTCTTCTACCCCGTGCAGTACGAAGGTGAGGAGTCGTCTTTCAATGTCTTCTACACGGGGGCCGCGCCGAACCAGCAGGCTATCCCCGCGGTCGAGTATCTCATGAGCAAGAAGGGGGGTGGCGCGAAACGGTGGGTTCTGCTGGGCACGGACTACGTCTATCCGCGCACGACCAACAAGATCCTGCGCTACTTCCTGCATTCGAAGGGCGTGGCGGACGACGACATCATGGAGAAGTACACGCCGTTTTCACACAGCGACTACCAGACCATCGTTGCCGACGTGAAGAAGTTCGCGGCCGGGAAGCGCACCGCGGTGGTCTCGACCATCAACGGGGACTCCAATGTTCCTTTCTACAAGGAGCTCGGCAACCAAGGCATCAAGGCGGAGGACATCCCGGTGGTTGCGTTCTCCGTGGGTGAGGAGGAATTGCGCGGCATCGACACCAAGCCGCTGGTGGGGCACCTGGCCGCCTGGAACTACTTCATGTCCATCGATACGCCCGAGAACAAGGCCTTCATCGCCAAGTGGAAGGCCTACGTCAAGAAGAACAATTTGCCCGGTGGGGACAAGCGCGTGACCAACGACCCGATGGAAGCGACATACATCGGCATCCAGATGTGGGCCCATGCCGTGGAGCAAGCCAAGACCACGCAGGTGGACGCCGTTCGGCAAGCGATGGGTTTCCAAAAGGTCAAGGCGCCATCCGGTTTCGAAATCGAAATGGACGCCAAGAACCACCACCTGCACAAGCCGGTGTTCATCGGCGAAGTGAAAGCGGATGGTCAGTTCCATGTGGTGTGGAAGACCGATGGCCCGATCCGCGCCCAGGCCTGGAGCCCGTATATCCCGGACAGTGCTAAGAAGGTCGCCGATTGGACCTATCCCTGGGTTTGCGGCAATTGCACGGAGCCAAAGTACCCAGCCACGGCAGGAATGTAGGTGCAGGCCAGCAGAGCAGAACGCTCGTCACGGATTCGACGCCGGAACCTTAGACCCGGCGTCGGAGGCCGCGGCTGTCGCCAGCTGTGGCAGTTCCTGACTGCCGCGGTCGCATTCGCCTTGGCGGCCGAGGCGAGTGCGGCCGAGTCGCTTGCGGAGGCCCTTCGTGGCCTGGCTTCGGAGGATGTCGACATGGTCCAACGCACGTTGGACCATTTGGCCAGCCGCGGGGATGCCGCTGTCGTACCTGCCATCGAGGCGCTGTGCGATGACCGGCTGCAGGTCGGCGCGGATGGCACGATTTATTTGAAGGCGCCGAAAGAGGACCTCTTGCGCGACCCAGTTTCGGGCGCGGTGATTGCGCCGCAGCCAACCGGTACACGAGACGTGGAGGTCAATAACCAGGTACGCAGAATTGCGCTACCGGTCCTGGCGCAGCTCAAGCTGAAGGCGCCCTCGGAAACGGCGCGATTGGCCGCAGCCCAGGAGCTTGACGAGAGAGGGAGCGACGAAGCCTTGCCGGTGTTGCGGACGGCGTTGCAGGAAGAAAAGAGCGCCCGTGTTCGCGATGCCATGGCCCTGGCCATTGCCCGATTCGACCTGCAGAGCGACGATCCCGCGCGCCAATTGGCCGGACTGGAAATGGCCCGAGCTCTCGGTACGCCCTCGCTAAAAGGGGTTCTCGAGCGATTGGCGGTGCCCGCTGTGACCAATGGCGAAGTTGGCAAGAAGGCCAGGCAAGCCCTGGAAGCCATCGCGAGCCGGCAGCGGCGGATCGATGTCATCGCGGCCCTATTCCACGGGCTGAGTCTGGGCAGCATCTTGCTTCTGGCGGCCCTTGGGTTGGCGGTGACCTTCGGCCTGCTCGGGGTCATCAACATGGCCCACGGGGAGATGCTGATGATAGGTGCCTACACGACGTACGCGGTGCAAATGGCATTCGAGCGATGGATGCCCGGCGGGATCCGCTTCTATTTGTTGGCCGCCGTCCCCCTGTCGTTCCTGACCACGCTTTTCGCGGGAGTCGTCCTCGAGCGAACCGTGATTCGCTTCCTCTACGGGCGCCCCTTGGAGACGATCCTGGCCACGTGGGGCATCAGCTTGGCCTTGATTCAGACCGTGCGCCTGGTTTTTGGAGCCCAGAACGTGGCCGTTGCCAACCCACCTTGGCTTAGCGGTGGTTTCGAAATCGCCCACGGCTTGGTTTTGCCCTACAGCCGCATCGCCGTCATTCTGTTTGCCATCGTGGTGACGGTCGGGGTGTGGGCGCTTCTGCAGCGCACCCGTCTTGGGTTGCAGGTGCGTGCGGTCACGCAAAATCGATCGATGTCGGCGTGTTTAGGCATCTCCACTTCGCGCATCGACATGTGGATGTTCGGCCTCGGTTCCGGCATCGCCGGGCTGGGCGGAGTCGCGTTGTCGCAAATTGGCAACGTCGGCCCCGAGCTCGGTCAAACCTATATCATCGATTCCTTCATGGTGGTGGTGGTGGGCGGGGTCGGCCGCCTGGCCGGATCCATCGTTGCGTCCCTCGGCCTGGGGGTGGTGAACGAAATTCTCGAACCCTTTGCCGGTGCGGTGCTCGGCAAGATTGCGGTATTGGTTCTCATCATCCTGTTCATTCAACGCCGCCCGCAGGGGCTCTTCACCCTCAAGGGGCGGATCGAGGCTTGACCATGATTGTGCAAGTTCGCCATCGGCTGCTGGAAATGCACAGCTCGCGGGCATGGCTTGGCGTGCTCGTGTCGGCGGCGCTCTTGCTGGTGGTATTGCCGTTGTCGAATGGGTTGATTCCTGCAAAGTCCGCGCTGCACCTGCCGGACTACCTGGTTCCACTGTTGGGGAAGTTTCTGTGTTTCGGACTTTCCGCCTTGGCCGTGGATCTGATTTGGGGATTCGCCGGCATCCTCAGTCTTGGCCACGGACTCTTTTTCGCTCTTGGCGGCTACGCCATGGGCATGTATCTCATGCGCTCCATCGCGGGCGAAGGCGTCTATCGAAGCGCGCTGCCGGACTTCATGGTGTTCCTCGACTGGAAAAGCCTGCCTTGGTATTGGCTCGGCTTCGATCACCTCCCCTATGCCATGGCGGCGGCGCTGTTCGGCCCAGCGCTGCTTGCCTTCGTTTTCGGCTATTTCGCATTTCGCTCGAAGATCAAGGGCGTCTACTTCTCCATCGTCACCCAAGCGCTGACCTACGCGGCCATGCTGCTCTTTTTTCAGAATGCGGCGGGATTCGGCGGCAACAATGGTCTGACCGATTTCAAGCGCATCCTGGGATACTCGTTGCAGGCTCCTTCCACCAGATTGGCGTTGTACGTGGCCTCGGGGTTGGCGTTGTTGCTGGGATACGTCGCGTGCCGCTACATCATCACCAGCAAATTCGGGCGCGTGCTTACCGCCATTCGCGATGCCGAGCTCAAGGCTCGCTTCTGCGGCTACGAGTCCACCCACTACAAGCTATTCGTCTGGACGTTCTCGGCCATGCTGTGCGCTCTTGCTGGTGCTTTGTACGTTCCGCAAGTGGGGATCATCAACCCTAGCGAAATGCAGCCGTCGAACTCCATCGAGATGGCTATCTGGGTGGCCGTGGGGGGGCGCGGCAGCCTCGCGGGCGCGGTGATCGGTGCCTGGCTCGTCAACGGCGGCAAGAGCTGGCTCACCGCTGCCTTCCCCTCGGCCTGGCTGTACGTACTGGGGGCGTTGTTCATCTTGGTCACCCTATTTTTGCCCAGGGGTCTGGCGGGGGCATGGTCGAGCCTCGTGAAGCGTAGGGGAAGATGATGCGCGATGGAAGAGAGGGCGTAGTCGACGCTGGCCTTCGTCTGGCCACGCCTTCGGCCAAGTCGTTAGGGCTGGCAGCGGGAAGCGCGCCGTCGGCGACCCAGGCAGAGTCATCGGTGCATGCGCCAGCTGCGAAACACCACAAGCTTGTACTGTGGGTCGAAGAGGTCACTGTGAGCTTCGACGGTTTCAAAGCGCTCAACGATCTAACGCTGACCCTGGAACGGGGCGAGCTTCGTTGCATTATCGGTCCCAACGGCGCGGGGAAGACCACGCTGATGGATGTCATCACGGGAAAGACGCGGCCCGATCAGGGCGCCGTCTACCTGGAAAATCGCCTGGTCGACTTGACCACCCTCTCCGAGCGCGAGATTTCCGCGCTCGGCATCGGACGGAAATTCCAGCGTCCCACGGTCTTCGGGGGCCATTCGGTCTTCGAAAACTGCGAGTTGGCACTGCGCGGAAGCAAGAGTGTTTTCCGTAGCCTGTTCGGGCGGATGTCGAAGACAGATCGCGAGCGAATCGACGAGGTACTCGATACGGTGGGGTTGTCGGACCGTCGACACGAGCGGGCCGGGCTTTTGGCCCATGGGCACAAGCAGTGGCTGGAAATCGGAATGCTGCTGGCCCAGGATCCGAAGGTTTTGTTGGTAGACGAGCCAGTGGCGGGAATGAACCACGCCGAAATGGAGCGCACGGCCGCGTTGCTCAATCGATTGGCGGGCGAGCGCACGGTGGTAGTCGTGGAGCACGACATGGAATTCGTCCGTCAAATCGCACGTCAGGTGACCGTTCTGCACGAGGGAAGCGTCCTCGCCGAAGGTCCGATGGAGAAGATCCAAAACGACCCGCGAGTCATCGAGGTGTATTTGGGAGCCTGACATGCTGGAAATAAGTGGCGTCAATCAATACTACGGCGAAAGTCACACTTTATGGGACACGCGACTCGATGTTCCCGCGGGCGGATGCACGTGCCTGATGGGACGCAATGGGGTGGGCAAGACCACGTTGCTGAAGGTCATCATGGGACTCCTGCCGGTGAGGGAGGGGCGGATTCAGTTCGGCGATCAGGAATTGACCGGCCGACGGGCAGAGGTGCGCGCCCGCTTGGGCATCGGATACGTGCCACAGGGTCGGGAAATCTTCCCCCAGTTGACCGTCGAAGAGAATCTGAGTATTGGCCTTCCCGCGCGGGATTCGCGCGAAAGGCCGAAGGGCGAGAAGAGCAAGCAGGATGTCTTCGAGCGGGTTTTCGACCTCTTTCCTGTGCTCAAGAAGATGCTGCACCGACGGGGCGGTGACCTTTCGGGCGGGCAACAGCAACAGCTGGCTATTGGGCGCGCTCTGGCGGTCGACCCGAAGCTCTTGATCTTGGACGAGCCGACTGAAGGCATTCAGCCCAACGTGGTGCGCGACATCGGCGACGTCATCATGCGCCTCAACCAGGAGGCGGGAATCGCCGTCTTGCTGGTTGAACAGAAGCTGCCATTTGCTCGCCGGGTCTCGCGGAATTTCTGCATCATGGACCGTGGACGGACCGTCGCCTCAGGGGCCATGTCCGACCTCAGCGACGATCTCGTCCGACAGCACCTGACGGTCTAGCCGACTGGTTCTCGATGCAGGGCCACTTCCGCGGGTGCGAGCACCTGGTGGGCCACTTCGGTGCTGCCCGATTCCTCCATGCGAAGGACCATCTTGGGCGTCGCCACGGCGAACTTGGCGCACGCTAGCAGTATGGCACCCACGGCGAGGTAGCTCAAAGCCACGACGGGGGTTTCGCCGAAGCCGATGGCCTCGCCGTGCATGAAGCCGAAGAAGGTCAAGATTGCTCCGACGAACGCGAATCCCGCAGCCTTCTTGAAGTTGCGGTCGATGATAAACACACCAATGGCGCCAAGGACCAATCCCGCGAGAATCGAACCGCCGCCAAGCACCGCCAGACCATGGTAAAGGACTCCTACTTGTCCGAGTTTGTCCATGCCTACGGCGGCGGCGCTGGTTCCCGCTGCAGTGAGGGAATTGTCGATTTGCAGCTTTCCCCAGGCCGCCACGTGCGGAGTGAGGGCAAGGATGATGGCTGGGGCGTGGCTCTTCGGAGTCTCCTGAAAAGCCTGAGAGCCGATGAGCATGCCGATGTAGAGCAGAATAGGAGAGATGGCCACGACCGGGATAACCGACACCATGAGGGATATGATCCCAAACCACGACAACACAATAACCGCTATCCCGGTCGCGGCCGAGTAGCCGATGCGACCGCCCATGGCCTTCCATCCCGGATGGCCAATGTAGACGGCATTGATGAACGGGTTGCCCATCATGCAGCCGACGAGGCTGACTACCCCGTCGGCGGTCAAAACACGGGTGGTCGGAAAGCTGTCACCCGCAACGGCGGCGCTTTCCACATTGTCGATGGCCTCGACCAAGTCATAAATGCCGAAGGGAATCGCCGTGACCAGAATGACGCCAAGGAATTGGAATCCAGAGAAGACATGGCCAACGGCGGGAATGGGGAAGGCGAAGCCAAAGTTCTGGAACGAGTCCTTGACCTTGGCGAGGCTCATTCCGCCGTAGTCAAGACCGACGGCGCTAGACCCCCAAGCGATGATGGTTCCCACGGCGATGGCGACCAAGCCCGCAGGTATGCCGCGAAAGTAGCGCGCGCCTCCGAACCAACTGACCAGAATGACGGCAAAGCACACGACGCCAATGACCGGGGTCATGAACATCTCCAGTGCTGGCCGCATGGAGATGAAGGCAATCGAAACACCGGCTAACGTGCCCAGCAGCGCTGCTCGGGGCGTGATCTTGCGAATGACGGGTGCCACAAAGCCGCCGACCATCAGAACGAAGCTTTGAATGAAGACCCAGGTCAGCCCTGCCTCCCAGCCCTTGACCGGATCGCCGGTTTTGCTGGCGATGGGCAGCATGATGACGAAGGTGACGACGAACATGTGGGGTACGCTGATTCCCGAAGGCAGAGCGCACACGTCCTTGCGTCCCGTGCGGGCCGAAAGCTGGTAGGCCAGCCTCGCGTAGTACAGCGTGCTTAGACAGAGCATGAGTCCGGTGGCCGGCAGGATGCGCCCGAACACGAGATGGTCCGGCATCTTCAGGACAAAGCGCAATAGCCCGGTTAGGACCAGCAGATTGACGAGAATATTCGTTCCGAAACCAAAGAATGCATTCCAGTCTCCGGGGGTCCAGAGGCGTGGCTTCGCTGGGCTTACGGTTGTGTGCATGATTTCTCCCTTGTCGACGTGATGTGACCTTTCATTGTCGTCTTCACGACCTTCACGCAATCGCGGTCAATACGCGGGCCGAGTCGGTGACCCAGCCGAAGATCCCTCCTTGAGCTTTGATCATTCGCAGTCCAACTTCGTGAAACTCGGGAAAGTAGGAGCCACAACAATCGCTGGGTACCAGGCAGCGGTAACCTCGATCATTGGCTTCGCGCACGGTCGTATGGACGCAGACTTCGGTCGTTACGCCACACACAATCAGGTTCTCGATTTGTCGGTTTTGCAGGATCGAGTGCAAATCGGTCGCGTAGAAGGCACCCTTGCCCGGCTTGTCAACGACCGGCTCGCCGGGTTTCGGGTACAGGGCGGGAACAATGTCGTGCCCGGGTTCGCCGCGGACAAGAATGCGCCCCATGGGGCCAATCGCGCCGATGCGCATGCTGGGAGCGCCGCGTTCCACCTTCGCTTTTGGGGCGTCGGATAGGTCGGGGCGATGGCCTTCCCGAGTGTGGACAATCAACATGCCCCGTTTGCGAGCACCCAGCAGCAGGGCCTTGCAAGGTTCGACGGCCGCGTTCAGCAGCGAAACCCTGTTTCCCAGCGTTTCCCCGAAGCCACCCGGCTCGAGGAAATCGCGTTGCATATCGATCATAAGAACTGCGGTTCGATCGATGTCGATGGGTACGGCTTCCGGTTCGGCGCTGACGACGGTTGTGGCCATGACTGCAGCTCCCTCGTAATGAGGACTAGCCTGGTCCGGAAGTGGTTTCGTTCGCTTTTCGACCCCGTAAATTTGCGACAAAGTCTCGTGATGCGGGGGGACGTCTGTCAGGTGGGCAAAGAACAAGCGGGCTCTCATAGAAGCGCACCCGCGGCCATGTCCGCTACGAGACCATTCCCCCGGGTCATTACGCGGTCCTGACGGTCGTCGACGACGGTTGCGGTATCGAAACCCAGGAGTTAGGGCGTGTCTTCGAGCCGTTTTTTACCAAGAAGAAGGTGGGCGAGAGTTCTGGCGCGGGGCTTGGCCTCGCCATCGTGCATGGGGTGGTCAAGGAGCACGACGGCTTCATCGACGTCACGAGCGTCCGCGGTGGGTCCTCGTCCACCTCGGCTACGAGGTCGATACCATGCCAAGCGGCCTGCACGCCCTCGATGTGTTTGGCCAGGCAGCGCAGACCGGCAAGAGTCCCTACGACCTCGTCATCATGGACATGGTACTGGGCGAGACGCTCGACGGATTGCAGGTCTTCGAGCTGATCCAGCACTTGTTCCCTTCCCAGAGGGCCATCGTGGCCAGCGCTCATGCCAGAAGCGATCGTGCCGAGCTCGCCGTCAACTAGGGCCTGCTCTGGCTCGCCAAGCCTTGCTCCGTCGACGCGCTCGCACGCGCCGTCGAGCGCGTTCTCGAAGGCAGCGGTCCGTAGCGGAAGCCTCGACCGTCACCCTCTCGATCGCCCCTGTCACTCGTTCCGTTTCTCTCGGCGAGAGCAACCCAGATCGCTTACAATCGATCTCGAAACGAAATGCTGAAAATCGGATGCTTTCGAAAGAGGTTCGTCAACGTGCTGGGTGTCAATCGATGCTGAAATTTTTCTCTCGACGACGGCGTCTGCTCCTTAGCATCAGCTTTCTCACCACCTTCGCCGAGTCGATGCTGGTGCCGATGTACGCTGCCTTCACCGAGAGGGTCGGAGGCAGCATTCTCGATGCCGGAATCGCCTTCGCTACTTTCTCCATGGCGACAGGAGTGTTCATCATCTTGATAGGAACGCGGCCGTGGTTCCAGCGGCACGTCAAGTCGTTCCTTGTCTGTGGGTTCCTTGGATCGGCTTGTTGCGACATCTCATACATATTCGTGCAAAATCGGTGGCAGCTTTTCGCGGTTCAAGTGGTCGCCGGACTGGCAACCGGACTGATCGAGCCGTCCTGGGATTCGCTCTTCACCGACGATATCGAGGATTCGTCGGCCAAGCATTGGTCGATTTGGGCCGGAGGCACCCACTTGATCGCGGGAGCGTCGGCGCTGGTCGGTGGGGTCATCGTGGCCTACTTTTCCTTCCAGACGCTGTTTTTGACCATGGGCCTTATTGACATGATCGCGACGGTTCTGGCGTGGAGGGGCGACTTGCCGAAGGATGCTCCGGCGGCGCCGCCTCAAGATGTGTCCATCCATGGACCCATCTTGAGAGATTTTCAGGGGCAGGCCGCAGCCCGTCCCTCGTCCGCGAAGTGAATTCGCGGACTTCACCCCGCCTGCTCTTGGAGGCTTCGCCCGACGTGGGCCAGCTCCACATGCTCCGACCACTCGGACGATCGCGGAGCCGTCGGCTATTCAAACCGCAGTCACTTCGCGCAGCTCTTCCGCAAGGAAACAGGACTGTCCCCGACCGACTACCGAAAGCAGCGGTAGCGGGGCAGGCTGCCGACGCGCTCTTGAAGCTAGTAGACGGCCATCTGCCCACTCAAGATCAGCTGCGCCAGCATGAGCATGATACCGGAGTAGTAGCGGGGCTTTCCGGTCGACGGATCCAGATTCCACACCGCATTGATGAACTCTGTGCGCTGGTCCACAGTGGCGATGAGCGCGAGGGCACCGCTTGCGGCCACAAGGGAGTTCTGGTGGGTCGAGTCGACCACGGTGCTCCCGTCCAAGGAGTATCCCCCCGGATAGGTATCGAAGCCTTGTCCAGCGAAGAATTGCAACAACTGGTTGCTCTCGTCCACTGCCCACGGCTGGCTGCCAGTCCAGATGTGATCAAGAACGATGTTGATCAGGGTTCTGTAGCTATCGGTCATGAAGTTATCCGAACCTGGCACCGGCGTTCCATCGAACGTCGCCCGCGACGGTAGCAGTCCGGTGGTCGCGTTCGCCGAGGCCTTCCAATAATTTCGGCCGGCGGTTGCAGCGGCGGACCAGAAAACATCGCCCGTGGCTTGCCGCCACAACTCATAGTAGGCGGGCATGGCGATGGAAGGTCGCGAGGTGTTCGCGGAGTCGACGCTTGGCGTGTCGTAGACCAGTTTGCTATTGGGATCAAACGTACCGGTGACGCCATCGACGATCCCGCAGTTGTAGTCCTGCTTGTAGCGAATGATGTCGAGGAGGTTGCTGGCCTCCCGACCGTAATCGATGGATCCGGGTGCGCTTTCCCAGCGTCCACGTGCCAAGAGGAGTGCTGTGGCAATCTGCTGAAGGCCAAAAGGATCGTCGCATGCGACCGCGGTACTTCCATTGTCGCAGAACGAAGGAAAATAGCCTTGGCGAGGGCCGCTCGCATACTGGCTGGCCTTGGCGTAACGCCACAGCCGATCGAACTCGTCCCGTTTGCCAAGCTCAACCGCGATGATCATGCCGAGTCCTATGCCCTCGCTGCGAACATCGTTGTGAAAGACGTCGAGGATGTACGCTTGGTCGGTCCCGGTGGTGAAATAGATGGCCTCGCTCGTCGGATCGCCATGGAACAGTTGGTCGAAGGTGGCGGCAAGCTGGGCGGCGATGTCGGCGTCGCTCTTGCCCAGCACGTCGCGGAAGGCATTGGAATAGACCGCTGGGGCGACGAGCGGTCCAAGCGTGGCGCCACCATTCAGGGTATAGCTACTTTCGCCGCAACCGATGGAATGAAGCGTGCTCTTGCAGGAAGCGCAAAGTGCGAGCGCGAGTCCGACCTGGGCCAACCTGGGGACCACGCGGCGGATGGGCATCACTGTCCTACGATGGACTGCAACCGCGCTGCGTGGACGCTCTTCGGATTGTGCCGCAGGAATTCCTTTGCATACGACCGAGCAGCATCCGCTTGACCACCTCTGGCCAAGGCGTCGATGCGCAGAATCTCGGCTTCCAGATGGAGTCGGCCGTGATGAAATCTCTGAAAATAGGTGTCGAGCAGGGACAGTGACCGAAAGAAGTCGCCGTGTGCCAGGGTGGAGCGAACCGTATCGAGGGCTTCGAGCTCGGCGCGCAGATCCGCGCTGGTCGTGACACCTCTTCTCGAAGCCCGCGCCACCGGCGGGGGAGTTGGGCTGGCTGGGGCCGCGACAACAGTCGCGGTAGTCGCGGGTGCCAGCGCAGACAGCTGCTGCACAGATGGCATTGCCGCGGCGGTGGGTGGCGCAGGCGGCGCCGACGGAGTCGCGCTTTGCCTGAGGATGAAGTAGCCCGCGGGGACGCCCACCAGGACGGATGCCACGGAAACGGTCAGGAGCAGCTTGGTGCCCCAGATTTTTCCCGACAACCAGGCCAGAGCCCCGCCGGTCGCAAGGCCGGCCGAACCGGTCACCCCGAGCGCGGCCAGGGTACGGTTCCGCATTTCGTCGGGGCCACGATAGGACCGCAGCTCTTGCAACAACGTCCGTTCAAGTGCGGTGCCGGTGCCGTCCAATAAGCGTTGTGGATCGTCCATTACCCCACCTGGGAGCGTAGGCCATGCTCCAGCGTAGAAACGCGATCGCGGAAATCTGCGCGAGCCCTGCGCAGGCGGGAAGCCACCGTGCCGCTCGGGATCTTCAGCGCGGTGCCAATTTCCGCGGCCGTCATCTGTTCAACCTCATAGAGCAAGAACACGATGCGAAGGTCACTGTCCATCTGGCCCAGAATATGATCGACGGTTTGCCGCATTTGCCGGCGGTCGGCCAATTCCTCGGGCGTCGAGACTGGATCGGCGATCTGGGGTAGCTGGTCGGTCAAAACCTCGCGCCGGCGGGCAACCGTACGGCGGGAACGCGCGGCGATGCGGAGCGCGGTTTGCAGCAGGAAGCTCTTTTCGGAGCCGCTCTGCACGTCATCAAGACGGTTGGACAGGACGATGAACACCCGCTGCACCTCATCGTCGATGTCGGCCTCGGCAGTCCCGGCATTGCGCAGAATTCGCGCCACAAAGTCGATATGGTCGTCGACCAATCGGCTCAGGCGCGATTTCAGCGTCATGGGAACTGCCACCTTGGCAAGAGTACCAACAAGTCCTGGTGCGAACAAGGCGGCCTTGGGGCGGGCAAGTCCCAAGCTAGAAGCCATAGGCAAGTCCAAGCCCGGCCACAGGCGAAAGGGTTGGGGTTTTCTCCACCACGTGGCTCGGCAGCGTGGTGTAGAACTCTCGCCTGAGGAAGGGCGCGCTGACGCCCGCTTCCAGGTCGAGGGCGAAGCCGCGCCCGAGGTGGACCGCCATTCGCGCTACCGCGCCTGCGCTCAGCCAAAGGAGATCGACCGAGCTTGTGTGGACGACCTGGTGCCCACTTACGGAAAGCAAGCCGGCCATCACCAAACCACAAGGCTTCACGGTCATGATGCTGGCACTCCAGCCCAGCCCACACACGGTCACGACGAGCCCGGCCAAGCTTGCTTGGGCGGCACCAGGAGACTGTAGAACATCGTTGCGGAGATAGGTGACGGCCATCCCCACCGTTGGTCGAACCCTTGTGCTGCCAGCAGGCGTCCAGCGCCCGAATATCGTCATGCCGGGGCTTATGCCTGAAGACAGAAGGATTGAGCCAACCGAAGCTGTGCCGAGCTCGAAATGGGGATCGATTCGGGAAGCGCTCGACGAAGGCGAATCCGCCGGCTTTCGGACCTCCAGCGGCTCCACGACGGCCTGAGCGATTGTCGGCGGGGGATTCGCTGGGGCAGTCGTCTCCCGAGCCGGGATGGTGACCGTCGCAGGGAGCAGAACGCTGGGATCCAGCGCCACGGCAGCGGCAAGCGCCAGGGCCTGCACCACATCGTCGCAGTTCGCTCCTTGCACCCTGCGCGTGTCGGTTTCCCCGCGATCATCCACCATGCGAAGCTCGCCCAGAACGTAACGGCGCATTTCGATCAGCCGCACCTGAATGGTTGTGCGTGGCTCGTTTCCCGTGGCCTGCCGAACTAGATGGGTGCGAGAGTACAGGCTGCCGAAGAAATCATTGGCATTTGCACATCCCGCCGGGGCATCGAATACCACCTGAACAGGCTTGACCTCTGTTGCTGGATCGGACGTCACCGCCAGGCTGGCGACGACCGCGACGAGCGAAAGGGTGCTGGCCAAGAACACGCCTGTAGGTTGACACAAGTCGAACCGGAGGCGCTACATCCGTCGCGCACCCGACGGTCTTCTCCTTTGAAGGAGAAGCGCGACGCCCGTCGGCCCGCCATCGTCACTGCGAGATGCGCAGGGCCGAGATCAAAAATCGAATATCCGGAGATCTTACATTGCATGTCTCTTGTGCCCACCCCTTACCGCGCTCTGATCCCACGGAAGTGCCCATGATGACTCGACTGATTGCCAAACGATTCAAGACGACAACTAAAGCCGCCACCGTTGCGATCGCATCGCTTTTCTTAGGGCTACTCATTGCCATGCCAGCGCGCGCGGCGTCGCTGACACAGGTTAGCCGCTCCACGTGGGGGGCCAGTGGCGTACCCAGCTACGTCGAGATGTACATCTACGTTCCAGACAAGCTAGCAACCAAGCCGCCAATCGTGGTTTCCGCTCACTCTTGCGGGTCGAGCGCGACTGCACAGATGGGCAACATCCCCAAGTTCAAGGCGGCAGCTGACACGAACGGCTTCATCCTCATCCTGCCGGACAACCCGGGGCAGAACTGTTGGGACGTGGGCTCGTCGCAGTCCCTCAAGCACGACGGCGGCGGCGACACGCAGGCCGTTGCTCAGATGGTGAAGTACGCACTCTCGAAGTACAGCGGCGACGCGAGCCGCGTCTACATTTTTGGTGGCTCATCGGGTGGGATGATGACGCAAGCCATGCTGGCGGTGTACCCTGATGTCTTCAGGGCTGGCTCGGCGAGAGCGGGGGTTCCAGCCGGATGCTGGGCCGACGGCTACACCAGCAGCAACCAATGGAGCAACAACTGCGCGGGCGGCAACACGACCAAGACGGCTCAGCAGTGGGGCGACCTGGTTCGCGCCATGGATCCAGGCTACAGCGGACACCGCCCGCGCGTTCAGACCATGCAGGGCGAGGCGGATGAGACCATCAGCTACAAGAACACGGCTGAGGCCATCAAAGAGTGGACGAACGTCCTTGGTTTGAGCACGACCCCGACCTCGACCGACACGGGGTACAAGGCGGCGAACGCTACCTACGATCGCCAATTCTGGAAGAACGCTTGTGGCTACACCGTGTTCGAAGCCTGGTCATCGCCCGGCGGTACGCACTCCATGGCCTACGAGGAAGCCGACATCATGAAGTTTTTCGGTCTCGACACGGCAGGCGGTTCCGATCCAGAGCCGGATTGTTCGGGTGACGGTGGTGTCGCTGGCACGGGGGGCGTGAGTGGTTCGGGCGGCGCGACTGGGGCTGGCGGCGCGACTGGGGCTGGCGGGGCTGGTGGGGCTGGTGGGGCCAAGGACGGTGGGTCCGCTGGAGGAAACGGCGGAAGCGACGTGGCCGCGGGCGGTGGCGTACAGGGCGATGGTGGCAGCGAGGACAGCGGTGGCGCACAGGGGAGCGGTGGCGCTCTAGGGACAGGCGGCGGCGCCGTTGCCACTGGGGGCCACACCGGTAGCGGCGGTACCAGCTCCACAGGGGGTTCCACCGGCAGCGGCGGTGTGTCTGGCAGCGGTGGCAGCTTGGGAGAAGGCGGAAGCTCCGCCAAGGGGAGCAGTGGAGGACAGGGCTCGGGCGGAACACCGGGCAACGGTGGGTCCGTCTCACCAGGCGGTACCTACGGTACCGGCGGTTCCACGTCGGTCGGTACCACTTCCGGTGGGTGCAGTTGTACCGTAGGCGGGCATGCCGAGCGCTCGACCTTCCAGATGGTGGCGCTTGGGCTGGCCACCTTCGGGCTCGTGTTTCGTCGCCAGCGACGAGCACACCGCCCTATTCGAGTGCCCTAGTAACGACGACCTGCTGCCAGGCCCAGCACCGTGCGGTCGGGTTCTGTCCAGGCTGTGGCGGCAGACGCATGAACGCGGACGCGTTAACCCTGGTCGAGAATCTCTTGTCCCCGAGCGGAGTCGTCCCCAAATCGAGCTCGGCCGAGATCAAAAATCGAATATCCGGAGATCTATCTCCAGTGCCACTTGCGCTTACCTACAACCACGTCCTGCTCCCAGGGAACTACCCATGAAGATCCATCTGCCTGCCATCTACACCACTTCCCTCGCCATCTTGGCAGCTGGACTGGCCGGCTGCTCATCGACGGCACAGACAGCGCATCCCGGTAGCGGAGGAAAGAGCGGAACCGGCGGGCTCCTCGCCAGTGGCGGGGTCAATGGCGAGGGGGGAACCTCAGGCGTCGGGGGAACGAGCAGCAGTGCCTCGGGCTCGGGTGGAGCCACCACAATCCCTAGCACGGGTGGAAACAGCGATGGGCCGGTCGGTGCGGGCGGCACGTCCGGTAGCGGCACAGGTGGCGGCAGCGGCGGCACAAGTGGTGGCAGGGGAGGTGCAGTGTTGACCGGCGGAGCCAACGCGACAGGGGGCGGCACGAACCTCGGCGGTTCCACAGGTGGTACGGCGACAGGGAGCGGCGGCGCGACGATCGGGGGGAGCACGGGCGGCGCAACCTCCGCGAAAGGTGGAAGCACGGGCCCAGGCGGCGCCGCTGCCGGAGGGACCACCGGAACGGGCGGCGCCACCGGAACACCTGGATCCGCGACGCTGGTCACTTGTCCTGGCCTGCCAGGCGCGACCGCGAGCCCTCTCTATTCCGTAACCGTGGGTGGCAAGCCCTTGTTCGTGGAAAAGCTGACCAAGTACTCCCCGGAGATGCAGGTGCACTACGCTTTCGGTTCACTTTCGGGGACCGGCACTGCGACCGTAGCGGTGACGGTCAGCGAGAGCTTCAGCTCGTACAAGGTGAGCCCAAAGAGCAGGCAGCTCTCCGCCACCAAGAGCGGGAACACGATCACCTTCGACACCGGCCCCAACTATCTAATTCTTCAGTTCGATTCGAAGGAGCTGTTGTTCATCCTTCTCGATGCGGAAGAAACCGCCCCACCACAGATAGGCGATGCCAATGTGAAAAGCCTCGCGGACTACACGGTCGACAACACCGGCGCGTCGCTGATGACTTCGAAGATCCAGTCGGCAATAGACGCCGCTTCGGGTGCCACCCAGAACATCCTCTATGTGCCACCGGGAAAGTACAAAGTCGGCGAATTGTGGCTCAAGAGCAACATGACGATGTATCTCGCCTGCGGCGCCATCCTCTATGGCTCAAGCTCCACTGCGGATTTTAACACCGGCAGCGGGGGGATCAACATCGAAGGGATGCAGCACTCGTTGATCCGGATGTATCAGGTCACGAATACGAAGCTCTTGGGTCGCGGAGTTCTCGACGCCAATGGTCTCGCAATCCGCGCCGCGGGTCTCAATGCCAGCCTGCTGAAGATCGACCAGAGCTCCAACATTACTGTGGATGGGATTTTGGTGAGAGATTCGAGCTACTGGAATACGCTGAGCTATAAAAGCGATCAGGTCACCATTCAGAATTACAAGGTCATCAATTGTCGGCCGAACTCCGGCTACAACAACACTGACGGCGTCGATTTCTGTGACTCCACGAATTGCACCCTACACAACGCCTTCCTCTACACTGGCGATGACGGTATGGCTCCCAAGAACGAGGATACTAACAACACCAAGAACCTCACGCACCAACACGTCGTGGTCTACAACAATTCCGTGGGCTGCAAGATCGGCACGAACAGCAATGGGCCAGTCGATGGACAGCATCGTATTCAAGGACATCGATGTTGTAAAGGCCGGGCGAGCCATGACCATCGAGGCCTATGATACGGCTGTGGTGAGTAACGCGACCTTCGAGGACGTCCGAGTTGAAGCCGTGGACAGCATGCTCATCAATCTGGCGCTGGATTCACCACCGACCTGGCGGACGGCAGCCGACACCGGCATGTACAAGGACACCTACTTCACCAACGTGAGCTCGGACACAAAGCAGGTCATCAGCCTACACGGGAAGTCGGCGACTGTGAATATCGATGGCGTCCACTTCACCAACCTCACGATTCAGGGCAAGACCATCACCGGCAAATCCGACTCGAATGCGAGCTGGGACATCAACTCCTATGTCTCGGGCATCACTTTTCAGTAGCCGGCCGAGCGTTCAGATCGCCTCATACCCGGAGCAAGATCCATGAAATCAACAGCACCCATATTGGGTCTTGCCGTTATGAAAATTGCACTGCGGTGGCGCTGGGCGACGACATCGTCGAAGGCCATCGCTACTTGGAGTTCGCGTGCCAAGGACGCTGCCAGTCGACCTAATCTTCGGCACGGAGTTTCCCGACAAGCTCTACCCAGGCGGCAGATGGCTCGTCGGTCGCCACCTTGTCGCGAGGAGTTAGGGTTGCCAGCACGGCTTGGGCCAGGACGCGAAAGGCGGCCGTATCCTTGGTGTCCGGGTCAAGCGCCAGCGGCTTCCGGCTGTTGACGGATTCGTGAATCGCGGCCGAAGAGCGCAGCCAACCGAGTACGGGGACTTTCAGTCCGAGGTAATCGTGCATGGTTTTTGCCACGGCCGCGAAGACGCCAGTGTGCGAGTCCTTGAACACCTGGTTGCCAACCATGCATGCGCCAAAGCGTTCAATCTCGGCGAACACCTTGTCGGCTAATGCCGGGCGTGTCTCGCGCAGGCGGGCCAAGATCTGTACCACCTTCTCGCTACTCGTACTCAGCGTGGCCGGCTCGAGCAGGGCCGCATCGATCTCCTCTTCTACGTTGTGGCGTAGGAGGCGCAGCACGGCGCTCTTGAGAAACGCGTAGGCATCGTGAAGGGCGGTGACCTGGGGTGTGGTTACGAGCAGCTTGCGCACGCCGAGATCGAAGAAATCGAGCGCGTTGTACCCTACGCCGGCACCCACGTCGACGACGATGATGTCCGCCTCCAGAGCGCGCAGCTTGCGCAGCAGGAGAACCTTCTGCGCGTGGGTGATATTGGCGGCGCCGAGCACGCCACTCGTACCGGCCAGCAGCCGCAGGTTGGGTACCTGGGTCGCGCTCAGGCACGTCTTGGCCTCCTTCACCGACTTGTCGAGCAGGTCTTGAAGTCCCATGGCCGGGTTGCGCAGGCCGAGGAGGAGATGCTGATTGGCGGCGCCGAGATCCATGTCGGCGATCACCACCTGATAGCCATCATGCGCCAGCACAGCCGCAAGGTTGAGCGCGACGATGCTCTTGCCCACCCCGCCCTTGCCGCCACCGACGGTAATGATGCACGATCGGGCTGCTTGTTGCGGCGCGATGCTCATTCTACTTTTCCGACCTACATATCGGTGGTTGGTGAGGTTCGCTTGAGAACCGGTTCCACGCCCGAAGTGCGCCTGGGCCGGCCGATGGCGGTGCTCGTCGGGAATATTTGGCCTGCAACCTTGTTCTATACCTATGCGAGACCCAGCCCTGCGCGGACGCTTCCTGTGCGGTAGAACGCAGGAAGCATGTTGAGAGTCACAACTAGGATTTCCTCACCGCTCTTCGCCATCGGGTTGGTCCTGCTCCTCACCTCGACAGGGTGGGGTGGACAGGCTGCGTCCGCGCCGAGCACCGCCGACACGACAGAAGCCAATATCACGCTGGTCACGGCCGGTTTCTTGGAACATTCGCAGCTCGCGCATCATCCGCTCGACACCGAGCTGGCGGGGAAGTTCCTGGATCGCTATCTCGACGACCTGGATGGATCGCGATCGTTGCTTTTCCAGTCCGACATCAAGGAATTCGCGGCGTATCGTGCAACCCTGGCCCAGGCCACCCACAGGGACGGCGACACCAGCGCGGCCCATGCCATTTTCGCGCGCTATATCGAGCGGCTCGGGCAAAGGGCTGCCTACCTCACGGATCTGCTGCGGACCGCGAGGTTCGACTTCACGGGACACGACGTCTACGCTTTCGATCGGGAACATGCGGAGCGACCGCGCGATTTGCAGGCGGCCCAGAAGCTTTGGCGGCAGCAGATCCGCGCCGAGTATTTGCAGGAGAAACTGGCGGACAAGTCACCCGCCGAGATCGTGCGGACGCTTTTACGCAGGAAAGCACACCAGCTCGCGACCATGAAGACCCTGCGCGGCAGCGAAGTGATCGAGATGTACTTGAACGCCCTGGCCCACGTCTACGACCCGCACACGGACTATCTCGGGCACGAACAGATGGAAAGCCTTAGCATCGCCATGAACCTTTCGCTCTTCGGTATCGGTGCGGCGCTGGAGACCGAAGACGGCTACTGCAAGATTCACCAGCTCTTGCCCGGTGGCCCCGCGCTGCGCAGCGGTCAGCTCAAGCCCGGCGATCGCATCGTCGCCGTCGCCCAATCCGGCGAAGAGCCCGTCGACGTCACCAACATGCCCCTTTCGCGCACCGTCGAGCTCATTCGCGGGGCGAAGGGGACGACCGTGAAGTTGAGCATCCTTCCCGCGGGTGCCGCCGAGGGTTCGCTTGCCAAGACCGTGTCGCTGGTGCGCGACGAGATCAAGCTCGAAGACCAGCAGGCCAAGGCTCGCATTCTGGACGTGCCGGTCGCGCCCGGGGAGCGCACGCTTCGCCTTGGGGTCGTCGACCTGCCGTCGTTCTACGCGGACATGGGGGGACGCAAGGGAGCCGAGCCTCGCAGCGCGACCGCGGACGTGGCGCGCTTGCTGGCCAAGTTGAAAAAGGAGCACGTGCGCGGCGTGGTCTTGGATTTGCGAGGCAACGGCGGCGGATCGCTGGAAGAGGCGATCAGCTTGACCAGGCTGTTCATTCGTCAAGGCCCGGTGGTGCAGACGCGCGGACTCGAAGGCCAAATCGAAGTGGCCTCCGACACCGATGCCGCCGTTCAATACGACGGGCCGCTCATCGTGCTGACCAGCCGGTTCAGCGCTTCCGCGTCGGAAATCCTGGTCGGTGCCTTGCAGGACTACGGGCGTGCGCTGGTCGTGGGCGACTCCTCGACCTTCGGCAAGGGCACCGTGCAAAGCATTTTGCCGCTCGGGACGATGATGGACAGAGCCGGCTTTTCGCATACGTACGACCCCGGCGCGATCAAGGTCACCATGAGCAAGTTCTATCGACCGAATGGCGCCTCGACGCAACTGCGTGGCGTGGTGTCCGACATCGTTCTGCCTTCTCCCAGCGATCTTGGCGATGTGAACGAATCGGCGCTGAAAGACCCGTTGCCTTGGGACGCCGTACCTGCCGTGCCCCACGAACAACTGAATCGGGTGCAGCCCTATCTGGCCACCTTGCGGGAGAGATCCCGGCAGCGGATCAACTCGGAAAAGGAGTTCACCTATGTGGCGGAGGATGTGGCTCGACTCAAGAAGAGCCTGGCCGAGAAATCGGTTTCGCTCAACGAAGCCGAGCGTCGGCAGGAGATGGCGCAGACCAAGGCCCGGCAAGAGGCGCGCAAACAGGACGAGCTGGCCCATCCGACTTCCCAGCTCTCGACCTACGAGATCACGCTCAAGAACGCCTCCTCGCCCGGCTTGCCACCGCCCATGGCGCCCAAGAAGACTGACAAGAAGAATGACAAGACGGGCGACGACGAGAGCGCGGCCGCAACGACAGACGGCGACATTCTGTTGCGCGAGACGGTGAAGGTCCTGGGCGACTACGTCGATCTTCTCGGCGTCCAGCCCAGTCTCGCCGGCCCACGAGTCGGACCTTCGCCTACGGCGCCACGCCGTCCCTGAATCAGCCGAGGGACGTCGCGCCCTCTCTGCATGGGACATCGGTCACTCCACGAAAAACTTGAACGCCGTCTTTGGCCGGCGCGCCCCTCTGGCCACGTCTTTTGCGTTCACGTTCGGCAAGGGTTTTGCCGAATATAGGATCGTAGACATGGGCACCATCAAGATGTGCTGCCATTGCGGTGGTAGCTTCGCCGGGACACTTGCGCTGTGCCCCGAGGATGGCAAGCCCCTGTTCGCACCGGAGGTCGTGGCCCGAATCGGCATGCGGCTCAAGGATCACGTGATCCAGGGCGTGATCGGCGAGGGGGGAATGGGGTCGTCTATCGCGCCCAGCACGTCGTGCTCGAGAAGCCGGTGGCCATCAAGGTTCTGCACGACCGTTTCGCCAAACAGACCGAGAGCATCGAGCAATTCATTCTCGAGGCCAAAGCCGCCAGTCGCATCCGCCACCCCAACATCATCGACGTGACCGATATCGGCACCACGGACGAGGGGCTGGTATTCATGGTGATGGAGTACCTCGACGGAGAGAACCTGGAGGACCGCCTGCGGCGTACGGGTCGGATGCCGCTCTTCAATGTCGTCAACATCCTCGGGCAGGTGGCACGGGGCCTGGGTGCCGCCCATGAGCTTGGCATCGTCCATCGCGATCTCAAGCCTGGGAATATCTTCCTGGTCAACCGGGAGGGGCGGCGGCGCGTGGTTCGCCGGCTGGCGGACGACTCCGGTGTCCGTTTCGAGGTCGAGCCCGAGGGAAGCTACGACGCCGCCAAGCTGCTCGACTTTGGTGTGGCGAAGTTCCTGGATCTCGGCCCCAGTGCCGCGACACGCGCGGGCGTGGTGTGCGGGACACCCTACTACTTGTCTCCAGAGCAGGCGCAGGAGAAGCCGGCGGATGCTCGTAGCGACATCTACGCCTTGGGTGCGGTCTTCTACGAGATGATCACGGGAGTGGTCCCGTTCTCGGGGAGCTCTCTGCTCGAGATCCTGACTGGCCATGTGGCCGGTGCGGTCATTCCACCCAGCCAGCGCGCGCCGGATGCCGGGATCGACGCGCACACCGATGCCGTGGTGCTGAAGTGCTTGGCCAAGAACCCCGACGATCGCTTCGACAGCACCGACGACTTCGGCGACGCTCTCCGCGATTGCGTGGGCGATCGCGCGTTTCTGCGCGATGCTGAGCGGCTCCCCGGAATCAGAGAGGCCGGTTTCGACCTCTTGCCCGAGTCGTTCGAGCCAAGGGACTTCTCGAAGACGAAGCGGTTGCACCGTGCTCGCGCACAAGGAACAAGAGACCTCCTTGTCGGGGTGGCACTTGTCGTCCTGGTCATGGCAGGCGTCGCCCTGTGGCTGCTACACGGCAGGGCACCAGCGGTGGCCGCCGTTCGCTTGTCTACTCCACGTCCGCAGGCTTCGTCGAAAGTCTCGTCGATCGTTCCGTCGGCTGCGCCACCACCCGCGATCGAGGCGCCGTCCGGTTCGTCCGCGGGCTCACCCGCCGTCGCGCATCCGCCGACTGACGAGAATACGGCGCCTGTCGGGCTCGGAGGCGAGAGCGAGAGGAAGAGTCGACGAATGCCCGTGTCGCCAACCATCTCGCCGCCCAGGTCCATGTTCGGCATGGGCGCCAACGCGGCCACCGCCGCCAGCGTGCTCGCACCACCCAAGTCGGCACTGCCGACCATCACGCCCGCTGCCGTTCCGGCCACGGTCGCTGCGGCCACGGTCGCAAACCCGGCCGCAGACGCCGAGGCCCTACTTCACGAAGCCCAGAAAGCCTGGGTCAGGAAGTACTACGCCGTGGCCATCGACCGCGCGCGCGCGGCGCTGGCTCTGACCCCCGATTTGCCCCTGGCTCACCAGATCATCACGCTTTGCTCGTGCGGCCTGCACAGGGCCGAAGACGCCAAGCTGGCATTTGCCCACCTCGATCCGGCAAGGCGAAACCTGGTGCGAACCCTGTGCGAGAAGGACGGAGTGATTCTGGATTCCGATTAAACCGTCATCTTCTGACGTCTGTCGCGCGACAGTTCCTAGACCTGCGAGTATCAGTGCACCGCACTGGAATCAGCGGCTGCTGCGCCGAGGTTGCGGAGCGTTTGCATCAGCTCATCCGTCGCGGCGTATGGCTCGTGACGGGATATTTCGTTGCCCGTATCCCAGAGTACGGGGACCATCTTGCGCGCAATGGAGCCTTTCATGACAGCCGACATCCAGCGCGTGCGTGAGGCAGACTCTTTCTTGGAGACCACGCCAAACTCCCCAAGGAAGACCGGGGCGTCGTTGCGCGTGGAAAAGTCCTTCATCATGTCGAAAAGCTTTTCGAGCTCCTTCACCTCCGCCGCACTTCCCCAGGTCGTCATCATCTTTCCCCAGTCGGCGTCTTCGGTCATTCCGCAGAACTGCCATGGCGTGTAGTAGTGGACCGAAATGAAGAGCTTCTTGGGGACCGTGTCCTGCGGCATCTTGTACTCCTTCGCACACGTCTTCGTGATATCGGTGGAGTAGCCGGTGACGATGAGCAAGCGTTTGTCGTTGTTGCCACCCGTCTTTCGGACGATGTCGATGAAGATCTGGTTCACGCGCGTCAGCGTGGCATAGGCCTTCTCGGTCGAGCCCGCGTTGGTGAAATTCGTCTCTTCGTTCAGCGACTCGAAAATGACCTTTTCGTTCTTGCCCGCGAAGAAGGTCGAAATCTGCGTCCAATACGAGCGGAACTTCTTCTCAGCCTCGGGACTGAAGGTGGCGAAGGTGTCCGGGAATCTGTCCTTTACGTCCGAATCGATCCAGCCGCCATCCCAGTGAATGTTGATCGCACAGAACATGCCAGCTTCCGTGATCCAGTTCACGACCTCGCTCACCCGCGCCATCTTGTCGGGGTCGACGCGGCCCTCCCGCGCGTAGGTGTCCCATGCCACCGGTACCCGCACCGTCTTGAATCCGAGATGCGCCAGGGCCCGGACGTATTCCTTCGTAATGAGCGGATTGCCCCAACCGGTCTCCCAGATGGTGGTGTTCTCGAGCGTGTTGCCGATATTGATGCCGGGGCTCATCAGCGAGGCCGCGGTCCACGCATCCATGTCCGCCATCTTCTCCAAAGGAGGCGGCGTTGTTGTCGCGGGTGAAGCTTCTGCGGCCACGGTGCTCGACGGCTTGGGCGGCGGCCGCAAGCAACCGAGCGGCCCGAGAACCGCAAAGAACAGAAGAAGCGTCGACAAGGGGGAGAAACGGCGAGATCCGCGCATGGTGGCAGGGTGGTCTACCAAAGTTGCCCACTTGTGCGAAGCGAATTGTCATAGGGGTGCACTGCCGCGCCCACTGTCATTCCATCGACTCGTGGGCCAGGGATGCTAACCTCAGCCGAGGAATGGATCTGACCGACGCGACCTTTCCCATCGATGGCATGACCTGCGCGGCGTGCGCGGCGCGCATCGAGCGCGTGCTGGGCAAGGTCGAAGGCGTCGACAACGCCTCCGTGAACTTCGCCAGCGAAAAGGCCACGGTCCGCTTCGATCCCAGCCGGACCCATGCGCGCCAGCTGACCGCGGCCATCGAGAAGGCGGGCTTCGACGTGCGTCTTGCATCGCTCCGCCTGGCCATGACGGGCGCGATGGATGCGGCAGGTGCGCGACGCTTGGAGGAAGCTCTGGGACGGATTGAGGGCGTGGCGGCGGCTCATGTGGATGCGGCTGCCAAGTCGGCCACCGTCGCCTACACGCCTGGATTGACGGATCCGGCGGCGCTACTGAATGCCGCCAAGGCCGCCGGTTTCGCTGCCTCTCGTGCCCCGACCGATGCCATGGAGCAAGAGGCAGGAGCGCGCGCCGAGAGACGAGCGCGCCTGCGCGAGGTGGCGACGGTTGCGGCCACGGCGGCATTGACGGCGCCGCTGGTGGCGCCGATGCTGGTCCAGGTCTTGGGCGTGCACTGGATGCTTCCAGGATGGGTACAGATTCTGCTCGCGACGCCGGTGCAGTTTGTGGCGGGCTGGCGTTTCTATCGCGGAGGCGCGGCTTCTCTGCGCGCGGGCGCGGCCAACATGGATGTGCTGGTCGCGCTCGGCACGTCGGCGGCCTACGTGCTGAGCGTCTGGCTCTGGCTCGGCGGCGAGAGGCACCTCTACTTCGAAGGCGGCGCGGCAGTCATCACGCTTGTGCTGCTGGGAAAAATCCTCGAAACGCGCGCCAAGCGCAGCACGACCCACGCCATCTCCGCGCTCATGCGCCTGCGACCGCAGACGGCGCGCGTGCTGCGCGACGGGCGCGAAATCGAGTTGCCCATCGAAGCCGTAGGGCGGGGCGACACCGTCGTCGTCCGGCCCGCGGCGCGTGTTCCTGTCGATGGCCGTGTCTTGTCGGGCGAAAGCCAGGTGGACGAGTCGCTCATCACGGGTGAAAGCCTGCCCGTTGCCCGCAGCCCCGGCGACAGCGTTCCCGCCGGCGCCATCAACGGCGAGGGACTGCTGCGCCTCGAAGCCACGCGCGTCGGCGAGGACTCGACACTCGCGCGCATCATCGCCTTGGTCGAGAGCGCCCAGGCCAGCAAGCCGCCCATCCAGCATTTGGTCGACAAGGTGGCGGCGGTGTTCGTTCCGGTGGTCATGGCGATAGCGCTTGCGACGCTGGGCGGATGGGCACTGGCGGGCGCTCCGTGGCGCGACGCAATCCTTCACGCCGCCACGGTCATGGTGATCGCTTGCCCCTGCGCGCTTGGCTTGGCCACGCCGACCGCGCTGATGGTGGGCACCGGCGCCGCAGCGCGGGCGGGCATCCTGATTCGGGACGCAGCCGCTCTCGAGCATGCCCATGCTGTTCGCGTGGTGGTCTTCGACAAGACGGGGACGCTGACCCAGGGCCGGCCCGACATCATGGAGGTCGTCTACCTGGCAGGGGACGCAGACGCCCTGCTGGCGGAAGTTGCGGCCGTGCAACAGGGCTCGGAGCACATCCTGGGACAGGCCGTGTTGCGCGAGGCTCGCGCGCGGGGCCTGGCCTTGCCCGTCGCGGTCGACTTCAAGATCTTTCCTGGGCGAGGCATCGAGGCGCGTGTCGCGGGCGCGGATGTGCTGGTTGGGAATTCGCGCCTTATGCAAGAGCGCACCATCGACCTGACGGCCTTGCACGAGCACGCCGAGCAGCTGGAGGGCTGCGGTCACACGCTGGTTTTCGTGGCGCGCGCGGGCGCGGCGGCAGGACTGCTGGCATTCGGGGATCGGCCGCGCGAGAGCGCGGCGCGCGCGGTAGAGCGCCTGCGCGAGGCCGGGATTGAAACCGTGATGCTGACCGGGGACACCCAGCGGGCCGCGCAGTCCATCGCCCGGCAAGTGGGGGTGGCCCGGGTGGTGGCGTCTGTCCTGCCCGAGCGCAAGGCCGAAGAAGTGCGCGCCTTGCGCGGCCACGGCCGCGTTGCCATGGTGGGCGACGGGATCAACGACGCCCCTGCGCTGGCGGCAGCGGACGTGGGCTTCGCCATGGCCAGCGGTACCGACGTGGCCATGTCCACGGCCGGGGTTACCTTGATGCGCTCCGATCCCATGCTGGTGGCGGACGCCATCGGCATTTCGCGGGCCACGGTGGGCAAGATCCGGCAGAATCTGTTCTGGGCCTTTGTCTACAATGTCATCGGCATTCCACTCGCGGCCCTTGGCCTTCTTTCGCCCATGCTCGCAGGCGGCGCCATGGCGCTTTCGAGCGTGAGCGTGGTGACCAACTCGCTCTTGCTCAGGCGATGGAGGCCGGGAAAATGACCCAACCAAGCCATGAAAGGATCCCCATGCAAGCGACCTACGAAGTGCAGGGCATGACGTGCGAAGGATGCGCGCGCTCGCTTAGGCGGGCCATCGCGGCCGAGCTGCCCGCCGTGAAAACCCAAGTGAACGTGCAGAGCGGAACCGTGACCGTGCAAGGAGAGCACGATGAAGCCGTGGTAGCCCGTGCCGTCGACAGCGCGGGATTCGTCTTTGTCGGCCGCAAGACCTGAATAGCCCGTAAACTCTACCAAGTGGTTTGGCAGTCACTTCGAGATGACTCGTTCGGCGTGTCGTGGGTGCCGCTGGCGGAAAGCATGGGCGGCTCGACCGCGTGACGGGCGGCACATCAGTTGCTGGGTGCCCCGGCCTGGATCCGAGGCTTGAAGACCTTTTCGATGTTGGGAGCCTCAGAAGCACCCACGCCGCTGGTCCCCACTGGCTTCGCTCCTATTTGGCCCGGTCGGCTGCTGGGCATCGCGAGCGGCCACCGGACTTCAACTTCGTGCAGCTTACAGCAGGATGCGAGGCGAGACGTGTACGAAATCCCGACTGGGCTGGGAGCATGTGAGACAGCCCTGCGCAGCGTGGGAATTGAGTGCAACTTGTGACAAGGCTCACTGTTTCGGGCAGAACCCTGTTCGTGGCACAGCTAACATCTTCCCTCAAATCCAATGAAGATTCGCGAGACAGGGTGCTAGAACATGAAGCGTATGCCGAGCATCGATGTCCAGTTGTGATTGTTGAGGAATCCTGAGGCCATTCCATCCACGGCACGCGAATAATCGACGCCCCCGTAGACATCGAATCGCAACGAGAGCTTGTAGTCCACCACAAGTGAGGCATCGTGGTAGCGGCCCGAGCACGATCCGGAGCTCGTGTCGGAGCAGCCGTTGGCATTGTAGCTGTTCTGGCGAAATTGATAGTAGGCGCTACTCACATCGAGAGATGGTGTAATGGAATAGCGAGCTCCGATCCAGGCGTATTGCAACACCTTGTGGATAGCGAAAGCCGTGTTGTTGATGGTGCTAAGCAAGTATCCACCGATGGTAACCGTGCCGTTCGCTAGAGGATCCTTGGGATTGGCGTACGTCATATGCTCGTAGCCTGCGTAAAGCTTGATTGAGCGAAGCACATAGCGGGCCATGAATGCATAGGCCGTGTTGTCGGATGCCGTTGCCGCGAGCGTGCCCGGTGCGACTGCATTTTGCGCAGCGGTCAGCGACGCGGCCGAAATGGCATCGTGCACGCGTCCCCACAGAAGATCGACAGACAAGCCCGCGAAGTCCAGACCGGCGTCAAGCGATTCTGCACCTCCCGGTGTGAATCCCTGGCTGCCGAATTGGTAGAGTGCTGCCACGTGCACAGGGCCATAGCCCACAGTGTACTTCACTGAATCGTCCAGAGTCTTGTCCTCCGTATCTCCTAAACCGCCTGCTGCTCCCGAATACCCAATGGGCGAAAAGGCCTGGGACTGCAACTGGGGATCGTATTTCATAAGATCGTCGGTCATCAGCGAATTTTGCCTTCCGAACGTCAACGTCCCCAGCAGGGTCGAAGACAGGCCCACGAAAGCCGCGCCCTGAAATGGCTGACCGGCTCGGGCGGAATCGCCGGCCGTGACCTTATCGGCGCTGGCCCGGCCATTGTTGTCGATCAAGGATTTGGGTCCGTCGGTCAGTCTGCCGGTAGTCGGCTGAAAGCCCGTCTCGAGCTTGAAGACGGCTTTCAGGTCCAATGCGCCGAGTGGTTCGACGCCGGAAAGACCAAGCTTTGATTGACTCAGTCCATTGCCGGCGACAGACGTTACCGAGCGATTGCTGAAATCATGAACCATATAGGGCAAGGTCGGGCCGAAGGTATTGCTAGCAGGAGCACCGTGTGACAAGTGCGCAAGACCCATGTCGACTACGCCATACAGGGTCAAGCCAAGCCAAGTGAGTGGCGGCGGGCCCGACGGGGTCGGCGCAGAAGTGGATGAAGGAATGGGCACGACCTCGACTGGCTTCGAAGCCACGCTGTGCGAAGCAAGAAGTTTCTGCTCGACCGGTTTTTGCGGCACTTCAGTCGACGGCGCCGCTGCCGAAGGAGATGTCGCCGACGATATTGAGTCGGGTGCATGAGGTCTTGTCTCGGGTCCGTTCTGTTGGGTGGCCGTTCGGGCCTCCGGCACGGCCACAGTTTCGCCGGTCGCATTGTCGGCCGCCCGACTCTCGCCTTGGTACGTTGCGAAAGCCAATACACTCATGATTGGCGCAAGTCGTGCCCTGGATAGAGACCTGTGCGTCATGTACTGCTTTCCTTGACGTGTGTGCCAACGCGCAATAAGGGTTCACCCGCTCGACATGGACGAGGACTGCATATCGGTTGCTCCGCTGCGAGCTTTAGAGGAGTTGCACGTACGTGGTCACCGGACAGCGTACGCAATTGTGCGAAAGGGTTGCGCACACAGCACGGTTGCCTCAACTCTGCGAGGTTTTCGCGGGCGGTCTGGCCCCAGCAGGCGACCGTGGCGTCGGTTCTCAAGCCGCCGGAAGCGGAGCGTGCCGTCGTTGCGGACAATGCAGGTGTGGTGATAATCCGCAGATACTTGCAGGTAGGTCCTCGCGGGCAGCGTGGTATCTCCGTACTGGTCAGCGCCCCAACAGACGACGGCTCCGTCGGTGCGTACGGCACACGAATCGAGCCACCTGGGCCCTGCTCCGTGATGACCAAGTTGGCGGTGAGAGTGGTGATGCACTATGCTCCCTGGGCAAGCATGGGTTCACCAGAAGCCAATCGACCCATCGGTTTCGGCGGAAATGCTGCCGACCTGCAGACCGTTCTGGATGCGTTTCCCTACTACGTGATGCTGATCGATGCCCAGCACACCGTGCTCATGGCGAATCGGGCGGTGAAGGACTCGCTGGGCATTCCGGTCGAGGCCATCATTGGCGGCCATTGCCCGCGCATCGTGCACGGTCATGACGAGGCGTTCCCGGGTTGTCCGCTCGAAATGGCGTGCGCGCGTGGTTGCTCGACGGAATGCGAGCTCAACGACACCGAGCACGGGCGTATTCTCATCTCGGGGGTCTACGAAACGCCACTCAAGACACCCGAGGGACGGCCGGTGTATCTGCACACCACGCGCGATATCACCGAACAAAGGCGCGCCGAGGGAGCGCTCGCACACAGCGAACGCACGCAGCTGGTGCTGAACCAGATCCTTTGCCTGGCCCTAGAGCCGAACACGCTGGAAGCGCTCTTCGAGAAGGTTCTCGACACCCTGGCGACCTTGCCCTGGACGACCTTCGAGCCCCAAAGCATCATCTTCCTCGCCGACGAGAACGGTCAATCCTTGGTACCCGTGGCGCACCGGAATATGCCGGCCCAGACGCTCAAGGCATGTGCGCGGATTCCCTTCGGTGATTGTGTTTGCGGGATGGTGGCACAAACGCACAAGAGCACGTTTGTTCGCTCGGACGGACACTGCCATACCCGGCAGCTGGAGTCGGAGGGGCAGCACGCGCACTACTGCGCCCCCATCATGAAGGGCGATCAGGTGTTTGGTGTCCTGAATCTCTACGCGGCACCGGATCGAGAAAAGGATCCCAGCGAAGTTGGGTTCATCGCAGCCGTGGCCAATGTGTTGTCCGGCATCATCCAGTGCCGCCGGGCCGAGGAGGCGCGGGTGGTACACGAGCGCATCGCCTTGACCCGGGAGCGCATGGCGCGTGTCGGTGAGATTGCAACCGGCGTGGCCCATCTGGTCCGCAATCCCCTGCAGGGCGTGATGAATTGTCTCGATATTCTTGCCGACAGTCTCGATAGCAAGAGCGCGGCGGCCGCCAGCCAACCGCTTGCACTGATGCGGGAGGGCCTGCAGCGCATTGGCAAGGTGACGGAGCGGTTGCTCACCTTGACCCAGGAGACGCTGTTTCGGCCTCGCCGCACGGACGTCCTCCACGCGCTCGACGAAGTTCGCAGCATCCTTGGGGGCAATGCCCTGCAGAAGAACGTCGTCATCGAACTGGATGTGGACGAAGGCTGCTACGCCAATCTTGATTCCGACCGGTTCGTTGAAGCTGTCGCCAACGTGGCCGGAAATGCGGTGGATGCCTCGCACCCGGGTGGCAAGGTTCTCATTCGCGCACATCTGCTGACCACCCCGGAAGCGCAACTTGAGGTCGAGGTGGTGGACGACGGCTCCGGAATTCCAGCTGAATTGCACGCGCTGGTCTTCGATCCGTTCTTTTCCACCAAGCCGATTGGCAAGGGGTCGGGCCTGGGATTGGCCATCACCCGGCGCATTCTCGATGAGCATGGCGGATCCATCGTGCTCAACAGCGAAGTCGGAAAAGGCACAAGAATCAGTCTTCTTTTCCCCAATAGGTAACTGGGGCAAATGCCCCAATTGTGGGCGAAAATGCCCGCATGACATGGCGCAGGTTGGTCTTTGAATATCCGCTTGCTCGTGTTAGTCAAACCAGAAGCAAGACAGCGGCGCTCCTTATTGGGGCCAGCATGATCAGCGAAATTCGCCCACGGATGGGCGGTTGTTCGAAGCGGAATCGAAATCTAGAAACCGAAGGAGGCACGAGATCATGAAGACGGTAATCAAGATGATGATGGCAGCCCTGTTCGTGGTTGGCATGTCGGGCGCGGCGCGCGCCGATGGTACGGAAATGTTCGGCAAGAAGTGCGCGAGCTGCCACGGCAAGGATGGCAAGGCCGCGACCGCCATGGGCAAGAAGTACGAGATGAAGGATTTGACCGACGCCAAGGTCCAGGCCGCCTCGACGGATGCTCAGTGGGAGAAGATCATCCTGGAAGGTGCCAAGAACGCCGAAGGCAAGATGACCATGCCCGCCACCAAGATTTCACCTGAAGAGGCCAAGGATCTGGTCAAGGTCTGCCGCAGCTTCAAGAAGTAATTCTCGGCGCCACGCGCGCCTCGGCATCACGCCCCGCCAGCAATCGCTGCCCGAGTTGGAGCTTCCACGTCAACTTCCGGCAAGGCTGCTGGCGTTTTTTCGTCAATAGCTGCTGTTGTTGTGGTCGGTGCCGTGACAGGTAAGTGAACAATTGCCGTGTCCACTTCCTGCGCTCGTGTACCGAAGTTGGCCGGTGCGCGACGGCGAGGCAATGGAAACGTCAAAATTGATGAGGTGGGCGTTGTTGATCTCGTTGCCCTGCATGAGGGAGACGCCATGCCAGGCGTGGCAGGCCGTGCAAGGTGTCCGGTCATCCACCACGTGCGACTTGTGCAATTTGAAAGTGGATTGATCGGATAGCAGTTTTAAACGCTCGTGGCACTTGTAGCAAAGCGCATAGGCGTCCGGCGACTCGATGGTCTTGTCCGCTGTGATGAGATTGCGTTCGAGGATGTGCCGGTAGCTTGCGCCGTGCGGGCCGCGTGGTCCGGTGCCGCCGGCACCCGGGCCGCTTTCGGATGCGTGGCAGTCGGAGCAATAGATCGTGCTCGCCTCGCTCAGCGGTTTGATGAGGCTCGGCACGCTGGTGCCTCGGCCAGGGCCTTCGACGGGATGGAACGAGGGTGCGGAGAGATCGAACTGCCGTCGCAGGTTGGTATCGGGGATGACTTGTGTGACCGTTTCCGGCGGTTGAGGGTAGCTGGGCTTGTTGGCGCTGTCGCCGTGGCACTTGAAGCAGATCTCGTACTCGTAGCGTGCGGGCGAGACCTTGCTGCCCGTGCGGTCGATGCCCCACACTCCGAACAAGCTGCCCGAAACACTGGGCGCGCTGGCGGTTTGTGCGAAGGAGGCGTGGGCGCTGTGGCAGTCGGCGCATTCGGCGTGGCGCTGTTGTGTGAGTCGTGCCTCGGGCAGCGGCTTTGTGGAACTGCCGGGGCCCTCGGCCGCGCTGTGAATACTGGGGTCCCCGGCCATGGGACCGTGGACGTAGGGTTTGGCAAGTTCAGCGCCGATGTTCTTGTCGGCCACGCGGCCGTTGTGGCACTGCAAGCAAACCTGGGTGCCGATGCCCTTCAGGAGCAGGGTGTCGGTCGCAGATGCGTGCGGGCGATGGCAGGACTCGCAGCCATTGTCGCTGACCGTGGTGTACTTGGTGTGGGCGCCCAGCGTGCTGTCGTAGAACTTGGTCGAGGACTGGTGGGAGGCGTTGTTCGCTGTCCACGCGGGAATGGCATGGCAGCTCAGGCAAAGCGCCGAGGCGCGGTTGGGCTTGACCAGGAACTTGCCTTGTACGGGATCGATGAGATCGCGGTGCGGATCGTGGCACGAGGTGCATTGCACGGCCCCGCCCTTGTCCAGCGCCACGGGATCTCCGGGTGGCGGCGTGCGCAGCTCGACCGAGAGAGCGGGGCGGAACGACACCGGGTGGGTCTTGCGCAGATCGGTCCCCACGTTGCCGCTGCCGGCCGGAATGGTGCCCCCAGGTCCCACGTTGATCATGCCGATGGTCCCCGAGGCCACGGTCTGTCCGACGGCGATGGTGCCGTCGTGGCACGACAGACACACGCGACTTGCGCCGGTCGGTGCGCCGGGCGGTTGCGAGGCCAGCGTGGGACTGTTGTAGGGTTGGTAGGTGGCGGTCGGATCGGGGCGATTGGCGCTGCTTTGGCCGAGCCCGTGGTGGGGAATGTGGCAGAAGACGCAGATCTGCGACTCGGTCAGCGCCTTGACCGGGCCAGGCCCCGAGGTCGAAAGGTTGTGCTTGGTGTTGACGATGGTCGTGTCGGCACTGGCGTTGCCGGCCACAGCCACGGCCACGGCCAGAGCTGGGACATAGAAAGCCGCTCTCATCTTGGCCCTCCCAAGAGCTCGAAGATACCAATGCGATGGTTGTAGGAATCGGCGACGAACAGGTAGCCCTCGCTGACCGCGAGTCCGGCGGGCAGGGAAAACTGGCCGGGGCCTTGGCCTGACCCGCCCACGGCCAGGGCGAAGATGCCCGCGGGGCCGTAGACCAGCACCACGTCGTTCTGCGCGTCGCTGACGTAGATGTTCCCGGATTCGTCGACGGTCACGGCCTTGGGGCGCGCGAAGGCGCCGCCGCCATCCCCGGCCTCGCCGAAGGTGGACAGAGGCTTGCCGGTCGGGTCCAGCCGGACCACCCGGAAATTGAGGGCATCGACCACCAGTAGCGATCCGTCGGAGAGCGCGACGATGCCGGTGGGAAAATTGAATTGGCCTTCGCCGCTGCCGCGCTCGCCCAGCTTTCCCAACACCGTGCCGTCCAGGCCGAGGCGCCACACGGCGTGCTTGGGTGGATCGACCACGTACGCGACGTTGCCCGACATGGCGATGCCTGAGGGTCGGCCCAACGTACCTTCGCCCAGCACCCGGCATTGGCCGCTCGGCTCCCGGCGCACAACCACGCCTGCGCCGCCATCGGCGACCCACACCGTTCCGTCGGCCGCGACCGCGAGCGCGAGGGGCATGGACCAGGCGCGATCGCGACAGTTCAAGGGCTCCACATCCCCGGTCCGCCATCGGATGCGCAAGACCTGACGCCCGTCGGGATCGGCGACCAGCAGATTTCTGTCCCACGCAGCCAGTCCGAAGGGGCGTTGCAAAGGGGCGCGGCCCGCGCTGGGATCCGGATCCTCGCCAGTGACGAAATCGAAGGCCCGGCTCCAGAACGATGCCGAGGGCGTACCCGGATTGGCCGGGTTGGGGAAGGCCGCGACCCAGCGAATCTTGGCCGGGGCAGGCGGCGGCGGCCACACCGGGCGCACAGTCTCGACCTGCGGTGCGGCAGGGTGCGCGCAGCCGAGAGCACCCAGCCAGATCGAGGCGACAAGGTTGGCCCGGGAAAACCGAAGGCGCATCAGAAGTGGGCTCCAAAGTTGCGCGACAGGCGGAGCATGATGAGGTTCGAGACTTGGGACGTCCCGTTGCTGTCGCCGAGCGAGAGGCGATCTTCCGCCGACAGGAAGATCTGCCCGATGGTATAGCGCACGGTGATCCAGGCCGACTCCTCTTCTTGGCTCGGTTGCTGCGGCATCTCGACGCTCATCAGGCGGCCCACCTCGACGATGGCAAGTTTCCCTCGCAACAAGGTCTGTGTCGCCTGCAAAGTCACGAATTTGCTGCGCGTGTTGTACGTCGAGGAGAGCAGGCTCGTCGAAGGCATGCCGCTGGCAACGGCAACCGCACCCGCGGCTCCGTCCGATTCGCCCAGGGTCAAGTCGACGCTGTAGAAATCCCGCAGCCGGCGCAGCGCCGCGCGGGCGATGAAGGTCAGGGTGTGGTTCTGGAATTCGCCCAGCAGCGGGTCATCGCGCCGGGTTTGCGTGTAGTTGAGGATGCTGCGCAATTGCATGCTGCGCCCGACGATGCCATCCGCGCTGCCGTAGACCGATTGGGTGAGCGTCGAGCCTCCCACGCCGGCTGCGTTGTCGGCATAGGCGATGGTATAGGTCAGGCCCATGTTCATCCGCCCGCGCGCATGGCTGACACCTTCCGAGCCGCCGAGGCCGTAGCCCAGCGTGAAGGGTTGTCCGCTGGTTTCGAGGCCGGCCAGTTGGCCGCTTCCCGAGGTCAGCAGCGTGGTCCGGCCACGGGAGTATTGCCAGTTCGCCCCGGCGCCCAAGTTTTGGTTGCCTCCGCGCATGCTGGTGTCCTGAAGCTGCTCGGTGGTATAGCCAGCGCTGGCGGTGGCGAACAATTGCAGGTTCGGACGGTATCGGAAGCTCGTGGTCTCGGCGAGTCCCTGGTCGGTCTGCTCCACGTTTTGCGCTCCCACGCCCGTGGCGCTGACCAGCGCGTGGTGGAAGTTGTAGTCGAGGCTCGATGTCCAGCGCTGGGCGGGGCGGTAGACCACGCCGGCCGAGACCATGTTGTCGTCGTAGCGCGGGTTGAGGTCGGCGTTGTTGGTCGGCGTGCGGAGCGCGTAGTAGTCGCGAAAGCGAATGGTCACATCCGGCCGGGGGGTGGTGCTGAACTGCGCGTTGAGGTAGTCGGAGCGGTAATTGTTCAAGGTGTAGTTTCCGCTGTTCCAGGTCGACGCATAGTCGACGGAGTAAGTCTGGTTGCCCACCGACTGGGACAGGCCGGCGTTCACGATCTTGGTGTCCAGGTTGGTGCTGGTCCCGCCGATGGGCGTGTTGGTGCTGTCCACCCACGAGCCCTGCAGGCGCAAGGTGGGCAAAAGCGGCGCGCGCAGGATCATCGAGCTCGTGAACTGGCTGGTCTCGGTGGTGCCGGTTTGGGTGACCGGGCTGCCGGACTGGGCAGAGGTCGTGTCGGTTGCGAAACTGTTGGTGGTGCGCGAGGCGGCCAGGGTGATGGGGAAGTTCGAATACGAGAGCAGGGCCGAGCTCAGGCGGTAGCTCCACCCGCTGCGACTGCTGTTCATGCCGGGTTCGTAGTCGCGCAGCCCCATGTAGCTTGCGCCGGCCTGCCAATCGAGCAGGCCTGGGCGGAAGGGTTGTCCCGACAGGTTGGCGGCCAGTTGCCAGTCCGGGAGGGTGGTGGCGGTGTGCGTGTCCGCAGACCAAGTGTCCCAGCGACCCAGGCCCAGGCCCGCGGTCGCGCTGGCTTCGATGGCATGCGCCACCCTGGTCGTCGCGCCCAGGGCGAAAGCGAGCGCGCACACTTCGAGCAAGCGTCGCCGTCTCAAGGCGATCCCCCGTTCGCGATGTGGAGCTTGAGCGGGATCTCCACGCGGTAGCCTTGCGCTGTCCGTGGCATGCGCCAGACCGTCGCCGCTCGCCGGACGCACTCCTCGAACCAGCCGCCGGACAAGGTCTTGCTGTGAATGGCCGCCAGCTTCACCCGGCCGCTCGACTGGATGTCGAGCTCGACGCGCGCCTCGCCGCGCAGGCCAGGATCGCGCTTGAGCGCGCGATCCACGCACTCCTTGAGCGCGGGCTGGAAGCTGGCGATGGCCTTGCGAACCTGGTCTTCGCCGCCGGTGCCTTCCTTGAGCGTTGGCGGCAAGGGCACCAGGCGTTCGACCCGCGCGGGCGGGGCGAAGGCATCGGGAGTGGCGCTGGGAGATGCATCGGGCGTGGTGCTGGGCGATGCATCGGGTGCGGCGCTAGGCAAGGCGTCGGGCGTGGTCACTCCCGCGTCGCGATTTTCCTCCATCGCGGTGGACGCCTTGGCCTGCTCTAGAAGGCTATCGGCCAGTGCATCGGGCGCCCCCGCATCGCGGTTCTCGGCTGCGAGGGTGTTGGCGGGGATGGGCGGCTCGACCTTGGCCGGGTTCGCCCCGGCGTCATCCTTTTCTTCGGGCGCGTCCTTGACCACGGCTGGTGGCTCAACCGACGCTGCTTCTTTCTTGACGGCGGAAACCTTTTCTTTGGCTGCCGGTTCTTCTGGCGCCGGCGAAGCCGGGCTCGCCGCAGGCGTCGCCTCCGTCGTTGCTGCGACTGCGACATCATTTCCTGGGTAGTGTGGTGCCGGACCGCCCTCGGCGCCGGGCACCGGACGTTGCCGCACTTCGAGCGCGAAGCGCGGACGCTCGCTGGTGAATACGCGCTTGCCCCTTTTTGGCGTCGCATCCTCTTGCACCTGCTCGGCCTCGGCCGTTCGCGATGGGCGAACCGGCGCAGGGCTCAGGAAAGCCACGCTCACCCCGGCCAGCAGCGTCCTCGCGTCGTCGGGCAGGTAGCTGGCCCCCAAGCCGATCTGGAATTGCGGACGCGGCAGCCAGCGCACGCCGGCGCCGGCAAGGATGCCGCCGGGCTGGCGCAATCCTTCAACGACGACCTCGGTCTGCCGCGGCCCAGCGATGGACATCGCTGCCCCGGCCGTCCAACCAGTTGGTTGGTCGAGGCCCATCACACCTCCGCCGAAGGCGGTGGCACGCATGCGCCAGTAGCGTGGGCTCGTGGTGATGGCGCGCAGGTGGAGGGTCGGGGAGCGGTTGACGTGGTCGAGAAGAGATCCACGGCCAGCGCGGGGCGCCTGCCCACGGCTTCGAGGAGCGAGAATTTTCCCGCGGCCGCGGGGATAGTGTTGTACGGCCTTGCGTCCCCAGGCAGGCCACCCTGGCGAAGCGAGAAGCCGGCCTCGCCACGGCCGAGCCCGAAGGACATGACCAGCGGCGATGGCGTCACCGTGCGGCTGACGTCCGCGGCTTGCGAGTAGCGCAAGTCGAGGGAAAAGGCCGCGCCTCCCCGGCCTTGGCTTTCGGCGACGGGCACGTGCAGGTAGCCGGTTTCTCCCGCCTGGGTGGGCACGGCGGTCTCGGCGCGCGCTGGCGCGGCGACGAGCATGGCGACCGCCATCGCCAGGCCGGGACTAGCGCGCACGCGCGAGCTCCTCGGAAGATGGCGGGGCATCGCCGCGGCCGCGCGTGAGTCCGAATTCGTAAAGGGTACGCTCGACGCTGCGAACGCTGACGTGCAGGTCTTGGCGGGCGAGCTCGGCGGCGATGGCGTCGGCGCTGCGGCTTGGGTCGCGCAGCCGGCACATCACGATCTGCGCAACCACGGAGCGCGAGCGGCGCCACGGTTTCCGCGGGCCAGGCAGCCTGGGCAGAAGGCCCGCCAGACCATGTTCGCGGAACAGACGCAGCTTTTCGAAGTACGTGCTGCGCGAGCGCTGGAACTCGGCCAGGATCTCATCGAGTGGGCGGCCGCTGGTCTCGCCTTCGATGAGCATGGCCAGATCCAGTGCCGCTCGATCGCCCGGTTTGATGGACAAAGCACCGCCCGGCCCCCGGATGCTGCGATCAGAGGGTTCGCTGGATGTTGTGGCGGGACGCTGGCTCAGCCTGTTTCCTTTGTCCGAACAATTCTGGCGGTGCCTGGATCCGAAAAAGGCGTGAGACGAAGTCGCCCCACGCCTTTTTCAGCTCAAGCGTGTACTACTTCTGGTGGCAGGACAGGCAGAGCGCGCTGCCGGCGTTGTCCTTCCAGAGCAGCGCAGGCAAACTCTGGGAGTTGTGAACGTCGTGGCAGCTACCGCACTCGACGCCCACCACGGTGGGGGTGGTGGCATCGGCGAAGAGCTTCACGGTGGTGGTCGACGAGCCCGTGAGGGTGGTGGCGGCCACGTACCCGGTCCCCGATCCCGAGGCAACGGTGGTGGTGATGCCGTTGTACGAGCCGCTCTGGCCTGGGTAGGGGATGCCCACGGGGTGATTGCCGCCGAGGTTGCCGCTGGCGCCGACGACGTAGTAGGCGTCGGTCAGCTTGCCGGCGGTCTGGCCCGCGCCGGTCATGGCCAGGTTGGATGCCGCGCCACCGAAGTTGGTCACGTCGCCGAGAGCGACCGAGCCGTCGTGGCAGCTAAGGCAGCGCATGGAGCGCGTGCTGACCGTGGTCGGCAGGTTGGTGCCGCCGGAGGTTTGGGTCACGCCACCCCAGTTAATGCTCGACGTCGTGGAGGCGGTGTGGTTCCACAGCACCTGCGTGGACTGAGCCTTGTGCGGGGTGTGGCAGAACACGCAGATCTGGTCCGTACCGGTCGACTTGATCGCCGCCGTGCTGCCCGAGCTGAGATCGTGCTTGCTGTTGGTGATGGCCGCGTAGGCAGCAGCGAGAGGTAGCAGGGCGACAAGGGCGCCGGCAACCGCGAGTCCAATTTTCTTCGTCATTGAGCGTCTCCTGGAGGGACTTGGTGGATGGGGTTCTTATCTGGCCCAGTCAGCTAGCAACCCCTGTGCCATTCGCCCTTGCGGAAAACCGACGGTATTGCTCGCTTTTCCGACAGAAGGTTCGTCGATCCTCGGGTCGGATCCCCCAGGTGGGGTATCTCCCCCACCCTAGCCCGCATCGTTCATGACGATTGTGCGTCCAGGGAAACTCTGACGAAACAGTCAGCATTCGCCCCTCGAAGGTCGGCGGGCTAGGTTAATTGTCATGGGAACCCTGGGAGGGTTCCCAAACCCTCCCGCGACGCTTCGCTGCCGGCAGAGCCGGCAGGCTCCGCACGCGTTGCCTCGCCCGCCCCGGCGCCCTGTCCGTCCGCAACTGATGAACAAATGCGGGCGGGCGACGTTCGCTTGCTGGCTACGGTTTCTTCTCGGGCGGTGCGGGCGGTGCCAGCGAATCCGCCTCGGACGTGTTCACCAGCTGGTACACGTTGACACGGGCGAGATACTCGTTGCACACGTAGATGCGATTGGTGTTCGGGTCGATGGCGATGCCGCTCGGCACGTCGAAATATTCGAGCTTGGGCGCCGAGCCGCCGAAGAACATCAGCACCTGGAAGTTCTGGTTGAAGAGCTGCACGTTGGCGTGACCGCCATCCACGGCGTAGAAATTGCCGAACGAATCGAAGGCCAGGCCCTTGAGGCGCTGGAAGGTGCCGGGCCCGTCGCCGCCCTCGCCGAACTTGCGCACGAACTTGCCGTCCGGTCCAAAGACCTGCACGCGGAAGTTCATGGTGTCGCCGACGTAGACCATGCCGGCCTTGTCGACCGCCACGTAGGAGGGAAAGTAGAACTGGCCGTCGTCGCTGCCGCGGCCTCCCTTGCCTTCCTTGGGACCGAGCTCGAATTTCTTGTGGCCCTCGAGGTCGTAGGCGAGCACGCGGTGTTTATCGGATCCGTGGCGCGCGCTGTCCACGACGTACACGACGCCGTGGGCGCGGTCGATGGCAAGCCCAGTGGGCCGTTCGAAGATCGTCGCGGCCAAAGGAGGCGATGCGCTTGCCCGTGTGATCGAAAACGAACACCGCCTTGCCGGCGGAGTCGGACACGTACACGCTTTCGTCCGGCCCCAGCGCCACGTTGAAGGGGCGCACCAGTCCTTCGTCGGGGGCGAAGACGCGCATGGTTTTGCGATCGAGATCCGCCACCACCACCTGGTTGAGCCCGTAGTCGGCCACGTACACGCGCTTGCCGTCGTCGCTGACCGCCACGCCCATGGGCTGGCCCATGGTGACCGACGAGTTGCCGAAGAGCGAGCGGCGGAAGTTGGCCCACCCCGAGGTGTCGAGGTCGTCGGCGGTGCGGAAGGCGGTGACGAAGCGGATGCGCGGCTTTTCAGGAGGATCGGGCCATTCCACGGGTTTGCCGATGGGCGTGCTGGCGCAGCCGGCGCCCAGGGCTGCAAGAAGAAACACGACGGGATAGGTCTGGGATCGGGTCATGGAGCTTCCCCTGGCTAGTGTGGGCTGGCTGGAATCTTGGCCACCGCGGCGTTGTCGACTTCGACCTGGCCACGCAGGCGCAGCTCGTCGGCGTGGTGGACCATGGCCTCTTGGCCCCGCTGTTCGGTCAGGCGCGCGGTGAGCACGGCACGCACTTCTTCCAAGGTTTTGGATTTGGCCACCGAGGGCGCCTGGCAACGGACGAGGTGCCAGCCCATGCGCGACTCGACGGGATCCGTGACCTGGCCGGGTTTGCTGGCGCGAATGGCTTCGGCCAGTGCTTTTTCGCCCGACTGGCTCATGCGCTGGATTTCAGGCTCGCCCAGGTTGCCGATGACTCCGCCGTTGGCGCCGCTCCGCTGGTCGCGGCTGTAGTCGCGGGCCAGATCCTCGAAGGCGTCGCCACGCTTGAGGCTGGCCAAAATCTTGTTGGCCTGGTCGCGCGAGGGCAACACGATGTGGGCGCAGGCACGTGTGGCCGGGATCTGGAACTCGCTGGGGTGGCCCTTGTAGTACGCCTCCACATCGGCGCTGCTGGGCGCACCGGCCTGGGCGCGCAGGCGCTGGCCCGTGATGGCCAAAATGGCGTCGCGTTCGGTGGCCTTGAGCGCCTCGGTCAGCGACGGATCTTTGCCAAAGCCGCGCTCCATGGCCTCGTGCTCGAGCACCAGTTGGTCGACGATGGCCGAGGCGTAGCTCAACTTGACGGTGGGGCCCGAGGCATGGCCGCCCTCCTTGCCGCCGGCCAGCTGGCGGACTTCCTCGACCACGGCGCGGTAGCGCACCGGCTGTCCGTACACCGTGGCCAACACGTGGTCGGCGTTCTTGTCCAGCTTCAGACTGGCGCCGGTCTTCTTGAGGAAGTCCTCGTCGATCTTCACGTCCGCTTTCTTGCGCAGCTGGGACAGGAAATGCGACTTGTACTGGTGGCGCAGCTGCTCCTCGACGAAGCGGCGCAGGCTTTCCTTCTTGGCCGGAAAGCCCTGCTCGCTGCCGATCTGGCGCTCTGAGGACGCGCACCACCGCCGAGCCGAGCGGCAGCTGGACCGGCCCGACCCAAGTGCCTAGCGGAGCCTCGAACACGGCCTTGGCCAGCTTGTCGCCAAGGTCTGCGCGGCTGCGCGTGACCGCTTTGCCACTGCCATTGGCTTGTGCCGGATTCGACGGCGAACTTGCACTCGTCGGCAAAGCTGGCGCCCTTGAGCAAGCGGCCGAGCGTGGCCTTGGCCACTCCTTCGGAGACGAGGGTGATGGCCTCGACATTCGCGCTGTCCGCGGTGGCGTGGTACATGGCCAGCAGCTGCTCGTCGGTGGCCTTGGCCGCGCTGTCGATCTCCTTGGCCACGAAGCGCGCGGCGGCCAGCTTGCGCCGGGCCTGCTCGACGGCGGCGGTCACCGCGGGATCGCGCTGCATGCCCTTGGCGTAGCCGTCCTGGGCCACCAGGGCCTCGGTGACCAGATCGTCGACGATGTTGCGTGGCGTGGCCCGCAGACCCATCTGCTGGGCGCGGCCCAGGCGCTCCACCACTTGCTGTTCGGTGATGACCTCGCCGTTGGCGCGCGCAACTATGCCGGAGGCGCAGGCGAGGAGGAGGATGAGGACGTGCATGGGATCTCCTTCAGACGGTTGGGGTCAGTCGATGGCTCCGGGCGCGGCCGCCGCAGCGTCGGGCGCGGCGGCAGGTGCATCGGGGGGCGAAGCCGCGGGGGCGTCGGGGACGTCGGCGTCGCGAGGCGCGGGCTTGGCCGCTGGCTTGGGCGGACCGAGCAGCGACGACGGCACGGCGGTCCGGTACTCGGCCACGTTCTTGTCGGTGCGCTTGCGCTTGCTGATGTCCTTCATCTCCGGGTGCTTGCCCATGCGGTCGCCGTGGCACCAGTCGCAGGATTCCATGGTGCCCTCGCCGTAGCGTAGCAGCTTGGGGCTGTCCGAGCCGTGCGGGTTGTGGCAGCTGGCGCAGGAGAAATCCCGGTCGATGTTGTGCGGATCCGGGCCGCCGGCGATCTTGTGGCCCTTGGCGATGAAGTTCGACACGTGGGTGCCGTCGAGAATCTGGGGATGGCAGGTCTGGCAAAGGGCATTGACCGGCTTGGGCAGCAGAAACGGATTGGCGGTGGCATGGGGATCGTGGCAGGCCACGCAACCGTTGCGCTCGAGCACCGCGTGCTTGTTCTTGCCGCTATCGACGGGCTTGTGGCACGCGTAGCACGCGGTCTTGCCCGAGCCGCGGGTCAGACTGAATTCGTTGGCCGCGCCGTGCGGGGCGTGGCAGGCGGTGCAGCGCCCGTCGGCCACGGGCTTGTGAACCACCTCGCGGCCCGTGACATCGTCGGCGTGGCAGAGAAAGCAGGTGTCGGCCGGCTTCTCCTTGCGCAGAAGGCCCGACAGGTCGCTGGAATGGGGATCGTGGCAAACCGCGCAGTCGCCCAGCTTGACCGCACTGTGGACGAACGCGGATTCGTCTTGGCGCGAATGGCACTCGTAGCAAAGCTCGACCGGCTTCTTTTTCAGCAGTTTGGGAATGGGCGAGGAATGCGTGCTCACGTGGCAGCCCAGGCAGCCACCGGCGTCGATGGCGGGATGGACGGTCTGCTTGTGCACATCAATGCGCGCGGGCCCGCGCGGTGAGCGCACGCCGGTCGGGGCCTTGGAATCGTGACACTTCATGCACAGGTCGCCTGCCTCCGCCAACGTGTTCTTTGGAAACTTGGAACCGTGGGCGGCGTGGCACTGGGTGCAATCTCCGTCGCTGACCGGGGCGTGCCGGAAACGGTCGGGCAAAAGCTTGTCGGTCTTGTGGCACTTGAGGCAGAGGTCGTGCTGCTTGGCCTTGAGCAGGGGCTTGTTCGGGCTGCTGTGCGGGTCGTGGCAGTCGGTGCACTTGCCCAGCTTCACCGGCGTGTGCGCGAAGGGAAAGTCGGCCACGCCGTCGTGGCAGGTCTGGCACAGATCGGCGATGGGCGCGGTCTTGAGCAAGCTGTCGTTGTCGCTGCTGTGCGGATCGTGGCAGGCCGTGCAACCCATGCTCTCGATGACCGGGTGGACGTTGGTGGTTCCGATCCCGGTGTGGCAGTCCCGGCACAGCTTGGTTTCCTCGTCCTTCAGCTTCCAACCCTTGGCCAGGGGCGACTTGCACTTGCCCACCTTGTCGGTCGACACATGGCAGTCGACGCAAGTTGCGACGCTCATGGCGGGGTGAACTTGCTTCTTCTCGGTGAGCGCTTTGTGGCAGGCTTGGCAGGTCTCGGGATCGATGGCGGCCGGGGTCTCGGCCCGGGCGGCGGAGGCGGGAAGCATCAGCCTCCATGCGAATACGCAAGCGGTCAACCAAACTGGCCAGGGGCAGGCTTGCTGTGGCTTGTGGGCCGTCATGAGGGGCTTGTCTTTGGGCGGCCTACCGCGCAATATGGACCGTGCAGGTCCGTAATGTTAGGAGGAACCCTTGGGCGCAGCCGTTGTCGGCGCACGATGCCGCACGGACGCCAGCAAAGATACCACATTGACAGGTTGCCATCCCCATTGACTTCGCGGACTGAATTGGTTGGATTTTGACAGGAAAGCCCCCAGACTTCCAGGCGCTTCTAGCAAATGAATACCGGATTTCTCCTTTTGGCGTGGAAGCGGCTGTCCAGCAGCCTGCGCATCCGCATTCTGATACCAACTGGGGTGCTTTTTGCCGCAACCCTGGCCGTGATGGGGGTGGGTGCTGTGCAACTTCACGGCGCGGATGTGGCTCGCCATCAGAGCGAGAAGGCCGAGCTGTTCTCGCAGGTGGTGGTGAACGGGCTCACGTCCTTGATGCTCGATCACGGCCCCCAAGGCGCGGAGCTCAATGAGTTCCTTTCCATCGTGGCCAGCCACCGCACCGAAATCCATTCGATCAGCTTGCTGCGCGCTGGCGGCATGGTGTCGCATTCCTCGCTGGCCTCGTTGGTGGGAAGCAGGATGCCCGACGAACCGCCATTTGGCGACGCAGTGGCGGTCTTCGATGCGCGCACCGACCCTGCGCTGTATGCGGTCAGGCAGCCCATCGCCAAGCAAGCTTCGTGCAATCATTGTCACGCTACCGATCCGCCCGTGGTCGGTTGGCTGGAGGTGAGGTTCTCGCGCGCCGCCACCACCGCCGCCAAGAAGCAGCTGGCCCTGATCCTGGCTGCGACGGCCATCCCCGCGCTGTTTGTCCTCATTGCAGTGACCGCGTGGTTGCTGCGGCGGCAAGTGATCGGTCCGCTGCATGGGCTGGTGGACACCATGAAGGAAGCCGAGTCAGGCGACCTGACCGTCAAGGCCGACAGCGGGCGTTCGGACGAGCTGGGCGTGGCCGCGCGCGGATTCGATGCCACCCTGGGCGCCCTTCGCAACGCCCAGGTTGAGGTCGAGTCGTTCTACCGCGAGCGCATGTTGCAGGCGGATCGCTTCGCCACCGTCGGAGAGCTGGCGACGGGACTGGCGCACGAGATCAAGAACCCCCTGGCCGGGCTGTCCGGCGCGCTGGAAGTCCTGGCCGACGACCTGGTGGGCTCTCCCGAGCAGAAGGACGTCATCTGCGAAATGCAGCACCAGGTGGTCCGTCTCAGTCGTATCATGGAGAGCCTGCTCAATTTCGCCCGTCCACCGCAGCCGTTGATGCGGCCCACCGACCTGAACGCGACCCTGCAGAATGTGCTGTTTCTGGTGCAACAGCAGCGCAACCGGGCGCCCATCGAGATTCGCGCCGAGTTGAGGCCGGACCTGCCGTCCATGCTGGTGGACGCCGCCCAGCTCGAACAGGTCTTTCTCAATTTGTGCCTCAACGGCATGCAGGCCATCGAAAGCGGCGGCGTGCTGACGGTACGTAGCCGGCCGACCGAGTCGGGCTGCACGGTCGAGGTCGAGGACTCGGGGCCCGGCATCCCGGCCGAGATCCGGCCCAGCGTGTTTCGCCCATTCTTCACCACCAAGCGCAACGGCAGTGGCCTGGGCCTGGCCATCTCCGCGCGCATCGTCGCCGACCACGGCGGCCATATCGACTTCCAATGTCCCGAGGCAGGCGGTACGGTCTTCTTCGTGCACCTGCGTGGACCGTCTGACTCGAAGGAGCGTGCTGCGTGACCGATAGGGCTGCGTCCGTGCTGGTGGTGGATGACGAGAAGCTTATCCGATGGTCCATCGGCTCTCGGCTGGAGCGCAGGGGCTACAAGATTTCAACCGCCGAAACCGGCGAGGACGCCTTGCTCAAGGTGGCGGACGAGCGGCCAGAATCTCATGCTGCTCGACGTTCGCCTGCCCGGCATCGACGGGGTCACGACCCTGGCCCGGGCGCTCGACATCCATCCCGAGATCATCGTGGTCATGATGTCGGCCCATTCCACCGTCGACACCGCGGTGGGCGCCATGAAGCTGGGTGCCACCGACTTTCTGGTCAAGCCGTTCCCCCTGGAAATCTTGGACGCCACCGTCGAGCGCGTGCTGGCCGCGGCGCAGACCCGGCGCCAACTGGCCAAGGATTCCACGCCAGCGCCCTCCGACAACGACGTGATCAACAGCATCGTGGGTCTGTCCCCGGCGGCGGGGGAGCTGCGCACCATGGTGGCCCGGCTGGCTGGCAGCGAGGCCACCACCGTGCTTGTGGAGGGCGAAAGCGGCGTGGGCAAGGAGGTCGTGTCGCGCGCCATCCACATGGCCAGCTCGCGGGCCGCCCGTCCCTTCTCTCAGGTGAACTGCGCGGCCTTGCCCAACCATCTGCTGGAAAGCGAGCTGTTTGGGCACGAGCGCGGCGCTTTCACCGACGCGCACATGCAAAAGCGCGGGTTGGTGGAAAGCGCGGATGGCGGCTCGGTCATGCTGGACGAGATCGGCGAGTTGCCGCCCACCGGCCAGGCCAAGCTGCTCCAGCTCCTGGAAAACAAGACCTTCCGGCGCGTGGGCGGCGTGCAAGAGCTGCGCGCCGACGTTCGCATCATCGCGGCCACCAACGTCAATCTCGAACGCATGGTCACGGGCGGGCACTTTCGCGCGGATCTGTACTTTCGCCTCAATGTCGTGCGCATCAGCGTGCCGCCCTTGCGCGAACGGGCCGAGGACATCGCCCCGCTCATCACGCACTTCCTTGGGCGCTTCAACCAGAACTTGAAACGCGAGGTGCGCGACGTGGCCCCCGCGGCCATGGAGCTGCTCAAGAACTACGACTGGCCCGGCAACGTCCGGCAGCTTCGCAATGTCATCGAACGGGCGTTGATCCTGCACCCGCTCATCAAGGAACTGCGGGCCGAACACTTGCCGCCAGAGCTCAGGCAGAATAGGCGGACCGATCCGTCGCTGGTTGCCACGCCGGCGGAAGGCATGAGCCTGCAGGCCACCGAAGTCAAGATGCTGCGCGAGGCGCTCGAACGCTCGGCCGGCAACCAATCCAAGGCTGCGCGCTTGCTTGGCGTGTCCCGCGACACCCTTCGCTACCGCCTGAAGAAGTACGAGCTCGGTTAGCTCGTACCTGCTACTGCAGATACGTGACGTCGGCCCAGAGCTGGGTAACCCGATCGGTGTGTGTGCCGGTCGTGCTGCGGCCGACGAAGGCTTGAAGCGCGACGATATCGGCGTAGGCCAGGCTGGCGCCAATGGGCACGTCGACGGAAACCAGGGACCAGGTCAGGGGCGTCGTGGGGCCCGACACGTTCATCGAGGCGGAGCCCGAAAGGCCGGATACCCCGACTCGCCAGCCGAGGGTGAACGGGTAGGTGCCCGTTGTACCCGCATTGATCTGGATGTAGGCGTTGACCACGATGCTTTGCACGGCACCGCCGAAGGACGGAGGATCATCCAGGTTCACATAGAAGGTGCTTGCCGTGCCGCTGCCCTGGGCATAGCTCGACCCATCATCGTTGGTGCGCAGCGAGGTGCTCCAAGAATTGAGCGGGCTGATGCTCCAGCTGTCGGTGCTGGACCCAGCCCCGGATGCATACAGGTGCTGGGTTATGGGCAGTGGGGTGGCAGCCGTGGTGAAGCTCCATGCAGATGCTGCAAGCACGTTGCCCATGACATCCGTGGCCTGGACCGCGACCGTGATGGTCTCGCCATAGCCGAAACTGGGTGATGGCGTGAGAATGGCGGTGTAGCTCGATGCCGAACCCGTGTGCGTGAGCTGGGGCGAGACGGCGGTGAGGCTGGCTGCGTAGCCGAGGCTGCCTGACAGGGTGACCGTCAGGCTCGACCACAGCACGCCGCTTTCCGTGTCGGCAAGGGTGAAGGTCAGGGGGGAGTCGACGCTGACAGCAGCGGCTCCGCTTGCCGGGCTGGTGATGGTCATGGTGGGCGCGGTCATGTCACCAGTCGTGATGGTGACTGGGGTGGGGGGCACGCGATTGCCGATTTGATCGTAGATCCCGGATCTGTCGTAGTTGCCTGCGCCGGCGCTCGGGGCCAGGGTGTCGCTTCCCAGGCTACCGTCCAGTGCGGTGCTGAGGGTCAGGAGAGCCAACGTCCCGCCTGCGACATGGTCCACTGCGGTGATCGTCCGGCCGCTGGCATCGACCAACGTCAGGTCGGTCGGCTGCAAGGCCAGGCCGGTTGGTCCGTAGACCGGCTTGCTGAAGCGCAGGCTGACCACGTTGCTGGCCGACGCACCGTAGGCAACGAGGATCTGGGGCACTGCATTGTCGAACGGTGACCGCACGTAGAAATCCCAGTGGTTCGGATCCGAGTTGTAGTGGCAATTTTGCGAACAAAGGCCGCTTGAATTCGACGACGAATACTGGGTCTGGTTCATGGACCAGGCCGTGTGATTGCTGTCGGCCAGCGATAGCCCGACCGGCGGCGTACCGGCGGCCGCATTGGCGTAGGCGAGGTAGGTCGTCACGCTCGGGTCGGTCAGGTTTTTCAGGCCGCGCGAGGTCAGCAGTCCGTCGTTGACCATGGCCACCATGGTCGACCCGTGAACATTGTGACAGGTGATGCAGGTCGGGCGGCTGTCGGGCGCGCTTGCGTCCGTGGCCCAGTCCGAACGGAAGACGAGGTTGTTGAGGGAAAGGTGGAAGTTGTGGTCGTTGCGCAGGGCCGTGTCGTCCCGGTAGTTGGTGGCCATGGCCGACGCCGACGTGAATGGCCTGGCATTGTGGCAGCTCAGACACAGCGGGAAGTCCTCGGGCTTCGCGCTGGCATCCGAACCTTGCCGAGGTATCTGCATGGGAACGCCACCTGCCACGGACTTGAGTCGATAGCCGGCCTGATAGCCGGCAGGAGTGCGCGAAAGGCTATAGCTGCGGGGCACACCGTCCACGTGCGCGACCGTCGTGTCATGGCAGGCGTCGCAGGCCAGACCGGCACCCTGGCGCTGTTGCGAGCTACCAGCCTTCAGGGTCCACGGGTAGACCTGGCTCGAAGGCAAGCCATGCCCGGTCTTGTAGAAGCCGTAGCCGGTAGTGCCCCAGTCGGTCACCACGGATTCTTCGCCGGCCACCCAAGGGGCCTGCACGTTGTTGACGAGTGCGGGCGCCTCGTCGTGGCAGCCGGCGCACCAGCGATCTTTGCCCGGCTGCAGGCTGAGGTTGTCCGCGGCGTAGATGCCGGATGGCCAGTTGGGCTTGGCCCCAAACGCAGGATCGTTCACGCCGTCGTAGGTTCCCGACGAGCTATGGCAGCTTTCGCAAACGTCGGTTTCGTCGAGCGTGATCGTGCCGTCGCCGTTCACGTCGGTGCCTGAGTTGAAGAAGGGGAAGGCATTGGTGTTGTGGCACTGGGAGCAGTCGACGTTGGGGCCACGCAGATGGCCGCTGTCGTTCTGCGTGTGCGTGGCGTGGCTCTGGGAGGTGCCCGCTCCCACGCTGATACTGCCGTCGGCGAGTGGATAGCCGGAAGCGTGGCCGTGGCAGTCGCCGCAGCCCGTGCCGCCGTTTGCGCCGCCGCCGTGCTCGAAGCGATTGCCGTGCGGATGGCAGGTCGTGCAATCCATGGTCGGGTAGTGATCGGCGAGGGTGCCGTCGTTGCGGTGGTGTTTGGTCTGGGTGTGGCAGATCTGGCAGATCCCGTTGAAGGGAGCGCTGGTGGCGATGAAACGGTTGCCCGCGCTGGCCGGGTAGGCGAGGGGGACGGTGGCGGTTGGCCAGCGGATGGAAAGACGCAAAAGGCCGTTGCCGCGGCCGGTGTTCGGATCGACGTTGTGCGGTTCGTGGCACTTGCCGCAGCCGATGACCGTGGTTCCGCCGTTGACCACGTGCAACCCGACGTCAGCCATGGTGGATGCGGTGCCGGTGGACGAGTGGCAGGCGCGGCACTTGTTCTCGATATCGTCGTAGGTCGTCTTGCCAATTTGGTAGCTGTCGCCGACGGCGATGGGCGCCGCGAGTGCGCCGGTCCAGCTCACCGAGGTCGCGGTGTTCGCCGTAATGGTCCGGTAGCTGCCGTTGTTGGCGCCCGAGGTGAAGGTGAGCACGCCGCCGGTCCACGCGCCCACTATCCATGCCTTGTTCGCATCGGCCAGGGTCGTGCTGCTCCAGCCAGCCGTGGCCGTACCCGTGGCCTGGCTGGACGCGTTCGCACCGCCGTAGGGAATGTGGCACTGCACGCACTCGGTGCCGCCCGGCGCATCGTGGGGTGGCTGGGTAACGGCATGGGCGCTGCCAGCGACAAGGACGGTGGCGACCGCAAGCGAGAGGCGAGTGGTCATCGTCGTCATCATCGTCATCATGGCGTCACCGCCTCGGGCGTGACCCAGCGCCGGGCGATGGGATCGCTTACCAGCAGGGTGCCGTCACTCTGGAAGGCGAGGTCGAGGGCCAAGCGCGTGCACGTGCGGCAGTCACCTACGCTGCCCAGGAACCCCTTGCTGTTCCCAGCCACATCGAGGATTTGCACATGCCCGTGGGCGGTATCCAGCACGTAGAGGTCACCGTTCTTGAGCGCCACGCCACCGAGGGTGGTAAAGCGCCCGCGCAGATCCGCCAGCGTGGCGGCGTTGCTGTCGGGCAAGGAGCCGAGGCTGCGCAGCCAGCGTCCGTTGATGTCGAACATCTGTACGCGATGGTTGGCCTGGTCGGCAACCACGATGCCGTTGGCGTCGGCGGCGACCGCTACCGGGAAGCTGAATTGGCCGCTATCTGAACCGCTGGCCCCGATGGTCCCAGCGCGCGTTCCGTCGCTGGCGTATATCTTCACCACGTTCTCGCGGCTGTCCGCGACGTACACGCGACCGTCGGGTGCGACCGCAATGGAGTTCGGCATGGTGACCTCGCCGAGTCCGCTGCCCAGCACGCCGAGATAGAGACCGGCTCGCCAGTCGTAGATCTCCACGTCGTGACGACCGGTATTTCCCACCAGCAGTCTGTCGCCCTGGACGGCAATGCCCAGCGGGCCGTCGAGCCCAGTCAGCTGCACGACCTTGCGACCACCGCGATAGCCTAAGACTTCGTTGACCCTGGGATCCGACGCGAACACGGTGCCGTCGGCCGAGGTGGCCAGCCGGGTGGGATGTTCGGGCCCGGCTTTGCTAAGGGCGGAGAAGATCCCAGGGGTGCTGGGTGGGCGAACTGCCATGGGATTGCCGCTTGGGCCGGTGGCGTTCTTGGACGATGAGCCCGTGCATCCAACCAGCGCTTGTGCGGAGAACAGCAAGAGGGGCACAAGGCCGCCGCTCAGAATGGGGCGGACGCCGGGTCTTTGGAAAAGGCATTCTAGACATCTCACGATGGCCGCGACCCACTGCAAGAATCAGGCCTTCGCCTACATGGCAAGAGGAGAGAAATACTCCTAGATTTCGAAGGGATGCGTGATTTGTCGATGGGTGCTGCCGGGCGGTGCCGGTTCAAATGCACCATGGCCGGGTGATATCCCCCAATGAGGATAAGCCAGCTCTGAAATGATTGGAGCGCCGGTTACTGGGCCAAGACCCATGCTTTTTTTGTTGCCGGCGTAGGATGAACCCGTCACGATTTCCGACTTATGCGCTCTCCAATTCTACTGTCCGCACTGTTCCTCCTCGCATGCAACCGCCGCCCGGCGCCCGCTCCCGTTGCCAGCGCGCCCAGTGCCGCTGTCTCGGCTCCCGGCGCCGCACAACCCACCGGCGCGACGGTCGCGGGCAAGGTGCTCGAGCGTATCGACGCCGCTACCTACAGCTACCTGCGCCTCGACACCCTGGGCGGTGAGCAGTGGGCCGCGGTGCCTAGATGCGAGCTCAAGGCTGGCGACAGCGCGGTCGTATCCCATGCCATGCCCATGGACGGATTCGAGAGCAAGACGCTGGGCAGGAAATTCGAGCACATCGTGTTCGGTATCCTCGATGCGCCGGGCGCGCCCGCGGCAGCAGCCGCGCCATCCGCACACGGCGAGATGGCAGACCCGCACAGTGGTGGCATGCCTGCCTCGGCGCCGGCCGCCGAGATCGGTCCCATCGCGGTCGCACGTGCCACTGGGGCGGGCGCCGCCACCGTCGCCGAGGTCTTTGCCAAGAAGGCGTCTCTGGACAACAGGCCGGTGCGCGTTCACGCCAAGGTGGTCAAGGTCCTGCCCGGCATCATGGGCAAGAACTGGCTGCACGTGCGCGACGGCTCGGGCTCGGCCGACAAGAGCGACAACGACCTGACCGTCACCACCCAGGACGTGGCCACCGTCGGCAGCGAAGTCCTGGTCGAGGGCACGGTCCACGCCGACAAGGATTTCGGCAGCGGCTACAAGTTCGCGGCTATCGTCGAAGACGCCAAGGTCAGCAAGTAAGAGAGCACCGAGAAGGCAGGGGGAATGGAGGGAAGGTGGGGGCCGCTACCAGATCGTGGCAACCGGGTACTGGGTGACCAGCGGGTCGGGGGTGAGTAAGGTCATGCTGCTCAGGATGGCTTGGCAGACCAGCATGCGATCGAAGGGATCCTTGTGTAGGTCGGGCAGCTTGGCGCAGAAGAGGGCTGCAGCTTCGTCGATGGGAAGCGGCAGAATGCCGTGGCGCTGGCGCTCGTCGGGGATGAGATCGTGAGGCGGACGCGGCAAGGGAAGCTTGCCAAGTCCGTGCTTGATCGCAATTTCCCAGGCCGAGACAGAGCTCAGGTACACATCGTTGTTGGGATCGGAGAAGAGCCTGCGCGCGGGGGATGACAACGCGTCGTCGCCCGTCACAATCCATAGAAAGGCGCAGGTATCGAGGAGCACCTTCATCGATTGCCGTGAAAGGCTGCTAACAGGTCGTCAGGCAACGGGTCGAAGAATCGCGGAGGCACGCGGAATTTGCCCTTGGCCAGACCGATCGGTCGCGCCTTGCTCGGCGACTGCGGGATGGCCCGCAATTCCGCTACGGGCACGTTGCGGTTGCAGATCAGAACCGTCTCGCCATGTGCCACTGAGTCCAAATAGTGCGAGAGCTTGGCCTTGGCATCGGCAATATTGACCTTCAACATGACCATGATTATGACCACAAAGGTGGGGGCTTGCAACGTGAACCCCTGACCTCGCCCCCAAAAGAAACGAGCCCTCCGTTTCCGAAGGGCTCGTCGTTGGTTCTAGCGTCGCAGGCCGGTTACGGGCGGGTCAGCGGGCCAGCCGGGCCGGTCGGGGTGGCCGTGCCGAGATCGACCGCCGAGTCGTAGAGCAGTTCGGCCAGGTAGTCGAAGTTGTGTGCCCAACCGCCTGGGTCGCTGCTCGTGCCAGCGAAGATCATGTTGTAGTTGGCGCGGCCGAGCTTCGGATCGTAGCCGGCCCAAGCTACCCATCCAACCACGTTCGCGCTGTCGCACATGCCGCTGGTGTTCCCGAGCTGAGCGTAGAAGCTCTGCTTGGTCTCGTTCCAGCATAGGTTCCCCTGCGGAAGGATGATGGCGTAGGTCGTGCCACTTGTGATGGCTGCGCTGAAGGCCGTGCCAACCGTGACCTGCGTGCTGGTGTTAGCGGTGATGGTCGCGGTCTTGCCTTTGAGCGTACCCGAGGTTATCGAGAGGGTGTAGCCCACGAACTGATTGTTGGTCCACGCGTTCGTGCCCGTTCGCGAGGTGTCGATCAGGTTGAGCGTGTCCCCGCCGGTGGCCGTGGAGCTGACCGCCGAGCCGTTGATGACGTATACGCCGGCGTTGCTTGCGTAGGCATTCATGGCCGCACCCAGGCCGTTGCGGAACGAGGCCAGCTCGGCCGCCAGGGTGGTGGTGGTCGGATCGCTGTCGTAGCCCGGACCGGACGCTATGGTTCGCTTGTTGCTGACCCACGTGGTGTAGTTGGTGCCCGTGTGGCAAGGCGAACAGAGGTTCGCGTTCACGGAATCGGCCACGTCGAAGGTGTGGCGCGTGCCCTTGGGCGAGTGGCAGTCGGTGCACTTCGCGATGGCTCCGTTGTGCTGCTTGGTGCCGAAGTAGCTCTTGCCCGCGTACTCGTAGCCCTCGTGGGCCGTGGCGCCGTACATGCGCGCTGCACCTTGGATGTCGTGCAGGTTCTTGGCGCTTGCCGCGAACGCCGCCCAGGAAATTGCACCGTTGTTGGTCTCGGCGGCCGAGTAGGTCAGCGTGCCGGCGTTGTTGTCGAGATCGGCCGTGCCGTTGCCGCAGGCGGTGATCTTGAAGGTGCCGTTGTAACCGCCGGCCGAATTCGAGAGCGTGAGGTACTTGCCCACCGCCGAACACGATGCCGTAGAGACGTTCGTGGAAGTGGCTGTGCTGGTTGTGACGGCGGTGTTGGTACTCGCGGAGAGCCAGTTGGCCGGGCTTCCCAGGGTGGCGTTGCTGCTGGTGAGCACTGGCGGGAGGTAGGCTGGCAGACCGGTGAGGCGCGGCTTTCCGGATCCGTTGTTGACAATGCTAACGCCGCCGCCGAAGAGCGGCTGGCCGTTCACGTCGAGCCCGCTCCACACGCCCTGCAGGTAGCCGTCGTAGGCAGCGCCGTTGATGTCGCGGCCACCATGGCACGCGGAACAGATCATGTCGTTGGGGTCGCCGAACTTGGTCTTGTCGAGGATGGTGTAGTAACCGGCGCCCAGGGTGCCGCCGGCCGCGTGGCCAGGGAAGCGGACGCCGCCAGCGGCGGTGCCGGACATGTCACGCATGCGCTGCATGTTGGTGTCGGTGGCGAGCGGCTGGTGGCAGGTGTAGCACTCCATGACTTGGGTGGGAACGACCGGCGATGCGGCGGGGCTGGTCTGGTCGTAGAAGTAGGATGGAGAGGTCGCTGCCAGGAACTGCTCGAATCCCTTCTGGCCGCTGTGGCAGCGCAGACACGGGTATTGAACCATGCCGGCCGAGGGAACCTTGGTGTCCCAGTTGCGGAAGGCGTTGGACATGCCGTCGAAGTGGGTGCTGGCGAGGAAGGCTCGGCGTGGCGTGAAAGCGAGCGTGGTTCCGCTTGCGCAAGTACGCGAGCTGGTCGGGCTGGTGCGATTGCCGCCGCTGTCGATGCACGCATACCCGACCTGGCTGGCCAGGGGCAGGCCCATGTTCAAATCCACCAGGGCGTCGTACAGCATCTCGATGATGTAACGCGGGTTGTGCGCCCAGGCCCCGGGCTCCTTGACGTAGATCTGGTAGTTGAAGGCGGCCCGCATGAGCCTGGGCGTGTAGTACCCCGTGTGTTGCTTCGCGCTGACACAAGCGATACCGTTCGCATCCTTGGTCGTAGAGGTCACGCTGCTGTAGACATTGCAGGGATCTGCTTCGACTGTGGTGCAAGTGCCGGTGGTGTCGGTGGCGTCGTTATTGATGAACCAGTAGGGATTGGTGCCGGCGGTGTAGCAGATGCCGTGTCCCGTCACGTTCGTGGCGTAGCTCCGGATGGCGCTGAACAGAACGGCCGCCAGGCCATCGACCTCCGCTTTCAGCCCTTCGGTCAGGTTGCCGTCGCCGTCGATGTCGCCATCGAAACCGAACTGCCGCGAGTTCTCGAGGTCGGTCAGGTTTGCGACGGGAGTGACTCCATTGTCCGTGAAGTGGCAGCGACCGCAGGTCGTGGTGGAAACCGTGACTGCCAGGGTGTGCGGATCGTGGCAGCTCACGCAACTATCCTGGCTCACGCCGTGGAAGTTCTTGCCGGTGTAGCTGCGCGCGGCGGCCACATTCGGGGTGCTGCTGGAAGTGGATGTCGTCGTATTGGTCGCGGTGACCGTTCCGGTTGCCGTCCCAGTTGCCGTGGCAGTGCCCGTCAGCGTGACGGTCGTGCTGCTGGTGGCGGTGGGAACGGAGCTGTTGGCCATGTTTCTTGGGTTCTGGTAACCGATCATGGCGTCGGCGCCGTGGAGGATGGCGCTGGCTGGTAGGTAGTGCGAATTGGTAAACGAAATACTCGGGGCAATCGCATCGAGCACCGAGGTGTTTTCCGGCACGAGGATCTGGTAGCGCGTGCCAGCGGCGATGACGGCCGGGAAAGGCATACCGCTCGAGATGGCAGCGTTGGCCACCGTGAGGCTGGTGGCATCGTTGGCCGTGATTTGTCGGTACAGTCCAGCGTTGGGCGAGCCAGGATTGGGATCGGTCTGGATGAAGACGTAGTATCCGGCCCACTGATTGGCCGTCCACGCGCGATTGCTGTCGACCAAGGTCGTGCCGCGAATCACGCTGCCCTGTCGAATGGCGGTACCGCTGCTGTTGAGGGTGTCCGCGCCACCGCCGGTGGCCGTGGGCCAAATGGTGAAGGTGTCTGCGGGAATAGCGGGCGGGCCCGTAACTGCGCCGCTCGTGGCGGCGGTGAGCGGCGTGGCCAAGGTGATGGTTCCGGCCGTCGACGTCGTGCCTGAAGTGTTGTCTGCGACCGTGACGTTCAGGCCCTGGTTGGCGTTGTTGGTCGCAACCAAGGTGTAACCTTTGTACTGGCTTGCGGTCATCGCGATCTTGGCTTGAATCGTGGTGGTCGTGCCGGCGGCCGCGGCGGTCAGGGTGACCAACGCCAGGCCCTGACTCGCGCTCGCCACATTGCCGGCGATCTTCGCATTCACGCTGGCGGTGGACTCACGGCCCTGGTGGCACTGGGAGCAAAGAGCGGTCGCCTTGTCGAGACCGCTCACCTTGTTGAGGCTGACGAACTCGACGCTGGTGAGCCCCGCGGTGGAGAGTGTGGGATCGCTCACGCTGTTGTGACAGGCCTGACAGGTCATGGGTGCTACCGGGTAGGTGGTTCCCTTGGCGAGGAAGGTATCGTTGGTGTTCATGGCTGCCCCACCAACACCGATGTAGTCCTGGAATCCCTGCTCGGTATGACAGCGCACACAGGCCCCGGAGCCTACGCTGGTGGTGGTGTAGGCACCGGCATCGGGGTCGAAGTGATCACCCGATCCGTTGTCTTGGCTCGCGGGGAAGAATTGGGCTTCGTGGCTGTGACAGTCTATGCAGGATGAAACCGCGCCCGAGCCGACGGTGAACCCGTGGTTCATCTGGGTACCGTCGTTGAGGTAATACTTGGTCGTGGTGTGACAGGTCTGGCACACGCCATTGCCGGCGGGCTGGACGAGCACGCTCGGGGTGTTCCCGGAGCCCGGCGTATAGACGATATTGCCGATCGTGCCGTCGGGCCTGCGGATACCTGTGCGGATGAGGTTGGCGCCCGCGCTGCCGCCGTCCGGGGCATCGCCGCTCCAGCCACTGTTGGGATCGATGTTGTGCGGCTCGTGGCACTTGCCGCAGCCGATGGTTGGGCTGTGAGCGCCGGTGTAGTGAAGCCCTCCTGTGGCATGATCGGAAGCGACGCCCGTGGGGCTGTGGCAGGTCTTGCACTTGACCTCGATGTCGTCGTAGGTCACCAGGTTGAGGGTGTAGGTGTCGCCAGGGGCAACCGGGAACGGAAGCGCATCCGTCCAGCCAAACGAGGTGCCGTCGTTGGCGGTGATAGTCCGGAACTGGCCGTTGTTGCTCGTCGCTGAAACCATTCCGCCATCCGCTGACGATGGCAGGGAGCCCGAGGTGAATGTGATCACGCCACCGGCCCATGCGTTGGTGGTCAAGGTCTTGCTGCTATCCACCAGCGACGTGGTGCCGCCGCCGGTGGCCGTCCCCTGCACCAAGTGCAGGGGATCGGTCAAGCTGCCGGACGGGATGTGGCAGTCGTTGCACGTCACATTGTGTGCGAAGTCGTGCGGTGCCTGGTTCGAGGCCAACGCGGGACCAGCCAGGGCAACCGAGGCAAGGGCGAGAGTGGCGGAGAATTTCTTGAACGTCATGGGACTACCTCAGCTCCGTCGAGAGGGAAACAAAGCGGCCGTTCTCGGGGTCGGTCACCAGCACGCTACCGTCGGCAGCCACGGTGACGTCGGTGCCGAGCTTCATGCACGACGGGCAGGTGCCGGAGCTTCCGAGGAAGCCCTTGCAGGTGCCGGCTGCATCCAGGACCTGCACGTAGGCGTGGGCCGAATCGAGCACATACGTGTTGCCGCCGGCCAGTGCAACGCCGGCGATGCGGGTAAACTTGCCCTTGTAGTCGTCGCGCGACTTGCCGCCCGTGACTTCGCTACCGAAGGTGCCGACGAAGGCGCCGGCGCGGCTGAAGGTCTGCACGCGGTGGTTGCCCTGGTCGCCCACCACGATGCGGGTGTCGTCGATGGCCACGGCGCTGGGAAAGTTGAACTGGCCATTGGCGGCGCCTGTCGCGCCGATGGTTTGCAGGTGGGCGCCCGCGGCCGAGTAGACCTGGACCACGTTCTGCTTGCTGTCGGCCACCACCACGGTCCCGTCGGAGGCGACGGCGATGGCGTTGGGCATCTGGAAGGCGCCCGCGCCGCCCAGGCTGCGCAGGTACTTCTGTTGGCTGAGCGAGTAGACCTCGACGTCTTTGCGGCCAGCATTGCCGACGTAGAGCATGTCGCCAGCGACCGCGAGGCCGAGCGGCTTGTCGAGGCCGGTGAGGGCGGTGGTGGTCGTGCCGCCGGAGACGCCGAGCACCTGATTGTTCTGCACGTCGGTGACGTAGGTCGTGCCGGCCGCGCTGGCGATGCGAACCGGGTAGCGCAGAGTCTTGGCCGCAGCGATGTTGAAAGTGCCCGTGTTGCTCGGCTCGCTGGCCGTGGTGCCTGGGCCGCCCGTCGAGGGATCGGTTGGCGGGTTGTTGCCGGGGTTGCCAGAGCGGTTGCTGCAGCCGAGCAGGGCGGACGCCGCGATCAGGAGAGTCGTGCTTCTTGTCATGCTGTTCTTCCTTTTCGACATGGTGTTCGTCCTTGAACTACTTGTTGTGGCAGCTCAGGCAGAGCGTGCTCTTGCTGGCGGTCACGCGCAGCAGGTAGGGCAGGCCGCCGCTATTGTTGTGGACGTCGTGGCAGGTCGAGCACTCGACGCGGCTGCCGAAGAGGGGCAGCGTCGGGCCGAGGGCCGACGGATCCTTCAGGCGGCCGTTCGAGAGCGTGAAGGCGCCGTTGTCATAGAGAATCGAGACCGGGTGGTCATCGGACAGGTTGTTGACGTTGGGGTTGCCGGCGTAGTTGCCGCCGATGTTGGCGCCACCCGAGCCGTAGGGGCTGCCGGGGTAGTAGACGTCGCCGATGGCCATCATGGCCGGCACGGGCTGGCGGCCACCCACGTTGTTGAGCGCATCGATGGCGACCGAACCGTCGTGGCAGGAAAGGCAGCGCAGCGAGTACGTGGTCGGCTGGATGGGCGTGGTGACCATGCTGCCGGGGTTCGAGTACAGGCTGAACGTGGCCGATGGGTTCTGGCGATTCCAGATCATCGTCTGCGAGGTCGCGTTGTGCGGGGTATGGCAGAAGATGCACACCTCATTGATGGTTGCGCTTCCCCACTTGCCACCCTTGCCGGTCGTCGAGAAGTCGTGCACGGAGTTGCGAATCTGAGCGATGGCGACGCCCGAGATCCCTGCCACCAGGGCCGCGGTTCCGAGCACGAGCCAAAGCTTCAGACGGCTTTCTTGCGGACGCGCTGACTCGATGCTATCGGTCGTGGCAGCAGCTGGTCCGACAATAGAGGACAGGAATGGTCGCTTTGGCGAGGGCGTGTTTCGCATGGCGCGTTGGTCAGCAAGAAGCGTGCCCCGAACGGAAGCGGTGTCTGTGGACAACTGTGGCTGAATGCTTCGAGTTGTTGCCTGCGACCTGCCTTGGCCCGGTCAGGCCCATTGGGTGAAATGGCCCACATCCGGCCATATCCCACACCCAAAGACTTTGGCGGTTGGGTGCTGGCCGGCCGCTCTAGGGCGGTGGGCCGATGCGCCGGAGCGCTGAGGCGCACTTTCGCAAAAGCTGTTCCGACTCATGGTTCGTGGGATCGAGGTCGGTCGATTCCACGTCTGTGGGACCCAGCGCCAGCTTCGCCGCCTCGGCCTGCTGGCGCGCGTGCGCGATGGTCGCGTTCAATTCTCGAAAGAGGTCGTCGAGCCGGTCGCTGGTCTTGGCCCACATCTGGACGGTCAAATCACCCTTGGCTACGCGTTCGAAACCCTGGCGCGCCCGCCTCAGCGCAAAGCCACAGCCGCGGGCGACCCTGAATGCCAGGGTGATGGCTGCCGCCACCAAAGCCGACGCGACCAGGAGATTGGTGAGGATGAGCCGGCTGCGAACCAACTCGCCGATGTGCGTGGTGGAGAGGTGCGCGGAGAACATCTGATCCTCGATGGCGGCGGTCGTGCTTCGGTACACGATCCACCCGGCCAGCGTGGCTGCCAGGCAGGTGGCCATCAGGAAGCGAAGTAGAAATGCGCCCTGGAACTTGCGGTCGATGAAATAGTGCCGCCGGCGGAATTTGGCAGAAGCTCTGGGGATGGAGACATTCGACATGGCTTCCTCACATACGATGGCACTGCAGGCACAGTGAGCTGCCGGCGTTGTCCATGACCAGCTGGTGCTTGGAGGTCGAAAAGGAATCGTGGCAAGAGCCGCAGCCCACCATGCCGCCGGGCAGGCGAATGGCAGGGTTGAGCTCGGCCACCGGGATGAGTGCCGGGTTTCGCAGAGCGGTCAGCGCGTAGCGGGTGCCGATGGGATGAGTGATACCCACGTCCCCGCCGTGGTCCCAGACCCCGCCCTGGGCCGCCCGGACGTCGCCCCCGGTGGCAACCGATCCGTCGTGGCAACCGAGGCAGCCGCGCGATTCTTCGTCGATGGGGCCGACTTGCTCTCCGGCTGGCACCAGTTGCGCCTTCCCGTGCGCACTGGCCTTCATCATACTGTGCAGGATGCGGGCGTTGGGCGTGCCGATCGTGCGATGGCAAGCGGCGCAGAATGGCCGGCCGGCTTGTGGTCGGCGAAGCAGGGCAGGGTAGCGTGCGTGCCCGTCGGCGCCTTGTTGGTGGACATCGTGGCAAGTCGCGCACGACAGCCTTCCACGCCAATCGAGGTGCAAATCCTCGGGCACCTTCATGCTGGGCACCATGCCCACCGGATGGGACGTGGAATCAGGCCTGGCGTGGCAGTCAAGACAAACGCGGTTGATATCGTGAGCGATGTTGCGGCCGTTGCTCTTCGGATCGCTCAAATGGCAGCTGGAACAGGCGGAATTGTGTGGATCCACGGTTTGCGATTTCAGCAGCGATACCGCCAGGACAAGTCCAAGGCCAAGCGCAAGGCCACCCCCAATCGGGTGGAGGAAACGGCTGCGCCTGGCGGTGGGCTCGCCCTGGGACAGGTCAGTCAACCTTCATGCCTTCCAGATCCTTGCGCAGCTTCGCAAGATCGGCTGGGGCAACCGGTTCGCCGGCAGCGAGGCGATTGGCCAGCGCTTCCGCCGTGGCTGCCGTCGCGTGGCTCTTGGCCGAAAGCTCCTTGAGCGCCGATTCCACGGTGGCGGCGAAGCGTTGGATCTGGTCGCCGCGACGGAGGCGGAGGTCGCCTAGATCGGACTCGCAGTTTCGCCACGCCAGCAGGAAACGCTTCAGGCGAAAGACCGGGCCCGCGATCTTGTGCGAGTAGAAGATCGCCAGGGTTCCGGCAAGGATGGCGAGAACAGTGGCCTGCACGATGGTCGAGTAAAGAACGTATCGGAAGAGTGTGCTTTGAACGTGAGCCAGCGAGAATATCGCCAGGCCGTAGCCAGCCTCGAAGTCGCGATCCAGGGCCAGATAGAGAAACGCAGTCCAGGCGCCAAATAGCACGGCGACGATCAGCGAAAATCTCAACACGAACTTGCCGCCAAAGTCCGGGTCGAAATTTTCCTGCAGCGCAGGCGCGCGGTTCCGGATTGGATGTGGCTTCACGCCCCTCAGCGTAAGGCCAGTCCCGGCACCTGTCATTACGCCGTGCCCAGTATCGCGGCTATCGGTTGTCCTTCACCAGGTTGCTGTGGGATCAGGTTGCTGTGGGATCGCCTGTAGACCGAGGCTCGACTCGAAGGATGTCGCGCTCATTGCCGATGGGGCAGGGTAGTGACTCCGAGTGTGGGTCCGGTGAAAGGGCGGAAGGCGAGGCCACCCAAGTCACCGAAACGAAAGAACAAGTTTTGGTGGAGCTGAACAGGATCGAACTGTCGGCCTCCTGAATGCCATGTAGCCAAGTAACGTAGTTCTGCGTCGAGAACTTGTGTCGTGGCGGGTACTTACCGTCACAAAGGGTCACGGAGCGCCACGTTCCGCCACGCACAAGTGGGGGATCTGGTGGGGGATCAAAAGGGTAGAGAAAGCGGCATCACTACCCCCATCTTCTCCATCGCAGGCTCGATAATGCTCTGCATGGCGATAGCAAGGTGGTGTGGTTCGGAGGCCCTCCGCAGGTCTTTGACCGATGGTCGTTTGCCTGAGGTCTTCACCTCAATCATTAGGCTTTCTGGCAGCCCCTGTGTCTTCGCCGCCAGCTCCTGTGTTTTGGGCGATAGCTCCTGTGTTTTCGCCACCAACTCCCGTGTTTCTTGACCCGCCGCTGCCGCCATCCCCGCCAGTACCCATCCCGCCGCTGCCCCTGTGCCAAGCAATTCGAGCGGGCCAACCCAGTCCACGCGCACCCGGTCAGTCGGTCTCGCCAGGGTGACCGGTGCTGGCCTTGGTGATGATTACGACGTGGAGCGAATCATCTGGGCAGTACCAGATCCTTCCTGCGCCCGTCACCTCGTACTGCCACTGATCAAGGACCTTGCCCTTGATGGTGCGCGTGCCCAGGTCGCTGCGCAGCCGATGCTGCCTGCCAGGGTTGGTCCTGTCTCGGGGATCTCGGGAAAGAACATCCCAGGCTTCACGAAGGGGGCCTGGTGCCTGACGGCAGAGTTCTTCCCATCCGGCAGCGGCATCGGATTCACCGAAGCGAAGCTCCCATTCCCCACGTCGAGGAGGAGGCGCTACCCGTTCCCCACGCTTGGCCATCAGGGACGTGAAACCTTGGCGTGGCTGCCGGGAAGGGAGCGCTTCAGGTCTGCAGCCAGCTTGGGGTCAGCGTAGATTGCAGCGGTGGATTTCCAGGCGGCAATGACCTCGTCGAGGGCAGCGCTGTTCCCAACTGAGGCGCATGCCTGAACGGTCTCGATGAACTCATGGACGAACGCCTGCTTCGCGTCCTTGGCCAAGAACTTCATCCACGGAAAGCGAGAGGCAAGAAGGCGGGCCAGTGAATCGGGAACCTGGGGGACGTTCACCAAATCTGCAAGCAAGCTGGCGGCAATCTCGGTGCCGGTAGAAGATGCGGCAGCCCGTGTGTCGAGGGATAGACGGAGGGACACCTCCCCACGCCTACGCAGAACAACATCCTCCTTGGCCAGTTTCTTCAAGATGGGCTTGGGCTGGCGGAGGAAGTCGGTCAGGGTCTCGGCGTGGGCGCTCATGCCCTAGATGATATCAGATGAAAAGCAGATGTCTATGGGTACCCCTGGCATGCACGACCCAGGTTCGCAGGGCCCGCCTCGTTCCGTAGGGAGATAGCTTACTGGGCCTAGACCATCACTGGCGACAGCACTTCTTGAACTTCTTACCGCTGCCACACGGGCACGGGTCGTTCGGGCCGACCTTGGGACCGTCACGCCGAACGGTCTCCTGTCGCTGGGAACGCCGGCTCGAAATCTGGGTCGTCGTGAAACTCAGATCGCACCTTGTGGTGGTCCGGGTGTGACGGGTTATCCACGACACTCTTCCACATCTTGTAGTGGCGTTCGAGTCGCTGCCGATACTCCTCGTCGTCGGCGACCATCTTCTTGAACATGTCGAGCAGGTCATCGGACAGCGCGGACTGCGGGTTCATCAGGTCGAGGAAGGTTTGCCCTTCGTCTTCAAACGGCGGCTTGGGTGGTTCGAAGGCGTGGTTGATGGTGGCCACGTGCATGTCGTTTTCGGTGTCGATGACGTTGATCATGACTCGACGGCAGTCGCATTTTGGGTCGATGCAGAAATATTCCATGAGCATGTATCGATGCCCCGTCACCTTGCCGGGAAATACTGGCGTGACTGCTCGGGTTTCGTTCTTCGCCTCCTCGGGAAAGAGGATGTGGAAGGCCATCATGCTCATGCCGCGTTTCTAGTACAGCTGGCCGGAGGTTGGAGATCGAAAGATGGCCTTTTGCCCTTCAAGCCTGAGGCGTCTACGTTCGAGACCCAGTTCCCGATACTCCTTCGCTACGCTGGACTCCCAGACCCGCACGAGGTCGCCGGGGTCCTCGATGAGTTGTCGAAGCACGGCCTCAAACAGCAGTCCCATCTCAATCGCTGCCTGGGCGACACGCTCTACCACCGGCCAGTTTTGGCGTAGAAGGTCTGACACAAGTCGGGCCTCGCTTCGTAGAACCTTGGCAATACGGCCACGAGTCACCCTGCTGCCAGGCCGGTAGTCCGGAATCAGCCACGAGGCCGCGTCCCTATGATCATTGCATTCGTGTAGGCGCAAACGATAGGCAGCTTCGGCTTCATCGAAACCTGAGCCAGGCACCATTTGCTCGAGGTTGTAGACCGCGCCTCCTATGGCCCCCGCCAAGTCCATCCACGCGCGTGCGGGGAACGGCCCTTGGCCACCGTCGCCCCGGTCGACAAGATCGGTTCATCCCCGCGCGTGCGGGGAACGGACTGTCCGTCGTGGTCGTGGGCAAGGCCGTATCGGTTCATCCCCGCGCGTGCGGGGAACGGCCAATCGGCAACTACGCTTGCGGAAACAAAGACGGTTCATCCCCGCGCGTGCGGGGAACGGCGCAAAGGCGTTGCTGGTGCTGGCGACGGGCACGGTTCATCCCCGCGCGTGCGGGGAACGGGAAGAGGTGCACGGTGAAGCCGGCTCGCGTTTCGGTTCATCCCCGCGCGTGCGGGGAACGGGCCGTGTAGAGGCGGAAGCGGGCGCCTTTCTGCTGGTTCATCCCCGCGCGTGCGGGGAACGGAACTCCCCGGTGGGGCAGTCCTGGCGCAGTCGCTCAACCAGGCCCGCTGGGTCGAGGCTCGCCTCGATCGCATCTTGCCCGTCCACTACTTTCACCTCGTGTTCACACTGCCCAGCGAATTGCACAGACTCGCCTACAACAACAGGGCCGCGATCTTTGCTCTCCTATTTCGGTCTGCCGCCGACACGCTCCTGACCCTGGCTGCCGACCCGAAGTGGCTTGGCAAAGACGCGCGGCTTGGCATCACCGCCGTGCTGCACACGTGGACACGCGAGCTACTCTTTCATCCTCATGTCCATTGCATCGTGACCGGCGGCGGTCTTGCGCGCGACAAGCGCCAGTGGGTGGCGGCGCCGCACGACTTTCTCTTGCCCGTCCACGTCGTGGGCGCACTCTTTCGCGGCAAGTTCATGGCTGGCCTGCAAGAGCTTCTGGACAAGGGCAAGTTGCACGACGATGCACCCGATCGCGCCGCCCGTCGCCGCAGACAGCGGCTGTACAAGACCAGCTGGGTCGTCTATGCCAAGCGGCCCTTCTGTGGCCCCGAGCAGGTGTTTCGCTACCTCGGCCGCTACACCCATCGCGTGGCCATCAGCAACGCCCGCCTCGTCGGTGTGGACGATCACACCGTTGTCTTCCGCACCCGTGGCAGCGACACGGCCACCCTGTCGCCGACCGAATTCATCGGCCGATTTCTCCAGCACATTCTGCCCAGCCACTTCGTCAAGATTCGCCACTTCGGACTCATGTCCTCGGGCAACGTCAACAGCAGCCTGAAACAGGCCCGCGCCCTGTTGCCATCCGCCGACACTGGTGCCGCGGCCAGGCCCACCGATGGCGACCATGATGGCGATGACCTTCCATCTGCCAACCGGATCGATCCGAATCTTCCCTGGCCGGCCCTGCTGCTCGCGCTCACGGGCCAGGACGTCCTGCTCTGTCCTCGCTGCCGGCAACGTACGATCGTGCGTAGTTGCTACCGCCAGCTCGTGCCTCACCGCAAGCAAGGGACAACACTTGAAATGCTTGGGCAGCACTATCTCTTGCGCTTTGGTGTCGCCATGGCCACCGGCTTGCCCGCCGCAGTCCGGGCCTGCTGTCGTCTTCACGCGATCACCAAACCGCACCGTGCTGAGGACCAGCATTCTATTCCGCATCCCAGTCAAAGTTGCCGCGGACCCTGATCGCGAGCGCACCAGCCAGACAACAATTGCATAGGCGCATAGCCGCCAAGCTGCCGCGCAAGCGTTTCATCCAACGTGCGTTTACGGGAATGCGAGCTTCGCCTTCGGCTCCGCTCGACTCCCGTAAACGGCTACTTCTTACGTCCACTACATCCACCTACACACCCGAGCTATCCCTATACCCAGGTACCCACAAAAAACGCTCGAAGGCCATCACGTGCTCAATGGCTGGCAGCCAGGACAACAGCATCTACGCCATCAATCCCGACGGCAAACGGCAGTGGGAATTCCGCGCACGCGACGACGTCGAATCGAGCCCGGCCGTCGAGCAAGACGGCACCATCTACATCGGTTCCGACGACAATCGCCTCTACGCCTTGAGCCCGCAGGGAAAAATGCTGTGGGCCTCACCACCGGTGCGGCACCGTGGTCGTGGGATCGTACGACGGCTTGCTCTACGCCATCCGCCGCGACGGCACCGTTCTGTGGGCCTTTCGCACCGGCGACCGCATCCAGTCCTCGGCCCTCATCGACGCCAGTGGCGCGATCCTCGTCGGCTCGCAGGACGACCGCCTCTACGCCATCGAGCCCGATGGAAAGCTGCGCTGGTCGGTCGAGCACGGCGGGACGCGCCCGCACGTCGAAGATGACGGCGTCCGGTTGGTAGCGCTCGCCGAGCACCTCGCAGGAGGCGAAGATCTCGCCACGCAGGTGTTGCCTGTCGTAGGGCACGCGGAGCTCGCCGGCGACTAGATCCCGGGTGAAGAAGGCAAGCAGGTGGGCGCGCAACCGCAACACGTCCTCGGGCCGTTCGGGGCTTCCTATCCACAACGCCGTGGATATCGAGGGTGCCGCAACTGCGAACAAGAAGTTCAGAATGTCTTCGCTCGCAGCACCGCTCGGAAATTCTGGCACGAAACTGTCACGTGACGCCGCGCACGGCCGATTCACGATCCGGCGGCACAAACACCGGGGGATTCTGATGCTTGACCATTCGTTCCGAAAACGGAGTATTTTTGTCCTGATTCCGCTCTGCCTTGGGTTGACCGTAGGCGCTTGCGGCGAGCACAACAACGACGCGCCGCCCCTGAAGGCCAGGCAAGAGGCCGCCAGCTTGGGCGTGAGTGGGCTCGTGCCATCCGCGGATACCTACGTTGCCGCACTGGTGCCCAATCAAAATTTCGGCGGGCAGAAGACGCTGGTTGTAAATCAGGCACTGGTGAAGTTCGACCCAGCCGCGCTGGCCGCCCTCGTGGCTTCGGGAGAGACGGTGACCTCAGCCCGCCTGGAAGTAACCATCGACGCGGCCCTGACCCTTCCTGTGAAGACCGGCAGTACCGTCGGCGCGTTCCGCATGACACAGGCGTGGAGCGAACTGGGAGCGACGTTTAATTGCGCCGTCGACTCGAATGCCGGCAACGCCAAGGCAGATTGCTCGGCCAGCGATGCCTGGAAGATGGGATCGGCAGGACCGAATCCATGGGCCGCGCCCGCGACGGGAACGGCGCTCATTGCGACCGGCCAGACCGGCACCCTGAGCTTCGACGTCACCGCCGACGTTCTCGGCTTCCTCAATGGCACCTACCAGAACAACGGCTGGCTTTTGCACTCGGACGCGCTCGGGACCGCGCTGCTGCTCGCGTTGGGTTCACGCGAGTCCACCAAGCCGCCGCGTTTGCTCGTGACGGTTGATTGCGTGAAGGGATTCGCCGATTGCGACAAGAACCCGGCCAACGGGTGCGAGCAACGCCTCGACACCCCAGCCAATTGCGGAAGTTGTGGTGTCTCGTGCGACGACAACAACCCTTGCACGGCCGATTCCTGCGACGCCGTGGTTGGCTGCAAGCACACCCCCGTCGCCGACGGGACAAGTTGCAATGACGGGAACGCCTGCACCCGGAGCGATACCTGCCAAACCGGCCTCTGCGCGGGAGGGAATCCCGTGACGTGCACGGCGAGCGACCAGTGCCACGCGGCCGGCATGTGCGATCCAGCCTCGGGTCTGTGCTCGAATCCCACGCTCGCCGACGGAACGGCGTGCAACGATGGCAACGCGTGCACCCAGACCGACAAGTGCCAGGCCGGCGGGTGCACGGGCGGCAATCCGGTGACCTGCGCGGCGAGCGACCAGTGCCACGCGGCTGGCATGTGCGATCCAGCCTCGGGCATGTGTTCGAATCCCACGGTTGCCGACGGAACGGCTTGCAATGACGGGAACGCGTGCACCCAGATCGACCTCTGCCAAACCGGCGTGTGCACGGGCGGAAACCCCGTCACCTGCACGGCGAGCGATCAGTGCCATGCGGCAGGCATGTGCGATCCAGCCTCGGGCATGTGCTCGAATCCCGCGCTCGCCGACGGAACGGCTTGCAGCGACGGCAACGCGTGCACCCAGACCGACAAGTGCCAGGCCGGCGCATGCACGGGCGGCAATCCGGTGACCTGCGCTGCCAGCGACCAGTGTCACGGGGCAGGTGTGTGCAATCCAACCTCGGGCATGTGCTCGAATCCCGCGCTCGCCGACGGGACAGCCTGCAACGATGGCAACGCGTGCACCCAGACGGATGCCTGCCAGGCCGGGGCGTGCCAGGGCAGCAATCCCGTCCCATGCACGGCCGAAGATGCCTGTCACGTCGCTGGAACCTGCGACAGCGCGACGGGTGTCTGCAGCAACCCCTTCAAGAATCCGGGCATGGCGTGCTGGATTGGACAGGGCACGCCCGCGCGCACGACCATCACCGGTGGCCCGTGGACGCTCGGTCAAGGACCGACCTCGAACTCGAACCCGACCAACGGCTTCCCCACGCCGAATCCGGGGACGTACAATTTCCAGCCCTACTACTTCCCCTTCACCGTCGGTGACAATGTCGTGATGCAAGGGCTATTCGACTACCGCCCGAAGAATCTCGAAGAAGCCATCGTTTCGGCGCGCACCACCGACGGTGGTCAGACCTGGCAGTTCGAAGACAAGGTCATGGACTTCAACCCGAATCCCGTGCCTGACCCGAACAACGGCACCGATGATGGGCAAGGCCATCCTTTCGTGATGAACGTGGGGGGAACGCTGTACCTCTACGCGCTGGATTCGAACGCCGGCCACCGTCGACAATGGCGGACTGACCGTGCACACCCTGCACCCGACCGCTCGGCACCCCCTGGCTTCCTTGCCCGCCAGCGAGACGCCGCCTTCGCTCGCGACCCTGCGGACCACCGGCCTGCAGAACCCCGATGGCATCCTCGCGGTTGTTCCCGGCTCCTCGCCCCGCAAGGTCATCTACCTGCAAAAATCCGGCTCGGGAGCGACCAACGCCGACTACGTCACCACGCTTCGGCTGGCCACGACCGACGATGGCCTTGCCTTCACGGATCTCGGCGCCGTCACTGGCCTCACCGACGCGACGTCGATTTGGGTTGGCCCACGCGGCTCGTTGCTCAGCTACACGGACGGGCGCTACGGCCTCTTCTTCTCGGCCGGCATCGCTGCCGACGGAGATGCCGACGCCTTCCACTACATTGGCTACGCCGAATCCACCGACCTTCTGCACTGGACGGTTCTGCAAGGGCTGCCCAATCCGCTGCTGTCGATTGATTCCGCGACCGACCCGAGCCACGGCCCGCAGTCTTGGTACGCTGGCCGCGTGTACGATCCATCGGTCACCCTCACTACCGACGGCACGAGCGGAACCCTCATGTTCGCGGGCTACCACTTCGCCAAGCCCAAGGACGACTTCGGCGACTACCGCCAGATCGGGCGTCTCGTGGTGAGCAACCAGGGCAATGGCGTGACCACAGTGGGGGTCGATCCGCCGCCCTTCCCGTCGACCGATGGCAACGGCATCGCCTGCGCCGGCAACGATCAGTGTGCGTCCGGGTTCTGCGTGGACGGAATGTGTTGCGACTCCGCTTGCGGCGGCGGCGTTGCCGATTGCCAGGCGTGCAGCGTGGCCGCCGGTGCGGCCAGCGACGGAGCTTGCGGACCCGTGATGTGCCAGGCCGCGGACGCTTGCCACGTGGCGGGCACTTGCGACCCGGCGGTTGGGTCGTGCTCCACGCCGGCCGCCCCCGTGGGAACCGCATGCGGCCCCAGCGGCGGCGGCTTCTGCGACAGCTCCGGTTCCTGCGTGGGCTGCCTTAACCCCAGCGATTGTCCGGGTAGCGACAACGCTTGCCAGGCCCGCACCTGCATCGCTGGAAGCTGCGGCATTGCCTACCAAGCGGCTGGCACTCCCACGCCGGCCCAGACCGCAGGCGACTGCCACGTCGACCAGTGCGATGGGACGGGCAATATCGTGTCCGTGATCGACAACACCGACTTGCCCGTGGACAACAAGCAGTGCACAAGCGATGTCTGCACGGCCGGCGTCCCCTCCAATCCCGCCTTTCCCGCTGGCACGGCCTGCACGGACAATGGCGGCTCGGTGTGCGGCGCGAAAGGCGGCTGTATCATCGCACAAACCTTCTTCGTGGTTCGCGTCGGCGATGGCATCACCGCGCTGTCCAGCGCCGCCAACCCTGTGTTCGTCGAAGAACAGACTCTCGATGGCAGTGTGGTGAGGGTGATTCCGCTGCCCACAGCCACATCCGGGAGCAACCGCCGTTTCACCGACTCGGGCTCGGCGACCTCGGACGGAATGCTAGCGCTCTCCGGCGACGGGCACTTCGTCACCTTGGCCGCTTACGACGCCGCGGTGGGCACGGCGAAGATCGCCAGCAGCACGTCGACCGCCAACAACCGTGTCGTGGCCCGCATCAACGCCGCGGGAACCGTCGATACCACGACGGCACTCAACAATGCCTTCAGCGGCAACAACGTGCGCGCGGTGGTCACCAACGACGGAAGCCGCTTCTGGGTCACCGGCGCCAACGGTTCGGCCGGCGGCGTACAGACCTTGCTGCTCGGGGGCACCGCGGGCACATCGGTCATCTCGACCACCGCCCCCGTCCTTACGAATGCGCGCACCCTGCAAATCGTCGGCGGACAGCTCTACGGGTCGTCGAACAATGGCACCTTCACCAATGTGTTCTCGGTGGGCAGCGGTTTGCCCATAGCATCGACTGCCGCCAGCTCGTTTGCAGGAATGCCCACCTCGACCGCTAGCCCATTCCAATTCGTCCTGCTTGACCTCAACCCGAGCGTCACCGGGCCCGACACGCTCTACGTGGCGGACGATCGCACGCCGGCCGCGGGCGGCGGGATTCAGAAATGGGCCTACAACGGAACCACGTGGACCAACGTCATGACCTTCGGAAGCACTGGGTTCCGCGGTCTGGCGGGCGTCGTGAACGGCTCGAACGTCTGGCTGCTGGCCGGGACGGCAGACGCCAACGGCTCGAACAACCTGGTCGTGTTCGTGGATTCCGGCAGCGGCACGCCGGTCTCCATGCCTGCTGGTCAGGTCGACGGCGCGACCAAGGTCTTCCGCGGAATTGCTCCGCCGCCAATTTGATTCGGGTCCGTCCTTGGGAAGGTGTCCGAATCTGCATCGGACACCTCGCCCTTGCTGTCCGAAAACTGATCGCCGAGGCTCATGCGGCCTCCCGAAAGTAGTAGTTCAGCATCCTGGATCAACGAACGGTGATTCACGCGGGCGAGCACAGCTTTCCTCTCTCCGACCAAATCCAAGCCGTTTCCGCCCCCTCCCGCCGATCTGCGGTATCGCTTCCACTGCCGTGCGACGAGAGTACGCCAAAACGGCCGGTGAGGTGCCGCTTGGGGGGCGGAACGAGAGCTGCGGCGACGTGGACAGCTCGCCCATCCTCGCCGCCGACGGCACGATCTACGTCGGCTCCGACGACGGCAATCTGTACGCCCTGCGCGGCAAGCAGCGAGGTCCGCTCCCGGCCTCAGGCCGCGCGCAGGCGGTCCGGCAGGGTTCTCCGACGCTCAAAAAAACCTTCGAATCGCCTATGGACGCGCGCCTCCACGCAAGCACCTCGGCTCTTCGCGACTTCCCCTAGGCCGACATCGTGATATCTTGCGGAACCTGACGGAATACCGGTGAAGGAGGTCTTGCGACTATGGTCGATGACATCGACAAGCGAGTTCGCGCGGTTGAGAGGTTGACACGTCTGTTTCGAGCGGAGCGCTTCGTGTACCTGTCCGTTACATTCCTCTCGCTCGCACTACTCCTGACTGCCGCCGCGCTGATGATCTATCAGAAGAAGGCTGGCGCGGTTGAATTGACCCTGATGTTTGGGTCCTCGGGACTCGTGAGCTACACCGCGGGTCGTCTCCTGAACATGTGGAATCAGGCCATGAAGATCATCGTGCCGCCAGCTGAGGGCAAGGAGAACGCGTCGTGAGTCTGCCCACGGAGTCCGACCATGAGTCGCTCGCTCGCTCCTCCAGCCGGACAGCGCTTACGACAGCTTTGAGCGCGCTACTTGTGGTCGGAGCGATAGTCTATTCGTCCTTTCGGCTGTATCAGGTTGGGGCGGAAGTCAATCGAAAGAACGAACAGTTGAAGATCCTCGATAGGGACAAGGCCGAGGTCGCGAAAGAAGTTGCGAGGCTCCGGACGGAGGCATCAGAAAAGTCAAAGCAGGTCGACCTTCTCACAAGTACTCAGGGAGATATCCTCGAATTCCTTGGACGCGTCACCGAGAAGGAGAACATTCGTCTGATCGGCGAGGATGTGGACTGGCCGCGTACCAACAAGGGCATACAGGAGCTGCCTCCGGGACGACGGAAGCAGGCGGTCTTAGGGGCAATCCTGCTGGCCTGGCACAGTATTCCGTTTGCGCTCGGTCAACATTCCGCGGCAAAGGGCTTCGACTCCCCTAGGTTCATTCAGTTTCTCCTGGGCCGAGTCGGCATCCAGGTGACGAACACCCCGAACGAGCGCTTGTCGGCTGCCATGATGCGGACGTTCGCGCGCGTAGATTCGCCGCAACCAGGCGATCTCATGATCTACAAGGGCAACGTTGGCAACTTCGTGATGATGTATCTCGGCCCCGGCTCGAATCGGGGAAATGGCGTCTGCATAGGCACCTTCGAATCTGGCCAGCCAGTTCAGGTCATGGACTCGGTAAACTTCAGGACCTCTATCTACCCGTTCATCAGCTACTACCGGGTACCCTACTAGGTCTCCCCGAACGTCGCCTCCCAGGTCCTCGACCTGCCTCCCATCGAGAAGCTGGACTATTCCTTGGCCCTCGGCACGGCAACCGTCACGCCCATCGTGCTGGCCAACGCCTACGCCACCTTCACGGCCGCCGGCCAATCGGCGGACGCGCGCCTCGTGACCGCATTCGGTAGCGAGCAAAATCCCGCGCCCGAATTGCAGCAGTCGATCCGGCCAGAAGCCGCCTACGTCTTGGTTTCCGGCACCGTGGTCGTGGGATCGTACGACGGCTTGCTCTACGCCATCCGCCGCGACGGCATCCTTTTGTGGGCCTTCCGCACCGGCGACCGCATCCAGTCCTCGGCCCTCATGGACGGAAGCGGCGCGATCCTCGTCGGCTCGCGGGACGACCGCCTCTACGCCATCGAGCCCGACGGCAAACTGCGCTGGTCCGTCGAGCTAGGCGGCGACGTGAACAGCTCGCCCATCCTTGCCGCCGACGGCACCATCTACGTCGGCTCAGACGACGGCAACCTGTACGCCCTGCGGGGAAAGTAGTCACCCATTTGGGGTTGGTTCCCAGCGGTCGGATCGAATCCCCCACCCGATCCATTTTGTTGAAGATAGTCAGGCACGGAATGTCGCCAGCGCCGATATCTGCCAGAACCTCCCGCGTGACGTCCAGCTGACGTTCGAACCCGGGATCCGAGGCATCCACGACATGGGCCAGAAGGCCCGCCTCCAGGGCTTCATCGAGGGTGCTCTTGAACGACGCAACTAGGCCGTGCGGCAGTTTGTCGATGAAGCCCACGGTGTCGGAAACCAGGATACGACATGGACGGCGAAGTATAGGCGACGCAGTCCCCAACGCTCGGGTTACTTCGGTACCCCGATGGTCGGCGCTGCCGCCTGGCGATCTCGTCAGGGCTCGACCGCGCCCGCCGTGCAGTTGTTCGATAGGCGAGGCTGGCCCTGCTGGTCGGTTGCGGGGCAATTCTTGCCGATTCCGATCGCCGGGCTGCCAATGCCCGGCAGGCAGGTTTTGCTTGGACCGCCGTTGTCGCCGAGCGTGGCCAACAAGGGATCGGCGAAGGTGGTGGTTGGGGTGCACTTGGTATCCGCGGTTGTACAGACGGCGTGCGTTGCCGGCCACTGCAGGTTGCCATCTCCGGTGCTCTGGCCGGCAGAGCATGCCATCGGCGATCCGCAGTCCTGCGAGGTGTTGCCGCTGAAGATGGTATTGCGGATGGTGAGTGCCGTGCCACCCGCGATGGCGGCAGCGAAGTAGCCCGAGCCGAAGGGGGCCGTGTTGTTGGCGAAGGTACAATTGACCAGGGTGCCGCCGTTGCCGAACAACGACAGCGCGCCGCCGAGTCCCTTGGTTGCGCTGTTGGCGAAGAAGGTCACATTGACAAAATTGAACGTGGCGGATAGGCAAAAGAAGCGCCCTTTTGCCTTCACCCGAAAAATGCGCCGATAACATCTGTTACATCCACTACATCCACCTACACACCCGAGCTATCCCTATACCCAGGGTGGTGAAGGCGTAGTACGGGTCCGTGGCCCGGATGGTCCGCGTTGGCGCACGCACAGGTCGGCTTGCCGCATGAGCGGTAGACCTCCGTTATCGAACCGCGGCGCATATCGCCAGTGGTGGCCAGACGTTGGAGCAAGCCTTCGCGTTCGGCTTGCAGTTTGGTGACCCGTCTTGAACCAGTCGAAGACCGTAGGTTGTGGTCCAGGGTGAGCGACGGAAAGTGCGACGGCCTGCAGGGCCTCGACGACGATAGGGTTGGGT
>CAVRSU010000009.1:0-588900 GCA_963723955.1 uncultured delta proteobacterium
AAGAACTGCCTCTCCGGCAAGAGATTGCCGGATTGAAGGCAGACCTGACCTTTGCAGCGGAGCTGCTTGCTACAGCCAGTTCGACGCAGAAGGCGGCAAATGGAGGGACAGCAGTCGACATGCTGCTTCGTTTGTCCCGGTCGGACTGGTCTGTCATCCGAGAAGGCGCGATTTACGTACTGACCGGGCATAGGGACTCCCCTGGAGTCGAGACCCGACTGCTGGAGCTGGCTAAGGACAAGAGCCCTGGAGTTGCTACAGCGGTGGGCGACCTTCGTACTTGACACTATCGTGTTCCATCCGGAACATATTGGTGTGGCAAATCGATTGGACAGCGCCAAGATTGACGAATTGCTGGATGCGTTCATGCTTGGTGGCTTCGAGGGCAGGGAACAGGTGGCGCGTGCCTTTACCAGATGGAGCAATTGAGAGCTTGGAAATATGCGGCCAACGGACAATTCCCGGCTCACTCTCTCAGCCGCGCGGCGTGAGCTAGCCATCCAACTGGTTCGAAAGAGTTTCCCCGCGTTCTTCAAGTTCGTCTTCGGTTTCGCCCCTGCGGCCCATCATCGCAAATGGATGGCAGCCGTCGAGCAATACGACCGAGCTGTGATTCTTGCGCCGATTGAACATGGAAAAACCACCATCCTGAGCGTGGCGTGGCCGCTGTGGGTTTTGGGAAACAATCCGAACGCGCGAATCGGTTTGGTATCGGAGACGCATTCGCAAGCGGCTCGACCCCTCGCTGCCATCCGCGAGAACATAGTCCAGAATCAGCGGCTGCATCAGGTGTTCCCCTGGCTGAAACCGGCAAGTGGGGCACGTGAAAAGTGGACGGACAGCGAAATTCTTATTGAGCGGCCGTCATTGGAAAAGGATCCGAGCATCATCGCTCTCGGTGTTCTTGGGCCTCTGCTTGGTTCCAGGTTGGACTTGGCAATCTTGGATGACGTGGCCGGATGGGACAATTCACTTACTGCAGCTCAACGAGGCAAGTTGGTTGATTGGTACCGATCAACTTTGGTTGGGAGAATTGTTGCAGGCGGCAAGTCCATTGTCATTGGTACTCCTTGGCACCCCGAGGACCTTCTCCACGTCTTGGCGGTAAGCGGGGAATATCAACTTTTGCGCGACCCTGCACTCGGTGAGGACGGAAAACCTTTGTGGCCGGAAGCCTGGCCCGTGGAAAGATTGGATCAGCGATGGCGGGAAATTGGTGAAATCGAATTTTCGCGCCAGATGCTTTTGAAACCTGTCTCGGATGCGACATCAAGATTTCGAGCCGACTGGATCGAACGCGCTTTCCAAAACGCGAGGGATATTGGTGCTGTTCTTGTTGACAGCTACAGCGGTCCCTGCCGCACGTTCACCGGCGTTGATCTTGGAGTAGGGCAGGGTGCTCACCATGACGAAAGCGCGATCTTCACCATCGCTCTTCTCCCCGACGGACGTCGCCAAGTTTTGAATATCGAGGCTGGCAGGTGGCAAGGCCCAGAGCTTGTACAACGGTTGAAGTCCACAGCGGCTCGATACGGTTCCCGCCTACGCGTGGAATCCAACGCCGCACAGATGTATCTCGTCCAATTCTTGCGTGACGCCGGTGTCGGCGTTGATGCCCACACCACTGGAAGGAACAAGCACGACCCGCAGTTCGGTGTCGAAAGTCTCGCTGTCGAATTTGAGCGCGGCCAGTGGGTTGTCCCTGATTCGCCGATGACCCGAACATGGATGCGAGAACTGTTGGCGTACAACCCGGCTGGGCACACAGGGGATCGGGTAATGGCATCCTGGTTGGCGCGAGAAGCCGCACGAACTGGTGAAGCCGCTCCACCGTTCGCGACGCCATTCCTGACCAGCCTTCCACCGATGCAGTTCCCGGCGGGAGGGAACGTCATCACCGCTAGGCCGGGCGAGTTTTCGGAAGACATGTGGCAGTCGGTCGGGGTGGCATGGGGCCGCAGTGGTAGCTGGTAGCTGGCGACTGGCTACTACGGCGGCGATGGAACCAGCGTGGAACTGCCATATCCCGAGCAGGGGCTCTCGCAGGCGAAATGGGACGCGTTCAGTCCACGGACTAGACAATCTACGAGTGCAGGGACGTCATTGGACAAATTGGGCGATAGAGAAAGATGGTCCCCGCATCCCTGCGAGAAGGTCACGATGAACGAAGTTTCGTCCGGCAGACCGCCACAGCTTTCGGCCAGAGCCGCCATTTGCCAGTCACATTCACCGTTGCACGGCACCGTCGGACGACTTTCACAACTTCCCGCGTCCATGCCGAGATCGACGGGGGGCCCATCTGTAGAATCCCAACGCAGACCCCCGCGTCGGTGAGGTCGAGAGGTGTGTATGCGCAGATGTGTGTGTTCAGGGCCGCATCTGAATCAGACCCCTCTGTGTCGAATCGGATGCAACAACGGCGTCTTTTGACGTAGTCGAGCTGCTGCAGGCAAAGGAACCCAAGACGAACACGACGACCAAGTTGCGCATGCGTCCTTCAGCGTATCATGCGCCAGCAAGTCCAAGTGCCCTTTGCATTCGGTGTAGCTCTCATTCTGACGGCTCATCAGCGGTGGCGGCGTGAGGCGATGTCGACGATGTTGTCGGGTAGAGATACGATCTGGACGTAGGTTGCAGCGAGCATGCGCCAGGCACGATCGAAACGGTCGCTTTGCTCCAAGGCGCGCAAGGTGAGAATGGCTTGACCACCGTCGTGGCGCCAGCGCATGCCAGAGCGCTTGAGTCTCTGTGAGACCAGCGTCTTGCACGCGGCCTCGACGATGCCCGAGCCGATGGGGAGATGTCGGCGAGCGAAGCTGGCGTAGCGCATACGATGGCGATGGTGGCGAAAATACCCGAGCGCGGAAATCACCTTGCGATTTCGCCGGTGATGCTTGGCCAGGTAGCGCAAGTGGCGAATGACTTTCTCCACGCCATCGGTGTCGTGGCGCAAGATGTGGCGATGCTTCTCGAATTCCAGTGTGAAGCGGACGGTGCCTTCGCCATGCACGGCGACCATCGCGTCGGCGAGGTGCTCGGCGGCATGGAAGAAATCCACGATCTGATAGCCCGCGTAGCCATCCGGCAAGGTGCCCAGGAAGGCCCAATTGTCTTTGGCTCCGTCTGCGATGGTGACGACGCGAAGGTCGGGACGGCGCGCGAGAATGGTCATCAGCTCCGCCGTGAGGCTGGCCTTGAGCGTGGGCTTGCCGGCTTCTGGCATGCGAGCGATTCGCCTGGTTAGCAGCAGCTCGCCAGCTCCGTCATAGAACATCAGCGTTCCACAGCTTGCCTCGTTGTAGCCGGTGGGTCCCTTGGCCAGTTTGCCCCGGGCGCGGGTGGCGGCGCATTTCTTTTCGCGCTGGCCGTCCTTCATGGGAATCAACACGCCGTCGAGGGAGACGGCGACGACCACGGCAACCGCGGGCACGCTCTCTTGGTCGCGTAGGCGCTTCTCGAAGTCGATGCGCTCGGCTTCCCAGCGCGCCGACAGTGCCTTGGCCATCCGGTCCAAGCTGGACTTCGATGGACACATGCCGCCCATGCGGACGAGCAGCTCCTCACTCTCGCCGGGTGTGAGGTGTGCAACCATCCACGCCGCATTCTGGGCTGCGAGCGGCGTGAAGTAACCGGCGACAACACCGGCACGCAACTCCATCGGGCACACCGCGCGTTCGCCGTCCTGTCGGGTCGAGTACAGCGTCCGTTCGATGCTGGCAGGCCCGGCGGCCGTCATGTATGTCTGCGAACAGCGAAGGACGCGTCGGTGTGGAACGCCGTCCACTTCGACTGCGGGTGCGTCGGTGTCGAGTCGGGCCAATTCCTCGGCTACGAATTCCGCCTCGGCCGCGGCGAAACGACGGCGCGCCTCACGCTCGAAGGTCTCGAAGTCCTTGTCGCCGGTGCGGGCGGCCTGGCGTTCACGCATGAACGCGCGCAGTTCATCGAGGGCCGTTGTCTGCTTGCCAACAAGTGCGGGAATCTGGGAATCTGTCATGGGGCATCCTCCGAGGATTTCGGTTTCGACAATCTCGAAGTACCCCGGCAGGCTCTGCCCTTTCAACAAATTACGCTGCCGGATACTTTGTCACCGGCCACGCGGTCGACCGTCCAATTCCCCTGTATTTCTCGGTCAATTCAAGATCTGCACCCTTTGCATTAGTGCGCCGCATCTGCGGTGTGCAATGATCTGGGGTCACGTCAACTAGAGCCATGTGACCGGCTACAGAAAGAGATGTATGGGCCGGCGCGCCTCTACCATGTGGGCTCTCGACTGGAGAACGCTGTCTTAGCGCCCCGGCCCTCCTGGCCTTGCGGCTTCACCGCAGGTGCCACAGTCTCCGATTCCAAATCCTGATCCAGATCAAGCACTACGATCCGTGATCCAAGCCTGGGTCACTTTCAATGAGCGCCGCTGGGTCAATTTCGATGAGCGGCGAAGTCGGGAATTGGCGGGCATCCCCAAGGTTGAGTTTCTGCACAAGCTGACGGATTTCGGCGTCGAGGCGTTCCGCGCGACATCTGACAAATTCGACCAAGACCAAAATGCGCTGCACCGGTCGCTTGGCTGACCACATCGTCAACACCTCGCCGCTCTGCTACCTGCACCGTGCGGGTATGCACGCGCCGGCAGCGCGTCTGCTCATGCAGCTGGTCCGGTATGCGATTCGGCTATTCTTGCTTCCCAGGCCGCGATCCGCCGGGAGAATGTGCGGCCAATTAGAACCAGGGCGATGGTCAGACCCGCCACTACAGCCATACCCAGGAGAGTGAGATACAGCACAAAGCCTTCCAGTCGCTTTGCGGCGGTATCTAGACGGGCCACAATGCCTTCGATTCGAGCAAGCTGCGGCTCGCCCACATCCTTGATTCCCTCAACCGTGCCGGCAACCATTCCTTTCGTCAGATTTCTCCCCGCATTGTTCAAGGCCGGACCGAGGCCGTCGGCCACCTGCCCGAGCCCCTTGCCCAGCGTTGGTAATAGGCTGTCATTCAGTCCGGCGGCCATGCCTTTTACGACACTGTGGCTCATCTGCACGGCAAGCCTGTTCAATACCGGGCCAAGATCCTGAATCCCATCTTTAGCGCCCCGGAACACACCCGCGCTCGCGTGCGAAAGCGCTTCCGCCAGAGCACCCGCGAGCTGATTCCGGATCGCCTCGCTGGCCGATTTGCTGGCAGAGGCGACCAGCCCATCCGTGAACCGCGAAATCTTGGTCTGGACATCGGAAGCCGTCAAGCCGTCGATCACCCCCTGTGCGACTGCCTGCGCAAATTCCCGTGTAACTCTCTGTGACGTCGGGTCGTTCTTGGCGAGCTTCCCTGCTGTCCCACCTTCTTCGCCAGGGTTCCTCAGGTAAAGAGCCTTGATAATCCCCTCTGCGATGCTGTTTGCGAGACTTACTGTCGCCTCGTGGACGTCGGGATTGTCCTTTTCTAACTTCGCCCACTCGATGACAGTTCCTCTTGTCGCATCTCCCGCTTGCGTCTCCGCGCAGCCGCTCCATGTGAAGACACCAACCCACAGCATCGCGACTCTCAGGCACACCGTCGCCGTCGATCTCTTCATGAGTTCAGCCCCAATCCACATCCTGGTCTGTCCGGGCCGAAAGCGGCACGGCGGAATGGGCCAGGACGTTCAGGAATTTTTCAGACTACGTGTGTACCGGGCTAAGCATGACAATCGGGTTTCCGGTCGGATCGAAGCCGCCGTACACCGTCAGCGTGAGGCATCCGTTGTCCGACTTCACCACCTCGATCCATGAAGCCGTTGGGGTGTTGTTGCACCAGCCGCCGTCGTTCCCGTAGATGCGATTGCCGAAGAAAGGAACGCTGTATTGGTTCGTGGTTGCCTGGTGCGTATGTCCCATCACTACCGCGTTGATACCGCCGTGCAAGAAGATCTCGCCTGCGGCCAGATTGAGCTGGTTCACCTCGGCCGCGATCGCGATCACTGCGCTGCCGGTTCCGTGGCGAGTCTCCCACTCGTGATACAGATTCTTGTAAAGGTCGCGAACGTAATCCACCGTGGTCGCCACGCCACCCCAGAGGTCGCGTGGCATTTGAATCGCGGCGTTCTGGGCAACACCTGCCTTCAGGCAAACAGCATCGAGCACGCCCTGGGCCAGATCCTCCTTGTTCGTGATGACCTTGGCCAGCTCGGACACTTCCTGCGCGATGCTGGGGGTATGGCTGCCTGTCTGGCGGTCCGCGGTCGCCACGAGCCTGCTGATGAAGTAACCCAGCGGCAGATTATTGGGCCGGAGCGGATCAGGGGCGTTAAACAGACAGTAGCTGTTCCCGTGCTCGGCGCGCAAGCGCCCCCAAGAGAAGTACGGATTGTCCTGACCGCGGCCGCCGAAAATGACCTTCGGAAGAACCGCTTGCACGTCCGTTAGCGCGAGAGTGAGATCGTGGTTTCCCGGGAGCAGGAAGACCTGAACTTTGTCAGCCAGTGCATTGATCGCTTGCACCAGAGGTGCAGCGTTCGCGGACTGCAGAATGTCGAGCAACGTGGGTGGCTGAATGTCGTGAGGAAAGATCCAATTGTCGAAGACGTCGCCCAGGAGAATGACCTCGTCAATGTCGGTTCTCTTTGCCGCCCATTCTAGAAATGACTTCAGCCTTGCTTGGTCGCTCACGGAGAGCCACTCCCAGGGATGTGGCGTCGCCTTGGAACTGCCGCTGAGCCCCCATCCGGCACTGATGTGGGTGTCACTCAAGAATAACTTCCGGGTCTCTGTGGCCATAGTCCAACTCCTATAGTGTTTGTGGGTAGAACGGACCGGAACTGGTCGGGATGGAACAACACCGGAGACACTGGCGAGACTGCCCAGCGTTCGAGCGCAGAAACGATAAGCCCGGCTTCTTGACGGAGGCAAGAGAAAAGAGTCGGGAACACAGCCGGAAAGGCTCATCACGTTCTATGTCGAACAACGCTCCGATCCTCGTCTGTCTGGCACCGGCATCGGAATGCATTCAGGTCGGCTATCGGTGATGGGTGACCAAAGAGCGGCGATTGCCTGTGGGTGCGAGTCGCACGGTTCCGTTGCTTCTTCTGCCCCTGGCCGGTGCGGGTGCCTGCCCGGGGTGACGATCCGGCGCAGGGGAAGCCGCGCTGATCGCAGAGGAGGACAACGCTGGTCCTGCGGCGAATACGAAGAGCTTCCTTGGTGCGAGCGCGCTCGGCCATGTCAGGGCCGACCTTCGGAGTACACGTCGGCGACGTCGAGGAAGATGGTCTTGGGATTACCCCTGCGCTTTTGGCAAAGCAGGGCCGCGGTAGATCTCCGACCGTCTGGGCACTTGAAAGTCAGCCGCGGCTTCCGGAATCCGGGCGTGGTTCCTGCCATTCGCGGCACCTCTCGCAGAGTGCCCAGGCAATAGTAAGCCCCTTACCACTACTAAGTTGAAAAAGTTGCTAGTCCGCCGGGAAGTCGGCGAGAGAATAGGTATGGAATACCTGCTCGATTCCTCGGGTGAGCGCCGGCTGCGAAGGTATTTCGGCCAGATTGGCGCGGTTCTGACAACTGCACCACAGCGTGAATCGTTTGCTACGTACGCGATGGGCCTGATGGGCGATGGGGAGCGCAAGAGTGCCGAGTCGATGGCGGCACGCGTCTGACCGACACCAAACGGGTGGACGCCGCACACCAGCGGCTGACGTACTTCACCCGTAGTGCGGAGTGGAGCGACCGTGACGTCCGCCGCGAGGCGGCCCGGTACGCGGGTGTTGGCAATGAGACGGCGCGCCAGCCGGTCTCGGTCTGGATCATCGACGACACGGGGTTCCTCAAGCGGGGTACGCACTCGGTGGGCATACAGCGCCAGTACTCGGGTGAGGCCGGCAAGGTCACCAATTGCCAGATCGGCGTCAGCCTCACTTTGGCTAGCACTACTGTGTCAGGGGCGCCTGGGCAGGACCGCCATTCAGGGACAGACTCCCCCATCGGGCGCTCGATGGGCGAGCGTCCGTCGTAACCAGGCTACGATTGGGCCGGCTGGCTGTCCAAAAACTTGCTTCGCACGGCCAGCGCTCGCGGAATGCTGGACATGGACTACGCACTGGAAAGCGATGGACAGCAGCGGCTTGAAGAGTACTTCGAACGAATTGGAAAGGTGCTCGGCGACGACAAACGACGCGCGTCCTTTGCCACCTACGCGATCGGGTTGCTCAGCGATGGCGAACGCAAGAGCATGGAGCCCATCGCCGCGCGGACGTGCGCAGATCCGGCCCGCATCGATGCCGAGCACCAGCGGCTGACTCACTTCGTGAGCAATTCGAACTGGCGAGACAAGGATGTCCGTCGAGAATCGGCTGCGTACGCGTTGGAGATCCTGACCAAACGCGAGTCGGTGGTGGCTTGGATTTTCGACGACACTGGGTTTCTCAAGCAAGGTAGCCACTCGGTGGGTGTGCAACGCCAGTATACGGGGTCGGCCGGCAAGATCACCAATTGCCAGATTGGCGTTAGCCTTACGGTGGCCACTCCCACGGAACACCTGCCGATCGACTTCGAGCTCTACCTGCCGCAGTCGTGGACGGAAGATTCCACTCGCCGTCTGGAAGCGCGCATTCCCGACGAGGTGCAGTTCAAAACCAAGCCCGAGCTTGCGATCGTGATGTTGCGACGAGCGGCCGCTGCCGGCATCCCACGAGGTACGGTGCTGGGCGACGCCGCCTACGGCCACAGTAGTCTCCTGCGCCGAGCCTGTCGCGAGCTTGAATTCCCCTACGCTGTGGGAGTCATGCCGACGGACCGCGTGTGGCGCCTCGATGGCCGAGGCCGACGGATCGATGACAACCCGGTCATGATCGAAGGCTTCGCGGTCGGTCTTGGCCGTGGGGCCTTCCGCAAGACAACGTGGTGCCAAGGCAGCAAGGCCCCGTTGTCGTCGCACTTTGCGATGGAGCGCGTGCAGATGGTACAAGGCGACGGCGTGGACATTGGCGAACCCGAGATGGTCTGGCTACTGATGGAATGGGAACGCGGCGAATCGGCGCCGACAAAGCATCACGTCCTCTGGTTTCCGGACCAGTCGGGCCGTCGACTCACGCGCAAGGAAGCCGTACGCATCGTCAAGCAGCGCTGGCGAACCGAGCGCGCATACGAGGATCTCAAGGGCGAGCTGGGCCTTGACCATTTCGAGGGGCGTCGCTTCCGTGGTTGGCACCACCACGTGTCCGTTGCCCTCGCATGTTTCGCCTTCGTCGTCGCCGAGCGCGCCCGCGCTTTTCCCCCCTCGGGAGGAAGCGCCGGTCCAGTTGGTCCGCAGCCCAGCTCGTCCGGAACGGCACTTCCCGGATTCCTTCATCACCGCACGCCTCGCGATTGCGCACCTGCTCGCCCGATGGCTTCCCCGTTGCCCCTTCTGCCACCATCCCCGCAGCACCACCCCTGTCTCGAAAGCCCGATCACCTGGTGTTCATGCTCGCAAATCCTCCACAACCCGAGTCAGGTGACACAGTAGTGCTAGGTCGTCGGCGCACGCGCCCATCGACTTCGCGTTGTACTTGCCCGAGAGCTGGACGAGTAACGGAACGACTCGCCGAGGCGCGGGTTCCTGAAGACGTGACGTTCAAGACCAAGCCCGAGCTTGCACTGGATCTCATCGAGCGCGCCGACGCCGACGGATTGCCCCACGGCCTGGTCCTTGCGGACAGCGCCTACGGTGACAATCCCGAGTTTCGCCGCGGCATCCGCTGTCTCTCGGATTGGATTGTGGCGTCGGGCTGCACAGCCCAACGACCGTGTGGCGACAGCTGGACCGGCTTTGCCGGCGCAGCATGGGTGAACCCGTCGCCGTTGGCGATCTCGCGACCGCAGTCGGTCGTGGCGGCTTTCGCCGTTCGACGTGGCGGGCTGGGAGCAAGGAGAGGCATTCGCCGAGCGTGTTCTGCTCGCGCAGGACGACGGCATCGACCCTTCCCAGCGCGAGGCGGTGTGGTTGCTAATCGAGTGGCCCGACAACGAAGAGAAACCGAGTGAGATCACCGCATGTACGCTACCGGCAACGACGACACGGCGGGAACTCGTGCGTCGTGTGAAGGAACGGTGGCGGACTGAGCGTGTGTATGAGGACGCCAAAGGAGAGCTTGGCTTGGACCACTTCGAGGGCCGCACGCACCGCGGTTGGCACCATCACGTTTCGGTGGTGTTGTGTTGTTTTGCGGTTTTGCGTTTGTCGTCGCTGAACGCGAACGCGCTTTTCCCCCTTGGCCGTCCGAGCCGCCGGGCGAAAACGGCGTGGTCGAGACAGTGCGCTCGAAGGCGCGTCCGGAGCGCAACTTCGCCGACTCATTCATCACCGTCCGCCTGGCTATCCGCCCGCGTGCCGACAACTGGCCGCCGCGATGCCCGCTGTGCCACCGCCCACGGAAGCCGCCCAGCACGCATGGTGCACGTGCCCCAACTGACCGCCGACGGAACCAGTCAGGATTCAACCAGTAGTCTACTGAGACAGCGAGTTCGCATCAGCGCCAACGCCGAACACAAGAAAGCCATTGTGGCTAGCCCAACGTTGAAAGGTCGTTGCCTCGCTTGCTAACCTGTACCCAAATCCGAGGTAAAAGTTTTCAAACGTGGAAAGCGTCACAATTGTCGAAAGTGTCTGAACATTTGTGGTGCTGCCAGTTGCACCAACGGTGGAGGATTGCGGCTCGTAGAATAGGCCGAGGCTGACCCCAATGAGCTCGTGTGGTGTGCCATCCGACGCCAGGTACATTCGGCGGAACTTGAGGCCACTTCCTGCTCCCGACAAAGCCTGAAAACTATCACCACCACTCTGAAAGTTGACACGCGTCAGTCCCACAAATACCCCGGGAGTGAAGCACCAGTTTGAACTTTCGCTGAGACACCAAGCTGGAATCTGACTTCCAAGGGTCTGGATGGCCGTGTTGATGGCCTGACTCTCAGTTGCGCTGGTTGCTGTACTCCCTCCCGCCGATGTCCCACCCGTTCCCCCCGCCGATGTCCCACCCGTTCCTTGCGTCGATGTCCCACCCGTTCCCCCCGCCGATGTCCCACCCGTTCCTTGCGTTGTCGGATTGGCCATAGTGCGCAGCTCCAGGCAGTCTCTCAGCGCGTGCCTCAGGGCAACGACCCAACTAGAGGCGCTTCTCCATCTGATCCTCCCGCCCGCGTTCCAGTGGTGAGGGCAGAATTCTTAACACTCGCGCGGTTCAAACAGTGATCCAGAAGTATTTCCCGGCTTTCACCGTGGGCCTTCACGGGACAGACCAGTGCTATCGCGCTAATTGTCACAAAAATGAGCGACCCGTGCCTATTCATGAATATTTCCTTTTTGACATGCTTCCACACTTGGCAGCGCTAACCTCACGCTACCCGCTTCAGTTGCTTCTCGTTCAGGTGTTCGTAGAGCGAAACAACATCTGCGCGCGCAGCTCAAAATGCCTCGGCACGGCAGCAGAAATATGCATATGTCCAAAAGGAAAAAGTAGCAAGTAACCTTTGGGTAGACAGATGGGTGCTTGAAATCCTTGTCCCGCCATGTGCTAACACTCTCCGATTACCTGGTAGCAAAGTCCCTTGTCGAATGAACCCTGTGACGCGTTCGTGGAACGGATAGGAATGCGATATTCTGGTCACCGCCTTGCTTCCCGCCCATCGCACTCTACAGGCTCTCCAACAGCCAGCTTTTCTTCATCCCTCGGTCGGAGATACAAGACGCCCACCTTGCGATGCTCAAACCAATGATGACGTCTGGTAGGCATCGACTCCCGAATATCGACGCCTGCGACGTTGAGACGACCATCTCGGGCAGCACCCTTGTCGCCACCATCGATGAGTCGAACCACTCGTTCGATGTTCCTCTGCCAGCTTGTATCGTTCATCACCTCGCGGACCAGCACTTCAATCCGTCCGTGGGTTGGATGCGCCACACTCGGAGTCACCTTGGCATGGGCATTGGTGCATCAGAATGTGGTTCTGACCGCCCAGGCATCGGCTGAATCCACAGGTCAGCCCAGCCTGGAACTTGGAACCCACCGAACGACGCGGAAAGTAATTACGAGTCCTTCTGCGCCTTCTTCGCCAACGCCTCTTTCATGTCCTTCACATTGAGGACATACGTGAGCACCGCATTCCAGAATCCAGACCCTCCACTAGCAAGCAGGCCGAGTGACAGAATTCCCCACCAATTTTCCGCCAATCCGGGCAAGACGTCCTTAATCGCTGGCTGAGCCAACAACGCTGTGCCGACGCCTGCCACGACAGAGAGTAGTTGGAGAAGAACTCGCCTCCAACGCTCACTGTTGGAACCATCCGCGTGGGCCTCATTCAGAAATCTGATCATACCTTTGACAATTTCTACGAGGCGTTCCGAGGCAACGCTGAGCGCTACCAAGACCGAAACAACAGCTGCCAACTTGCTCGCATCCATAGTTTTCTCCCTCCGTTTTGTGAGAATACCGAGAACAGCGCTACCGTGCATGTGATGCACAATCTTCCGAGCACATCTAGATGTTTGCGGGTTCCGGCATGGTGGCGACATGGAGACCAGGGACCACAGGCACCTTGGCAGCGCCAACCTCGCGCTGCTGGCTTTGGTTGTTTCTTGTTCCGGAGTTTCAGCGTGAAACAACATCTGCACGCGCACAACTCAAAGCGCGTCTGAACGACAGTTTCAGCGTTGATAGCTCCAAAGCGAAAAAGTGACAAGTGACATTTCTCGCAGTCCGCCCCTACCGAACCGCCATGAGCAGGACCTTGTCCCGATGCCAGTCCAAGAACTGCTTCTGGTCCGCGGTGAAGTCGCCCGTGCAGTCGGGTCACCTTGCGGTCGACCTCGTACTTGACCTTGTCGAACGCACGTCCCGAACGTTCTTCTCAAAAGTTAGGACCAACAGACATACCTCGATGTGTTCTTGGGCTTGTCCTGCTCGACGTCAGCCTCGCGCGCCCTCGCCCGCGGGTGGCTCCTCGTCCTCGCGCTGGAGCAGGCAGGAGGCCACTTCGGCGACCAGGCTGTGGCGGTGGCGGCTCTTGGGCAGAAACACGTTGGTGCAGGCGGCGACGGCGCGATCACGCGCGCTTTCGGAGTTGCGCGACGAGAGCACGATGATGGGCAGGCTGCGGAGGGCGTGCACTGACCCACGCCCGCGACCGCTATTTCTTGGTGGTCTTCACCTTCGCCCAGAGGAAGCCGCTGTCGTTCACACCGAAATTCCAGAGCGGCGCATTTTCGACAGTGACTTCCTCCCCCTTATGCAGAACACCCTTGCTGGAACGATTGTTACCGTTAACGTCAGGGACGTCGGAGCGCAAATACACCGCTCCGCTGGACACGCGCAGCTGAGCTCCCTTAAGCTCCCCCAGAGGCGGGGGAGTCCCGTCGTGGCGCTCGAAGTAATGCGTGACCCATGCGCCGCTCGTCCCGCTTTCATGATCCCACTGGCCCAGGTAGACGAACCCTTCCGTCGATCGCAGTTTCGAGGCCGGCGACAGACTCGGGCCTGCGCTCCCAGCGTCCCAAGGGGCGTGGGCTGCGGGGATGGGAGCATCCTCGATCACCTGGCCACGCGACTGCGCGAACAGTGTGTCGAGCGCGGCCGCCGCGTTGTCGTGCACGTCCAACGGCTGGCTCGTGTCCGACACAATATTCTTCGCTGTCTTCGGACCATAGACCGCCAGCATCGCTCCGGCCTGCTCCAGGGGCAGCGCCGTTGCCAGCCTGAAGACCAACTTCTCGCTGGCGAGCTGCCCGATGACGGCCGCCGCCATGATGCGTTTCTGCTTGTCAGACGAGGTCAGCGGGTCGAAAAATTCCTTGATGACTCGAAGCTCGTCGAGCCGATGTTGTTCCGCGTCGGCCTTCATCTGTGCGCCGTGATAGAGAACGCTGACCCAAATTCCCGCAACGGCGATGATTGCCTTGAGAGCGATGTCTAGACGCTTCCATGCATCAGGTGTCTCTGACATGGGACTAGATTGGCTGCGGAGTGGCGACATTGTCAATGGGCTGAGGTCGGCTCTGCTGTCGGGCGCGCCGTCGAGATAGCGACAGCCCGGATTGCGGCTTCGGCCTCGCCGACCCGCTTTGAGAGGCGGGCCGGACCATTGACGATCTCAATGTGTTCTCCGCGCTCGCCAGCCACGGCACGGGCGAGCAAGGCAAGGTCTTCCCGGTACCTGGAGCACCGGCTAGGATGATGTCGTTGCCGATGGGCTTGGCGGCGCGATGTGCAGGAAGATAGCTGGTCCCTCGTCAGCCGCAAACGGCTCTGCCCAATCTCTGCCCAAGTGGACCGAGCAGGCGATAATCCCTGGGTATCATGCGGCGTCTCTGGCGGCCGTAAGCGAGCGTATTGTTTGGGGTGAGCGCTCGGTCTAATCAGGACGCATCGCAGCAGTTGGATTCGAAGGCCGATGCTCTATCCAGTTGAGCTACGGGCGCAAACATTTTAATTTCAGATACTTAGGCCAGTTATATCAATGCGTCATATTCACGAGTTATACCCATTCTTTGCCCAAGTGTACCGCCAGAGTGCGCAAGATGTACCACGTTCCCGGTCGGACGGGTAAGATCTACTACGACGCTGACAACGTGCTTCGTTGCGGTGCCCACATCGAGATCATCAAACCACTTCGACCCGCACTCGGCCTTCTGTCCGCAATTCCTTAGGGCCAAAAGGAATGGAGATTCCACTGGATTTAGAAGGACATTGGCGGCGAGAATTCCCACTTATGCCACGCGAACTCATTCGAATATCTGGGGCCAATGGCACCCGTTGAAGATGTGCCGGACGAATCGGCGCCCGAACCGGTCAGGCGCACCGCCGTTTCACGCGTCGCGATCCGCGCCACCGCTTGTTTCTGGATCGCACTGCTCGTTGCCGGCTCACTACAGCCATCCAGGCTGAGCTCCGTCCACGGCTTTCACAGCGAAATCCACTGGGTGGCTTTCGCGGGAGCGGCGCTGTTGCTGTTCGCCCTATCCAAAAACCGCCGCCGGGAAATACTGGGAGCCTGCACGATTTTCCTGCTGGGAGTGTCCCTTGAAATCGCACAGCATCTGATTTATCGGAACTGCGTAGAATGGCACGATATCGCCGATGACGCTCTCGCTATCCTGGTCGCCTTCGCCCTCTATCGCCTGACCGGCGCCTGGAAGCCCAGGCTCGATCCAAGTCCGTAGCGAAAGCAACCGCCCCCCCTCCCGACACGCCAGCGCGATCAGCATGAAATGTCCGGAACCGTAGCCGGCTTGCGGCTCCGCGAGCTCGCCGTGCTAGATTTGTCCTGTGTCAAACAGCCCCCAAGATGGTCGCGGCGATGATCGCGAAGAGGACCACGAAGAGGATCACGAAGAGGACCACGAAGACGATCGGGGTCTGCGCGTCATCATCGAGTCCTATGACAACGCCTGGAACCGGCACGACCTGGACGCGATCCTCGCTTTCCACACCGCCGATTCAATTCTTGCGAGCCACAACACAGCCGAGTTTGCCAAGGGGCGCGATGAAATCCGGTGCGTGATTGCGCGCTACTTCCGTGTCTTTCCCGATCTGAAGTTCACCATCCGCCGCCTGTACGCGCGCACGGGCTTGGTGGTCCAGGAGTGGACAGCACGGGCAACACACACTCGCCCCATTCCCACGCGCCTCGGCCTTGCCGCGCCCACCGGCCGTGTGTTGACGTGGAACGGAGTCGACATCATGCCCATGGCGGGCGATCATATTCTCCGCAAGGACGCGTACGTTGACAGCGCCGGTTTGCAGCGCCAACTCGATGCCGCGCGGCAGCCTCCGCCCGAAGCGACTACCCGATAGTCTCGACCATCCTGGTCGTGTGAGATGCAGCCAGGTCTCAGATCAGCCGCGCGGCGACGCAGGCCACGAACTTGTCGGTTTGCTCGCGGAACTCCGTGACCTGCTCGTAACCGCCAGCCCGTTGCAGAATACGGCGCATTTGCTGGTGCTGGTCTTCCCCGACCTCGACCACCAGCCAGCCGGTCTGAGCCCGTACCATCGTCTTGCTTTCCTTGGCCAGACGCTGGTGAATCGAGACACCAAAGGGGCCAGCGTCAAACGCCGCACGCGGTTCAAGGTCGAGAAGATGGGCGCTTTCCTTGGCCAATCTGCCGGTGGAAATGAAGGGCGGCGAGCTGACCACCACATCCACTTGACCCGCGAGATCCTGCACAGCCGAGAACATGTCGCTTTGCTCTACGCATACGCGGCCCTTCTGTCCGTGTTTGTCGATGTTCCTCTGGGTGAGCTCCACGGCATCTTCAGAAATGTCCAGGCAAACCACGCGCGCATTTGGGAATTTGTGTGCGAGTACGATGCCGATCAAACCCGTGCCGCAGCCGACGTCCATGAAGGTGTATGCGCCGGCGGGATCCAGAAGGGAAGCACAAGCCCGAATCATGACCTCGGTCACGGGCCGTGGCACGATGACCCCGCGGGAGACCAGAAACTCGTAGCCCATGAAGTCCGCCTTACCGGCTTCGAGAGCTGCCAAGATCACCTGGGAATCATCGCTCATGATGTCCTCTATATACGGAACACTTGCGAGGAACAACAGCCGAGGTGGAATTGCGCCAAGGACCGCGAGATCGTCTCCAATCCGATCGTGCGATGGGTTACAATCGTCGATGTGGCGAGATCCAATATGGGCCGCATGGCTGCGCCCATTCTCCTCATTGCACTTCATTTGGCCTGCCGAACCGACCGAGTGTCGAGTGCCACAGATGCATCCGCGGGTGAAACCGGCCATGGTGGTGCCGGAGCCGACGCCAGCCTTGGCGAGCCTCCCCCTAACCCGAGCAAGGACGCGAACATCGGTAGTCCCACCGCCGATGCCAGCAGCACCAGTCTCGCCGACGACGCCAGCATCGATAGTCTCCCCGTCGATACCAGCATGGGCAGTTCGGCCGAGGATGCCAGCATAGAGGACACGAGCCCCGTCACGACGATGACGAATCTCGATGGTGCCATGGGAGACGCGAGCGCCACCTCTGGCGTAGACGTCCCAATGGATGCTGACATTTCGTTCGACACCGAATCGTCCGACGGCGATTCGGCGGCGCAGGCATGCCTCGGCACCTTCGTGAACTCGGAATGCACGGGGGACGCGATTCAGATTCGGACTTGGTCCGAATCTGAGCGTGAGCTCCTACCGACGGGCCTCATCGCCCTATGGCACTTGAACGAGTCTCCCGCCTCCAACGGCGCTGTGATCGCCGACGCGGTGGGATTGCATCCGGCCAGCTTGACGACCGATGATGGTGCGCTCAACAAGAGCGCTAAGGGCTTGCTGCTGGGCGCAATGGCCTTCGATGGCGTTGGGGATTATGTCGACACTCCGCACGCTGCGGATCTGGATCTGGCAGGGTCGTTCACTATTTCCGTGTGGGTGAATCCGCTGTCCTACGGTGGCAGCGGCGCGGGACATATCATCGACCACCGTGGTTCCAGCGGCAACTCGGGGTGGTCTCTCTATGCGACCAGCGATGGCGTTGTCACCTTCAGCATCAACGGCGGCAGCGCCAGCCAGGGAATAGCAGTAACCGACGAGGGGGCGCTCCAACTCAATCGTTGGACGCACATTGGGGTGATCCGGGATGCGGACAAGCTGTCGATCTGGATCAACGGCGAGCAATTCATCACACAGAGTCACACTCCAACTCCCATTGCCGACCCAAGCGGTGTCCGCATCGGCGGTCGTGTCAGTGCCTCCGACCGGGATTTCGCCGGGCTGGTCGACGAGGTCGCGCTCTGGAACCACGCGCTCTCGTCCGACGACATGAGAGCCCTCTGGCTTCGCCAGGCGGGGCCCTACGGCGGCGGGCAAACCTCCTCATTTGTGTCAGAAGTCTTCGACTCTCAGGAACCATCTCATGCCTGGTCTACACTAAAGCCGACCCCCGCTGCGCCGTACGCTAAGGAGCTGGTCACGATTGCGAGCGAAGCCACAGCCCACAAGCTGAACGGCGTCGATCCCACCGGTCTTGTCGGCTATTGGAGCCTGGACGGCATCATCGGCGCGATCGGTGACAACGAGGTCTTCGTCGATCGCTCGGCCCAAGCCAATACTGGTAGGGCTCACAACAATGGCACGGCGACGATGATGGGCGGCCCTGGCAAGCTGGGCGAGGCCGTCTACTTCGATGGCGTCGACGACACCATTGATGTGGCGAGCAGTCAGGGTCTTCTCCTGGATACCGGGATGATGACGCTTGCCGGATGGGCAAAGCCTTCCTCTCGGCAGACCGGCTGGCACGCCATCGTCGGCAAGGGCAACTGGGAATACTGGCTTGAGATCGGAGGATCGGGCAACGACATGCGTCCCGAGGTTGGTCTCAACGGTACGCCGCCCCATCGCGCGGTCTCAGCTGTCCCGATCCCGGCGAACGCTTGGAGCTTCCTCGCCGGGACGTATGATGGAAAGACACTCAGCATTTACGTGAACGGGGTCGAAGCTGGCAACTTCGAGTACTCGGCAGCGATCAACCAGTCTTCCCAGCCGCTGACCATCGGTAATGCGGGCCATTCTGAGTACTTCAACGGATGGATCGACGAGGTTTCGGTGTGGAATCGACCTCTAACGGCAAACGAGATTTTGAGCCTGTACCTGCGTGCAGCCATGCGGATTGAGTATCAGGTCCGGTCCTGTGCTCGTGCGGATTGCTCTGATGCGGTGTTGGCGGGTCCCGATGGGACCGACCATTCGTTCTTCAGCGAGCTACTCAACACGAAGCCGGCGCTCCCCGTGTTCGACCTTACCGAGTCGGTTGCTCCGAATCGGTACTTTCAATACCAAGCCATCTTCGAGACGGACAATCCGGCCTACTCGCCGAGGCTCCTCGGCGTCACCAGCCGCTGACCTCATCGCGGCTTTCTAAAGTCATCTCACAGCGGACGCACCTGGGGCACCGAATCGACAAGGAGAGGCCGTGAGTGCAACGCGCGCGTTGTCGTGCGTTTGGCTTGGATGTCGCGATAGATATTCTGGGCCTGCTCGGTGGTCGACTCGATGGCCGCGGCGAGCTCCTCGGCCGGCAGATCGTTGTTCAACGCCCACAGCGCCAGGTCCATCTTTTCGTAGGCCAAGGCAAAGTAGAATTCGTCCTGGCCTTGCGGCAACGTGTACGTATCGGTGGTTGGACGACCACCACAGATCTCCTCGGGCAGACCAAACTGGCGGGCCAGGGCGTAGACCTGCGTCTTGTACAAGTGGGCAATGGGCTTGACGTCCGCCGAGCCATCGCCGTTCTTCACGAAGAAACCCTGGTCGTACTCAAGGCGGTTGGGCGTGCCCATCACCGCAAAATTCGCGCGATCGGCGTGGAAGTATTCGACCGTCTTGCGAATGCGTTGCTTGTAGTTTTGAGCCGCTACGATCTGCAGATACGGCTTCAGCGGAAGCCTGGCCTCGTGGGTCTGGCCATCGGGCGATCGCGCGATCAGCTTGAAGAAGTTCATGCCGCCCTGGCTGCCACCCGCAATGACCAGCTTGGACTTCCAGTCTGGCCCATAGCTGGGAATCACCTGGCGCATGGCCTCGTCGCGCTCGCGGTAGGCCCCCAGTCCCTCCAGGGCAGGGGTAATATCCTGCAGCAGCGGCTGTACACCGAAGTGGGCCGCCACCTGGCGCCCCAGATCGATGCTCGACGCTGACGATTCCCTTTCCGGCAGAAGCAAAACGATCACGCGCGCGGGCCCAAAGGCCTTGACCGCCAGCCCAACGCAGACCGAGCTGTCCACGCCTCCCGACAGGGCAACGACAGCACCCCGGCGATGCAACTCGCCACCCACCAACTCGCGCATGCGACGGGCTATGCGGTCGATTTCAGCTGCACAGTCCAGCGCGAAAACCGAAGGGTCCAGTCGGCCTTGCACCATCACGCTCAGCCCTTCTTGCGGTAGATGAAGGTGGTGATGCGCTCAATCGAATCCAGGTTCTCCGGGCTCATCTCGGCATCGTCGACCGTAATGTCGAAGGTGGTCTCGATGAACTCGATCAGCTCGAGCACGGCTGTGGAGTCTATGATCCCGCGATCCAGTAACGACGCATCGTCGGAAAGCGAGGCGACATCGGCCACATAGAAGTTTTGGGTGATGAACTGCACAACCTGGTCACGGAAACGGGAGGGATCGCTCATGAAATGGAATCCTTGTGGTGAAGCGAGGTTGGGTGTGGGGCTCTGATCGTGTCCATGTGGTGTCCCATACTCATGACAGATCCATCTTCCGAATCTTGCCCGTCGTCGTTTTGGGAAGATCGTCGACCAAGATCACGAACTTGGGCACCATGAAGTTCTCGAGGCGGCTCTGACATTCGCGCTGGATGTCCTTCTCGGTGAGCACCGCACCTTTTTCCAGCACCACGAAAGCCTTTACCGCATGTCCCAGCACCTCGTCTGGAACGCCGATCACGGCGGTCTCCTTAACCCCCGGAATGTCGGTGATCGCGTTTTCGACCTCTTTGGGCGCAACCTTCTCGCCGCGCGACTTGATCACGTCGTCCATGCGCCCGACGAAATAGAGGTAGCCTTCATCGTCCAGGCGGCAGTAGTCGCCCGTGTACAGCACCAGCTCTCCGGGCAGCGGCCCAGGGCGCAGCTTCTTGGCAGTGGCCTCAGGTTTCTCCCAATAGCCTCGCATCACGGTGGAGCCCCGAATGACCAACTGCCCAACATGGCCCGGCGGCAGCCTTTGGTCGTTCTCGTCGACCAGCCACATCTCGGTGTTCGGTATGGCGATGCCCACGCTGGCGGGCTTGCGCGCAAGATCGGCCGGCGGCAGATACGTGCAGCGCTTGCACTCGGTGAGGCCGTACATCGAGAATATCTGCGCTGTTGGGAATAGCTCGGACAAGCGCTGGATGTGTTTGAGCGGAAGTGCCGCGGCGGTGTTGGTCACCACGCGGATACGCGACAGGTCGTAGCTGGCCAGGGACTTCATTTCCGTCAACACGGCATAGATGGTCGGCACCCCCGGCAATACCGTCACGCCCTCGTTGACCATCACGTTCAGCACCGCGGCGGGGAATGCGAACGAACGCTCGATCACCACCCGTGCCCCGATCCGGAAGGACATGATCATCTGGTAGAGCCCATAGTCGAAAGCCATGGGCAGCACCATGAGCACCACGTCGCTCTCGCGCAGGCCTAGATAGGTAGACACCGAGGTCGCCGCGCTGAGCATGTTCCGGTGGGTGAGCATCACGCCCTTGGGATCGCCGGTGGAGCCCGAGGTGTACACAATGGCCGCCAGATCGACATCAATGGCACTTCGCAATGGCGGCGCGGCGCGATCAACGGGCGCCAAAGCGGCCTCCCATGCGATGCCGCCCGGCAACTTGCTCAGGGATCCTTGATCGGGTTTGCCGGATACAATCACGGTGCACAGGTGCGGTGAGCGCTCGACGGCCACCTGGTAGACGCCCGCCAGATGCGCATCGGTAACCAGGGCCTTGGCGCGGCAGTCGTTGAGCAGGTAGGCCAGCTTGTCCGCCTTGGTCAAAGGATTGACGACCGAGACCACTGCATTGGCCTTCAAAACGGCCCAGAAGGCGATCGCCGCTTCGACCGTATTGTCGGCGAACACAAGCACGCGATCCCCACGTTTCACCCCGCGTCGCACAAGCGTATGCGCCAGAGCGTTCGAGCCTGCGTTCATCTCGCCGTAGCTGACATGGACCCCCTTGCACACCACGGCCACCTTGTCGGGAATCCGCTCTGCGGTTTGCAGCAGATAATCGTGCAGGAGCGGAACGGCGACCTCGGTCAGCGCAGTCATGACTCCACCATCGTGCGGAATGAAATTGGCGCGCCAGAATCCGGCGCCTCGTGGACAAATTGGCGATGCAGAAGTTGGGTCGAGAGTACACCGACGACGGCCATATTGTCAGTATTCGAAAACTGCCCGCTCTCCGCGCGCGCGAGGCATTTCTGCCATAGGGTTCGTACGGCTTGGGGAGCGAAGACGCCGGCGTCGCGTAGCGCCCGTTCGCTCACCACGTCTTCCACCCACGCTGGAGCATCCCGCATGATGAAGGACAACGCATCCGGGGCGCGGTAGGGCTGCTTGGGGCGTCGCAGAATGCTAGCGGGCACACAGTCGCGAGAAGCACGCTTTAGGACGTGTTTTTCGTCGAGGACATGCAGCTTGTAGTGGGCCGGAAGCGAGGCCGCAAGCTCCATGACCTCCCGATCGAGGAAGGGAAAGCGGCCCTCGACGGAATTCGCCATCAACATGCGATCGCCCTGCGAAGAGAGCAAGTATCCCGACAGGAGCGTCCTGATTTCGATGTACTGATCGCGGGCAAGAAAAGACCAGGAAGGGAAGCCGGGCGGTAGCGTGGCCATGAGCTCGGCCACAGCATCGCGCCCGCTGGCGGCCGCGCGCATGTCCGCTGAAAACAGGCGCTTCAGGGCGGCAGTGGTGTGCCAGCGCGGTTCATGGCCGAACCCAGGTGAGGCAAACGAAGCGAGATTCCGGCCGAAGAATTGACGGGCCATCGCCTGCGAGGATACGGGCGAGCGCGCCAGGTAGGGATAGAGCCGCTCAAGCAGGCGCGGCCTGATTGTCGACCCAGGCTGACGGGCCCAGAACCGCCTCACCTTGGCCTCGCGGAAGATGTCGTAGCCGGCGAACATCTCGTCCGCGCCCTCACCCGTGAGGACGGCCTTGATACCGGCCTGGCGAACCAGGCGTGACAGTAGGAACAGGGGTGCTGGGGCTGTCCGTAGGATGGGCCGCTCGGTATGCGCGATGACCGCAGGAAAGCACTCTGCGATGTCTCGCCTGGATACCATGACCTCGTGGTGTTCACTGCCCAAGCGCGCGACCATCTCGCGCTGAAATCCCGTCTCGTCGTACTCCGCATCGTCAAAGCGCAACGAGAAGGTGTGGAACTGCGCGCCCTTTGCCGCCAAGGCGAGGGAGGCGACGAGAGAGCTGTCAAGACCGCCGGACAGGTAGCTGCCGACCGGCACGTCGGCACGTAGCATCCGTAGCGCGGTCGCCTGTTCGAGAGCCGAACGCACGCTTAGGGTCGCCTCCTCGATGGATCCTGTGAAAGGGGCCAGCACATCGTCCGCCCGTGTCTGCGAGACCATCGCGCCGCCATTCCCCTCGACGGCGAAGCAGGGCGTCCAGAACGGGCGCTCGCTGACCTCGGGCGCACGGTCGGGCTGTAAGCGAATGGTGCGCACATGCCCTGGCCGAACCTCAGAAACACCGGCGAACACCCCCTGGGGAGGCACCACGGTCCAGAAGGTGAACGTCTCGTCGAGGCCGTGGGGGTCGAGCCGACGCGGGATCGATGAATCGGCGGCAAAGATGCCCTTCACCTCGCTGGCAAAGTAGAGGCGGTCGTTGTGCTCGGCAAAGTGCAGCGGCCGAACGCCAACCCGATCTCGCGAAAGTGTCAACACCTGACGGCGGCGATCCCAGAGCGCGATAGCCCATTGGCCGTTGAAGCGCCCAAACGAGGCTTCGCCCCACTGCTCAAAGGCGTGGACGATGACCTCCGTGTCAGATCGTGTCCGGAAGCGATGCCCAAACGACTCCAGCTCGGCGTGCAGCTCGACGTGGTTGAAGATCTCGCCGTTGAACACCACCCACAGGCTGTCGTCCTCGTTGGCCAGGGGCTGTTGCCCGGTAGCGACGTCGATGATGGACAGTCGCGCATGTCCAAGTCCGGCATGCCGATCCCGGTAGAGGCCGAACTCATCCGGACCCCGGTGGCGTTGAGCGCCCACCATGCGCGCAAGCTGATCCCGCTCGGGCGCGGCGGCCCGATCACGCAGACGAAGAATTCCAGCTATTCCGCAGATGGCTGTTTCTCGGTCGCCTTGGAGAGTTGCTTCATGAATTCCGCCTGTGAGGCTCCCTCAGAGATCCGCCATCCCCGCACGCCGTACAGCGCGGTTCAGGAAAGGCACCAGCTCCGCCGCTACCCGCTGGTTGCCCTGCCCCGATGGATGGCTGTCGGTTCGGTCGCCAGTCGGATAGGCGAGGAAATCCGACTTGCCGTGATTGGTCAGGACATCGAACAGGTCGAAAGCGACCACGTTGTGGTTTGGGTAGTCCTTGAGCCAGCCACCGGGGCCTACGACCCAATTGGCCAGTTGTCGCGCGAGCGGGCCGCTTCTCATCAGTTTGGCCAGCGGTTGGGGCTTGCCCAGCGCTGCCCTCGCCAGCGACTTCCACAGCGGATCGGCGCCAACTGCAGGTGCCAGCGGCGGCGAGGTGAGGTACACGAACAGGATCTCGGGATGTCGCGCGAACACGGGCAGCAGAGCACTGAGCGTGGCCTGGGCCCGGTCTAGCGCCGCCTGGTCTGTGAGCATGCTCTCCGGAAAACACGATTTGAAAACCACGATGAGGTTGCGTTGTCCATCGGGAAGCCGGCGATCGTTCTGGTCGCAGGACAGCACCTTGTCCATCTTGTCCCGGAACTTGGGCAGCCAATCCACGCGATCCGTGGCGTCGCCAATGTCACTGCCGTACGACGCTTCGTGGACCCTGTAGCCCTGCTGCTCAAGCACACGCCGCAGGTCTCCGCCCTTGGGGTGCGACCTCCATATCGAGGGGGCAATGGCATCGCCCGGCCCCGGCGTCGCCAGCAGTTGGCCGCCCACCGAGTGGTGGATGAAGAGGAGGTTCAGCGGCGATCGTGGCGGCTCGCTCGAAATGTCCGAGAAGGGCACGTTCTTGGGGGGGACGCTTGCTGCACTGGGATCGGTCACCATTCCTCCTCCCACCGGAACCAGCATGACGGCTCCGGCAAGCACGACACAGATTCCGGCAGTTAGGATTCTTTTCATACCCTAGTCCTACTACCGGTCCTTGTGCGACACAACCGGAACCCAGGGGCGCACGTCGCGATTGTGGGGCGGAGGGATGATCGTTTCGTTTTGAAGCCTTTCCTGATAGTATATAGACTATCAGAGGAGGCGCCCATGTCAGAATCGCTCACCAAACTGCAAGCCGAACGCGAAGGCTTGCTCCAACGTCTGGCCACCACTGGCGATATGCGCCGCGGTTCGATAACGGAGGTCTACCGCTCATGCGGCAAGCCGACCTGTGCGTGCGCCAACGCGGACCATCCGGGCCACGGACCGTACTACGCCTTCACCACCAAGGTGGACGGCAAGACCAAGACACTGCAGCTGCGACCCGGACCAGTGCTCTCCAAGATTGAGCGCGAGGTGCAAACCTACAAAATGTTCCGGGCCACCTGCGACCAGCTGGTAGCTGTGAGCGACGCTATTTGTGATGCGCGCCCCGTTGAGGCAGGAGCGATGGAAAAAAAACGGCGCTCGCCACCGCGTTCGATGCCGAGCTCGTCCGCGAAGTCGAAGCGTTGATCGCCCCGGGCGCCGCTGATCGGCTCGATTTCGAGGCGGTCGAGACCGCGGTCCGGCGACGGGCGCTCTCAGTCGCAGCGCGGGCTATCGAGCAGCGCCTGAACGCAGACCACTCGGACCACGTGGGTGCCTACCTGCCCTGTCCGGCGGGACACGAGGCTCGTTACGTGGATCGTCGCGAGAAGACCTTCACGACCGTCCTGGGCAAGATGAGCCTGGGACGCGCCTATTACCACTGCAAGATCTGCGGTGCCGGCTTCTGCCCACGCGACCAGGCTCTCGGACTTGAGGGCACGTCGCTGTCGCCAGCGGTAACCCGCATGAATGGGCTGGCGGCAGCGATGGTCAGCTTCGAGGAGAGCCATGAGTTGTTGCGGGAACTGGCCGGGGTCGAGGTTTCCAGCAAGACCGTTGAGCGGGCGGCCGAGGCGCTCGGACACCAGATCGCCGAAGATGAGCGGCATGTGGTCGAGACACCATCCGCCGACGCGCAGATGGCGTCTACCCTCTACCTGGGCATGGACGGTACTGGAGTGCCGATGCGCAAGGAAGAGCTGGAGGGCCGCCCTGGCAAACAGGAAGACGGCACGGCCAAGACCCGTGAGGTCAAGCTGGTCACCGTCTGGAGTGCCGAGGGACGCGATGAGGAGGGAACGCCGGTGCGCGATCGGGGCTCGGTCACCTATTCGGCGGCGATTGAGAGCGCAGCCCAGCGGGATACCGACCAGACGCCCAGCGAGTTTGCGGCGCGGGTTTGTCGCGAGGCTACCCGCCGCGCCTTCGAGAGCGTCGCACGCCGGGCCGTGCTCGGCGACGGGGCCAAGTGGATCTGGAACCTCTCCACAGAGTACTTCCCGGAGGCCATCCAAATCGTCGACCGTTTCCACGCCAAGCAGCACCTGTCAGATGTGGCCAAGGCCATCTGGGGAGCAACCAGCGCACAACACAAACCGTGGGCCAAAGCCCGGCACGACGAGCTGGATGCCGGCAACATCGACGCCGTGCTGGCGGCACTTGCCCCGCACCTCGATGCCGCCAAAGAGGTCAGCGAGTGTGCCGACTACGTCAGGACCAACCGCCAGCGCATGCGCTACGCCGAGTTCCACGCGGCCGGACTGTGCACGTCCACGGGTGTGGTCGAGGCCGGCTGCAAGACCGGGATTGGCACCCGCTGCAAGCGTGCCGGCATGCACTGGACGCTCAAAGGCGCAAACGCCATCATTGCTCTACGCTGCTGCAAGCTCTCTGGCCGCTTCGAGGAGTTCTGGGAACGGCGTTCAAGTGCTCGCGCTGCGTAAACGGACGGGGCGACTTGTGGCCGCCAGCGATCAGCCTGGCACCGCGAGGATTATCGGGAGCGGCCACAAGTCGACCCGCCTCCTCACAATCCTGACGTGCGCCCGGAACCCAGCGACCCAAAAAAAGAAGAATGGGAGACCCATATTTCCCGTATGGTAAGAGGTTACAAAGAACTGCTAGCGAGGCCGATTTCGAATGGGTACATTGTAGGGCGACAAACCGTGGTTGCGGCCGTAGCACAAACAGGCGACGAGACGTTTGGCTATCTCGCCACGCGGGGTGAGCCAATCTACTGCGCGGTCCACGCCACACCAGGGGCCGCGCGGGGAACCGTTCTTCTCTGCGGTACGTTCGGTCTGGAAAACAGCCACGCGGCGATGGTTTGGACGCGTTGGGCGCGCCGGGTGACGGAGGCGGGGTGGGACGCCATTCGATTCGATTGGCGTGGTACGGGAGAAAGCGGAGGCGAGTTTCGAGAAGCGACGCTCGCGGTCTGGGAAGAAGACCTGCGCCGAGTGCATGCGTTCGCACAGCAGAGGAAACCAGGCCCCATCGTCGTGATGGGCCTGCGCGCGGGGGCTCTGGTCGCGGCACATGCCTTTGCTGCCGGTCTTGGCGATGCACTCGTGCTTTGGGAGCCCCCGCCGTCCGGGCGAGAGTACGTGATGCAGGTGCTGCGGCGGAAAATTGCGGCTGACTACGTTCTCGGAAATTCGCAGGCGCGGAAGACCCGCGATAGCTACTTGGCGGAGCTTGAGGCAGGAGCGGTCGTGGAGGTCGAGGGGTTCATGTGGAGCCCCGAGTTTTGCAGGAGCCTGCTTCGCGCGGAGTTGCCGATTGCCTCGGCAGAGCGGCCGAGCCTGTCGATCACGCGGCAAACGCATGCCCTGCCGCGCCCCCCGTTCTGGGAGGAGGCCCCTCCCATGCGACCCGACCTCTCCGCATGGTTTGGTGCGACCCTTGATTTCCTGGCGGGGCTGGAAGCAGGCTCGAGGTGCGAACACGGGGCGGCGGCCGGCAACGACGTCGAAGCGAGCCTTCTGCCGCAAGCGAGCTTCGGCCGCGACGCACGCGCTATTCTAACCTGGCAGCGCGACGGCCTAGCGTTCACGGCAACGCACCATGAACCCACGCGGCCAAGCCGGGTTGCCATGCTCCTGATAAGCTTCTTGCGGGTGCCCAGGTTTGGGCACGGCGGGCTGGCTACACGGATCTGCAAACAGGTCGCCGATGAAGGCGTTCACGGATTTCGCGTAGATTGTCCCGCCCTCGGCGAGTCTCTAGGCGAGCGGCCTGAGGATGTCGTTGCCTGGGCAACAGCTGTGCGAAATGGCTCGATGCTCAGTCCGCTGCTCCACACGATCAACCATCTCGCCGAGCGTTTCGGGATCGAAAAGTTCATCGTCGGCGGGCACTGTGCCGGTGCCGTAACTGCCATCTACGCGCATCTGGTTGACCAAAGGATCGCCGGCATCATCCTACTCGAGCCCGATTTTTTCATCGATGCCCCACAGCCGACCGACAGCATACCTCCAGATCAGGGGCCGAACGATCAGGGACCGAATGAGCAGGGCCTGTTTGCCGGCGTTGTCACGCGTGCTCGCCAAGTCGGGAAGACCCTGGCCAAGCGCGTCTTGGCAACTGAAAGCCCACTTTGGCGATTCTCCCCCGTGCCCCAAATCGCGATCCGAGAAGCGAGAGCGATCCGGGGCCTGAGCATCAACAAGAAGCTGGTGGCCGCCTGGCAAACGGTCGTGGAGAAGCTGACCTCTGCGCTGGTGATCACGGCAGAGGGAAGGGGAAACGAACGCTTTTTCTTGCAGGCTCACGAGGCAGCTCTTCGCACCGCCGCCAATAGCTCGGAAGGTGGACGCTCGGTCCAGCGAGCAAGTATACCCGGAACGAACCATGCCTTCACGACTGGGGGCGCGGTTGAGAAGATTGAGTTGGCCGTTCGAGATTGGGTGCGCATGGCGGTTGACCCCTCGTAGCAAAGAACTGCTAGCGAGGCCGATTGCGAATGTGTACACTGGTGGGTCACTGATCGTGGTTGCGGCTGTGGCACAAACAGGCGATGAAACGTTTGGCTATCTCGCCACGCAGGGTGCGCCGATCTACTGCGCCATCCACGCCACGGCAGGGGCTGCCCGCGGAACGGTTCTTCTGTGCAGTACGTTTGGACTTGAGACCACCCACGCTGCCATCGTTTGGACGCGCTGGGCCCGCCGGCTGGCGGAGGCGGGTTGGGACGCCATTCGCTTCGATTGGCGTGGCACGGGAGAAAGCGGAGGCGAGTTTCGAGACGCTACGCTCGCGGCCTGGGAAGAGGATCTGCGACGCGTGTATGCGTTCGCTCTGCAGAGGAGACGCGGCCCCATCGTCGTGATGGGCCTACGGGCCGGGGCGCTGGTAGCGGCACATGCCTTTGCGGTCGGTCTTGGCGATGCGCTTGTGCTTTGGGAGCCGCCCGCATCCGGGCGAGCATACGTGATGCAGGTGCTTCGGCGGAAGATTGCGGCCGACTACGTCCTCGGAAATTCGCAAGCGCGAAAGACGCGTGATGAGTACTTGGCGGAGCTCGAGTCTGGCGCCGCCGTGGAGGTGGAGGGGTTCACGTGGACCCCCGAGTTTTGCAGAAGCCTGCTTTCCTCAGAGTTGCCGAAGGCCTCGACAGAGCGGCCGAGCCTGTCCATCACGAAACAAACACATGCCCTGCCGCGCCCGCCGTTTTGGGAGGAGAGCCCCACCCTACTACCCGACGTTTCCGCATGGTTTAGTGCGACGCTTGCTTTTCTTGCTGGCCTTGGAGCAGGGGGCGAGGGTTCGACTGGGGGAGCGGGCGCGGCGGCCGGCAACAGGGTCGAAGCGCGCCTCTCGCAGCAAACGAGCTTGGGCAGTGAACCGCGCGCCACTCTGACCTGGCAGCACGACGGCCTAGGGGTCGTTGCTACACACCACCCACCCGCGCGGCCAAGCCAGGTTGCAGTGCTCTTCACCAGTTTTGGGCAGGTCCCCCGGTGCGGACACGGCGGGCTGGCCACGCGCATGTGCAGACAGATCGCTGCTGAAGGCGTGCACGGATTTCGCGTGGATTTGCCGGGCCTCGGCGATTCGCAAGGCGAGCTGCCTGAGGATTCAGATGCCTGGAGGATGGCTGTGCGGGATGGCTCGATGCTCAACTCGCTCCTCGGCGCCATCAAACATGTCGCCGAGCGCTTCGGCATCGAGAAGTTCCTTGTCGGCGGGCACTGTGCCGCGGCCCTAACGGCCATCTACGCACATCTGGTTGACCCAAGGATCGTCGGCCTCATCCTGCTCGAGCCCGAGTTCTTTGCCGGAGCCCCACAGCTGACCGAAAGCGCGCCTGATGACCAGGGGCTGATTGCCGGCGCGGTCACGCACGCTTGCCAAGTTGGGAAGACGCTGGCCAGGCGAGTCTTGGCGAGTCAAAGCCTCCTTTGGCGATTGGCCCCCGTGCCCCAACAGGCGATCCGGGAAGCGATGACGGTCCGGCGGCGGAACATGAACACGAAGCTGGCTGCGGCCTGGCAAGGGGTCGTGGACAAGCAGATCCCTGCGCTCGTGATCACTGCAGAGGGAAGGCTGCACGAGGTCTTCTTCTTGCGGGCTCACGAGGCAGCTCTTCGCACTGCCAACGATGGGGCTGGACGTTGGGTCCAACAGACACGCATTCCTGAAACTAACCATGGTTTTACGACCGGGGGTGCGATGGGGAAGATCGAAGCGACTGTTCGAGATTGGGTACGCCCGCGCTGGGGCTGACGAGGTCGGTGTCAATCTGCCTGGCATGGTCAATTGGCGGCTCGGCGACATGGTTCCCGTGGTACTGTGCGCGCGTTTCCAAAAGGGGGAGCACGGCTGAAGTCGCCGACAACGCCATGTCGACCTATCCACCGACAAATCAGGATGCGCAGGAAGGCGCCCCGGCTGCCACTATCAGGAAAGACCTGCGCCGAAACGTCGTTTCCGGCCTGTTCTGGTCGGCAATTCAGAACTGGGGCCAGAAGGGCATTTCCCTCGTCGTATTCACGATCATTGCTCACCTGCTTCCGCCGAGAGAGATTGGCCTTTTTGCATTCGTCATGGCGGTCATCCAGTTTCTCATCATGTTCGCCGATCAGGGACTGGCGGAAGCGATCGTGCAACGCCCGACGATCACCCCTCGACAGGTCAACGCGATCTTCGCGATCAATCTCTCGGCGTCAGTGGTTTTGGCAGGGCTGCTGTGTGCGTTTGCGTCCCCCATTGCGGATCATTTCAACGTCCCCGGGGCGGCTCCTGTCCTGCGCCTTGCCAGCCTGACACTTTGCATCAGCGCGGCCTCGCTGGGACAAACGGCGATGTTGCGCCGCAATTTTCAATACCGGTGGCTTGCGATTGCCGCCTTTGTGTCGACCGCTGTCTCCAGCATTCTGGCTTTGGTCCTTGCCGCCATCGGCTGCGGCGTATGGAGCCTCGTCATCCAGACCCTGGCGGCGGGGGCTATAACTGCCTTCATGCTCTGGAGCCGCCCTCAGTGGCGGGTGAGCCTGGACTTCGATTTCGCAGGCATCGTCAAGACGACGAGCTACGGCTTGAGTCGCCTGGTCGCCGGCGTGCTCGACTTTGCTAATTGGCGCTACATTGAGTTCTTCATTCTCACCGCCTTCGGGCCGGCGGCGCTGGGCTTGTATTCCGTGGGAATTCGGCTGCAGCAGGCGCTGCTGCAGGCGTTGGGTGGTGCCGTGCTCGAGGTTGCGCACAATGGCTTTTCGCGTCTCGCGCATGACGAGCCGGCGTTGCGCAAGGCGTACTACGGCGCGATGATGGTTACGGCCGCCACGGCGGCGCCACTGTTCGTGTTGACTAGTGCGCTCGCGCCAGAAATTATTCTTACTCTTTTCGGGCCTTCGTATGCGGCGAGCACGGTTGTCCTGGCAGCGATGTCCCTGCTTGCGGCCGTACAGGTGATGCAATTCTATAATGCCACGATACTCAATGCTGTTGGTCGGCCCAGCGCCACACTGTTCATACTCATCATCAAGGTGGTCGTCACCATTCCGACTCTGCAGTTGGTCAAACAGCACGGCCTGCCCGGGCTGGTCACTGCGTTCGCCCTGAGCCAGTTGGCGACGACGCCGTTCAGCTTCTACTGTGCAGTGCGCTTCGTGCGAGTTTCCGTTCTCGAGGTGCTACGCAGGATCTGGCCGTTTTTGCTCGGTTCTGGCTGCGCCTGGGTCTCCATCGCACTGGCTCGCGACGCGGTGCGATCAATATCCCGACTGCCGAACCTCGGTCGGGGGCTCGTGCTCTTTGTTATTGGAGCGTCTAGCTACACGATTGTTCTGTTGCTCACAGGCAGGTCTAGGATCCGGTCGTTGGTCTCGCTGTTCAGCCATCTCCGGAAGCCGGCGGTGACATGAGGGTCAGCATGGGAGTCACGAGGATCGCGCGCGAGATCAAGGGCATTGCTAAGCTCAAATGGCTTCACCTCGAATGGCGTATCATCGGGAACTCGATCCCTGCATCTGCTCGAAGCGAACGAGCGATCCGTCGGGTGCTTCTTGTGCCGAGCGACCCGTACGCGCTCGTTGGGGCCAAGGGGGACGAGGCGATGCTCCAGGCTGCGGTTGGATTCTTGCGTCAACGGGTCAGTCCAGAAGCGGTCGGCGTGATGACCGCTACCCTTGCTTCCGACGAACGCGCTCGCGAGCTTGGATTCGTTCCTCTCCGCCTGTGGAACCTGGACTGGCACATTTCGCAAGTCTGGGAAGGCGTGAGGACCTTTGATCCTGACACCGTGCTGGTCGTAGGGGCCGACGTCCTCGACGGCCACTACAACGCAGCCGATGCGGCCAGGATGCTCGTCGTGGCCGACATGGCCGTTCGCAACGGGATGCGGGCAACCCTCCTTGGCTTCAGCTTCAACCAGCGCCCAGACCCGCGACTTCGCTCTTTCTTCAACAACCTCTCCTCGGGTCTCACGATCAATCTCCGGGATCCGATTTCCCTTTCTCGCTTCCGATTCTTCTCCCGGGCCCCAGCACGGCTGGTCGCAGATGTCGCATTCTTACTCGAGCCCGACCCCGACGCTGCGCCCGTGAGGTCAGTGGCGGGATGGGCCCGACAACAGAGGGAGAGCGGAAGAACCGTGATGGGTATAAATCTGCACTCGATGCTATTTGGGGAAGATAGTTCGCGCAACTTGGATACCCTGCTTCAGCATACGACGTCTGCTCTTGGCGCGTTGCTCGAAGAACGTCCGATCTCGTTGGTGCTGCTCGCGCACGACTTTCGAAAGCACGTGGAGGACGATCGCTGTCTTGGCCCGATAGCCTCACGCCTGAGCGAAGGGTTCGGCGATCGAGTCCTGTATCCCACAGCGGCCATGTCAGCCAGACAGCTGAAGGCCGCATGCGGGCACCTCGACGCGGTTTTCGCAGCCCGCATGCACTTGGCCGTTGCCAGCTTGGGAATGGGCGTTCCAGTGGCCGCGATTACCTATCAGGACAAGTTCGAGGGCTTGTTCGATCATTTCGGGCTTTCAAGGTCGTTTCTCTTGCCGGCAAACGAAGCTTTGGTCGAAGGTCGGCTGCGCACGATGCTGTTTTCGTTCATAGAGAACATCGCCGCCCTTCGTGCGCAAGTGCAGGCTAAGCTCCCGGCGGTGCTGGCTGGTTCAGCAAGAAATTTCGATGGTGTTTTATGAGGGACCGGCCTAGGAACACCGATCGGCCAGGGCACTAATCAACGAATCCTGACCGACGACTACGGAGCAGCCAGCGAGGACTCGAGATGCGTATCGTCATTCTGGCCAGATACTTCGGTGAGTACTGTTTTCGATATGCCAATGCAATGGCACGTCGCGCTAAGGTGATGCTGATCGTCGACAACAATGAGCCAGCGGGGACCTCGGACGTGAGCGACGTTAGCCCCCACCCGAACCTGACGGTTGCGCATGAGAGCTTGCATCTGAGAAGGAGGCACGGTGTATCCCTCATGGCTCGAGCCCTCTTGAAGGGACTCGCATTTCGCCCTCATCTGGTCCACTTCCAAGAGATACCGGACGATCTCAGCCCAATTCTTATGAGCTTGTGCCGGCCCCTCACCACAATTCTCCTCACGATTCACGATCCGACTCCACACAGCGGTGAGGACTCGAACCTGCCTCGCCGTACCTTTTGGCTGCGCAATCATGGACGCAACCAGGCCCACGTCTTCGTCACACATGGTGAGTTCTGCTCGAACGAGTTCGTTCGACGACACCCACAGTGGCGAGGGCACCTCATCACTTCGCAGCATGGGGTGCTTATGTGCCCGAAATCCCCTACGCCGCCTAGTGGTCACGCCCTTTTCTTTGGTAGGATGCACAAGTACAAAGGCGTGGACACGTTCGCAGACGCCGCCGCCATTCTGCACGCCCGGGGACGAACCCACCGGTTGGTGATCGTTGGGTGCGGTCCAGAGCTCGATGCCCATCGCGAAAGGCTCGAAGGAATGCCAAACGTAACGGTGAACGCGACTTTCGTTTCATCTGCCGAGAGGGTCTCTCTCTTCGAGAGCGCGACTGCGGTCGTGCTTCCCTACAAGGACGCGTCGCAGAGCGGCGTGCTGGCTTGCGCATTCGGTTCACACCGCCCGGTTATCGCATCGCGGGTCGGCGGGCTTCCCGACATCGTCAGGCACCGATTCAACGGCCTGCTCTTCGATCCGGGCGACGCCACGGCGCTTGCCGAAGCTATCGAACAGGTGATGGGAGACGCCGATTTGGTCAGAAGCCTCAGCGCGGGGGCTGCGCAGACGGCGAATAGCGAGCTGAATTGGGAGGTGATCGCCGACAGGCTCGTAGAAGACCTGAAGCAGCACGGCCTCTGGAAAGACATTGGGTAATCCCGGCTTGCGCGCAGCCGGCAGACCATAGGGCCGCTCGCTCACACATCGACGACGCGGCGGTACAGCCCGGAGACGATCCCCTTCGAAGGATCCTCCGCCCGATATGGCGCAAAGCGTCTCGTAAGCGCCGCTCGATCAAGTCCGTAGAGCCATTGCACAGGCCTTCCATTCCGGGAGTGGACATGAACGGATAAACTATAGGACGAGAACACCCTGGATGACTTCCATCACCTACGGGTACCATGAAAATCACTTGGTACGGGTAATCGACGCCGAAGCAAAGCGCAGAGTTGACTCGTTGACCGGCCTGATTGTCACCCAAAGATGATCCACCGCAGCTCAGGCGCACCGATCGACGGCTAAGCAGAACCAGAGGTGGCCTGGCGCGACGCGCGGGTCGCTAGCGACAAGGGGCACAACGCATGTTGAAATATATTGGAAAAGGCGCATAATCCGCGGCTTGCTGCATCCTGGCCAATCTGCTCGAAGGCGAGCTTTTGCTGAGTTGCCATCTGCAGAATCAGACGTTTTGCCGCGTGAAAACATGGGGAGCATACGACGCGCAAGCCACCAAGCCATGCATACGCAGCTTTCACCCGATGTTTCACACCGTGGCCGATGCCCGAGGCGCAACTCGTGAGCACGTCACTGGGAACGCACGTAGCACGTTCCGCGTTTTGGTCGACAATCCAGAACGGAGGCTATCAGGCCACTAGTTTTGTCGTCTTCATGCTACTGGCGCGGTTGCTGTCACCCGCGGATATCGGTCTGGTGGCGGTTTCATCATCTCTCATCGAGCTCCTCGCGCCGTTGATGCGAGGCGGCTTACCGGAAGCGCTAATCCAGAATGAAGAAGCGTCCGAGTTGGATGCGGATACTTGTTTTTGGAGCAATCTTGCCGCATCAGCCGTGCTCTGCGTGGCGATCCTTCTTGGTGCCCCACTCTTTGGAAAGCTGTTCGGAATACCGCTACTTACACCGGTATTGCGCGCGCTTTCGCTGATGCTGCCTTTGGGGGCCTTGTCCGCAACCCATGAGGCTCGACTTACGCGATCATTCGGATTCAAATCGCTGGCGCTTCGCAGTCTAGCGGCGAACGTCTTCAGTGGGACTGCAAGCATCGGTTTGGCGCTTGGAGGCTTTGGCGTGTGGAGTCTGGTTTGCCAACGGCTGCTGTTTTCCTTCATGTCGGTACTGTTCATCTGGAAAGCCTATCCCTGGGTGCCCAAGGTTCGCCTTTCCGCGCAATCGCTGCGAAAGATGGCTCGGTTCGGTGTCCACATGATAGCGACCTCATTCATCGGTGTTCTCGGCGGACGTGTCATGGACCTGATGATCGGCTATTTCATCGGGCCTGCCGCTGTGGGATATGTGCGCGTAGCCTCGCGGTGCCTAGAAATGGTTGCGCAGTTCACCATGACACCATTTGCTTCGGTGGCTTTGCCCGCGCTTTCTCGACTTCAAAACGATCGACCCACCTTTGATCGGGCGTTTCGGCGCATGGTCCAAGTCAGTGGATTCTTCACATTTCCTGCCTACATTGGGCTCCTTGTCCTGGCTAACGACCTGGTGCCTCTGGCGTTCGGTCCAAGCTGGGCGCTTAGTGGCAGGCTGCTGCAGATCATGTGTCTGAGCGTCTTCCCCGTCACACTGCAGTACCTAGTCTGGCCCGGACTGTCAGCGGTGGGGCGCTCCGATCTATCCGCTTTGGGTGTCTTTGTCTTACTCGTTGGTTCAGTCGCAGCGATAGCGATTGCGTCGCCATTCGGGCTTGTAGTTACCGTTGCTGCGTACGTAGCAAGATCATATCTAACACTGCCCTTCAGCTTGGCGCTACTTCGCCGTTGCACTGGTGTGCGACTGTGGCCTCTCGCTTCCTGTGCTCTTCTACCGTGCTTCGGAGCAATACTGATGGCTGGCTCTGTCTTTATTGTAGGTCTCGGCTTGCACGGCCTGTTGCCCATTGTTCGCGTTGCGGTTATGGTCGCTGTCGGAATGGTTGTCTACGCGCTTTTTCTTCGACTCCTTGCGCGCGATCTGATTGTTCACCTTCGCATTTTGCTCGGTCGCTAAATGGTTCACATGCGCGTCGACACCTATCGTTATCGTGGCTCAAAGGAGCGAACCGTGTTGATATACCAACAGTTGATTGCTGATGAACCGATGGGAGAGTGGCCTACTGTAGAAATGGAGGCGCAATGGCTCTAATTAAGAGATTCATTGAATGTCTTGTGCCTGTCACATCTTGCAACATGAAATGTAGCTATTGCTATGTGGTACAAAACCAATACAGGACAGAAAGACTTCCGGACTTCAGATACAGCCCCGAGAGGATCGGCGAAGCATTGTCAATAGACCGTCTCGGCGGGGTTTGCTATATAAGCATTTGTGGCGCAGGCGAAACTCTTATCCCAAGAGAAATGCCTGACATCATTCGCAATGTGTTGCTGCAGGGGCACCATGTCAATGTAACCACCAATGGGACTATTAACCCGAGGTTTGAGAAGATCCTTGCGTTGCCGAAGGACATGCTGGAGAGATTGCACTTTGCCTTCTCTTTTCATTACCTGGAGCTACTGAGAATAAAGAAGCTGGGTGCATTCTTTTCCAATGTCAAGAAGGTTAGAGAGGCCGGATGTTCCTTTACGATTCAATTGAATCTCTACGATGGATACATCCCCCACTTGGAAGAGATCAAGAATGTCTGTCTTCGTGAGGCGGGAGCCGCGCCCCAAGTTGTTGCGACCCGGAGCCATCTTGAAAGAAAGATTGCCCTTCTGACGAAATACTCGGCAGAAGAATACGGAAGATTTGCAGAAGCGTTCAGGTCACCTCTGTTCGATTTCACAATGAAGAACTTCTTGGTAAAGCGGAAGGAGTTCTGCTACGCGGGCGACTGGTCGTTGACGCTAAATCTGGCTACCGGACTAATGACCGGATGCTATATGTCAAAAGATTCACAAAACATATTCGCCAACATCCAGAAACCCATTAGGTTTAGAGCGTTGGGCAATAATTGCCACGAATTGTACTGCATTAACTCAAGTCATTTCGTGTCACTCGGTGTGATTCCCCAAATCCCCGCGCCATCCTACGCGGATCTTCGTGATCGCCCCCAAGCTCAATGGTATACGCATCAAATGAGAGCGTTCTTGTCCGGAAAGCTAGGTGATAACAATCTTGAATATACCTCGTCGCACCAGCTCTTGGCGAATGTTTTGGAATTCACAAGTTGGAATCTTCGGCGAGGTGTCGAAAAGGCAAAGAAACTGTGTCGCCGCAGTGCAGCAAGAGGGCAGAAAGCACCTGGCTAGCGAAAAATGGTATTACTCAGATACAATTGGCGATCCTATCGGGGACGAGGAATCGCGAGGGATGTAGGGACTTCGAAGAAGATTGCAGTGCTCTCACTCCTCATTCTTCGCATTTGAGGGAACAATGCCACTCGACACGCACGCGCAGCAAAAGCACAGTTCATTGATGGACCGACTGTCCAGCCAGCTCGACCTCCTGCATGTGCTGTTGCCCAAGGGGACGTGCGTCGCCTATCTGGACGTCCCCTTGTATTTCAACGTCGGTGATCTCCTGATCAACGCGGGCACTGAGCGTTTCTTCGAGCGCTCAAGGATCACGCCCGTCGTTCGAATGACGTTCTTTGATGTGTGCAAGATGGACGAAGCCTCTGAGGGAGGCGTCAAGCTGAAAACCTCTTTCGTCAATAGGATGAGGCGGATGTCGGACGAGATCCCCATCGTCTTTCAAGGAGGAGGGAATCTCGGCGATCTCTATCCTGATTTGCAAGGAATGCGGGAGGCTGTCATCAAGGCGTTTCCGAACCGTCGAATTGTAATACTCCCCCAGAGCATCCACTTTGACAATGCAAGCCGTCAGCGCCGCTCGCTGGAATCCATGCTTAGTCACTCCAATCTCCACATATTTGTGCGCGACAAGTCGTCACTCGATGCCGTTCAGGCTGTAACAGCAGGGCGTGGGGCCTTGATGCCCGATATGGCGCACGCGCTTTGGCCAGAGTTTGTGAAATACCGTGAAGGCAGAGCAAGCACGCGTTGCCTGATGATGCGACGCCGTGACAATGAGACATTGTCGTCGCCCCGAGGATGTCTGCCATTTGATTGGGAAGACATAGTTGAAAGACGCGAAATGCTGGCGTGGCGTAGCATACGAAAAGCGATGCATCTTGGTGTAGATCCCACGCGCCGGATGCCTGTTTGGCTTTGGTATCGCCTTCGTGGTCACATCATTGCCCGCGCGCTTCGAACCTTCACAGGCTATGGCAACATCGACACCGATCGTCTGCATGGTTTGCTTTTGGGATGCTTACTGGCACAGCAAGTCGCTTTCTTAGACAACCGATATGGCAAGCTGTCTCGATATGTTTCCGAGTGGCTGAGCAGTTCGCCCCTACTTTATCCGTCCATATAGGAATTCCGCATTATGCCTCATGACGTCACCGTACTCATGCCCGTATTCAATGGCGAAATGTTTCTGCGCGTGGCCATAGAAAGCGTCTTGGCGCAAACGCATGCAGCTTTCGAACTACTCGTTGTTGACGACGGCTCAACCGACGGGTCATCAAAAATTCTGGCTGACATTGCTAAGAGAGACACAAGAGTTCGCGTTATAAGTCAGGCAAATGAAGGGATCTCGTCCGCATTGAACGTTGGTATTCGAGCCGCATCGGGCGAATTCATCGCCCGAATGGATGCGGATGATATCATGCTCCCGCGCCGACTTGAGGTTCAGATAGGTTATCTTCGCGAAAATCCCAGTCTCGGATTTTGCGGGTCGTATGTCGATGTCATTGATAAGCTAGGGCATACTGTGTCCCAATACAAGCCACAGCCGACGAGCCTTGAGTCACTCGACGGGAAGATTCGACGTCGCGAACCAATAACCTTTACGCATCCTAGTGTTACCTATTCAACGAGCCTGGCAAGGTCATTGGGGGGCTACAATTCAAAGTTTGAACCCTGCGAAGATACCGAGCTCTTTGGTCGAATGATCTTGGCAAATCGCCCAGGGCTTGTCATACCGGATGTGCTTCTTCGCTACCGCATGCACGGAAACAGCATTTCCGGCACAAGAGTTCGCCGCCAAATAGAGATGCTGGAATTGGTGCGGCGCAATTTCTACAATCGAATGAAGTGTGAGCCGGAATTCATGCCCGAGGAGCAAGAGCGCATGATTGCGGCGATGTCCGTTTGGGAACGCTTTTCATATCGAACTAGGATTGTTTCTTGGACCTGCAAACAAGCCGCCGCGTATGATCGCGCCGGTGGTAATCTCATACACGCCAACATCCGCCTATGTTGCGCAGCCGCGTTGCAACCTTCCCGTTCGGTCCGCCGTTTGATCTCCTTGGGAATGCGCTCCGTCTTTAGAAGGCCAGAACGTCCTGCGAAGCGTTGACGAGCTCCGCACGGAAATCATTACGCGTCACACGTGGTCACTCGCTGATGTCCGTTGCTGGCGCACGGTACAGTTATCTGATATTCTCACCATCAGGGCTTTCTAGCGTCAGAGGGACAGGATTAGTCGTTTTTCTCAGCACGAGTTACCGGAGATGAGGCGCCCATTTTGTGTCGGCTTGATTTTGCTCGCCCTGGCAGGGTGCTCGGGCGCCAAGGGCGGAGACTGGAAAGCCTCCAACGACGCGGGAGACGGCAAGATCTTGGCAGTACCGGCGCAAGGGGCGTTGCTGGGCGCATTACCCGGCGCTGTATCCGTGGGTGCATTCGAAACTATGATCGGTCGCAGTCTTGCGATTCGGCACTCGTTCCATGACTGGAATGGCAACTTTATCGGTGACGCCGCGACATCGGATATTCAGGCTGGTCGTATTCCGTTGATCACTTGGCAGCCCATCCAGGAGAAATCTGGCATACCCCTCGACGACATCATTGGCGGCACGTACGACGACATGATCCAGACGCGCGCGCAGCAGTCGAGGCAAGCGAGTAAGCCAATCTTACTTCGCTGGGGACACGAGATGAACGGTGATTGGTTTCCGTGGGGCGGGGTGAAGAATGGAGCCAATGCCGAAGCGACTCAGAAGTACATCGCGGCCTATCGACATGTTCACGATATCTTTACGGCTGAGGGTGCAAGCAACGTACTTTGGGTATTTTGCCCGAACGCAGACTCAGTCCCAGACAGTCCGTGGAATGATTGGACACAGTACTACCCAGGCGACGACTACGTTGATTGGACTGGCTTCGATGGGTACAACTGGGGAACAACCCAGTCCTATGGTAGCAAGTGGCAGGAATTTTCCGACATCGCCGCGCCAATTTACCCGGGGCTTGCGACCAAGGGGAAACCAATCATAGTCGCAGAAACCGCGTCCACCGAGATAGGCGGCAACAAAGCGGCATGGATTGCCGGGATTGTCCCAGCTCTGCAGTCGTCGTATCCGCAAATCCGGGCACTCACTTGGTTCAATGCGGTAGATATCGACTGGCCTATCGATACGTCGCCACAGTCACTGGCTGCTTTTCGGGTAATGGCAGAGGACACGTACTTTAACCCCATCTAGCTGAATGTACGACACATGAGGGGCTGCGCGACTCATTGGCCTGCTGACACCACACGATGTCCACCACGGCATCGCCCATGAACAACGCGTGGAAGCCCGCACCCGCGTTCTCACAGTTGTACGACGCCCATCCGAAGCGCTTCACAGCCAGCCAGCCGATGCCACCAACCCAGCCCACCGAAGTCTGGATCAACCCACCTGCCGGGACACAGGAGGTGCGACGGTAAACTAGGCCCGCCGCTATCTCATTCTCGCTGACAGGTTTCGCAAAGCGGAGCAACTCGCTGGGTAGAAAGCTGCTTCTTGTCTAGCTGACGCTCGGCGCCTTGTCGAACATTGGCTTTTTGCGGAAATTCGGTGAAGCGGAAATGGAGCTTCTCTTACCTATCGACCAACAAAGTCATGTGCAGACGCATCTACGTCATGAGAGGGGGGCAAGGATCTCCATCGAGCTGAGAGCCACGAATCCCAACTTGTACTGGCGCACTGATGCTGCGAGAGCTGCGCATCTTCATGGTGCGAGCTGCGACATCGTTCGGAAAGGGACCCCCTGAGACAGAGCATAGTCGGTGAATGTGGCCAAGTCGTCGACGCTCAGGATCTCCCCTGTCGATGCCGATGTAGTCATGTTGTGAAGAACTGGCATCCCCCAACTGTGGTTTTGTTTCACATTGTTTACCAATCCTAGCAAACCGGCCAGTGAGATATTGGCCGGTTCGTACGCCATGAGCCTGCCTTTATTCACTGGCGGCCACGATTCGCAGATCATGTTGGCGCCAGATCCGAACGCGTACACGGTTCTTGCAGTAGATATTCCTGTGGACATTATCGCGTCAACGGTGGGTGCGTCGAAATACCCATGCGGGTACGCCATATGTTTTGTGTCCCACCCTCTATCAACATGCAGCGATAGGGCCGCTGCTAAGTCCTGCGCTGCCGCTGTTGGACCCATTATCGGGTAGCCACTCGTATGCGCGTCCAGCGTGTAGCAGTGTAGGCTCACATCCCAGCCGTTGGCTGCCAATGTATTTAGCTGCTCGGTCGTCATAAAGGAGTCGGTGTCGATTGCCTCAGAGATTACGTAAGTGACTGCGGGTATCCCGCGCGCTGCCAGAACTGGATAGCCAAGGGTGTAGACAGTGCTGGTGGCATCATCGAACGAGATTGTGATCACGCCGTTGGGAAACTCCCGTATGGCTTCTCTGGCCATCCCGAACGCACCAATTCGGATTTCTGCTGGATCTGTAAAAGCATTTGATGCCCCTTTGTCGTGCAACCGAATACGGAAGTGCCGCATTGCTGATCGAATAGGGTTGCCCGCGGTAACGCCAGCCGTGTTCCACGGTAGCGGTATCAGCACCCATGAGCCATCAGGAGAAACCCACATTTGGGATGGCACATCCGAAGTCGTGCCCCATTGCCATTCCACGTAGTTGGTCCACGTATTTACGTTCGCGTCCGAACACGCGTAAACCTCCATCCACGCAAGTGGCCTTAAAGCAGCCGTATTCGTCACCTTGACCGCTAGCACCGGATAGCTGTTGGTAAAGTCGATCGCAGCGAACAGCGGTGACGAAATGTAGGTATTGCTACCAGCCCCATCTGTCACGATTACTGCGCAGTCTGTTCCGCCCGCATAGTGATCTGGGTCGTCGAGTTCTATCCTGCCGGTGCTGGCTGTAGCGTTCCAAGCACCTGCTGTCCCGGTCCTTGCATTGAAACCAACGTCTATGAGGACAAAATCAAAACCACTGTCTGTAACAACCGCCGGTTTGCGGTCCTCCGTTTTGAACGAGCAGGCGGCCACAAAAGCCGTGAGCAGGGCGATAATTCTCAATGTGTAGGAGAGTATACCTGGCTCCGCCCCGGCGTGCCTGTGTTCCCACCGCGGAAAGTGGAGGGTGGAATGCCGCTCCAAGCCATCAGCGCCATTCTTGAAAAGAGGGCGCAATGTGGCAAGTCTGGTATTGCAATTGTGCTACCCTTCCGGAATCATGGCTTCGGAATGTAGGTTTCCGGTTCTATGGGCTTTGCTGACCGAGCTGACGATCGCAGTGGAGTGCGGCGGCACTTGGAGCGCATCCGATGGAGGCACCGGGGGAGCAGCAACGGACACCGGCGCTGCGAGTTCCGCGGATGTTCCGATCACTGGCGGAAGCAGCGACGGTGGCACACCGGTGGATACCGACGGCGGGAGTTTCACTGGAGATTTGGGAGCACCAACTACGACTGACGGAGGCAGCAGTACTGGCAACGACGCCGGCATCATCACGCGTGCCGATCCCCCGCCTGCACCGCCAACAGCTAGCATTTCGGAGCCCAGCGCGATCGTGGCTGCCCCAAATCTGAGGGTCTTGCCGTGGGCTGGTTTCAAATCCGCTGTCTCGTACACGTTCGACGACTCGCAGCCATCGCAAATGGAACACCTGCCAGAGCTCAAGGCCACGGGCGTTCCGATGACGTTCTTTGTCAATCCTTCTGCCAGTGTCATGTCGGGTTACGACACCAAATGGTCGGACATCGCCACCGCCGGATCAGAAATCGCCAATCACACATGGAGTCACTGCCATTCGGACTTGAGTGATTGCCCGCAAGGCGACACCCAAGTGTGGGAGATCACCGCAGCGACCAATTACATCATCTCGCACCTGGGCGTGAAAGCCGTTTACTCGTTCACAGCGCCGTTCGGAGATACGGGGTGGAACTCGTATGCAGAGCCATATTTTCTGGCAGCGCGCGGGGTGGAGGGCGGTATGGTTCCTGGTTCTGGCGTCACCGACTGGTACAATCTACCGTGTTTTGGTGTTGTAGCGAGCCACACCGCGATGGATTTCAACGCTTCCATCGACAGCGCTCGGAGCGGCGGGAACTGGGACATCTTCATGTTTCACTCGATCCTACCCACGTCCGAAAATTGGGAGGATGGCGTGGACATTTCAGAGATCACGACCAGCCTCGCCTACGCGAAGTCACTTGGCGACGTCTGGCTCGACACGTTCGGGGCAGTGGCCGCGTACGCTCGAGGTCAGCAGATGTTTGAGCAGCTAGCGCCAACGGGGAACACCTGGACGTGGACGTTACCCGCGCATATGCCGCCCGGAAAAGTGCTGCGTGTGACCGTGGACGGTGGCAGCCTAAGCCAGGGTGGAACGAAGCTCGCATGGAATTCGCACGGCTATTACGAGATCTCGCTAGATGCCGGTAACCTGACCTGGACGAAATAGCAACTGTGCCGGATACTTGCTGGTCACCACGTGACACGCTGACGACCCCTGAGATATTGCACGAGCCCGACGACAGCTGCGGCATTCAGGACCAGGAACGTTCGGGCTATTCCTGCCGCGCGCCCTGCGCGCCGACCCAACGCGGCGGCCGTATAAAAGATGAGTTGCGCAGCCACGAGGCTGCGCATCCAGACCGCGCCCGTCCCCACCTGCGATATGCTCGATGCCAACGAGGTGCCGGCGAGAACAAGCATCAGCCAAGGGGCGAGCAGACGAAGGATCTTGTGCGACACCGTCTCGAACCAAATGGGATTTCTAAATGGCACCAACAGTGCAGGCATCATCGAGAAAAGTTGGTAGTTGCCGGCAAGCGTGCGCACTTTCCGTCGGAACTCTTGCTCGTCCTCGAAAGCCGTGTCGTAGGCTTCGGCCTCGTTGACGAATCTAGCGCGGCGGCCGAGCAGAGCGAGCGTCATGGGGATATAGACATCGTCGAGGAGTAGATCTTCCGGCAAGGGCATGAGGTCGCAGCGTCTCAGCATGGCGATCGCGCCATTTACGCCGACGACGCCGCGAAAGCGGGACTCTTGTCGTCGGATCCACTTTTCGTACCGCCAGTAGACCCCGCTGCCCGCGCCTCCCGACGCCAGGACGTTGCCGGTTGCGCACCCGACCCGATCGTCGCTCATGGCGCCCACCAATGCGCGGACAGCATTCGTAGAAAAGGGTTGGCGAACGTCGCAAAGCAAGAGCAGGTCACCGCGTGCCTCCGCGCGAAGCGCATTCAACGCTGATGGCTTACCCTGCCGTTTCCAGGCCGACAGTACCCGGATGCGACCGCCTGCGGACGGGGAAGCGGCTAGACTGCGAGCAATCTTCTCGCTTTCATCGGAGCAACCATCGCAGAAGATGAGAACCTCAATTTGCTCAGCGGGGTAGTCCTGTGCCAGAAGCGACTCGACCTTCGCCGGCAGGAACATCGCGCCGTTATGGACGCTAAGACAGATCGTCACTATGGCCGCGGACGACGAGCTCTCGGGCCCCGACCTCGAAGGGGACAAGCGCGCAAGCACACCGATAACTAGGGGGTAGCCGACATAGGTGTAAACCAACGTCAAGATTAGGATTGAGATCGGCGCCCAGAGAATCACGACAGCGCTCCGGTACGCACCAGGCGGATCCGATTGGCTTGATATTGCACCCGGAGCCAATGCCGATCGACGGGGTGAGTCGAGCCGTCGCGCAGGCCTTGTATCCCAAGAGCGGACACAAGAGGGCCACTTACAGGACGCGAACACCCTGGAACGCTTCCATCACCTGCGTGCGCCGTGAATTTTGTCTCTTCGAGGCGTGCCATATTGTCGTCGTTGAACGCCAGAAAGGTACGAGCAACTGACGTCAAAGGAAAACACATCGCTAACGCGTTGACCAGCGTGATTTCGCCACAAATACTCCACCTCCGCGCACGAACGCCGGTCGCCGGCCAAGCATAGCCAGAGGTGGCTTGGCGCCATGCGTAGGTCGCCAGCAACAAGGGTCACAACGCATGTTGAATCCTGCCGGCTAGCGCGCATACTTCTTCACCTGGCATGCAGTCGATTCGTTGCCTTTCCACTCTCCTGGTAGTTTGCGCGTCCATATTAGGAAGCCGCGTAGCCGTCGCCAAGCCGCAGTTGTTCGTCTACAAGGGCGCAGGGTGCACGGGCGCGGCACTCGTGCCGGAATTTGAGGCCTATCTGGGCAGGCCAACAGACGGCACCAGTGACTTCATCGCCTATGGCGACTGGACGGAGCTTGAGCCATCGGCCCGATGGATCTTTGGATGTTGGAAGAAGACCGGAAAACTCTTGTCTGTCTCCGTCCCTATGCTTCCGAAGACGGGCGGAACACTGCAGGCCGGCGCCGATGGGGAATACGATAACTATTTTGCTACGCTCGGTAGAACCATTGTGGAAGCGGGCGGCAAAGACGCCTACTTGCGTATTGGCCTCGAATTTAATGGCGACTGGTTTCCCTGGGCCGCATCTAAGAATCCCGAGGCATTCAAGGCGTTCTTCGCGCGGATTGTGCGCGCCTTGCGGGCAACCAGTGGGTCGAACTTTAAAATGGTCTGGAATCCCAATGTCGGCAAGGGCAAGATCGCCCCAGATCTTGTCTACCCTGGCGATGAGTTCGTGGATATCATCGGCGTCGACATCTATAATCAATCTTGGCGTGCGGAAGACAGCGATGCACACGTTCGATGGAACTATATGACTTCACAGCCCTTTGGGCTGAATTGGCTGACCGAGTTCGCGGCCAAGCACAGAAAGCGCATCGCGGTTCCCGAATGGGGAACGGGAGTTCGTCCTGATGGTCACGGTTTTGCCGACGATCCTGTGTTTATCCAGAACATGGCGGTTTGGATTCGGAAGAACAACATATTGTTTCATAGCTACTGGGACTACAAGGCTACTGATTACAATGCCCAGCTGTCAACTGGACAGTATCCGGCAAGCGCGCGCGCATTCAAGAAGGCATTTGGACGCTCGCCGTAGACTCTGTTTCATAGGATCACTTGGCCGTGTTATCAGGTTTGTAAGACACGGCGACTCCAGGCGAATAGGGCCGCGAGCAAGAAGACAATCGAAGGGTTCAACAGGTATCCGCCACCAATGATGTAGAGGAATAGCCCCGCGACCGACACCACCCGCAGGTCAGCTCGATACAAGACGGACAACAAAAGCCGCAAGCACAGCAGTAGCCCTGGCAGGCCGTACTCAATGAGCAACTTGTTTAGTGCATTGAATGTTGTGTTCACTTCGAAAACAGTGAAGCGTTCAGAGGAGCCCGGACCGAAGCCGAGCGCTATTCTTGGATTCGAGCCCAGTTGTATGGTCGCCAAGTGGGGTGCCACGAACCGCATGAAGGCACTCGACTGTGTGGAGTTGATCTCCGTAGCGCGACCAACAAACACTTGGACGTATTCGGCTGGTGCCAGCACTGCGAAGGCGACAGCAACGAAGCCAGCAATGAGCACAAATTGGGCCGCACGGAGAATGTTGCGACGGTCCGTAGAGCTTGCAACGACTACTGCGCACCCGAGAACAAGCAGACCCGTCCCTGAAAAAGCCACGCAAAGCGCGAGGCTCAGGGTTGCCATGCGCAGTCGGCTGCGAAAATGGAGAAACTCGATGACCAGGGCAAGCGCGACAAACTGCGAAAAGAAGGATGGTTCCAGCAGAAACAGGCCGTTCGATTTGAAGACGGTCGCCCCATACCGCAGAGGTGAAAGCGTGGCATAGCCCTTTTCCAACAAGAACGAATCGGGAACAATCGATGCGAACGAGAAAAGCCGCAGGCCAACGAATTGAATCGCAAATTGAAGGCAGCCGCAAACCGCAACTATGATCATGATGTTGCGAAAGATGGCGAGTGTTGCCGCAACAGTGGGAGCCACTCGAACACGTACGACAAGGAAGGCATAGAGCACGGCCAGAAGCAAAGCAGAACTAATGGAGATTTCGGTACCCAAGGGTGGCGAGACAATCGCTAAACATGTGGAGCAAGCGATGGAAGAGAAGAGTAGCAAGTACTTGAGAAGAGAGGATTTCGAAACAAGCAATTGCCGCTGAAGGCCCAGAATGAGAAAGACACAGAGTGCAATCGGGATTACAAGAGGAAGTCTTAGGGTTCCGAGGGGGATGCAGAATCGCTGGAGGAATATACACCCGACCAACACTGCAGTTGTTGCCCAGGTAGCTCCCGGTGGGGTCCGATCAATGGGTGAGCCGGTCATACGTTCACTAGCGCGCTTGCGGTCTGTAAGGCGTAGCCGCGTCCGCTCCTGCTAGGCTTCGGGTGATGTGATCGACGGCCGACGAGAATGCTGAGCCTGATGCAAGTTCGGCAAAGACAGCCAGATTCCGGGCGGCGATCCGGTTCGCTTCAAGCGGATCCCGGAGAGCATTAACCTGTTCAAAGGCTCGATGGAGGTCCCCCACGGGAAACAGACAAGTTGAAGCAAGGAACTCACGGGGCCCAGGTAGGTCCGAAGCAACGACCGGGAGACCCAAGGCCATTGCTTCCAGCATGACCAAAGGCACACCTTCAAACCTCGACGGCATAAGCAGCACGTCGTGACTTCGCATGACTTCAACGGTATCTGACCAAGGTGCGATGCGAAGCAACTTTGCTAGCGGCAGCGATTTGTTGAGCCTTGCGGTAATGAGGTCACGCCCCAGGCCTTCGCCCACCAGTGTGACAGTGATTCCTTCGAGCCTGTCTAGGTTCCGCTCAAGATGAGTCAGCAGCAGGTCAAGTCCCTTCTGATATAGATCCAGCCGGCCGAGCACGAGAACGCGAAGGTCGCGGTTTGCATGCGGGCTCGTAATGGCACGCTCCTCCCGATTTGCGACAGCTTCGATGTGTGGGGCTACACTGTTCGGCAGCACGACAATGGGACGCCTGACGCCGGTCCAACTTGCGAACGAAAGAGCCTGCTCGCGCGTGAGGACGATCCAAGCGCGGGGCAAATTGACGAAGCCCAGCTTCATGATGCGGTCGCGCACCGGCCCACTACGAAAGCCAAGCTCCGTAGTCGCTTCGGTAATTGGCACGTAGATGACGAATTTCCGGCGCATTACCGCTAGAGTCAATGCGAGCAATGGGTGCTCAAGAATGCATCCATCAGCAAGGACGCAGACTTCAGGATCTTCTAGACCTACGACGCGTATCAAGGCGCGTATGTCTTGCACCCAGTGCCTAAGAAGACGGGCAGGTTGTCGATCGGTGAGCACTGGTGCGAGGTCGACCGCAGGAGCGTACTTCGCAGCGCGACTGCGCAAGGCCGTACCTGGACGTGCAAGCAACCGCGGTTCGACTACGCCTTGACGAGACAGCTCATCCGCCAAGCGCATGAGCATGACCTCGTGTCCCCCGACTTCATCTTGGCTCATTGGCTCGGCGGCGCCTATAAGCAGCCAGCGCGGCCGTCTTGGTCCAGAATCCGAAATACTGATGGGCCCTTTCATGCGACGCTACTTCACACGCCACCAATAGGGCGAAGGGTACTCTTGTATATTTGGAGTGTGGCAAGCCCAATCGTTGTCCAATCCGAGCTGGGAGATCTAGCTGGGAATGTCGGTCGTTCATGAATCGCGCATTCGAGCGCGACAGCGAGTGCCTTTGGATTGACAGGTGGTACAAGAACGCCATCAACGCCATCTCTCAGGTCTTCAGCGAAAACTCCAACATTACTAGCAATCATCCATTTGGAGAGCGACTTTGCTAGAAAATAGACGCCACTCGCGTCAATCTGGCGATACGGAAACACGAAGCAATCCGTCTCGGCAAACAGATCGGCCATCTCTTGGTCGGTAAAGCGGCGCGGCTGCAATTCGACAACGTCCCGTAGATTCAGATCGGCAATGCGCGCACAAAGAGGCGCCGGATCCATGCGCTGTCGGCCAGCTATGATGAATCGCGCACGTTGTCGCACGTCTTTAGGAAGTAGGGCAATAGCTTCGACGAAAACGTTCAGCGCCTTTGTAGGGCTTGATCGCTCCGAATAGCAAGAACGTCCAGCGCGGGTCCCGGCCTGTCGTTCTCTGCGATGGCGGAACGGGTAGCGTCAGAGGACCATGGGGAATGACGGCGAGCTTCGCAGCGGGAACACCTCGTCGGAGCAGCGCTTTTCTTGCTCCTTCGGTGTGAACGATAACTCGATCGGCTAGTTTTATTGGTAGGTCGAATGCGGCGGATTGCCACATCGAGATGTGGTCCCCATTGTATGAAGTGGTGTCGTGAACGGTGAGAACAACTAGGCATTTCTGGCGGATGAGAATCATTGCTAAAGCGTCCAGCGCAGGAAGCACCGCCCATTGGAAGTGCACAACATGGGGCGCATGCCTGCGTATGCGGGCTGCGAGTTTTATGAGCCCCCAAGCGTGTGCAAAGCCTTTAATCGGCTTGCGCAGAGCGGTTGGAAGCCAGGTCATTGGGTCCAAGAATAGTGCATCAACGTAACGCTCGGGAATGGATGGCTCGTCGCCTTTGCGCACAGGACGTACTGCCCAAATGGGCTCGATGCCCGCAGCAAGTCAGACCCCCGTTGAGTGCGGCATCATAGGGCGCGGTAAAGAGCGAAGGATCCACCAAGATCGCGCGGATTGACTGCCGTTCAGTCATCGAACGACTCCCTGACAACGCCCAAGCATGCAAACGCGATCCTCTATTGGAATGCAACAACCAACTCGCCCGGAGGGAGGAAACCTTATCGTCTGCCAGGAAGTTTCTGGGTTTCCAGGGCCCGACTGCTGTGCACACTGGTTGTTCTAGCGCGCCGAGCCGTCGCCGGGCCAGTAGGAATCGGTACGATGGGTTTCACATCAGCGCGGGCAGGACTGGCGTCCATCGTCTCGCCTGGAAGTCCCCCCATCGGAGGCGACTCAATTTCGGTGGCTGCACGGATACGTTCCACGCCGGCATTGTTGACTATCACCCCGTAAAAGCGGGCTGCTGGCGCAAGCTGAGTGATGTGCTCGTATCCGACATCTTTCTTTGTCTTCGTCAGTCGGACGACGCTTATCGTGGCGTCGGCTATTTGCGAAAGAGTCAGCGCATCCGAAGCCCGCGGGAAGCTCGGACAGTCGATGAGCACAAAATCGAAGGCTTCTCGCAATTCGCCGATGAGGAGTAGCATTCGTTCGGTGGCAAGCAGCTCAGGTCGGTCTGCCCCACCGGAGGGAAGGCAGTAGAACCTCGACAACGTCTGCGGAACGGGCTGCAAAACCCGCCACCACAGGCAGGTATCTCTCAGCACGTCCCGTAACCCCGGGGCACACGGACCCTCAAGGCCCTCTGCCGGACGTCGCAGGTTCGCATCCACGATAAGCACGCTCTTGCCCCCGCCCCACAGCGCTGAGGCCAGCGAGCGCGTGCAGGTGGTCTTGCCGTCGCCATCGCTCGGGGAGGTGACGACAATGATCTTGCCTCCCTCGGTCTTGTCCCATGCGCAGAGCCTCGCACGGACCCCGCGGAAGGCTTCCACAAAGGACGAGCTCGCAGGGAGTGTAAAGAGGTCCACTGGGTGGTCGGCCGCCAGCTTGCCCTTGTCTTGTCCACGACCGCTTGTGCGCCAAGGGATAGCTGCCAGGATCTGCACGCGTCCAACACACCTGCGAACATCGGCCAGACCCTGGAACTTGCGCGAGAACAAGGCGCGGAACACGACGATTCCCATGCCCAAGAGTAGGCCAATGAGGACGCTGGAGAGGCGCAGCAAAAGGTTCGGCGAGTCTTCCCAGACGGGCAGCTCAGGCATGTCGAGGATGCGGTTCTTGGACAGCGTGGACGCCTTCGCGATGGCCGCCTGCTGCTGGCGTTCGAGAAGGTAGCCGTAGGTCTTGTCGTACACCTCGGATTCGCGCGTGAGCTGGGCAACCCCAAGCGCTGCCGCCGGCACGGTCTTCAGTTTCTCTTGAAACTGGCCAATAATCGAATTGAGCGTTCCCAGATTCTCCTGCGCCCGCCGGTGACGGCTGGAAACGTAGTTGCGAATGGCTTCAAGCTGCCCTGCCACTTGGGCGCGCTGATCGCGAACCTCGGGAACGGGTCCTTGGAAACGGGATTCGAGATCTGTCAGCTTCTCTCGCGCTTGAGAGAGAGAGATTGCCATATTCCCCAAAACCGTGTCGTTGGCTTCACCGAACAGATAGGCTCCGAGCGGCGGATTCGGACGGGCCAGCGTCTTCTGGAGATCGGCAAACGCAGCAGCTTGAAGCTTTGCTGCAACTCGCTGCTCCTCGTACCTACCCATCTGCTCGACCATGCCCCGCGCTTCGTCGTCCAAGACCACGACCGGGTTGTGGGTCTTGTACTCGGCTAGCCTGGACTGGATCTGGTCTCGCGACTCCCGCACCATCTGCAGCTGTTTGCCAACAAAGGCCTCGGCAGCACCCGCATCTTCCGTCTTCCAGCCCTGTCGTTCGTCAAGATAGACGTCCATGAGCTTCTGCAGAAACGTAGCGGCAAGATACGGCGAGGGGTCCGCATACTCAAGCTTGACAACGTTGATGGACTCTCCTGGAGTCAGCGACTTGGGAATCGTCACATGCAGGACGAGAAGCAGATTCTTGAGCACTTGATCCAGCGGTTTGACTCGAATTTTGTAGTCGGCGCCGGCCCGGGGCCCCCGTTTGATTCCCTGGATGAGTGTGAGTGTGAGATCTTCGGCGGTCAGCGGTTCTCCAAGCTTGCCGGTGCCGAGCTTTCCGGACTTGGACCAGAGCTCATATTGAGACGAGTCGACGAAGTGCACCCGATACGATTGTGGCTCACGGACCAATGGTCCGAGCAAAGTGTGGATGGGGAGGACCTCATCGCGCACGCCGTCGATCAATGAGAGATCCCTACCCGAGACAAGCCATTTCAAGTACGAAACGCGGCCCCCCTCTGCCGGTGCAATGGTCACGTTCAGCCCGGAGTCGAGCACCGCGCGCCTGACCAGCGACGGACTCTGCAGAATCTCCAGCTCGCTGGCCACATGGCCTTCTGTACTGCCGGACAAGTCAAATCCCCCCGGCAGCTCGGCGGCACTACTCCTCGGCATGCGCTCGACCTCTCCGAGATAGAGCTGACCGACCGCGGCAAACTTCATTCCAAGGACAAAGGTGGCCAGCATGACCAGCGCGCCCACTCCGACTGCACAAAGGATAATGAAGCGGCGGTGTTGACGAATCGCAGCCCACAGCTCCCCCATGTGCACTATGTCGGTTGTTGCTGCTGACCCGTGAACTTGATCTTTCTCATGACCTGAGTCGGGGCCGAGGGGACCATCGTTATGAATGTAGTTGCTCATAAGTGTCAACTCACTGCGACAGATACCTGATTTCGACGAAGGGCTGCAAGAGCCCCGAGACTACCTGCAACGTCGGTAGAAGCTGCTGGAATGCTTCGTTCCATGTGGTTACCCCCGTCGGTGGCACGTAGACTACGTCGCCCGGCGCGAGCATGAACGGCGCAGCCTCACCATTTAGTATGAGCTTCGCATCCACGATGTAAAGCTCGCCCCGATCCCCTGAGCTGCGGATGATATGGGTGGTCGACAGGCTACCCTGTGCACCATCTCGGTAGCCAAACCCAGCCTGGGCCAGCGCTTGCAGCAGATTCAGTTGACCATTGAGGAATGGCACCACCCCTCCGCGTTGGTTGCCCGAGGCAGCCGCCCCGAACACAAACGCCTGTTCGCTCGATCGGTCAGGTATCACTACGGTATCTCCGGTCCGTAATGGGACATTCTGACTCATATCGCCGTCCAGAACCAGACGACGAAAGTCGATGGGCAACCTTCGGCCGTTTCGGGCAAGATAGGCTGTCCGTAGGCTGGCGGCGTCGAGCCTCACGCTGCCGCCGAGCGAGAGGGCTTCCAGCAGGCGCATGGGGCGCTCGGCAAATTTGAGTCCCGGATCGCTGAATTGACCCAGCAGGTGGTAGCGAATGCTCCTGGTACCGATGACCTGCACCGTAATCTGCGGGTCATTCACGTAGCGGGCAAGCTGCACCTTGAGCAACTCGCGCATCTCGGCGCTGCTCTTGCCGGCCACCTGAACCGGGCCAACGAGCGGGAACTGGATGGTTCCGTCGTTGTCGACCACCAGGCCAGCCGCCCGGCTGTTCTGCGAGCTAGCGCCCGCAGCGCCTATGTACGGGACCATGGACAGCTCCGGATGCCCGTAGACCGCGACCAGCACGGAATCGCCCGGTCCGACGCGGTAGGGGCCCTTCTCCTCTTGGCCCATGAGGTCCGCAAGAACCTTGGGGTCCAGCTTTTCCCCTCGCACGGACACCACGGGGGACCGGAGCGGCATCTGCTTGGTGATTACAGGCTGGCTCCCACACCCGACGGCAAATGCGGTACAGAGGACAAGCGTCCCCCGGTTTGAACAGAATCGCTTCCCCAAAAAATCCTCAGTACGCGTTCTTGTGGATGAATCCCTTCCACAGTGTCATGACGATGATCTTGAGGTCAAGCAGGTTGGACCAGTTTCGAATGTAGAACAGGTCACATTCGATCCGGCGCTCAAGCGAGGTGTTGCCGCGCCACCCGTTCACCTGAGCCCAGCCTGTGATACCGGTCCGGACCTTGTGGCGAAGCATGTAGTGCGGGATCTCGGAGCGGAATTTGCTTACGAAAGCTGGCCGCTCGGGACGTGGACCGACCAGAGACATGTCGCCGCGCAGAACGTTCCACAGCTGGGGTAGCTCGTCAAGACTCGTCTTGCGCAGAAGCGCGCCGATGGCGGTGCATCGATTGTCGCCCTTTTGGGCCCACACAGCCCCGGTTCTTGCTTCAGCACCCACCGTCATCGATCGGAACTTCAGCATGGAAAAGCTTCCACCGTCGAGTCCCATGCGCTCTTGGGTGAAGAGGATCGGGCCGCGCGAGGTCAACTTCACGGCCAAAGCGATGATCAGCATCAAGGGCGACAACAGGAGAATCGCCGTCGCAGAGACCACGATGTCCGTCAATCGCTTGAACAATGCGCGCCAGCCCATCACAGGCGAATCATTGACGCGCAAAATGGGCATGCCGCCGAGCTGCTCGACCTCACAACCCAAGGTCACGTACCGGAGCACGTCGGGTGCGATGCGTACGTCAACCGTTTCGTCTTTCAGTACATGCAGCAGCCGATCGGTGTCATCGCCCCCCGTTGGGGGCAGCGCGAGCAGGACTTCATCCGCTCCCGTTTGGGCAATGATCTCGGATACATTGCAATACTGACCGAGCACCGGCTTTTCGGCAACCTCGCGTGCCCCCGAGGCCGTCCTCGTCACCACACCAACTATTTGCAAACCAAGCTCGGGATACCAGTCAAGGTGACCGATCAACCTCTCCACACCGTCTTCCTCACCTAGCACAAGGACCTTTCGCCGGCTGAACCCACGCGGTCGAAGTTTCCGCAGCGCCGTTCGCAGCCCAAGGTGAAGGGCGAACACCCCGGCACCGCTGAGCGTGGCGAAGTAAAAAATGACAAGACGAGAGTACTGGTAGTGTGTGAAGAAGAACGAGAGTGCGACGAAGATGAGCAGCGCCAGGCTGTGGCTCTTGAGCAGCAGCAGCAACTCGCGCCTGCGCCCAAACTTCGGGCTAGTCTCGTATAGTTGGCTCAACGAGAACCCCCCCCCCCAAAGCGCGACAATGAAAGGGGACATGGCAGCGTAGGTCGAAAAGTCCGGAAGGCCCTTGGTTACCGCGAGGAATTTCGGCACTTCGAACGGCAGGTCGAATCGAACCCAATACGACCCAAGCCACGCTCCTACCAAGATCAACAAATCCAAGACACGCAGAAGATGCCCGTAAGTTCGCTGATATCGCTCTAGCATGACTAACCCCTGAAAATGAGTTTAAATGATTGATGGCCCGACTTATTACTCGTCTCCAGACGGCGCAGAGGCTACGGTTGGGTGACAGTTTGCAGATATCCATCCAGCATCGTTTATCCTCTATCCTCCTCACACATTTTCAATCTGTGTAGCAACGAGTCCTACTCGTTGACTGCCGGCGCATTGGCTTTGAGAAGTGCCTCTGGGCCGACCCGCTGAGCTGGCAACTTTTTCTCACTCTGTGGGGAAGATGTCCACAGCATGAACGTGTCGGAACGTTTGTTCAGTATTTAGGCACTTGAATATCGCATTCTGGGCCAAGCGCCAACCATAAGGAGGGCTGAGCGTGCCTCAAATCAAGCCGAGTTTCGCTGCTCGCGCGGCGGCCTCTGTTTTCGATCCGACCTCTAGTTTTCCGTAGATACCACGTACGAAGCCTCGGACCGTGTTGACCGATATCCCTGTTGCCGCGGCTATCTGGTCGTAGGTGAGCCCTCGTGCAAGGTGCTGCATGACCTCTGTTTCCCGAGTTGAAAGGACCGGCCTACGCTCGGGATGGTGGGGGCCAGCACTTTTCTTACGAAGATGCTCGACGACTATCCGTACGATAGAACGAGACAGCGGCGCGCCCCCGGCGATCGCTTCTTGGATCGCTCCGACAAGGTGCTCGTCAAGATCCCCATAAAGAAGACAGCCGCAGGCACCCGCCTCGAGCGCGGCGACGATGGGAGGATCGACCGCGGCGCTGATGACGGATAGGATGGGCACCTCCGGATTGGTTTCGTGCAGCGAGCGGATCAAGGAGACGCCGTCGAATGATCCATGGCCAATGTCGACGACCATCGCTGCACAATTGACCAATATATTGTGCCGTTGCTCGCACCTGGCAAAGTCGACGGAATAGCCGGCTTGCCTGAGTAGATGCGAAAGGTGTGTCTTGGCGGTCGAATCACCGAAGTAGAGGCTCACCATCGCCGTGCCATGTCGAGCCGAGATCATGTCGGGCAAGGTACTGATGGCTACCATACGTGTCAATATGGACCTCAGTTTCCTGTATATGCCCTAATCCGAAGTTCCCTGCGAACAGAAGGCAACTGCGGAATTACTGGGGTTTTCTCACCTCAGGCAACGCTGGCTCTCGGCACCCATCGGTTCGAGCCCGCACAGTGACCAATTCCAAGTTCGACAAGAACATGGCGGCTCGCTGGTAGAGACAGGCGATGTCGGCGCCGGTCAGCGCAGGGGTGGCAGACTATTTCCCTGCCTCGGTCCTAGCGAGAAGCGAGGACTGGTGGACACAGCCAAGTTTCCGCGCGACGATGCCAGGTCAGGATGAAGCTCGTACCAGTAGATCGATCACCTTCGACTAGGAGAACAGAGATGAAACGAACCGTAGTGAGTCTGACCATGTTGTTGATGTCCTGCCTCGGGGCCCGCGGCGCCTGGGGCCAGGCGGAAGATGCAAGTTTCGGCAGGGCTCACCAGCTCGTGGTTTCCGCAGATCGCCTATTCGGCTACGTGCACTCTTCGGAGACCCTCTCTCTTGGCGGGGTGAGCGAGACGAGCAGCTCCAACAATGTATCGATCATCGGCAGCCCCTTGGCTCCTCTTGCCGCAAGCTACGCAACCCCGCGGCTGGCCTTCGACGGGTTCGTGACCGATGGCCTCAGCCTTGGAGGTTCCGTGTCCTATTTCTGGACGTCGACCAAGCAGGCAGGCGCCACTAGCAGCAACTCAGTTGATGGCTTCATGATCATGCCGCGGGTCGGGTATGCGCTTGCGCTTGGCCAGGCAGCGGGTATCTGGCCGCGGGTCGGTTTCAGCTATGTGCACGCATCAGGAACGGGCAACACCGTGAGCCTCTACGCGGTGACCTTGGAGGTGCCGGTGGTGATCGTGCTGGGGCCGCACGTGGCACTTCTGGCCGGGCCCACGTTCGACCTGGGTGTGGGAGGCTCCGAGAGTCAGAACGGTGTCTCGATTGACGCAACTGAGACAGACATCGGTGTACAGTTCGGCATCGCTGGCTCGCTGTAGGATCGAGCACGGTGAGTGTATCGGCGTGAGCCGCTCTCGAACGTCCGAAATTACGCTCCGGTGCAAAGCGGCGGCGGCGCGGCGCAGGTCCGGTTCGTTCCCCCAGTGGGATCGGGCGCGCAGTACCTGCTGGCGCACTGCCCGAGCACGGTGCAGTTGGCGCCGATGTCGCCGAGCGCGCTGCAAATCAGCTGCGTACTGTCGCAGAAGAGACCCGGTCCACAGGACCCCTCGCACGAATTACCGAGTTGCAAGGGCGCGTGACAGAGGCCAGATTCGCTGTCGCCTTCGAAAGCGCAAACGAGACCGCTTACGCACCAACCGTCGTCGAAACAGATCTGGCCCACGCCCGACAGTCCCCGGTAGCTGCCAGCACAGGCCATGGAGAGGGTGCCGTTGGTGAGATCCGCGCAGCTCGCCGCTTTGAGGGCGTTCACGCAGGCCTGCGCGCCCGACTCGTCGTACGCGACCCCACTTTCCCTTTCCGCTGTCAGCTTCGCGGTGGTGTCGAGGTCGTGTTGATAGGCGGCCTGGCAGGAGGCGACGTCCGTCGAGCTGATGTTCTCCTGCAGTCGTTCGGCGGCTGTGCAGCAGCGATAGACGAGGTCGCAGTAGCCGCTGGAGAAGCTGTCGGCGAAGTCTTCCGCCGTGAAGCTCTTGTCGCAACCGAGCGTCGCCGCAGCAGCAAGAGCGAGCAAGATCGCTGCCCTACGGGGGCTGGTCAACTCCATCGGGACCATCGTACACCCAGAGATGCGACGCAACGATACAAATCGGGCTCTGGCAGAGCACCGGCACCGGTCACGGCACCGTGACGAGTCTGGCGACGCAACTTGACACCGGATCCGTCATCGGCCCTCAAAGGAATGAACCCCACCCTAAAAGGGTTGGCAATGGGTGCGCCTTGCGAGAATGATTCACCCGTGTTAGACGAGCGACCCACGCCCAGGTAGCTCAACTGGTAGAGCAACGGACTGAAAATCCGTGTGTAGACAGTTCGACTCTGTCCCTGGGCACTGACAGAGTGAATATCTTGAGCTGACACGTCAGAGGACACTTCCGGAGAGCGTCGAAGGAGAGATCCAATGGTTCGCAACGTCATCATTTTCCTACTCGCCATCGGGGCCGTCACCGGTGGGTATTTCATGGGGCGGAACAACTGGAACATCGGGGGCAGCTCGGCTGCCGCCAGTTTCAAGTGCCCAACCCCTGGTGCCGCCGTTGCCGGCGATGACGTTGAGCGCAAGTGCGTTCCCTTCGAAGGCAAGGCCAGGGGATCGAGCAAGGCGCAGGTCACCATCGTCGCCTTCTCCGACTTCCAGTGCCCGTTCTGCAGCCGCGTCCTGCCCACCCTGGACAAGTTGATCAAGGACTACCCGGACAAGGTTCGCATCTTCTTCAAGCACAACCCGTTGCCCTTCCACAGCGATGCGCCGCTCGCCGCGCAGGCCGCGGTGGCCGCCGAGAACCAGGGCAAGTTCTGGGAAATGCACGACAAGCTGTTCGCCAACCAGCAGAACCTCAAGCGTCCGGACCTCGAGAAATACGCCCAGGAGCTCAAGCTCGACATGGCCAAGTTCAAGGCCGATATCGATTCGCCGGCGACCAAGAAGCGCGTGGATGCCGACCTGGACCTGGGCAAGAAGCTGGGTGTGCAGGGCACCCCGAACTTCTTTATCAACGGCCGTCCGATTCGCGGCGCCGTGCCCTACGAGCAGTTCAAATCGGCCGTGGATGACGAGCTCGCCCGCGGCAAGAAGCTGATGGCCAAGGGCACCTCGGCCAGCAAGGTGTTCGCCGCGCTCATGAAGGGCGAGGGCAAGGGCCTCGGCACCCCGACGCCGCCCGCCGCGCCGCCGCGCATTCCAATCGGTTCCGAGGTCTACAAGGTCGAGCCCGGAACCGCCCCGCAGGTGGGTGGCAAGGAGCCCAAGATCACGCTCATCGAGTTCTCGGACTTCCAGTGCCCGTACTGCTCGCGCGCCAAGGGCACGCTGGACGAGCTGCAGAAGCAGTACAAGGACGACCTGCAGATCACCTTCCACCACTACCCGCTGCCCTTCCACAACAACGCCATGCCCGCCGCCATCGCCGCCGTGGCCGCGGCCGAGCAGGGCAAGTTCTGGCAGATGCACGACAAGCTGTTCGCCAACCAGCGGAGCACTGGCCGCGGCCGATCTCGAGAAGTACGCCTCTGAAATCGGGCTGGACATGGCCAAGTTCAAGGCCGCCATCGACAATCCCAAGACCAAGGCCGTCGTGGAAGCCGACATGAAGATCGCCACCACCTTCGGCGTGGGCGGCACGCCCTCGTTCTTCATCAACGGCCATGCCTTCAGCGGCGCCTATCCTCTCGAAAGCTTCAAGACGGCCATCGACGAGGAAATCAAGAAGGTCGATGCCAAGATCGCCTCCGGCACGCCGCGCGCGGGCCTTTACGCCGCCATCATCAAGGATGGCCTGGACAAGGCCGCGCCAAAGAAGGAAGAGGCGCGTCCCGGCGAGCCGCAAGCCGGCGAGGTCTACAAGGCCGAGGTCAAGGGGGCCCCAATCAAGGGCGCCAAGGACGCACTCGTCACCATCGTGCAGTTCTCGGACTTCCAGTGCCCGTTCTGCTCGCGCGTCGAGCCCACCATCGACCAGGTCATGAAGGAATACGCCGGCAAGGTGCGCGTGGCGTGGCGTAACATGCCGCTGCCCTTCCACGACAAGGCCAAGCCCGCCGCCGTCGCCGCCATGGCCGCCAACGAGCAGGGCAAGTTCTGGCAGATGCACGACATCCTGTTCAAGAACCAGCAAGCGCTTGGTCCCGATGACCTGCAGAAGTACGCGCAGGAGATCGGCCTCAACATGTCCAAGTTCAAGGCCGCGCTCGAGGACAAGAAGCTCGTGGCCGCCATCGAAGCCGACGCTGCTGCGGGTGGCAAGATTGGCGCTCGCGGCACGCCGGCCTTCTTCATCAACGGCACTTTCCTGTCCGGCGCGCAGCCGTTCGAGCAGTTCAAGGCGCGCATCGATCGGGAGCTCAAGAAGGCCGAAGAGCTGGCCAAGAAGGCGGGCGGCAAGGCCAAGGTCTACGACGCCCTCATGAAGACGGCCAAGGCCGAGGTGGGCGGCGGCGCCCCGGCGGCAGCGGCTGGTGGCGAAGCCCCGGCTCCCGGTCCGGCCAAGAAGGTCGATGTGGGCAATGCTCCCGTGCGCGGCCCCAAGAACGCGCCCATCACCGTGGTGCTGTTCTCGGATTTCCAGTGCCCCTTCTGTGGCCGCGTCGAGCCCTCGATTACCGAGCTCGAGAAGCTGTATCCCGGCAAGGTGCGCGTGGCATGGAAGAACTATCCGCTTCCGTTCCACAACAACGCCAAGCCCGCCGCCGAGGCCGCCTTGGCCGCCAACGAGCAGGGCAAGTTCTGGCAGATGCACGAGATCCTGTTCAAGAATCAGCAGGCACTCACGGCCTCCGACCTTGAGAAGTACGCCAAGGACATCGGGCTCGACATGGCCAAGTTCAAGGCCGCCATCGATAGCCACAAGTTCGCCGCCCAGGTCGATGCAGACATGAAGCAGGGCTCGTCACTCGGCGTCGAAGGCACCCCGGCCGCGTTCGTCAATGGCCAGCTGGTCTCGGGCGCGCAGCCCGTCGACGCCTTCAAGAAGATTGTCGAGGCCGAGCTCAAGGGCGGCGGCAAAGTCAAGGCCAAGGCCAACTAGCGCTAGCCGAGAGACGACCATCGATCCGAAAACCCGGAAGCAGCGAACCCGACAGTTGCTGGCGGCGTGCATGGCCGCTGCCGCAACCGTCATCGCTGGCGCCCTGCTGATCGAGGGCGCGGCCTCGACGGTCAAATCCGCTTCCGAGGGCGCCTGCGCCGCGCTTCGGCCCGATCCGCTCTCGGCTACCCTGCGCGCGCTGGTGCCGAGCTTCGAGTTGCCGGATCTCACCGGCAAGAAGGTGTCGCTGCGTAGCCTTCTCGGCCGCCCCGTCTTGGTCAGCTTCTTCGCCACCTGGTGCCCGCCCTGTGTCGAGGAAGCACCCTCGCTGGAAGATTTGGCCGGGCGCCTCGGTGACAAGGCCACCGTGGCCATCGTCAGCGTGGACGAGGATTCGGGTGCCCTCAGGAAGTTCTACGCCAAGGGGTCGCAAACCGTCGTGCTTCACGACGAGAGCCGCAAGGTCCCGTCGAGCTTCGGCACCTCCAAGTTCCCCGAGTCGTTTCTCCTCGATGGCACGGGCAAAGTCCGCTACGCCTTCATCAACAAGCGCGACTGGTCGCCACCTGAAGCCGCGGCTTGCGTCGAGGGGCTGCGGTAGGGCGTCAAGCACGACAAGAGCAACTGCTGGTAGCGTTGCAGCGCGACCGCTCTCACGCTGAGCTGTTGCCTTCCTACCGACGCCTGTTGACTGGCGGCGCTCCTCGCACGTAGGTTCTTGCTGAAATGCCCCTCTCAAACGCCGTGCGATCCGTCACACAGGCCCGCTCCCGCGCAACCACTCGCTGGATGGGACCGAGGCTATTGGCAGCTTTCACCTTGCTCCTGGCGAGCATGCTCGCGCCCTTGGCCCTGGCGGAGCCCGAGAATCTTCTGGCCGGCAAGAAGCCGTTGCACAGCGACGGGGTGAAGAATGCCATCCGCCTCACCGACGGCATGCTCAGCAACGAGGGCGACGAGTGGCTCACCGACGTGACCTCGCGTTTTTCGTCGGCGCGCTCGTTCGTCGAGTACGACCTTGGCCAGCCCCGGCCCTTGCGCTGTGTGATGGTCCAGGCCGACAACAACGACGTCTACTTCATGGCGGGCTCGCTCGACGGGCAGCAATGGCAGCAGCTGTGGCGCGTGGGCGCCGAACCGGGCGCGGGCATGCGCGTGCGCGCCACCAAGCTCGATACCACGGTTCGCTACTTGCGCCTGTCGGCGACGGGCGGCGACGCGCTCTACAGCGTGGCCGAGATCGCGGTCTATTCCGAATGCCCCGTGCCCTGGCCGGCGGATTTGCCGCGCTCGCACGGCATCCCGGTGGACGAATCCATCGACGTCAAGGTGCTGGTGTTCGGGATCCTGGCCGGCATCTTCGTGCTGGTTCATCGTCGCAAGGGACCGAACCTGCAGTACGTGCTGCTCATGCCGGTTTTGGGCGCCCTGTGGATGCTCATCGCGGATCTGGTCGACCTCTATCCTTTCTTCAATCAGGAGCCGCCCCTGCGCGCGCTGGTGGCCGGGCTGGCCGCGCTGGTGGTCATCAAAGAGGCGTTCTTGTCGAAACGCTGGGAGCCCCATCGCGCGGTGTCGCTGGCCACCCTCGGGTTCTGCGCCTTCACCGCGTTCGGCACCTACTACCACTTCGGCATGCCGCAGTTCTTCGACCAAGCCAAGGGGCGCCGCACGCTGGTGCACACGTGGGACATGCGCCACTACTATCCTGTTGCGAAGTATTTCCCGGAGCTGCGCTTCGACGGCCTCTACCTGGCCAGTCTGGCGGCCTACATCGACAACACGCCGAGCTTCACGGCGGCACAGCTTGGCCAAGTTCACCTGCGCGATCTGCGCGACGCCGAGATACGCAGCGGGACCGACGTGGCGGCCGAGCTGCCCAAGATCCGGGCGCGCTTTTCGCCCGAGCGCTGGGAAGAATTCAAGCGCGATATGAAGTACTTCTCGGACACCATGGGCGGCCAGGACTATCTCGGCAGCATGCAGGACCACGGCGGCAACGCGACGCCGGTGTGGATCCTACCTGCCTATTTCCTCTTCCAATACGCGCCCGCCAGCGAGTGGATCATCTCCCTGGCAGGTCTCATCGATCCGGTGTTGGTCTTGTTCTTCTTCTTCGTCCTGTGGCGTACCTTCGGGCTGCGCGTGATGCTGTACGTGGCGGTGATCTGGGGCGCATCCGACTTCTACAATTTCGGCTCGAATCTGATGGGGTCCACGCTGCGCCAGGACTGGCTGGTTGCGCTGGGCCTGGGGGCCTGTGCCATCAAGAAAGAGCGCTATGCCCTGGGTGGAGTGCTCATGGCCTACGGCGGGCTCATTCGCGCCTTCCCGGCCATGGCCACGTTCTTCTTCCTGGTGCCCATGGCGTGGTTCGCCTTCGATTCGTGGTGGTCGCGGCGCAAGCTGCCCACGCGTGCCGAGTGGCGCGAGGGCCAGCGCCCGGCCTTGCGCGCGTTCACCGGCGCCGCGATTTGCGTGACCGTCCTGGTCGCTCTGACCTCGCTCAAGTTCGGATTCAAGGACTCGTGGATCGCGTGGAAACAGAAGATCGAAATCCACGCCACCGGGCCCAGCACCAACAACGTCGGCCTTCGCAACGTGCTGGCCTTCAATCCCGACCTGTCCGCCAAGGGCCTGACGGAACACCGCCGGTCAGGGCCGTGGGATGACTGGGGAAGCGCGCAGAAGCTGACCTTCGCCGCGCGCCGGCCGCTGTTCTACGCCATCCTGCTCGTTGCAACCATACTGGGACTTCTGGCCTGCCGTGGCCGCCGTTTGGACGAGGTCGCGCTGATAGGGCTCTTGCTGATTCCGTTCTATTTCTACCCGTCCAACTACTACTGCCACTTCGTGTTCTTGTTACCCATGGCCGTGGTCGGACCGCGGCTCGATCGCGACCGCAGCTTTGCCCTCGTGTTCATCGTGCTGGCCGGCATGTGCATCGGGCAGTATTTCACCCTGGCCGAGGGCTGGACCGATCTGCGCTACACCTACCAGAGCTTCCTGCTACTCATCGGCTTCGGCATCATCCTAGCGCACCTCGCCTGGGAATCGCTGAAGCTGGCGCCCTTCAGCAAGCGCGGCGAGGCCACCATCGAAGGCGCGGCGGCCGAGTAGGCGGATCCAGAACGAATCACAGAGGAAATCCGCGACAACCATGTCGCGATTGGGTCGCGCGGCTTGTGGACCAGTTTTGCGGATCCGTGCAACTGTAGCATTGCATGAGCTCGCTCCTTCATCGGGACACATCCAGCACAGCAGCAAGCCTGGTGAAGAATCTTCCCCTTTACTGCATCTTCGTGGCCCTTGCGGCATGCGGCCAATCAAATGGCGCCGGAAATAGCAGTGGTGGCGCCATCGGCCGGGGTGACGCGGCACTGGGCAACAATGGCGGCTCGGGCATTGGCGGGTTGGGCGCTGGTGGCGTGACCGATGCTGGCAGATCTCCGGCTACTGGTGGCACGCAAAGCAGTGGTGGCATCGTGTCGACCGGGGGCGCGACAGCAGGCGGCACGGGAGGTTCCAGCGGCGCGGTCGGTACCGGAGGCAGCAACCCCGGAGGAGGTACCTCCGCACCTGGCGGCTCCGGAGGTGGTGGATCGAACATCGGTGGCAGCAGCGGCGGCGCGACAGGCGGATCGAGCATCGGTGGCAGCAGCGGCGGCGCGACAGGCGGCTTGAACGTCGGCGGCAGCAGCGGCGGTGCGACAGGCGGCGGGACCACGGGGACGGGCGGGCAAACGGGTACCGGCGGAGCGATCGGTAGTGACGGCGGCAGTGCAGCGAACGTGACGATCGTTCCCGATCCGTCGTGGACTTGCGGTATGGCCGACGGCATCCCGCCTCCTACAGCTGGCACGCTCGTGTTCAGTTTGTCGCTCACGCTTAGCGCCACCCACGACGTAGGAAACACCCAGTTCGGCCACCGCCGCCAGCTTGACGTATCAGGTGGCTCGATCACGGGTGACAAGCTGAAGGGCACGGTTCTCACCGGTGGGCTCGACTACGAACTGACGTTGTCGAACGGCGCCATGGAGCTGGAGGAGATCCTCATCTGGAAGACAAGCGACAACACCAACATCTTCGCGCACCTCTGCGGCGTCGCAGCCGCGGGAGATTCGGTCGTACGCATCGTCCCCGATATCGAGGCCCCGACCTCGGGCTCATACGCCTGGCTCAACACGACCAAGCTCGTCGGCACGCGCGTGGTTGACGTCGTTGGTAACAAGATCCAACTCGACATCTACGATGTGTCCAAGGTCGCCGTCGCCGATCCCAAGATCCAACTCAAGGATCCCGCCGGCGTCCCCAATGTATCGTGGGACTGCGTGACCGGCAGCGGTAGCCAGGGGGCGAGCGTGTTCACCGAAAACGTGACGCTCGGCTCGACCGTCGTCGTCAGCAATGCCAAGCGTGGCAGCCGAAACATCATTGCCATCACCGGGGGCACGACAACCGGCAAGGAGGCTGGCTCGATACTCAACGGAGGCGCGGACTACCAGCTCGCCACGTCGTCGGGGACAACCCTAGACGCCCGATACACGCTGGCTCCGGGTGATGGCGAGTTCATCATTGTACGCAACTGCGGACCGATGAACGGGCTGATACCGACCTTCGAAGCTCGCGTCGACGGAACCTACGCGTTCCTCACGCAGAACAAGTACATGAGCTCCGCTCCGGGCTCCGGGTCAGGCGGAGTGAGCATCACCTTCTACGAACGCAAATAGCGAGCTGGGAGACAACCTGGCCTTACGGCTTTTCGAGGTCGGCCAGGATTTGCTTGATGGTCATGGCCGCGGGCTTGCCGCGGGGGGTGTAGCCGGTGGTGCCTGGGCCTCCGTAGCCGTACCAGTTCCAGATGTAGAGACCGTCGAGTCGCGCGCGTGCGGCCAGGGGCTCGGTCCAGGCCAGACGGAAGGCTTCGAACCCGCGTTGTTGTTCGGCGAGGTCAGGGGTACCGCCCGAGGATTCGTCCCAGGGCGAGGCGGTGGAGCCCGCGCGCGATCGGTAGCCGACCTCGGTGAAAACGAAGGGCTTGTTGTACTTCGCCAGGTCGGACTCGATGTTGCGGCCGATGCGCCGCCAACTCGCGGCCAGAGTTTGGACGTCGGACGGCGCCGAAGGTTCGCGCAGGCCAAAGTACGCGGTGATGCCGAGCTCGTCGACCAGGTCGAATAGGCGTGCCTCGCGATAGTGATCCCAGTTGGCCGAGTACACGAGAGTGCCTGAGAAAACCGCGCGCACGAACGTGATGAGCTTGCCCCAGCGACCGAGATCGCCATCGAGCGAGGACAGCTCGCTCCCGATGACCAGTCGGGTGGCACCGGTGAGGGTGGCCAGCGAGGCCAAGTCGCCGACCATTTGCCCGTAACTGGAGAACCACGCGCCGGGATCCGCGGGGCGCAAAGTGCCGCGCCATTCATCGGGTGAAGCCGGATCCGTGAGGCGAACGATGGGAAACAGGGTGACCTCCAGCCCGGCCCTGCGCGCGTCGCGAATGGCATCGGCGATGGCCTCGAGGGTTGGCGAGAAACGCGTGTGTAGGCGGAGCTCGGTGGAGTCAACGTGGGTTTGATAGAGCGGCACCACGAGGGCGACATGGCTCGCGCCGAGGGCCGCGATTTCGTCCAGTAGAGGCGCGTACGAAAAGCTCACGTCCTCGGCGAAAAGCCCGAGAGCCACGCCCCGCTGGATTGGATCCCGGTTCACGCGGCGGCGCGAGGGCAGGGGCTCGGCCGACGATTCAGTGCCCGCCGCGGGCAGCTCGCGTACCGGCAACGATGCCGCCCGCATGGCCACAAAACCCACGGTCGCGAACGAAAGCAGCCCGATGGCGAGACGGCGATACATGAGAAAGATTAGAACACAGAGGACACAAGGAGGGCACAGAGACAGTAAGGGCTCGGATCCGGATTCCGCAAACCCTTTCTCCTCTGGCCTCTGTGTTCTTTGTGTCACTCCCCCAGCGCACGGGACAATCGAATTCGCGCCAGGGCGTATTCGTAACGGGCGCGCGCAAAGTTGAGGCGTGCCTGGGTCAGGGCCGACTGCGCGTCGAGCAGGTCGGTGGTGTTGGCGCTACCCGCGGCGAGCAGCACCGTGGTCACGCGGTAGGCTTCCTCGGCGCTGCCGATGGCCGTTCGCCCGGACTCAAGTGCGCTTGCGGTGGCGCGCACGTTGGCAAGCTTGGCGGCGACGTCGGTTTGCACTTTGCGACGGGCATCGTCGGCCTGGGCCTGGGCGGCCACGGCTTGCGATTCGGCGGCGCGATGCTGGAACCAGCGCGCGCCCCAGTCCCAGATCTGCCAGCCCGCCTTGAGGCCGATGAAGGCGGAGTCCGGTTTGACGAAGGCCTGTCCGCTCATGTGGAGGTAGCCGGCTTCCAGGTCGACGTCGGGAAGCAAGTCGTATGTACGCGCAGCCGAGCCGGCGCTTGCGGCTTTTGCCGCAAGCGTGGCGCTGTGGATTTCGCTGCGGTCCCGCAGGGCCTTGGCAACGAGAGGCGCGAGATCGCCTTCGGCCGCATCGGCGCTTTCCGGCGTCGCAGGCTCGACGAAAGTCACGGTCGGATCTTCGGGCTCGCGACCGATGGCGACCAGGAGCGTCGCGCGCGAAACCTGCTCCGCCGCGGACGCCTGGATCTCTTGTTGCCTGGCATTGGCGGCGGCCACGTTCAGTCGCAGCACATCCGCTGGAGTGAGCACACCCGCGGCGAGCTTTTCCTTGGCCACCGCGATCTGCTCGGCGAGTTGATCTTGCGATGCATGCGCGACGCCGGCCAAGGTGCGCGCCTCGAACATGCGCAGAAACTCCGCGCGGACCTCGTCGCGCAGGTTGGCCTCCAGCGTCCGCGCATCGAACGTTGCGGCCTCGGCCGCCGTCGAGAGTGCGCTGTGGTCAGACGACAAGTGCAGAAGCCCGAGCAAGGGCTGCCCAGCGGCCACGACAAAGGCATTGGTGGAAAGATCGCGAGCTGGAATGGAAGGAAGCTGGTTCGAAATCGAGATGTTGAACTTCGAATCCCAGCGCTGATACTCATCCGACAGATTTACCGATGGCAGCAATCGCCCGCGCAAGCTCTTGGCTTGCTCTTCGTTGCCGCGGGCACGGGCTCGGGCGGCCCTGAGCGCGGGGCTCGACGCCACTGCCATCTGCGCGACCTGGTCCATGGTCAGACGCTGCGCCGGCGCTTCGGCGCTCTCGAACGCGAGCAGGGCTATCACGGCGAGCGCGTGCATCTAGTTCTCCTTGTGCACGAAGACCGTGACGTCGGTCGAAAGCCCGGCTTGCAGCGGCAATTCCGGACGTTTGTTCCAGGCGATGCGGACTGGTACGCGCTGTACGACTTTAACGAAGTTGCCCGAGGCATTGTCGGGCGGCAGCATGGAGAAGCGCGCGCCGGTGCCGCCGGCAAGGCTTTCAACCTTGCCTTCGATTTCGACGCCGGGGAAGGCATCAATACGTACACGCGCTAGCTGGCCGGGACGCATGCGCCCGACCTGGGTTTCCTTGAAATTCGCTATTACGTAGGTGCGATCGGGCACGAGCTCGGCGAGCGGCTGGCCGATCTGGATCATCTGGCCCGGCTGCACCGTAAGTTTCGTGACGAGGCCGTCCTCGCTGGCTGTCACCTTGGTGTAGCTGAGCTGCAAGCGGGCTAGCTCCAGGGTGGCTTCGGCGACCTTGATGCGGGCATGGGCCAGGTCGGCGTTGGCTCTGGCCGACGCGATCTGGGCCGCAATCGGCGTGCTTTGATCGAGCCGGCCGCGCGCCTCGTCGACCCGCGTGCTGGCCAGCCGCCGCATATCCGAAGCGGCTGCGACCTGCGCCTGTGCCTGCGCCAGGGCCGCTTGCGTGGCATCGTAGGCCACCTGGGCGTTGTCCAGTCGCTCGCGCGGCAGCGCGTTTCCGGCCACAAGTTGCTTGGTCCGCTGCAAATCCAGCTCGCCCTTGCGCGCCTCGGCCTTGGCCCGTTCGAGCCCGGCGCGCGCGGCCGCCAACTGTGCCTCGGCATTGGCGACGCCCATGGACGATCCCGAAAAGCTGGCACGCGCGGTTTGCAGCCCGCCCTTGGCGCTGGCTTCCACGACCTGCACTTGGGAATCGGCGGCGGCGGCCTGTGCACGCGCGGTTTCCAGCTCGGCCTCGGCCTGCTTCACGCGTGCAGCGAAGTCGGCGTCATCGATCTGGATGAGCACGTCGCCCTTCTTCACGCGCTGGTTGTCCTCGACCAGGCGCTTGGCGATCTGTCCGCTTGCGCGCGCGGCGATGGGCACCACATCGGCCTCGACCTGGGCATCGTCGGTGCTTTCCTGGTTGGCGGTGACCAGCAGATAGATGCCAGTGACCGCGGCGAACACTGCAACCATCCCGCCCAGGATCAGGAACGGCTTCTTGCCTCGCTTGGGCGCGGTGGGTGCGATTTCTGGTTTGGGTGCGACTGCCTTGGCTTCCATGTACTACTCCAGATGGATGGGACCTGCCGGCTTGTGCGTGATCCTCAGAAAATAGAGGAGCGGCAAGACGGTGAGAAAGACGATACCGGCCAGGTAAAAAGTACGTTCGAAGGCCAAGGTCATACCCTGGCCAAAGACCAATCCGTTCATGGCCTTGAAGGCGCCGATGCGCGCCGAGGCGGGATCGAGCCCGCGTGCGCCGAGGCCCGCCGTGATTTGGGCCAGGCGGCCCGCGACTTCGGGGCGCAGATCGCTGATGTGCACGGCAAGGCTGGCGCGCGCGATGGTTCCATAGCGCGTGAGCAGGGTGGCGAAAATGGCCAGGCCGATGGAGCCGCCGAGCTGGCGAAAGAGCGAATTCAGGCCGGCCGCGTCGGCGAGACGGGGCTTGGGAATATTGGAAAGGGCGGCGGCGGCCAGCGGAATGAAGAGGCAAGAGAAACCGACACCCTGGACCAGGGTAGCGAGGATGATCTGCGACAAACTGGTTTGCAGGGTGAAGGTGGCCATGGCGAACGAGCCCAGGGACACGCACACCACGCCGTTGCCGACCAGCAGGCGCAGCGGCACCTTGTTGTAGAGCTTGCCCACGATGGGGTTGACCACGAACATGATGCCCGCGCGCGGAAGCAGTGCCAGGCCCGTGTCGATGGCCGAGTAGCCGAGCATCTCCTGCATGAAAACGGGCAGGAGAAACAGGTTGGCCATCAGAATGGCGAACTGCACGGCGCCGATGAGCGTGGCGGACATGAAGGTCTTGTCCTTGAACAGCCGCAAATCGACAGCGGGCGTGGCGGCGGTCAATTCGCGCACGACGAATGCGACGAGCGCGATGATACCGATGGCCAGACAGGCGCAGATGGTACGCGACTCGAACCAGTCATCGCGCGTGCCTTCTTCGAGCACATACTGAACCAGGGCCAGCCCGATGGCCATCATGGCGATGCCAGCCCAGTCGACGCTCTTCTTTTCCCGTTCGGCCTGGGCGTGGTTGGCGCGCAAGGTTTCCTCGTCCTCGTGGACGAAGGCCGAGACCATCAGGAAGCCCAGGGCGCCGACGGGCAGATTGATGAAGAAGATCCACTCCCAGCTGTAGTGGTCGACGATGAAACCGCCCAGCGTCGGCCCGATCGCGGGGCCCAGCACGACGGCCATGCCGAACACGGCCATGGCCATGCCTTGTTCGTGGGGCGGGAAGGTCCGGCGCAAGATGGCCTGCTCGGTGGGTTGCAAGGCACCGGCACCCATGCCTTGCAGAACGCGGAAAACCGCCAGCGTGGTCAGCGAGTGCGCGGTTCCGCACAGGGCCGAGCCGATGAGAAATACGACGAGCGAGGTGAGATACACGCGCTTCTGCCCGAACATGCGCGAGAGGAATCCGGTGAGAGGCATGACGATGACGTTGGCCACCACGAAGCCGGTCGTGATCCAGGTGATTTCCTCCAGCGTGGCACCGACCGAGCCTCGGATGTGGGGCAGGGCCACGTTGACGATGGAGGCATCGATGGTGCCCATCAGAGTACCGAAGGTCACCGACAAGGTGACCAGCCACTTGTTCACCGGTGGGCGTGGCGCCGTCATCGCGATTTCCTTACCGGCCGCGTCGGCCTCGCCGGGGCAACGCCTTGCCAGAGGCCGGCGATGAGGTGCTCGGCGAAGGTGGTCGCGGACATGGACTTGTCGCCGGCCACGGTTTGCATGAAACAGTAGTTCCACACCGCGCCCATGAACATGCGCGCGATAATGGGAGGATCGCCACCCACGCGGCCGAGAGCTTTCTCGGCTTTGAAGAAGTCGGTCAAGGCGCGCAGGACCTCGCGTGGACGGCTGCACACGGTGGCCTGGGGTCCGAGCTCGCGCTCGGACCAGCGCAACATCAGCTTGGGCAAGAGACTGCTCAGAAAGTGAACGCTCTCGACGGTGATGCGGATGAGGTTCTTGCGCAGGTCGCCCTGGCCGATGTAGCCGTCCAAGGCCAAGGCCGGCGGCTGCGCGTCGTCCATGGCCGCGCGGAAAAGATTGTCCTTGGTCGTGAAGCGATTGAAGATGCTGCCCTCGGACACGCCGGCACTGCGAGCGATGTCGACGGTGCTGGCTTTGGTGAAGCCGTGGGCCAGGAATTCCGTGCGGGCGGCGTCGAGGATCTGCTGGCTGGAGATGGTAGAGGGGCGGGCCATTTCTGAGTGAGGACTCAAATATGATCAGCGCCGGGCCAGGAGGCAAGATCAAAAGCGGAGGTTTCTTCTCCGAATAAGTTACTTCCGCGTTACAGAAATTTTCCCTATGCTCGCTCTCGGCGGCTGGCCGCCGACGAATTTCATGCTGACGCGAACTCGAATTGCCTTGCTGTGCGCCGCCGCGGCCCTGGCGGTCAGCCTGCCGACCTTGCGTAACGGATTCGCCATCGACGACGTCTACGTCTTCGTCGACCAGCCGGCCGCGCACAGCCTACGCAACCTGCCGCAGTTTTTCGCGGGAGGTTGGGGCATGGGAAGCACCAACTCGCAAGAGCGCGCGCTCAACACGCGGTACTACCGGCCCGTCCCGACGACGTTGGGCGCGCTGGAGTACACGCTGTTCGGTTTGCGCCCGGCGGGCTATCACTTCACAAGCGCGCTCCTGCATGCGGCCACGGCGGCGCTGGTGGCGCTCTTGCTTTGGCAGCTCAGCGCGGGCACCGTGTTCGCCACCCTGCTGGGTGGCGTCCTGTTCGCCGTCCATCCCGTGCAAAGCGAGGCCTTCTGCGCGGCCTGCTACCAGACGACGTTGCTCGCCGGCTTCTTCGGCACCCTGACGCTGGTAGCGTTCGGACGGGTGCTCGCGCGCGGGCCGCGGCTTGGCACGCTGGTTTGGCTCGGGGTCAGTCTGCTCTTGGCCCTCGTGTCCAAGGAGGAGGCTTTCGCGATTCCACTTTTCGTGTTGGCCTGGGCGGCGCTGCTGCGCCCGGAGGGCTGGCGGCGCGCCCTGTGGCAGAGCGCCGTCGCGATGGCCATTCCCTTGCTTGCCGTGCTGCTACTTCGCCACGCCTTCCTGGCTCCGTCGAAGGTCACCTATTTCGCCGACGAGCCGGCGCGCGTTGTCGTGCTGACCATGGTGCGCGTCGCCGCCTTCTACCTGCAGCTGCTGGTGGCGCCGTTGCAGCTCTGTCCCTTCTACGACTGGTTCATCATCGGCTACGAGACAGGGCTTTCGCGCGGGGTGGTCACGGGCGCCGTGGTTCTCGCTCTCGCCGTGGGTGCGGCCCTCTATGGTGTTCGCCGCTTCCCGCTCATCGCCTTGGGCATTGCCTGGCTTTTGCTGGGTCTGGCACCGGTCAGTCAGGCCATTCCCATCATCGTGGTGGCCGCCGATCGCTTCCTCTATATTTCCATGCTCGGTTGGGCCTTGCTGGTGGGCTTGTTGCTCGAACGCGGTTTGGCTCGCGCGCGCGAAGCCGGCTGGAACAAGCTGCCAGCCGTGGCCATTGCGCTGCTGTTGGCCGCGTATGCGGCTCGCACTTTCACGCGCGTGCCGGACTGGCGCAACGACGAGACCTTGAACCTTGCCACCACCGAGGCATTTCCCGAAACCCCAGCACCGTTCCTCAATCTTGCGACCTACTACGAACGCATGGAGAAAGATCCGGCCAAGGCCCTACAAGCTCTCACCGAGGCCGATCGCCGAGCCCCCGGCTGGCGTCCCGCCCGCGAGCGCGCCGCCCGACTGAAGATGCAGATTCTTCACGACGTAGATGCGGAGACAGCGGAGAGAACGAAACCGGAATGAGTGCCATTTCGGGAACGGCCAAGTCCAATCGGATTCGCTTCGCCGGTCGATGTACTCCGGAATCGACGTTCACGCAGCGAACGTCACGGGCAGGCCCCGTTGTGGACGACGGGCGCCGGAGCAAATCCGTCTGGCATGGAAGGCGAGCAGCCGCCGGTCCAATTGATCGTCTTCCCGTCGCACCCACACGCGGCAAGCGCGACGATCGCATTGCACGGCAACGGGGTCGGCCGGGGGAGGCAGGCGCCGAGAGCCGAACAGCCCTGAGCAATCGAGAACCCGCACACCATGTTGTTCGAGCACTTCGACTGTGGGGAGCACGACACTTGAGCGTCGGCCATCGCGCCGTCCGTTCCTGGAGATCCTCCCGCTGCCGCGACGTCGGAAGTATTGCCAAGGTCGCCACCGCCATCAGGCGCTGGCGCGCAGGTGGGGCATCCGCACGGGGACGTACTCGGCACGATGCCATACGGGCAATTGGGGAGCAGGCAGGCGATGGCAGGACAAATTGTCGTGCCGCCGGTTCCGCCAGCCGCACCACCCACGCCGTTCGCTCCACCGGCCGCACCCCCGGCGCTGCCAGCCGAACCACCGGCCCCACCGACTTTTCCTCCCGCGCCGCCCGCGCTGCCGGCCGCGCCGCCGGAGCCGCCAACTTTTCCTCCCGCGCCGCCGGTGGTGCCTCCCATGCCCATCGTCCCCCCACCGTAACTCGTCACACCGCCCACGCCGGTGGATGCTCCGCCGCTGCCGCTCTCGGTGTTTCCACCGCTACCGCCCAACCATGCACAGGTCGCAGCCGCCGGTGCCGCTGGTGGTGCTGCCGCCACTCCCCATGCTTCCACCGTGGCCGCCAAGCCCAAGACCCGAGTTATCCGTGCAGGCCATGAAGACGCAGCCCAAGACGAGGCAGACCAGAATCGTCGACGTGTTACGCATTGAATCCTCCAAGAGCCTTCTCGGCTCTGCCGACGCAAGCACCGTGCCACCTTCTCGACGCAGACCGAAGGTGCGGAATCCCAATGCTATCACCGTCCGTGCCGCGCTGTCGCCTCAGAATCCTGAGATTGGCCGTTGGTGATGCCAGCGCGCGCCGGCATTGCGCCAGCTAGTTCGTCGAGCTCACGATCTTCAGCATGACGATGCCGTGCGATGGCACGCTGTCTGCCTTGTAGGAATCGGTGAATGAGCCCAGATCCTTCTGCGCGTACAGATCCCGCACCGTGGCCGCACCGGCCGGAAGGCCGATCTGGGTCCAGGTGACCGACATCGACGAGGCACTTGTCGTGCGATTGAAGAGGGCGACAGCACGCACGTTGGTTCCGCTCAGTTGCTTGGACCAAACCTCGAGACTCGTGCCCGACGTGAGCCGCGTGCCCTGCTTGCCCAGTGGGTCTTGATCCACGGCGATCACGTCGTTGTTGGTCAGGATGCCTTTCGTGGTCGCGCTCATTTTGGAGAGGTCGTTGCCGGTGATGAGAGGCGCCGCCAACATCGCCCACATGCCGAAGTGCGACTTATCCTCATCGGTCGACATTCCTCGACCCACCTCGAGCATGTCGGGATCGTTCCAGTGTCCCGGAGTAGCATACTGGGCCAAGGCACTGTCGGTATTGATAAGGCCGGTAAACGATCCCCAGCTGGCATTGATGTCGAACTCGATGCGCCACATGTTAGCGATCGTCGGACAGTTGATGTCGCATGTTGGCGGGGCGATGCACGAGCCACTACCGTAGACCGGGTTGATGCTGTAGAAGATCGGGCGGCCGGTGGCTTTGAGGGCATCGCCCATCTTCGCGAAACCGCTCCTTTGTCCGGAGCAAAGGTCATACTTCAGGTAGTCGACGCCCCACTTGGCATAGTTCTGGGCGTCCTGTGTCTCGTGTCCTTGGGTTCCGGTTTTTCCCGCACACGTGGTATTGCCAGGCGATTCGTAGATTCCAAACTTGAGGCCCTTGCCGTGCACGTAGTCGGCCAGCGCCGCAATGCCACTGGGGAACTTGCTCGCGTCCGCCACCAGGTTTCCGCTCGAGTCGCGGCCGCTCATCCAACAGTCGTCGATGTTGACGTACTGGTATCCAACGTCCTTCATGCCGCTCGAAACCATCACGTCGGCAACACCCTTGATCAGCGACTCGCTTGGATTGCATCCGAACTCGTTCCACGAATTCCAGCCCATGGGCGGCGTGGCCCCGACCATTGTCGAACCGCCTGTGCCGCCGGCGGCGCCCGCGTCGGAGGTGGAACCGCCTGTCCCGGACGAGCCGCCTCCTGCCAAGCCGCCGGTACCCGTGCCGCCACCCCGTCCGCCTGTGCCGCCGGTCGCTGCACCGCCAGAACCCGAACCGGCTGTCCCGCCGCCGGTGGCAGTGCTGCCCCCGCCAGTTGCTGAGCTACCGCCTGCTCCAGTCGTGCCGCCGGTCATGCTGCTGCCACCGGTGCGGCTCTCTCCGCCGGTTGCAGTCGCACCGCCACTGCCGGAGCCGCCCGTCGCCGTGCTGCCGCCGCTGCCGCTCTTTCCGCCGGTCGCAGTCGTACCGCCGCTGCCGGAGCCGCCCGTCGCCGTGCTGCCACCGCTGCCAGTGCTGCCACCCCGACCGGTGGTGCCTCCGCTGGCGTGGCTCCCACTGGCTCCTCCAGATGGTGGGCCAGAGGTTGTGCTCGTGCAACTTGCCGCCACCAAGGCAGCCGCGAGTGCCAGACGAGAAAGCGTAGCTCCCATAGGGATCGACCTCCGGTGTGACTTCGTGTCCAACCGACGCAGCTTAGATCATCTAAAACCCTCGGCAAGACGTCATTAGTGTCCCCGCTCGGGGATGGGTGAAACCCCTCGCCTTCAGGCGAAGCCTTTAGGAGGCTTGCGGTACGATGGTGAAATGGCCGAGTACCGCAAGGGGTCGCACAGCATCTATACGTTGCACTACCACTTCGTTTTCATCCCGAAGTACCGCAAGCCGGTGCTGCGAGGAGATGTTGGCTTGCGAGTGCGGGAGTTGGTGCGGCGAATTTGCCACGCACTGGACGTGGAGATCATCAAGGGGCACGTGAGGCCGGACCATGTGCATCTGCTGTTGAGCGCACCTCCGACCTTGTCGCCGAGCCGGCTAATGCAGGCCATCAAAGGAAGGACGTCGATTCAGCTGTTGCGGGATTTCAGGGTGCTGCGCAAGGAGTTCTGGGGCCGACATCTTTGGGCACGAGGGTACTTTGTCGCAACCAGCGGCAATGTAACCGACGAGGTAATCTCGAAGTACATAGAGTCGCAAGATGTCGAGCCCCAGGACGACGACGGATTCAAGGTGACGGAGTAGATGGCCTGCTCGGCGGCGAGGCCTTCAGTCGACTTACAGTCGAGACCGGAACCCCTCGCCTTCAGGCGAGGGTAGGGCGCTCAGTTTGCCTGAAACGAGGGCCGTGATGGGTGCTATTTCGCGAACGGCCACGTCCAGTCGGATTCGCTGGGCCGGTCGATGCCTTCTGCGTGCGCGTGGGCGCGGCATTCGAGCTGGATGTTGCGGAAGCGTTCGCGCGCGTGGGCGCCGATGGCGCGCAGGCGCGGCACGCGATCGATGACATCGATGGCCAGGCTGAAGCGGTCGACCTCGTTTTGGATGGCCAGCTCCAGCGGCGTGTTGATGTTGCCCTTCTCCTTGTAGCCGCGCACGTGCAGGTTCTTGTGGTTGGTGCGGCGGTAGGCCAGGCGGTGGATCAGCCAGGGGTAGCCATGGAAGGCGAAGATGACGGGCCGGTCGACAGTGAATAGGCTGTCGAAGTCGCGGTCGGAGAGCCCATGCGGATGCTCGGTGTCGGGTTGCAAGCGGAACAGATCCACGACGTTGATGAAGCGCAGCTTGATATCGGAGAATTCCTGGCGCAGCAGGGCCGAGGCGGCGAGGGCTTCCTTGGTGGGCACGTCGCCCGCGGAAACCAACACCACGTCCGGCTCTTGCCCGCCGTCGGTGCTGGCCCACTCCCAGATGCCCACGCCTTTGGTGCAGTGGCGGATGGCCGCGTCCATGTCGAGGTACTGCAGGTGCTTCTGCTTGTCGGCGACGATGACGTTGACGTAGTTGCGGCTGCGCAGGCAGTGATCCGCGACCGACAGCAGACAATTGGCATCGGGTGGCAGATAGATGCGCGTGACGGACGCGCTTTTGTTGACCACCAAATCGAGGAAGCCCGGATCCTGGTGCGTGAAACCGTTGTGATCCTGGCGCCACACCGTCGAGGTGATGAGCAGATTGAGCGACGCCAAATCGGCCCGCCAGGGCAGGTGGCTGCAGATCTCCAGCCACTTGGCGTGCTGGTTGAACATGGAATCGATGACGTGGGCGAAGGCTTCGTAGGTCGAGAAGAAACCGTGCCGGCCGGTGAGCAGGTAGCCTTCGAGCCATCCCTCCAGCGTGTGCTCGGACAGCATCTCCATCACGCGGCCGTCGGGGGAAAGCTCGGTCCCGTCGCTGTCGTCGGGCAAGGGTTCGGCCATCCAGCACTTCTTGGTCACGGCGTACACGGCGTCGAGCTTGTTCGAGGTGTTCTCGTCGGGGCCGAAGAGACGAAAGTTAACCGGATTGGCGGCCATGGTGTCGCGCAAGAGCGCGCCCAGCGGTCGCGTGTTCTCGGCTGTGGTCTGGCCCGGCACCACACCCGTCACGGCATAGGCGCCGAAATCAGGCAGGCGCAGATCCTTGCGCAGAAGCCCGCCGTTGGCGTGGGGATTTGCGCCCATGCGCCGCGCGCCCTTGGGCGGAAGGTCGCGCAGCTCGGGCGCTAGGCGACCATCCCGGTCGAACAGCTCGTCGGGCTTGTAACTGTTGAGCCAGTTTTCAAGCAGTTTCATATTCTCCGGCTTGCTCGCCACCTCGGTCAGCGGCACCTGATGCGCGCGCCACGTGCCCGCGATTTTGTGTCCGCCCACCACGGCGGGCCCGGTCCATCCTTTGGGCGAGCGCAGGACGATCATGGGCCAGCGCGGACGTGCGACCACGCCGGAGTCGCGTGCCTCGGACTGGATGCTTCTGATCTCCTCAACCGCATGGTTGAGCGTGGCCGCCATCGCCTGATGCATGCTCGCCGGTTCGGACCCTTCGACGAAGAGCGGCTCCCAGCCGTAGCCGCGCATAAGGCTTGCGAGCTCGTCCCTGGCGATGCGGGCGAGAATGGTCGGGTTGTTGATCTTGTAGCCGTTCAAATTGAGAACGGGGAGCACGGCCCCATCGCGCGCGGGATTGAGAAACTTGTTGCCGTGCCACGAGGTTGCGAGCGGCCCGGTTTCGGATTCGCCGTCGCCGACCACCACCGTGACCAGCAGGTCGGGATTGTCGAAGGCCGCGCCGAAGGCGTGCGAGAGGCTGTAGCCAAGCTCGCCGCCCTCGTGAATCGAGCCGGGCGTCTCCGGCGTGCAGTGGCTGCCGATGCCGCCCGGGAACGAGAACTGTTGGAAGAAGAGCTGCAAGCCGCGCAGATCCTGGCTGCGATCCGGGTAGATCTCGCTGTACGAGCCTTCGAGGTAAACCGGGGCGAGCACGCCGGGCGCGCCGTGCCCAGGGCCGGCCAGGAAGATCGCGTTCAAATCGTATTCGCGAATCACGCGATTCATGTGCGTGTAGACGAAGCTCAGCCCCGGGCTCGATCCCCAGTGCCCGAGCAATCGCTTCTTGATGTGCTCGGGTTTGAGCGGCTCGTGCAAGAGTGGGTTGTCGCGCAGATAGATCATGCCCGCCGCGAGGTAATTGCATGCGCGCCAGAAACCGTCCGTGCGCGCCAGCGCCTCGGGCGACAGCGGCGCGCCGCTGATGGTTGACTTGGCTGGCCCGAAGGCCCGCGTTCCGACCAATTCGTCTTTGTCGTGTGCCATGGCGGGGCAATGATAGCAGCGTCCTTTGTCCGTGGCGTGACAGGTTCGCGCTTCGTAGACTAGGCGCCGTCATGAACAGAAAAGTTGTTCTCGCGTTTTGTGCGTTGTCGCTCGGTCTAGGCTGCAAACGGGACGAGCCCAGGATTTTGCGAACACCCCCGCAGGCCGAATCCATGCAGCAGTTGAATCCGGAATTGCCACCCGGCCACCCACCCATTCCCAACGATCCCCAGGGGGGAACATGCCCAGCACGCCGCCACCACCAGTGCCCGGAGGCACGGATACGCTGGCCTGGGATTTGCCCAAGGGCTGGACCGAGGCGCGCGCGGGCGGCATGCGCGTCGCCACCCTGAAACCGACAGCCACCGGGAAGATCGACGTCAGCGTGATCGTGCTGCCGGGAACGGCGGGCGGCGAGCTTGGCAATGTCAATCGCTGGCGCGGCCAGATTGGGCTTCCACCCGTGGAGGAGGCCGGCCGCGCGCAGATGCGCAAGGAGGTAAAGTCGAAGGCCGGCGCCGTCTCCCTCTACGATTTTTCCAGCGAAGGCCCGAGCAAGCAGCGCATGATCGCGGGCCTGCTTTTTGTCGACGGCCGGTCGTGGTTCGTGAAAATGGTGGGTGACCCGGAGCCCGTTGCGGCGTCGCGCGCGGACTTCATGAAGCTGCTCGAAACCTTGCACTTCCCGGCCGGCAAATAGCGCGATGGAGGCGAAGGATCTCGATCAGCAGCGCTCTGTTGCCCAGGGCATGGGCATTCCGGATGCCCGCCGGCACATCTTCTTGTGCTGCGACCAGACCGTGCCCAAGTGCTGCGACGAAGCCCGCGGCAACAAGGCGTGGGACTACTTGAAAAGGCGCCTCAGGGAGCTGGGCTTGTCGGAAAAAGGCGGCATCCTGCGCACCAAGGCCAATTGCCTGCGCATTTGCCAGGGCGGCCCCATCGCCGTGGTCTATCCCGAGGGAACCTGGTACCACTCGTGCGATCCCGAGGTACTCGAGCGCATCATCCAAGAGCACCTCATCGACGGCAAGATCGTCGAGGATTTTCTTATCGTCGAGAAGAAGCTCTAACCCAGTGCCTTTTCCGCGGCTTGCCGCAGGCGCTTGCTTTCGGGCGAAGTGAGGGACACAAAATAGTCGTGAACCTCGCCGTCGCGACCAATGAGGTACTTGTAGAAATTCCAGCGAGGCTTCGGTTTTTTCGCGGTCAAGAATGCGAACACCGGGGACTGGCCTTCGCCTTTGGTGACAACCTTGGCGAACAATGGGAAGGTCACGTGGAACTTGAGGTCGCAGAAAGTGCGGATCTCTTCGGCCGTCCCCGGTTCTTGCTGGCCAAAGTCGTTGGAGGGAAAACCCAGCACCACCAACCCGCGCTCGCGATAGTCCTGCCAAAGCTTTTCGAGGCCGGCGTATTGGGGCGTGAACCCGCACTCCGAGGCGGTGTTGACCACCAGCACCACCTTGCCTCGATAGGCGGCCATGGGCTGCTCGCGTCCGTCGAGCATGGGCGCTGATAAATCGAAAAAGGACATCGTGGTTGTTGGATGTCGCCCGAGCGAGCGAGGTGCTACCTATTGATGCTCGCGCTATCCCGAATCCGGAGGTTAGGTTAGACTCAGTGCAGCCGAGGAGGGCTCCGATGATCGATTCACCGCTCGTGTCCTACGTCGTAGTTGCCTTGGGCTCGCTGACCGCGCTGATCGTGCTCATGCGCATCACCGGGATGTTGCGCTACATCTCGAACACGCGCGTCGGCATCGTGGAGAAACTGTGGAGCCTCAAGGGATCCATCGAGCGCGGCCTTATCGCCTTGCAAGGCGAGGCGGGTTTTCAGGCCGACGTTTTGCGTGGCGGTTTCCACCTCTTCTTCCCGCTTCAGTACCGAATTCACACCACGACCCTGGTGACCATCTCGCAGGGGGAAATCGGTTACGTATTCGCCCGCGACGGCAAGCCGCTGGCGCCCTCGCAAACCCTGGCTTCCAACGCCAGGGCCGACAATTTCGAGGACGTGCGCGCCTTTCTGGAAAACGGCGGCCAGAAGGGCCCGCAGCGCAAGATCCTGCGCGAAGGCACCTATGCCATCAACCTCGCCCAGTTCGTGGTGCTGACCCAGCAGGGGACGCTGGCGCTCAACCTGGACAAGAGCGAGACCTCGCTCTTCGCCAAGATGTCCGAGGTGATTCGCACGCGCAACGGATTCGTGCCCGTTGTGATCAAGGACGACCTCGATCGCCTGGGTGTGGTCACCACCCACGACGGCCCGGCCCTGCCTCCCGGCGAGATCATCGCGCCACCCGTGGGCGACGACCCGGCAGACGCGGTTCGCTTCCACAACAACTTCCAGGACTGCGAGCGCTTTCTACAGGCCGGCGGTTCGCGCGGGCGCCAGTACCAGGTTCTTGTCGAGGGCTCGTACTACATCAATCGCTTGTTCGCCACCGTCGAGCTGATTTCCAAGACCGTGATTCCCGTGGGCAGCGTGGGCGTGGTGGTTTCTTACACCGGCAAGCAAGGCCAGGACATCTCGGGCGAGGCGTACCGGCACGGTGAGTTGGTGGCCAAGGGTACCCGCGGCGTGTGGATGGATCCGCTCTTGCCCGGCAAGTACGCCTTCAACACCTACGCCGGCCAGGTCATGTTGGTGCCGACGACGAACTTCATTCTCAAGTGGAGCGCCGAGGTCACGCGCGAGCACAAGTTCGACGAGAACTTGACCGAGGTTTCCTTGATCACCAAGGACGCCTTCGAGCCAACCCTGCCCCTGTCCGTGGTCGTGCACATCGACTACAAGAAGGCGCCGCTGGTGGTGCAGCGTTTCGGCGACATCAAGCGCCTGGTCGAGCAGACGCTGGATCCGATGGTGTCGGCCTACTTCAAGAACATCGCCCAGACCAAGACGCTGATCGAGCTTCTGCAGCAGCGCAGTGAAATCCAGAACACCAGCTCGGTGGACATGAAGTCCAAGTTCCTCAACTACTCGCTCGAACTGCAGGAGGTGCTCATCGGTACGCCGCACTCGTCGGGCGGGGTCAACGAGCAAATCGAGCAGATCCTGATTCAATTGCGCGAACGGCAAGTGGCGAAAGAGAAGGTCGAGACCTGAACGATCCCCTCATCGCGCGCAACTCATAAGCACTTGATATTGCTGGCGATTGAAAAACGTCGAGGATTGACTTATCCACAACAAGTTCTGGTACATGGATTCCATGAGCCACGAGACGACGACTCCTGGAACTAGATTGCGCAAGCCACTCGCAAAGAATCGGTTGCGCCCGGCGGACACACAGCGGTTTGTTGAGAAGCTTATTGGAGAGGATTTCCACGCGAAGAGAGTGCTTTCGCTAGCCAACGGGGTAACCGGCGTCATCCACGGCGCCACGCTGGGCATTCACGCCATCGGACAAGGGTTGGCGCAGGCTCAGGGACTGAATCCAAGGCACGCAGTCAAGCAGGTCGATCGCCTGATGAGTAATGCGGGTATCTCGTGCGATACCTTCTTTAAGAACTGGGTGCCTTTCGTGCTGGGCGCGCGTGAGGATGTCTACGTCGCGCTCGACTGGACCGAGTTCGATGCCGACGACCATTGCACCATCGCCTTGTATCTCATCACGTCCCACGGACGAGCGACACCGTTGCTGTGGCGAACAGTCAGGAAGTCAACCATCGAAGGCTGGCGAAACGACCATGAGGATGACCTCCTGGCGCTGTTCGCCAAGCTTCGTCCGGCGCGTAGCAAGCGAGCCACCGTGCTGGCAGACCGAGGGTTTGGGGACCAGAAACTCTATCCCTTCCTTGTTTCGCTCGGCCTGGATTTCATCATCCGCTTTCGAGGAATCATCTACGTCGAGGCGTCCAACCGCGAAGTCCGACCTGCGGCACAATGGCTTTCACCGAGCGGACGAGCGGTCAAGCTTGCGAACGTCAAGGTCACCTCCGACCGGACGCCGGTGGCTGCGGTGGTAGGCGTGCACGCGCGCGGAATGAAGGATGCCTGGCATCTGGCAACGAGTCGATCTGATCTCAGCGGCGCACAGGCAGTCAAGGCGTACGGCAAGCGCTTCACCATCGAGGAAACGTTCCGCGACGCCAAGGACGCACGCTTTGGAATGGGTTTGAAAGCTACGCACATTGCGGACCCTGAACGACGAGACCGACTCCTTCTCCTGGCGGCCATCTCCCAGGCATTGCTCACGCTTCTGGGTGCCGCGGCGGAAGAAACCGGACTCGACCGCAAGCTCAAGGTCAACACGGTGAAGCGCCGGACGCATTCGCTATTCACCCAAGGCAGCTATTGGTATGGAGCCATTCCAATGATGCCGGAGGAGTGGCTTGCGCCCCTAATGGCCGCATTTGGCCGCCTAGTTTCCGAGCAACGGGCTTTTGCTCAAGTGTTTGGAATTCTTTGATGCCTATGAGGGGATCCCTCAGGTTCGAGACCTATCAGCTAAAAGAGCAGGCCGCGACCCAAGAGCGGACATTGAGAGACGGTGTAGCTCTCATTCTGACGGCTCATCAGCGGTGGCGGCGTGAGGCGATGTCGACGATGTTGTCGGGTAGAGATACGATCTGGACGTAGGTTGCAGCGAGCATGCGCCAGGCACGATCGAAACGGTCGCTTTGCTCCAAGGCGCGCAAGGTGAGAATGGCTTGACCACCGTCGTGGCGCCAGCGCATGCCAGAGCGCTTGAGTCTCTGTGAGACCAGCGTCTTGCACGCGGCCTCGACGATGCCCGAGCCGATGGGGAGATGTCGGCGAGCGAAGCTGGCGTAGCGCATACGATGGCGATGGTGGCGAAAATACCCGAGCGCGGAAATCACCTTGCGATTTCGCCGGTGATGCTTGGCCAGGTAGCGCAAGTGGCGAATGACTTTCTCCACGCCATCGGTGTCGTGGCGCAAGATGTGGCGATGCTTCTCGAATTCCAGTGTGAAGCGGACGGTGCCTTCGCCATGCACGGCGACCATCGCGTCGGCGAGGTGCTCGGCGGCATGGAAGAAATCCACGATCTGATAGCCCGCGTAGCCATCCGGCAAGGTGCCCAGGAAGGCCCAATTGTCTTTGGCTCCGTCTGCGATGGTGACGACGCGAAGGTCGGGACGGCGCGCGAGAATGGTCATCAGCTCCGCCGTGAGGCTGGCCTTGAGCGTGGGCTTGCCGGCTTCTGGCATGCGAGCGATTCGCCTGGTTAGCAGCAGCTCGCCAGCTCCGTCATAGAACATCAGCGTTCCACAGCTTGCCTCGTTGTAGCCGGTGGGTCCCTTGGCCAGTTTGCCCCGGGCGCGGGTGGCGGCGCATTTCTTTTCGCGCTGGCCGTCCTTCATGGGAATCAACACGCCGTCGAGGGAGACGGCGACGACCACGGCAACCGCGGGCACGCTCTCTTGGTCGCGTAGGCGCTTCTCGAAGTCGATGCGCTCGGCTTCCCAGCGCGCCGACAGTGCCTTGGCCATCCGGTCCAAGCTGGACTTCGATGGACACATGCCGCCCATGCGGACGAGCAGCTCCTCACTCTCGCCGGGTGTGAGGTGTGCAACCATCCACGCCGCATTCTGGGCTGCGAGCGGCGTGAAGTAACCGGCGACAACACCGGCACGCAACTCCATCGGGCACACCGCGCGTTCGCCGTCCTGTCGGGTCGAGTACAGCGTCCGTTCGATGCTGGCAGGCCCGGCGGCCGTCATGTATGTCTGCGAACAGCGAAGGACGCGTCGGTGTGGAACGCCGTCCACTTCGACTGCGGGTGCGTCGGTGTCGAGTCGGGCCAATTCCTCGGCTACGAATTCCGCCTCGGCCGCGGCGAAACGACGGCGCGCCTCACGCTCGAAGGTCTCGAAGTCCTTGTCGCCGGTGCGGGCGGCCTGGCGTTCACGCATGAACGCGCGCAGTTCATCGAGGGCCGTTGTCTGCTTGCCAACAAGTGCGGGAATCTGGGAATCTGTCATGGGGCATCCTCCGAGGATTTCGGTTTCGACAATCTCGAAGTACCCCGGCAGGCTCTGCCCTTTCAACAAATTACGCTGCCGGATACTTTGTCACCGGCCACGCGGTCGACCGTCCAATTCCCCTGTATTTCTCGGTCAATTCAAAATCTGCACCCTTGAGAGAGGCGGAGGCCAAAGCCGAACAGCAAAAGGGCATCACCGCCTCGCAGATCTCCATCGAGATCAAGAACAACGAGGGCCGCGCGGCGCTGGCGTTCGCGCAACAGAGTGCCGAGCGCGTGAAGGTCGAGGCCGGCGCCAACGCCACCCGCGTGAAAGTCGAGGCCGAAGCCACCGCCGAGCGCCTGCGCCTGGAAGGCGAGGGTGAAGCGAAGAAAGTCGAGCAGGTCGGTCTGGCGCAAGCACGTGCCACGCAGGCCCAGGTCAACGCCTTCGGCGGCCCGCAGTTTCAGCTGACCCAGCAGGTGATGGCCCGCTTCGCCGAGGCAATCGAGCGCGGCAAGGTCGACATCGTACCGAAGGTGATGGTGAGTGGTTCAGGCGGCGACGGCAAGGACGGTATGTCGAACAATGTCTTCAGCGCGCTCATGGCGCTGATGCTGTCCTCGCGTTCAGGCTTGGGCGACGTCGTTTCGCCCACAGTGCCTCCAGCGCAAGCCGCGGAATAGGATTTCCGGATTTTGGTTCGGATCCCACGATCCGAACCCTTCTCATTTCGGGCGTTGTGTCCTCTGTGTCCTCTGTGTGAGCATAGGCGCTTCAAACGCCATTTTGCCTTCACCGAATCGCATCCACAAAAAGTCTGATAAAGGAATGTTACGTAAACGACACTCACCTACACGCCCGAACCAGGTCAACCTATCCCTATACCCGGCGGATCTTCACAGAGGAAACAGGTGCCTTGAGCCCTGGTGCCACCCGCGGGAAGGCATCGGCCTGTGCCACTTACTGTCCGCTGCGCGGCCAATGTCCGACAGAGAAGCGCGGGGACGAGACGCGAGTTCTGCGCTACACGGCGGCTGACGTCGCGGTCGCGCGGCGGCGGATCGAACAGGAAACGCCCGAGTTCAAGGAGCGCCACAAGATCCGGTTAGGCATCGAGGCGACCAACTCGGAACTGAAGCGGTGCCACGGCCTGGGCAAGCTGCGGGTGCGCCGCAAGGCCCGCGTATCGCTCTTGGTCCGCCTCAAGGTGCTGGCGCTGAATATCAAGCGCTACGTGCAACACCTGGCCGGCGTCGTCGTAGCGTCCTCTGCTGCACCTGCCTGCGACTGCTGAAGGCAGTCGACTGGCCCTCGCAGGTGCCAAGGGGCGTCCGCCACTGAGCTTCCGACCAGCCCGAGGCCAAAACCAGGTGGCTGCGAATCGATCCATGCCCTGGAGGCCAGTCAGACCGTAGAGCGCCGCCATCTCGCAAACGGTCTTTTTACGAGTGGATCAAAGTTGGGGCCGTACTCTATGGAAGCGGCTACGTTCTCGCCACGCTATTCCGCACACAGATGGGCCTTGGCCGCGCCTTCAGGCGGGCGCTGTCTGAACGACTCCAACTGCGGAAGTTGGACTAGAGCCACTCAAGAACGAAGTCTTCGCTGTCGTCCTGGGTGATGTACCGCTGAAGGTAGGGCGAATACGTGTGAACGCGTATCGCGCGAACCACCATAGCCGTGACGTGCAACCCCAGCCCTCTACCCAGGGTGATCGATCCGGACAAATTGGGTTAGTATCTCGGCTCATGTCGAAGATCTTCGTGAGCTACGCGGGAAGGCTGGGCTCCGATTTCGCCCGCGCGCTCCGCGATTTCTTGGAACTCTCCAATATCGAGTGCTGGACAGCGCGCGCTAACCTGGAGGCAGGACAGTGGTTCGAACAGATCCGAGGGAAAGTTCGAGAAATGGACCGCGCCATTATCTGTGTGACGCGCACGTCGCACAGGGCCGAATGGATCCATTTCGAGGCGGGCGCTTTGTACAACAGCTCAGGCGACGTCAAGATCGCGCCATATCTTTTCGACGTTCGAGCCAAGTACCTTCGTCAACCGCTCAGCAATTTTCAGGCATTCGAGGCCAATTGTGAGAGCACGAAGCGCCTGTTCAAAGCATTCGACCTGCCCGTCGAACGGGTCGATCAACATTGGCCCGTGTTCGCCAGGAGGCTGGCGAGATTGAGGCGCCGCGCGTGGCTTCGCCGATGGTGGATCCTGCTCGCCCTCCTGGTTGTGGCACCAGTCGGGGCCGGACGCGCGTGGTTCGCAGTTACGAGAAGCCCGTTTCCCGCCTTCGAGCCTGCCCTGGACGAAGCCAACACGGCCAACGCCACTCCACTGAAAGTCGAGCACGGGACTTGTGTCGTCGGCAGTGATTGTCTGCGGGGGTACAGGCACTCCTTCGAAACGGCCTCCTCCGGGGGATACGCCACCCGTGTGCTCAACCGCTGGACCCCGATCAATCTGCAAAACAAGAGCATCAGTCTGGTCGCGAGGTTTAGGACGGGCAAACCCATCATCGAAGTGGGACTAACCGACAAGGGTGGCAACACGATCTTCTTCGACTGTCGCGCCACCTCAACGAAGGCAAACTTCGTGGTCCCGCTAGATCCAGTCGGTCTCTTGAAAGAGAGCTGTCGAACAGACGTTTCATCCATCCAGAAATTCTCCATCGGCTACGCCGCCGCTGCAGGCGCCGGCGAGCATGCCTTCGATCTTCTCGATCTGAACCTAACGCCCGCAAACGGCGAAAGTGCCGCCACTCCCTGTCGACTCCGATCTTGTGCGCAACTGACCACCACCGAGGCGGATGCCGCTGGGCGCCAGTTGGACGAGCTCTTCGGTCGAGGGAATTGGTTCATCTTCCCGGATCAGCGAAATGCCATCGCCGTCCACCGTCTGGTTCGCGGGTTTCGCGTGACCGAGACTATCGATAGCGTAGACTTCGGGCAGGCACGCTACCGGACCGGCGCAATTATCGACGGCGGTGATCAGGGGGCTACTGTCAATCTGCGCTCGCCCCTGCGCGGCGACCAGGTTCCCCCTGAACAATTCGAGGCTCTGGTGCAATGGAAGTTGGCGTACGATCATGATCCGAACCGGGTGTTCTCAGCCACGCGGCTCAACGGGATGTTTGGTGCGGGCAAGTGGAGGTGCCATGACCTCTATGACTTCGCCGTGATCGCCACACACCCGCAGATAAAAGTCGGCTACCCCATGACGGCCGTCGATCACGACGACGGACTCAAGTATGGCGTTGGCCTCAAGGACGAGGTGCCGGCGGGTAGCTCTACCGTGTGGCTCGCGGGGAAAATCCCGCGAGCTCAATGTCCCGCCACGGGCGCTTGAATTTGGTCTTGATCTTCAGTGTAAGGGCCACGTCGTGCTCGCCTCGCGGTCAAGCTGTCCCCCGAACGAGGATTTTGCCGAGGGCTCAGCAATCCACCCCGGTATCGGGGTACGAGACCAGCACATTCGCGCCGAGCTCAGCACGCGTTCCCCAAGCCCCAGGTCGGCACTTCCACAGGATACCGGAACCGGCACGGAGCTCCTTCCGTTTTCTTGCACCGGGAGTTGGCCACATGCTTGTGGCAGAATGCGCGAACTCATTCGAGGAGGAGCCCTATGCCTACCTGCTACGTCTCGGCGCCGTTTGGCAAGAAGACCAATCGTGAGACCGGGGCTATCGTCGATCACGATGACGTCTACCTGAGAGGGATCAAGCCCGCCGCCGAGGCGGCGGGATGCGATACGGTTCGCGCCGACGAGTTCGCCAGCGGCGCCATCATTCAGCGGGACATGCTGCGCTTTGGCATTTCGTCCGACGTGTTTATCGCCGACCTGGGCGATGGAAACCCGAACGTGATGTACGAAGTGGGCGTGCGCCACGCCGCCAGGCGGGGGGTGGCCATTCTCCTCGCACCGGCGGGAAATCGCGTGCCCTTCAACATCAGCTACGCCCGCGTCCTGATGTATGAGGTCGATGACAGCGGACGCCTGCGTCCCGAAGAAGTCGACCGACTGCTTGGCATGCTCCGGTCGCTCATTCAGCAAGGCCTCGCCGAGCAACGCAACGACAGTCCCGTGTTGAGTTCTTCCCCGGATACAGCGTCGAGCTTCCCAGCGAGCTGCAGCGGCGCGAGCCCTGGGCTCGCAGCTATTCTTCCGGGCTAAGAGAGGCGCTCACCCGGTCAGCCCCCTCTCCTAAGCGCAGAGCGACGGCGGCACGAGCCGCCGAGGAGATCGTCAAGACGACATCGCCGGACGATCCTTCGGCGGCCATGGAGGTCCTGAAGAAGTACCGCGAGCTGGGTGCGTGGAACGATCTGATCCGGTTTGCCGACGAGCTTCCCGTTCAGGTTCGGGACGGAGCGCAGATCCAGCAGATGCTGGCGCTGGCTTTGAACCGCCGCAACCAGACCGACGACCGCGATCGTGCCATTCGTCTGATGGAGCAGCTTGTGGCTCGTACGGGTGGAGATGGAGAGACACATGGGATCCTCGGGCGTATCTACAAAGATCGCTTCGAGGTGACGGGCGATACTGCCGACATCCAGAAGGCCATTTCGCACTACCGCGCCGGGTTTGAGAAGGAGCCTTCCGATTACTACCCGGGAGTGAACCTGGTGACCCTGTTGGTATCTCAGGGAGGGGAAGCCGGACGGCGGGAGGCGGCAGTGGTTCTGCCAAGGGTGAGAGCTGCGCTAGCCGCACGTATGGATCCGGACCGGAGCGACTACTGGGAACTTGCCACGGCCCTGGAGTTGGCAGCCATCGCGGGCGACTGGACGGAGGCGCGCAGCTTCGTGAACCGAATCGTCAGCCACCCGCCTGAGCGGTGGATGCTAGAAACCACCATTGAGAACCTCAAGAGGAGTCTGCGGGCGACCGTGCCGGAGCGTGAGGAACTGCGGGACGTCGTACAGATGCTGGGCGAGGCCGTTGAACGGGAGCCCCGCAATGCGTGATACCGACGAAGTCCTGGCAGATATCTGTGCCAAGCGGGCTGAGCACCGAAAGCTCATCGAGCAGCGCGACTCCCTGTCGAGCTCGACTCAGAACCTGGCACTCCGCGACGAGTTGACCAAGACCTTGCAGAAGTACATCGACGTCGCCAAGGCTGAGCTGAAAGCGGCGGTATCAGAGCTGGTCCGCTGGCCGCCCCACAAGTCGGAGCACTTCGACAAGCTGGCGCAGTTCTTCGGGCAGTATCCCCACGAGACGTCGGTGTTCATCATGACCAAGTACCCCGACAATCCGCCGAAGACCCCGCTCGATGCGCAGTTGAAGAAAGTGATCGATACGGTCAGCGCGGCGGTGACGGCGTGCGGCCACACACCTCACTTGGCAACAGAGAAGAAGTACCATCCCGAGTTGTTTCGGAACGTCGAGCTGTACATGCTCGCGTGCCGCAGAGCGATCGCCATCGTGGAAGACAAGCACACGCAAGAGCTCAATCCCAATGTCACGATGGAGTGGGGCTGGCTGCGCTGCACCGAACGCGAGGTCCTCTACTTGGTCGAGAAGGACTTCGACAAGGACCGCGCCGACATCGGCGGACTGATCAAAGACGAGTTCGACTGGGACGATCCGGAACCCGGTATCATGGCCGCAGTCCAAGCATTCCTGAAACATTGATAGGACCGGCGGAGCATAGGCGCTTCAAACGCCATTTTGCCTTCACCGAATCGCATCCACAAAAAGTCCTAAAACGCCTGATCTGTAAACTGCGCCGCGACGCGCCCTCGTGCCACTCTACCCGAGGGAAAACAAGCCTGATTTTCAGCGATATTGGGTCACCACTCGGGGCTTGGCGGGTCAGCGGATCGCAAGGCATGGGGTAGCGAGAGGACGTACTGTCGAGTCGGGACGCGGGGAAAAAGGCAATCCGCGCAGAAAGCCGCCGTGTCGGCCATGCGACGACCGAGACAGCTCGGGCAAAATCCACGCCGCTTGCAGCTCCACGCTACGACTCCGCTGCCCGCAGTCTCTGCATCGGACGCGCAGAAAGGCATGCGCGGGAATGCCACAGCGAAGGTACGCCTCGAACTCGTCAAGCACGAAGGCAGACAGCTGGCCGCCCCCTGATTCCAGATCTGCCAGGAACCTCGCCCAGTGTTTCTGTATCGTTCTGCAAAGCAGGGTTGTTTCGGGACAATGGCGTTCGTACGCGCCGGCGCGCGCGGGTGTGAAAGCTTGCTGCTGGTTGCGTGGAGAGCACCAGCAGGAGTACTTGAAAGGGGTGGCCCCGAGAGGACACAGAGGGGGAAAGGTTCTCGAATCAGAGCCTTTCCCCTTCTTCCGTACCCTCTGTGCTCTCCTCTGCCTCTGTGCGCTCTCCTAATTCGTCTTGACCGTGATTTGCCGCGGTTTCGCGCGTTCGAGCTTGGGCAGCTCCAACTTCAACACGCCGTCGATGAGCTTGGCGTCGATCTTGGCCTGGTCGATGACCTCCGAAAGCGTGAACTGTCTGAAGAACGTCCCCATCTCGTACTCGCGCAGGACATGCGTTTCCTTCCTGGATTCGGGAGCGCTCACGTGCCCGCTCAGGGTCAGCACGTTCTCGCGCAGATCGATCTTGAGATCTTGCGCCTTTACGCCCGGCATGTCGGCCAGCACCGAGATGCGGTCGTCGTTTTCGAAAATATCGACGGCCGGCGAATAGATGGGGCCTGGCCGGGTCTGTTCGGGGACGGCTGGCAGATTGCCCTTTTCAACTTTCTGCATTTCCCTTGATTCCTTCAACATGGCGACTTCCTCCTGCATGGGTCGAATCGTCCTTAGGATTTCACCGCGATTTGCCTCGGCTTCGCCTCTTCTGCCTTGGGCAGCGTGAGCGCGAGAATGCCGTCGCTGTAGTGTGCCTCCACGCGATCCGCGGCCACCTCGCTGGGCAAGCTGACGGTGCGGCTGAACTCACCCTCGGCGCGCTCCTTGCGGTGGTAGCTGACGCGCTCGTTTTCCTGCGGGATCTGGCGTTTGCCCGAGATGGAAACCCGATTGCGCAGCGCCGAGACGGACAGCTCCTTGGCGCTGATGCCGGGAACCTCCGCGCGTAGGTAGAAGTTGTTGTCGTCCTGGGTGACGTTCATGGGCGGAAAAACCCCCGCCGACAAATCGCGATCGCTGTCGTTGCCGGCGACCGTATCGAACACACGCAGCATTTCGCGACGCAGTTGATCGAAATCGGCGAAGGGGTTTTCGAACGCTGGCCGCGAGGGCCAGACTCTCCTTAGAAGCATGGCGTTCCTCCTTGGTTGTTGGTTCGAATGGGCTGTCGACAACCGCTTCGATGATCGGTGGATTATTCACCCCGCGATGACCGTCAAGGGTGCGGGAAGGCACGGGACGTTCGCCCTGGCGACGCTTCGGCTCGGCCACGAACAGTGGCGTCCCCCCCCACACGGGTGCCTTGACATCACAACATCATGACATCATGATACTCCCATGGGCGCAGTCGTTCGAACCACGCTTCACCTGGATGGCGACGTATACCGGGCTGCGCGCAGCTTGGCTGGGGCGGGGGGGAAAGGCCTGGGAGCCGTGATCTCCGATCTCGTGCGCAAGGGCCTGCGTGCGCCACTTCCGGCCGGACGCACCCAGCGCGGCTTTCCGACCTTCGACGTGCCCAGCAAGGCCGCTCCCATCACGGCCGAGATGATTCGCGCGGCGCTTGAGGACGAATGACTGAGCAGCGTCGAGCGATCTCATCACGCCGCGGAACGGATGCTCATCGCCGGCCCAAGGGGCAGGCGATCCTCCTCGACGTCAACGTCTTGGTGGCCTTGGCTTGGCCGAACCACGTCCATCATTCCGCCGCGCATTCTTGGTTCGACGAGGTAGGCCGGGCCGGGTTCGCCACCTGCCCTGTAACCCAATCAGGATTCGTTCGTGTTTCTTCGAACAGTCGCGCCATCCCCGACGCTCGCTCACCGCGCGAGGCGAGGGAAATCCTGCGACGGATCACGCATCTGCCGGGCCACATCTTCTGGGCCGATGACATCGAAATCGCCAGCAATGAGCACATCGCTTGGGAGCGGCTGGGTAGCCACGCCCAGGTGACGGACGCGCACTTGCTGGCCCTTGCGCTTGAGCGCCGCGGCCGATTGGCGACTTTTGATCGCGCGCTGGCGGATCTGGCGCCAGATGAATCAGCCCAGGCCGTGCTTGTCCTCGAAGGTGGATAGCTACTTCCGCGATGCCCTAAGACCCCATCTGCAGGACTTTGGTCAGCTTGGTGATGAGCGCCGGATCGCCGGTGATCTTGAGCTTGCCGGCGAACAGGATCTGCATCGCGGCCTGCATGCCGCCGTCGATCATCGTGCAAAAATCCTGGTCAGCGACCTCGACGGTGCATTGGGGCTCGCCCGTTGCGCCGGGGGTGCAGGTGGGCGGCGTGGCCATCAAATCGGCGGTCCAGGTGCCACCCTCGCTGCCGCTGATCTTGAACAGATATATCGCCGCGATCTCTTTGGCCCGACCGGGATTGGCCAGCAGGGCTTCGGGTACGCGTTTGTCGAAAAATTCTTTCGCCGTTGTGGCCATCCAGTCCTCCCGATACGTCCTTAGCGTGTCGCCTTTTTCTTGCCGCCATAGCGATCGGCCAGACGGTCGGCGTAGCCGTCGACTTGTTTGCACGGAACGCGCGAAATGGCCAGGGCGCCGTCGCGCACATCCTCGGTGATGGTCGCGCCCGCCGCGACCACCGCGCGCTTGCCCACGCGCACAGGCGCCACGAGCTGCGTGTCCGAGCCGATGAACGCGCCATCTTCGATGATGGTCTGGCGCTTCTCGAAACCATTGTAGTTGCAGGTGATGGTGCCGGCGCCCACGTTGACCTTTTCGCCGACGATGGTGTCGCCGAGATAGGTCAGGTGGTTGGCCTTGCTGCCGCGGCCGAGCCGCGTCTTCTTGGTTTCGACGAAATTGCCCACGTGCACGTCCGGGCCGAGCACGGTGCCCGGCCGCAGATGCGCGAAGGGACCGATCTTGTTGTTGTCGCCGATGGTCGCATCTCTGGCCACGCAGTAGGGCAGCACGTGCGTGCCCTTGCCCACCACGGTGTCGGTCAAGATGCTGCCGTCGTCGATGCGTGCGCCCGCGCCGATGTGCGTGCGCCCGCGCAGAACCACGTTGCGGCCGATCTCGGCGTCGGGCTCGATGGTCACCGAGGCCTCGACGACGACGTCATCCGGGGCACGGAAAGTGGCGCGCTTCATGTGCTCGCGCACGATGCGACCAGCGAGGATTTTTTCCGCCGCGACCAACTGCTCGCGGTCGTTCACCCCCGACATCTCCTCGGCAGAAACGTCGACGGAAACCACCCCGATGCTGGCCGCTGCCTGCGCGACGATGTCGGTCAGGTAGTATTCGGCCTGGGCGTTGCGCGCGGAAAGCTTGGCCGTGGCCTTGCGCAGGAACTCCGCCGGCCCGGCGTAGATGCCGGCGTTGACCTCGGCGATGCGGCGCTGGGCGTGGCTGGTGTCCTTGTGCTCGACCACCTCGACGAATTTTTCCCGCGTCGTCGCGGACGATGCGTCCGTAGCCCGTGGGATCGCGCACCACCGAAGTCAGCATGGCCAGCCCGCGGGTTTTCTTGGCCTGCTCGATCAAGGCGGCCAGGGTCTCCGCACGCAAGAGCGGCACATCGCCGTACAGTATCACCACCAGCCCGTCGAAGTCGGCCAGCGGCTCAAGCCCCAGGCGCACGGCGTGACCCGTGCCTTTCTGCACCTTCTGCTCGACGACGGTGACGCAGCCTGGACCGAAGCGATCGTCCAAGGCCTGAGCTACCGTCATCGATCTGATGGCCGAGCACGGCCACGATGGGCGAGGCGCCGAGGCCGCGCGCGCTCTCGACCGCATAGGCCACCATGGGAACCCCAAGCAGGGTGTGAAGTACCTTGTTCTGAGCCGAGTTCATCCGGGTTCCTTTCCCGGCGGCCAGAATCATGCAGGCGGTTGTGGACTTGCGGCGGCGGCTGCTCACTGAGGAAGCTCCTTCATGGGATGGGACATTCTACGTCAAAGAACTCGTCAGGCGTCTTTTCCGCACGAATGCGGTATACAATCCTTCGCCCATGTCACCCTACGTGCTCGTGGTCGAAAGTGACCCCGAAATGCAGCGTCGCATCGGGGATACCCTCTCCGAGGCGCACTACGCGCTTGCCGCCGAGGCCGAGATCGGCTGGGCCAAGCGCAGCATGCTGATTCAGCCGCCTGACGCGGTGGTCATCGACACGACACTTCCTGACGGCAGCGGGTTCGCCCTGGCCGAGGAAGTTCGGCGCACCCCCGAAACCGAGCATGCTCCCATCTTCTTCGTGGCCAGCACCCATCGCGGGGCCAGCCACGCCTCCGAGGCCCGGCGCAGGTTTGCCCCGGCCGAGTACCTGCCCACGCCCCTCGACGTGTCTCGCCTGCTGGCCTTGCTGCTCGAAATGGTTCCGCCCAAGGAAGTCACCCTGGAGCCGGTGGTGCCCAACTACCCCGGCTCGGCCATTCTCGACCTGGAAGAGAAGCGCGAGCGCCGCTACGTGGAAACCGCGGCCAAGTCCATGGGCACGGGCGACCCCGACTTGCGCGGATCGCTGGCGCGCCAGCCGTTCGCGCACCTGCTCCAGCGCATCTACGCCGGGCGGGTGACCGGTGCGCTCTTGCTTACCAGCGACAAGGTCAAGAAGATCATCTACGTCGAGAACGGCTACCCGGTGGCCGTGCGCTCGAACGATCCCACCGAGTGCTTGGGCCAGATTCTCCTGGAGCAGCGAATGATCTCGGCCGAGACGCTGGCCGAGTCGTTGCGCCAGATGAAAGCCAGCAAGAAGCGCCAAGGCGAGCTCTTGGTCGAGATGGGGGCGCTGTCGCCTTACAACTTGTCGCGCGCCCTGGTCCTGCAGATGGAGGCAAAGCTGCTCGAGGTTTTCTCGTGGCGCGAGGGACGCTTCGCCTTCAAGAAGGGCCAGCCCGCGCACGACCAGCCGGTGCGCCTCGAACGCTCGCCCGCGGCGCTGATTCTGGAAGGCATCCGGCGCTCGTACGATGCCGAGCGCATGCGCAGCGTACTAGAACCCTACACCGGTCAATACTTCATGCCTTCGCCCGATCGCCGGCAGCGCCTGCAGGACATTACCGCGGATCCCAACGAGCAGCGTTTCATCGACAGCCTAGACGGCACCGTGAAATTCGAGGCCGCGCTGGCCACGACCATGATCCCCACCGACCGCGCCCGGCTGTTGCTGGTTGCCATGGCCGAGGCCGGCATGATCGTTCCGTCCCACCAATCCGCAAGCAAGGCTGTGGATACGGTCGAAGAAGTGCAGCCGATCGCGGATTCGCAGCCCCACCTGGCCGCGGGTGGGCGCAGCCGCGAGGATCTGGCCGCCATTCTCGAAGTCATGCACCATCAGACCCACTTCGAGGTGCTGGCCCTCGACCGCGAAGCCACCCAGGCCGAGGTCGACACGGCCTACGAGGTGCGCGCGCGCGATTTTCACCCCGATCGTTTCCGCATGCGCACCGAAGGCGTGCGCGTGGTGGCCGAGCGCATCTTCGAGCGCCTGGAGGAGGCGCACGCGGTGTTGTCCGACGCCACCGCGCGGCGGCGCTACATCGCCCAGCTCGACAAGAGCCGTGGAAAATCGCCCAGCGCCGACGAGGCGCCGCCCACCAGCGAGTCGCCCCAGGTGGTGGCCGAGCGCATTTACTTCCAAGGCGTGGCGCACCTGCGCGTTCGCCGCTATCGCGATGCCGCCGAGGCCTTTCGCCAGGCCACGGCCTTGGCCCCGGCCCAGGCCAGCTATCGCAGCGCTCTCGGCTGGGCTCTGTATCGGCAAGCGCCCGCCGATCCGCGCTCGGTGGCCGCTGGCCTGGGCGAGCTTCTGCGCGCCGCAGACTCGGATCCCAAGAACCCCTGGTCACGCGTCTCGCTCGGCCGTTTTTACGCCGAAACCGGCATGCCCGACGAGGCCATCCGCATCTTCGAGGAAGTATTGCGCATGAGCCCCGGGCTTTCTGATATCGAAGAGGAAATTCGCCGTCTCAAAGGAGCATCATGATCGAGTCCGAATTCGCCTGGATGAACGGAAAGCTGATTCCGTTCGCCCAGGCGACCACGCATATCTCGACTTTCACCCTGCACTACGGGGTCGCCGCGTTCGAAGGCATTCGTTGCTACAAGCGCGCCGACGGGCGCAGCGCGGTGTTTCGTCTGCGCGAGCACATCGAACGCCTGTTCGGCTCGATGAAGGTATGTGGAAACGACGTCCCCTGGTCCATCGAGCAAGTCGAGGCCGCGTGCCTGGAGGTCCTGCGCGCCAACAAGCTCGCCGAAGCCTACTTGCGACCGCTGGTGTACGCCGGCGCCGGTTCCCTGGGCCTAGGCGCGAAAGACGCGCCCATCGAAGCGGCGGTGATCGCCTTTCCGTGGGGCGCCTACCTTGGCGAAGAGGCGCTGACCAAAGGGATCCGCGCGCACGTGTCCACCTTCGTGCGCGGGCACGTGAACAACATCATGAGTAAGGCCAAGATTTCGGGCCAGTACGTGAATTCGGTGCTGGCCAAGCGCGAGGCGCAGCGCCAGGGCTTCGACGAGGCGGTCATGCTCGACGCCGACGGCCGCGTGGCCGAGGGCACGGGCGAGAACATCTTCGCGGTTCACAAGGGCCGTATCTACACGCCACCCCTCGACATGCCGATTCTGGAAGGCATCACGCGCGACGCGGTCATCGCCCTGGCCAAGGAGGCCGGCTTCGAAATCGTCGAGCAATCCTTCACGCGCGACTTCCTGTACCAGGTGTCGGAAGTTTTTTTCACTGGCACGGCCTGCGAGGTCACGCCGGTGCGCGAGATCGATTGTCGCACCATCGGCAGCGGACAACCAGGTCCGGTGACACGCAAGCTGCAAGCCGCCTACACCGCGGTCGTGAAGGGACCGGGCGAGCCCAAGCCCGCGTGGCTGGCCTACCTTTAAGATGACTCGCAAACGCGTACTGGTCACTGGAGGCGCGGGCTTTGTCGGCTCGCATTTGTGCGAACGGCTGCTGGCCGACGGGCACGAAGTCGTGTGCCTGGATAATTTCTTCACCGGCACCCACGCCAACGTCGCGCACCTGCGCGAGCACCCACGCTTCGAGCTGTTCCGCCACGACGTGCAAGAGGCGCTGACCATGGAAGTGGATCAGATTTTTCACCTGGCGTGTCCGGCGTCGCCCATTCACTACCAGCGCAATCCCGTGCGTACCATTCGCACCGCCGTCGAGGGAACGCTGAACCTGCTCGACGTGGCCCGCGAGGCTTCTGCGCGCATGTTGATTGCGTCGACCAGCGAAGTGTACGGCGATCCCGCCGAGCACCCCCAGACCGAGTCCTACTGGGGCAACGTCAATCCCATTGGCCCGCGCGCCTGCTACGACGAGGGCAAGCGCTGCGCCGAGGCACTGGCCACCTCCTACGCCAGCCAATATGGCATCCAGGTCCGCATCGCACGTATCTTCAACACCTACGGCCCGCGCATGCACGAAAACGACGGCCGCGTGGTTTCCAACTTCGTGGTGCAGGCCCTGTCCGGTAAACCCCTGACCATCTTCGGCGACGGCAAGCAAACACGCTCCTTCTGCTTCGTGAGTGATCTCGTCGAAGGCTTCGTGCGCCTGATGGCCAGCGAGCACGGCTGCGACCCCGTGAATCTCGGCAACCCGCGCGAGAGCACCATGATCGAGCTGGCCACGCTGATCAAGAAGATGACCGGCTCGAAATCCGAAATCGTCCACGAGCCCCTGCCCAAAGACGATCCCGTGCGCAGGAATCCGGACATCACCCGGGCCAAGAAGCTACTTGGCGGCTGGGGTCCGACAGTGCCTCTGGAAGAGGGCATCGCCGCGACCATCGCGTATTTCAGGACCGTCGTCGGCCAGGGCTAGAGGCCGCTCGCGGTGAGCGACGCGCGCAAGATCGTGTAGCCGTGGCTTGAGTGAACAAGTCATAGCCGAGCGAGCAAAAAGTGTGACAACATCCGCTTCCCGTACGTAGGGAAGAATCCATGTTTCACAAGTCACTCGCAATCGAGCGGCCCGATCTGGTGGCACAATGGCACCCGTCGAAGAATCTGCCGCTGACGCCGCAGGATGTGACGGCGGGCATGGAGACCCGCGTGTGGTGGAAATGCCCTAAGGGACGAGACCACGTGTGGGAGGCGACGGTTCTCAAGCGATCCCGCAAAGGCACGGGTTGTCCATTTTGCGCGAACCGCCGCGCAGGCTTGAAGAACTCGCTTGCGGCTCTGGCGCCCAAATTCGCGCGGGAATGGCACCCGACGAAGAACGGCGCCGTAAGGCCGACGGACGTGGTGCCCGGTGCACGCAGGAAGGCGTGGTGGCGTTGCCGCTTCGGCCACGAGTGGCAGGCCGACATCGTCCAGCGGACCAGGGTGGGCACCGGCTGTCCATACTGCTCGGGGTATAGGGTCACGCCGGAACGCACGCTGGCAGCTGTCGCGCCGGCCGTGGCCAGGACCTGGCACCCGAAGAAGAACGGGACGCTGAGACCGACCGACGTGGCGTCGGGCACCGCCAAGAAGGTCTGGTGGCTGTGCAAACGCGGTCACGAATGGCGGGCGGGCGTTAACGACCGAGCTCGTCGGGGCACCGGCTGTCCGATGTGTTCGGGCAAGAGGGTCAGCCCGGAGCGGTCGCTCGCGACCGTGGCGCCCGAGGTGGCCGCGACCTGGCACACGACCCGCAATGGACGGCTGCGACCCGAGGATGTCATGCCGGGCAGCGCCCGGAAGGTGTGGTGGCAATGCCCGAAGGGCCCGGACCACGAGTGGAAGATGCAGATTGTTGTGAGGCGTCTCCGCCGCGGTTGCCCGTTCTGCGCCAACCGTCGCCTGTCCTGCACCAACTCGCTCGCCACGGTGGAAAAGAAGATTGCCCAGGACTGGCACCCAACGAAGAACGGAAAACTGCAACCGACTGACGTCGTGTACGTCAGCAGCAAGGTGGTCTGGTGGCTGTGCAAGTACGGCCACGAGTGGTCTGCGACTGTCATCAGCCGCACCCGCGATGGAGGCACCGCGTGCCCAGGCTGCCGATTCGATGATCAACTCCAGCGCCGCCGTGACCAGGGCAAGCTGCGGCCGAGTGATCGCGCGCTGTTGGCGGTCAAGGCCCAAGTACCCATGCCCCGGCGTCGAGTTGGGCGCGCGTCGGCGGTGTGAGCCTCTGGTTGCTCGCGCGCGGAGCTGGGCTGCCAGAAGCGATGGCGCGCTACTGAACCCAGTCGCTGGTCGCCTTGGCGGCCTGCCAGTCTTTCACGACGGTGCCGAAGGGCGTAAGTTGTGTGAGCGCACTATCCGAGAACATGCTCGGTGTCCAGCTATTGTCGGCAATCCACGCTGTCCAACTTGCTCCATTGCCGTTCACCAACGCTTCGAAATCCGTGCCCCAGGACGCGCCGTCAGACACCGTACCCGTGCCAAGGGTTCCATCGTTGCCGTCCTGATATCCCCATTCGGTAATGAACACGGGTGCCTTGCCAACAGCCGTTGCAAGCTGGGTTTGGAAAGTCTTGCCTGTTTGGCCGGGGGCTCCGAAGTTCCCCGGATAGATGTGGGCCGTGAACATCAAATTGCTACCGGTTGGCGGATCACTGGCTGCGTCGCCGGGGTGTTGGTCGTAGCTCATGGAAGGAACGATGATGATGTTGTTGGGCGCGCTCTTGCGGATGGTGTCGATCCATCCCTGCACGACAGGCTTGAGCGTGGCCCACGAGACGGAGCTGTCGATGGGCTCATTGAAGGGTTCGTAGAGCACGTTGCTGTAGCTGGCGAATTTCGGGGCGATATCGGTCCAGAAGGTCGTTGCGTCGGTGGCCGAACTGCCCTTGGTCACATCGTCGATCTGGTGGAAGTCGATGATGGCGTACAGGTTCTTGCTGGTGGCGTAGTCGACTGCCGGCTTGAGGACTTTGCTGACGTAGTCTGCGGCGTTCATGGTTCCGGTCGTGGCGGCAGTACAGCTTGCGCCTGATCCGGTCCCACCAACCGGGTAGGGCAAAGCGGAGCAATACGACCCGCCGGCGTTGTAGTCGATCTTCGGATACACCGGCAACCGCACCACGTGGCCCTGTACGCCAGCGGCCACGAGCTTGTCCATGCGGCCCGTGATTCCCGTGGCGCCGCCGAAGTAGGAGTAGAGCGCGCCGATGTCGATCAGCGACGATCCGCGCAGGACGATAGTCTTGCCATTCGGATCTTGCAGCTTCGTTCCGTTGACTGTCAGCGCCGGCAAGCCGCCGGTACTTCCGCCGGTTCCGGTACTCCCGCCTGTTGCAGATCCGCCCATACCAGCGCCGCCGGTACCGGAGCCGCCACCGCCACCGGAGCCGCCGCCGGTACCGGAACCGCCACCGGTACCGGGTCCGCCACCTGCTCCGCCCCCGGCACCGGCACCGCCCCCGGCACCGCTACCGCTCCCGGCACCGCCCCCGCCGCCGGCACCACCACCGGTACCGCCACCGGTTCCGGTTCCGCCCGAGGCCGTCGCGCCGCCTGAGCTGCTGCTGCCGCCGGACGCGGTCGTGCCGCCGCTGCCGCTCGACCCGCCGGATGCGGTCGTATTCCCACCCGATCCACCCTTGCCGCTGGAGCCACCCGCGCTGGTGCCACCCGAGCCGCCATGGCCCTGCGAGCCGCTGCCGCCGTTTCCCGCGCATCCGGAACCGAACACGGCGCACAGAAACACGATTTCCACCAGAAGCTTGCCTTTTGTCATCGCGACCCTTTGCCTGAGTTTCCTATCAGCGGCCGGTATGGTGCGTTCGTTCCGGGTTTCCGTCAACGGCGGATGGATGGATGTGCTGCACGTCACCGCGGGGGACGTGCCATCTTCGGAAACCCAATGCCCGAAAGCCCGATGCTTCCCAGGTCAGTCCTCTGGCGTGTATAAAGTCGGTGGGCGTACACTTGCTCGCGGGCTGCGCCGTCCCAGACTTGCACCCAGAATTGCCACTACGTCCGAGAGGTTCAATTGAATCAACATCAGTCGAGTTTTTCGCGTTATACGGCCTTGGCCGTCGTCTTCCTAAGCGCTTCGGCGGTTGCTTGCAAGCCAGCCGCGCGGAGCTCGTCCGGGGGCACCGGCGGCAGTGCGGGTGGTGGCGGCTCCGGTGGCAGCGGCGGCTCGAATCCCTCTGGCGGTGGCGGTAACGGCGGTGGCTCGGGCTCGGGCGGAAACGGCGCCAGCGGAGCGAGCGGTTCGGGCGGAACCAGCTCTGGCGGGTCCGGTGGGGCTTCCGATAAGGGGGGCGCCGGTGGCGCTGGCGGCGGCAACGGTGAAACCTCCGGTGGCGGCAATGTGGGCGGCGGTGGCGGCAACGGCGGCGGTGGCGGCAGCAATGGTGGCGCTGGCGGCAACGGCGGCGCCTCCGGTGGCGGCGGCACAACCGTCGCGAAGTCGTCCTGCGGCGATGGCACATTGCCCGCCGATCCGAAGATGCCGGGCTACTCCGCGGCCGACCACACCAAGTTCCAGACCCAGGCCAGTACCACGGTCACGAACATGTCTTTGGCGGACAAGGCGCAGCAGATGCGCGGCACGGATCCCGGATCTGCGACGGCTAGAAATTGGAACGACATCTTCCGCCAAACCGACAACACCTCGAAGGGCATCAAGGGCTTCCTCTTCCGGGATGGCCCGCGCGGGGTCAATTTGGACGCACCTATTCAGGCGTCTGGGATTCAACACGGCAAGTCCACGGTTTTCCCGGTTGCTGCGGCGCGTGGGGCAACCTGGGATGTGGGTCTCGAGTACCGCATCGGCCAAGCCATGGGCGACGAAATGGTGGCCGCGGGCCAGACAATGCTTCTCGCCCCAACCACGAACATCCTACGCCACCCACTTTGGGGACGCGCGCAGGAAACTTACGGTGAAGATTCCTTCTTGCTCGGACGGCTCGGCTCGGCCAGCGTCGCCGGCATCCAGGAGTACGTCGCCGCATGCGCAAAGCACTACGCTGGCAACAACGTCGAGAACGGGCGAGCAACCAGGCAGGCCTCCATGGACGAGCAGACCTTGCATGAGGTCTACGCGCGCCACTTCGAAATGATGATCAAAGACGGCGGCGTGGCTTGCATCATGGCGGCTTACAACTTGGTCAACGGGAGCAACTGCACCCAAAATACCCATCTCTTGAATGACGTTTTACGCACGGATTTCGGCTTCAACGGCTTCGTGCTTTCAGACTGGTGGGCGATGCCTGGTGGAAGCGCTGGTAGTCCGAGCGCCACCACGGGCGCGGGAGCAATTCACGCGGGGTTGGATATGGAGCTGCCGTGGAACTGGCACTTCAGCACCCTCGAAAGCGGCATGGTTGCGTCGTCGTCAGGCAGCTCGACGGTCACGCAGGCCGAGGTCGATACATCCGTCAAACGCATCCTTGAGCAGAAGTACCGATTCAACGCTGACAAGGGCACGGGCTTGCAGCCGTCCAAGTCGAGCCTGAGCAACGGATCTATCTCAAGCCCTCATGTCGACCTCGCTTTGGAAGCTGCTCTCAAGTCCATGGTCCTGCTCAAGAATGACAGCAACACGCTGCCGATCAGCGGCTCGGTGAAGACGATCGGGGTTGTGGGCGCAAAGCTCGACTATTTTGCGACCATCGACAACACGACCGGGAAGGCCACGTCTCCGGGTATAAACAACCAGGCCGATGACTTCAACAATGGTACCATCGATTTTGCGAAAGGCGTTCGCCTCGGCGATGTCGGCAGCAGCCGCGTAGACCCGGATCTCACCAAGAGTTTCAGCCCGGCACAGGGGATCACGGCCGCGGCGCCTTCTGGCGTGACCATCAAAACCGCCAATACTCCGACCGATGCCACGGCACTGGGGGCAGATTTCTACGTCGTTGTCGCCGGCCTCACGCCGTACGACGAGGGCGAGGAGTACAACCTGAGCGGTGACCGCACGACCTTCGCTCTCGACGGAAAGGACAACGGCAAGAACAATGCCGGCTATCAGAATGCCCTCATCGCTGCCGTCGCCGGACTGAAGAAGCCGATGGTCGTGGTGCTCGAAGGCGGTAGCGTCATCGACGTGAGCCCATGGCTGTCGTCGGTTCCAGCTGTGGTTATGGCTTGGTATCCCGGAATGGTCGGAGGCAAGGCCCTCGGTCAGTTGCTCTTCGGTCAAGCCAATTTTAGCGGCAAGCTACCCATTACCTGGCCGCAGAAGCTCAGCGATCTGCCGGACTTCAGCACCGCGGTCCCGACTGTCATGGATTACTACCTCGGCTATCGCTACTACGACAAGCAAGGTATCACGCCGCTCTATCCCTTCGGCTACGGCATGAGCTACACCAATTTCACCTACAGCAACCTGGTGGTTCCGTGTAGCACCGTGACCAAGAACAGCGTCGTGAATATTACGGTCGACGTCACGAATTCGGGCAGCGTGGCCGGTGACGAAGTGGTCATGCTTTTCATTTCCTATCCGAACGCGACCAAGCGCCGATCGGTGAAGGAGCTGAAGGGTTTCGCCAGGGTCACGATTGCGGCCGGAGCCAAGCAGACGGTCACGATTCCTCTGCGCGTTGCGGATCTCAAATACTGGGACCAGGCCAAGGGCAGCAGCACCAATGACGGCAGCGGCTGGCTGATCGATTCCGGCACGGTCAAGGTCATGGTGGGCGGAAGCTCGGCCAATCTGCCGCTCTCCGATACCTTCACTGTGAACTGATTGTGCGCAGAGTCCTTGACCCGCGGACGACTTTCGCATTTGATCACACCGCAATGAGATTCTCGCGCGTTCGATCAGGCCTGTTCCCGGTGGCTCTCTGCCTGCTGCCGGCAGTGGTTCTGCTAGGAAGTCCGTCCTCCTTTGCCGCCGACAAAACTGCGAAGGCGGCCAAGCGCAAAGCAGCGACCAAATCGTCGACGAAGGGAAAGCGCAGCGAGGAAAGCTCAGGTACTCCAGCGCCCGGCATGGAGGCGTCGAAGACCTCCGTGGAAGGTTACAAGTACGAAACTCCGTCGCCCGCGCCCGACCCTCCGCCGTCTACCGCGGCGGCGAACAATTCCGCCGATTCCGCGGGCGACAAGGCGACAGCGTCTTCCACCTCATCGGTGGAGTCCTCGTCGAAGGATGTCCCGCCCTCTGCGGAAAAAATTGCAGCACAGGACCAGCCGGAACCGACGCGCGAGACCGCGGGCGTTACCCCTTCCGTCGCCGAGCCGCAACCCTTTTACGTCGAGCACCTGGGTCCGAGTTCCTATCCCGGAAAACTGCGCGGGCTCTACGGTGGTTCACTTTGGCTTGAGCCCTCTTTTCATGGGCTGCAATGGCCGTACCTGTCGAAAACGGGCATCGGTGTTTCCGGATCGGCCTGGGTCGACAGCGGCTACGAGCAGATTACCCGTGGCCCCGACACCCCCAACTCCACGAGCTACCTTCAGCAAGGGCGCATCGTGCTTCGCATGACCCCGACCTATGTCAGTGGGAATTTCTTCATTCAAGCCCAGGTCGAGCTGGTTGGAAACCAGTGCCAGACGTCGGGTGCGCAGTGCCTTAATGCCGGCGTCGCAGATACAGACGATCTTTGGATACGGCTGGGGCAATGGAACGTTTGGGATCTCAAGTTTGGTCGCTTCGAAGGCTGGGAATTGTACCACACGGGCATGGGCCTCGACATCAACACGCTGGAGCGGCTGGGCGCGATCACCACGGACAAGGGGAACAATCCCTTGCAGCCGCCTCTTTACTACGACTACGGTGCCAGCTATCTGCATGATCGACCGGCCGGGGTCGGGGAAGGCTATCTTGCATTTCACTGGTTCCCGCTGGAATATCTGCGTTTCGAGGTCTTGGGAGCGCTCGGAGCCGACCAAGTTACAAGCAATAACGTGCAGCAGAGCGGTGGGCACAACATCATCGGCGGGCGGCCAAGTGGCATCCTCGATCTTGGCTGGCTCAAGCTCAAAGGGGGCTACGAGTACGAAAGGCGGACGGGGACCACGCAGCAGCTGACCCCCGGCAAGACTGACGTTAAGTACAGGGGCACGACCAGAGGATATGGAGGGACGATTCAGTTTGTTTTTGATCCCTTCATCGAGTTTGGCGCGAACTACGGGCGAGGAAGCGTGTCGGAAACCGACGACAACGGCAATCCTTTGGGAGCCAGCAGTTACACTACCACCAGCGTCGGTGGCTTTCTGAACGCACGGATCGCCACCCTGATTCTGGGGAGGGACTCCCACACGCTGGAAGATCTGTTGCTCGGCCTGGGTGTCAACTGGACCACGCAGGACGACGGGAACCGAGACAATCTCGGAAACGACGACTACACGGCGCAGCTACAAGTTTTCGCCGCGCTTCAGTACTACCTTGCGAAACAGCTCATGGTGAAGCTCGTCGTCGCCTACGCCCGCGCTGACTTCGAGCCCAGTCTGCTCACCGATCCTGCGGGCCGAATGTTCAGCAATGACATGATCAGCTGCCGTCTCCGTCTCATGTACCTTTATTGAGCGGGACTGTCATGGTTCGGATCCAGCCAAAGTCACCGCCTGCTCCGCCGGCCCGCCAGATTGACGGACCGGCCGGTGCGCAGGCCCAAACTGGTGTGAGGGAGAGATGCCGGCCGAGGCAAGGCACTGCAAACAAGACCAGCAAAGACGATCGGTTAGTTGCGCAGGGCGCTTCAGGACGCAAGAGTCAAGAGAAGCGCCGCGGCGTGGTGCTTTTCGTTTCTCTTTTTGGGTACCAGACCTGTTAACCTCCCGTGGATTTTTGAAAGTCACTGACGACTCGGGGCAAATGCCCTGAAAGAACGTCTTAGCCGCTCGACTCCGGCCCCACTTCCGGAAGGAGAAATTGGAATGCACCGTACAGCACGCTCTTTGTTTCTACCGTTGACTCTTGGGCTCGTTTTTTCGACCCCGTTCATGGGCTGCCAGAATGGCGGCACCAGCAGCGGTGGCTCGGGAGGTAAAGGCTCCGGCGGTTCCGGCTCAGGCGGCACGACCGCAAAGGGTGGTTCTGCCGGCAGCAACGCAGGCGGCAGCAACGCAGGCGGCAGCGGCGCAGGTGGCTCGACCGCGAAGGGCGGTTCTGCCGGCAGCAACGCAGGCGGCAGCGGCGCAGGCGGCAGCAACGCAGGCGGCAGCGGCGCGGGCGGCGGCAGCGCGGGTGCAGGCGGCAGCAACGCAGGCGGCAGCGGCGCGGGCGGCGGCAGCGCGGGTGCAGGCGGCAGTAGCCCGGGCGGCAGCGGCGCAGGCGGCAGCAGTGCGGGCGGCGCAGGCGGCAGCGGCGCGGGCGGAAGCAGCGCGGGCGGCGCAGGCGGCAGCGGCGCTGGCGGCGGCAGCGCCGCTCCTGCCGATATGATCTCCGACTTCGAATCCACCCCTGGCAAAGCCGACATGGATCCGGTGGGCAGCCCCAAGCGGACTGGCTACTGGTACGTGTACTTCCCGAACTCGGCCACGTCCACGACCCCCCCGAGTGGAACGACCCAGACCCCGAGCTACGTCTCCGCCGGGCCCATCGCCTCTGCGACCGATGGTAGTGGGAACGCCTTGCACACCACGGGCTCAGGGTTCACCGGCACCAACAACTACGCGGGGATTGGCGCCTTCTTCTCGCCCGATCCCAAATTCCAACAGAACCCCACGAATTCCAGTCCCAACAACAACACTGCCTATGATGTGAGTGCATACACGGGCATCTCTTTCAAGATGAAGGCGGGCAGTGGCACCCAGCCCGCCGTCTTCTTCGAGGTCCTGACCAAAGAGAATCAGCCCGCAGCTCAGGGCGGGGTCGCGACCGTCCAGGGAATCGACCTGTACAACACCCGAGGGGTGGTGCTCAACGCCCCTTGGACGCCTACCATTTCCACCTCGTATCAGACGTTCACTGTCCCCTTTGCCAACCTGGTGCCTCGCTGGGTTCCCGACGCCACTTCTTGTGGCACCGCCACGACGCCGAAATGCCAGGTGCCCGCTTTCAATCCGAAAGACGTCCTCGGCATCCAGATTTCCATGTACGTGGATAGCAAGGCCACCTGGCAGCCTTCGGGAGGCACACTCGGGACATATGACCTATGGATCGATGACGTGGCGTTCGTAAAGAACGATCAAGGTTCGCCCACGCAAACTGGCTTCCCCCTGACCTCGAATGTGGGCACGGGTAGCTGCACGGGCCCCACCGGGCCGAGCGCCAGCGCCAAGTATCTGGTGTCCGCCTACAACCAGTGGAAGTCGAACTTCGTCAAGGGTGGCAAAGTGATTCGTCCCGAGAACCAGAACGATACGGTCTCCGAGGGCATCGCCTACGGCATGTTGATTGCCGTTGCCATGAACGACCAGGCCCTCTTCGATAGCCTCTATGGTACGTGGAAAGCAAACGCTACCGCTGGCAGTCTGATGACCTGGTGTCTCGGCAGCGGGGGTGGAAGCGTCGGAACAGCCTGCGCTACTTCTGGCGGTTCGGCCACGGACGCGGATGAGGATGCCGCGTATGCGCTCTTGATGGCTGACAAAGTCTGGCCGGGCGGAACCTACAAGGCGTCCGCGACAACGATGATAGGAGACATCTGGAGCCATGACATAGATGGCGGCGGCACCAAGCTTCCAAAGGGCGGCAGCAACTACGGCAGCCCATCTGGCGCGATTACCAACGCCTCGTACTTCGCCCCGTCCTTCTACCGAGCGTTTGCTGCGGTGGATAGCGGCCACGATTGGGGTGGGATCGCCGACGCATCACTTACCGCGGTCAATGGCTCGATTTCCGGAAGCAACGGTCTCATCCCTGCTTGGTGCAGCAGCTCATGCACCACGGCCGGCAGCAACGGAGCGGCGACCGACGGTGACTACCAATACGACTCGCACCGCATTCCGATGCGCATCGGTCTGGACTATTGCTACAACAAGACCGCTGCCGCCAAGACCTATACAGACAAGACGACAGCCTTCTTTGCGAACAATGTCGGCAAGAACGGAATCGATCTGATCAAGGACATGTATACGACCAGTGGTGGGGACGTATCCGGCTCTGCACCCAACTCAGCCTCGATCATTGGCACTGCTGCAGTGGGCGCAATGGCCAGTGGCAACCAAAGCTTTGTCAATGACGCCTACCAGCTTGTCTTCGATATGATCACCCGCGGGGTCATGTCGGTTCCAGATGCATCGGGCAAGACGGGATACTCCTATTTCAATGCGACGGTGGGCTTGTTGACGGCTCTCATGATGACTGGTGCGTTCCCGCACTAGACCCATTCCACAAGAGTGCCGACCGCGATATTGATGTCCGAGCAAACGAGGTTCTCAGAGATGGCTACGAAGCTCGCCTGTTTTCTATCCCTTGTGTTCGCGTCAGCCTTGGTGTTGTCGGGGTGTGGAAGCGGAGACACCCATCCAACTCCTGCAACTGGGGGAGCAGGCGGGTCCACTTCAGGAGCAGGTGGGTCCACTTCAGGACCAGCCGACGCGCAGGCAGGAACAGGTGGGGCTTCTGCCTGCATCAATATCGCGGACGACTTGATCGCCGACTTCACAACTGACAACAGTCTCAGTCCCATCGATGGCCGCTCTGGTGGATTCTATGTCTACGGCGACAACAGTCTGGCAGGGAAATTCGATCCACCCCTCGTCAAGGACCAGCCCTACCCGATAGATACGACAACCGGGAACAAGTGTTCCGGTCCTGGCTCGTTCCACACCAAGGCAACCGGATGGGGCGTCTGGGGGGCGGCGTTAGGGGCCGACTTCATGCCGAGGATGTCCCTCGACGCAGGCATGGCCTATGATGGCAAGGGCTTCAAGCAGACCTTCGACGCCTCGAAGTACAAGGGCATCTCATTCTGGGCCATGGCAGCCGCACCGCTCACCAGGGTTCAGGTCAGTTTCCCCGACATCTATACCGATGGCGCGGCAAATCCCGCGACAGTCGATTCTTCTGCTTCGTCGTGTGTCTACACTGCCGGAACAAGCAACTGTAGCCCCTACTTGGTCAAACTTGGGGATCCCACCTACCCGAAGTACCAACAGTATCAGATCGACACGACCTGGAAGCGATTTGACATTTTCTTCGAAGACACCACGCAGGACCAGTACAACACAGGCATCGTTCCGCCAGGGAATCAGCTCTCCGCCAAGTACCTTACCTCCATGGCCATTCAGGTAAATGCCAACTTCACCGCAACCGACGTGACCCCGAACGACTTCGAGATCTGGGTCGACGACGTGAACTTCATCGAATAGCGCCACGTCATCGTGGAAAAGCGCGGGGAAAGGCCAGCTCGCCCCGCGCCTTCGAGTCGTGCTCGCGGCTTCAGTTCTTGAGCTGGACCGACCGCTCGTCGGGCTTGGCGTTTGCGCCGAACTTTCCGCTCAGATAGCCCTTCGCCATCTCATCGAGCGTTACTGCGGGCACATTGGGGGCCTGACCAGCCTGGCCGAACTGCTTCATGCGCTCTTCACACACCTTCTGCATCGCGGTGCGCGCCGGGGTCAGGTAGTAGCGCGGGTCGAATTCGGCCGGCTTCTCTGCAAAGGCCTTGCGAATCGCGCCGGTAATGGCCAGGCGGTTGTCGGTGTCGACGTTGATCTTGCGCACGCCAGCGCGGATGCCGCGCTGGATCTCCTCGACAGGGACGCCGTAGGTTTCCTTCATGGCCCCGCCGTACTTGTTGATGAGGGCGCAGAGCTCGGCGGGCACCGAGCTGGAGCCGTGCATGACCAGGTGGCAGTTGGGCAGTTTGGTGTGGATCTCCTCGATGCGCTTCATGGCCAGCACGTCGCCGGTCGGTTTGCGTGAGAACTTGTAGGCTCCGTGGCTGGTGCCGACGGCAACGGCCAAGGCATCAAGCCCAGTGCGCTGGACGAAGTCGACCGCCTGATCGGGATCGGTGAGCAGCTGGTCGAGGGACAGCTTGCCCTCGGCGCCGTGTCCGTCTTCCTTCTCGCCGGTGCCGTGTTCGAGCGAGCCCAGACAGCCGAGCTCGCCTTCCACCGAGACGCCGAATCGGTGTGCGATGTTGACCACCTCTCGGGTCACGGCGACGTTGTACTCGTAGCTCGACGGCGTCTTGCCGTCTTCCTCGAGCGAGCCGTCCATCATGACGCTGGTGAAGCCGTAGCGGATGGCGCTTACGCAGGTGTCGATGGAGTTGCCGTGATCCTGGTGCATGACGATGGGCAGCTCGGGGTACAGCTCGGCGGCGGCCAGCATCAGGTGGCGCAAAAAGTTGTCGTTGGTGTACTTGCGGGCGCCGCGCGAGGCCTGCACGATGACCGGGCTCTTGGTGGCGCGGGCGGCCTCCATGATGGCCTGGATCTGCTCCATGTTGTTGACGTTCAGGGCTGCGACGCCATAGCCGCTCTTGGCGGCGTGGTCGAGTAGGGGACGAAGGGGAATCAGCGGCATGAGACGAACTCCAATCGTATTGGGTGGAATGCATCAAACAATTGTCGACAACCTGGTCCTACAACATGGATCGCCTTGCCGGTAGGACGATTTACCCAGACGACCGGGCGCCGAGGGCATCGCCCGGTGCATCCGTGATTCTTGGGTGGTGCCGCTGGCGCTCTTGGACGTGTTGCCATCGCCCCGTCGCGGCCGACTGCGCGCCCTCCTCTGGTATTGAAAACTCATAGTCTATCTATGACTTTTCAATGGCTCGTTGAGATATGACATGGTATCGTCCTAGGCAGTGATCGCTCGTGCCGGCCATATCAACGCAGTCACGGGGTTGCTTGCCGAGAGCAAAGTGGTGGGCTTGCTCGGTGCTCGCCAGATCGGCAAGACGACTTTGGCGCGCCAGATCGCGAAAGTCCATGCACCCGGAGCCACGTACTTCGACTTGGAATCGAGCCGTGACCTGTCAAGACTGGGCGATCCACTCCTCGCGCTGGAATCCCTGCGTGGATTGGTGGTGCTCGACGAAGTACAGCGACGGCCGGACATCTTTCCCACCCTGCGCGTGCTTGCTGACCGCGCGCGCGGGGCGCGCTTTCTGGTCCTTGGCAGCGCTTCGCCAGAGTTGCTGCGCCAGACGTCCGAAACCCTGGCCGGTCGGATCGCTTTTCACCAACTCGACGGCTTCTCTCTAGAAGAAACCGGTATGCGCCGGGCCGCGGAGTTGTGGCTGCGCGGCGGTTTTCCCCGCGCCTTCGTTGCCAAGACGTTGGGGGCCAGCATGCGCTGGCGGCTAGACCTGGTTTCCACTTACCTCGAACGCGATCTCCCGCAACTCGGGATCCGTATCCCAAGCGCAACCCTGCGCCGATTTTGGACCATGCTGGCGCACGTCCACGGGCAGACGTTGAACTGGTCGGAGCTCGGCCGTTCCATGGGGATCACCGACATGACGGTTCGGCACTATGTCGATCTTTTGGCAAGCACGTTCATGGTGCGCGTGCTTGCCCCGTGGCACGAGAACCTGGCCAAACGACAGGTTAAGGCACCGAAGGTCTACATTCGCGACAGCGGAATTCTGCACGCACTTCTCGACATCGGGACCATGCAGGCATTGGAGCAGCACCCCAAGCTGGGTGCATCGTGGGAGGGCTTCTGTATTGAGTCCATTATTGGACGGCTCAAGGCGCGCCCCCAGCAATGCTTCTACTGGGCCACGCACGCTGGCGCCGAGCTTGACTTGCTTGTCACGGCGGGTGGCCGAAGAAGGGGATTTGAGATCAAGCGAACCGTGGCGCCCAAGGTGACACCATCCATGCAGATGGCGCTGCACGATCTCAGGCTCGATTCCCTCGACGTCATTCACGCCGGCCGAGACACGTTTCCGCTGGCGAAAAACATTCGGGCCGTGAGCCTATACCGGCTGGATGACATCGCCAGCGGGTGACCGGGAAGCTTCGCGCGCATCTCCAAGAATTGAGATCTCTATCAACGCTTCCTGCATCCTTGGAAACTCAGAATCTCCTCCCCCGTTGACCATCCTTTGGAGGGTATTCATGACGTCCGCATATAGTTTTCTCTGTGTGGCGAGAAGATCCTTCTTGAGCTCAAAAGTTCTCTGCCTATTCGCATTCACGTGGCTGGCAACCGTCGGAACAAGCGCGCCAAGCAACGCCGAAAGAGCCGCAATGACTGCCGTTAACATGTTGATTCCCATATTTGAACCCATTTCTGATGTTGTCAAAGTCGCTAAGTATTCCCGCGAGCCCAGAATTTCATTTCCGCGCGGCCAGGGCGCGGATGTGCTGGGCGATGGTGGGCAGGCCTTCGCTGCTCGGCAAGATGATAAGCGGAGCGAGCGTGGCCGCCAGGTAGTCGGCGCGACTTGACTCGTCGAGGTCGGCAAACAGGATGGCGGGCGCGGTGATGCCGGCGGCGCGCAGGGCGCGCAAGATCAAGATGCCCTGGATCTCGGCAAGGCGGCGGCGTTCGCTGTCCGCAAGCGCGGCGTGGGTGGCGCCCGCTTCGTCGACCAGATCGGCCGAGCTCGCCCGGCGAAAGTCGAGATCGAGAAGGATTCCCAAGGCACCCGCACGCAGCAAGCGCAGGGCCTCTGCGGCAGCGGTTACTCGCTGGAATTCGATCTCGTCGCCGAACAGTCGCGTGAAACGGGTCGTGTACTCGTGGCCGTCCTCGCACACGACGATGCTGGGGCGTTGATTCATGACCTTGCCTCGGCCGCCGGGAACACAGCGCCGACCGATTTCACCAAGGGCGCCGTCTCATCGCGCACGATCATGTAGCCGCCCCAGCGTCGAACCAGATCGCGCACGATTCCGAGCCCGCGCTGGCTGTCGCGCTGTTCGATGTCGTCGAGCGAGAGCATGCCCTTGGCGGAATCGGCGACGAGCAGCGAAACCATGCGCCGACCCGTGACGTCACGATCCAGGTCGACCCTGAGCAGGATCCGGCCTCCCTCGCCGCCGCGAACCGCGGTCGCGGCGTTGCGCAGAAGATTGACGACGATGGCGGCCACCGCCGACTCGGCCACGGGCAAGGCCAAATCGAGATCGGCGATCATGATGGCGGGAGTGGTCCAGCCTGCCTGACCCATCTCGACCTCGACCACGCGGATCCAGATAGCAAGCTGGCTCGGGTGCAGGGCGGTCCTCGGACCTGCGGCCAGCAAACGCGCCAGGCGTGGCGCGTGGATCTCGCGAAACTCGCGGTCGAGGTCGAGCAATTCCTGATTCGATCCTTGGCCGTGCAGCAAGCGCTCGGTGGCAAGGATATCGCGCGCCAGATCGCCGAGGATCGGTTCTCGCAACAGGGGGCGCAAGGCGATGCCGAGCGCTCGCGCCCGATCTGCGAGTTGCTCGTAGAGATCGCTTAGGGCCTTGGACAAGGGCGCGGGCTTGCAGATGGCGCGGACTATTTCTTCGCGCGAAGTCCCCTCGCTGCCCGCCAGGCCAAGGACGCTGGCGCGGTGTTTGAGCAAGTCGTGGCGGATCTCGGCGACGGCGCGGGCCAGCTCGGGAAAGAGATCGGGCTTTTGCGCGAGGGCCCGCGCGAGGGTCATTCCGCGGAAACGCGCGCGCAACCCGAGCAGCAGCGCGAGGCTGGCCAAGACGGCGAACACGACCGCCAGCCGGGTATTGCGCACGGATCGACGCGCGCGCTCCTCGGCTGAGGCGGATTCGATTTGGCGCACGAGCTCCTCGGCCGACGAGCGCAGTCCGTCGTCGGCTTCGGCCTCGGCCAGGAACGCTCGCGCCAATGTGGCCGCGTCCCGCGCGTGTCCTCGGCTCTTTTCGATGCGCGCCAGAGCCCAGGCTGCTACGGGAATGCCCGCCTGCCGCGCGCCGTGAAGATAGGTTTCAAGCGCGACGGCTTGATCTTCCGGCAGCCGCGCTGCAAGGAGCGAGAGTCGCAAGAGAGCATCCTGACCGGCACTGGTTTTGCCCCCAGACGCGTCCGCGGCCAGGCGATGGCAGGCGAGCGCCTGTACCACCTCGCCGAGATACTCACGAATTCTTCCCAGCTCGACCAGCGTGGCCGGCGGGAGCCCGGCTCGGCACGGCGGCCCACCCAGCACCCGCTCGGCCGCTTCCGGCCGGTCGGAGAACAGCAGTCGGCGGGCTTCGCGAATGGCGGCATCGCCGCGGGACTCATTGGAAAGCAGCGTGGAGCGCAGCATGCGCGCTTCGTCGAGGTGCGCGGGGGTCGCGTAGCTGGTGACGTAGACCTGCAGGTCGGCGAGTGCGCCCGAGCGATCGCCCTCGCGCGAGCGCAAGAGGGCGCGGCCGAATCGTCCCTCGGCGGCGCCGCGCTCGACCGCGCGATCGAGCCAGGAGCGGACCAGCGCGCCGGTCGCGCTGTCGCTGCGCAAGCCCAGCAACAAGGTGGCGAAACGGGCCAACGCGGCGCCGTCGTTCCACATGGCCTTGACGCTGGCCTGCGGCACCTTGCCGGAAAGCGCGAAGCTGGCCACGGCGGCCTCGACGAACTGAGGCGAGTCGGCCAAGGCCTGCGCAAGCAGCACGTCGGCCATCTCCGGCGCATCTTGATCGATCCAACGCTGGGCCTCGTCGAGCAGCTCGCGCGCCTTGCTCGACGGTGGCGGCGATTCCGGCTGCCGGGTCTCGCCTGCGCTGGCGCGGCGGCGCTCGGCCACCTGGCGACGCAATTCGCGCAGGTCGTCCCACGTCGGCTCCAGAATCAAAGCTCGTCGCAGGGCCTCCTCGGCGCGGCCGGCCTCGAGCGCGCCGCCATGCTTGGCCAAAATGGTTCCGAGCAGGCGCCAGGCCTCGGCCTCGGACGGCCGGAATTGCAGCAGCAACGAGAGCTCGGTTACCGCCTCATCGTGCCTGCCCAGCGCTTCGAGGGCCTTGCCCCGCAAAAGGCGCGCCTTGGCCCAACCCGGTTTGCTGGCAATCAGGCCACTTGCTTGTTCAAGGGCGGCGCTGGCCTTGCCTTCGCGCAGCTTGCCCTCGGCGGCACGCAGCGACTGTCGTTCGGATTGCCCGAGCACCGGCGCGGGCCAATCGTCGAGGGCCAGCGCCGCTTCGTCGGCGGCGATGGCCGTCTGCAATTCACGAGCGCGCTGGCCCACGTTCTCGGGCAAGGGCACAAGCGGCCCGATCAGCGTGCGCGCTTCGTCGAGCTTGCCCACGCTGCGCTCGAAATTGGCCAGGGCCAAGGTGACGGAGGCCTTGCCGCGCTCATTGTCAGACACGCTGGCAAGCCCACGCCGGAGCAAGGCCGCGATCTCGCTGGCGCGCTGGAACCGTTCCGGCGACTCGGCAAGAAGCTCGGCCAGGTTGGCGTAGGCGTAGAAGCGTTTGGGATCGAGCTCGATGGCCTTGCGCAGGTAGCTCTCCGCCTCTCGCGCTTGGCCCAGCTTGCCTAGCGCGAAGCCCAGGTCGGTGGCAATGGCCGCGCTGTTTGGCTTGGCGGCGAAGGCGGTGCGCAGCTCGGCCACCGCGGCCTCGCTCTGACCCTGGCGCAGCTTGGCCAGCCCGGCCGCCACGTGTTCCTGGGCGTGCGCACCCGGCCCCGCCGGAACGGCTTGGCCTCCATCCTGTGCATGCAATAGCAGCGGCCAGCCAGCGAGGATGGCGGTCAGCAACCCCGCGCGCATCATGTCCCTCGCAACTCGCGCAGGCGAAGGCCGAGCTGATTGAGGCGCAGGTGAACCTGCCGGGCCGTGCCCTTGTCGCCCAGCAGCTCGCGCGCCATCTTGGCCAGATCGCCATTCGTCGCGCTGTACAGGCTGCGCAGGTACTGCCGCTCGACCTCGGCGGAAAGGCGAGCGAAGCTGGCCGCGCGCGGAAGCTCGATTTCGATGCGCCGGCCCCGGTCGCCCGCCGACGGTGGTCGGGCCGGGCGAAGTGCGCTTGCCCGTTCGCGGGCGCCGCCGAGCAGACGTAGCACCAGGTCATCCGAAATGGTCAGGATAGCGGGTGCGCGCTGGGCGGGCGTGGCATCGGCGGCGGCAGCGTCCAGGTGGCTCGCAATCGCGTGCACGAGGGCATTGACCGCGAACAGGCGCAGCTCGCGCACGTTGCCGGGCCAGTCGTGCTCGGAAAGATGGGCCAAAGCCGCCCGGCTCAGGAACACGCTGAAGCCGTCGGGCGTCGCCTCGTGGGCTTTCGGGCGGCCGAAAAACACCCGCGAAGCCTCGTCGTGGAAATCGCGCACCGTCGGGAATCGGGCCAGGTATTGCCGTATCAGCGGACGCAGTCCTTCCGAGCGCAAGGTTTCGAGCAGCACGAAGCGGGACAGCTCGGGCACATCCTCTCGCCGCTCGCGCAGCGGCGGCACGCGCAGCCGCGTGGCCGGATCCAGGCGCATGTAGAGATCGTTGCGAAATCGTCCCTGGCGCACCAGCCCCGCCAGATCTTGGTTGGTCGCTGCCACCAGCTTGGGCAAGGCCGGGCGCGGCTTGCTGTCCCCGAGACGCGTGACCTGCCCGCGTTCCAGCACCAGCAAGAGCTGGCGCTGCAGCTCCAAATCCAAGTTGGCGATTTCGTCGAGAAAAAGCGTGCCGCCGTGGGCTTGCTCGAACACGCCCGCGTGATCCTCGACCGCGCCGGTGTAGGCCCCGCGCCGCGTGCCGAAGAGATGGGCGGGCAGAAGCGACGACGGGATGGTGGAAAGATCCGTCACCACCAGCGGGCCCTTGGCGCCCGAGCGTGGGTGGATCACGTGCTCGGCTAGAAAGCTCTTGCCGGTTCCGGTATCGCCTTCGACGAGCACGGGCAAAGGCGAGCGCGCGAGAATGTCGATCGATCGGCGCAATTCGGCCATGGCCGGGCTCTTGCCCCAGAACACGGAGCCCTCTTGCACACTTTGGTTGGCGACCAGGGCGCGCATGATCTCGGCGGCCAGGCTGCGCGAGTCCACGATCTCGTTGGCACAGAAATAGACCAAGGGATCGCGCGGGCCACTGCTGCCAAGCTCGGTGTCGGTGGTGGTGAGCATGACCACGGGAAGGCTCGGCCAGTCCTTGCGCAGGCGTTCGAGGATGAGCAGCCCTTGGCGTCGGCGAAGGGCTTCCACGGCCTGTCGGCGCGCCTTGGACTCGCCCGGAAGATCGGATTTGTCCTCGGGCAACAGGCGGTTCTCAGGCACGGCGAAGTGCAGATCGAGGATCACCAGGTCGGGCAGGGTCGCCGAATTGCGCAGCACCTCGGCCGCCTCGCCGTAGTCGTGGGCGCACTTGAGCGGGCAGCCGCGGTCGCGTTCTTCACAAACCTGGCAAGGGATCGGGCGATCGCACCTCGTCAAGTAGTCGAATTGCGGCAGCTGCCGATGGCACATGGCCACGGTTTCATCGCGATCGTCGACGACCAGGATCTTGGGCACAGGTCACCTTCCCTTCACTCTTTGTGCCAGCTCGGCGAAAGCCGCTTCCAGCGCCAGCACCGGTTCAAGCTGGTCCGCCAGCGCCCCCGCACAGGCGGCTTCGAGCGCGGCGGCGAAAGCCCGGGCGCACTCGTTTGAAAGGGTGGCCGGCGCATCGGCAAGCAAGGCCCGCCACAACGCGGAGGCACCGATGGGCCGGCCTTCGTCGTCGATCAGCTGGGCCACGAGCTCGCCCGCACACACCGGGCCGCCCAGATCGCGGCGGTCGCGCGCCGGCCACAACATGCGCTTGACCAAGTCGTGGCGGACCCGGGCCAGCCAGGCTGCGCTATTCATTGAATATGTATAAACGATATTCATCTTTGTAGATAGGTGGTTCTGCGAGTGCGACGGCCGCGTTCTTTGGGGCCAACGCCCTTGGCACAGGCGCTGCAATGAGGAGAAGAAACTTCGTCTCGTTCCAACCAACCAAGGAGATCCCAATGTTGATGATGACTGGACTCGCGTTGTTTCTTTCCGCCGCCTCCATCCCCGGCGACCCCGCCCCAGCCGCGAACCCCGAGGTCAAATTGGCGCTCGGCTACACCGTCAAGGACCGCCAGATTGAAGCCGAGAGCGCCGAGCACTGCTATCAACCGGGAGAGAGCGTGATCGCGTGGACGAAGATTTCCGGCCTGCCCACCGGCTTCGTCGAGCACGTCTGGTTCCGCAACGGCGAGGAGGTGGCCCGCCACTACCTGCCGGTCAGCTCGGGCCGCAGCTGGCGGACCTGGTCGCGCCACAAGGTGCAGGCCGGCGATTACAAGGTCGAGGTGCTCGGCCCCGACGGAAAGGAGCTGGCCGTGAGCACTTTCAGCGCGAAAGTGTGCGATTGAAGATGTGCTGGCTACGGCCGCCAGGTCGCGAACCACAGACGGTGATTGGCGGCCGCGGTGCTGATGGAAAACTCGCCCCACACCGGCGCGTAGAAGAGCGATACCGCGAGGGCGAGGCCGATGTAGCCGACGATCAACTTCGCGTGCTTCTTTTCCAGTTGCGCGGCAAAACCGGCCAGCATGACCAGCAGGAAGGCGTAGCAGGGCAGGTAGTAGTGGCTGAAGGTGTAGTTGCCGCGCGTACCGCGGGTCGCGAGCCACGGGGACATGAAGGAAAACCACCCGAGCAGCATCAGCAGGGCGCCCCGCGTGGTGGGCATGCCGAGGACGTCCAACCAGTAGCGCTTGAAGCGCGAGCGAATGGCGATGACCAGCGTGGTGATGGGAAACGCCACCACCAGCAGCGTCGACGTCGACCAGAAGAGAAGATTCCCGACGCTGGACGAATAGCGCGATCGCAACCCCGAAGTCGACATCTTGATCACGACGGGATGCATGAGGATGGGCCAGCCGTACCATGGCGACGTCAGGTCGTTGTGGTAGTGGCCGAGATCTAGGTGGTGCTTGTAGAGGCCAATGATGACCTTCCAGGTTGATACGGGATCGCTGGGTTTGCCGGTGAGGCGAAGCGCGCCCATCCAAATAAGGATGTGCACGATGGGCACCACAGCGAGCCACAGGATCGAGAAGATGGAGACCCTGCGCGCCAGCAGGATGGCGACCGCCGCGGGAATGGCGGTCATGGCTCCGCTCCATTTCACGGAAGTGGAAAATCCGATCAGGATGCCCGAGGCCAGCACGCCCTTCCACGTGCGCGCGCCGAGGGCGGCCACCATGCCCCACAACATGAAGGAGATCATCATGCCGTCGAGCAGGCCCGAGCGGGAATAGGAGATGAAGAAGCCATCCGCCGCCATGAACGCGGCAGCCATCCAACCGGCGCGCTTGCTACCAAAGAGCGTCCGCGCAAGCCAGTAGGCCAGGCACACCGACTGCAAACCGAAGAGCAGAGGAACAAAACGCCAGCCCAGCGAGTTGTAGCCGAAGATCAGCATGCCCACCGCGATGAGCATCTTGCCGAAAGGTGGGTGGTCGTTGTTGTCGGCCATGGAAAGCGCGTAGCTGTGGGCGTTCTTGACGAAGGGCTCTTCGTCGAAGGTGAACCAGGTCGGCCAGGGAACGCCTTGAATGCGAATCACCACACCGCCCAGGATCATCGTTGCCAGAAAGGCCGTGACCCAGCGCTCTGTCGCCGACATGGCCTGCCAGGCCTGGCGCAATTGCGCGACCTTGCCGCGCCAGGCTTCGGCGATTTCGTGGGTAGTGGGAATCTTCATTGGGGAATTACGCAGTCCGTGAGGTTGCCGACGGCGACGCTTTGATCGACAGGGCCGAAATTGCCTGTGGCGGACCAGCGCAAGGAAACGGCCTTGAGCACCCCGACCACATGGTAGTTGCAAACCACGGTGAAGCGCTCTGCGGGAAGGGTTCCTGCCAGGATGGGCGATTGCCACAATCCGGCGGCCAGGAACAGCTCATTCTTCACGGTGTTGAAAGGTTGCAGCACGTTCGGATCCGTGTCCGGGCCCGCGCCCCACGGCTGGCTGTTGGCGTGGTAGCCGCAGTGGATTCCGGCAAAGGACTTTTCCGACGCGCAGGCCAGGTTCTTCTTGTCCTCGCGAACCAGCGTGATTTCCATCATCTTCGTCGAGCCGAGGTGCCACCCTTCGGTCTGCTGCGAGTATTTCTCCTTGTAGCCGGCCCAGGACAGGATCAGCCACAGCGCGACCCCGATGCAAAGAAAGCCAGACACCGTGTAGAGGAGCATGTTCCTCGGGGGATCGACCTTGACCTCGGGGACCGGCGACGGGGCGGCAGGAGCAGGTGGCGGCTCTGCAGGGGCCGGTGCGGACGGAACATCTGCGGCAGCGATTTGGGAATCGCCTGCCACCTCTTCAGGCGAAGGACTCATGTTAACGGACTATTCTATCTCGTGCCTTCCGTCAACTTGTACCTGGGGGACACGTCAAGCGCAGCGAAGAAGCAGGATGGCGTCGTGACCATCGTCACTTGACCTATGACCTAGGTTGCGAGGGAGGTCGATTGAGGTTTGAATCCTTCGCCTGACACCGACGTCCAAAGGGGATTAGATTAGCCAAAGCCGGGTATAATGAAGACCTTCGCCATCTTGAATTCGAAGCCCTCGCACCTTCGCGATCTCCTCGTACTTTGTGCGTTCTGTGGTGTGCTTTTCTCGCTCATCGCCGAGGTGTGGCGGCCCCGTGATATCGTGGGCCGATGCGATTCGTGGGTCTGCTCTTTCCTGCGGCGATAATCTGCGCCGTGTGCGCGACGACCTGCGCCCGTGGCGGCCCGAGGTCGAGCGACATGGCGGAGATCCCGGGCGGCACCTTCGCCATGGGCAGCGACGCGGCGGATGCCAACGAGAACGAGAAACCCGTTCACAAAGTCACCGTCGCTAGCTTCTGGCTTGACCGCACCGAGGTGACGGTCGGGGCATTCGCCGAGTGCGTGCGCGCGGGGAAGTGCAGTGAACCCGAGCCCTACACGGCGGAGCGAGGCAACTACCGTGTCTTCTGCAATTGGCATCACCCCGAGGGTAGGGCGAGCCATCCCATCAACTGCGTGGACTACGAGCAGGCGAGGGCGTATTGCGCTTGGGCGGGCAAGCGTTTGCCCACGGAAGAAGAATGGGAGCTCGCGGCGCGCGCGGGCGGCGAGGGGCGGAAATTTCCCTGGGGCAACGACGAGCCCGGCCCGACTCGCCTCAATGCCTGCGGCGCTGAGTGCACGAAAAACCTGATTGCGCAGCGATTTCCAGGCGGCAAGACGATGTATTCCGTGAGCGACGGCTGGCCCGAGACGGCGCCAGTGGGCAGTTTTCCGGCCGGTGCCTCCAAGCACGGCGTTCTCGATCTCGCCGGCAACGTGTGGGAGTGGACCTCGTCCCTGTACGCGACCTACGACGGCAGCACCTCGGAGCCCAAGCGCGTCCTGCGTGGCGGAAGCTGGGGCGGCGGTGACGCCCGCACGGAACGGACCACCAACCGTTTTCGCCTCGATCCATCGAGCCGGGCCCAGTTTCTCGGCTTTCGGTGTGCGAAGTGACTTGACTACGGCTTCGCGAAGAATCCGTGCCTCTTGGCGAACTCCGTGGTGACAAAGACCACCGCCACGGCGTCGGCATGCACGCGATACCAGCGCGGGTTCTTCGCCAGGACGTCGGCTGCGCGGCCGAGGACGCCACGTTCGATGAGCAAGGCCGGGGCTTCGTTGGGGCGGGCATAGTCGATGCCGAGGGGGACTTCCCAGTCGGGTTGGCCACGCCACAGTTTGTGAATGCCGTCGAGGTAGCGTTCGAAGGTTTCCTGCGAGTTCAGCTCCAGGCGCGGATCCATGAACAGTTTGTGCGCCGGCGCCGTGTGGGCGATGCAAACCGCCGCTTGACTGATGTTGAAAGCGACGATGCGCTCGGGAAGATCCGGACTCGCCAGGAACGCACAGGCGTCGTGCGCGTACCACTGCTTGCGTTCGCCGAAGCCGATTGTGCGATGCTCGCCAGCCCAAGCGTAGAGTCCGCCCGAGGCTGTCGCGATGCCGACGATGGTGATGGCCACGAGCAGCGCCGGCTCAAGGTTCCGCTTCGGCAAGCCACCGTGTCCCGTTCGGCGAGCCTTCTTCGACGATTTTGCGACGGGTTGAACGGGTTTTGAAAGCGCGACTTCGTCGAGGTTCCATGCCATCACGAAGGCCGCGACCAGGGCGAACAAGGCGCTGTTGCGCGTGGCCTGCCATCCCAGGTAGGCGGCGGCGGCGAAGAGCAGCAGGCGGAAGAGGCTGGGCCGCGCTCGCCGCCACTGCAGGACGAAGCTGACGACACCCAGCCCGAGTACGGCGAAGTAGGCCAGCAAATAGGGATTGCTCAGGCCTGCGATGGCCACGAAGTCACCGATGGTTTTGAGCTCGCCGATATTCGTGCGGTAGATGCCGGTGCTGCCCAGCTTGTGGAATTGTTCGAGAGGCAGCGTGAGGGCTTTGCTGCCATAGGGATTCACCAAACACGCCAAAAGCGTCGCGCCTCCGGCGAGAAGTACCTGTTTGATCGGCGGGCGCGCCGCCGTTGCGGCTGGCGGCCAAGTGCGGTCAACCAAGAGCTCCGCAACGTAGGCGGCCAAGACCATGGGGCCAAGCACGAAGAAGCCATGGCAGTTGACCCACAGGATCTGGATCGCCGGCAACAGCCACAACCAGCGCGGACGCTCGCCAGCGCGGCCGAGCACGGTGAGAAAGCCGGCGAGAAAGAGCAGCGAAAACAGCTCGGGCCGTTCGCACAGTCGTCCCGTGAACATGACCACCGCCGGTAGCCAGGCCACCACGATGGGCCAGGTCTTGCCGCCGCTTCGCCGCGCGACCAGTGAAAGCGCGACGACCACGGTTCCGCAAGTTGCCTTGAGCACAACCAACGCAGAGGCACCGCCGATTCGGTAGAGCAAGGCCAGCCCGACCTGGAATAGCCAATAGACGTCGATCCACGGCCGTGTCGCATTGGTGTACGTGAACCAGTCGGTGCGCGGAACCTCGCCGCGTTCGAGAATGAGCTGTCCGGTGCGCAGGTGCCACCAGACGTCAAAATCGCCCATGGGAAAACAACCGAGAAGAAACGTCAGCGCCAGCAGAGCCAAGAATACGGCCAGTCGCCACTTTCGCCGATCACTCTCGGGCGCGCCGGGCGTGGTCACGCGTGCCTCCGTTTGCCTTCCAGGCGAATGCGCAACAGCACCCATAGCGCGCGCAAACCATCCCTGGGCCGAACCTTCTTACCCTCGTGGAAGGTTCGCGGCTGGTAGCGCACAGGGATCTCGTGGATGGTGTGGCCAGCCTGCAGCAGGCGGGCCACCAGCTCTGGATCGAAATCGAATCCGTCGGCGCCCAGCGCGATACCGTCGAGAGCGCCTCGACGAAAGGACTTCATTCCGGTGGGCTCGTCGGTGACGTGGCTGCCGAAAAGCAGATTGGTCCAGGCGCTGAGCATGCGTCCGCCGAGATAGTAGTGGTAGTAAATGCAGCGCGCCTCGTGGCCGAGCAGGCGCGAACCGAACACGACGGACACCGCGGGATCGGCATAGGGCGCAAGCAAGCGGGCATAGTCGGAGGGATCCCATTCCAGATCCGCGTCCTGGATCAGGATGATGTCCCCCAGCGCCCAGGCCAGCCCGGCGCGCATGGCGGCCCCCTTGCCCTGGTTGTAGGGCAGCGTGATAAGTCGGGCGGCAGCGGGATTGCGGCTGACGAAATCGGCGGCGATGGTGTTCGATCGGTCGCGGGATCCGTCGTCGACCAGGACGAGCTCGCGGGTCATCCCGTGTGGCAGCGCGGCCGCGCTGGCTCGTTCCAGCAGCGCGCCCAGCGTCTGCTCCTCGTTGAAGAAAGGGGTGATGATCGAGACCAACATGAGCCGCGGGTTTTCGTCCGTGCCGACTGAATTCCCTGGAACGAGACTAGTCGAACTTGGCGGATCCGTCGATGCTGGCCCACGAGTTTCCGCCTGGTGGAATTCACGAACGGTCGTAGACTCAATCTTGGGCCATGAAGAACGGGGATCGAGACAAGATCGACGGTGTGGTAGGGCTTGCGCGCGAGACCGCGGACGCCCTGGGCCGGCTTACGGTCCAGCACTTGCGACTCGCGCGCTTGGAAATCAAGGCCGACTTGCGCGCCATGGGGTTGCAGGCAGGACTCATCGCGGTGCTGGCCGCGCTGGCGACCGTGGGCTACGGTCTGACCATGGCCGGGCTGGCGATTATCCTCGACGGAGGCTCAAAAGGTGGAGTTCCCCTGCTCGTCATCGGCGTGGTCCACGTGGTGGGCGGGGGTGTTGGCATTGTCATCGCCGTGGCTCGCCTGCGCCGGATGCGGCCCATGAACGCCACGGCTGACGAGGTAAACCAAAGCCTGGCGCCGCTTGGCATCGGGAGCGCCGCAAAACCGTCGACCGATCGACCCGGAGTCAATCCATGACCGCGGCCAAGGACGACGCTACCAGCGTTCGCGATCCCGAGATCGTGCGCGCCGAGGCCGAGATTGCCAGAACGCGAGAGACCGTCGCAGAGTCGGTGCTGGCGTTGCAGAAAGAGATCTCGCGCACGCTCGATTGGCGCGAATGGATTCGGCAAAGGCCGGTGCTGGCCGTGGCCCTGGCGTTCGGCGCCGGCGCCCTGCTGGGCGGCTGGCGACCCGGATTCCACCGCAGGGGTAGTTGAGCAAAAGGACATCAAGGAGGCTCGGCATGGACACCACAGTGAGCGAGGAACAAGAAGGACAACAAGAACGACCGCGTGACGGCGACGATGGGCTGCGCCCGCGTATCGAAGAGTTGAAGGCGCGCATCGTGTCGCTCAATGACCGGGCGAAAGGGTTCATCAAGGAACATCCCGCGGCTTGCCTGATGGGCGCGTTGGGGCTGGGATACCTGTTTGCACGCATTGCCCGCCGAAGGAGCTAGGTGGCCACCATGAAACCAGCCGAGAGCAGCATTGTCGATCTCGTGAGGGACATCGCCGACATCGAGGGTCGCGTCGATCGCAACCCGTACGGGATGATGGCCGGGGCCATGGGCGCCGGATTCATCCTGGGCGGTGGGCTTTTCACGCGGGTGACCGAGAGGCTTGTGGGCGCGGCCCTGCGCATCGGCGTGATGGCCGCACTGCCGCGCATAGAAAAGGAACTTGGATGGCGTTTTGGGCGGACCGCCGATGCGGCGGAAACGCCGGGAGAGAAAGGAAAATCATCATGAAACTGCACGACTTGAAGGACATGGACAAGGACGACTTCCTGGGCATGATTGGGCTGCAAAGCAAGCGCTCCTTCACGAATGAGCTGCTTGGCACGCTGGGCACGTTCGGCATCGGCCTCCTGGTCGGAGCCGGCGTCGCGCTGCTGCTCGCGCCCAAACCCGGACGTGAACTGCGCGACGACATCCGCGCGAAGATCCGCCACGGGAAAGGAGAGGGCGAAGAGAATCGCCCCGACGGCGCGAGCACGGGCGCGAGCGAGGCGTAGGCGCGAGGATGCGGAGTCGGGTATTCACACAGAGGACGCAGAGGACACAGAGACTGAAAGGGGAAGGGTCTTCGGATTCTGGATCCGAACTTATTATCTTCGGTTTCCCCTGTGTTCTCGGTGCTCTCTGTGGTTGAATCCGTCCATCTCGGTGCATCGGTGCCCATCGTTCTGCCACCCCTTCAAGACCGTCTCAGCAAAGCCGTCGCCCATTACTGGCGCACGCTTGAAGCGCAGACGCACAAGCAGAAGGCCGGAACGGATCGCGGCCGCCAGTCGGCCGTGACGGGCGGCAAGCAGATGGACGGGTTCTGCGAGTTGGTCGACTGGGTGCTGCGCGAAAACGGGCTCGGAGAGGCCAACGTCTACGCTCGCTCGACCCGTGAAAGCGCCGGCTTCATCCCGCCGACCAAGGAGTGGGACATGCTGGTGGTGCACGAAGGCCGGACCGTGGCCGCCGTGGAAGTCACCTCGCAGCGCGTGCCTCCGCTCGCCAGCGGCACCAACACTCGCATCGAGGAGACCGTCGGCATGGCCGCCGACGTGTGGACCGTGTATGGCAAAGGCGCCTACGACTCGCCCCGAAAGCGCCCGTGGCTTGGCTGGGTGATGCTCTTCGAAGACCGAACCACCGCGCAGCGTCCGGCATTGAAGGGGAAGTTTTCCGTCGAGGCGTTCCCCGACTTCTCGATAGGCTCCTACGGCAGGCGCTACGAACAGATCCTGCACAAGTTCACGCACGAGCGGCTCTTCGAATCGGCGATACTCCTCGCCTCGCCGGGAAAAGCCGGCGCTCAAGGCACCTTCATCGAACCCGCCGAAGACCTGTGCATGAAATGGTTCCTGGCCAGCCTCGCCGGGTACGTAGCGGGCTACCTGGCGGAGGTGAAGTATCGGCCGGGTAGCGATGGAGGGATTTCGCCGGTTCCCACCCGGAAGAGGCGTGCGAACCCAAACGGCGAGCGAGCATTTCTAGACTAGTTGGACCGCCCCTGGGTGCTTGCGCACTGCTTCTGAATGAAGTCGACCACCTCGAGAGATACGCTCAAGTAGGACTGAACAGCTGCGACTGAGATTGTGGACTCCTTGCCGTGGGCGATCAGATTCCGGTGATTCATTATCGAGTCAATCGCATTTCGGCGCTTGCCGTCGTCCTCATCCAAGTAGGACTTCAAGGACTCTCCCAGTATTGTGTCAAACGAAGTCGCCACTTCGACAAATCGGAAGCCTTTTGGATTTTGGAATCTGCGCAAGCTACTCTCGACGTATCTTGCGACGTCCTTCGAGAACTTCGCACGAGCGTGTTCAGCATACAGAATACGCAAGGCATTCTCGAGAAACCCAGCACAAAGAACGCAACTATATCGACCCCAGTGGCCAAGTAGTTCTGCATCATGACCTAGGTCTCTGGCCTTGCCCACGGCGGCTAGAACGCGATCCTTGTGCCGGATTAGTTCCTGCGTGGTCATCGCACTTTTCCGAAAGCGGCAATAGCCGCATTGATCCGACCCGTCACAAACTCCGAATCCGCCGTCGACCGGGACACTTTCTCGCGGTAGTCCGTGTCTGACATGAGGCTCCGGTACGCAGCTGCGATACCCTTCGAGATCACTGCGCTCCGATCAAGGCGATGAGCCAGACCAATCATGACCGAGTCGAATACCGCAGCATTGAAGTTCCTCTCCGGGCGAAAGGCGGCATCCCCAATCGCTCCGTGCGCGATCCTGACAGATGCCTCGAATCGTTCCCGGTACTTCCGCAGCTCGTTCGCAGATGGATTGCGATGAGCTTCCGCATAGGTTGTCAGGAACTCGGACATTGGACGGCTGTATTTGCTGATGTTCTCATACAAGGCGAAGAACCTGAGGATCATCTCCTGATCCTTAAGGCGGGAGCTCTTGGGCCCGAACAGCGCACGCCATTCCGTGTTCTTGTTCAGATCGCGAAGGCATTCCATGAATGTCCCTTGGCAAACAGCCGTGCGAATTTCCTGCGGAGCAAGCCTGGTGCCACCGCTGTTTAGACGTTCATAGACATGGTAGATGCTGGTATCGTCTCCTTGGGGAGATTCCTGTTTTACAACGGTGGCATGAATCACAGAGTCCTCGATCATCTGTTGATCGGAATCGTCCAGCTCCTCGAACGTTTTGTTCAAAAACCTGTCCTGTACGTTCTGCAGCTTGAACAGGCGTTTGCTGGTTGCCTTTTCATCTTCGGGCCGGAATACGCCTTCAAGATAGAACTGAAGAGACTTCAGTCTCTGCTGCCCGTCAATGACCAAGAGCTTATTGGAACCAGCGACCTTCGCGAGGAAGATTCCAGGAACCGGCAACCCCAACAGCAGACTTTCAATAAAACGCGACGCTTGTGGTAGTGTCCAGACGTAGCTTCGCTGAAATTTGGGCACGAGAACCTTTTCGCTTTTGATACGCTCGATGAGCCCAGCGACGTCGAAGTCGATTCCGTAGCTTGAGATGTCGTAGCGAACGGCCGGAACTGCGTCGTCATTCTCTGCGTCGTCATCGACCTAAGCATCCCTCGCGCTGTCATTCTCATCTTCGGGGAAGAGAGGATAATTCCTCTTGGGATTGTCTTTTGTGGTCATTGGTATTCTCGCATTTGGCGTTGTTGCGATCTGCTCCCGTATCGGTCCAGCTAGAACGATTAGCAGGAATGAATAGTCTCACGAGAAGCAGAAACGGTCCATCGGCACCCGATCTGCTGGGCGAGGGCGATGCGAGACTCTGACCCAAATCCACAGGGCATCGTGGAAGGATGAGGGTGCTTTGTGGGATGGGCGTCGGAAGGGAACCGAAGGTTGTCTGGCGGGGGCTAAATGTCCGGATCGGCTACTTTCCTCGAATCATATCGTCGACGCGGGCAAGATGGTCGCGCACGCCGGGAACTTCGCGCTCTAGCTCGGATCTTCTTCCAGCAAGCGCGAAACGTCGGCTGCGTCCGAGCGGCGCTTGCTGGGGCGGCGGCGCGAGTCTTCGGCGGCGTCAAGCTTGAGCAAGACCAGATCCTGCAAGCTCACCACGCGAAAGCGCATGTCGGAGAATTCGAAGGTCTGGGCGCGCTCGACCGAGCCTGGCGTAAGTGTATCGGCGGTGAACTGGACCGCGGTCCGTTGCTTGCGGGGTGCCGACCCGGGCTCGCGCCAGTTGTCGGAGTGGTCGAAGCGGCCTTCGTGCTCGAAGCCGGCGCGTTCGAGCGCGATGGTCGGGATGTCGTCGTAGCTCGCGATCGCAAGGTCGATGTGTCGCGTGGTGCGCGGCTCTTCGGTGTAGAGCTGCACCGCGATTCCGCCAATCAAGGCGTAGCGCACGCGCTCCTTTTCGAGCAGATCGGCAAGTTGGCCAAGTGCCGCTTCCTTGGTGTCTCCATCAGGCAAACCCATGGTCAGCCCCCAGAGTCGGTCGAGGGCGAAGCTGTCCTGCAGACGCTCGTGAACTTGCGCTGCTGTCGGCAATCGCGCCATGGCACAAAGTGTACCAGGACCTGCGAAGGATGGAGTGACCAGCCCGATCCCGCACTTGGGCGTCGTCGGGCCGGTCCACCGAGCCCCGTCCCGTCAGCTCTTCTTGTGCTCGCAGTTGAACATCCAGCTGATGCCGTAGGCGTCTTTGAGCATGCCGAACTTCGCTCCCCAGAACATGTCTTGCAGGGGCATGAGGACCTTGCCGCCGACGGCCAGGGCTTCGAATTTTTTGGTCACGTCGGCGACGTCGTCGCAATCGAGGGACACGTGAACGTTGTCCCCGCTCGCAAAGGGTTGATCGGGCTGGCAGTCGCTGACCATGACCACGCCCTCTCCAATGAAGAGCGCCGCATGCATCACGCGGTTCTTGTGCTCGGGTTCGACTTTGAAATCGGGGATGTCGCCAAAGCGCATGATTCTGTCGGTCTTGGCGCCGAGGGCGCTTTCGTAGAGTTTGATCGCCTTTTCGGCGGTGCCATTGAAGTTGAGGTACGGATTCAGTTTCTTGATTGCCATGGTGTCCTCCTACCGTGTACGCGTCATCGGGGCGGCTGATTGGATGCCTGAAAACCCAACTCGGTAGCCAGAGCGCCGCCGCGTCGCTTTCGCTATAGTCAGGCCTTCGCATGGCCGAATCCGACGACGAAGATCAGGACGCGATTCCCTTCCAGGAGGAGCGGCATCTTGCGCGCGTCGCGGAGAGCCTTCGCGGGGCGGCGCCGCGGGTAGGTCGAGACGGGCGTGGCCACGCCAACGACGAGCTGCTGGCCCTGCGCGACGAGATCGGAGAGGCGCGGCTGGAGGACGTGCCGGCCCTGGTGGCGCAGATGGAGCGCTTGCAGGAGGTGTCGCTCACGCGCGCGGAATTGCAGACCATGTTGGTGGATCCACGCTCGCCCTATTTCGGGCACTTGCGCTTGCGCGAACGGGTGGCGGGTCGGGGCGATGTGGAACGCGACATCTTCATCGGCCGCGCCAACTTCACCGACGCCAAGGCGCGCGTGCACATCGTCGATTGGCGGAATGCCCCGGTCAGCCAGCTCTATTACTGCTACAGCGAAGGCAGCGACTACGAAGAGACCTTCGGCGAGCGCGAAGTGGAGGGCGATATCATCCAGCGCCGCACGGTCACCATCGAGGACGGTGCGCTTCTGCGCGTGGCCAGCCCACAAGGGGTTTGGGTCAAACACAAGGGTGCGGCGGTACCGGCGACGTCGCGCTGGCGACGCACGGATGCTCCCGTGCGCGAGCTTGGGGGCGGTGAACGAACCGCCATGCGTCCTGTCCCCCGTCGCGGGGTGCTGGGCGCGGCCCCCGAGGACGCGCAGCGCCTGGATCGACACTTGCCCGAGATCGCGGCGCTGATCGACCCGCGCCAGTTCGAGATCATGACCGCGCCTCATTCTGGCGTGGTGGTCATTCAGGGTGGCGCCGGCAGCGGCAAAACGACCATTGGACTGCATCGTCTTGCCTACTTGAACTTCGCACATCCCGAGCGATTCCCAGCCAAGCGCATGGTGGTGGTGACCCAGGGAAGCGCGCTCGCGGGCTACATCGGCCAGGTCTTGCCCGCCCTGGGAGTGCCCGGCGTGCGCGTGCTGACTTTCCAGGAATGGGCGGAAAGGGAATTGCAGCGGGCCATTCCTTGGCTGCGCGCCACCATCACCGACGAGGTCGTCCCCGCCGTGACCCGGGTGAAAAGTCATCCCGCCTTGCTGCACGAGTTGGAACAGCGAGCGCGCTCGCCCAAGGCCAAGCGGGGCAAGAGTGCCGTGGTCGAGCTGTGGGCGGATCTATTGACGGATCGCGAGTTGCTCTTCTCGCTGATGCACGATAGTCCGGAAATGCGCGTGTCCGAGGCCGACATCGACGAGGCTCATCGCATTTTGGTTACCAGGGTCAGCGCCATCGTCAGTCGCGACCCGCGCGAGCTGCCTCCGGAAGAGAAGAAACCTTCCCCGGCGAAAAGCCGCGCGGCCGATCGGGCGCGCAAGGAAGAGCTAGAGGACATCAAGGCCTGGACCTCGTTTGGCAAAGGCGAGGGGGCGAAGAAAAAGACCGTGGACGACGATCTGCCCGAGCACGTGCGGCGCGTGGAGGCGGAGCGCGACGAGGTCGACGACGACGAGAATGTGCGCGGCGAGATCGGCATCGACGGGCAGCGCACCGAGGACGATCTGCCGATCCTGGACGTCGACGATCTGGCCATTCTCTTGCGCGCCAATCAATTGTTGCGCAAGCCGGAGACGCCGCTTTGCCACCTGTTCGTGGACGAGGCGCAGGATTTGTCGCCCATGAAGCTGGCCGCGCTCATCGGTCGAACCTCGCCGGGCGGACACAAGGGCAGCCATGGCCAGGTTCCGTCGATCACCCTGGCGGGCGACACGGCCCAGCGCCTCTTTCTCGACAATGGCTTCGGCGACTGGCGCGCGGTGCTGGGGCACTTGGGGCTTGCCCACGTGGCGGTCGAGCCCCTGCGCATCGCCTATCGGTCGACGCGCGAGATTTTGTCCTTGGCCCGCCACGCGATGGGCCCCTTGCCCATGGACGTGCCCGCCGAAGCCAAACGATCCGGCGCGCCCGTCGAGGCTTTCCGTTTTTCAGCGGCGGGCGCGGCGGTGGGATTTCTGGCCGAGGCCTTGCGTGACCTTCTGCTGCGCGAGCCGCGCGCCACGGTGGCCTTGCTCGCCCGCCATGCCGAGCAAGCCGATCGCTACTTCGAAGGCCTACGCCGGGCCGAGGTGGCCAGCCTGCGCCGCGTGCGCACGCAGGACTTCACCTTCCGCCCCGGCATCGACGTGACCGACGTGCGCCAAGTGAAGGGGTTGGAATTCGACTACGTGGTGTTGCTCGACGTGAATGCCAGCAGCTACGGCAGCGACGATGAATCCCGCCATCTCTTTCACATCGCCGCCACGCGCGCCGCGCATCAGCTTTGGCTGATCGTGACCGGACAGCCATCGTCGCTGATTCCGCAGGAATGCTTGCGCGACTGAGTGATCCTTTCACCAAGCTCTACGTTCCACCATGCTCCGCGACCAACTTGGCGCGCGTATCGTCATCAATGATCCCGGTAACGTCGAGCCCCATGTCCTCCTGAAACGCAGCGATGGCCAGCGACAACGGATCCGAGTGGAAACAATCGCCTTGAACGGCGCCATGACGATCAGGTGAAGTGCGGCGCGATCGTTTCGCCGCTCATCCGGACGATCGTCTACAACTGTGAGATACCTCCTATGCGCGAGGTGCCGTGCCCGCTGCCGGCGCAGGGGGCGATTACCTGCGCACTTGTCGCGTGGCCAGGCGGAACGTAGGATAGCCGCGTGTCGACGAGAATGCGATGGCCGTGCGGGCGCGCCTGTGCCGTGCTGGGACTTCTGTTGGTCCTGGCGGGCTGTGGGCACTCTTGCATGAGCGAAAAGGACAAGCTAGCGATGCTGAACGCGATTCCCGACAAGCCGAGATTCATGGCCTTCGTGCTGCGCTCGTATACCGGCAGCAGGCAACACCTGCTCATCGCCGCGCGAGAGATGTTAGAGGCAAGCGCGCTGGGCGGCGATCCCAAGAAGAGCGGCGTGAGCTACAAGGTCTACCAGCTGAAGGCCAACGGCCAGTTGCGCGAACATGCCATCGGAGCGGTGAGCTTCCAGAACGCTGTCTCGATCCAGCAGGCCCTGGACATCGCGGCTAGTGTCGAGCACCGGCTGGAGGATCCGCAGAAGCCCGGCGCGCGTGAGACAGTGCGCATCGATCTGGTCTGGGTGCAAGGCGTGAAGATGAAGACGCCGGAGCTGGAGCTGCCGAGCCCGGAGATCGCAGGCAACAGCTACTTGGCCTACCGCTTCGAGGAGTCCCTGCATAGCGTGGGGCTCGAGGCGTTTCCGGACAAGAGCGAACGGGAGCACATGGCCAAGACCATCGAGAAGGCTCCTGACATCCACGAAAGGGGGTGGGGCATGCAATTCGACCTGAAGGACAGTCTCGGCTTCTACCGCAAGCCAGATCACAACGAATGGGTCGCCGCGGGCCCAGACAAAGCCGAGATCCTGGCTAGTGTTGGTTGCGCCGTTGGAGCGGCTGTCATCGAGAGGGTTCGTGCTCGGGGGATGGCGGAGCAACCCGTGGATCCGGCCATTGCGGCGGAGATACAGAAGGAACGCGATGATTGGCACTACAATCCATCCGTTGCCGCAACGCTAGAGAACTCACATACCATCGAGCGCGGCTGGGCGGCAGTCGCAGAAGAGCGCAAGATCTCGTTCGCGAGGATGGTGCCCATCGACATGGCTACAGATCCCAAAGCCCCGGATGAAGTCCTGGTCATGCGGTGGGCATCTGAGGTGCAGTCCACGGCCCGGCAGAACTTGCTGAGAATTGGTCACGTGGTCGTCTATGCCGTGGAGGCAGGACGAATCAGAGGAGCACTGCTTGGCCAAGCTTCCGATATGCCCATCCCTGGCGTCCAGCTCTTGGGCGCCAAGGTGAACTACGATCCCACGCGCGGATTGAATAGCCCGGAGCGAGGAGATAACTACTACGACTACAGCCTCTCCACCGGCCAGCTATTTGACCAAGGCTCGCGGGACCAATAGCTTGAACTCTCCGTTCCAGCACCAGCCTTTGCCCTTCGCTTTGTCAAGGTCCGTGTAGGGCGAATCCGGCAAGCACATATTGTCCTCCGAGCCCCTGATGGGGTCGGTCTCCAGAATGCCGAGGTTCCGGTCAGCCAACATCACTTCGATTTCGTTGTCGGTATTCGTGCTGTAGTTCCACAGGCACAGATGCCCTTCGTTGCCGCTGCGGCTCATCTCCCGGAAGGCCCGGTAGTTCTTGAAGGAAGCCTTTCTCACCGACTTCACGCACCCCTCTTTCTCCGGCTCCGTCCACGACGACTCGGGGAATCCGCCGCGTAGGTGTTCCCGCCACAGGCGCTCGCGCAAGTCCTGTACCTTCTTGATGCAGTCGTCGCGATTCTTGAGCCTCGGCCAGGCCGAGATCACGATCTCGCTGTCGGCGTTGCCGGTGAGGCCGCGATCGTTGAGGTTGCAACTTCCCAAGATCACGTGGCGGTCGTCCACGATCATCAGTTTGGTGTGGACGTAGATCATGTAGCGCTGGTGCTTGCGCATGCGATCATCGCGATCGCCCTTGGTCACCCACTCGGTGCGCGGCACATTGGTCCAATTGGCCAGGAAGTAGAACGAGAGGTACTTCTTCCAGTCGTCGCCCATCGCCGCGGCCAGTGCGAAGATCATCCACTTGATGGTTTCCCACTCGCACGCGCGCAGCTCGCAGGCCGAGCCAGCGGTCGGTTTCCCCTCGGGAAACATGGGCATGACGATGTAGATGTGGAAGTCCTTTCCGGCCGCGCGCCGCTCCAGGATCTTGTTCACCAAGCGCTCGGGAATGTCGTTCTTCAAGTCGTCGTAGTCCCAGTGTTTCCCCGAGCCGATAAAGTACTGGTTCTCCATGTAGATGAAGCGCTCTGCCGCATCGATGCCCCGGCGATAGGCCTCCCAGATACTGTGCTCGTAATCCGCGCCGTCGACGCCCCACTTGAAGCCATACGCTTCGCTCCAGTGCTGCCCCTGTTCGAGATCGGCTTGTGTCCGTTTCGGCACGTCGACGCTCCAGTGTGCTTTCTCCAGGGAGCGGCACACCTGCACAGTCCAAGGCCCGTCGGGCAAGGGCTCTTCCGGAGGCCAGAACTTCTTGCGGTGGAGGAGCGACAGGTACGCCTTCCAAACTGCGTCGTCCTTGGCCGCGCCGCCGCTGATGGTCAGCCAGCGCCCGACGAATTCGCGCAGGTAGTCCCACGCCGCCGGACCGTCGAGCTGGGCGTGCACGAGTTTTGGGGATGCCTTGGAGATGCTTGTCGCGCAGCTTGGCAGAACGTAGACTGGTGCCCGTGTCGACGAGAATACGATGGCCGGGCGGGCGAGCTTGCGCTGTGCTGGGGCTTTTGTTGGTCCTGGCCGGGTGCGGGCACTCTTGCATGAGCGAAAAGGACAAGCTAGCGATGCTGAACGCGATTCCCGACAAACCGAGATTCATGGCCTTCGTGCTGCGCTCGTATACGGGCAGCAGGCAGCACCTGCTCATCGCCGCGCGCGAGATGCTGACCGCGAGCGCACTGGGCGGCGATCCGAAGAAGCGCGGGGCAACTATCAAAGTGCATCAGATGAAGCCAGCCGGTCAGCTGCGCGAGCACGCCATCGGTGCCGTAAGCTTCCAGAACACAGTGTCAATCCAGCAGGCCCTGGACATCGCGGCCAGCGTCGAACGCAAGCTTGAGGATCCGAAAAAGCCAGGCGCCCGCGAAACCGTGCGCGTCGACCTGATTTGGGTCCAGGGCGTGAAGATGAAGGCGCCGGGCCTGGAACTTCCGAGCCCGGAAATCGCGGGGAACAAGAACCTGGCCTTGGATTTCGAGGAATCAGTGCACAGCATGGGGTTCGAAGCCTTTCCCGACAAAGGCGACCGCAACCATATGGCCAAGCTAGTCGAGAATGCCCCGGAGATTCAAGAAGAAGGCTGGGGCATGATCTTCGATCTGGAAGACAGCCTCGGATTCTACCGCAAGCCAGACCACAATGAATGGACCGCCGCCGGGCCTGACAAGGCGGAGATCCTGGCCAGTTCCGGATGCGCAGTGGGCGCAGCGGTGATTGAGCGTATTCACGCGCAGGGTGCTGTGGAGAAGCCAGTAGACCCGGCGATTGCGAAGGAGATCGAGGTGACCAATCCGCGGCGTTGGTCCTTGCCTGCAGACAGGGAGAATCACTTCGGTATTCAGAGAGGGCGAGTTGCAGTCGAAGAGCGGCGCAAGATCGATCTTGTCCAGGTAATTCCCATCGACGTGGCCGTCAATCCAAGGTCCACAGATGAGGCCCTGGTCATGCTTTGGACCTCCGAGGTGCAATCGGCGGCACGTCAAAAGTTGCTTCAGTTGGGACAGGTCGTGGTCTTTGCGCTAGAGCCGGACAGGATTAGGGGTGCAATCCTGGGGCGGGGGTCGGACAAGCCTATTCCTGGGGTAGAACTCCTCGGGGCCAGCATGAACTTCGACCCTGCGCGAGGGCTCGGTAGCCCGGTGAGAGGAAGCAACTATTATGACTTCCACCTGTCAACCGGACAGCTATTTGACTAGCGACCTGGGAATGAATAGCTGGAACTCACCGTTCCAGCACCAGCCTTTGCCCTTCGCCTTCTTCTCGGTGGTGTAGGGGGAGTCAGGCAGGCACATGTTCTCTTCGGGGCCCCCAATGGAGTCAGTCGGAAAAACACCGAAATCAGGATCTGAGTCCTTCACAGCGATTTCGCTTCCTTTTACGCAGTAATTCCATAGACACAGATGTCCATCACTCCCATTTCCCGTCATTTCGCGAAAAGATCTGTAGTTCGAGAACCCCTGCTTCTTGACCGATTGAACGCAATCCTCTTTCTCCGGCTCCGTCCACGACGACTCCGGGAATCCCCCGCGTAGGTGCTCCTGCCACAGGCGCTTGCGCAGATCACGCACCTTCTCGATGCACTTATCTCGCTCCTTGAGCCTCGGCCAGGCTGAGATCGCGATCTCGCTGTCGGTGTTGCCGGTGAGGCCGCGATCGTTGAGGTTGCAACTTCCCAAGATCACGTGGCGGTCGTCCACGATCATCAGCTTGGTGTGAACGTAGATCATGTAGCGCTGGTGCTTGCGCATGCGATCGTTGCGATCGCCCTTGGTCACCCACTCGGTGCGCGGAACGTCGGTCCAATTGGCCAGGAAGTAGAACGAGAGGTACTTCTTCCAGTCGTCGCCCATCGCCGCGGCCAGTGCGAAGATCATCCACTTGATGGTTTCCCACTCGCACGCGCGCAGCTCGCATTGCGACCCGTCACCGGGGTTCCCCTCCGGAAACATGGGCATCACGATGTAGACGTGAAAGTCCTTTTGGGCCCCTCGCCGTTCAAGGATCTTGTTCACCAGGCGTTCGGGGATGTCGTTCTCGGCGGCGTCGTAACCCCACTTGTTGCCCGAGCCGATGAAGTATTGATTCTCGATGTAGATGAACCGTTCGGCCATGTCGATACCGCGTCGATAGGCCTGCATAATGCTCTGTTCGTAGTCGGCGCCTGCAACGCCCCAATTGAAGCCGTAGGCTTCGCTCCAATGATGGCCATCGTCCAGGTCAGCCTGGGTGCGCTTGGGAAGGTCGACCATCCAATGCGCCTTCTCCAGCGAGCGACAGACTTGCACAGTCCAGATCCCGTCGGACAGTGGTTCTTCCGGTGGCCAGAACTTCGTGCGGTCGAGAAGAGACAGATACGCCTTCCAAACCGCGTCGCTCTTGGCCGAGCCGCCGCTGATGGTCAGCCAGCGCCCGACGAATTCACGCAGATAATCCCACGCCGCCGGACCGTCGAGCTTGGCGTGCACGTCGTGCCAGGGCTGGCGGGGCAAGGTGCGGTTGTGATTCGTCTCGGCGTTGTACCACTCGTCGACCAAGTCCTTTGAGTTCCAACCGTCTACATTCCACCGCTGGGCGTAGGTCCAGGTCTGACCGTCGCCTAGGGTTTTGCCTGGTGCCGGCGCGACCGGGTGCTCGGAATAGTCGAAGCGGCCCTTGGTCAAATCCAGGCCGCCCAAGAAGACGCGAATGCCACGCCTGCCGTCGTCTTCTTCGCAATCCATAACCAGCATCTTCTGGTGGTGGCTCTTGGTAAGTGAACCCATCATCCCCGTGCGCGAGGTCTTGCGCCAGTAGAGGTTGGCGGGCAGCTTGGCCGATCCGAAGAGAGCGTTCTCTCCGATAGCTGCCGCGACAGCCGCACCGCCAATGACAGCGGCGGCGACGGCCGGATTGTGGGTTGCGTCGTGAAGACCATGGGCAGCCTTGCCCACCACGCCGCCCACGTGGTGATCGTCGGCGAGCTTGGCGCCCTCGAGGACGGCGGCAGCCCCTGCACCCGCAATGACACCAGCCAACGCCGCATCTTTAAGATTTCCTGTATTCGAATCGTCCCCGGCTTCGTGTGTGAGAGAAGTGGTGGATTGCTTGGCGATGGCGGCCAGGACATCGTCGCCATCGTCGTTTTGCCGATCCCTCGTGGACGCCGTGAGGTCAGTGTGATCCCACGTCAGCACCGCCGTGGTGACACCGGCCTTCGCCTTCTTGATCAGCTCCATGCCGATGGTGTTGCTGACGTTCGCATCCGCGCTATCGCCATTGCGCGAGGGGCGAAACAGCGGATGGAACGACCAGTCGGCCACGAAGACGAAATTCTTGGCGTCGCGGATGGCGTCGACCATGTCTTTCAAGGCGCCCTCGCTGCCGGTCGCGTCCTTGCAGCCGTCGTTGTAAAACTCCAGTCGATTGCCGGCGCGTGGAAAGTAGGTGGCTTCTCCACGCGGCACCGCGCGCGGCATGCGCGCCACGCGTGCATCCGGCGATGCAATATCGTAGTCCTTGCCGGCAAACGAACACTTGCCCTTGGCCGTGATTTCCCAGTAGTCGCCTTCCTGCGTGCTCGCGTCCTTGTCGCCGAGGCGGAAATAGCCTTCGGCCGCACCGTCGGCGGTGGCGAGGGAAAGACAAACCAAGACCGCCTTGGGTTTATCCGCGTCGGCCACGTCGGCCAGGGTTTGCTCCCGGGTCGGCAACGGCGCATCCAGCTTGATGCAAGAGCACCCTTGCAGGTCGCGCTTGGACGATATCTTGCCCGAAAGCTTGCCCAGCTCGCGATCGGGCCTGCGCTCGCCGCTGCCGGTTCCGTCGCTTTCCCAAAGCGTCGCTTGCACGGTCGTGTTCGCGGGCATGCCATCGAAAGCAAGCGCCAGCTTTGGAACTGGCGGCGCGCTGGCATCGGCGGTGTCTTTGCCGGTGGAAATGCAACGAAGAGACAGGAATGGTTTGCCGACAGGTTTGGCCACGCTCAGGCTCCTTCTCCGCTGTCTTCGGCGCCGTGGGCATGCATGTCTACGACCTCGGCATCAATGGGCAGGTACACGGAGTGCGCGGCGCTCAGGCGATTGACGGTCGGGACCAAAGCCTCTTCTTGGCCGTCGATTTCGCAGACGTAGTGGCCGGCGGGCACCAGGCGCGGCAGACGGGCGACGCCCTGGTCATCGCTTGGCATGGGATCGCCGAGAGCATCCCCCTTGCTCGGGCCGTCGTCGTCCGAGCACTCGAAGAACTGCACCAGCCTCGCGACAGCGGGTAGGCCCTCGAAGAGCAACTGGACGGCGAGAAATCCCATCGAGCGCGGCATCAGTACCGCGCTCACCTTGCCACCGGTGGGAAACGGAACGCGCGCGAGGTAGGCGCGCGGCAGATCGTCATCGGCTTGGTCAGATGCCACCGTGCACCTCCTTGAGCTTGTCGCGCGTGGTCTGGTCGGCCTCGCCGGTCACGTCGAGGTCGTGATCCTCCTGGAAGGCGCGCAGCCCGAACGACAGCACCGCCGGGTCGGACTCGCCCGCAGGCCAATAGCCCAAGTTGGACAAACGCTGCTCTAGGCCGCTGTCGGTGTCGACCGGATCGAGATGCCCGATAGCCAAGCTCCAAGCGTAGTACGGGCCTTCCGCATCGTCGGTCAGTTGCACGGCCAGCGTAAGCGCGTTGGCTTCGCCAGTTACCTTTTGCTCGAACCAGCCGTCGCCGTCGGTCTGCCCCTCCATCGGTTTCGTCGCAGGCGTCAGCGTGTATTTCGCCGAGGCAATCGGCGTTGCATCCATGTGGAGAAGTTGCGGCCGAATCGCCACGCGCGGCCTTGGGACGACGATGCGATGCCGCTTGCCACTCTCGAGCATGAACACTTGCGGTTTGGGATCGGGAACGAACACCACGTCGCCCTCGGCCAGGACCGCGGGATCCGACCGCCGCGCACGTAGATCCTTGTTCTGCTGATGGTTCCATATCTCGTTCCAGTCCGCGAAGCCAAACTCGGCTGCGATACCGAGAATGCAATCGCCAGGCTGAACCTGATAGCGGGTGGGCACGAAGAGCTCTCCTTGGATGAATTGGAAGGGATTCTCTCATACTTTGGTGCCGCATCGTGCGGCCTTGTTCCTGAACTATTTACGAACCCTGGCCTTGCGATTGTCGCCCAACTGCACGGATGAGACGATGAATTCGAGCACAATACGTAGGCTGTAGTAGTGTACTCGTTGGCGGCAATCAGACTCGTCATGGCCATAGTCCGAACAAGCGCCATTTTGCCTTCGGATCTGCAAAATGTCCGATAAGAGATAGCCGTTTACGCGAATGCGAACTCCGGCTTCGGCTCCGCTCGACTCACGTAAGCGGATAATTTCTTCGCGTTAAGCGACGACGCGCTCGACATCAACGAAGGCGATTTCTGGGAGGTACAGATCCGGGCCGAAAGCCTCGACATCGTATCGCCCCGGGCCCACCGCCGCCAAGATCCCTTCCACCGGCAGGTCGCTCTTGAACAGGGTTGCCGAGGCCATGAAGTCGTGCTTGCGCACCTGGTCGTGATACCACTCGAAGTCCGACCCGCCGGCGGCGTAGGTCATGACCCCCGTGGCGGTCAGCAGATCGTTGGCGGCGTTGTGCAGAGCCACGTGTTCGAGGGTGGCCTACTTATCAAGTTCCCGATCGGTCTCGGTGCGGGAGATTTCAACGTCATCCATGGTTAACCGATTGATCCTTTCAAGCCGGTTGTTGCTGGGTCAGGCAGTGCAGGGTGCCGAAGCCGAGCACCAGATCCACGGCGTGGATGCCGACCACCGGACGGTCGCGGAAAAGCTCGCCCAGAATGCCGAGCGCGATGCGATCGGCGGGGTCGTTGAAGGTCGGCACGATGACGGCAGCATTGGAGATGTAGAAATTCGCGTAGCTTGCGGGCAAGCGCCAGTCGCCGTGGTAAAGCGGCGCGGGCACGGGCAGCTCGATGACGTCGGGTCGGCTGCCGTCTTCGAGGCGCGCGTCCTTGAGCCGTTCCCAGTTGTCGCGCAGGGGACGGTGGTTGACGTCGCGTTCGTTCTTTTCCTGGATCAGCACCAACGTGTTGCAGTTGACGAAGCGGCACAGATCGTCGACGTGGCCGTGGGTATCGTCGCCCACGATGCCGTGGCCAAGCCAGATCACGTGGCCAGCGCCGAGGTAGTCGCGGAAGACCTGGTCGTATTGCTCGCGGGTCATGCCGGGATTGCGGCACTGGGTTTTCTGGTCGAGGAAACACTCTTCGGTGGTAAGCAAGGTACCGCGGCCGTTGACGTCGATACCGCCGCCCTCGAGGGCGACCATCTTCTCGCCGAGGGTGACGGGGAACATGCGCATGCGTTGCCGCTTGGCGATGGTCGGGGCGATGCGGTCGTCCTTGTGCCAGTTGGGATACTTGGCCCAGGCCGTGAATTTGAACTTGGCGATGGCGACCTCGGGCCGTGGCCCGGACTTGCGCACGCAGATGGGGCCGAAGTCGCGCGACCAGCCGCGGTCGCTCGGGGTGCGGAAGAATTCCACGTTGGACATGTTGGCGTGGGCGCGGGTGAGAATCCGCCGCGCCTTGGCCTCGCGGGCCGCGGAATCGATCACGATGCGAACCTTTTCGCCCTCGGCAATCTTGCGCACGATCTCGCCGTAGACCCATTCGATGGCGGCCAGCTTGCCCGGCCAGTCGGTGCGGCAGTGGGGCCAGCCGAGCCAGGTCGCCTCGTGCGGCTCCCATTCGGCGGGCATGGCGAATCCAAGCTCAGCGGGCGTCTTCATGGTCATGGCTACTCTTTGTCAATGAATCGGCGCTCGATGCCGGTGTACGCGTCGATGCGGCGGTCGCGCAGAAAGGGCCAGTTGCGGCGCACGTCCTCGATGCGCGCCGGATCCACGGTGCCGTACAGGATCTCCGGACGATCGCTCGCCGCTTCGGTCAAGACCACGCCCTGCGGGTCGCAAAGGAAGCTCGAACCCCAGAATTCCAGGCCGGGCGGGCCAGCGGGCGTTTCCGTGCCCACGCGGTTGACCGCGGCCACATACACACCGTTGGCGATGGCGTGACCGCGCTGAACGGTTCGCCAGGCGTCGCGCTGGGCGGCGCCGTTTTCGGGTTTCTCGGCGGGGTGCCAGCCGATGGCCGTGGGATAGAAGATCACGTCGGCCCCGCGCAGGGCCACCAGTCGCGCCGCCTCGGGGAACCACTGATCCCAGCAGACGAGCACGCCCAGGTTGCCGAACTCGGTGGGGAAGACGTGAAATCCGAGATCCCCGGGCGTGAAGTAGAATTTTTCGTAGTAGGACGGGTCGTCGGGGATGTGCATCTTGCGGTACAGACCCAGGATCGTGCCGTCGGTGCCGATGACCGCGGTCGTGTTGTGGTACAGGCCGGGCGCGCGCCGCTCGAACAGCGATGCCACGACCACGACCGAGCTGCGGCGAGCTTCCCAACCCAGCGCCTCGGTGCTGGGGCCAGGGATGGATTCGGCCAGCGCGAAGAGCGACGCGTCTTCCTTCTGGCAGAAATAAAGCGAGCGGAAGATCTCGGGCAAACACACGATTCTTGCGCCGTGGCTCGCCGCCTCGCGGATCTTGGCGCAGGCAGCTTCGAGGTTGGCCGCGGGATCGGCGGACATCGCCATCTGCACGAGGGCGATCTGGTAAGGCGCGCGAGCTTCCATGCGACTTCTCTACCTCAACCTCGGGGATCTTTCTATCGGATGGGAAAGGATAGATGCAGGGTGGCTCGCTCCCACCTGCCGACATCGCCTCATGCGCGGTTCTTTGAGGTTGACTGCGCGAGTGCACTCGGTGTAGCTCTCATTCTGACGGCTCATCAGCGGTGGCGGCGTGAGGCGATGTCGACGATGTTGTCGGGTAGAGATACGATCTGGACGTAGGTTGCAGCGAGCATGCGCCAGGCACGATCGAAACGGTCGCTTTGCTCCAAGGCGCGCAAGGTGAGAATGGCTTGACCACCGTCGTGGCGCCAGCGCATGCCAGAGCGCTTGAGTCTCTGTGAGACCAGCGTCTTGCACGCGGCCTCGACGATGCCCGAGCCGATGGGGAGATGTCGGCGAGCGAAGCTGGCGTAGCGCATACGATGGCGATGGTGGCGAAAATACCCGAGCGCGGAAATCACCTTGCGATTTCGCCGGTGATGCTTGGCCAGGTAGCGCAAGTGGCGAATGACTTTCTCCACGCCATCGGTGTCGTGGCGCAAGATGTGGCGATGCTTCTCGAATTCCAGTGTGAAGCGGACGGTGCCTTCGCCATGCACGGCGACCATCGCGTCGGCGAGGTGCTCGGCGGCATGGAAGAAATCCACGATCTGATAGCCCGCGTAGCCATCCGGCAAGGTGCCCAGGAAGGCCCAATTGTCTTTGGCTCCGTCTGCGATGGTGACGACGCGAAGGTCGGGACGGCGCGCGAGAATGGTCATCAGCTCCGCCGTGAGGCTGGCCTTGAGCGTGGGCTTGCCGGCTTCTGGCATGCGAGCGATTCGCCTGGTTAGCAGCAGCTCGCCAGCTCCGTCATAGAACATCAGCGTTCCACAGCTTGCCTCGTTGTAGCCGGTGGGTCCCTTGGCCAGTTTGCCCCGGGCGCGGGTGGCGGCGCATTTCTTTTCGCGCTGGCCGTCCTTCATGGGAATCAACACGCCGTCGAGGGAGACGGCGACGACCACGGCAACCGCGGGCACGCTCTCTTGGTCGCGTAGGCGCTTCTCGAAGTCGATGCGCTCGGCTTCCCAGCGCGCCGACAGTGCCTTGGCCATCCGGTCCAAGCTGGACTTCGATGGACACATGCCGCCCATGCGGACGAGCAGCTCCTCACTCTCGCCGGGTGTGAGGTGTGCAACCATCCACGCCGCATTCTGGGCTGCGAGCGGCGTGAAGTAACCGGCGACAACACCGGCACGCAACTCCATCGGGCACACCGCGCGTTCGCCGTCCTGTCGGGTCGAGTACAGCGTCCGTTCGATGCTGGCAGGCCCGGCGGCCGTCATGTATGTCTGCGAACAGCGAAGGACGCGTCGGTGTGGAACGCCGTCCACTTCGACTGCGGGTGCGTCGGTGTCGAGTCGGGCCAATTCCTCGGCTACGAATTCCGCCTCGGCCGCGGCGAAACGACGGCGCGCCTCACGCTCGAAGGTCTCGAAGTCCTTGTCGCCGGTGCGGGCGGCCTGGCGTTCACGCATGAACGCGCGCAGTTCATCGAGGGCCGTTGTCTGCTTGCCAACAAGTGCGGGAATCTGGGAATCTGTCATGGGGCATCCTCCGAGGATTTCGGTTTCGACAATCTCGAAGTACCCCGGCAGGCTCTGCCCTTTCAACAAATTACGCTGCCGGATACTTTGTCACCGGCCACGCGGTCGACCGTCCAATTCCCCTGTATTTCTCGGTCAATTCAAGATCTGCACCCAGTGCACTCACCCCTGCAGGTGGGCACTGCAAATGTCGACGATCTGCAATATCGCGGCCTAGACTTCCAATCCGCAGGAGGCTGGAGATAAGATCATGGGTGTATACGGCGACTACCTTGGAAGATCCTGGGCTTCGAGGAACTGACGGCTGAGCGAAAAAAGCAGCTGGGCGAGATATCGAAGAGACGCAAGCGGGACGTCTTGGTATTCGCGGCCGACCTCAACAAGGGCAACGCGCCGATTTCAATCAACTACAGTGATCTGCTTCCCATCAGCGACCAGCTCGAAAATCTGCACGGGGATAAACTCGACTTGATTCTCGAATCCCCTGGAGGGTCGGGTGAGATCGCGGAAGATATCATCCGGCTCCTCCGCGGCCGCTATGATGACATCGCCGTGATCATTCCGGGGTATGCCAAGAGTGTGGCGACGATTATGGCCATGGCAGCCGACGAGATTGTGATGGGACCGGCCTCGTCGCTCGGCCCCATCGACGCCCAAATGGGATGGCAGGGGAAAGTATTCTCCGCGCATGCACTTCTCGAAGGCTTCGAGAAAATCAAGAAAGAAGTCGAGAAGACCGGCCAACTCAACAAGGCATACATTCCGATTCTCCAAGGCATCTCCCCGGGCGAACTCCAGAACGCCGAGAATGCACTCAGGTTCGCCCGTACCTTGGTGAAACAATGGCTGGCGAAGTACAAGTTTAAGAATTGGGAAGTTCATAGCAGCACGAAAGAGCGGGTGACTCCCGCGGATAGGGAGAGCCGTGCTGATGAGATCGCGACGCGGCTGTGCGATCACGGAGAATGGCTGACGCACGGACGGTCACTCAAGATCGATGACCTAGAGGGGATGAAGCTAAAGATCAGGGACTTCAGTCAGGATCCAGATCTTGCTGAACCCATTCGTCGGTACCACACGCTTCTGCAGATGACGTTCGAGACCAGCCTATACAAGGTATTTGAGACTCCGGATTCCCAAGTCTACCGGTTCATCGCCATCCCAGCCCCCCCCCCCCCGCCGCAGCAGGCTAAGACGGGAGATGTTGCGATGCTCGATTCGACATGCCCGCGGTGCACTACCCCCATGCGCATCCAGGCGAATCTGGGCCAGAAGCAACCACTTCAGGCTGGGTGTCTACCTTTCCCTCCAGACAACAAACTCAAGTGTCCCACGTGTTCGGCCGAGATAGATCTCAGTAACACGCGGCGACAGATCGAGGTTCAGACAAGAAAGAGAATTGTGGTATAGGGAAACATAGAATGTCGATACTTCATTTCGAAATTGTTTTCGAGAAGCTCGCGCAGGCGACGAACGCCGAAAGGTCCGACACAGAGGACTTCCACGATATCTTGCGCGCGGTCGACGAAGTGGCCGAGCTGAAGAAGATAGCGCTCGATGTGACGGACGGCGGCGAGCAGTCGTACACGACCACGTAGTTGCGGCACTGCAAGAGTTCCAGGCGTGGAGCATCGGGACGCGGCAGTGCCTAGGTAGAGCTTGTCGGGAAATTCGGGGTGCCGATCGCGATGTCTGTCCATCCCGCGCTGCCTGGCGCGGGCAATCTCTGATTTTCGCCAGTAGGGTGAGCGTTGTCCCCGCGTTTCGCTCATATCGCCAGGGCAATCCCCTTCTTTTCGGCAACGCCCCGAAGCAGCTTGGTTAGGTTCAGCCCAAGCACCGCACGTTGGCCGCATACGCCCATCATCCCGGCTGAGCGTGCCGCCGGGCGGTTGAATCCGTATTTGGGGCACTTGATGGTGCCAATCGACCCTTCGACCATCGCACGCTCCCGGATGAGACGGTCCTTCACTTTGCCTACCACTTCCCACGGCGCGCGTCCTCGGGGTGCCAATCCAATATCGCGCACGCCAAGCTTGCGAAGTCGTTTCACGTTCTCCGTGCTGTACCCACCCCGGTCGTAGGCGTAGGCACGCGGTGCCTTCCCCAACAGAGATGCGAGATCTTCGACCGCACGCACGGCATAGCTTGCATCGGTGACGTCGGTCTTCATCCCGGCCATGGTCGCAAGCACGAAGCCGCCGCGCAGACGTGTGATTCCCCACGACAGACCGAACTCCACCGCCTTGCCCACTTTGCCGCGCACGATCGAGTAGAGCTGGGGAATGTGCAGGTTGATGATCTTGCCGGATGCGACGAAGCCCGTGCGCAGCCAGTGGCGAATCTGCGGTACCAACTTGCGCATGGTTTCGTGCAATTCGACGAGCTTGCGCTGTGCGACCACGGCGTGACCGCGCAGTCTGCGTCCCTGCTCGGCCGCAACCGCGAGCGCCTTGCCCAGGTTCTGGTTGATGCCTTCGATGATGCTGGTCATCTGCGCAACCATCCGGTCCTTGGCCGCCTTGGTTTTGCCCTTGGCGAACAGCCGGTACTTGCGCACGTGCGCCTTGGCCGCCCGGAACTTGCCGTACATCTTGCCCACAAAATCCTGCAAGCCTCGTCCCGCTCTCTTCGCCGCCGCTTCGATGGACCTGACGAAGCCGCCTAGCAATCCCATTTCGTTGGGATGCGGAATCGCCGCTTCCTGTGCCGTCATGTCGGCCACTGCGACCCTGGCATCGGCAAGCCCCAGGGCCACGGCTTGTTTCACCACCGCCTCGTTGATAAGCCGGCACCCGTCTTCTCCCAGAAGCTGTGCAAAATCCTGAATCGTCGTGAAATCCGGCGTCCAGTCCGTCTCCGTCAGACCGCACAGGTATCGCGCTGGCGCGTAGTACCGAATCTGCTCCTCCACCTCGCGGTAGGGCATCTTTCGAATCGCCATCAACGTCAGCGCCCCAAGTGTCGCGCGCAAGTTCGGCGGTCGTCCCGCCGCGTTCTTGAGCTTCTTGGCCCGGACTTTTTCCGCCCGTAGTTCCAGCTCGGTCCAATCCACCGTGTCGGTCAAGACCACCATCGGATGATTGTCGGGCAACGCAATCGCGGGTCGTTTCGATCGCGCAAATAGTTCGGGCTGGCTGTTGCCGCCTCGGCGTCGTGCAGACATCGCGGACCTCCTTGGTCACACTTTCCATCAGCCACAATTCGTCGCCGTTGTCGATCCCCCACGACGAGAAAACGCATGATGTGCGACGATTTTCCTGGGGACGGTCAGTGCGAGCCGCCAGCCGCAGGCCGGCCCTTTGGGCGGCCCGGAATTTCCCGACAAGCTCTAGGTAAGATCTGCGAACTGCGTTTGCCTGTGTAGTGCCGTGTGATCTTGACCAGTCTCTTGCATTCGGGGAGAAGGTGCGGCGTGAGCATCGACATTCGCGGGAAATGGGCCTTGGTCACGGGCAGCAGTCGTGGGATCGGCAGCGAGATCGCGCGTGGCCTGGCGGCCAAGGGTTGCAACGTCGTCCTGCACGGTCGCCTGCGCGAACACAATGCCAGCCTGGCCGCCGAGCTGGGCACCGCGGTCAAGGTGGCCGTCGTCGCAGCCGAGCTGAGCGTCGAGGCCGATGTGCATCGCCTGATCCACGAGGCGCAAGACGTGAGCGGCGGCATCGACGTGCTCTACAACAACGCGGCCATCATGACGCCTTTCCGCCAAGACTACGCGACCGTCACCGCCGACGACTACCGGCGCAGCTTCGAGGTCAACGTCATCGCGCCCATTCGCATCACGCACGGCCTTCTGCCACGCATGCTGGAACGTCGCTTCGGCCGCATCGTGCAGGTCACCTCCGGGATCCGCGACCAGCCCGAGCTCATGGCCTACGCGGCTTCCAAGGCCGCGCTCGACAAGTTCGTTCGCGATACCGTCATTCGCCTGCGCGATACCGGCGTGACCATGAATCTGCTCGATCCCGGCTGGCTGCGTACCGACCTGGGCGGTCCCCATGCCCCGAACGCCGTCGAATCCGTCATGCCCGGCGCCTTGGTGCCCGCCTTGGTCGAAAACGACGTGCAAGCAACCTGGTTCTCCGCCCAGGACTACGTCTCTCCCTAGCGCTTCGGGAACAGCTCGCTGATGAGGTCGGTGAAGACCTCGAAAGAACGCTGGTCGGCTTTCTGGTTGTAGGCCGCGCCGGTCTTCGCATCCGAGCCGGCGCCCACGTCGGTGAAGCTGTGCACGGCGCCGCCGTAGACCGTCATCTGCCAATCCACGTTGTGGGTGCGCATTTCGTTCTGGAAGGCGGCAATGTCGGCGGGCTTGACGTACGGATCGTCGGCGCCTTGCAGGGCGATCACCTTGGCCTTGATATTCTTGCCGTCAGCCGGGTTTGGGCTGTCGAGCCCGCCGTGGAAACTCACCACGGCTTGCACGTCCGCGCCCGCGCGGGCAAGCTCGATTACGCCGGTGCCACCGAAGCAGTAGCCAGCCGCCACGATCTTGGCCGGATCGACTTCCTTCTGCTCGCGCAACATTTCCAAGCCACGCAGCACGCGCTCGCGAAACAGTTTGCGGTCGCCCTTGTACTTGCCCGCGAGCGGCATCGCGTCCTGTGGTCCCTTGGCGCGAATGCCCTTGCCGTAGACATCGACGGCGAACACCGCCAGGCCCAGCTTGGCCATGCGCTCGGCCTGTTTCTTGGTTTCGTCCGAAAGACCAAGCCAGTTGTGCACCATGAGCACGCCCGGGATCTTGCCCTTGCTGGCCTGCGGATAGACGTACAGGCCCTCGAAACTCTGGTCGCCGATCTTGTACTCGACGGTCTTGCTCTTCACGGAAGGGGTCGCGGCAGCCGCCACCGATGTCGCCATCAGTAGGGTTCCAGCAATCAGGATCGACTGAGAAATCATCATGGTGTCGCCTCATTCATCATCAGTTGTAGATGCAGGGGCGCATGACTTGGTGACAAAATGGGGTGGATGCTCGCCGACCCGTCGACAACGGCCCTGCGCACGGTACTGCTCGTGACGATCTTCGCCCAGGCTTGCGCAGGCAAGCAGGCCGCCGCGGAGTCTGTCGTGCAACCGGAACGTCACGCCCGCCAAGCGCCGACTGCCGCCGGGCCAGCCATCTTCTTGCACGCGCCACAGGCACTGGCCAGCCACAAGGCGCGCTATGAGGCCGATCCGCAGCATCCCGAACCCGCGCTCGCGCGCTTGCTCGACGATGCCCGTAAGGCTCTCGCGGAAAAGCCCTTCTCAGTCACCGAGAAGACCGCGCTTCCGCCGAACGGCGACCGGCACGACTACCTCAGCTTGGCGCCCTACGCTTGGCCCGATCCCGGCAAAGCCAATGGGCTGCCCTACATCCAGCGCGATGGCCAGACCAATCCCGAACGCGACAGCATCCGTGACCACGCATACTTTTCGCGAATCGTGGCGCTGACCGAGACCCTGGGATTGGCCTACTACTTCACCGGCGACGAATCGTTCGCACGGCACGCGGCCCTGCTCTTGCGAACCTTCTTCGTCGAGCCGACGACGCGCATAAACCCCAACCTCAACTTCGCGCAAGGCGTGCGTGGCAAGGAAAGCGGCCGCGCCGCCGGCATCATCGACACGGCGACCATTGCCCATTTGGTCGACGGCGTCGGAATGCTTTTGGGCAGCAACTCCCTGTTGCAAGCAGACCGCGACGGTCTGCTTTCCTGGTTCCGCGACTACCTGACGTGGTTGCGCGAAAGCGAGCTGGGCCGCAGGGAAGGCCAGGCCAAGAACAACCATGGAACCTGGTACGACGTGCAGACGGTGTCGCTGGCGCTCTTTACCGGGAAAATCGAGCTGGCGCGCGAGATCCTGCAATTCAGCCACAAGCGCCGCATCGGCCGGCAAATCGAACCTGACGGCCGCCAGCCCGAGGAATTGCAGCGCACGAAATCCTGGCACTATTCCGTCTACAACTTGCAGGCCTTCGTCGCGCTGGCGAATCTGAGCGACCGCGCGGGCGTGGATCTGTGGCACTACCAAACCCCTGACGGCCGCTCGATCCGCAAGGCCATCGACTGGTTGATTCCTTTCGCCCTCGGCGAGAAACCCTGGGCCACGCCCGAGATCGGCGGTTTTAGGCCGGAAGCCCTGTGGCCCATTCTGCGCGAGGCCGCCTCTCGCCTGCAGGACGCGCAGCTGGCCGAATCCGCCGCGCGCCTCGGCAGCCGCCAGGACGACAGACTATGGTTGCTTGTCGAGTGAGGTGCCGGTGGTATTCTCGGCATCGATGAATGACAGCGGTGCGCAGGGCCGTGGCGCGTCGGATCCCGCTCTGGTCGATGAGAGTCTGATCGACGCCATGATGGCGCTCAGCCCAGAGGAACGTCTGCGCCAAAACGATCGCATGTTGCGCACCATCCTGCTGCTCAGGCAGGGCTGGGAAGCCGCAGGGTTTGGTTCCGATGCCGAAGAGCGCTGATCTTTCCACGTTGCTGGAGCGTCTGCTGGAAGCGGACATCGAGTTCGTGCTGGTGGGAGGCCTGGCCGCGGTTGTTCAGGGGGCGCCCATCACGACGCTCGACGTGGACATTGTTCACCGACGGACCCAGGAAAACGTCGACCGGCTGATCGCTTTTCTGGCCAGTGCGGGTGCCCGCTACCGCAACCGCCCGGGTCCACCGCTTTCGCCCAGTCGCAGTGCTTTGCTTGGTCCGGGCCATTCGCTGTTCATGACAGATTTGGGGCCCCTCGACGCGCTGGGCGCCATCGAGGGAGGCGCGGACTACGATCGGCTTCTGCCTCTGTCGCTGTCTATCGAGGTGGCGGGGCGTTCGCTTTGCGTTCTTTCGTTGGAAACCATTGTCGGTTTCAAACGGGCATCATCGGATCCCAAGGACAAGCTACGTTTGCCTGTTCTCGAGGCGGTCTTGCTCCGTCAGAAGAAAACCTGATCTACTACCTCCTAGATTCTTCGCGTGGCGCGACGATTTTTCCCGCGGCCGTGTCATGAGGCTTCAGGCTTCAGGCTGAAGTGCTGGCTCATTCGTCGAGGTCCAGGAAATCGATTGCTGCTCTCGACGGAGCACGCTGCAGCCTGGAGCCTGCAGCCTGGAGCCATCTTCGGTTGCGGGCAAAGCCCGCGCTATGTGCTTCGGGGAATTCGCCGGCCTTGACAGCGTAGACTTTGCCGCCATTCTCAGTTCATGCAGGCGTGGATTCTTGATGAGCTCACCGGCCTTGGGGCCTTGCGACTTGCCGACGTTCCAGATCCGAAGCCACAGGCCGGCGAGGTCGTGCTGCGCATCCACTATGCGGGGCTGAATCCCGCTGACCGCTATTTGGCCGAGCGGCAGTATCCGGCCAAGCCACCTCTGCCGCACATTCTCGGCCGCGACGGCATGGGCACCGTGGTCGAGATTGGCCCCGGCGTGGCGGGAATCGCCGTCGGCGACCGTCGAGTCGTTCTGCGCGGCGACGTCGGCGTCGAGCGTGCCGGCACGTTCGCCGAACGCGTGGCCGCTCCGGTCGATAGCCTGGTGGAAGTGCCGGCGGGTTGGGGCGAGCCGGAGGCCGCGGGCGCGACCCTGGTCTACCTGACCGCGTACCAGGCGCTGACCACGTGGGGCGTGCTTCCCGCCGCTTCGATCGTGCTGGTTACCGGAGCGTCGGGTGGCGTGGGTGTGGCGTCGGTGCAGCTTGCCGCGGCCATGGGTTTCACCGTGGTGGCCCTGTCGCGCAGCGAGGAAAAGCGCGAGCGCTTGCGCCAGCTCGGAGCGAGCATCTGCCTCGATCCCGCGCGGCCCGCGTGGCGAGCCACCTTGAAGCAGGCCCTTGCCCCACGCCGCGTGGATTTGGCCATCGACAACATCGGCGGTACCCTCTTGCCCGAGGTCATCGAGACCTTGGGCGATGCTGGAAAAGTCAGCCTGGTCGGCCGTCTGGCCGGTCCGGTTCCGTCGTTCAACACCGCCGCATTGTTTTTCCGCCGCATCCGAATGGGTGGCGTCGCGGTCGGCGCAAACACCAACGCCGAAAGTCGCGCCGCCTGGCCGGAAGTGCTATCGCTGCTCGCGCGCACGGGCGCCCGTCCGCTCGTCGACAGCGTGCTTCCCTTCGATCAACTGCCCCAAGCCTTCGCGCGCCTGGCCGCGGGCCCGATGGGCAAAGTGATCGTCCAGGTGGATCCGACCCCTGGGCTGTAGGTAATCAGCCGATCGCCACATCGAGCTCCGACAGAAGTTGCTGCCAGGGCAGGACCTCGATGCCGTCGACGATGCGGGGCACGCTGCCAAGGTAGGCGATCACGGCTCGATGCTTGCCTTTGATGATTTCGGCGAAACTGGCCAGGCCGCGCAGATCGCTGCGACCAACCTGGTGCGAGCCTTTGCACTCGATGGCCCAAGGAATGTTGCTCGGCTCCACGATGAAATCTACTTCGGCGCCATGTTCGGTACGGTAGCTGCTGATCGGCATTTCGACGTCGCGGGCAGCGGACAGCGCTCGCATCTGTCCAAAGAAGAGGTGCTCGAAAAGTCCCCCTATCCGGTCCGGGGACGGAGCGAAGTTTCCCAGTAGACCATTCAGCACCCCGTTGTCGAAGAAGAAGTAGCGAGGGTGCTGCAACAGCCGGCGACGCGCACTGCTGGCAAAAGCCGTCGTGCGATGGAGGATAAGCGTTTCCTCGAGGATCTCGAAAAAGCGAACCGCGGTTTGGCGTGGGACCATCGCCTCGCTCGCCAGTTTCGACAGATCCAAGAAGGATCCCGCACAGGCTGCCACAACTGGCAGAAATCGCGCGAATCCTTCGATGTTGCGGGTAAGGGCTTCGGCCTGGATTTCTTCCTTGAGATAGGTCCCTGCGTAGGAGCGAAGCGTCTTCCTGCGGTCGGTCGCGTTCGGCTCCGAATAGATGCCAGGCAACGTCCCGGTAGAAAGGGCGGATTGCAGGTCGAGCTTGTAGTCGCACTCGGCTGCGCACAGTGGTCCAAGGTCGAAGGTGTGGATGCGCCCAGGCAACAGGTTGGCCCGTCCACGGCGGAGTTTGCGCGCACTCGATCCCGTAAGGAGAAACCGAGGTGTTTTTGCCGTGCCTCGGTCCAAGATGGCCTGAATGGTGTTGAGCAGCCCGGGGAGGCGTTGGACCTCGTCGATGAACACGGTTTTCGGACGAGCGGCGGCCAGTCGTTCCTCAATCTCCCGCGGGTTCTGCGCGAATTGTAGAAAGACCGCCTCATGCGCAAGATCGATCTCCAGATCGGGCGCGAGCGACCGCATCAACGTGGACTTTCCGGTTTGGCGCGGGCCGAGCAGCAGGACGGACTTCTTGGAATTGGCGATGGCACCCGCGACCAAACGAGAGAAAAGCATGTGGTTAAATTACGCGGTATTTTAACCGGACGCAATTCTGATATGGCAGTCCGCGCTGGCCTGATGGCTGCTACCACGAGGAGCCCAGCTTCTTGCGCAGTTGACCTAGCGGCACGTACTGCCTTTGGGATAGCTCTGCCGGAAGGCCGAGATCCCACGCATTTCCACAAGGTCGCGCGGCTCGGAGTCCCTGAGACCAGCATGCTTGCCTATGCTTGCCTAGGGCGGTAGGCTGTACCCATGAATAGGTCGCGTCTGGGCGGGCTTGCCAGATCTCGGGCGCTCACTGGCGCGGAGCGATCACGCATCGCCTCGCGCGCGGCCAAGGCGCGTTGGTCCCGTCGAGAATCGGGCGTCTTGCAAATCTCCGAAATCAAGGGGTTGGTCAAGAGGGCCCTGATAGGTATGGATGCCAAGGCCTACGTGTTTGGATCCTATGCCCGGGGGGAGGCCACTGCCCATTCCGACGTCGACATCATGGTGGTCAAGAAGAAGCCGATCGAAAACTGGTTAGCGGAAACGGCCGCCCTACGTCGTCTCATGCGATTCGGGAAGCCCGTCGATCTCGTCGTCGAGGACGAAGCTTCTTTCGCCCAATGGCGAAACGAGTACGGGACGATCCAGTACGAAGTTTCGCGACAAGGCGTTCGCATTGTCTAGGGCGGTCGCCAAAATCCTGTGGACGAAGGCGCAAGGCGATTTCGACGCTGCCGTCGTCTTGCAACTGCTGGCTGGAAAAGATTGCGCGGTTCCGGAACCATTTTGGGACCTGGATATGCTAACACCCTTCACCACGCAGGCCCGATACGAGAGAGTCGTTCCGCCCGGTTCGTTCGACCGCTCAGCGTTCCTCGATCTTGTTCGCAAGTTTCTCGCCTGGACCGCTGGCGCACGCTAGGCCACAAGGCAAGGCGCCACCATGGGCGTGCTTCGAACTTCGGAACTTGGAACGCATGGCCACCTGTCCCGACGTGGACTACTTCACCCTGTCGTCCGACGTGGTGTCTCGATCCATACCGAGTTATGAGGCGCGGATAGGGCACAATTCCTTCGTCGTTTTCTCTGCCGACTACTTCAGCTCAAAGGAGAGGATGTCGGTCTTGTAGTCTCCCATCGAGACGATGAGCCAATAGCGCGACGGTTGGTCGGGAAGTTGCAGATGCTGGCGCAGATCGAGATTGAAAAAGCCGCCCTCTCGGAACGACGGGTCTGGAAGGGGTGGCGGCATTGGGGCGATCGGGGCCAGGTTGGGCTTGGTCAGCACAGGCAGGCTCCAGACGCCTTGGATATCTCTCGCGATGGCGGTCACCATGATCCAGGTGTCTGCCTCACCTCGGCACTTCACATAGAACGCGCCGTCGAAGACAAAGGCCCCGTAGAGCACCACCGGTTCGTTGGCATTGAATGAGGCCGCCCCCAGCAGAACTTTGATTCCAGGCATGTCCAGGCGAGGTGACATCGGGAGCTCCTCAAAATTTGGGAATTGCATACGCATCTCCTTCTTCATTCGGCCAGTAGGTTCAGCACGTTTCTTCCCTTGCGCAGGAGGGATGCCAACGCACAGAGCGAGGACCAGCGCGGTGATCCGCGCCGCCAGGCCCGCGCTAGCGGGGATACTTCCATGAGGTTTGCATCGCATTCTTGTCCAAGGCTTTCTGACGGAGAAAAGTCCTGCAACCCGGATCGCTTGTTCCCTCGTTGTGAAATCGTTCGTTGCCTGGGCTACTCTCGAACCACATCGTGCAAGCTCGGTACTTGCAGTGGGAAGAATGTGAGGCATCGTGCCAAGCGGCCGCGGCGTTGACGAGTCCCATAGCGTGACCGGGTTCGTGAATACAGGCCACAGCGATCTGCCGGTCCGCGTCCGACTTCGACATCATGTCTTCGTAGGTCCCTCGACAGAGTACCAGGTGCAGCGAATTCGCTCCTCCCCATCCCCCATAGGAGCCAGCTAGCATATAGGTGATGCGGACCTTGATCTTCTTCGTCGGGGACGGGCTGAGTGGCGTCCCGGCGAAGTCAACCATGAACTTGCGATCGCCCCGAGCTCCATCGAGGGTGACCTTCGCAAGAAGCGGCTTCCAGGTTGTGCCGTCCTGGTATTCCTTCTTCACGAGCCATGCATGCCCAGAGTAATCGTAGGCCGAAATCTTTGCCGTCGACGTGAACACGACGGCATCGGCGTCCTCATCGCGAGTCCGCTGTTTGGCACCGTACGGCCCCGCAAACGGGATGGCCCGATCAACGACGCATATGTGTAGCTTGAGGGGTACGCCGTCTGCCGTGCAGTAGCCGTCGGCCCACTTGAAAGCCTTCTCGACCTCGTCGAAATTGTCGCGGTAGTCGCCGAGCGCGCGCTTGCCAGTGTCGAACAGCTCGATGAAGACGTCGCCAAAGCCCGCCTTGACCTTTGCTTGAATGGCTGCCGATAGCTCGTACTTGCCGGTACCGTCCTTGGTCTTCATCTCCAAGACGTCGTAGAAGATACGGCGCCACACGACGTAGGTACCCGTCCTGGGATCGGACGCGCTCGACTTTGCAGCTAGCGACGCAGCAACTGAAAACTCGTCGCCACCATACCCTGACAGATAGAACTTGACGACTGGCGTCCAGCCGTTGCCGTCGGTCGTCACCGACGTGGTAGCGGACCCGCCAGCCGAGCCGAAGCCTTCGCGGTCGCCAGCGGCAAGCCCGGTTCTGTTCTTCGCGCCTCCGACGGAGCTCATGTATACAGTCTGTCCGGCTGGCGATTGCCCGCCCTCGAGGCATTGAACCCGCACTTTCAGCTGGATGAAACGCCCGTATTCCGGATGCGCCTTTGACGGATCGGTCTTGTCGTCGAGATTGATGTACTGCCGCCCTCCGTTGGTAGGGTTGCTCTTTTCCGATCCGTTGAATTGGACCACCTGAACGAACTCTTTGATGGCAAAGGTTGCTGGCTTGAAATCGTCTGCTGGTCCCGGGGGCTTATCAGTCCCTGGCTGCTTCCCGGCCGCCGGGGTGGCCTTTCCGCCCGTGCTTGCCCCACCCTGGCTCTGGCCCGCGACGGGTGATGATCCTTTGCTCTTCTTCTCCTCGACCGGCTCCGCCTCCTGCAACTTCAGCGCGCTTTTACCTTTGACGGTGCACACACCGTCGGCTTCGATGGTGACGGTCTTGCTCTTCATGGCGACGGCGTCTTCGCCCATGGCCACGGTGCTGCCAGCGCCGGCAGCGGCGGTCACGGCGGGGCTGGCGAAGGCGACGCCGCCGGGCAGGATGGCCAGGGTGCTGGCGCCGCACACGAACTTGATTCCCGTCGGCGAGTCGAAGGTCGCCTTGCCGGTCTTGTCGAGGCAGACGGTAGCGCCACCTGCGGTGATGGTGATGGTGCCGGCCGAGTCCACCGTGACGTTGGTGTTCTTGAACGTCATGTTGGTGGCGCCCTGGTTGAGCTGGAACTTCTTGTCGGTGGTCAGCTTGTGGGCCTGCTTGACGTGCTCGTCTTTGTTCTTCTCCTCGAAGAATTCCTGATTGCCATCCACCTTGCGCGCGTGATCGCCGCCGTAGAGCTGCGTGACTGGGCCGGTGACGGTTTTGTCGTGGGTGCCGCCGATGACCACGCTGTCGTTCGCGTCGACGGTGAGCTGGCGATCGTTCTTCACCAAATTGGCTTCGTCGTTGCCGACGACGATGATGCGATCCGTGCCCACTTGCAGGGTCTGGTTGTGCTTCACCCGCGTGGACATGTCCTTCTCGGCTTGCAGGTGCAGCTCTTCGTTGCCTTTCTTGTCTTCGAAGCGGAGCTCGTTGAAGTTGCTGGCCGTGCCGCCCTTGCTGCTGCGGCTCTTGATGCCGCTTTGGGTTTGATGGGCCGGCAAATCGTAGGGCGGCATGTTGTCTTTGTTGTAAAGGTGCCCTCGGATGACGGGCCGATCTGGGTCGCCGTCGAGAAACGCGACAATCACTTCTTGGCCCACGCGCGGAAGGTACTGCGCGCCCCACTTGGCCCCGGCCCACATCTGCATCACGCGCACCCAGCACGACGACTTCTCGTTGCGTTCGCCTTGGCGATCCCAATCGAACTGCACCATCACGCGGCCGAGCTTGTCGGTCCAAATCTCTTCGCCCGCGGGGCCGACGACCAGTGCGGTCTGGGGACCGGCCATCCTCGGTTTTCGCGCCAAGCGCTGCGGGCGGAACTGGGTATGACTGTCGAGCAACCGGTAGCTCGCCTTGAACGGCTCGTCATTGAATGTCACATCGAATGCCACATCGCCGGTTTCGTATTGATCGACGCTGAGGCTGTAGCTTGCGGCGACCACCAGGTACTGCTTGTCAAAGTCCTTCTCACCCCAGAACGGCTCGCCATCGGCCGTATCCGGTCCCGGTCGCAGCGACACCAGATCGCCCAGCCCCAAACCCACGGTGTTGCCTTCCACGTCGATGCCGGTGTGAACCACGCGGCCCACCCGCGTGCGTGCGGTTGCCTCCTGCTGCGCCTCTTCAGGCTTGGACAGTCCGCCGGGGGAGTCGTAGTGCTCGAATTCCTGTCCCGTCACCAGATCCTCCGCTGTCGCCTGCCCGAACCGAGGCTGTCTCGGCCGCATCTGCGTCGGGTCGTAGCCGCTCAGCACCGTGTGGCGGCCGGAATAGAGCGCCCGGCGCACCTTCAAGCCCCAGAAGTGCTCTTCCGAGCCGGCGACCCGTCGCTCTTTCGCGGTGTAGAGGATCGACTCGTAGCCGTCGGCTGTCTTGTGCGCGGTGATGGAATCGGCGAACACCAAGGTGTGCTTGCTCTCCTCGTGCTTGAAGAAAAAGTAGATGCCTTCTTCTTCGAGCAAGCGCTGAACGAAATTCAGGTCGCTCTCGCGGTACTGGACGCAGAATTCGCGTGCGTAATAGGTGTGGTCCTGAATCGACCCCGATTCGACGTTCGTCAGCCCGCGCTTGGCCAGCACCGCCTTCACGATGGAAAGCGCGTCCTGTGCGGGATCGTTGAAGATGCGGCAGTCGGAGGTGAAGTCGAACAGGCTCAGCATCGGCCTCAGCTCGGCGGCGTAGCGCGTGTGAAGCTGCGTGGCCCCGCCCTTGTGGAATCTGGTGACAATGCCGTGAAAGAAGCGCTCCTTGCCCGTATTAAGCTGGATGCACACGGCGAGCGGCTTGCCCAGCACATCGGCGGGATCGAGGTCCGGCTCCTTGGAAAGCAACCCGAGCTCGAACTTGTACGGCCGACCCAGTTCCTCCTGCCCCTTGAGCGTCTCAAGCAGCAACACACCCTTGGGAAAGGGGCCCGTCACCGAAGTATCACGACCCAGAAGCGCCATGACGATTAGAGCACTCTAGCCCGCGACCCGGCTGCGTCAAGGACGATGGCGAAGGCCTTCGCTGTCAGTGCGTCCTGTGGCACCAATCGGCTTCGGCGCTGGGGATTTCGTCCGTCGCCCTGAGAACCTGCATGATTGCCTATTGCTTGCCTACAAGGACATCCTGCGGCTTCCTGAGAGCGTGATTGGAGAGATCGTCGATGGCGAGTTGATCGTCTCGCCTCGACCGGCGGGAGCCTGTCGTGCATTGCCTCCGAGGCCGGTGTGGCTTGCAGCGCTTGGATTTAGGTCTTCGGCTCCGGTCCGTGGCATACTTCTGTTGATGCCATCTTCCGATACGAGCACGGACGCGCGCGATGAGCTGGCTGGTCTTTCGCCCCAGCAGCGAGCCTTCGCGCTTCGTTCCGAGGAGATGTGGAGGCGCGCGAGAGAGGTCGCGAGCGGGAATCCTGGCGTTGACGTTGGCGACATCTTTCACGCGCTTCAGTGCCTCGAGTTGACTCCAACCGAGCGTCTGCGCAGGGGATTGGCACGTGGACGACTTCGCGCTTACGTCCGCTGAGCGGGCGTTCTTTCAAGCATTGAACCGCCGAAGTGCGCGGTTCCTCGTCATCGGCATGGGCGCGGCAGTCCTGGAGGGCGCGCCTTTTGCGACTCAGGATATCGACCTATGGTTCGAGCGCTGGGACAGCGAAGAAGTGAAGCAGGCTGCTGTCGAGGCGGGAGGATTCGTGATTTCTGGATTCGGCATGCAGCCTCCAGCGTTTGGCGGTCTTGGCTTGGATCGCCTGGATATCGTGTTGACGGCGCACGGCTTGGATGCTTTCGATGTCGAATATGCAGGTGCGGTCGAGCGAGACATCGAAGGCGTCAGTTTGCGTGTGCTGCCACTCGATCGCGTCATTGCCAGCAAACGCGCCACGATGCGGGACAAGGATCTTGCACAGCTCGCCGCACTAGAGGCGACCAGGCTAGCGCGGCAGGGATCGGAAAAGCCGTAGAGGGCAGCCGCAATGCTTGTGGATGCCAGCGACGGAGGTGCGTCTCATCTGCCCAGCTCCTGGCCTCGGCCATACACGAAGGGCCGCGAGGAGCTCTCCGCGCGGCCCTTCTGCCTAGCAGGTGTATGTCTCATCGTTGTCGGTGTGGACGAAGCGCCAGAAGTACCCTCGGACCGTCGTGGTCGCGGGCAGACTTTTTCGTATGTCTTGAAGCATGGCGCGGTGTAAATTGACGCCAATATGACGCGGAGAATGTCGATCTTGTCCTTTGGCCTCTTCATGGTCTGCATGGCGGGTTCCGCCTACGCGGAGAAGCCGTCGTCCAAAGCGGCCAAGGAGAAGGCGGCCAAGAAGGCCTGTGCCACGGGAGATTTTGCAAAGGGCGTGGATATTCTCGCCGACCTTTTCGTTGATACTAACGATTTCGCGTACGTCTATAATCAGGCACGTTGCTATCAGCAAAACAACCGATGGGAGCAAGCGATCAGCCGCTTTCGTGAGTATCTGCGCAGGGCCAAGGATATATCGGAGAGCGACCGCGCGGAAACAGAGCGCCAGATCGCCGACTGCGAGGGATCGCTGGGCAAGACCGCCCAGATGGCGCCGCCCCCGGTTGTTGCGACTACACCCGTCCCCGTCGCACAACCGGCGACAACAGCCGTTGAGCCAGTGACATCCACAGTGTCGAGCAAGCCAGAACCATCGCCATCGGACAGTAACCGGGGCAAGAAATTGCGCGTAGCCGGAATCATTTCTGCCGCAGTTGGCGTGGCGGCCATTGGCACGGGTGTCGGATTGGCCCTGAAGGCAAACGGCCTTTCAGCGACGGACTACAGCCGAAGCCGCGAAGACGAGCGTGCATCGCTCAAGACCTGGAGCATGGTGGGTTACGGGGTGGGCGCGGCTGCCATCGTAACCGGCGTGGTTCTTTATATTGTGGGCTGGCCAAGCGAGCAGTCGTCCAGCGTGGCTCTTCTGCCAGTCGTGGCCCCCGACGGGGCGTCTGTGTTGCTCAATGGGAGATTCTAGATGCGAGCTTGCTCTCTCACTGTCGTGAAGGTCCTCTATTGCCTGTCCCTGGCCGCCCTCGCCAGCTGCGTCTCCAGCGGCGCCAAAGCACCGGGCGCCAACGCACCTTGCAAGACCGACGACGGCTGCCCGTCCGGGTACCAATGTCTTCCCGCCACGACGGGGGCCGCGGATCTGTTCTGTTGCAAGGACAAGACAAGCTGCGGTCCTTCGGGATCGGGTGGCGCGGGTGGGGGCGCGATCGATGGTGCGATTGTCCTGGACGGGCCTTCATCGAAAGGCGGCGCTATTGACGTCCCAAGCATTGATGGCGCTGGTGGCATCGGGATTGATGTCGGGAACGCCGGTGCGGGCGGGGGCGGCGGAAGCGGAATCGACGTCAACACGGGCAGTGGGGGAACGGGTGGTGCGGACGCTCCGATGGCAACAGGTGGGACAAGCGCAGGCGGCGCAACGGGATCGGACGCTGGAACAGGTGCAAGCGACGCACCTGGCGCTGACACCATCAACGCACCCGGAGGCGCTGGCGGAACGGGCGGAACGAAAGGCTCTGGCGGCGGTGGCGGGGCTAGCGGAGGCGCGCCTGGCAGCGGCGGGGTCCTTGGCTCTGGGGGCATCGCCGCCAGTGGCGGCGCCGTGGCTACAGGCGGTGTGGTTGGCACGGGCGGGGCCACCACCTGCCAGCCAAAGGCGCGAGATTGCACATCGTCCCTGGATAATGATTGCAACGGCACGCCCGACAACCAAGACGCGACTTGCGTCTGTCCCGCCGGCACCTCCGGCCCGTGTCCCGGCAACAACAATCCGCCCTGCAAGTCTGGCACGCGCACGTGCATCTTGTCCGCCGACAAGACCAGCACGGCCTGGAGCACGACTTGCGTGGGGCAGGTATTGCCCGCGGCCGCCGACACCTGTTCGCGTGGCAATGACGCCAATTGCAATGGCGTGCCGAACGAGGGTTGTCAGTGTATCAACGAGGACTCGCCGCTAACGTGCCCATGCGGCACGCAGACGTGCACGAACGGCCAGCTCGGTGCGTGCATCACGACCTGCGCTGCGACTCAGACGTGTAGCGCCGGGCAGTGCGTGTGCAACGCGAGCTCATGTCCCAATGGGTGCTGTAGTGGCAATTCGTGCGTGGCGTACGCCTCCCAGTCGGCCGGCGCATGTGGCGCAGGCGGTTTGACATGCGCCGCGTGCGCGGGGAGCTGTGACACTTCGAATGGTCGCTGCGTGGTCACGCTGGCCTCGGGGCAGAACTTTCCCGGCAGCATTGCCGTCGACTCTACGAGCGTCTACTGGTCGACCCAGACCCCAGCGGTGGTGAAGGTACCGATCGGCGGCGGAAGCTTGACCACGCTGGCCTCGCCCACTTCGGCCGGCTTTATCGCCATCAACTCGACGAACGTTTACTGGACGAGCCAGGTCGGGTACGGCGGCTCGGTGATGAAGGTGCCGCTGGGTGGCGGCAGCACGACGACGCTGGCCAGCACCGGGACCAACCCCAACGCCATTGCCGTCGACTCGACCAGTATCTACTGGGTCGAGGCATCAAACAGCACCAACAGCGGCACGGTGATGAAGGTGGCGCTCGCTGGCGGTAGCCCGACCACGCTTGCCTCGGCGCAGGCGTCGCCGGTCGGCATCGCCATCGACTCGACGAATGTCTACTGGGTGAACTCTGGCAGCAACACGGGCAACGCCGACGGGTCAGTGATGAAAATCCCACTCGGCGGAGGGACTCCGACCACGCTGGCCTCGGCGCAGTTTAATCCTTCGGGCATCGCGGTTAACTCGACGGCCGTCTACTGGGTGAACTCTGGCAGCAACACGGGCAGCGCCGACGGCTTGGTGATGAAGGTGCCACTCGGCGGTGGAACTCCGACCGCGATCGCGTCGGGACAGCTTAGTCCCTGGCGCATTGCGGTCGACTCGACGAGCGTGTACTGGACCGCCAGCACCGCGGTGATGAAGGTTCCGGTCGGTGGCGGCACTATCACGACGCTAGCCGCTGGACAGAATGGTCCGACAGCCATCGCCGTCGATTCGACGAGCGTCTATTGGACGAACAACAACAACAGCGGCTCGGTGATGAAGGCGACTCCGAAGTGAGCGCTCACTGACAGCTGGTGGCCCTCGGCGCCAGCCGGATGACCCGTTCGATCTGATGCGGCAGGGAGTGCGCCTCCGAGGGGATGGCTGTCACCTCGCGTTCTTTGTCCCGGCGCAATCGGCGCCGCAGAGAGCGCATCGCCTTGACCGCATCCGTGAACGAGTACCCTCGTTCGAAGCGCATGTCGAGAAACGCAGTCGATGGCCGAACCGAACGGTGGCTCACTCGACGAAGTACACGTCGTCGACCCAGATCTCGGTCTTAAGGGGAGGGCCTGCGCCCGGATCGATGTTTCTCTGGGCCTGCCAGTTGATGCCGTAGACCTGGGTGGGGATCCACTGCGCCTGCTGGTAGCCCCACGTCGTGTCGATGGCGATGCCGCCAGCGGGGGGAACACCGCCCTTGCCGGCGTCCAGCAACACGGTGAACTGTTGCCAGCTGGTCGTGAAATTCAAATACGCAGCATAGCTGTTGTAGCACTTCGAAGTATTCCCGCCGCCGCCGTTGCATATCTCGCCGCGCGGGTCGGTATCCGTATCAGGGAACTGGACCTTGACCTGCATCGAGCCCGCCGTCGGGTCCGGCGTGGTCGTCATTCCCCAGAACGTGATGGCCTTGTAGCGACTGATGTCAAATGGGACGGTGATCATTGGAATGGATATTCCCGCGTCGCTCACTGGCGTGTTGCTGGGGGCACCCGCATCGCCATCGGGTACCTGGGCGAACTCGAAGCCGACGCCACAGGTGTCGTAGAGGCCGTTGAGCACACAGGACTGACGGGCCGCATGTGCGCTCGTCTTGCAATTCAAGGTATTCGTCGATGTGGGGAGCGCGCTGAAGACAAACGAAAGTTGCGGCGGATTCGACGAGTCAGCTCCCGCGTCGGAGGAGTAGCTCGCCCCGCTATTGTACCAGTAGCCTTGCGACAGCGGCGAAGCGATGCCCGTGGCGAGCTCGATGGGCCCGTGGGTCGTTGTCTCCATGTCGTCGATCAGGACGTAGGTGGCGTTCGGGTCTCCGATGATGCAGCCCGCGTCGTCTAGCGAGGGTGTCGAGCTGTCCTTGGGACCCGGTTGGCCTGGGCTGCTCGCACAAGCGGCCAGTCCAGAGAGGAAGGCCATGCCGACGATGGAACAACCTGAGAAAGAAAACTGCTTGCGCATCAATGCACTCCTATTTGCTATGCAAAAGCGAGCCTATCAAAAGTCCGGGCCGGGCGACAATCGTCGGATGCCTACCCGTCCTCCCCGGCGGCTTGTGGCGCCAGGGAGGGACGGCTTTGCGCTCAATTACTGGATGGTGATGTTGTAGTCCGTGGTGGTCCAGGCGCCGCTATAAACTTCGAAACCTGTCTGAACGCCGAGCAGGTAGGAGTCAGTCGGTCAGCCCCGTTCCATATTTGCCGGCCGCGTCCTTGAAGTATGGCAGCAAGTCGAAATTGGTTACGCTGGTCGACGATCCCGTCGGCACATAGCTGACTACCTGTTCCCCCGTTCCATTTGGCTGGCCATAGTGCGGGGTTCGAGCGACCCCGTCCGATCCGGTGACAGCGGTACCGGTCTGATTGCCAAGAGGGCTCTTGCCCGCGTTGCCGATCCAGATCATCAGTTCGACCTGCGGGACTGTAGGCTTCGCGGAGTTGCCAAACCAGACGTCATAGACCGCGTCTCCGCTGGAGCCCATCGTGAACGACCAGCTGCTCTTCACCGAGGTAAGCTGGCTGATCTTCTTGCCGCCCTGGTAGGGTCCATAGAACTGGATCCCGTCGTGACCCGGCCCCCAGCCGCTGATGACGGCGGGGAAGGATCCGGGGCCATTGTTCGGGGCGTTGTAACCAGACCCCGGCGTGTACGTGAACCCAACGCCCCCGGAGGTGGCGCTGACCTGCATTGTCATCGGATTCCCATTCGTGGGGAATGGGGCGCTTTGCACGGCATAGCCGTTGATGCCGTTCACAGCTTGGGGCAGCAGGTTGTTCCAGCTCGGCCCGTACGCGCCCGTGGCCACGACCGGACTCGGAGCGGTCGTCAGCGGCACAATGCTCTTGATGCAGAAGTCGTAGGTATGCGAGGTGCTGTCCGGGAAGAAGGCGATCTTCACATCGGTGAGGTTGGCCGGATCCACGGGATGGGTTTGGAGTCTTGTTATTGGCGAGCACGGAATCGGAGAAGAGCGCGTTATAGGTGATCGCGGAGCTCCCCACGCCGGGGATCGTGATGCCCGGCGCATCCTTGGTCTGCGAATCCAGGTCCGTCGACGTCGGATACTCGATGTTGAGAATCATGCCACCGGTGCCCTTGCCGCTTGCTCCGGAGGTCAAGGTAATCGCGAAGCCGACCAGCTTGCTCGCGTCCCACTTGCCGGGCGTCGTGGTGCTGCCGGGCGGGTCAGAGTTGACCTTGAAGCCGATGCCGGCATAACTGCCGGACCCTGTGCCCATCGTCCCGCTCAGGCACATTGCGCTCGACGACGAGTTCCACGGAATGGCGCCGGCGCCCTTGCCGTCGCTGCCTTTGCAGCTGGTGCTCGAATCGGAGCCGTCGTTATAGCAATACCAAGCTCCCTTGATACCCCACGTGTTGTTGCAGACGTAACCCGACGAATCCTCGTTGATCACGCCCGTGTTGGTATTCACGCACCCGCCGGTGCCGGTGCCGGTCGATCCGCCGTTGCCGGTGTTTCCGCCGGTGGGTGTGCCGCCGTTGCCGGTTGCGCCGCCGTTGCCGGTCGATCCGCCGGCCGCTGAGCCGCCGTTGCCACCTGCGCTGTTGCCGCCGGCGTTGCTGCCGCCAGCGTTGCTGCCGCCGGCATTGCTGCCACCAGCGCCGCCGTTGCTGTTGCCACCTGCGCCGGACCCGCCTGCGCCGGACCCGCCGGCGCCATTGCCGCCATTGCTGCTGCTGCTGCCGCCGTTGCCGCTGGAGCCGCCCTTGGCGGTACTCGTGCCGCCGGAGCCGCTGCCGCCATTGCTGCTGCTGCCGCCTTTGCCGTTGGAGCCGCCGTTGTTGTTGTTGCTGCCGCCGTTGCCGCTGCCGCCGTTGCCCTTGCCGCCAGTGCCGCCCGAGGTGGTGGCAGCAGGCGCGCAAGCGATCAGCGCGAACGCTAGGCTTGCGGCGAGCAGGGCTCGCGGCGCCAAGCCATGGGTTGTGTGGTTGCTAGCCGATCGGCCAGAATCTAGTCGAGCAGCGCGGGAATTGGTCGAGAGCATGGATTACCTCCAGGGGGCGAGTGAGGGGCGCGTACTTATACCCCACGTACGGGCCTTTTTGCTGTTCAATTTGAGCACTTACCGTGGTGTGTTACTAGCGATCTCGCGCACACGTTCGCGCGAGGGGGACGCATCGCTGGGTACAACACCTGAGCCGCCGCGAATGCGAAAGGCGCTGTTCAGGGCAGGCGCGAATGCTGCGGCACCAAGCTTCACCACTCAGCCTGCGATCACGAGTCCAAGGCTTCGCGCGGCTTTCACCAAGCCGCTGTCGAAGGCGAGAAAGCGCAGCTCACCGTCGAATGCGCCTCGCAACATGCGCTTCGCTTCCCTGGCCGACGCCAGGTGGATTGCAGCAACCACATCTTCTAAACCGCCTCTACCAAGAACCTTACCGAGGGGTCTGCCGGTTCGTCACAACTGCGTCGGCGCTTGAGCAGAACGGGCAGGGCGCGCACCAGCAGAAGAAGCTTGCGTGCCTTGCTGGTGTAGGCGCGGGTGGAAATGGAGTCGTAGCCATTCTTGGCGACCACGCGGCCGATCTCGGCGTAGATGAGCCGCGCGGCGCGCACGCCGAGCCGGCAGTCGTAGGGATAAAGGGTCATGCCCAAGTCGGCACGGCGGTAGCAGGCCTTGGCCCGGTCGAGCACGCGCTTGACCACGCCGGCCAGGGCGGGACTGTGGGCGGGCCGCGCGATGAGCTCGTCTTTGTCGACGCCGGCCTCGGCCAACCAGTCGAGGGGCAGGTAGATGCGGCCGGCGCGCGCGTCCTCGCCCACGTCGCGGCAGATGTTGGTCAGCTGCATGGCCAGACCGAGGTCGCACGCGCGAGCGAGCAGCGCCTGCGAGCGCTCGCCAAAAAGCAGGGTCATCATCACTCCGACGGTGGCGGCCACGCGGGCGCAGTAGGCATCAAGCTCCTCGCCCGTGGCGTAGCGCCGTTTTTGCGCATCCCACTCGAAGCCCTCGATGAGGGCGCGCGGAATGGCTTGCGGAATCCCGCAGGCTTGCACCACGTCGCTGAAGGCGCGGTCGACGGGATCGGGCTCGGGGACTCCGGCGTACACGCGATCCAAGCGCTGGTGCAGGCGCGCGATGGCGGTCTTCACGTCGGTTCCCAAATCCACGGCGTCGTCGGCCACGCGGCAAAACGCATACAGCGCGGCGGTGCGGTCGTGCAGTCGCTTGGGCAGCATGCGAGACGCGGCCACGAAGCTCTTCGATCCACGCGCCAGGATCTCGTGGCAGACGCGGATGTCGGCACGCCGCTGTTCGTCGTCATGCCTGGCGATGATCGGCGATTCCATCAGATCCTGCATTTTTCAACACAGAGGACACAGAGGACACAGAGACCGAAAGGAACGGTTCTCGGATCTCAAATCCGAACCCTTTCTGTTTCCGTGTTCTCTGTGTTCTCTGTGTCCTCTGTGTTTGAATTCTTCCGGCGTAGTTCGGGCGGACACAGGCGCTCGGCGGCGACTCGCAGAAATGCCTCGACGCTTGCGTGGTCGCGGCAGTCGGGAATGGATTGCATCGCCTGACCCACGAGCTCGTCGAGCCGACAGATAGCGCCTTCGAGACCAAGGCTCTTCACCAAGTTCGGTCGCGCCTTGTTCCCGTCCTGGTTGATGGGCTTGCCAAGAGCCCCCGATTCGCCGAGCGCGTCCGCCAGATCGTCGGCGACCTGGTAGGCCGAGCCAAGCGCGGCCCCGGTCCGTCGCCAGGCTGTGGGATCGCCGTCACCGGCGATGGCGCCCGCCGCCGCCGCGGCTTCGAACAGAGCAGCGGTTTTCGCGTGATGGTAGGCCGCGACGTCCACGTTGGGTTCGCTTTCCCACGCCTGCCCGGCCGCGATTCCCGCGGGTGCTCCTGCGGCCTCGGCCAGCACGCGCAGGATTTCCGCGCCTGCGGCCGGTCGTTTGGCCAAGTGGGCGGCCACCGCGCCAAAGGCCATCACGATCAAGGCGTCGCCTACCAGGATGGCGATCGCTTCACCGAAGCGTTTGTGCAGCGAGAGTTGCCCTCGTCGCAGGGGGGCGTCGTCGAAGCAGGGCAGGTCGTCTTGCACCAGCGAGGCGCAGTGAAGCAGCTCGACCGCCACCGCCGCCCCATCCGCCAGGGCAGGCTCGCCATCGCCGCAGGCCGCCGCCACGGTCAAACACAGACCGGGTCTGACCCTGCCGCCGCCCGGAAACACGGCATAGCGAATCGCCTCGGCCAGGCGTGTCGGGCAAGGTGCCGCCGTGGCCGTGGCCACGACTTCCGCAAGCGCCGCCTCGATTCTCGATTCCGTTTCCATGGGCTGGGAAATGAAGAAGCTACTATGCCCGAATTGTCATAAGAAAAGGACCCTGAGAGGGTCCTTTTCATCCCCCGCGATGAGCGCCGCCGGGCTAAGCCCGTCGGCGCTCACGCGATAAAAAGGACGCCAACGGCTTCCTATCGCAGTCGCGCGGCGCATCCCCAATCACTCGCCGCGGCGGGATGATTTTCTTGACACTTTTCCCTTCAGGCTCAACCTACTGTCAGTCCCATGGCTAATTTCAAATCAAGCAAACCAAACAAGGCGGCGCCAGCGCCGGCACCCGCTGCCAAGCCGGCCGCCAAACCACCGGTCAAGGCCAGCGCTGCACCGGCGCCCGCCAAGGCTCGCGCCCCTTACGAGCCGACCCAGGAAGAGATCCAGACTCGCGCCTTCGAGATCTACGTCAGTGAAGGTTGCAAAGAGGGAAACGATCTCGAGTACTGGCTGCGCGCAGAGCAAGAGCTACGCCGCTAGCGGAAAGTAATTTCTAGGTTTCAGGCACCCGCTCGGCGGGAAGCGCCAAGCGATCTTCCTGCACGGTGGCCGCCGCCAGCGCCAGCAGCCCGCACAAGGTGAAGAGCGCTGGCTTGGGCGAGCCGATTTCCATGCCCGCGGCTCCGAGAAGCAACAGCGCCCATCCGGCGAGTCGCGACTTGCCCTTTTCGATGAGGCACCCCACCGTCGTCGCGCCAAGGCAGGCGAAGGCGGCGATGAGGGCGCCGGCGTATAGCCGCTCGGACGACGAGCCCAGCCCTGTCAGATCGATGCGCAGTCCGTAGTAGGCCACAGCCTGAACGAGGTCGAAGCGAAGTGCGGTCGCCGTGCCGAAAGTGGCGGCCAGGATGGTTCCGGCCGCTAGGGTGACCGCCATCCGACCCTTGCGCCAGGGCCAGGGTGAGACAAGAACCGGCGTGGCGGTCATGGCCGCCAGGGTGATGGCGTGGCCAACCCGGACCATCTGGCCAGGATCCAGGCGCGACCAGGCCATGCGATGGGCAAAAAGCGCGGCGGCCTGCACGATGATGGGGATGGCGAACAGGGTGACGGCGAGCTTGGAACGCCAGGAGCGCGCTCCGTGCCAGATGCCGAGGGCGAGGAAGAAAACCAGGAACCCGTGGCTGATGCGCATGTGCACGTGGTAGCGGGGTGCGAGGATCCACAGCACGCCAAGAGCGGCAAGCACGGCGAAGAACGCGCCCACCGTGCTGACGGTGATGCGCATGGAGCGGGGAAAGATCTGATCCGAACGCAGGGCGTGCACCAGCGCCACCACCACGAGCAGCAGGGCCAAGATACCCGAGAAATTCGAGACGAAGAGTGCGGCGCCGGCGGTCCAGCGATCGAGGGCGGTGCCGTTCTGGCTGGGCAGGAAGATGGCGCTCACGATTCGGTACAGGACAAGCTCGGCCAGCGCGGAGAGCGCGAGCAGGGCGGTCAAATTCAATCCGGCGAGGAGCCTACGCATGGTTCTCCAGTTCCTGCTCTACTAGCCCGCAGTATGCACGACAATCGGTACACCGACCAGCTTGGCTGAACAGCCTGTACTCGGCTCTTTGGCAATGGCGGGCTAGCGGGTTGTAATGGAAACCCTGGGAGGGTTTGCTCTGCACTCGGCACCTGCCACCCGCCCTGCCTCCCCCTCGCTGCGCTCGGCCTCGCCAAACCTTCCCGCGATGGTCCGCGCCGAGCAAAGCTCGGCGGCTCCCCACGCGTATGGCTAGCCCGCACGAGCTTCATCGACCAAGCGCGGCTCATGAATATACGGGCTAGGGGGCAGTATATTCTGTCGGCCAGCCTTGTGCTTGCCCATGCGCGCTCTCGCGGAATTTTCCCAGGGTGGTACGATTTCGACCCAAGCACGGCCGGGCGACTCGGGTGCCCTGGCCGGGCGGAGGGCCCAACCAGCATGCACGGCGGTGACGACTACCTCGCGGGACTCGCGCAAATCCACACGCGCGACAGCCTCGACAATCGTCGGTCGCTGTGGCGCCAGGGCATGGCCAGCCTGGCCGCCGCGGCCGCGGATCAGCAGCCCACGCCCCTCGAAGGCATGGCCACCGACCCATTGCTGGCCAGCGTGCGTTGCGCGCTTTCTTCCGGTTTGGTCGACGATCTGTCGTTTCTGTCCCGGCCGGTGGCGGCGGCGGCGCTGTTCGAATTGGCGGGTGCCCTGCCGCAAAGTCCCGAGAAGCGCGAGTTCGGCCGTCGCGTGTTGGTTTCATTACGCGAGGGCGACGCCGCCACGTTCGTGACCTTGGCCACGGCCCTGGCCCTCTCCTCTCCGCGTGCCCTTGGCGGAGCACAGATCCGAGCCAGGGTCGCCCTCTCGCTGCGCCTGCCTCTGGCGACCGGCGCGCACGTCGATGGGCTGGCTCTGGCCTTGGTGTCGCGGCCTGAGCTCGAACGCGGGTGGCTGACGGCGCATTCCATGGGCGCGCTGCCAGCGCGGCGGCTGGCCGCGCGTCTGCTCGAACGGGCGGCGCGCGAGGCCGCGCGCAGGGCCAAGGAGGGGGACGACAGCGGGGTTCGCGTCTTCGAGCGCGTGCCCGTGCGTACCGCCTGGACCCGGCTTATCACCGACCGCGAGTCGCTGGTGTGGCGGCACGTGGCGGTTGCCCGCGGGCTGCTCGCCGTTGCGGCCCCCATGCGCGCGGCGGAAATCGATCGCGATTTATCGCCCCGACTTGGCCCCAGCGAATGGCGCCGCGCCGCCACGTCGCTGGCCGCCACCGTCGTCCACGACCCGAGCACGGCGTTGCCAGCCTGCCTCAAGCTTCTGCAAAGCGAGGTGCAAAGCCGCGACAGTGGCATCGCCTCGGCCATGATCTACGGCCTGTCCCGTGTGGTCGAGCAAGAGCCCGAAGCCGCCGACGAGCTTTTGGCCAGGCTCGTGCCGTGCGGTGGTATCGAGGCCATCGAGGCCCTGGCCGATCTGCGCGAGGAGTTGGCCGGACACCCCATCGGTGCCCAGGCGGCGTTCGTGGCCATCGACCGACTGCGCGCCGATCAGTCCTCGGCGGACGACGGCACGGTGGCCTTGATCCAAGCCCTCATCGACGACCTCGACATGGGGGCGGAGCGGCCGCGCAGCTCGCTGCGCCTGCATCTCGGCGATGCCTTGCAGGCCTTTGCCGAGGGTCGCGACCTTGGGCCGGCGACTGAGCAGGCTTTGCAGGTCGCCGGCGCGGCCATGGACGTTCTCGAAAGCACCGGCGACGAAACGGCGGCCGAACGTCAGGTCACCTTCCGCTCCCTGCGCGAGCTGGACGCCGGCCTCTTGGTGACGTCGGTGCTTTCCGATCTACTTGTGGTTCGTGAAGGCGGTCGGAGCGGGCCGAGTCCGCTGACCGGGATCCTATGGCGGCTCGGTAGCTGGCTGCTGGTGCGTGAATACCAGCCGGTGACAAGCGAGGCCATCCCGCACCTGACCTTGCGCTTTCGCCAACTGCGGACGCTTTTGCACCTGGTGGATTCGGATATCGCGGACACGGAAGAGCCCACGCCGGAGTCGCGCGGTCGCCGCTTGCACGTGTTCAAGCTGCTTGCCCAACGTGCGCAGGCCGATGCGCCCTCGCCGCTGCGCCGGCTTTTGTGCGCCACGCTCGCGCGCACGGCGGACGCGCTGGCGCGCGAGCAGGTGGCCGAGCTCTCGGACGTCTTCGTGGCCACGCTGTGGAGCCTGAGCAGCGCTGCCGATCTGCGTGCGTTGTCCGAAGCGTGCATGGTGCCGGAGTTCAAAGAGGTGTTCGCCTCGGCCGCGCAGATACCGCGTGCGCTGGCGGAGCGCGGAGGTCAGGCCGACGAGCACGGACTGGTGGAGAACCTGCGCGACGTGGCCGAGGCACTGCCACCCGGCAGCTCGGCGCGTGTCGAGGGATTGCGCCGGGCGGTTCTGGGCATCACGCGCGTGCTCGAAACCCTGAACGAGGCCGTGTCGCTGACCGAGCTGCGCCGAGGCGACAGCAGCGCCGCGCTCGAGCGCCTGGCCAGCGCCATCACCTACGCCGCGCGCTTGTGCGGCGGGGCCATGCGGCGGACCGGCTTGCGCGAGAACTACTTCCCCTCGTCGTCCACGCGGGCCTTGCGTCGCCTGGAGGCGTGGATCGAGCGCGCCTTGCAGGAGCATGACGAGGGCGTGGGCGCCGCCGCCGCCGCCGCCGCCGAGGCCGTGCGCAAGGATCTGCCGCCGCTTTTCGCCGAGGTTGTGGCGCGTGTGCTCATGCGGGTGGGGCGCTTGCCGCGCGTGCCTCGACCGTCGGGCGAGGTCACCCACATCACCAAGCGCAAGAGTCAATTGCATCTGCCCGCGTGGCTGCCGCCCAGCCGCATCGTCGGTGGCTTTTTCATCGTGCGTCCCATCGGCACGGGCGGCGGCGGCTCGGTGTTCGTTGCCCGCCGATTGGAAGAGCGCCACGAGGAAGGCGCCGAGATCTTCGCGCTCAAGGTGCCCGCGTACACCGGTGCCGCCGCGCACACGCTGTCGGAAGAGGAGTTCATGCAACTCTTCCGCGAAGAGGCAGGCGCTCTCTTGACCCTGCCCCGGCACGCCAACATCGCGGGCTTCGTCACCTTCGACGCCGGCGCGCGGCCCAAGCCGATCTTGGTCATGGAGCTGGTCGAGGGCAACACGCTGGAGCGGCTGGTCGATCGCCGTGCCCTGACCGTCAAGCAGGCGATCGACGTCTTGGATGGCATGGCCGCTGGCCTGCAGGCCATGCACGACGCCGGACTGGCCCATCTCGACGTCAAGCCGGCCAACGTCATCCTGCGAATCCAGCGCGACCTGGCGTCTCCGCGGCGGCCTCGGAGTGAATCGCGCCAGGCGTCGGTGTTGGTGGACTTTGGTCTGGCCGGGCGCAAGGTGCGGCCCGGTTGCGGCAGCCCCTACTACGGTGCGCCCGAGGTTTGGGATATGTCGGCTTTCGGCGATCGGGTCGACCCGCGCGCGACGGACGTCTACGCGTTTTCGTGCCTGGCTTTCGAGCTACTGACTGGAAAACCACTGTTCGACGGGGAAACCTTGCCGGCCATCTTCGCCATGCACCTCGGCCACGACGGCAATCCGCCCGGGCTCGAATGGATGCGCAAGCACGACCGGCACGGACCGCTGGCCGAGCTCTTGGCCGCCGGGTTGGTGCGCGAGCCGAGTAAGCGACTGGGCATCGCGATGATGCGCGCTCGCCTGCTCGACTTGGCGAAGGGAAGCCTGTCCGCCGCCACGTGGCCGCTGCGCCCTTGAGGCGGCGGATCGCGATTGGGACGGACTATCCGCTCGCTTGCTGCATGGCCGTCTGGATGATTTGTGCCAGATCGAACGTGGGCTGGCTTGGGCTGCTGCTGGTCGAGGTGCTTGAGCCATTTTGGTAGCTCGACACCTGATGATGATGGTGGTGATGGTGGCCGGAGGCGCCCTGTTGCTGTCCCGGCGGTTGCAAATTGGGCATTTGGCCCGTCTGTGCAGCTGTGCTGAACTTGTTGGCCAGATCGTTCAGGCGCTGTGCCTGGGGACCCGTTGCGTTTTGGGCATCGGTCTTCAGCGTGTCGGCGATGCTCGACATGACAGACTTGAACTTGTCTGGATCGGTCTGCTGCAATTGCTGAAGCTGATTGAGCAGGGTGGCCATGGGCGAGAGTTGGGCCGAGTCCGTGGTGGACACGCCGCCCGTGGTGCCCGATTGCGCGGCCGTGGTTTGATTCGAGTTGAGAGCGCTGATGCCGTAGTTGTTGCCGATACCGTTGATGTCCATTGAGTCCTCCGAAAATGTTTCCCCCGGGGCCCGATGGCCTGATGAATCTATCGGTGTGTTTGAAGCCTTTCCTAAGCGGCTATTTTGGCACCTGAGCAACGGCGTTTCTGAACAGCGATTCCTGCAGCAAACGACTGCGAACTTCGCACGTCGTAAATCCGAGGGCCGCAAAAATCTGACCGTCGCGCTCCGGTATATGACTTGCATCCGTTCGAGGGTGCCGCGTTGGAGGCGAGACGGCATTTCGTAAACCAGGATTCACCATCGGAAATTCCGGCCGCATAGCGTGGCTGTGCTTCACGGTCTCTCCCCCGGTTGCGCATCAGGTTGGTGCGGGCTTGGCCCGTTCATGCGGCTGGAGTTCCCTTTGGTGAGTTTCCATGAGGGATTCAAACGGGCACGATGAAAACCCTTTCCGATCAATCAGGAGTTAGAAATCCTGATTGTTGGGTTCACTTCCCGTTGCATCTTCCTTTCTGCCGGCTACGCTCCACGACCAAAATGACTCACCTCGGTCGACTCCTGTCTATTGCCACAATCTTTCTCGGTGTCCTATTGCTGCCTATCGCGACCCGCGCGCAGGAATCACCTCCCGCGGCCGAGCAAACGCCAGCGGTGGAAGGCCAGTCGGCGACTCTCCCGGCGCCGCCGCCTGCTGAACCCTTGCCCAGCGCGGCTCCGGCGCCAACCCAACCCGACAAACCCGCCGGTCTCGATTTCGAGTTCTTCGGCGCCGAAAATGCCGCGGGGAAAGATACCCATTCGACCGAGGAGATCGCGAACGCCTCGGCGTTGTCACAGAAACGTCGCCATCGGTTGGGGATCCATCAATTCCTCGGTCTGACGACGTGGGCATTCATGGCCGCAAGTTGCATTGTCGGCCAGCTCAACTACCACGACCTCTACGGCGGCGGTAGCGGAAGAGGCAGCTACATGCTGCCCCATCGTCTTCTGGTCTATTCTACGGCGGGCTTGTTCACGGCGACCGGAATCTATGCTCTCTTGGCACCCCAGCCCTACAAGAAGCCTCTCAAGTTCGATACCGGTCTCGTCCATCGCATCGCCGCCATCGGCGCCACGGCGGGAATCGTCGCGGAGGTCATCCTGGGGTTCATCACCGCGCGAACCGCGGATTCGGGCAATTCGACTGGCATCAAGCAAATGGCAACAGCTCACGACGTGGTGGGCTGGACCACGTTTGGATTCATGACCGCCGCCGGCGCGGCCTGGATCTTTTGATTCTCGTGGAGGGATCCAAGCCATGTTGAAAAGAGAAACGATCACTCGGCTTTGCACGCCACCCGCACTCGCCCTGGCGTTGGCCATGTCGGCCTGTTCCTTTGGCAAACCCGACATCGCGACGGTGCCGGCCCATCCCACGTATGAGACCGACGTGCACCCCTTCCTTGCAGACCACTGTCTGCTGTGCCACAGCTATCCTGCCACGCGGGGCGCGCCGACCAATTTTCGACTCGATGTCTACGATCCACCCGCGGGGACGTCGACGCCGGCGGCCCATCAAGAGGCCGACCGCTTCATCCAAAGCATCGACGGCGGCAAGATGCCACCTTCGGCTGCGTGGGGCGACGGCGTGGGCCCCAACGGCAAGGCCATGCTGCAGAATTGGAAGACCGACGTCTATCCGCCCTAGCCTTGGTCGCTCCCGAATCGAAGCGAGCCGCGACAAGACGCCGCACCCTCAGCGGCGAACTGTCGCGGCTCATTCGGCACGCCCGACTACGGCGAGACGGTCACCGAGTCCGTGGCAGAGCTAGTTCCGAAATAGACCGTCACCGTGGCCGAGCCGCTTCCAAGTGCGGTTAGCAGCCCGCGCGAGCCAGCTGCGTCGGAGACGATCGCTATGGAATTGGCCGAGGACGTCCATGTGGCGGCGTTGGTGAGATCGATGGTCGTCGAATCGCTGTAAAGCCCGGTCGCGGTCAGCTGCAAACTGCCATTGACCGAAACGGAAACCGGATTCGGTGCGATGCTGATCGAAGAGAGTGTCGCCGAGCTGACGGTGAGCGTGGCCGTCCCGGAAACGCCCAGGTAGGTCGCGGTGACGGTCACCTTCCCAGCCTTGACCGGCGTGGCGCTACCCGCCGCCGTGACGGTGGCGATTGTCGGATCCGACGAAACCCAGGTGGCCGCTCCGCCGAGGGCGAAGGTTGCATTGTTCGACAGAATCGCCGTGGCCGTGAACGAGACCGGGATGCCCAACACCGTGGTCTTCACCGCCGGTGTGACCACGATAGAGCTGATCCCTTGCGCCACGGTGAGGACAGACGAACCCGACATTCCTTGGTAGGTGGCAGTGATGGTGGACGTGCCCGCGCTGATGCCCGTGGCGCGCCCAATGGTGGCTCCGCTGTTCGCGATCGCGGCGACCGAGGAAGTCGACGAGCTCCAGGTCGCCGAAGTGGTCACGTTGCGGGCCGAGTTGTCGGCGTACACCGCGGTGGCTGTAAACTGCGCCGTCGCTTGCGCGGGGATATTGGGATTGGTCGGCGTAACCTGAACATAGGACAAGGGAGGATTGGTCACCGTGACGGTCGCCGTGCCGGTCAGCGTGCCGTAGGTGGCCGTGATGGTCGCCGTGCCCGTACCGAGGGCCGTAGCCGTGGCGCCACCGCCACCGCCACCCGGGAAGGCGCCGCCGCCACCGCCGGTCGCGGTGATCACCACCACCGTTGCATCGGACGAGCTCCAGGTCGCCGATCCCGTCACCACCGCGGTGGTGTTGTCGCTGTACACCACCGTGGCCACAAAGGCCTGGGTCTGCGACACATAGAGCGTCGGGGAAGGCGGCGTCACGGTGAGACTTACCGGAGTGGACTGGGTCACGGTCAGAGTGACCGTGGCCGTGAACGTCGAGTAGGTTGCGGTGATGACGGCCATGCCGGCGCCAATGCCGGTGGCCAGACCGCCCGCACCTGCGCCTGCGCCGCCACGCCCGCCTGGGGCGGCGGTGCTGACACTGGCCACAAGGGGGCTAGAGCTGGTCCACGATACCCCGGTGGTCACGGCCTGGGTGGTGCCATCATTCATGGTGAGCTCGGCCTGGAACTGCTGGGTGCCGTTCACTTTGATGGACGGTGGAGCGGAAGGCGTGATCAACAGACCGGTGGGTGTCGGAGCGCGCACAGTCAGCGTCGCGGTGGCCGTGAATCCGCTGTAGGTCACGGTGATGGTCACGGTCCCGGCCGCGATGCCCGTGGCCAGGCCGCCTCCAAATGCACCTCCACCACCTCCACCTGGGAAGACAACTCCGCCATCTCGTCCAGCCGCGTTCGAGATGGAAGCAATCGTGGCGTCGGAGGTCGTCCACTGCGTCTGCGCGCTGGTGGTTACGACTTGCGTGTTGCCGTCGCTCGTTACCGCCGTGGCCGCGAATTGCACGGTTGCGCCCACGAGGATGGATGCGGGAGCGGTCGGCGAAATGGTGAGGCCGACGACCGTGACCGGTGCCGTGACCGTCAAGGTCGCCGACGCACTTGCGCCTTGATAGGTGACCGTAATCGTGGACGTGCCCGCGGCAACCCCGGTTGCGATCTCGCGCGTGGCACCGAACAGTCCACCGCCGCCAGCGGTCGACATGGTTGCCGCCGCAGTGTTGGACGAGGTCCACGTGCCCGTGGCAGTGATGTTCGCCGTGGTTCCGTTCTGGTAGACGGCCGTCGCGGTGTATGCTTGGGTCGCTCCGGCGATAACCGAGGCAGTCGCAGGCGAAATGGTGATGGTGGACAGCGCCGGTGCCGCTACGGTCAAGGTCGCCGTTCCCGCTACGCCACTAAGGGTCGCGGTGATGGTCGTGGTGCCGGCGGTCAGGGTAGCGGCGACACCGTTGCTGCCACTGGCGTTCGATATCTGAGCCACCGCGATGTTGCTCGACGACCAAGTGACCTGGGTCGTGACATCGATCGAGGTGCCGTTGCCGTAGCTTGCTGTCGCGGTGAAGGGTTGGCTGACACCTGCGGTGACACTGGGCGGGGCAGCCGGGGAAACCGAGATTGACTGAAGCGTGGGCTGACTGACGTTGACCGTGGTCGTGCCCGTAATGCCGTTCAGGGTGGCTGTAGCCGTGGTCGTGCCGACGGCGACGCCCGTGATTTGGCCAGAGGTGCTCGTCGCGTTGGAAATGCTGGCGATAGCACTGTTGGCGACAGTCCAGGCAACCTGGGCCGTTAGATCCTGAGTCGTGCCGTTCTGGTACGAACCGGTGGCCTTGAGTGGAACCGCGAGCCCGAGCACGACCGCGGCCGGGTTGGGCGCGACCGCGATGCTGACGAGCTGCGCGGACGAGACGGTAACAGAAGCCGTGCCAACCACGCCGGACAGGCTTGCGCTCACCGAGGCAGAACCCGCGGCAAGGGCCGTGGCCTGGCCCTGCTGTCCGGCCGCATTCGAGATGCCGACGATGGTCGTGGCGCTGGATGACCAAGTGGCCGACAGCGTGACGTCAGCCGTCGAGTTGTCGGCGTAGGTGGCCTGCGCAATGAAGGCTTGCACGCCACCCACGTTCGGCGTCCAGGTTGCCGGGGTCACGACGATGGACGACAGCGCGGGTGCGGTGACCGTCACCGTGGTCTTGCCGACAATCGTTCCGACGGTGGCCGTGATCGTGCTGGTCCCGGCCGCTACGGCTGTGACGAGAGCTCCACTGCTCCCGACCGCGATGGTGGCAATCGTCGTGTCGCTCGACGCCCACGTCGCCTGTTGGGTGACATCGGCCGTGGTGTTGTCCTGGTAGGTCGCGGTGGCCTGGAAGGACTGCGTGACTCCACGCTGAAGAATCGATTGCGTCGGGGTGATGTTGATGCTGGTCATCGATGCCGCGGTCACCGTGACGGGCGCCTGGCCGGTGATGCCTTGCAAGGTCGCCTGGAGAGTTGCGCTGCCCGCCTTGATGCCGGCGACTTTCTCTTTTCCGGAGGTTGCATCCAGCGCAACCGTCGCAATCGTGGCGTCGGAGCTTGACCACGTCGCCTGGGCGGTGACGTCCTGCCTGTTTCCGTCCGCGAAGATCGCGGTGGCGGTCACCAAGATGGATTGGCCGATGGAGACAGGGGTGACCGAATCGATCGAGATGCTTTGCAGGGTCGACGCCGAGACTGTGACCTTGGCCGTCGCAGTTTGGCCCGAGTAGGTCGCCGTGAGCGTTGCCGAACCCGCTTTCACACCGGTCATCGTGTGGCCCGAAACCGTCAGAACCGTGGTGTCGCTGGAAGTAAATGCTGTCGAGCTGGTCACGTCCTTCGTTGTTCCGTCCGAGTAAAGGGCGGTGACCACCAGGGTGCTGTAGGGAACGCCGACACTCAGTGTGGGCGCGGGCGGCGTAAGCGCGATGCTGGTCAATGAGGCGGTGCCCGCATCCCCAGGTCCAGACCCTGTGTCCCGCGAGAAGGTCGGCGCGTCTCTCAAACCGAACGGTGCGTCTCCCGTAGGAGTGCCGCCGCGCGTGTCACCCGCGAATCCGCCGCGAGCGGTATCCGACAACGCGACATCGGGTGCCGATCCGGACGTAACTGCCAGATCCGCCGAGCCGTCGCGAATGGTGACCACGGCGTCCGCCATCGTATCGTCATTCGAATCGATGCCGGAGGCGATGCCGCCGATTCCAGCGTCGGAGGAGATGACCGATAGCCCGCCTCGGCCTCCGCACGCACCGATGGTTGCGACCAAAAGGAACAAACCGAGCATTCTGATTGTTGTCATGGTCTTGCCTCGAAATGACTGAAGGGTTTACGCCGCAGCCAGCCCATGCTGGTGCGTGGCTTTCTAGCAATGTACGGGCCACTCGAAATAACGGAGAAATCGCGCGAGAATGACCCATCGTCGATGGGTACGCCCAACGGCTATTTGCGGACAGTCAATCGAAGATGCGGATTCCGTAGCGAATTCGGCGAAATCCGCATGCACGTGGGGTGTTACTATTGTGATGTTCGCGCGGGTTTTCGACGTGGCCCGATCATTGCCTTGCAAGGCGCTTGTTCCTAGGCGCCAAGGAGACCCCATGAGTCGCAAGATCACCGCAGAGCCCGCCGAGCCAAGCAAATCCGGCGCTCCCGAAGGGGAATCGAACGGTCACTTCGACAGTGTCGAAGCACAGTTCTTCGAGCAAGGCCAAGACAGCATGCTCCTCGCCGCCGATGGCGACTACTTCGCCGATCAGAAGGATCCAGGCAGAGGTAAATGGTTCGCACTTTCTCGCCCATTCTTCATGGGCCTGGCCGTGGGGGGCATGCTCGGCGCCGTTCTGGTTGGAGTCATCGCCCGGCGAGTCCCAGGACAGACTCAATCGGCCACGTCCGAACCAGTCGTGCTCAAGCAATCGACAGGCTCTTCGGCTTTCATCGCTCTCGCGAATGCATCGTCCACCCCGGCGCCCCAACCCGGTGAACAGGCTGGAGCAATCGGCGCAGCGGCTGCGCCGGATTCGTCGCGCCAGGAAGGGGTCGCGATGGCGCCGCCGCCGGACGCAGACACACAGGATCTCGGCCAAGCGGCCGAGCCAGCCGCGCTCGTGGCGAAGGTCGCCCCGGCCCACCCGTCGCTCGCAGTTGCGGTCGCAGCTCAGCCTGCGGACGACGACGCGCAGCGAGCTTGTAGCAAGGCCATTGCCGACAAGCAGAGAAATAGGATCCTGACAACCTGCGAGGCGGCCCTTGCCGCCAATCCGCGCGCAGTGGAATTCGCCGTGGCCCTGGCGAAGACGGAATTCGATCGCGGCAAAATCGCCCAGGCATTCGAGTGGAGCAAGAAGGCCATCGGCGCCGATCCAGATGTCGCCGATCCCTATGTGTTCATCGGCGAGGCAGAACAAAACGCAGGGCACAAGCGGGCGGCCAAAGACGCCTATCAGCACTACTTGCGTTTGGCCCCGAGTGGTCGCTATGCGGCAGATCTGCGCGCCGTTCTCCGATCGCTTTGATTGGCATCGCGGGTGGCGCGACAATCCGCCGCGGCGTGCGCGGCAGAATGTCCTGGGCGTCGTCTCCAATGGCTCGTCCAATCGGAGCAATTCGCAAGAATGCCGCGCAACGCAGTGCTGCCGGGGGATTTGCGAAAGTGGCACTCCTGATGCACAGCACGCAAGAGACGGCAGGCAGCGTAAGAGCTATCCACATGAAGCGTCCAATCACATTCTTCGTCGCACTGGGCATTCTCGATGGGAGTCGAAACGATGAACCGGCCAGCCGTGCGTGAGCGCAGAAGCCCTGACGATGAGTGGGATGACCCGATGGTAGCGAGGGTTGTGATCGCCGACGACGATTCGGAGACGTTGGATTTGCTTGACTTCATTTTGGGCGGCCCCACAACCGAGATCTACAAGGCTGCCAGCGGCGCAGAGTTGGCGGTACTGCTGGCCGAGCGTGGACCCTTCGATCTCATCGTGACCGACGTTGACATGCCATGGATGGACGGAATCGCCGCCATCAAGTCCGCGCGTGGGTCCGGGGTCCAAGCGCCGGTCTTGGTCATCAGCGGCATTTCGCAGCCAGACCTACCGGCCGAGGTCGATCGTCTTGGCAACGCCAAGTTTTTGCGAAAACCGATCCTGGTGTCCGAAGTGCGCAAGGCCGTGTGCGAGTTGCTGGGCGACGAAGCGTAGGAGCCGGCCGGCGGCTGCGTAGATCACGCGCGTGGAAGTCGGACGGTGATGCGCGTGCTGCGATCCGGGACCGACCACAGCTCGCAGGAGCCGCCCAGGGCTCGCGTCGTGCGCTCGACGATGGCCAGGCCAAGGCCGTGGCCTGGAACCTCACGGTCGGTGAGCCCGCGGTAGAACGGCTCGAAGGCGTGTTTCGCGTTCTCGGGATCCATGCCGATGCCGTTGTCCTCGACGACGATCTCGACCATCGAGCCGACATCGCGCGTTTCGATGGTGATGCACAAGGCCCGCGAGCGCGCGCGAAACTTGATGGCGTTGCCGATGAGGTTGTGCAGGATCTGGGACAAGACCCCTTCGGCGCAGGCGACGACCTGACTTGCGCCCAACTTGGTCACCATCTCGCACTCTTGCAGTTCCGCTCCCATCTCCTCGATGATGCGCGAGATGACCACGGCGGTCGACGAACGTCCCTCGGGTGGGCGCCCTGAAACGGACAGGGCAAGCATGTCGTCCACCACGCGGGCCATGCGATCGACGGCCCGGCGAATTCGCTGCGCCATCGCGGTCACGTTTTCCGGCAGTCCAGGGCATTCGAGGATGAGATCCGTGTAGCCGCGAATGGGATTCATGGGGCTGCGCAGGTCGTGGGCCGCACGCCCGGCAAAGGCCTCCAGCTCGACATTCTGCTCGCGGAGTAAGCGGACCCGCTCTACCACCAGTCGGCGCTGGCGAGAAAGCACGCGCAAAAGCCACACCGAAATGACGGTCACGGTGGCAAGCACGATGGCGCCGACGATCACGTCGCTCCAGATGGCTTGGCGGTGGGCAGCTTGCATGGCGGTCGCGTTGCCTTGGCCCGCGGCCGCGTTGATGGCCACCAGCGTATCCACGGATTTGTCGATCGCGTCTTCCAGGGCGGCGTTGGCTCTTCGATCGTCGGTGATGTGGCTCGGCAGTTGCCGGAGCAGACGCTGAAGATGAGTCCACTCGTCCCGTTCACCTTGGTAGGTGGCCTTGGGATCGTACTTGAGGGAATCTTCCTCGATATCCCGTGTCCAACGTTCGATCTCTTGAGCGTCGTTCGCCTCGGCCATGTGTCTGGCGTCGACCCGGATGTCATTGAGCAGGATGATTGAGCGTTGCGCGTTCTCGATGATGTCGTTGGTCTTGAACGCCTCCGCCTCCGCAAAATAGACATCGAGCCCGACCATCCCGACAATCAGCAGCGTCACCAAGCCGAGACCCCCGACCACCGGCCAGCTAGTCAGTACCCTGGGTCTTGGAATCTCGCCACTCAAGGCTCTCTTCCAGCGAAGTCCTATCGGTGTCACGCGGCCTCCATGATAGGCTTGTCGGCGTGGTTTCGCCCGCAAAGATCTTGATCGCCGAAGACGATGACCTGACCCTTGAGCTTCTGGCCACCGTGCTTCGAGGCGAAAGCTATGAGGTGGTGACCGCGACCGACGGTCGCGAGGCACTGAACCGGCTGCACGAAGGCGCCTTTGACCTCGTGCTGAGCGATATCCAGATGACCCGCGCCAGCGGACTGGAGGTTCTTGAAACCGTCATCAAGGAATTCCCCGACACCCCGGTGGTTCTGATCACGGCGTATGCCGAGCCGGGTGCCGCGATGGACGCCATCGCCAGCGGGGCGGCGGACTACCTTGCCAAGCCCGTGGACATCGTGGCGCTTCGTGCGACAGTGGCGCGGGCCTTGGAGCGGCGGCGCCTGGCCAAGGAGAACCGATCGCTTCGCTCGGCCATCGCCGGGCACAAGATCCTGGTCGGGACCTGTCCGCCCATGCTCGAAGTTTACAAGGAGATCGCACACGTCGCGCCCACCGACGCGACGGTGCTGGTCACGGGCGAGAGCGGGTCGGGCAAGGAGCTGGTCGCGCGCACCATCCACGAGCGCAGCCGCCGTGCGGGCCATCCCTTCGTCGCATTCAACTGCGCCTCGCTGGCCGAAGGGCTGCTGGAAAGCGAGCTGTTTGGTCACGAGAAGGGTGCGTTTACCGGCGCCAATGCGCCCCACAAGGGTTTGTTCGAGACCGCCGAGGGCGGTACCATTTTCCTCGACGAGGTCGGCGATGTCCCGGCCAAGATGCAAGGGGAGCTTCTGCGCGTTCTTCAGGAAAGCGAGGTCCGGCGGGTCGGCGGATCCACCGCCATCAAGGTCAACGTCCGGGTGATTTCCGCGACCAACCGCAATCTTGCGGTCGAGGTGGCGGCGGGACGGCTGCGCCAGGATTTGGCCTATCGCCTCAATGTCGTGTCCCTGCACGTGCCGCCGCTGCGTGATCGCGGCGACGACATCATCGCCTTGACCCTTCACCTGGCCAGCCGCCACGCCGCGCTTCTGGGCCGTGTCGAGCCGCATATCAGCGAAGAGGCGATGTATCTCATCCGCAGCTACTCTTGGCCGGGCAATGTGAGAGAGCTGGAAAACGCGCTCGCCCGCGCCGTCGCCATGTCCCAGCGTGGGGTGATCTTGCCCGGCGACCTTCCCCCGCTCACCGCGACCGCCAAGCCAGGAAACGTGACCTCGATTGCCAGCGACTGGCCGACCATCGAGGAATTGCAGCGCCGCTACATCGAACGGGTGCTCGATCACACGGGGCAAAACAAGACCTCGGCGGCCAGCATTCTTGGTGTCGATCGCCGAACCATCCAGCGCTTCGCTTCGCGCGAAGCGGGCAAGGACGACGACTCGCGATAGGGGCGGGCCAGCGCCCGGGTTGGGCGAGCTCATGACAGCAGTTGTCTGCTCATCAGACCAGAGATGGCGGAACGCAAGTCGGGAATCCCAAACGGCTTGTGCAATAGGGCTGCGTTGCCGAGACGATCGACCGTGGTCTGAAGATCGGGACGGGTGAGCCCTGAAATCACCAGGACCGGCGTCATGACTTCCGCCACTCGCGCGGAGCGCAAAACCTGAAGGCCTTCCATCCACGGCATGAGGACGTCGGTGATGACGAGGTCGAAGGGATCGTTCTCGACCAGAAGTCGCACCAATTCCACCCCGTTGGTCGCCTCGTAAATCTCGGTCACTGGGCTTTCGAGGGCTAGACGCAGCAGCTCCAAACTGTCGGGATCATCATCCGCGATGGCGATACGCATGACCGTCAGGGGTGTGAGCCCGGTAGCTTCGCCCATCATCAATTCGCGATTATCGGAAACATTCGTCATGGAAGATCTCCTTTGGACCGCACGAGGCCGTTACATTGCATCGACTGTGCCGCGACCGGGAGTTTCGCCGTTGGCACTGCATTTGCTGATTGTTCAGGTAAGCCCGAAAGGAGGCTGCCCATGTTGACTCAAATCGTCCTGATTTCATTGCTGCGGGCCCAGAGTGGTATGCAGGAGCAGGCCTGGGATGTTCCCGGCATCGAGGCCGAGGACAACACCCCCGAGGTCTTTCTTGTGTCTGCAAAACAGGGACGGGAATGCTCCCGTCCTGGCGCCGTCTGCCTTGCACCTGGCGGCAGTTCAACTTCGGAGGGCGTCGAAGTGAGGGAGGACGCGCCACCCATCATGGTGCTGGCGCGTGGAGCTCAGGTGGCGGCCGTCGGAGCGCTACAAAACCTGGCGCCCAATCAGCCGTGGCAGGTCGAGATGGTCGCCGATTTCAAGTCTCGCTCGGCGGATGGCCCCATCGTTGTGGCGGTCATGGACGGCGAAAGCCCCGACGCGATGGCGAATCGTCAAGCCCTCGTGGTGTGGGACGTGAATATGAAGCCGGGCAAGAACCTGGGCATGCGTTTCCTGCTTTCACCGGAGCAGGGATTTCAGCCTTCGCACAGCTACGTGCTGCGCGTCGTTCAGGGACAAGGCAAGTCCGAAAGGATCTTGGCCGAAGGCGAGTTCCATATCGAGTGATAGGGGCGACAATTCGTCGCACCGGGCGCGGCAGGGAGACGCGGTCTTTGTGGCATCGAAGATGCAAGGCCTTGAGCCCAAAGCCCGAAAGGTGAACTGAAATGGCGAAATTGGCATCAAACTTCTTACCCCAATGGTCCGCTTCGGCGCTTTGCCGTCTGCTCAACGACCTGTCCAAGTTGTCGTCTACTGCCGCGAACAGCAACCGCGCCCTGACCTCCAGGAGAAACGCATGGCCATACAAGACCGTCGCGAGAACCTTTGGGCAATCGTGCTCGCCGCTGGCGAAGGAACGCGGCTGTCAACGCTAAGGGCTCGTCCGAAAGTAATCGATACGATTTCGCCGCCGTCAAGAACTGGAAGCGCGTCGAGTGAATTAGGAGCGGCGTAATCCGCATTTCGGACCGGCGGTATTTGCATGCTCGCCGCCTCATGGTCGTGCGGCACCTTGTCCGCCCGGTGCGACCGGGTGCCGCGGATCTGCCGTCGAAAGTCCCATGAATCCGCGAGTCGCAGCGATATCAGCCGCGGCGCAGCCGATGCAGTTCCCAGGTTGCAGATACTCACAAAGAGGTTCGATATGATGAACGATGAAGCTATTCGCAACGCTAGGGCTCTAGACCGTCCAGGCATCACGAGGATCGACGCGATGGTCGTGCGGGTGGCGATTGCCGACGACGATCCCGAGGCACTGGAGCTCCTGAGCGATATCCTGGGCGGCCCCGCCATTGAAATCTGCAAAGCCGCCAACGGGGCAGAGCTGGTCGTGTTGCTTGCCGAGCAGGGCCCATTCGACCTCATCGTGACCGACATCGACATGCCGTGGATGGAGGGGCTGGCCGTGATTCGCTCGGCGCGTGCGGCAGAAATCCAAGCTCCGGTACTTTTCATCAGCGGTCTCTCGCGCCCGGATCTTTCGGCGACTGTCGAACGCCTGGGCAATACCAGACTTTTGCGCAAACCCTTCACAGTATCGACCTTTCGCAGAACCGTCAGCGAGATGCTGGGAGGTGTGTCGTGAGCACCATTTCGGATCGCGTAGGGTCGCGCAGACTCCACGTCGTGGCTGGGGGTATTGCGGCGGTTATACTTATTGGGGCTATCGACTACATCACGGGTGCCGAGGCATCGATTGCCCCGCTCTACTTGGTCCCCATTGCGCTCGCGACCTGGTTCGTTGGCCTGCGCGTGGGCTTGCTTCTCGCAGGTCTATCTGCCGTGGTTCGACTGCAAGATCTCTGGTTGACCTCGCATCACTATGTGCATCCGTTCACGCCCTACTGGAACGGGATCGTCGAGCTCGGTTTCTTTGTGGTCGTTGCCTACATTCTCGCGCGACTGCGAACGACGACAGAGTACTGGGCCACGCTTGCCCGTATGGATCCACTGACCGGTGTCATGAACCGGAGAGCCTTCGTCGAGACGGGCACGCTTGAGCTCGCTCGTGCCGAACGCTACGAACGATCGATTACGCTGGCCTATCTGGACATCGACGATTTCAAGCAGGTCAATGACGACGGTGGGCACGACTATGGCGATCGGCTTCTGACCGAGGTCGCGCGGACGCTCAGGCGCAACCTGCGCGTATTCGACATGGTTGCACGCTACGGAGGAGACGAATTCGTCATGCTCCTGCCCGAGACAGGGAGCCGAGCAGCAGACTTGGTTCTGGAGAAGCTGATGGCAGCGCTCCGCGACGCCACGCATGGCCACTGGCCTGCGACGTTCAGCATTGGCGCAGTCACCATTGATGGGCCGCGGACAACCCTGGACCGATTGATCCAACAGGCCGACAAGCTGGTCTACGCCGCCAAAGAGGATGGGAAGAACTGCGTCCGGCACCGACGTCTCCACCGCGGCGGCACGGTCGGTATCGAGCTTGCGCCCATATCTGAGGCAACGATCATTCGCCCCATTTTCTCTTCGCCTTCATCCGTCGCTTTGCACGCCAAGGGACGCTGAATCCTGCGCACCAGGGCTGAAATCAATGCCGGGCCTCTGGCGGCAGGCACGAAGATCGGCATGCAGTGCTTGACCTGCACGGATCCCATTCCCGGCCAAGAACCTGCCACTGGATGCGCCTACTAGCCCGACATGGAAACTCCCCCCGGGCTGCCGTGCCGGGGGGAGTGTTGCTCTCGCTTAGCGAATCGGGGACGCGCGCGTGGAGGGTTGGCGCTACCCCCCACTGCAGGCCGTCGGGCCGCTGCCAAAGAGTGGCGTGCAGGTGTTGCCGCCGGAGCACTCGGAGTCCGTCTGACAGAACTGGTATGCGGTTCCACAGGTGCTCTGGCATTGGTTTGAGTTGTTGCCGTTCGAATCGGTGACCTGGCAACAGACGGGGTTTGCCGGGTCAGTGCAGTTCGCGCTGCCTACGCACGTCGCGGGTACCGCCATGCCTCCTGAAGTGTCTTGGCAGGCCGAGGCCGAGGCGACGCAGGTGTAGGTCGGGGCCCCGCCTGCTCCGCCGGGTCCCGCTCCGGCCGGATAGTCGATGCAGCAGACTGCCTGAGTGGGATCGCTGGTATTGCAGGTCAGGGTTCCACACAGCAGACCACCGCCATCACCGGATGCGCTGGTGTCGCTGGCGAGGGCGGCGTCGGCATCCGTTCCACTGTCGGCACCCGCGCCACTGTCGTCACCCGTTCCGGCATCGGTAGCCGTTCCACTGTTGCCACCCGTTCCGGTACCGCCCGACCCTCCGCCAGAGCCTGCTGCCCCGCCAACCGCCGACGATCCGCCGGTATCGGTCGCACCGCCACTTCCGTTGGCACCGCCGGAGTTGCCGCCTGTTCCCATCGACCCACCGTCGCCTGACCCTCCGCCAGAGCCAGCTGCCCCACCGACCGCCATCGATCCGCCGTTGGCCGATGATCCGCCGTTGGCCGATGATCCGCCGGCACCCGTTGCGCCACCGGATCCAGAGGAGCCGCCAGAGGCTGCGCCACCCTGGCCCGACGATCCGCCGTTGGCCGATGATCCGCCGGTAGCAGTCGTGCCACCGCTTCCGTTGGTACCGCCCGAGCCGCTCGTTCCTCCGAGGCTGCTACTTCCGCCGCTGCCGGAGGGAGTGGTCGAACCGCCGCTGCTCGAGCAGGAGAACATGAGGGCTGCGGACATCAAAAGACCAAGAGAGAGACACGTGTTCTTTGGGGTAATCTGCATGTCGTAATTCCTCCAGCATTGATGAATCGTTGTAGGGTTTGGCCACGGTCATCGATATCGTCTGAGTAGGTTGTCGATTCAGGCACCCTGGCCGGGGTTCCCGCCGCCTTGCTCGTGTTCCTTTCGCTCTTCGCGCGCCTTCTTGCACGCATCTGACAGGTCATTGGCGTGGTCCTGCATGCACTTCCTCATGGCCTCGTGGTTGCCCATGGTGTCCTTGCAGAACTTCTCCATATCGGCCTTGCATGCCCCGAACATCTTCCCGTGGTGGGGGCGCTGTCCTTCATCGGCCCCAGCGGCGCTCGCGCCGAGAGTCAGTGCCGACATCATCAACGTGATCCAAACGAATTTGCGTGCCATGGCTGCTCCTTTTCATCAGGGAGGAATCCAGCACATACTGGACCCCGGCGCTTACTGTGCAATGCGCGGGCCAGATGCGAGCAGGCCAGCAAGCTGCCGACGCAGCCATGATTCTCAAGGGTTCTCCGACAGGTGGTGTGTCTTCGCATCCGCAAGGCCTGCGAAAAGCGCAGCCTCCAAGGCAGGATCCGCAGATCCTGTACGACCATCGCTTCTTGCCCGAAGAATCATTCGTGGCAGCTGCTTGGTTTTTGGGCTAGCGATGCCCGCCATGACCACCGCCGGCGTGGCCGGAGAAACCGCCGCGCGAGACACTTCCCGAGCTGCCGCGGTTGACGCTGGCAGCGTGATAATCACTTGCGCTCCGAGTGACTCCGCCGCCGCGAGCACCGGCGTTGACTGCAACCCTGCCGGGACCGCCGCCGCGGTATCCGCCCCAACCGTAGCCAGCGCGGTAGAGGCCAGCGTACCAGCCGAATCGCATCGGTCCGCGAACGCCGAAGTACGGATACGCGCCCCAGCCCCAAACCCAAGGCGCTGCCAGCCACATCCAGCCATAGCTGGGGTAGTACACATAGGAATAGGGATTGGCGTCGTTGGGCGAGCCTTCATAGGTGTACTGATTACCGTAGGGCATCCAGATCCAACCGTATTGACTCGTGTACACCCACTGGCCCGCTCCTGCCCCGGGAGATCCCCCGGCGGGCTGCTGGACCTGAGGCTGTGACTGCACTTGGGCCTGGACCGGAGGCGCCGGCGGCTGCGCGGGCGGTGCCGGTGGCTGCATCTCGGGCGGCGGCGAGGGCGGTTGCACGGCTTCGGGCTGCGCCCCGGGCGAAACCCGGCCCGTCACATCTTCGGCAGGGCTCGCGCCTTGGGCTTGAGCAACGCCAAGCCTGAGAACCAGGAAACACAGGGAAACACTCAGTTTGAGTTTCATGACGCCACCCCCGATCCGCCACGCGGCGATTGGTTCCACACAGTGAACACAGGGATAGACCAGTCGCGCGCTGTGGCTTCCGTGCCTGCGAAGTCGTCTTCCGCGCGGCCCGTTTCGTCGACAGGCGAGCGATGGCTCGGCGCTTGGCGTGTGCGCAACGGCCACGAGGCGAGGCTTTGATCTTCTGAGCTTTGGGTCTTCATGGGAAGCCCCTTTTCGAGGCACAACCAAGGGCTAAAGCAAACGCAGTGCCAGGCTGAAAGCGACCCGCACCGCGTGTTTGCCCAAGCTCAAGGAACGAGTAGCCGCGCAGCTGCGGCAGCCTGTCGCAGCTGCCGCGCATCACTCGACAGAGGCGCGCTCGCGCGCATTACGGCGATCCGGCCGAAGCGCGCAGTAGATTTGCATCGAAGGCGGCGAGCGGGTACTTGAGTGCCCGGTAGGAGGACTGCCCCGATGTGAATGAAAGCTCAAGCAGCGGCTGCCCGGCCGCATTCACTTCCGTAAACACCAGGCCCGGTGCCTGACCCGGCAGACCCCAGCCAATGACGCTCGACCCGTCGGAGTATCGGCGAAAGCTGCCCATCGCACCGCTGCTGATGCTGCCGAGGTATTGCCAGGCGACTTGCGCGGTGCCGGCGTTCAGGTCGAGGCCGTAGACAACCCCCCTCGCTACGCCTGGCATTCCGGTATGGTCATCGAAGAGCGAGATGTCGCCATTGGCTTGGAAGCGAGCATCGTGCTGCCCGTAGAAGGCGGTCTGCGGATCGTTCACTACCTGGATATAGCGAGCGCCGTCCTTGTTGTAGGGGCTCCCACCCATCTTCCAGATGATGTGACCGTCGCTGGTGGAAATATAGAAGACCGAGTTCAGATGGCGTGCCGATACGATCAGGTTGCCGTTGCCATCGACGTCCACGGCGTTGCAATGGAAGACGTCCACGGCAGCTTGGCCGTCCGTGATGAATGCTGGGCTTGTCTCTTTTGCCGGGTCGATGTGGTCGGTAGCCTTCCACTGCCACACCAATGCGCCGGACTGGTCCAATTCCTGGATCAAGCAATCCGTGACAGTCGCGGCAGGGCCATACCCCAGAAGTCCGGTCAGATCGATCCCAGGCGTGGCTGGGACGGCGATGAGGAATCTGTGGCCGTTGGGCAATTCTTGCAATTCGTGTTGATCGGTCGGCGCATTCACGGCGCCCAGAAACTGGGACTGGCCAGTGACGAGGTTGTCGATCTCGAACTGACCGTCTGTGGGGGGTATAAAGGGAGAAAACGCTACGATGTTGTCGGTATACCGATCGACGTCGACGACCCCGATCCCGACCGGCGCCCGCCAGTACCAGACCGGGGTACCATGTGCATCGACGATCATGGCGAAGCCGGACTGCCCAGCAGCGACGACGGTATCTGCGATCAGATACCAGCCAGGGGAGGGAGCTCCCGCCTGCGGATGAAGGGTGACGGTGACAGTCGGAAAATCGGGCGGTAGGCAGCGAATCCAGTATTGCTGGGTGGCGCCCGAGCCATCCATGGTCTGAATGACTGCGGCCTGATCCGGAAGCAGCTTGACGGAGATGGGCGTTGAGGACATCGGAGCTGCCGAGGGCAAAATCAGCCCAGCCGTGTTGCCGGTCGCGGGGGTGAATGCGAGCGAAAGCGTGTTCGTGCCTGCAGCACAGGGAACGACGTAGTCATGAACCGTGGGATCGAACTGCGGGCTGATCGACAGCGGGGAAACGGTCAGAGAGCCGAGCCCAGGCGCCGCAGAGAGCCCCGCGCCAGAGCCGCCGTCAACACCAGTACCGCTTGAGCGGTCAAGGCTCCCCGCAGGTGCAATAGGGGCATTGCCCGCAGGAGTTGAATCGCTGACCTGGCTACACCCAACCAGGAATAGCGGAGCCAATGCAGCCTCCCATAAGCTGAAAGATCTCTTGTGCATGATGCTTGCCTCCGAGGTGCGCTTTCACGATTCAATGTGTGGATTCGAAGGGGAGTGGCCTGTTTATGGATTTGGGTGCTTCTTGGCCTTTCGTCCCGAACGAATCGAAGCAGAGCAAGCTCGGTGCCACGCAGAATGCAACGTGCACCCGCGTGTTTGCTCAAGCTTGAAGATCCGGAAGTTGCGCAACTGCGGCAGTCTGTCGCAGCACCCCGGCACTACGCGACCAACTGCCGCTGCGCATCTTCGCCTGACCTCGCTGGATTTCCCTACTCCATCCCGCTTCCATCGATAGCCGGGGAAAGGTCTGCAGCACCGCCGTCGACTGGTGGCGATGCGCCGGCATCCGGATTGGCGCAGAGATTCAGGCACGGCTGGTTCAAACACAGAAGCTGGATGTCGCCGTGAAGGTCGAGATCGAGCAGCGCCCCGCCCGTTGCCCAACTCGTGATGACGAGACGGATTGTTCCCGGGACGAGTTGAATCGACAACACGCCGTAGCCGCCATCGCGCTCTGCTTTCCCATAGTCGTTGGCGAGACGCGGATCCTCGAACACATCTTGCGACAGGACGTTGCCGCTGGGTGAAATCAGCGATGCAGCGAGCAGGCGCTCAGACCCCGGGGCTCCTTGCGCAACGGTCGAAACTGACTGGGTCAATCGCACGCGACTGGCGGGCAAGAAATCCATGCTCGCGTGTGACATCACGTCGTTTGCGTCGATGGAAAAGCCGAAGGCAAGGGCCCAGGGTTGTTCAATACAGCGGGCAGAAGCGCCACTGTCCCTTTCCTCTCCCTGCGACTCGATCCGCGATAGGTTGTCGATATTGCCTCCGCAGCTAACCAGTAGGGTGGCAATGAAGACGCATCCTGCGAGTGCCACTTCGGCATTCCCCATTGGGCGACGATAGCTACGTCTTCCCGGTACGCCTTCCCAACGCCAGATTTCATTTCTTGATCGCATTTTCGATCCTCCTTCTGCGGTCCTTGACATCACGATGTGGCAGGCGGGCCCGAGCCCGCGCAGGGGCCGCATCGATGGGCGTCGGGCAGCGCGTGCAGCCGCCTTTTGTCGATGGGACGTTGACAGGCCACGCACGTCCCGTAAGTGCCGTGGGCGATTCGATCGAGGGCTGCCTGAATGCTCGCGATTTCGCCTCTTTCTGTCTCGCGCAGGTCTTCGAGTAGGGCGGCAGCGGTCTGAGTCGTGGCCAGATCCTCCCAGTCGGGCTCTCGTTCGGCGAGTAGTTCCTTCTCTTCATCCAGCGCCTCACGGTGGCGGCGCAGAAGTGACCGCTTCTGGTCGAGGAGCGCACGGCGCAAGACTTCAGTGCCTTTCTTATCAATGTGTCTGCCGCGTTCAGACGCGGCTGCAAGGACGTCGCCAAGGGTTGTTCTTGATTCTTCGTGTCTTGTTTGCATCGGTTATCTCCAGGTGCTGCGTGACACTTGGGATTACTTGCACGGCGGATGCCACGGGGATGTGCCGCCATTCCGCGGGGAGAACCGCTCTGGTCAGCATTGCTCTCTAGCTAACCACCGTACCCAGCGGTGCGACACCCTGCCTCGCGAGCCGCGGCAGATTGTCGCGCCGGCCACGTTGGACGGATCGATTTCTCAGCCAGCCTAGTTGTTTCGGGCGCCGAGGTTACTGTCAAGTCCTGCCGCTGTGAGGCGGAGCCATCGTGGTAGCCATCGTTCCAAATGCGAATCGTTCTTCTCTAACGCCGAGTGCGGAATACGCCGGCTGAGTGCAGGACACGCACGACCCAATGCCTGCGAGATGCCGGTAGTTGGCTCAAGACGCCAAGCGATCCGAGGAAACATTTCGGCTTTACATGCGCATCCATGGAAGAGCGGTGCGGCGGCATGAATGGCATGTGACTTGCTGCTGAATGGGAATCAAGAAGCCCAAAAGGGCCGCAGCGAGGCACGCAATGACGAAGACATTCAAGGCGACGGCAGATCTGGCGCGACCAACCTGGTTGGCGCAACACGGATTGGGCAAAGTCTGCCGCCCCGAGCGGGCGGGTTCGGACGAGGCAGCAGGACAGGATCAACCGTGCATTCCCCGCTAGCAAGCCTCGCATTGGGTGCCGGCATGGCAGTGCTCGCCGCGGTGGCAACGGTAACACTTTCGGCCTGCTCGACCAATCAGCCACGCGATATGAATGATGGGACCGACGTAGGACTTTTCTATGTGCCGACAGGAGCGAACGACACGGTTTCCGCTGATGCTGCAACCACTGATGCGGATAATGCTGATTCCGAGGATTCTGCTGTGGTGGACGGCGGGACTTCTGCGGAAGCACCGGTGGAGTCAGCCATGTGAGAACCAAGTTACCCTTGCCACCTCCAACATGAATACGCCTGGGAACGACAATGAACATTCGCAACAAGAAGCATCGGTTGTGTAGCCGGATAGTGGGTATGGTGGCCTTGGCCGCCAGTCATCTAGTCTTTCCCCAGGCCTATGCGGCTCTGGGCGAGGACGTAGCCTCTGTCGCATCGGACCAGGTGCGCATGCAGGCCAAACTACAAATTCTGAATCGAGACAGTTACGCAATTCATGAGCTGCAGATGCCCACGGGCGCCAAGGTGCGGGAGTTCGTTGGCCATGGAGGCAAGGTATTTGCGGTCAGCTGGTCTGGCGGCTGGCGACCCAATCTGCGCGACATCCTGGGCGCGCACTATGAGCAGTTCATCGAGGGTTCGCGCGGAAGGCGAGTCACACGTGGGCCCGTACGCATCGCTTTGCCAGGCATGGTTGTCGTGATGGTGGGGCATCAGCGGAACTTCTTTGGACAGGTTTGTCTGACCGACTTGCTGCCGCCGGGACTACGGCCCGAGGACGTACGCTAGGAGTGCCCCGATGAGACGAAGACAGATATTCGAAGTGGGGATGATTCTAGCCTGGACACTTGGTTGCAGCGGAGGCAGTGGCGGTCCCGTGCTTTCCGGCTTTGGCGGACCGGGTGGTGGGCAAACCGGGGGTACGGGGAGCGTGGTCGGCGTTCTTCCTTCCGGTCCCAATGTACTTGCCGGGATCGTGGACCAAGGTCCGGCCGCACTGACCGTCCCCTATACCAACGGAATGTTCGTCAGTGTGACCCTTTGTCAGCCGGGAACCGGCAACTGCCAGATCGTCGACCACTTGCTCGTCGACACAGGCTCGGTCGGTGTGCGCGTCTTGGACTCGGTGCTGACGTTGACGCTGCCCGCAGCTCATGAGGGGAGTGGACTGGCCCTGGCGGAGTGTTTGCCCTTTGTCGACGGATCGTCGTGGGGAACGGTGAATATTGCCGACATCCAGATGGGGGAAGAGTCTGCGAGCTCTCTGCCGATTCAGGTGGTTGGCGTGGCAACCTATCCCGTGCCTGCGGATTGCACAGGGCTACCAGCGAACGACTTAAACAGCCTGGGAGCCAATGGGATCTTGGGCGTGGGCACGTATCTGAACGATTGCGGTGCGGACTGCGCCCAGTCGGCTCTTTCCAGGTTGAATCCCGGACTCTACTACGGCTGTAGCTCGGCCCAGATTGGCGGTTGCCAGGTCACGTCGGTTCCAATCGCAAGTCAGATCCCCAATCCCGTGGCCATGCTCCCGGTGGACAACAACGGTGTGAGCATCCAATTGCCCGCCATCCCTGCTGATGGCGAGCCTTCCGTGCAAGGTGTCCTGGTTTTCGGAATTGGAACCCAGGCCAACAACGGACTGGGTGGTGCCACGGTCTTTCCGCTGGACAACTCGGGGTATGTGGAAACTGCGTTTCCCGCGGGCGGCGCCCATTACACAAGTTACCTCGACAGCGGCTCGAACGCCCTCTTTTTCCTGGACGAAGCCACTACGAAAATTCCACTTTGCACTGCGGATCAGGATGTCTTCTATTGCCCCGCTTCTTTGGTGACTCTCAACGCGACGATCTTTCAGGGCAGCACCAGCAGCGCAACGCTCACTTTCAGCGTGGCCAACGCAGACCAGCTCGCTGCTCGCAATTTCGCCTTCAACAACTTGGCTGGGCCCATGGTAGGCTACCCCGACCCTGCGCAGCCGAGCTTTGATTGGGGGCTACCGTTCTTCTTTGGTCGAATCGTCTTTTCCGCCATTGACACTCGCAGCACACCATCTGGCGCTGGACCGTACTTTGCCTTCTAGACTGGACTATCGAAAGGCATCCCTTGCGCGAATCGACGATCGGGTGCGATTGGACGGAAGCTGTGCCGCTTCGCCAATCTTTCCAGCCACCAGCTCCGATAGTCGGCGATGGACTGAACCTCCAGTTCCTCGTGGTCCACCTGATTCCCGATTTCCAGATACACGTCGAGGTTCGCAAGGTCAGGTCGAGGAAGCTCTCCCTCTTCGAACTGCTCCCACATTTGCCCGTATAGTTTCTCCAGGTGACGTACAAGCGATGGCGTATCGAACAGCGTGCATGCGTCGCGCGAGGCGTGCAGTCTTTCCCGGTACGGTGCAAGCAGCAATGGCTCTTTGCCGAACGCGATGGCGCGGTCCACGAATTCGTCAGCCGAGGAACATATGAGCTCCGGGATACCGGCGGAGCGAACCAGACTGCCGCATACGCGCGAGGCGAACGACCGGCCGCTGAGCGTCAGCACCGGGATCCCCATCCAAAGCGCGTCCGAGGCGGTGGTGTGGGCACCATAGGGGGTCGTGTCCAAGAACAGATCCGCAAGCGTGTAACGCGCGAGATGAGCAGGGTTGGCCATCTTGTCGGCAAAGACCAGGCGATCGCGGGCAATGCCGTGTTGGCTGGCGTAGTCTCGCAGGCGCTCGTGCGTTCCCTCGGTGCTGCTGAGCAGCCACAGAACGCTATCGGGAACTCCCGCCAGGATCTTGAGCCACCTATCGAACGTCGTGCGGTTGAGTTTGTGCGTACCGTTGAAACAGCAATACACCATGGCCTTCTCTGGAAGCCCGACATCGCCGCGCGATGGCCGGCGCTCGGAAACTTGGCGCTTGCGATTGTTGGGTTGATAGCAAGGTAGCCTAAGCACCCTTTCCGAGTAGTAGATCTCGTGTGTCTCGGGAATGACCCAGTCATCTGCGATGAGGTAGTGGTGGTAAGGGCTGGCCATGGTTCCAGGGAAGCCTAGCCAATTGACAATGACGGGCGCGGGCCTGTGGGCGACCAGTTTGAGGCGGGCGTCGCGAGTGTAGCCGTTGAGATCCACGAGAATTTGAATGCCGTCTTCCGCCATCTGCCGAGCCGCGGCGGCGTCATCCATGCCGCCTATCGAGCGCCAATGGTCGGCGCTGGCTTTGAAGCTTGCATGCAGCGGATCGCGGGCCTCTGGTCCGCAATAGTAGGCGAAAACTTCGACCTGATTGCGGTCGTGCAATCCGAAAACCTCTGCCACAAGGTACCCGACGGCGTGCTCGCGTAGGTCGGATGAAAGATATCCAATGCGGAGCCGGCCCGCACTTCTTAGTGCCTGTGGCCAAGAGGACATGGCCTGGGAGGGCATGCCCACGTCGCACTTGTTGTAAAACCACGCGGTCGCCAATTGCAGCATTGGATCATCCGTGAAGGCTGCGGCCGAGAGGGGGGACATTCCCTCCATCAGAATGGTTCGGCTTGCACGTTCAGAGGGCAGGACGACCGGCCATTCACACTGCCTTTGCCTGAGCGCGATCAAGTGTTGAATCACTTCTCGCTGGTGGCAGTCGAGCTCGAGACTCTGCCGCAGCAGGTTTTCGGCGGCTTGGTCCTGGTTTGCAGTTTCGAGAGCGCGTGCGCTTTGATTGAGGGTCGTGGTCTTGTGGCCGACAACACTGCCATGGACGGTCGCCATTTTGGTCAAGGCCAGCGTCCATAGCGCAACCGCCTGCCCGACCTGACCAAGTCGCTCGAGGACGCGCCCCAGGTTGATGTGGACCGGGATGAAATCCGGCTGAAGCGAAAGTGCACGTTCAAGACATGCGCGGGCCGTCTGCAGCTTTCCGGCATCCGAAAGCGTGACCGCGTAATTGAATAGAACCGCGTACAGCATTGGATCGTCGGGGTTACACTGGATCCAGACCGCATAGAGGTTTTCAACCGAGCTTGGCTGGCCGCTCTGCCGAAGCGCATCGCAGGTCCGGATCAGATCGGGAACCGCGAGCGTGCGTGCCGTCGCTTGAAGAACCGCCGCAGTGAAGATGTCGATTGCCATTGCTTTGCCTTGTGTAATGGGAGACGCGTCTGCGAAAATTCCTAGACTTCGGCGTCACTCAATGCCTGCTGCTGCGTAGTGCTCATGTTTGTCAACTGCGTGTCCGTAAAGGCTGCGATTTGGGTTGCGTTCAGAGACTCGATTTCGGTGGGTGTTAGATAGGAGATGGTGGTCGTCGTCAACGCGGAAATGGTCGTGGTCGTGATTTCGCTAAGCTGGGTTGGCGCGAGGGATGCCAGTTGAGCCGGTGTCAAGACACCAAGCTGTGTGGCGCTCAGTGCGGCCACCTGCCAAGCCGTCAACGCGTTCACTTGCGTGGGGGATAGGTTCTGAAACTGGGTGGCCGTCAGACTGGAGATCTGAATCTCGCTTAGGTTGGAAATCTGATCGACGGATAACTGTTGCAGCTGTTCCAGCGTCAGCGCCCGAAGCTGCATTCGCTGCAGACCAGCCATTTGGTCCGTGGTCAATGCGGCGATCTGCGTGGTGGATAGGGCGTCGATGCTGGTGGTTGTCAGGGCTCCGATCTGAGTGTCGGCGAAGACAGCAAACTGGTCGGGGGTTAGGGCGGCAATCTGTGTGGCGTTGATGCCCGCCATCCCGGTGGGCGACAGCGCAGCGATTTGCGTGGTCGTGAGGGTCGCAAGTTGGGTCGAGCTCAGAGCCGCGACTTGCGGCGCCGTGAGACCTCCAACTTCCAGGGAGCTGAGCAGGTTTAGCTGGGCCGTGGTCAGACTCGCGAGCATGGTCGGGGATAGCCCAGTGATGCCGGTTGCCGAAAGACTTGCGAATTGAGTGGTGGTCAGGGCGGAGAATTCATCCGGGGTCAGACCGGAGATGGCCGAGGTGGACAGGGCCGACATCTCGGCTGCGGAGAGAGCAGCGAGTTGTGTCGTGGCCAAGGTGGCGACCTGCGTCGAGCTCAATCCACTGATGCCGGCCGAGGACAGGGCCGCGATTTGCGTGGTGGTCAGGTCGGCGATTTGCGATGTGGACAGGGCTGTCACCTGCGTCGAGGTCAGGCCACCAAGCTCCGTGGTGGTCAACAGGGCGATCTGGGTAGACGTCAAATTGGAAATGACGGTTGTGGTGAGAGCGGCTATTCCGGTTGGGGCAAGGCCGCTGAGTTGGGTCGTCGTGAGAGCATTGAGGAGGTCGCTCGTCAGGCCGGAAAGGGCGGTGGTCGACAAGGCCGCGACCTCGGCATCGGTAAAGGCGGCCAACTGGGTCGTCGACATGGAGGCGATCTGCGCGGCGGTCAATCCGGCGACGCCGGACGCGGACAGCGAGGCAGTCTGGCTGGTCGAAAGGGCGGCGATTTGGCCTGTGCTGAGCGCCGCGATCTCGGTGGACGTCAGCGCGGCAATCTGCAGAGTGGTCAGCGCCGCAACTTGGGTTCCGGTGAGGAGTCCGAGCTGGGTGGTGGTCAGGGCCGCGATCTGCGCGGCAGTGACTGCCGCCATTTGCCTGGGGGTCAGGGCGGCAAATTCGGTCGGGGTCAGGCCAGCCACGCCCGTGGTCGAAAAACCTGCAATCTGCGTGGTGGACAACACCGCGATTTGAGGCGTGGTCAACGCCGCTACCTGGGTGGAAGTCAGACCCCGAAGTTGAGGCGTGGCGAGCGCGGCCAACTGTGTCGTGGTGATGGCATTGAGTTGGGTTGTAGTCAGCGCCCCAATCTCCGTCGTGGTCAGGCCACCAAGTTGAGTGGCGGATAGCGCCGAGATCCGCGTGGTGGGCAACACCGAAACCTGCGTGGTGGTCAAGGCGCCGAGCTCGCTGGCAGTCAAGGCGGCAAACTGCGAGGTAGAGAGAGCCGCGAACTGTGTGATAGCGAGTCCGGCCATTGCCGATGAAGACAAAGCCGCGACCTGAGTCGTGGTTAGTGCCCCAAGCTGAGTGGAGGCCAAAGTCGAGAGCGCAGTGGAAGTCAGCCCGCCAATCTCAAGCGTGGTCAAGGTAGCAATCTGGGCGGTCGTCAGGCTCGCTACTTGTGTCGTGGTCAGAGCGCCAATCTGGGCCGCGGTAAGGGAGGAGAGTTGTTTGGTGCTCAAAAGGGCGAGCTCACCCACTGTAAGCGCGGCTATTGCAGTATTGCTCAATGCTCCGACTTGCGTCGTGGTCAGCGCACCAAGTTGCGTCGAGCTGAAGGTGCTGATCTGTGTATCGGCCAGGGCGCTGATCTGGCCAGCGTTTAGCGCCGAAATCTGGGTTGCCGTCGCGGCACCGAGCTGGGTCGTGGTAAGGGCCGAGATTTCACCCTTGGTCAGTCCCTGGAGTTGAGTTGTCGTCAGCGATGCAACCAGTGTGGGGGACAAAATTGCAAGCTGGGTCGTGGTCAAAGCCGCCAGCTCCGCTGGGGTCAATTGACCCAGCTGTGTGGTGGACAGTGCCGCAAGTTGGGTCGGCGTAAAACCACCAACCGCCGTGGAGGATAGGGCTGCCATCTGGGTAGCGTTAAGATACCCAAGCTGGGTCATGGTCAGTGCAGCAGCCTGCACGTCGGACAAGCCGCTGAGCTCCGTGCCGGTCAGTACACCAAGCTGCGCACTTTGAAGCGCGCCGATCTGGCTGGTCGTGAGCGCGCCGAACTGTGCCGCGGTCAGGCTGGCCATTTGCCTGGAGTTCAACAAGGCCAGCTCGGTGGATGTCAGCGCGGAAATCCCGGTCGCGCTGAAGGCGCTCATTTGTGTGGTAGTTAGCGCAGCCAATTGTGCGGGTATCAGAACCTGCACCTGGGTGCTGTCCAAAGCGCCAATCTGCCAGGTGCTGAGCCCGCCGATCTGGGTTGCAGTCAACGCGGCGATCTGGATTGTCGTGATGGCGGCGATCTCGGCCGCTGTCAGGCTGTTGAGCTGGGTCGTGTTCAGGCTGCTGACCTGGGCCGTGGTCAAAGCGGCGATCTGGTCCTGGCTAAGGCCGCTCACTTGCGTGGCGCTTAGCGAGGCGATTTGCGTCGTCGTCATGGCGGCCATGGCTGTGCCCGAGAATCCCCCAAGCCCTACCGTAGACAAGGCCGCAAGCTGCCCAGCCGTGAGCGTGGCAAGTTGGGTGGAGGACAGCGCCGCGACTTGTGTATCCACCAATCCGCCAATCTGCGTCGTGGTAAGTGCGGCGATTTGCCCCGTGGTGAGGGCCGTAACTTGTGTTTCGGTCAGCGCCGAGAATTGTGTCGAGGTCAGCGCCCCGAACTGGACCGTTGTCAACGAGGCCAGCTGGCCCGAGGTCAGGCCAGGCACGGCTGTCGTGGAAATGGCGGCGATTTGGGCGGTGGTCAGTATCCCGAGTTGGACAGCACCGAGTACCGCCACCTGTGTGCTCGCCAAGGCGGCGAGGTCACTGGGCAGAAGGGCGGCGACTTGAGTCGTAGTTAATGAAGACATCTCGGTGGTGGTCAACCCCGTGACTGCGTCGGCCGACAGTGCCGCGAACTGGTCCGCAGAGAGCGCGGCCAATTGAGTGGGAGCAAGGACCGCAATCTGCGAATCGAGCAGACCACCTATCGCGGTCGTAGCCAGCACCGCAAGCTGGGCGGTATTCAAGGCCGCAACCTGGTCGGTGGAGAATGCGCCAAGCTGCGGTGACGTCAGGGCGGCCACCTGCTTCGTTGTTAGGGCAGCGACGTCGGTCGTCGTCAGGCCGCTTAGTGCGGTCGTGGTTATCGCGGCGACTTGGACGCTGTCCATGGCTCTAAGTTGGGATGTGGTCAGTGCCGCAAGCTGCGTTGACGTCAGTCCAGTCACTTGGTTCGCGGTCAACGCGCCGATTTGGGTGGTGGAAAGACCGGCGAGTTGAATCGACGTGAGGTCGCCGACCTGGGTCGTTGACAGGGCATCGAGTTGGGTCGTCGCCAGGGTGCTTATCTGGGTCGGGGTCAAGGCCACGACCTGGCTGTCGGTCATAGCGCCAAGCTCGGTGGAAGTTAGAGCCGCGATTTGTGTGCCGGCCAGCGCGGCAACCGCGGTCGTGGTCAAGCCGCCAATGGCGGAGGCGGACAATGCAGCGATTTGGTCCGTCGACAAGCGGGCCAGTTGGGAAAGCGACAGCGCTCCGGCTTGGGTGTCGGCCAGCCCACGAATCGTGGTCGTGGTTAGCATGGACATCTGCGTCGCGCTCAAATTTGCAAGCTGGGCCGTGGAGAGCGCCCCTAGTTGAGACGATGTTAGGACGGCAAGCTGGGTGCTGCCCAACGTCGTGAGCTGGTCTGCGGTCAACCCATTGACCGCCGCGGTCGATAGCGCCGGGAGTTGGGCCGTGGTCAATTGTCTGAGCTGCGTCGGCGTCATGGCAGCGACCTCGTCGGAGGTCAGACCGCCTATGGAGGTGGTGGTGAGTGTCGCGACCTGCGTTGCGGTCAGGGCGGCAAGCTGGGTGTCCGCGAGTGCCGCGATGGTCGTGGTTGTCAGTCCCGCGATCTGTGTGGTCGACAGTGCCGCAATCTGGCTTCCAGTCAAGCCGGCCAAGGCTGCCGTGGACAGTGCTGCCAGCTGTGTGGACGTCAGTGCGGAAATCCTGGTGGTGCCAAGTGCGGTCAAACTGGTGCTGGTCAGGCCGCCTATTTGCGTGCCTGTCAGTGCTGCAATTTGGATGGTATTCAGTGACGTGAGTTGCGTGGTGGTGAGTGCTCCGATGCCTGCGCTGGACAAACCTTTGATCTGCGTGGTGCTTAGTGCCGCCAACTGGGTGGTGGCCAAAGCAGCAGCCGTGGCTGTGCTGAGAGCCGCAAGCTGGGTCGCCGTGAGGCCGCTTATCTGCGTTGCCGCCAGGAGGGAAAGCTGGGTCGGCGCAACCCCGCTGATGGCATCGCTGGTCAGCGCTGCCAGTTGCATGGATGTCAGTGCCGCCAACTGCGAAGCCGTCAGCTCTGTGATCTCGGTGGAGGTCAGGCCAGCGATGGCACCGGTGGCCAGCGCCCGCAATTGCGTGGAAGCCAGCGCCGCAAGCTGGGTGTCGACCAAGGCTCCGAAAGCCGTGCTGGTCAGTCCCACGAGTTGCGTGGTGGACAAGGCCGCGACCTGTGTTTGGGTCAGCCCAATGACCGCCGTGGATGTCAAGGCAGCCATCTGCATGGACGTGAGGGCCGCCAGCTCATTCGTGGTCAGCGCGCCAATAGCGGTGCTGGCCAAACCAGAGATTTGTGCTGTAGACAAAGCCGCAAGCTGCGTCGTGGTCAGCGCTGCCATCTGTGTGGTGCCAAGCTGGTTGACTGCCGAGCTGTTCAGACCCTTGATCTGCACAGGGGTCAGCGACGCCAGCTGGCCTGTGGTGAAGGCTGCGGCGGCAGTCGAGCCAAGAACCCCAAGTTGTGTTGCCGTCAGGCCAGAGAGCTGGGTGGTGGTCATGGCCGCGAGTTGTGTTGAAGCGAGGCCGCCCACGGTGGTGGTGGTCAGTGCCGTCAACTGCGTCGATGTCAGCGCGGCGAGCTGCGAGCTGGTCAGGTCTGCGATGGCTGTGAAGGTCAGCCCGCTCATAGCGGTCGTGGCCAGTGCCGCGACTTGGGTGTCTGCAAGGGCCGCAAGCTGGGTGTCTGCGAGCGCTCGGATGGCCGAGCTGGTCAGCGCGTGAATTTGTCGGGTGCCGAGTGCCGCGATCTGGTCCGCCGTGAGGCCACCAGCAGCCGTAGCGGTCAACGCCGCAAGCTGCGTCGAGGTTAGGGCCGTGATGTTGGCGACGGTCATTTCGTTTACGGTGGTGCTGGTCAGGCCGCCGATCTGTGCCGTGGTCAGGGCCCCGATCTGGTTCGTGGCGAGCGCCGCCATCTGGTCGGTATTCAGCACGTTGACGCTGGCCACGCTCAAGCCGGCGATTTGCGCGGTCGCGAGCATTGGAAGCTGCGAAGTGGTCAGACCGGCAACCGCGGTCGAGGTAAGTGCTCCGAATTGCGTTGACGTCATGTCGCGGTACTGGTCGACGGTGAGCGCGCCCAGCTGATCCCCGGACAAGCCCTTGATTTGCGTCGTGGTCAGAAACCCAAGTTGCCTCGCTGTGAGCGCTGCGACTTGGGTGGTGGCCAGCGCTGCAACGTCGGTTGAAGTCAGTCCGTTGATTGCGGTGGTGGCCAGCGCCGCCATCTGCGCCGTGGACAGGACCGCCAGCTGGGTGGCGGCCAGCGCGCCGAGGGCTGCACTGCTAAGTCCGCTCACTTGCGTCGTCGTCAAACCCGCCAGCTGATCTCCGGTCAACCCTTGGACGGCACTGGACGTCAGGGCCGAAAATTGTACCGACGTTAGCGCCGCGATCTCGGTCGAGGTCAGTGCGCCGGTATCGGTACTGGTCAAGCCTCTGATCTGCGTGGTGGTCAAGGCTGCAAGTTGGGTCGTCGACAGCGCCGCCCATTGCGGGCTGGACAGCTCGCCGATGCCACTACCGCTCAGGCCCCTGACCTGCGTGAGGGTGAGCGCCGCGAGCTGGGTCGCCGTCAATCCATCGATCGCCGTTGTGGTCAGCGCCGCGAGCTGCGTCGCCAGCAAACCGGCCATCTGCGTAGTAGTCAGGGCTGCAACCTGGTCGCTGGTTAGGCCCTTGATCTGCGTTGTGGTGAGGGCCCCAAGCTGGGTCGGCGACAATACCGCCAGTTGCGTGGTGCCGAGGCCACTCACGCCAATCATGCTCAAGCCCGCAATCTGGGCGTTGGTGAGCGCCGTCAGTTGAGCGGTGGTCAGTGCATCCGTTGCAGTCGCGGTGAGCGCCCCAAGCTGGGTGGCCGTTAGATTGGTGAGTTGGGTGATTTGTAGCGCTGCGACTTGGGCATCGGATAGCCCAGCCATCGCCGCCGTGCTCAGGCCCGCAAGCTGGGTTGCCACGAAAGCGGCGAGCTCTGTCGACGTAAGTGTGTTGACGTCGGTGCTGGTCAGTCCGCTGAGCTGGCTGGAGGTCAGGGCTGCGAGCTGCGTCGTGGAGAGCGCCGCCATTTGCGTGTCGGCAAGCTCGCCCACATCGGCGCTTGTCAAACCCTTGATCTGGGTGGTGGTGAGGGATGCTATCTGGGTGGTGGTCAGGGCATCGATCTCCGTCGTGGTGATCGCCGCGAGCTGGGTCGCCGTCAACCCTGACATCTGTGTGGTGGTGAGATTCGAGAGATGATCGTTGGTCAAACTCCTGACCTGAGCGACGGTAAGAACCCCGACCTGCGTCGACGTCAGCACCGTGAGTTGATCCGCACTCAATTGGCCGAGATTGGCAGCGCCTAGTCCGACGATTTGGGTGGTGGTAAGAGCCGCGATCTGCGTGGCGGTTAGATCCACCACCGCTGTCGTGGTGAGTGCCCCCATCTGCGTCGCTAGCAAACCGCCCACTTGCGTGGTGCTAAGCGCCGCGAGCTGGTCGCCGGTCAGGCCTTTCAGCTGCGGGCCCGTGAGAACCGCAAGTTGGGTCGGCGTCAACGCCGCCATTTGCTCGCCGGTCATCTGTTCGATATCGGTGCTGGTCAGCCCCTGAATCGCGCCGGTGGTAAGCGCCGCGACCTGCGTTCCCGCCAGTGTCGTCAGCTGCTCCTCGGACATCGCCCCGAGCGCTGTGCCGGTCAAGCCAACGGTCTGGGCTGTGGTCAGCGACGCGATTTGGTCTGGGGTCAGCCCCGCGATCGCAGTCGACGTCAGGGCCGCAAGTTGTGTGGCGCTCAGAGCCGAGATGGCCGAGATGGCCAGATTGCCGAGAGCGGTACTGGTCAGCCCGAGGATCTGACTCGGCTTCAGGGCTGCGAACTGCCCCGAGCTCATGGCGGCGAACTGGGTACTGTCCAGCTCGCTAATGCCAGCGCTGGAAATGCCCGCGATCTGGGTGGTGGTCAGCGCCACGATTTGGGTGGTTGTCAGTCCGTCGATCGCCGTCGTGGTGAGAGCACCCAGCTGCGTCGCCGCGAAGCCGCTGATCTGGCTGGTGGCCAAGGCCGTGAACTGGTCAGCGCTCAGGGCTCTGATCTGGCTCAAAGTGAGGGCCGCAAGCTGCGAGGACGTAAACGCCGCCAGCTGCGAGGTTGCCAGCTCACCGACGTCGGCGCTGGTCAGCCCCTTGATCTGCGTGGCAGTCATGGCCACAATTTGGTCGGTTGTCAGCCCAGCGACGGTGGTGGTGCTGAGCGCCCCCAGCTGCGGCGCCGTCAAGCCACCGATCTGGGTGGCGCTAAGCGCCGCGAGTTGTTCTTCGGTCAGGCCCCTGACCGCAACCGTGGTCAGGGCTCCGATCTGCGTCGATGACAGCACCGCCAGATCGGTCACGCTCAACTCGCCAACATCTGTGCTCGTCAGTGCCGCCATCTGGGTCGTGGTCAAGGCCGCGAGTTGCGTGGTGGTCAGGGCCATGAACTGCGCCATGCTCATTCGGCCGATGACCGCGCTACTCAACCCCTTGACTTGGGCGGCGGTCAACGCCACCAGTTGCGAGGTGGTGAGTGCGGCAGCCGAAGGGAGGTTGAGCGCGCCAAGCTGAGTCGCGGCCAAGCCTGCGAGTTGCGTGACGGTGAGCGAGCTGACTTGAGCGGCGGACAGCCCCGTGATCTGGCTGGTGGACAGAACCCCAAGTTGGGTCGGCGACAACGTCACGAGCTGGGACACATTCAGTGCGCTGACACCGGTGGCGGTCAGACCCTTGATTTGCGTGGTGGTCAGCGCCGAAAGTTGTGGTGAGGTGAGTGCCGCAACCGCCGCGGTGGAGAGCGACCCGAGCTGGGTTGCCATGAAACCTGTGGTCTGCGTGGTGTCCAGGGCTGCGACTTGACCGGCGGTCAGACCTTTGATCTGTGTGACGGTGAGCGCCGCGAGCTGGGTCGAGGTCAGTGTGGCAATTTGCGTGCTATCGAGGCAGCTGATGCCGGCACTGGTCAGCCCTTTGATTTGGGTTGTGCTCAGTGCCGAGAGTTGATCTGTAGTCAGCGCGACGACCGCCGTTGTGGTGAGAACGCCCAGCTGAGTCGCGCTCAAGCCGGCAAGCTGGGTCGTGGAAAGCGATGGGATCTGCGCCGCAGTCAGCCCTCTTGCGGAGGTCAAGCTCAAGGATGCGATCTGTGTCGGCGATAGGGATGCCAGATCGTCCGCGGTCAATTGACCGACATCGGTGCTGGTAAGAGCACCCAGTTGGGCCGGCGAGAAGGCTGCGAGCTGAGCGGCGGTGAGCGCCGAGAACTGAGTCACGCTGAGTGCGCCGACGACGGCAGCGCTCAACCGCATGGTTTGCGTCGTCGCCAGAACGGCCAGTTGGGTAGCCGTCATGGCTTTCATTGCGGTCGCGCTGAGCGCTGCCACCTGGGTCGACGTCAAGGCCCCGAGCTGGTCGGTGGACAATATGCCAACCTGCGCTGTGGTCAGCCCTTCGATTTGGTTCGCGCCAAGCGCCGCGATTTGCGTCGCGGTGAACGCGGCGATTTGTGTCGTCGTCAGCCGGCCAATCTCGAAACTGGTCAGGCCGTGAATCTGCGTGGGCGAAAGACCCGCCATTTCGTCCGAGCTGAGAACACCGAGCTGCGCTGGACTCAAGACGGCAAGTTGAGCGGCGCTGAAGTCGAGGAACTGGCTTGTCGTCAGTGCAGAGACTTGCTCTGTCCCAAGCTCGGTCACTTCCGTCGTGGTAAGGGCCGCGATCTGAGAGGCCAGGAGCTGGGTGAAATCCGCAGCCGGCACGCCTTGGAGATCGCTTCTCGATAGGCTCGCGATTTGCTGAGGCGTGAGGGATGCAATGGATGTGACGGGCACTTCCTATTGCCTCACCCGGTCAATTGTTGCGACGACATGTAGGGGAAGAAGGATGGTCACGAAGTGTTCCTCGGGAACCAAATCGTGACAATTGGTTGGCGCCTTGAGGAGAATGTTGCAAACGTGCAAAGGCCGCACAGGGTTGGTATCCAAATCATGATGACGCAGCGATGTGGCGGTCAACGTTGAAAGCGCCGCGGAGTGAAGAGAACTACTGCTCCGCCAGCTTGCGTATAGAGTCGCCATCGACTTTCGCCATCGAATCCCAGCCACGGCAGGGGACGCCGGGGATCTCGGCTCCCAGCTTGGCCGCGAACAGCTTGAGGTCGCCATCAATGTCCTGCCCTTGCTGTTTCAGGCCCACTTGTCTTGTCGACTGGCGAAGGCGCACGGAATAGAAGTAGGCGGTCAGTTCCCAGGATCCTTTGTCGGGTTTGGCCTGCTGGGGGAGAGCCGACTGCGCTCGTCGTCCGCCCATTCCGCCGCGCCCCATGCCGCCCCCGCCGCGCCCCATGCCGCCGCCTCCTCCTGGGCCGCCGCCCTGACCTGCGCCAGAGCCGCTGTAGTTGCCCTGCCCAGAGGACGATGGACCTTGCGCTGGCTTGGCTGGCTTTTCTGCGCTCGCTGCGGTCGGCTTGGGAAGTTGTCCATCGATGGCGATCAAAAGGATGGTGTCGCCCTTGGCGAGCGGTGCGAACTTGGCGAGCAACTCATCCGAAACGCCGTTCTCCTTCGTGAAGTCGTCAATCGCGGCTGCAAGATCCGGATTCGCATCGGCGAGGACAACGTCATAGGCGGCCTTGCAAATGCCTTCGCCAAAAGGCAACGAGAGTGCCTTGCCGAAATCTTCCCAGGCCTCCGGGCTCATGCGGCCGTTGCGAAAAATCCCAAAAACCGACACCGACTCAGGCTTGGCGGGGTCGGGTGCGGGCGCGACGGCAACTTGTGGCTGGCCTTCTTCGGTTGTCGCGCAAGCTGCCAGGGCGCTGGTCGCCAGCATGCTCAAGCAAACACCCAAAACCTTTTCGCAACGACGGTGTTCCACGCTTCCTCCTGGGGTGACAGATTTGTGCCAGCCTGAGCACATCAAGCAGGAAGCGTGCCTTCTTGTCCGTTTGGGTTGGATGTGGCTGGCTTTCTTGCTGGGCACCCTTCCTGCAAAGGCGCGATGCATGTCCTGTCTGCCTATCCGGCTGACCGAAGGCGGCGAGCGCAAATCGCTCGCCAAATCTGGCGCCGTTGTATGGTTCGATGTCATGAGGCGGTCCCAACTCCTTTCGTCGTGTGCGCTTTCCGCAGTGAATCTACTCGCCATCTGCGCTTTCTGCAGCGAGGCGAGCGCTGCGCCAGCAAGACAGACCCTGACCCTGGACGCTGCCATCGACCTGGCCTTGCGCTCCCACCCGTCTGAAGCCGCGGCCCGCGCTGCCGTGGATGTGGCGTCGGCGCACATCGAGGAGAATCGCGCGCCGTACTTGCCTCAAGTCATAGGCACCGCGCAGTACCAGCGCATGACCTACGGCCCAACGCACCGGCCCGGTGTTCCCTATAACTCCACATTGTCCTGGACGACGACATCCGACTATTTCACTTTCAGCGGCACTGCATCCCAGCTCATCTACGATTTCGGCCAGACCTCGAATCGCTGGGGTTCGGCCCAGGCGAGCGAGTCCGCGGCCGCGTACAGCGAACACGCCGTGCAGGTGCAAATCATCACCAACGTGCGCAAGGCCTATTTTCAGGCGCGCGCGCTTAGAGATCTGATCGACGTGGCCGCCAACACCGTGGCCAATCAAGAAATGCATCTCCAACAGATCGAGGTGGAGGTCGAAACCGGCATGCGCCCGGAGATCGATCGGGTCACCGGCGAAACCAGCCTGGCCAACGCGCGCGTGCAGCTCATCAGCGCGCAGAATGCATTCGATCTTGCTTGCGCTACCTTCAATCAAACCATCGGCCAGTCCACGGCCACGAGCTTCGAACCTGGAACCGAAGATATGCCCCCGGTTCTGGACGAAGACGCGCCTCTGGATCGTTTGCTCGAATCCGCGCTGCACGACCGCCCCGAACTGGCAAGCTTCGCCAAGCAGCGCCAAGCGCAGGAGAAGTTGATTGCGGCCGCGCGGGGCGGTTATGGCCCCAATCTGCAGGCCCAGGCCAGCCTCTCCGGCACTGGCGTTGCGCTCGACAACCTTGGACCTAACTGGTGGGTGGGCGGGCTGCTCACCTGGCCGATCTACACCGGCGGTTTAGTCCCGGGCCAGGTCGCCGAGGCCAAGGCCAACCTGCGCGCGATCAATGCGCAAGAAGACACCTTTCGTCTCCAGGTTCGCATTGACGTGGAGCAAGCAGCGCTGGGGGTCCGCGCTGCGCGCGCCACCTTGGGCGCGGCTTCGTTGGCGCTGGAAAACGCGAAGAGACAGTTGCAACTAGCAGAATCGCGCTATGCCGCCGGCATGGGGGGCGTCATCGAATTGTCAGACGCGCAAGTGACTCAGACGCAAACCGCGGCGCAAGAGATAAGCGCACGCTTCTCGTTGGCCAGCGCCCGAGCCGCTCTTCTGGGCGCACTCGGAAGGCGATGACACAATGAACGTAGAAAGGATGATGATGAAGTTCCCTCGCTGCCGACACCTGCGACTCTACCTCGGTCTCGCACTTCTACCGTTGTTTCTGGCCGAGTGCGGGCGTGCCAGCGGCAAGGACAAGGCGGCACCGGTTGGCGGCGGCGCTGACAAGCGCCCGGTGTCCGTGGTCGCGACCAAGGCGGTTGCGCGCGACATGCCCGTGACTCTCGACGGGCTGGGCACGGTGACCGCCTACAAGACCGTGACGGTGCGCTCGCAGGTCGACGGTCGCCTCGATAGCGTGGCTTTTCGCGAAGGCCAGTTCGTCAAACGCGGCACGCTCCTGGCGCTCATCGATCCACGTCCCTTCGCCGTCCAGCTTCATCAGGCCGAGGGAGCACTGGCCCGCGACCAGGCGCAATTGCAGGGTGGCAAGGTCAACCTCGATCGCTACACCCGGGTGGCCAAGGACAAGCTCATCGCGCAACAGCAGGCCGATGACCAAGGTGTTCTGGTCGGACAACTGGAAGGTTCGGTAAGAACAGATCAGGCGCAGATCGAACAGGCCAAGTTGATGCTGGACTATGCACACATCCGGTCGCCCATCGACGGGGTCACAGGCGTTCGCCTAGTCGATCCCGGCAACATGGTGCACCCGGCGGAGGCTGGAGGCATCGTGGTGGTCACGCAGGTGGATCCCATCGCGGTCCTCTTTACGCTGCCCCAGGACGAGCTTGGGCGCGTGCAAAAGGCCATGGCCGAGGGCAAACCCGTCGTTGAGGCCCTGTCGCGCGACGGGAGCGGCGTCCTGGCGACGGGCACGCTCGAGGTCATCGACAACCAGATCAACGCCACCACGGCCACCATTCGCATGAAGGCCATCTTTGCCAATCCGGACCGCGTCCTGTGGCCCAACCAGTTCGTGAAAGCGCGCCTGCACCTTGGCCTGCGCAAGGGCGCCCTCGTCGTGCCCGCGGTGGCGGTGCAACGTGGCCCCTCGGGCGCTTTCGCCTATGTGGTGGGCGCGGACAAGACCGTCGCGGCCCGTCCCGTCGAGGTGGACAGCACGGACACGCAGTTCGCGGTGATTCGTGCGGGCCTCACCCCTGGCGAAACCGTGGTCACCGAGGGGCAATTCCAGCTCAAGCCCGGCGCCCTGGTCGAGACGCGCGAGCCAGGCGAGAGCCACGAGGCGGGCGGCCACAAGAGGCAAGGTGAGGGCAAAGCGCCGACGCGCGAGGCGAAGAAGCCGTGAACATCTCCGAGCCCTTCATCCGGCGCCCCATCGCGACCACGCTGCTCATGATAGGCGTGCTTCTGGCCGGACTCGTGGGCTATACGCAGTTGCCAGTTTCGGCGCTGCCCCAGGTCGACTACCCGACCATCGTGGTGACCACGAGCTTGCCCGGGGCCAGCGCCGAGACCATGGTCTCCTCGATCACCACGCCGCTCGAACGCCAGTTCGGCCAGATTCCGGCACTCAGCCAATTGACCTCGGTGTCCAGCCTCAACTCCTCGCTCATCACCCTGCAATTCAACCTGGATCGCGACATCGACTCGGCCCAACAGGACGTGCAGGCGGCTATCAACGCGGCCTCGAATCTGCTGCCGCGCAATCTGCCCACGCCGCCGACCTACAGCAAGAGCAATCCCGCCGACACACCCATCCTGACCTTTGCCATCAGCTCGAACACCATGCCGCTCAACAAGGTGGCCGACTACGTCGACTCCATCCTGGCGCAAAAAGTGTCGCAGGTTGCGGGCGTCGGGCTTGTCACCCTGGGCGGCGGCGTGAAGCCCGCCGTGCGTGTGCGCGTGGATCCCGAGGCCCTGGCCGGCCGTGGTCTCACCCTGGAGGACGTGCGCACGATTCTGGTTGCGGCCAACGTCAATCAGCCCAAGGGATCGCTGGACGGGCAGCGCCAGAACTACACCGTCAACGTCGACGACCAGATCGAGAAGCCGGTCAACTACGAACCCCTGGTGCTGGCCTATCGCAACGGCTCGCCGGTGCGCCTGTCTGACGTAGCCGTGGTGCTCGACGACGTGGAGAACGCGCAGCTTGCCGGCTGGGCCAACGAGCGACGGGCCGTGATCATGAATGTGCAGCGCCAGCCCGGTGCCAACCTCATTGCGGTCACGGAAAGCGTGAAGGCCATCCTTCCGCAACTGAGCGCTTCCATGCCCAAGGGCATCGACATCTCCATCATCTCCGACCGTACCGAGACCGTGCGTGCATCGGTCGACGACGTGCAGTTCACGCTGATCCTTACCATCATCCTGGTCGTGGGCGTGATGTACCTGTTTCTGCGTACGTTTCGCGCCACCATCATTCCCGGCGTGGCGGTTCCCTTGTCGCTCATTGCCACCTTCGGGGTCATGCAGCTGTGCGGCTACAGCCTCAACAACCTGACCTTGATGGCGCTGACCATCGCCACCGGCTTCGTGGTCGACGACGCCATCGTCATGGTCGAGAACATCGCACGCTACATCGAGGAGGGTTTGCCGCCCATCGAGGCCGCGCTCAAGGGTGCGCGCCAGATTGGCTTCACCATCATCTCGCTGACCGTGTCGCTGATCGCGGTGCTCATCCCCCTGCTTTTCATGGGCGGCATCGTGGGCCGGCTGTTCCGCGAGTTTGCCGTCACGCTGGCCATCGCCATCGGGATCTCCGCGTTTCTCTCGCTGACCCTGACCGCCATGATGGGCGGCCATCTGCTGCGTGCGCACGAAACGCCCGGCCGACTGGCACGCAGCCTGGAGCGTGGATGGGACGCCATGGCGCGCTTCTACGACCGAGGTCTGTGCTGGGTGCTGCGCCACAAGCGGACCACCTTGGCGGCCACGCTGGCCACGGTGGGGCTCACCGTTTTTCTGGCCTGGATCGTCCCCAAGGGGTTCTTCCCTCAGCAAGATACCGGCCTGCTCGTCGGCGTTAGCGAGGCATCGCCCTCGATTTCCTTTCCCGCCATGATGGACCGCCAGCGCGCGGCCGCCGATGTGATTCGTGCCGACCCCGACGTGCAAGCGGTGGCCTCGTTCATCGGCGCCGACGGTACCAATCCCACGCTCAACGTGGGCCGGCTTTCCATCACGCTCAAGCCTCGGAGGGTGCGCAAAGCCGACGCCGACGCCATCATCGCCCGGCTCGCGCCCCGCCTGCGCGAGATTTCTGGCATCGCGGTCTATTTGCAATCCGTGCAGGATCTCCAGGTCGATACGCGCACCAGCCGGACGCAATTCCAGCTGACCCTCGAAGACGCCGATCCCACCGAGCTCGACGTGTGGGCGCCGCGCGTGCTCAATGCCATGAAGGATCTGCCAGTGCTGCGCGACGTGGCCAGCGACCGCCAGTCCACCGCCCTCGGGCTTTCCCTGGTCATCGATCGCGACATGGCATCAGAGCTCGGCATCAGCACGCAAACCCTCGACGACACGCTCTACGATGCCTTCGGCCAGCGCCAGGTCTCCACCATCTTCACCCAGCTCAACCTGTATCGCGTGATTCTAGAGGTCGCGCCTTCGTTCCAGCAGGATCCAGTGGCACTGCGCTCGATCTACGTGCGCTCGGCCACCGGCAATCCGATCTCGCTCGACACCATCGCGCACTACGAGCAGTCGTCCCACACCCCGACCATCGCGCACCAGGGGCAGTTCCCCGCCGCCACCTTGTCCTTCAACTTGGCACCCGGCGAGGCCCTGGGCGACGCGGTCTCCGCCATCGACGCGGCCATGCAGTCGCTCGATCTGCCGCCCAGCGTGCACCCCTCGTTTCAAGGCACGGCCAAGGTCTTCTCCGAGTCGCTCGCTAACGAACCCATCCTCATCCTCGCCGCGCTCATCACGATGTACATCGTGCTCGGCATCCTCTACGAAAGCTATATCCACCCAATTACGATCTTGAGCACCTTGCCGTCGGCCGGCGTGGGCGCGTTGCTCGCGCTGCTCATCTGCCGCATCGAATTCAGCATCATCGCGCTCATCGGCATCATCCTGCTCATCGGCATCGTCAAGAAGAACGCCATCATGATGATCGACTTCGCCCTTGAAGCCGAGCGCGAGAAGGGCCTCGATCCCGAGAGCGCCATTCACCAAGCGTGCCTTCTGCGCTTTCGCCCCATCATGATGACCACCATGGCGGCCTTGCTCGGCGGCTTGCCCATGGCACTTGGCCGGGGCACGGGCGCGGAGCTGCGTCGCCCGCTCGGCATCGCCATCGTGGGGGGATTGCTCATCTCGCAGGTGCTCACCCTGTACACCACGCCCGTCATCTACCTGGCCATGGATCGCCTGCGCCACCTCAGAAAGGCGAAGGCGCCGCGCGCATCTGTCGTGGTTCCACCCAATTCCACCGTCGGAGAACCCGTGGCGTGAATATCTCCGGGCCCTTTCTTCGCCGGCCGATCGCCACGTCCCTGTTGGCCGTCGCGCTCATCCTGGCGGGCCTCACCGCATACTTCAACCTGGCGGTGGCGCCCCTGCCGCGCGTGGATTTCCCAACTATCAACGTACAGGCCGCGCTGCCTGGCGCCAGCCCCGAGACCATGGCCAGCTCGGTGGCCACGCCGCTCGAACGTCGCTTCGGGCGCATCGCCGGTCTCACCGAGATGACCTCGGCCAGCTCTCTCGGTGCCACCAGCATCACCATGCAGTTCGATCTGAGCCGCGACATCACCGGCGCCGCGCGCGACGTGCAGGCGGCCATGAACGCGGCTGGCGGCGAGCTGCCACCCAACCTGCCCAGCCGTCCGACCTACCGCAAGGTCAATCCCGCCGATGCACCCGTGCTCATCGTGGGATTGTTCTCGGACACCCTGCCCCTGGCGCAGGTTTACGACACGGCCAATACGATTCTGGCGCAGAAGGTGTCGCAGGTGCAGGGCGTGGGCCAAGTCTTCGTCGGAGGTGGGCAGCAGCCTGCCGTGCGCGTGCAGGTCGATCTCGACGCCCTCGCGGGTTTGGGCCTGGGCATGGTGGACGTGCGCAATGCCCTCGCGCAAGCCACGGTCAACAGTCCCGAGGGTGCGCTGGCCAACGACCAGCGCACGCTGGTCCTGTCGTCCAACGACCAACTTTTCGGCGCCGAGGCCTTTCGCAACGTCATCATCACCTATCGCGGAGGCGCCGCCGTTCGTCTGCGCGACGTGGCCAAGGTGTTCGACGACGTGGAAAACAATCGCGTGGCCGGGTGGGTGGACGGCAAACGCGCGGTCGTGCTCATCGTCCGCCGCGAACCAGGTGCGAATATTCTGGAAACCATCGACCGGGTGAAAGCTCTGCTGCCCACCCTGGCGACCTCGATTTCGCCCGCCATCAAAATTCAGATCGCACTCGATCGCGCCGGAACCATTCGTGCTTCGGTGCGCGACGTGGAGATGACCTTGCTCATCAGCATCGGCCTGGTGGTGCTGGTGGTGTTGCTGTTCTTGCGCCGGCTGCGCGCCACCATGATCCCCGCGGTGGCCATTCCCCTCTCTCTCACCGGGACCTTTGCGGTCATGTACCTGCTCGACTACAGCATCGACAACCTGTCGCTTATGGCGCTGACCATCGCCACCGGGTTCGTGGTCGACGACGCCATCGTGGTGGTGGAAAACATCATGCGCCACGTGGAGCAAGGCATGTCGCCGTCCGAGGCCGCGTACCAGGGCGCAAAGGAGATCGGCTTCACCATCGTGTCCATCACCGTGTCGCTGCTCGCGGTCTTCATTCCGCTGCTGCTCATGGGCGGCATCGTGGGACGGCTCTTTCGCGAATTCTCGGTCACGCTCAGCATTGCCATCGTCGTGTCGGCAGTCGTGTCGCTCACCCTGACTCCGACCATGTCGTCGCGCCTGCTGCGCCGGTTTTCGGAGGACAAGCCCACGCGCTTTGCCCGCGTGTCCGAGCGCGGGTTCACGGCACTGCAAGGCCTCTACGCCCGCTGCCTCGACTGGATCCTGCGCCACCAGGTGGCCGCACTCGCACTGACCATCGGCACGGTCGCCTTCACGGTCTTCCTCTACATTGTGGTGCCCAAGGGTCTGTTTCCCCAGCAAGACACGGGCATGTTGATGGGCTCGACCGAGGCCAGCCAGGACATTTCGTTCCCGGCCATGAAGGTCTACCAGGAACAGATCAACGCCACGGTGTCGGCCGATCCCGACGTCGATCACGTGGTGTCCTTCATCGGCTCGTCGAATGCCTCGACCGGCAATGCCGGTACCCTGTTCATCGCACTGAAAGACAAGCCCGGGCGCAAATCCAGCGCCGACGAAATCATTGCTCGCATTCGCCCTAAGATCGGGCGCGTGCCCGGGATGCGCCTGTTTCTGCAATCCGTCCAGGACCTGCGCCTGGGCGGGCGCTCGGCACGCACGCAATACCAATACACACTGCAAGATGCTACCCTCGACGAACTCAATCAATGGGCGCCGCACGTGCTGGAAAAGCTGCGCAGCCTGAGTGCACTCAAGGACGTGAACACTGACCAGCAGACCGCTGGGCTGCAACTTGGGGTGACCCTCGACCGCGAACGCGCCGCCCGCTTCGGCATTCTGCCGCAGGCCGTGGACGAGGCGCTGTACGATGCCTTTGGCCAGCGCCAGGTCGCGGTTTCGTACACCCAGCTCAATTACTATCGTGTGGTGCTTGGAGGCGAAGAGTGGGCAACAGAGCGGCCCCGAAGCCCTTGGCCGCATCTACGTATCGACGCCCACGGGCGCCCAAGTGCCGCTATCGGAGATCGCCACGTTCGGTCCCGGCAACGCCTCGCTGGCCATCAACCACCAGGGGCAGTTCCCAGCCACCACCATCTCCTTCAATCTGGCCCCTGGTGTTGCACTCGGCGATGCCGTCGAGCTCATTCATAAGGCCGAAGCGCAGATGCACTTCCCTGACAGTCTGCGCGGCAGTTTTCAGGGAACTGCGCAGGCTTTCAAGAGCTCCACCAGCAGCCAGCCCTGGCTCATTCTCGCTGCCCTCGTTACCGTGTACCTCGTGCTTGGCATGCTCTACGAAAGCTTGATCCATCCCATCACCATCCTGTCGACCTTGCCCTCCGCCGGCGTGGGGGCGCTGCTGGCACTTTCCGCGTTCAAGACCGAGTTCAGCATCATCGCGCTCATCGGTATCATTTTGCTCATCGGCATCGTGAAGAAGAACGCCATCATCCTGGTCGACTTCGCCATCGAGTCGCGCCGAACCCGTGGCACCTCCGCGGCAGCGGCCATCCGCGAGGCGAGCCTTCTGCGCTTCCGTCCCATCCTGATGACCACCATGGCGGCACTTCTCGGTGCCCTTCCTCTGGCCATCGGCGGCGGCACGGGCTCCGAGCTGCGCCGCCCGCTCGGCATCGCCATGGTGGGAGGACTCTTTCTTTCGCAGCTAGTGACCCTGTTCACGACCCCGGTCATTTACCTGTGGCTCGATCGCGTGTCGTCGCGAAAGAAGGCACCGGTGGCGGCGAGGGTGGAAGTGAGCCAGGTCGCGGGCGAGCCGACGTAGTCCGTAGCGAGGTCAGGGGAGGCGGCGCGTGTTCACGCCTGAGGCGATCGGTCCACTCGCCGCCGTCGGCTACCGAATTTCCACGCAGCGGCGAAGGGGCAGAGGCGCAAGCATCGCGGTGCGGGGAACTGAAACCTTGGTGTCCCCATCGGGACTTGAAAGTGAAGATCACGAGAATTCCGAGTCACTGACGGGGAGTTCGCTATCGCCGCAACCCCCAGAGCGGACGCGTGGCGGAGTCGCCATAGAGCGATGGTGTTCTTCACCTTGCGCGAACCATGTGCCGCGCACTATGGTACCGGCTACCGCTCCGCAATGCGCCCAAGGAGATCCATGTCAAAGCGGAACCCTGTCTACCGCGCCCATGACCCGTCAATTTCGGCGGGGAAAGCCATATCCGTAACGTCTGGACATCTTCTGCAACGTGGAGATGGAACCTATGAACTCGATTTGGGGCGTCTGCCGCTGCCGCACGATATCTACACGGCAAATTCGGGATGGATCGTTCGCGATGAAAGCTGGGTTACGTTCGGTTTTGGAAACAAGAAGTATGGCGAGAACGCATTGCGAACTCGTCTCGAAATTCGTATGCCGCTGGAGGCTTTTCACGCAATGTGGAAGAACACAGCGGAGTTCTTTGTGAAGCTGAGAAGCTCCGTAACGCAGAACACCTACATGCAGCACGCGCCAGCGAATGACGCCAAATCGTGGCTGACCGAGAAGGATCACGTCATGGTTGCCACAGTGTGCGTAATGATGCATGGTGGCACTAGCGCGGAGATGGATTTCTTCGAGATTCCAGCACCAAGCCTTCTCGCTGCAGGAAGAACTAGAAACCTTTCATCGGTTGAAGTTCGGCCCGTCGTGCGTGTAGCTCTTCCGACTGGTATACTGGTACAACAGCTAGAGGAGTGCGCCAAGATCGACAAAGAGATTTCCGCTTTTTTCCCTTCGTGATAGACAAAACACCTACATCACCATGCAAGACTCATTTTTTGAATCCGATGTCGAGTTCACCCGGCTGGAAAGCGAAACCCGCTCGGTCGCTGAGGTGTGCCCATTGTTCTCAAAAACGTGGCTGGGCAACTTGTTCTTCACGGCGGTTTCCGTTGCCACGTTGTCGTTCTGCCTGTTCGATGCTACCGACGTAGCTATCCGCAAGGACCTATTCCAGCCCATTCATTCATTGACGATCACTAGTGATCACTTGCCGGTAGTTGAAGATTGCCAAGCGAGCCAGGATCTCGCGGCTCTAACCGCGCAGACGCAAGCTATGCTTGCCAGGATTAGGGATGGCATCGTACATCCAGACCTCATGTCGCTGGTCGGTATCGCACAACAAATCGAAGAAGCCTCGTTCGCGAAGAAAGTCGACATAGACAAGGAAGCCCAGAGCCTGGCACGACTGATCGCCCTGTAGATCAAACGTGTCGTGGGAACCCTGGCAGTACCGCGAGAGCAGTCAATACGCTACCGAACTGCTTTCTAAGCGGATAGCTGAGGAGCAAAAACGAGTCCTCAGTCCAGGTTATGACGTTGTCGGCAGAACCAAGGATACGCGTCGAACGCACAAGTTCTTCTTTCAAGGGCTGACGCCTCCTCTATTTCCGCATTTTGCTGGAAACTACCGGGGGGCTCCCATGAAAGGTCTCATTGGGTGCAGATCTTGAATTGACCGAGAAATACAGGGGAATTGGACGGTCGACCGCGTGGCCGGTGACAAAGTATCCGGCAGCGTAATTTGTTGAAAGGGCAGAGCCTGCCGGGGTACTTCGAGATTGTCGAAACCGAAATCCTCGGAGGATGCCCCATGACAGATTCCCAGATTCCCGCACTTGTTGGCAAGCAGACAACGGCCCTCGATGAACTGCGCGCGTTCATGCGTGAACGCCAGGCCGCCCGCACCGGCGACAAGGACTTCGAGACCTTCGAGCGTGAGGCGCGCCGTCGTTTCGCCGCGGCCGAGGCGGAATTCGTAGCCGAGGAATTGGCCCGACTCGACACCGACGCACCCGCAGTCGAAGTGGACGGCGTTCCACACCGACGCGTCCTTCGCTGTTCGCAGACATACATGACGGCCGCCGGGCCTGCCAGCATCGAACGGACGCTGTACTCGACCCGACAGGACGGCGAACGCGCGGTGTGCCCGATGGAGTTGCGTGCCGGTGTTGTCGCCGGTTACTTCACGCCGCTCGCAGCCCAGAATGCGGCGTGGATGGTTGCACACCTCACACCCGGCGAGAGTGAGGAGCTGCTCGTCCGCATGGGCGGCATGTGTCCATCGAAGTCCAGCTTGGACCGGATGGCCAAGGCACTGTCGGCGCGCTGGGAAGCCGAGCGCATCGACTTCGAGAAGCGCCTACGCGACCAAGAGAGCGTGCCCGCGGTTGCCGTGGTCGTCGCCGTCTCCCTCGACGGCGTGTTGATTCCCATGAAGGACGGCCAGCGCGAAAAGAAATGCGCCGCCACCCGCGCCCGGGGCAAACTGGCCAAGGGACCCACCGGCTACAACGAGGCAAGCTGTGGAACGCTGATGTTCTATGACGGAGCTGGCGAGCTGCTGCTAACCAGGCGAATCGCTCGCATGCCAGAAGCCGGCAAGCCCACGCTCAAGGCCAGCCTCACGGCGGAGCTGATGACCATTCTCGCGCGCCGTCCCGACCTTCGCGTCGTCACCATCGCAGACGGAGCCAAAGACAATTGGGCCTTCCTGGGCACCTTGCCGGATGGCTACGCGGGCTATCAGATCGTGGATTTCTTCCATGCCGCCGAGCACCTCGCCGACGCGATGGTCGCCGTGCATGGCGAAGGCACCGTCCGCTTCACACTGGAATTCGAGAAGCATCGCCACATCTTGCGCCACGACACCGATGGCGTGGAGAAAGTCATTCGCCACTTGCGCTACCTGGCCAAGCATCACCGGCGAAATCGCAAGGTGATTTCCGCGCTCGGGTATTTTCGCCACCATCGCCATCGTATGCGCTACGCCAGCTTCGCTCGCCGACATCTCCCCATCGGCTCGGGCATCGTCGAGGCCGCGTGCAAGACGCTGGTCTCACAGAGACTCAAGCGCTCTGGCATGCGCTGGCGCCACGACGGTGGTCAAGCCATTCTCACCTTGCGCGCCTTGGAGCAAAGCGACCGTTTCGATCGTGCCTGGCGCATGCTCGCTGCAACCTACGTCCAGATCGTATCTCTACCCGACAACATCGTCGACATCGCCTCACGCCGCCACCGCTGATGAGCCGTCAGAATGAGAGCTACACCGGTCTCATTGGCTATCCGGTTGGAATAGATGGAGATCCCATGGTTGGGCTACCCGCCCAACTTGTGGACAGCGCCATGGCGGGTCTTGGCGTCACAATTGGAGACGGAATTGCAGCTCTCGATTATTCGACTCCGACAGCTCAGCCTGGGCACCGACTACTGCTATGCGCGGAAACGGTATGCGATATCTTCGTGAGTTTCTTAACAATCCATCCGTATGTTGATGGTAACGGCCATACAGCTAGGTATGTGCTCTGGACAATTCTTTCCAGATTCGGTTTCAAAACCGACCTCTTCACCATTGAACCAAGGCCGCTTGAAAAGAACTACGGTCCATACATTGCGATGTATCGGAGAGGTCAGAAACTGGGACTGGTGAAATGGGTGCTGGACTGTTTTTACGCAGCGTCATGATCGTCTGTCCGCCATTGCCCATTCCTGCCCGCCATTTCACCTCGGAAGCGCAATTGGCAGGCAAAGCCGGCTACGTCTCCTGCGAATTCTCTACCCACACCTCAATCAGGTGCAGACACACGCCAACCGCTTGGGCCATCCACTGTAGTGAAATCCACTCCTTGACCGAGTGGATGCTTTGGCCGCCGGAAAATAGGTTGGGGGTCAGAAGTCCCAAGGCCGAGAGGCGTGACCCGTCGGTGCCGCCGCGAACTGCGCGGCGCACGGGCTCGAGTCCCTGCCGTCGCACCGCTTCGATGGCGTGGTCGAGCACCTTTGGATCCTTGACGATGCGCTCGCCCATGTTGCGATAGGACGGCTTGATTTCTAGGTCGACGCGAGCACCCGGAAAGCGCGCCTCGACATCGCGGATGATCGCGCGCAACACGTCCTCGCGTTCGCGCAATTCCTTGTCGGTGAAGGCGCGCACAAGCAGGCGCAGTTGGGCGCGCGCCACGTCTCCGGTCAGGAAATAGGGATGCAGGTATGGCTCGCGTCCCGCCGTCGACTCGGGCAATCGGTCGGCGGGCAGGGCCGCGACGATGGCCGAGGCCACGCGCACGGCATTGATCATCACGTCCTTGGCCTGGCCCGGGTGTACGTCGTGGCCAACGATGGCGATGGTGGCGGCGTCCGCGCTGAAGGTCTCGTCCTCGACCTCGCCAAGGTCGGAGCCATCCAGCGTGTACGCGTAGTGCGCTCCAAATCCCGCCACGTCGAATCGGTCGATGCCGCGGCCGATTTCCTCGTCGGGCGTAAACGCCACGCGCAGCTTGCCGCGGGGAAATTCAGGATGCGCGAAAAGCCAATCCACCAAGGTCATGATCTCGGCGATGCCGGCCTTGTCGTCGGCGCCGAGCAGCGTGGTGCCGTCGGTGTGGACCAGGGTGTGGCCCACGCAGCGGGCGAGATTGGGCTGGCTGGCGGCGAGGATCTTTGCGCCCGTCGCGGGCAGGACGAGATCGCCACCGTCATACGCCTCGACGACCTGCGGGCGGACGTGCGCGCCTGACGTTCCGGGATAGGTGTCGAGGTGGGCGAGCAAACCCAGCACGGGAACTTTGCCGGCCGCGGGGTGGTCGTGCGGCAAGTTCGATGGCACCGTGGCGTAGACGTGTCCCGATTCGGCCATGCACGCGTCGGTACAGCCCAGGGCCTTGAGCTCATCCACCAGCAAACGGGCAAGGTTCTTCTGTTTGTCCGTCGAAGGAAAGGAAGGCGAGCTTTCGTCGCTCTGCGTGTCGACTTGGACATAGCGCAGGAAGCGCTCGAGCAGCGCGCGCTGTTCGCTCGGTTGCAGGCTGATCATGACAGAGAGTATCAGGTCCGAGATGGACAAGGATCCATCCCAAGACTCAGATCAGGGCTTGATGGGATCGAAGGTCGCGGTCACGGTCTTCGCGCTGTCCATGACAAGGGTGCAGTTCCCGGTGCCGGTACAGGCACCACTCCAGCCCGAGAAGAGCGAGGCGCTATTGGCCAGGGCCGAGAGATCGAGCCTGGGAAATGACGACGGATCCGTGCGCACGATGCCGATGGAGCAGGCCGTGATGCTGGGGCAGTTCAGGTTGGGGCCGGTGACCGTGCCTCCGCCTGCGCCTGCGAACTGGATCGTGAGCTGCACTCGATCTTGTCCCACACCGCTGGCGCTGGAGGTGGCGACGATTCCCGAGGCCGATTGGGCGGCAATGGTGGCCGACACGGGGCCGATGGTCTGCGGCGCGAAGACCAAGGAGAACGTGCACTGGCCAAGCTTGCCCAGGGTCGTGATGGAACAGCGGTCATTGGTGATCTGGAAAGCCGAGGCCGGGTTGACCAGGATCTTGAGCGGACCCGAATCGGCTGTGCCGTTGTTGGTGACAGTGAAGCTCACTGCGGATGAAATGCCCACGTCCACGGCTTTGAAATCCACGGTGGACGGCGACATGTTCAGCGTCGTGACGCCGCTCGAGCCGGTTCCACCCAGGGTGAACTGGGCCGCCGGTCCTTGGGCCGGACCCACCGTACCGTTGGTTTGCAGGCTGCCAGCCGCGTCTGGGTTGAAGGTAAACGCCAGCGTGCAGGTGTCGCCTGGCCTCAGCACAGCCCCGCTGCAGCGATCTTGAAACATGGGGAAGTGGTGCCCGTCGTTCACGAAGATCACGAGAGCGGGACTCATACCGGCGCCGAGGTTGGTGATGGTCAGGGTCTGTGGAGCCGACACGCTACCCACAGGCACAGCGCCAAAGTCGAGCGCTGAGACCGGCGAACTCAATTGGAAGGTTCCGCTGGCGCCGCCCATGGCAGCTCCTCCGCTGCCTCCGCTGAGAGTCCCGCCAGCCCCGCCCGCGGCGTCTCCGTCGGGGGCGCTGCCTCCGTCGCTGGCAGTGGCTCCGCCCAAACCGGATCCTCCAGTCCCGCCCAAGCCACCCGTGCCCGCGTCCTTTGTTCCGGGGCTCAAGTCGGCGGCGTCGGCCAGGGCACGAAAGAGATCCGGCGCGACGGCGTCGCCAAGAGGGTTGGGAGCATCCGCTGTGGCGTCCTTGCCGCCGACTTGGGAATCCTGCTGAGCGTCCGCCGAGCCACCGGTTCCTGCATCGCTGTTGGTGCTTCCCAAATGAACGGTGATGGTAATCGTCTGTCCAGCGGTCACAGGCCCGTGCGTGGATCCTGTCGCCAGCGGCGTTTGGTCGCCGGCAAGCGCGGTGGCCGCGACCGCCAGGTCGCCTTCGCCACTGTCGATCTGCAAGGTGGCATCCGTGGGCAAGGCAATGGCGCCGCCGGCTGGCGCCGAGAACACCGTCGAATCGGTGCGCGTGCCAAGTTGAAGGCTGACCGCGATACTGAGAATCGGCTTGCCCTCCGGAATAGTGCCGTCGAATTTCAGCAAGACGAAGGTGCCAGCGGATTGCTTGCACGCTGCCGAAGAGATGAGCAGGACAGCCAGAAGCGCGTGGGCGCGGAACTTCGCCACCGCGTACATCTAGAACACCCTCTTCGAACCGAGCGCGGATCCAGGCGCCGAGGGAGCGCGGCTCGCGGTTGCCGCGTAGATTTCCACCCCCGCTCCGGCCACGACGACGCCAGCGGCGGTCCAGAACCACCAGTGCGAATAGAAGGCTGGGCTCTCGCTTGCAACGGGCGTTGAAGGCGTGGCGGTCAGATCGATTCTGCTCGCCACCGCTTCCGGGATTTCGGATCTGGCGGGCGGTGCCGCAGTCGGAATAGCAGGATTCGGTGCGGCGGGCGAAGGTGAAGACGGTGTGACCGCGACATTCGTCGCCGAGGGAGCGTTGGCAGGCACGTCGGCAACCGCGGCGGCCCCAGGCGGCGCGGATTCGGGGTTCGCGACCGGAGTCACGTCCTTGTCCGCCTCGGCTTGCTTGGCCTTGAGCGCGGTCTCCATTTCCTCGATCTTGTGTACGACATCTTGGCGATTGGGTGCCTTGGGCTGCTCGCGTAGAAAGCTGCGGTAGAAGCGGACGGCTTCCTCTAGGTGGCCAAGCTGTCGTTCGCACTGGCCGAGGTTGTAGAGAAAGACCGGATCAGGCAGCAGCCGATAGGCTTCCTTGAAGTCGACCAAGGCCTCGGTGAATTCATTGAGGTTGTAGTGGCTTTGGCCCGAAACAAAACGCGCCTTCGCTTCCTGCTTTGCATCGCTACCTTTCGCGACAGCCGCGGACAAGCCACTTGCATCTGCGTAACCTACGGAGGCGATGACATAGATGGCGGCCACCACGCCGAATCGGTGCCGGCGCCATCGGCAGCCGATCGAAGAGGTTCCTTATGTGGAGTGCCGGATTATGTGGAGCTGGGCTGGGGGCAACCTGCGATCCCCATCGGTGAAAGAGAGGCAGACATTGCGGTGCGGCTCCACATAATCAGAGGCTCCCAAGGAAGGTGAGCAAAGCGTCGTCGGGCTTGAAGCGCCGGATGCTCGTCTGTGGTGGAGGCAGCTTGCTGAGCGCGGCCTCTTTTGTCGCCAGATCCGCTTCGACGTAAATGTGTGTGGTCTCAAGGCTCTCGTGTCCGAGCCAGAGCGCGATGACGGAGCAGTCGACCCCCGCTTGTAGCAGGTGCATCGCGGTCGTATGGCGAAGGACGTGGGGTGAGATTTTCTTGCCACGAAGGCTGGAACAGCGTGGAGTCGCGACGGTGACCGCTTGGTCGAGGATGTATCGGACACCATCGCGGGTGAGCGATCCACCCCGTGCGTTGGGGAAGGCTGGGCCATCGGGCGCGTCGTCGATTTCCGCGAACCAGGCCGTGAGGATACGGCCGGTCTTGGCCCACAGGGGAACGCTCCTGTCTTTGCGTCCCTTGCCGTGAAGAGCGATGAGTGCGGTGCTGCCGAAAGTGACCTGTGATCGTCGAACAGAGGTGATCTCGGAGACGCGAGCGCCGGTGTTGTACAAGGTCAGGAGAAGCGCGTAGTCGCGCCGACCCGTGCGCTGTGTGCGATCGGGCGCGGCGAGCAGGGCATCCGTTTCCTGACGGGTCAGGTATCCCACCACCCGCTGGTCCTCGCGTTTGATGGGAATGGCGAGCACCTGGCTGGCCAAGGCGACGTACGAGGGCTCGCGAAAAGCCACGAAGCGGAAGAAGGAGCGGAGTGCCGCCAAGCGCGCATTGCGGGATCGGATTGAATTCTTTCGATCGGCCTCGAGGTGGTCCAGAAATGCCAGGATGGCGGTTGCGTCGAGGTCATCGAGCTGAAGTTGCGATGGCTCCCGTCCACGTAGCTTCTTCAAGAACACAAGCAGGAGGCGAAAGGCATCGCGGTAAGCAGCGACGGTTTGAGGACTTGCGCGCTTGTAGCCCAGTAGGTGCAGAGCGAAGAAGTCCCGTAGGAGAGGCGCCAGGTTGCCGACGGCTGTCACGGGAGACCTCCCACGTCCGCGAAGTGCTCGAAACGGCGAGCGGCGATTCCGAGAAGCTCGGGGATGGCCGACAGGTACCAGTAGGTGTCCTCGGGCCGGACGTGACCGAGATAGACGGACAATTCGGGCAGTCGGGCACGGACATCCGCACCCTCCCGATACCAGGCGAGCAAGCGTCGCACGGCGAAGGTGTGGCGAAGATCATGTAGCCGCAGATGCTGCGTCCCAGTGCCAAGGCCAAGCCGTCGGACAAGTCCGACGAAAGTCCGCCGAATGCTCTGGTATTGGATAGCTCCGGGGCGTTCGGAGACGAAGAAGTGGTCACACAGTCCGTCGTACCCGAGCCGGGATCTTTGAGTCGCGTAGGCTCGCAGTGCCGTTGCCGTCGAGGGATGCAAGGGAACCAGACGCGACTTGTGGAATTTGGTGTCGAGCACTCGAAGGTGTGGCAGCTCGGCTTCAAGGTGGACATCTTCGAGCCGCAGTCTCGTAATCTCACCCGCGCGCAAACCCGAGGCGGCAAGCAAGCCGATAATGGTAGCGTGCGTGTGAGGACGCAGGGAATCGTTTGGGCCTAGAAGTCGAGCGGCCTCGACCAGGGCTCGGAGCTCCTGATCCGTGTAGATGTAAGGTGTGGGGCGCCGATTGCCTGCGACAAGCCCCACCGGCGGAACTTCTGTTTGCGGCACTGAAGCACGGACGTGGGCCAAGAACCCGCGTACGATACTGAGCCGGCGAGCTGGACCCGAGACCCCGCAATGATCGTCGAGGCATGCCCAATCGACGGCCACCTGTGATCGCACTGCCTCATCCTCGCCTCGATGCTCGACGAATTTCACAAAGTCCCGCAGCAGCCGCTCCTCGGCACGCATGGGGAATCCAACTGCCCTCCGAAGGGCGATATAGCGATCGAGTCGGTCACGAAGCTCACCTGGCCTCATGACACACCTCCGGGGAAAGGCAGGGCAAGTCGCGACAGCGTCTCGAGGTCGAGTTTCGCGTAAATCGCGGTGGTATCGAGGCGGGCGTGGCCGAGCACGTCCGCCACCTGCTTGAAGGCAACACCTTGCCGTACCATCTGGGTTGCGACTGTGTGCCGGAGGACATGGGCGCCGCGGTGGCCGGTCGGCAGACCTGCCAGACGCAGGAAACGTCCGGCGATTTCACCAACGGAATACGGAGCCAGAGGCTGGTAGGGTGCCCGATTGCACCGAAAGACTCGACGGTCGCCGCTCAGTGGGCGATGGCGAAGGTACGCCACCACAGCGCGACCGACCTCATCGGACAGAGGCAACAGCCTCTCACGGCCGGATTTGCCAGCGACGACGAGAATCTCGCCGGCAGACCATCGGAAATGCTCGATTTGGAGCGCAGCTACTTCCCCCGCGCGCAGACCCAGGCGCGCCAGGAGCAGTAAGACTGCGCGGTCACGAAGCGCCACGACCGTCTCGCCATCGCAAAGCGACAGCACCTGCTGGACTTCCCCGGCGGTGAGAGCCTTGGGCAGCGAGGCTTGTTTCCACTGGCGAACAGTTGGCACGGCTGCTTCGAGGCCGCTGGGAACAACACCGCGGGAAACGAGAAAGCGAACAAAAGCGCGAACGGCGGTTACGGGTGGGTGGCTTGCCGACGGCTTGAGCTGCGCCGCCTTCCGTCGAACGAAATCCGCCAAATGATCGGCAGTCAAGACCGTCCACTCAATCGCACGGTCGCCGAAATGCTCCGCGAGCAGCAGCCGGGCGTACCGGCAGTAGATCTGCCGCGTGCCTACCGACAGTCCCGCAGCATGCTCAAGATGGTAGTTGTACAATTCCATCCACCGCTCCGACTCCGAAGCAGGCGCGGGAATCGGCTCGCGGGTGATTCCCGTTTGGCGAAGAAAGGCGAAGAAACTGTGCGCCCCTGCTGCTGTAGTAGGAAGGCGGCCTTCCGGCTGTCTACCTCTGCGACGCCTCCCGAGCTCGATCAAATACGCGGCTAAGGCGGCTTCATCCAGCTGTCGCACCGTCTGTCCTCGGTCTCGCAACCATCGGCCCAGGCGATCCGCAGAAAATACGTAACGGACGACGGTCTTGTGGCGGTACCGCTTCTCCAGAAGCGCAGCGACGAATTGTCCGAGAAAGTCGCGCGCGGGGCTTGCTTCGAGTCGAGCACGATCTTGCTTTCGATGAACGAGTCCTTCCAGCATGGCGTCCTCCATCTCGGCCATCGGGCCGAGAAGCCGGACGCTGCCCCGGATTATGTGGAGCCGCTACGCGGCGCCATTCACCAATCCATCGTCGAGATCAGCGCCGATGACACGCGCCAGCTCCACATAATCCGGCACTCCACATAATGCGGGTTGGACGAAGCCGCTTGCGCGGCAGCTTGGCGGCAGTGCTGCTTGGCATGCGTTGGCGTGGGGCAGGCTTCCATCCTGAGCTGAGCTCGTCGCGCGTCGCCACGGTCGAGTGTTCAAGCCGATGATGGGTGACTCTTTGGCTTTCACCCAAGCCAAGGAGATCACCATGTCCGACCCGACCGATGTCCAGAATTCCATCGAGAGAATGAAGATCCACATGGAGCTGCGTGGACACCGCCCGATGACGGTGTACACATTCAGCGGCTACGCACGAAGGTTTCTTGCCCACGTGGGTAAGGCGCCCGCTGCTGTCACTGCGGCCGACGTGGAGAGCTTTGTGCTCGACCTCTGCCGCAAAGGCCGCGCGGCGCGTACCCGCAATGTGGCCCTGGCCGCCGTGCGCTGCCTGCTATTTGCCACCACCGGCAACGACGCTACCGTCGGAGTTCCTCGCGCAAAAGTTCCACGCCTCTCTCCCAAGATTCTCAGCGGCTCCGAAGTCGCCCGTTTGCTCGCCGCCACTGACTCGCCCAAATATCGCGCCATTTTCATGCTGGCCTATGGCGCCGGCCTGCGTGTCGGCGAGATCGCGGCGTTGCAGGTGACGGACATCGACAGCGAGCGCATGCTGATCCACGTGCGCGAGGGCAAGACGGGTGCGCGCCATGTGATGCTCAGCCCGCGCGTTCTCGAAGCACTGCGCACCTACTGGAGGGCCGCGCGTCCCGCCGGCCCCGAGTTGTTTCCTGGTGGCCGCTCGCAACGCCCGGGAACGCAGCTCACGCGCGAAAGCATCTACAAAGTCATTGTCAAGGTCGCGCGCCAGGCCGGAATCCAGAAGCACGTTTACCCGCACATGCTGCGCCACTGCTTCGCCACCCACATGCTTGAAACCGGCGCCGACATCCGTAGCGTGCAGGTCCTACTGGGGCATGCCTGCCTTGAATCTACCACCACCTATCTGCACCTGAGCAACGCCCATCTGCGGGCCACCCCGAGCCCCATCGATTTGCTCGGCACTCCCGCGGGCAACGTCCTCGGCTGACCCAGCCCACGAATGTCAGCACATGCCCAATGCCCGTCGGGCGTGGCAGGTGCAGCCGTGGTACGTCCCACATTCGAGGTGGCGGACATCTTTCGCCGCCACCTCGACGACTATCGCCAGAGCCACGCCTTGACAGAAGGCCAGCACGACGTTGCGCGCGCCATCGTCGCGTGCCGGACACCTGCGCTCGGTGGCCACCTGGACCGCTGCACGGACTGCGGCTTCGAGACGCCTGCCTACAACTCGTGCAGAAATCGCCACTGTCCCAAGTGTCAGGCGCTCAACCAGGCCCGATGGGTCGAGGCTCGCTTGCAACGTATCCTACCCGTTCACTATTTCCACCTCGTCTTCACGCTGCCCAGTGAACTGCACAGCCTTGCCTACAACAACAGGGCCGCGATCTTTGCTCTCCTTTTCCGATCTGCCGCCGACACGCTCCTGAGCCTGGCCTCCGACCCGAGCTGGCTTGGCAAAGACGCGCAGCTTGGCATCACCGCCGTGCTGCACACCTGGACCAGGGAGCTGTGCTTTCATCCTCATGTCCATTGCATCGTCACCGGCGGCGGTCTCGCACACGACAAGAGCCAATGGGTACCGGCGCCGCGCGACTTTCTCCTTCCCGTTCACGTCGTGGGCGCGCTCTTTCGCGGCAAATTCATGGCCGGCTTGCAAGAGCTGCTGGACCAAGGCGAGTTGCACGATGACGTTCCATGTCGCGCCGCCCGTCGCCGCCGGCAGCGCCTCCACAAGACAAGCTGGGTCGTCTACGCCAAGCGGCCCTTCGGTGGCCCCGAGCAAGTGTTTCGCTATCTCGGCCGCTACACCCATCGCGTGGCCATCAGCAACGCTCGCATCGTCACCTTGGACGACCAAACGGTCGTCTTCCGCACCCGCGGCAGCGACACCGCCTCGTTGTCGCCGACCGAATTCATCGGCCGATTTCTCCAGCACATCCTCCCCAGCCGCTTCGTCAAGATTCGCCACTTCGGCCTCATGTCCTCGGGCAACGTCAACACCAGCCTGGAACAGGCGCGCGCCCTGTTGCCCGCCGCCGATACTGGTGCCGTGGCCGGGGCCACCGCTGGCGCCCATGATGGCGCCTATGACGGCGGCGATCTTCCATCCGCCAACCGGATCGATCCGGATCTTCCCTGGCCGGCCCTGCTGCTCGCGCTCACGGGTCAGGATGTCCTGCTCTGCCCGCGGTGTCAGCAGCGCACAATAGTGCGCCAGTTGCTGCCGCCAGTGCGCGCACCGCCGCAAGCAAGAGATGCTTCATGAAGGTCGTGAGCGACGCGACCGCTACCCAATTACGAGCGGTCATGGCCACTGCTTTGTCCGCCGCTGTCTCTGCAAGCTGGCGCGAATCGACGCTGGCCCCTCACCACCCCGTCGGTGCCCCACACTCTAGTGCAATCCGGTCCGATGTCCTTGCGAAAGCCACTACCGGCGCCGACCAAAACCTCGGCAGCCGGACAACAATCGCATAGGCGCATAGCCGCCAAGCCGCCGCGCAAACGTTTCGTCCAACGCGCGTTTACGTGAATGCGAGCTCCGCCTCCGGCTCCGCTCAACTCACGTAAACGGCTACTTCTTATGCCGAGCTCGGCATAAGGTTCCCTTCACCATGATCGTCCCCATTTCCTCCCTCGGTCATCGGCAGGACGTGGACGTCACTAAAATGGTGGATCACCCTGAAATTACGGGAAATCCTCGGCCGCGTGAACGCAGGTGCGCAGGCAAGGGCGACAGCTGCGCCCGCGAGGCGTCACTTTGTATTTGGGGCCAGCGCTTCCCTGGGGAATTTGGCCCGGATTGATGTATGGTTTCGCCCGGAAACCCCCATGAAAATACTCGTCACCGGCGGCGCCGGATTCATCGGCGCGAACTTTCTGAACCTGCTGGTTCCGCGCCATCCCGAGCATCTCTTCGTCAACCTCGATGCCCTGACCTATGCCGCGAACCCGCGCAGCTTGGCCGGCTTGGAAGGGCGCGCGAACTACAGCTTCGTGCGCGCCGACCTCGTCGACTTCGAGGCGGTGCGCGCGGCCTTCGCCAAGCACCAGCCTGAGGTCGTGATCCACTTCGCCGCCGAGAGCCACGTGGATCGTTCCATCGCCGGGCCGCGGCCCTTCCTGCGCACCAACATCGAGGGAACCTTCAATCTTCTCGAAGCCTGCCGCGAGGCCTGGAAGCCGGGTCAGGGCCTCTTCCATCACGTGTCCACCGACGAGGTCTACGGATCCCTGGGCGCGGAAGGGCTTTTCACCGAAGAAACAAAATACGACCCATCGAGTCCCTATTCGGCGTCCAAGGCCGCCAGCGACCACCTGGTGCGCGCCTGGGGGCGCACCTTCGGCATTCCGGTCAAGATCACCAACTGTTCGAACAACTACGGGCCATTGCAGTTTCCCGAAAAACTCATTCCGCTCATGATCCAGAACCTGCTCGACCGCAAACCCTTGCCCGTGTACGGCAAGGGCGAGAACGTGCGCGACTGGCTGTACGTCGGCGATCACTGCGAGGCGATTTGGACCGTCGTATTGAAGGGAAAGCCCGGCGAAACCTACAACATCGGCGGTCGCAGCGAGCAGCGCAACATCGACGTGGTCAAACAACTGTGCGCCATCGTCGCGCAGGAGACCGGCGCCAGCGAGGCTGAGCTTTTGGGTCTGGTCACCTACGTCAAGGATCGGCCGGGACACGATCTGCGCTACGCCATCGACGCCAGCAAGATCGAGCGCGAGCTTCGGCTGGAAGCCCCAAGAAACCTTCGCCTCTGGGATACGCAAGACCGTGCGCTGGTACTTGGGCAATCCGGATTGGGTGGCCAGCGTGCGCACCGGGGAATACCGGCAATGGATCGAACAGAACTACGGAGGCCGCTAGACATGGTCGGCAAGGGCATCATTCTCGCTGGCGGCTCGGGCACGCGCCTGCACCCCATCACCCGCGCGCTCAGCAAGCAGCTGGTGCCGGTCTACGACAAGCCCATGATCTATTACCCACTGTCGGTGCTCATGCTGGCCGGGATCCGAGACGTCCTGGTCATCACCACGCCCGAGGACCAGGGGCCGTTTCGCAAGCTGCTCGGCGACGGCGCGCAGTGGGGCCTTTCCATCCGCTACGCCGTGCAACCCAGCCCCGACGGTCTGGCCCAGGCCTTTCTGATTGGGCGCGAGTTCATCGCCGGCGACCCCTGCGCGCTGGTCCTGGGCGACAACATTTTCTATGGACATGGGTTGCCGTCCTTGATCAAGAAGGCCGGGCAGCGAGGTGCGGGCGCGACCGTATTCGGCTACTTCGTGCAGAACCCCGAAGCCTACGGCGTGGCCGAGCTCGACAACGACGGGCGCGTGCTGAGCCTGGAAGAAAAACCCCAGCGGCCGAGGAGCAACTACGCCGTAACCGGCCTCTACTTCTACGACAACCAAGTGGTGAGCTTGGCGGAATCGCTCAAGCCCAGCGCGCGCGGCGAGCTGGAAATCACAGACCTCAACCGGCTCTACTTGGAACGCGGTCAGCTCTTTCTCGAAAAGATGGGCCGCGGGGTGGCCTGGCTCGACACCGGCACCCACGATTCGTTGCTGCAGGCGGCGCAGTTCATCCAGACCATTCAGGCGCGCCAGGGACTGATGGTGTCCTGCCCCGAGGAAATCGCCTTCGCCGAGGGCTGGATCGATGCGGCCCGCTTGAAAGAGCTGGCTAGGCCCCTGGCCAAGACCGGCTACGGCCAATACCTTCTACAACTGGCCGAGAGAGGTCCGCAGTGAAGATTACCAGCATGAACCTGCCCGAAGTCTTGCTCATCGAGCCCAAGCGCTTCGGCGATACCCGCGGCTATTTCATGGAAACCTGGCACCAGGAGCGCTACGCGGCGGCCGGCATCAAGCTCGCTTTCGTACAGGACAACCTGTCGCGCTCGGCGCACGGGATCTTGCGTGGGCTGCATCTGCAGCACCCGAACGCTCAGGGCAAGTTGGTCTACGTTCTCGAGGGCGAGGTGTTCGACGTTGCCGTCGATGTGCGCGTGGGATCGCCCAATTTCGGCAAGTGGACAGGGGCGCACCTTTCCAGCGAAGATCACCGCCAACTTTGGATTCCCCCAGGCTTCGCCCATGGCTTCTGCGTGACCAGCGAGACGGCCATGTTCGCCTACAAGTGCACGGCCCTCTATTCGGTGGCCGATGAGCAGGGCGTGGCGTGGAACGATCCCGCGCTCGCCATCTCTTGGCCGGTGGCCGAGCCGCGGCTCTCGGCCAAGGACGCGGCCCTGCCTCGCCTGGCCGAGATCGTTCCTGCGCGCTTGCCGCGCTATCATGGCTAGCTCATGAGCGCACCCATTCTACTCGTCGGCGATCGCGGCATGCTCGGCCGCGCCTTTCGCGAATTGCTCGATCGTTCCGCCCGTGCCTACCAGGGTTTCGATTTGCCCGACTTCGACGCCAGCGAGCCAGCCCAGGTCGCGGCGCTTTTTCGCAAGCCGTGGAGCGCGCTAGTCAATTGCGCCGCCTACACCAACGTCGACGGCGCCGAGGAGCACGAGCAGGCCGCCATGCGCGGCAATGCGACCGCGCCGGGCGTGCTGGCCGAGGCGTGCAAGCGCGCGGGCATACCGTTGGTTCACTTCAGCACCGACTACGTGTTCGCCGGCAACGCGGAACGACCGTACCCGGTGGACGCGCCCCTGCAGCCGCTCGGCGCCTACGGCCGTACCAAGGCCGCGGGCGAAGATGCGATTCGCGCAAGCGGTGTCCAGCACCTCCTCGTGCGCACGAGCTGGCTCTACGCCCCCTGGGCGGGCAACTTCGTGCGCACCATGGCCAAGCTCACGCGCGACAAGCCGGCCTTGAAGGTCGTGCACGATCAGCGCGGAAGGCCCACCAGCGCCGAACACTTGGCCAAGACCACGCTCGCGCTACTCGACCGCGGTGTCACCGGCACTTACCACGTCACCGACGGCGGCGAGTGTACGTGGTACGAATTCACCGTCGCCATCGCGCAAAATCTCGGGCGCACCTGCACCATCGAACCGTGTACCACCGCCGAGTTCCCGCGCCCCGCGCCGCGGCCCGCGTACAGCGTGCTCGATCTCGGCAAGACCGAAGCGCTGCTGGGGCCCATGCCCGACTGGCGCAAGAATTTGGCCTCGGTGCTGGCGCGACTCGAAGCTATTTGATGAGAAAGCTAATGGGTACAGTTGGACATCCATTTCCCGACCTGAGCAATTTGGATGTGTTTCTTCCCCTCGATCAACTCCGCCTCCATGCGGAATTCGCGAGGGGGCTCGACGACGATCGCACCCTTCATGCGAGCCACTCCCACGCGCCGAACCATGCAGGCAGTCTCGATTCGGTAGCGGTTCGTGGAGGTTTGCCACGAGTTGAACTGGCATCCCCCGCGTTCCACGGTTCCTGGCCCAAAGTACGTTGCCAGCAGCCAGCTTGGATCCGTGCATGCTTCCGACTTCAGCGTCGAGGTCTTGGCCTTCTGCTTGTCGGTAGTCACAGTATTGGTTAACTGCCAGACTCCCAAGGCGAGCTGAGGCCATTCTTGGCCATCTATCTTCTCCGTCTTCGCTCCATCAGCTCTGCCCGCGGCAGGGGGCGGTCCGCCTCCAGTACTAGGTCCACTCACGCCGACCTCGCTTACGCCAAGTCCGACCAATAGCATACAGCCGATGAATGCTGCGCAACGAACCACAGTTCCCTCACCTTGTCAGGGCGTCGAGGAATCGATCAAGTTCTTTCGAAGCGGTTTTTAGCGCTGAAGAACCATGCCGGGCCGAGGCGGAGCCGTCCAGCCAGCGCGCCGGGCGGCTTCTGCTGGTCTTCTCGTGGGGGGCTCGATCTCGACCAGCGCAAGAGCCGTTTCAGATATCGATCAGCAACTCGAACGGTCGGTTCTTACCCCAGCGGTAGATGTGGAAATCGCTGTCGAGGGTCAGGATGCGGCCGACGCCAAGCTCCGTGGCGAAGTGAACCAGACACGCATCGGCCAGATCCATGGGAACCTGGGCATACTTCTTCATCAATGCGCGCAGCGACGACGTGGACTGGTCGATGCGAAAGGGGATGCTGAACACGCCTTGCCCTACGTTGTCCAGAACCGCATTGGCGGCGCCACGAAGCTTGCGCAGCAAATAGCAAGCTTCCGCGATGACTGGCTCGCAGGTAACCAGCGGGAAGCTGGCCTCGGACACCGCCTTAGCGCAGGCCTCGTGATGGGTCTCGCTGCGATCGAGCAAAGCCACGATGCAGCCAGTGTCGAGAAGTACTGGCGTCAACGTGCGCCGAACCCCGAAAGGTGTCGCTTGTTCGAACCCAGGTCGGGCACACCCGATGCGAAGGCACCCAGACCGGCGATGCGCCGCCCGCCGCGACCGCCCTGCATGAGGTCGAAGGCCCGCAGCCCGCGGCGCAGGAGCTCCGAATCGGAAAGACCGGTGGCGCGGCGCAAGCGGGAAAGCGTGCGCTCGCTTCCGTCGTCGAGCCGGGCGTGAACCATCTTGGCCATTCAGGTGCCTCCGTATTACAGATTGGATTTTGTATGACAGAACGTCTCCCGTCAAGCAGGTTCTATAGACACTGGGATTCGGAGTAGGGGCCGGGCCCGAAGGCCGGCCCGGTCACGGGTGCCAGGGTCACGGCTACCTGAAGCCAGGGCGTCCGGCAGTGGCGCGAAACGCGCACCACGGTTGTGCTGCGACGGCCCCTGCGCCGGCCAATGCCAGGCGTGCGCCGAGGCGAACAAGGTCGGCACCTGCACCACGGTCAGCGCTGCACCTCGTGGCACTCGCGCGGCGTGCGCGGCCACGCAAGCGAGCTGTGCTGGTCAGTGCGGGGGAAGTCCGCCCAGCCAGTGCAGCTATGCCGGAAGCGAGGTGACTTGCAGCGCAGCAAGCTGTAGCGGCGATCTTGCCGTGAAAACGGCCTCGGTGTGCAACGGGGCCGGCGCTTGCACCGCGAGCAGCGCGGTTCCCTGCACCTCGGGCAAGTACTGCACAGGCGGTGACTGTACGGCCCAGATTGCGAACGGCGGTTCTTGCCAGAGCAGCAATCAGCGTACGAGCGGGAATTGCTCGAATGGCAGCCAGTGCGGAACAACGCCCCTAACCGGCTACGCCAACAAGGCCGGCGACTGCTGCGACAGTGATCCAAGCGCCTATCCGGGATCGCCGACTACCTTGCCGACCGCGGACAAATGCGGCGGCTTCGACTACAACTGCGACTCTCACGAGACTCCGCAATCGAACGGTCCCACGAATTGCGGTACTGATCCAGGCCCGATTGGCTGCACATGTGCTGGATCTGACCCTTGTGCACACTCCGGTACGGCTGCAACGGCGTTGTTGGCGGAACCCAGGCATGCAACTAAACGAGGACACGTGCCAACTAAAACGGGGCGCCGAAGCGCCCCGTTTTGGTTGAGAAAAGGTGTGGATCGAGACTACTTCGCCTCCAATTTAGAGCGGCGTGATGCTGGTGATACAAACATTGCTGAAGGCGCCGACTACATCTGTAGCAACCGTTCCACCAACTACCTGAACTTGAAGTGAATACGCTGCACTCCCGGAAACCGGAGTGCACTGCGCGCTTGTCGCCCAACTCGGGCAAGTTGCATCGCTGAATAGCACCGAGTAGGTTCCCACGGCGGTGACCTCTTTGTACGGCGCTGTGCCACCTGCGGGTGGTGTTGCCGTACTTGGATACATGATGCGAATCTTCTGGCCAGTCACTGTCGTACCGGTGAGCGTGACTTTGAAACCCTTCGCACTCCCGCTATACGGGCTCTTGGTTGCGCTAGCCCCGCCACTTGAATTGAGATCCATGCCGATTCCACAGCCGTATGCCGCATACGTCAGATCGACCTTCGTTGCGCCTGAAATACAGCAACTGGTAGCCGTACATGCGGTGGCTGTTATTGGCGATGGTGAGGTACATGTCGTACCGTCCCCGTAGGCGTAGATTGCTCCTTGAACGCTACACGACGGGGGCGTTGCAGGGATCCAGTTGAAATCCGTGCCTGAACGCAAAGTCATCAGGTCAGTCGTGCAAGTAGCCGGTCCCGATGTAGTACCTGTCGTGGTGCTTCCGCCGTTGCCGTTGGAGCCGCCGTTGCTGGTGGTAGTTCCGCCGTTGCTGCTACTGCTTCCGCCGTTGCTGCTGTTGCTTCCGCCGTTGCCGTTGGAGCCGCCCTTGCTAGCGGAGCCTCCGTTGTTGCTGCTGTTGCTTCCGCCGTTGCCGTTGGAGCCGCCGTTGCTGGTGGAGGAGCCGCCGTTGCTGCTGTTGCTTCCGCCGTTGCCGTTGGAGCCACCATTGCCGTCGCCGCTTCCGCCGTTGCCGCTGCCGCTGCTGCCACCGTTGCCAGGGGGGCTGGTTGCGGCAGTCGGCTGGCAGTTGGGCGACAGGAACGCAAACATCACGACTGCAGCTCCAGTCATCAGAGTCGAAACACCACGGAATGACATTTTCATGAAAACCTCATTAGTTGGGGGACCAGCCAAATCGCGGGCATGCTACCAAAAACGCACGGAAACACCAGACATAGAAGGTAGCAGCCAGAAGCCCGGAATTCTCGCGCCAGTCCCTTGCTCGTGGGCGTGTGGCACAAGATCGGGTGCTGCGTGTCACATGGACGGGGATCGCGGATGGCTCTCAACGCAGGCTTCGCCCACATCCCAAGGCTTCAGGCTCCAAGCTCCAGGTTTTTCGGCCCGAAGCGCTCCTCGGACGGGAAACGAGCGGTCACGCGATAGACACGCAGGGCCAGATCGTCCGCCATTGCGAAGACCTTGCTGGACCTCGACTCACGCGCCTGCACTATAGCCTGAAGCCTATAGCCTGAAGCCTGTAGCTTCACAGGGGACTTGTTGAACTTGTGCAACCGCGTATCATCGCGGGCTTCAAACCATGAACGTCGACGCAAAACCGAACTACAAGAACCCCATCCTCTGGGTGCCGACCAGCTACTTCGCCATGGGCACCGTGTACGCCACGGTCACCACGGCTGCGAACATCATGTTCGCGAACCTGGGCTTGCCCAACGACCAGTCGGCCTTGTATTCCAGCCTGACCGGGTTCGCCTTCACGTTCAAGCCCATGTGGGCGCCGCTGCTTGAGCTCTACAAGACCAAAAAGTTCTTCGTGGTGCTCATGCAGTTCATCCTGGCCGGCGTGTTCCTGGCGCTGGCCGCCGCGCTCAAGATGCCCTCGTTCATCGTGCCGGCGGTGGTCCTGCTCATGGTAGCGGCGCTGGCCGGCGCTACGCAGGATCTGGTGACCGACGGCGTCTACGTCACCACCCTGAGCAACAAACACATGGCCGCCTTCTCCGGTGTGCAGAGCATGAGCTGGAGTATCGGTCCGATTGTGGCCGGCAGCGCCCTCGTGTTGCTCGTCGGCAAGCTGGCCGGTGAAACGGGTGGGGCTGTCAAGCCGCCAGTCGCGTCCTACGCCTCGGCCTGGCTCGTCACGTTCATCGTGCTTGGCGTGCTCATGGCGGGCATGGCTTTGTGGCACTCGGCCTTCCTTCCCCAAGGGTCCAGGGCAGCGGACGCCCCCAAGACGCTCGGCGACGGCGTGGCCCTGTTCGGGCGAGTCTTCGTCACGTTCTTTCAGAAGAAAGACGTGTGGAAGCTCATCGGCTTTGCCTTCTTCTATCGCTTCGGGCTCGGACTGCTCGACAAGGTCTCCCTGCTGTTCCTGCTCGACACGCGCGCGCACGGCGGGCTTGGCCTCGACAACAGCAAGGTCGGCATCTTGAACGGCATCGCCACCGCCGCCTTCATCGCGGGATCGCTGATCGGCGGCTGGTTCGTGGCCAAGCGTGGCCTCAAGCGCTCGATCTTGATCCTGTGCCTGCTGCTCAACGTGCCCAACGTGACCTTCCTGTACCTCGGCTGGTTCCAGCCCGAAAGTATCTATGTCATCGGCCTCATCTTCTGCATCGAGAAGCTGGGCTGGGGCATCGGCGCCGTCGGTCACATGGTGTACATGATGCAGCAGATCGCTCCGGGGCCGTACCGCATGGCGCACTATGCATTCGCAACCGGCTTCGGACTCAGCTTGTGCATGACGGTCACGGGCGCGGTCAGCGGCTACATCCAGCAAGCGGTGGGCTACCAGACCTACTTCATCATCGTGCTGCTCGCGGCGGCGCCGTCGATTCTGTTCACCCTCATGGCGCCTTTCCACCACGGCGACGAAGCGGCTGAGGCTACCGCCTAGGATAGGCCAGTAGCTCGCGCGAGCTTCTGCGCTATATAGGAGGGCAATGACCCTCGCTGAAAAGCATGCGCGCTTACGCGGTCTGATTGCCGACTGTGGTTCGGCTTTGGTTTGCTACTCGGGCGGCGTCGACTCGACTCTGCTGCTCAAGGTAGCGCACGAAGTCCTCGGCGAGCGATGTGTGGCCATGGTGGCGCTCTCGCCGACCATGGCCGCCAGCGAACGCAAGGCCGCGCTGGAGCTGGCGGCCGAGATTGGCGCGCGCACCGAGGTGACGGAATCGCACGAGCTTGGTCGTGCCGAATTCCGCATGAATCCCAAGGATCGCTGCTACTACTGCAAGGACGAGTTGCTCGATCTCGCGAAGCCGTTGGCCGAGCGTTTGGGGATGCACGAGATCCTGCTTGGCACCAACACCGACGATCTCGGCGACTACCGGCCCGGTCTGCAAGCCGCGCGGGATCACGGCGCGCGCCAGCCGCTGGTGGACGCCATGATGTCCAAGGCCGAGGTGCGCGAGCTGTCGAAGGAGCTGGGGCTGTCGACGTGGGACAAGCCGCAGCTGGCCTGCCTTTCGTCACGCTTTCCCTACGGCACCGAGATCACGCCCGAGCGCTTGCACCAGGTCGATCGGCTTGAAGATGGGATGCGCGCCCTGGGTTTCCGTCAGGTGCGCGCGCGCTGGCACGGCGAGATCGCGCGTCTGGAGCTCGAACCCGACGCCCTGGCCCGCGCCGTCGCGCCCGAGGTTCGCGGCGCCATCTTGAAACTCGGCCGCGAGTTGGGCTTCACCTTCGTCGCGCTGGATCTGGCCGGCTTCTCGTCTGGATCGCTCAACCAACTGCTCGGCATCCGCAAGAAGATCACCCCGTGAGCGAGCCATTGGTTCCTGTCAAGAAGGCGGCCTTGCTGCGCGGGATCGCGCCTGCCGCGGTCTACGCCGTGGTCGTGGATTTCGCGGCCTATCCGCGCCTGTTCCCCGAGATCAAGGAAGCACGCGTGCTCTCCACCCAGGGCAAGCGCGTGCGTGCCGAGTTTCGCGGCAACATCGTGCTGCCCTTTCGCTACGTTCTCGATCTCGACTGCGATGCCGATGGGCTGACCGTGGACTGGCGCTACGTCGAGGGCGAGGTGATCAAGAATTCCGAGGGTGGCTGGCGCTTTACGCCCGAGGGCGATGGCACCCACGTGGAATACCGGGTGGCCATGGAGATCTCGGCCCCGCTGCCAGCTTTTCTTCTGCGCAAGATCACCGACGGTCTGGTGGCCCTGTCACTGCCGGCCATGTTTGCGTCGGTCGAGCGCGAAGCCAAGAGCCGCGCCACCTAGGGATGGAACACCAGCGTGCTCACGCTTCGGGCGGGCATGGTGAAGCTGAAGGCATTGGGGCTCGCCGCGGCGAGCGCGGCGCCCTGGGTGGGGGAAGGCGCGGCCGCTGTCAGCGTGTAGACGTCCGCGGCGGTCAGCTGCGCGGAGTGTTTAAGCGTGATGCCGGCGACTTGCGCCTGGGTCAGCTTGTTGATGGCGACCACGATGACGTTGGTCGGATCCTGCGAGGACACGCTGGCAAAGACCGAGCTCGTGTCGACGGCCGAGGTGGCTGCCGAGATGGAGGTGTCGCCGAAGGTGGCGCCGTTGCCGTCGTAGTTGCGGTACATGGCAAAGCCGGCATAGATGAACGTGTTGCTCGATCGTACGGGCCACATGGAAGCCGCGAACAATCCCTCGCGGCCATAGACGCCGAGCACATCGGCCTGGGCGATGCCGCCCGAGATGTCGCCACCCGCGCCGTAGTTGTATTCGCTGATCGAGAGCTTGGTGCCCGGGTAGTGCTGGTCGATCTTGGCTTGCAGTCGCGGGATCAGATAGATGGGACCGGTGATCCAGCTCGTTTCCTTGTACGTCGTGTCCCACAGCGAGCGCGGTGCTTGCAGGCGCGCCTCGACCTCGCCAGCGGTGACGCCGTCGTCGACAATGCGCTTGCCGTCGCCGGTGGCCTCGGGGTACCAGTGCACGTCGAGCACATCGAGCAGGCGGTGGCCCGCGCTCTGCTCGGCGGCCTTCATGGAATCCAGATAGAACTCGAGGAAATCGCGGCCATTGGCGTCGGGCGCTTTCTGCAAGTCGACCATGCCTTGCCAGCCGTAGTTGACCGGGCCGAAAACCAGTGCCTTGGGCGCGGCGCCCTTGATGCCCGTGGCGAAGTCGACGCTCGACTTCACGATCTCGGCGTAGGTGACCTTGGCCGGGTGCATCTCGCTGTGCGTTTCCGACCAGAGATCGGGCTCGTTGTCGAGCATGTAGAAGATGCGGCGCAAAGGATCGGTCTGCGCGCTCGGGAACTGCGATTCCATGTAGGCGACGAACTCGTCGGCGTAGACCTTTCCGTCGGTGAGGTCGGGCGGATAGGCGAAGGCGCTGCCCTTCTTGGGCAAGATGGGGAAAAAGCGCTCGGCAATCTGCGCGGCGGTGGGTGCCGCCGGGCAGGCGCCGTTCTCGTCGGCCGACACCCAGCCCGCCATGGGCACGGTCATGATGATGCTGGCCCCGGCGTCGCTGGCGGTTTGCGCGGCTTGCTTCATGGGCAGTCCAGGCGTGCTGCTGGTGCTCATGTAGTTGTCGCTGGAATACTGGTAGTCCGAGCCCGCGTTGGACGCGTTGGTTTCCCAGTTGTACGCGGACAATCGGTTGCCGCCCACGCGCGTCAGCGTCAGCCCCTTGGTTCCTGCAGGCAGCTTGCTGTCGTTGGTGCCGTAGATGTAGGGAGAAATGGGGTGTGCGTTGGTGGTGCTGTCGATGGTAAACGCCAGGTCGGACGCGACCGGACCCGCGCCACCGCCATCCGAGACACAGCCGAGCACGGAGATGGCGATGGCGAGAAAAAAACGGGGTCTGTTGCGCACGGGTACTCCAAGGTGATTTGAGGATGAACCACCACCGTAACACTCGCCCTCGTCGGTTCGGGAATCGGGCCGTGGAGTTTCCGCTTGTCTTCCTGTGGTGTCCGGGCCTACTAAGCGAGACGTGCGTTGCTCGATGGCCACCTGGACGCTGCTGCACGCCGCGCTGCTGGGCGTGGGATCCGCGCATGGCGCAGGCGAGGGTGCGTCTGGCGATTGGCTGGAATGGATTCGCGCCGCAGGCTCGGAATCGTGTCCTGACGCCGCCGCTTTCGTCGCCCAGATCGAGAAACACCTTGGACGTTCGGCCGCCAAGGCGGCGAGCGAGTCGAAGCGCAGGTTGGTGGCGCGCATCGAGCGGGAAGCGAACGCGCCCTCGCGATGGCTGGCCGCCGTGGAGGTCTTCGATCTTTCGGGCAAGGTCGTTGGCCGTCGGACAATTGCCAAGGTGAGCGACACGTGTGAGCCCGCAGCGGACGCGCTTGCGTTGGTGTCGGCGCTGATTCTTTCCGACCTGTCGCTGGCCGAGTCCGCGGCGCCCGCTGCCAATCCCACCCCGCAGCCGTCGGAGCATACCCCCGCGACGACGGCACTCGCTCCGCCGTTGGCGTTGTCATCAGCCGCACCTGTCAGACCCCACCCATGGGCGCTTGCCGTCGACGGCGGGCTTGCTGCAGCGGTTGGAGTTCTTCCTGGCCTGAACCTGGGCGCCGAGATTCGTCTGGCGGTGGCCCCGCCGGCCTGGCCAGCGCTCTACACGAGGTTTGCGTCTTGGCAGGGAAGCAAGAAGACCATCGCAACCGGGCGTGGCGCCAATCTCGACTTGTGGAGCGCGGGCTTGGGCGCGTGTCCGGTCTATGCGCGTGCCAGCGCGTGGGCGTTGGCTCTGTGCGCAGGCTTTGACCTGGGCCGCCGGCATGCCACGGGATTCGGCTTTTCCACCAGCGCCAGCGCTGCGCAGTGGACCCTCGGCATGTCCTCTGGAACCCAGTTGCAGCGCCGGCTCGCAGGTGGATTCTCGGCTGCGCTTGGCCTGGAAATCGCGGTTCCCTTGACCGGGGAAAGGGTGGCCTATTCGGGCGCCGCGGGAGAGTCGGTTGAGGTCTGGCGGTCTTCTCCCGTGGCGGGCGCTGGCTCTTTGCGCCTTGGCTATGCTTTTTGGTGATAATTCGGCGTGCGACCGCCCATTCACAAATTGACGTTCGCCATGTCCAGCGCGACAAACTCAGACAAATCCCGGGCCGCCTCGGCCGCGGCGGCCCGCGGGAGTTTCCGCGAGGTCTTTCAGGCCCACGCACGTTTGGTGTGGCGTTCGCTGCTGGGTTTGGGCGTACCGGAGAACGACGTGCCCGATGCGAGCCAGCAGGTCTTCCTGGTGCTGCAAGGCAAGCTGGACCAGATCGACGAAGGCTGCGCCGTCAGCACCTTCGTGTATGGCATCTGCCTTCGTGTCGCATCTGATTTCCGTCACCGGGCGCACCTGCGGCGCGAACGGCTTTGCGCCGTGCCGCCCGAGCGTCCAACCGCCGCGCCTCAGGAGAGCCAGGTTTCAAGTCGCGAAGCGCTCGACAGGTTGTGCAGTGCCCTCGACACGATCGATCCCGCCCAGCGCGAGGTCTTCGTGCTTTACGAGATCGAGGAGCTTGGCATGGCCGAAGTCGCGCGCGCGGTGGGTTGCCCGCTGCAGACTGCCTATTCGCGCCTGCACGCGGCTCGCAAGATCGTGGCGGCCGCGCTCGGCGAACATTTAGAGGGCGAGTAAATGTGCTTCTCGAGGAGAACATCATGAACATGGCAGGCGATCCGATCCGACTGCGCAGGACGGTGGTACGTGGCTCGCTGCTCGAACGCGGACTGGACGCCGCGCAGGCCAGCGGCCCAACCGACGAGCAATTGCAGGCGCTGGAGCGGCGTGTTCTGGTTGGCCTTGGCGCGACCACTGCCACGGCGGCTGCGGTGACGATAACCAAGGCGGCCGGGTCGCAGGCGGCAGGCAGCGCAGTCGGCTGGCTCTCGGCTGGCTCGGCGAAGTTGATCGTGACGCTGGTTGCAACCGTGACCGTGGGGGGGGGATCGGTGGCGGTCTGGCACGCGGCCAACCACAGGACGCCGAGCCACTCGGCGGTTGCGAGTACCCCATGCCTTTCCCCCGGTGTGCCCGGACAGCGCCCAAAGCCTCCTCCCGCCATGCCCAGTCCCGTGGCCTCGCCAACGACAGTCGCGCCAGCTCAGATATCGCCGTCTCTGCCCGAGAGGCCTGGCGCGGAGTCCGCCCATCCGCTGCTTGCGCCAACGCCCATCGTTGCCGACCAAGAGCGTGCGGAAATCAAGCCCACCTCGGAACCCAGGGCGCGAGCGCGGCTGTTACAAGAGCCTTCCATCGTGCCACCGCGGGCGGAGGCGACTTTCAGGAGGGTCGCGGCGTCGCGCGCCGGCGAGTCTGGGCGCGAGACTCCGGATGAAGAACTGTCGCTGCTCGCACGCGCCAACCGAGCGCTGGTGAAATCGCCCGCGCTTGCGTTGACCCTGGCTGACGAACACACGCGGCGCTTTCCCGAAAGCGGGATGGATCAAGAGCGCGAGCTCATCGCCATCACCGCGCTCGTCGACCTTGGCCAGATCCGCGAGGCGCAAAGGCGGGCTGCACAGTTCAACCGCGCGCACCCCGGTTCAATCTATCAGAACCGAATCGAAAAGGCGCTGGCCCCTCGGCGCTAGTTCATAAAGACCGAGCCTGCTCCCCATTCACGGTTGGAGGCGATCATGAAAAAACTGCCAGTCGAGAGCTTGAACCCGCGAGCTTCCAGAATCTTCCACGTCGCGCGATGGTCGGCGCTTGTTGTCTCCGCCGCGCTTCTCGGATGCGACAAAACAGTTCTTGTCGGCACCATGGACGGCGACCCCGATGCGGGTGGGCAGGGCCTTGCCGGCGGCACAGGTGGTGTCGGAAGTACTCCCTCCCTTGGAACCGGCGGCGCTGCCGGCGCGACGACCGCGGTCAGCGTGAAGGGGCCGCCCCCCACAGTGGGTGGAGCCAGCGGAACGGGCGGTGCGGGCGGAAGCGCGGCAACGACCATCATTCCGACTGGCGTCACGGTTGGAAGTAGCTGCGCACCCATTTCGATGGTGCCCGGAGTGCTCAATCCCTGCGGACAAAGCACTGGCGTCGCGTATTCGCCGGACGGGCAGATCCTGGCCGTGGGTTCGAATCCCGCCCTGCCGAGCGTGCATCTGTGGCGGCTCAGCGACGGCATGCCGTTGCCCAATCTCGATATGCAAACCTCGGACACCACCTACAATCTCGTGTTTTCTCACGATGGCAAGACACTGGCGACGGCGGGCTACATCCAACTGCCAGGGGGCAACAGCCTCGACGATAGCTCGTCCGCATTGGTCAGGCTGTGGGATGTCTCGACGGGCGCGCTCATTCGGAGCTTCCCCGTGGATACCGGTTTCTATGCGGACACGGTGGCCTTCACCCGCGACGGATCGCTGCTTGCGACGGGTGGCTATGGAAAAGAGGTGGAGATCTGGCGCGTGGCGGATGGATCACGCGTGCTCGCCATCGCGGTGCCCTCGACGGCGCACAACGTGCATTTCTCTCCCGACGACTCCAAGCTCATCGTGGCCACCTACGATGGCGTAGCCCGAGTTTGGGATGTGGCCACCGGCACCTTGATACTGGACCAGATCCCAATTGCCTCGGAAATGGCCGACGCGGAATTCTCGCCCGATGGCACCCAAATCGCGTCCACGGGCCAAAACCTGTCCACGGGCGGCGACAATGTCGTTCGCATCTGGAACGCGGCCGATGGTGAATTGCTCCAGACCCTCAGCGGCTATCATTCGGCCTACATCAGCCGCGTGGTTTGGATCGATCAAAACCGGCTGGTCAGCGACGACTGGCAGGGCACGGTCGTGCTCTGGGCTCGCGATGCTTCCGGCTCTTTCGCGGCATCGAAGGTCTGGTCGACCGGTGGGCAGGCCTTGGGCATTGGCGTTTCTCCTGACAAGACGATGATCGTCACGGGTGGCGCGGATCCCGCTAACCTGAGCAAGCAAGGGTTCGTCTTCCTGTCCCTCTAGGCTGGCGCCCGACCAGCGCCGAAGAAAACTTGATGACTGGTCGGATGTTCAGTATAAGGGATCCGTGCCACTCGTCAGGACGGCTCCCTCGGTCGAGACCTCGCTGGCGGCGCTCACGCGGGCCGCGCAGCACGACCTGTCCTGCGCCTGCGGTCCGTCCCAGCATCGCCAGCGCGGCGACGACGGACTTGTGGATCTATCCGGCGGCGCTGCCCTCGGGCCAGCGCGTGCCCATGCTCAAGGTGCTGCAGGCAACAGGTTGCGAGCGCTCGTGTATCTACTGCGCCGAGCGCTGTGGTGGGCGGGGTCAGGCGGCGAGTCTCGGGCCCGACCAACTGGCCACCGCATTCGTTGAGCTCCATCGCAGCCGCCGCGTGTTCGGGTTGTTTCTTTCATCGGCCATTCGTGGCGGCGCGGTGGCAACCATGGATCGCATGCTGGGGACGGCCGAGCTGCTGCGCAAGCGCCACGCCTTTCGCGGCTACATCCATCTGAAAATGATTCCAGGCAGCCGGCCCGACCAGATCGAACGCGCCATGGCCCTGGCCACGCGCGTGTCGGTGAACATGGAGGCTCCCACGGCCGCACATTTGGCACGCATCGCTCCCGGCAAGAAGTTCGAGGAACAAATCCTCGCGCCCATGCGCCAGGTTGCGCGCGCCATCGAGCGCGGCCGGTTCCCGCGCGCCGGGCAGACCACGCAGTTCGTGGTGGGCGCAGCCGGCGAGGCCGATCGCGAGGTGATGGGCGCGGCGGTTTTGGGCTATCGCGACCTCAAGCTGGCGCGCGTCTACTACTCGGCCATGCAGCCGCTCGCGGGCACGCCCGTGGCCGAGCGCGCTCCCGTTCCCTTCGAACGCGAACATCGCCTGTACCAGGTCGACTTTCTGCTGCGTAGCTACGGCTTTTCCCTCGACGAAATCCATTTCGACGAGACCGGCGCGCTGCCTCTGCACACGGATCCCAAGACCCTGTGGGCGCAGCGACACCCGGAACGATTTCCGGTCGAGATCAACCAGGCGCGCCTGGAAGATCTGGTGCGGATCCCGGGCATCGGACCGCGCTCGGCCAAGCGCTTGCTAGCCATGCGTGGCCGGGAACGGCTGCGCGACGTCCAGGCACTGCGCGCGGCCGGAGCGTCGTGGAAGGTTGCATCGCCCTTCGTCTTGCTCGATGGAAAGCCCGCCGAACGTCAGCTGCGTCTGTGCCGAGTTTAGCCCTTGCTCTCGGCCGGCCAGGCGCGCACACGGACCTTGCCATCTTCCACCGCGATCTCCAGGCGCACGCGCTGGCAGCCCTGCGCTTCGAGGATCTTGGGTAGCTGCTTGCCCAGGCGCTGGCGCAGTTTCTCCTTCGAGACGGCTTGCGCTTCGATGCCGAGCTTCCGGTGTGCGTCCACATAGTTTTGGTACGCGCCCTCGAAATCGCCGTCGGCCAGGCCGGCCAAGGCGGGCGCGACAGGGACGGCCGTCGAGGCGCCATCCGGGCTCGGCGAGCGCCGGGCAGAGGCGGGGATGGGAGGTGGCCCAGGGCGCGGGCTTGGCGCGGCGGCGGGAGCAGTCGTCGAGGCATCCGGGCTCGGCATCGCGCGATGCTCGCCCGAGGGCTTCTTGTTGGCGATGCGCTGATGGCGCGCCACGAAGGCCTTGACCCGGTTCTTGGGAATGCCGAGTGCCAGCGCCTCCTCCTCGGTGATGATGCCACCGCGCTCGGCCAGGTGGCGCTGCGTTCTGGCCACGTCACGCCGGAAGGTGCCGGCCTCGATCTCGCGCATGGTGCGGTTCCAGTAGGTCGACTGCAGTACCCATTTTTGGCTCAGCGACTGGAAACGGAAGCGCAGCGACGAATTGCCGATCACCACCTGCTGCATCTCCAGCATCATGCGGTTCATGTCGCGTCGGGGGGTGTTGGGTGGCGTACGCTCCATGCCCATGAAGTAGGCTTCGTACATCGAACGAAGACGATCCATCTTCTTCTCCATCTCACCCAGGCGGGCTTCGATGCCCTCTCGGGTGATTTGGAAGGTGAAGGCGCCGGCCTTTTTCACCTAGAGATCTTACTGCCGCTGCAGTCGGTGGTCCATAAACCGTCCTGCCCTCAGGCGCGAGTCCATGCCGCACACGCAGCTCTACCGCGAGGCCCACGCCGTGCTAAGAGTCTCTTCGCGATGGCAGGCACGTCAACCCAGGCCCACGGACGCGAGGTCCGCCCATGACCCTGACCCTGTGGGCCGTCGCCGTGGTCGCGCTACTTGGGGTGCTGATCCTGGCCCACGAGCTGGGGCACTTCCTGGTGGCCAAGCTCTTCGGGGTCAAGGTGCTGCGCTTCTCGTTCGGGTTTGGACCGCGTTTGTTCGGCTTCACCACCGGCGCGACGGAATACCGATTCTCGCTGTTTCCTCTCGGCGGCTATCTACGTTTGCTCGGCGAAGATCCTAGCGAAGCCGTTCCCGAGCACGACTACGAACGGGCGTTGTTCGCCCGGCCGCTGTGGCAGCGCTACGCCATCGTGGTGGCTGGGCCGCTGTTCAATTTGCTCTTGCCGGTCGGGATCTACTTCATTCATTACGTGGGCCAGAAGACGCTGCTCTCGCCGACCATCGGCACGGTGATCGCTGGCCTGCCCGCGGACAAGGCGGGGCTTTTGCCCGGCGATCGTGTCGAGACCGTGGACGGTAAATTCGTTCGCTACTGGGAAGAGCTGGAAGAAATCATCGCCGATTCGCCGGGCAAGACCATGCGGTTCGGCATCCGGCGCGGCAACGCCTCCGAAGAGCGCGACGTCACCACCGCGACCAACGTGCGCAAGGGGCCGCTCAACCTGAACGAGACGGTGGGATGGATCGGCGTCTCGCCGCGCTTTCAGTTGCCCGAGATCGGCATCGTCGATCTCACCTCGCCCGCGGCGCAGGCGGGCTTGCGAACCTTCGACTACATTATTTCGGTCAACGGCTCGCCGGTGTCCCACTGGGCCGAGTTCGATCGCGCCGTGGCGCGCGCGGGTGCGTCTCCGCTGCGTATCACCTTCTTGCGCGGCAGCCATTCCGCCGTGCCCTTCGTCCACGTGGAAATCCAAGAGCCGGGCGCCGCCGTCGTCATTCCGCAGGCCGTGCTCGCGCCGAGCGGCGGGCGGAGCTACGAAACCGGCATCCAGTCGTCCGAGCTATTCGTCTATTCGGTCGAGCCGGGCAGTCCCGCGGATCGCATCGGGTTGCGTCGCGGGGATCAGCTTATCGAGCTCGACGGCCAACCCATCTTGCACTGGAATCTTCTGCGCCAGCGTCTGGCCGCCGAACCCGAGCGCACCTTCCACGTCGTGTGGGCCTCGCCGGGCGGGGTTCGCCGCGAGGCCACCTTCAAGCAAGAGCTGCGCTCCGAGCTGGACGCCTACCGCCAGGAGGAACAGCGCCTGGTATTCGGCGCGACCAATCGCTTCGCCTGGAAAACGGCGGATCCGGTTCCGATACGCAATCGCTTCTTTTACGCCCTCGGGCACGCCCTGACCCGCACCGGGGAAATCGTGACCTTCACGGCGCAAGGATTCTTCCAGATCGTTCGCGGCGAGATGTCGCCGAAATCCTTGGGTGGGCCGCTCACCATCGGCTACGCCGCAGGCGTCGCGGCCGAGCAAGGCCTGGCTCAATACCTGTGGCTCATGGCTTTGCTCAGCATCAACATCGGCCTGCTCAATTTCCTTCCCATCCCGATTCTCGACGGAGGACTGCTTTTGTTCTTCACCATCGAGCTGTTCAAGCGCCGGCCGCCCTCGGTGCGGGCGCGCGCCATCACCACGTACATTGGCGTCGTGGTCGTGGTGCTCCTCGTGCTCTTCGCCCTCAAGAACGATGTCGTCCGATTCTTCCTGCCGCGATGATGATGACGACGATGACAACGACGATGATGGAATCCCGCTACACGACCGCTGCTCGCTTTCGATACCTCGACGCCCACGGCGCGCGTGGCGCTCATCTCGCCCGCGGGCGAATGCCTGGGATTGCGCGAGAAGACCGCCGCACGCCACTCGGCCAACTTGCTTGCCCTGTGCGACGAGATCCTGCGTGAAGCCGCGGTGGTCACCGGCGATCTTCGCGCCATCGCGTGCGGCGCTGGGCCCGGCAGCTTTACCGGGTTGCGCGTGGGGCTCGCCGTCGCCAAGGGCCTGGCGCTTCCCACGGCGCTGCCTCTGGTCTTGCTGTCGTCTCTCGATGCGCTGGCGTGCGACCTCGCCGCCGCCGCGCCGAGCGCGCGGCTTCTGCTTCCGTGCATCGACGCCGGCAAGGGGCAGGTCTATGCCCGCCTCTACGACGCGACTTCTGGCATCGTGCCGTCCGCCCTTGGCGAGGTCGATTGGGTTCTCGCGCCGGACGCACTCTGTGCCCTGACGGACGAGCGCGCGGCCGGCCAATCGCTGCGGGCGGGCGGGACCGGCGTGGATCGCTACATCGAGGTATTTCGAGCCTCTTTCGGCGAAGACGCCGTGGCCGCTGCGCTGCCTGGTCCAAGCGCGGCAGCCATCGGACGCTTGGCCCTGGCGCGTATTCGCCGCGATGATTTTGACGACTTGGAAACCACGGTGCCACGCTACGGCCGTCCGCCGGACATCACCCGGTCGAAGAAACCTCTGCTTGCGACCTAGGACCGCTCGAAGATAACTGTACAGATTCGGGCGACGATCCATCCCGCCCGGCTGCGTTGCTCCTCGTCGCAATACGTCGAGTATTCCTCCTCGTCGCGCCTTGCCGGGCGGGCGCCTCGTCGCCCGACTCAACACATTTATCTTCGAGCGGGTCCTTAGCTCGCGGCCAGGTTGACTCCGCCGCACGGGCCGCATACGATCTATTCTATTGATGACCGAAATCGATGCGTTGAAGCAGCGTCATAGGGAGTTAGAAGAAGCGCTTGCTCTGATCGATGCGCACCTCTCGCTGACCACCAAGGAACAGGCCGAACGCGCCAAGCTCAAGAAGGAAAAGCTGGCCATCAAGGATCGCATTCAGATCCTGCAGGCCAAGACCTGTTGATGCGAGCTCTACGCTTGTTTGCCCACGCTCCAGCGATGCGGGTCGCTACCTCTTGCGCTGTCTGGCGTGCCGAGATTCCCACTAGCAAGGCAGGGCGTGTTACTGATTCTGTCATGCGCAAAGCAGTTCTCATTGCAGCCGGGCTTTTTGTCATGGGTTGTGGCCCCGACCCCAACGCCCAGTTGCCCGGCGCGGTGTCGCTCGCCAAGACTGGCGGCACCACCGGCAACGGTGGGACCACCACGAGCACCATCGGCGCGGGTGGCGCAGGCGGCACGACCTATGGCAACGGCGGCAGCGTCGGTAGCGGCGGCACGCAGGGCGGCGCCGGCGGGATCAATCCCTTCTTTGGCGGCACCACTGGCTCGGCAGGAGGCATCGTCTCCTCGGGCGGCACGGCGGGTTCCGGTGGCCTGTTGGGCAGCGGCGGCGTGGTGAGCACGGGCGGCATCGTGGGCAACGGCGGCGTGGTGGGCGCAGGCGGCACCAGCACCGGATCGACGACCTACACATGGGGCGTCGGGCCCGAGCCGTGCGCTTCGCCGAAGGATTTTTCATGCGCGGGTGGCAGTGGCAACACGCAGAACTTCAACACAACTACGGAATTCTGCTTCCGAACCGCCGATATCATCGCCGGCTGGAGCTGCAACAACCTGGGTGGATGGACGATGAAGATCAACGGCCAGACGGTGGCCTGCACGAGCGGCCCGATCACAAGCTCCACCCTTCCTCCCGCGCTTAACGGTCTCTACTACTTTGATTTTGTCGGATCCTCCTCTTCCGTGACCTGGGCCAGCCTTTCCTGGTACGCCAATACCGGCAACTGCAAGGCACCACCCTATCCCTCGTGGTCGGGCGGCACGACAACCAGTACGAGCGACGCTGGCACAGGCTCCGGTGGATAGCGCGTTCACGTCGGGCGTTGACTCGGGCAGCTAGACCCGCGAATCCTTCTGCTATTCAACCCCAGTTCCCCTGTCAGAACGATGGGTCGGTCGTCACAGCTGCGTGCTGGCTCGCGACCTGCTCAAGGCACGGTGATTTCCTGCCGAACCCTTCCAGGGTTTCCATGTCAACCGTCTGAAAAGATCGAGATCCCGGTTGAATTGACACGTGTGCGGGACTACTCTGCCCTCGTCCGCGCCGGGGCATTCGTGAAAGAAAAAACAGCCGGATTTACGCGGAGATTTCCCCAGGAGTTGGCACCATGAGCACGTTCATCGAGCAGATCCACGACAAGGCGAAACAGGGCCCCAAAAAAGTGGTTCTTCAGGAGGGCGAGGACGTCCGCGTGATCGAAGCCGCTGGCAAGGCCAGCAAGCTCGGAATCGCCGAGATGACCATTCTGGGCGACCCAGCGAAGATCAAGGCGACCGCGGCCCAGGCATCGCTCTCGCTCGACAAGGTGAACGTGGTCGACATGACCCGGGCACCGAACCTCGACGACTACGCCGCAACTTACTTCGAGTTGCGCAAGGCCAAGGGGATGACCGAGCCCGAGGCGCTCAAGGTCATGAAGGATCCGTTGTTCTATGGCGCCATGATGGTGCGCAAGGGAGTCGTGGATAGCTTCGTGGGTGGCGCGACCTACACCACGGCCGACGTGTGCCGCGCGAGCATCCAGATTGTCGGCATGCAGCCCGGGCTCAAGACGCTGTCCAGCTTCTTCGCCATGATTCTTCCCGACAAGTCGTTCGGCAAGGACGGCGTCCTGTTCTACGGCGACGGCGGCGTGGTCATCGATCCCAACGGTCGATCAGTTGGCGGACATCGCCATCGCGACGGCGGACAGCTACGCCAGCCTGGTGGGCGAAGCCCCGCGCGTGGCCATGCTCTCGTGCTCGACCAAGGGCAGCGCCAAGCATCCCCGCATGGACAAGGTGGTTGCCGCCATGGTGCTGGCCAAGCAGCGCCGCCCGGATCTCGTCATCGACGGCGAGTTGCAGGGAGACGCTGCACTGATTCCCTCGGTGGGCGAGCGCAAAGCAAAGGGATCGCCGGTGGCTGGCAAGGCCAACGTGCTCATCTTCCCGGACCTGGACTCCGGCAACATCAGCTACAAGCTCACCGAACGGCTGGCCAAGGCCCAGGCGCTCGGTCCAGTTCTACAAGGCATGGCCAAGCCGTCGTCGGATCTGTCGCGCGGCTGCAACGCAAACGACATCCTCAACGTCATCGCTATCAACGTCGTCCGCCTGCAATTCGCGCAGAAGTAGTTTTTCGGAGGCGCGAACCATGCGGATCCTGGTCGTCAATTGCGGTAGCTCGTCGCTCAAGTTCAAGCTCTACGACCTCGGCTCGGCCGCGACCGGAACCTTGCTGGCCGAGGGCGTGGTCGAGGAAATCGGGCGCGAGAAATCCAAGTTCACCTACAAGACGCACAAGAGCGCCCAACAAGCTCGTGCTGGAGGTGGTGGCCAAGGATCACACGCAAGCCGTGGCCGCGATGAAGGACGCGCTTCTGCACCCGGAATACGGTCTCTTCACCGGCCAGATTCAAGTCGACGCCGTCGGCCATCGCGTGGTTCACGGCGGCGAGAAATTCTCGGCCTCGGCGTTGGTCACGCCCGGCGTGCGCGCCGCCATCGAAGAGTGCATCGCCATCGCGCCGCTGCACAATCCGCCCAACTTGGCCGGCATCTCGGCCTGCGAAACCATCTTTCCTGGCCTGCCGCAGGTGGCGGTGTTCGACACAGCCTTCCACCAGTCCATGCCGCCGCACGTGTTCCTCTATGGCTTGCCCTACGAACAATACGACAAGTTCCACATCCGCAAGTACGGCTTCCACGGTACCTCGCACGAATACGTCGCGCGTCGCTGCGCTGACCTGATGAAGAAGGACTTCGACAAGATCCGGCTCATCACTTGCCACATGGGGAATGGCTCCAGCATCACGGCGGTCAAGAACGGAAAGTCGTTCGACACCTCGATGGGACTGACGCCGCTCGAGGGTGTGGTGATGGGCACGCGCACTGGCGACATGGATCCCGCGGTCGTGCTCTACATCATGGACAAGCAGAAGCTTTCGCCCCAGGAGATGAACACGCTGCTCAACAACAAGAGCGGCGTGAAGGGCATCTCGGGCATCAGCAACGACATGCGCCAGATCATGGAGAAGGCCGAGGAGGGCAACAACCGCGCCCAGCTCGCCCTCGACATCTTCGCCTATCGCATCGTGAAGTACATCGGCTCGTACGTGGCGGCCATGGGCGGCGCCGACGCCATCATCTTCACCGGCGGCATCGGCGAGAACTCGGTGGCCGTACGCGCGAAGATCCTTGAACCGCTTGCCTTTCTCGGCGCAGAGCTCGATCCCGTGCGCAACGGATCCGACGCCAAGGAGAAGGTCATCACGCAAAGATGGCTCGCGCATCGCGACCTGGGTCGTGCCCACGAACGAAGAGTTGATGATCGCCCAGAAGACGAAAACCATCGTCGAAGAGCAAGTCAACGCTGGATAGTCCTGAGTTCCTCAGCGAGGAGGGGTCGTCAGGGACACCGTGCCTGTTTCCCGTGCTATATCCCGGTTCCAGCAACAACCACCAAAGGACCAAGCCGTGGAACAGAAAGACATCGAGCAGACCCTGGTACTCATCAAGCCCGACGCCCTCAAGAACTCGTTGACGGGCTACGTGCTGTCGCAGCTTTCCGAGTTCCACACCGGTTTGCGTTTCGCGGCTGCCAAGATCGTCCACGTCAGCGCAATGCTGGCCGGCGAGCACTACGCCGAGCATCGCGGAAAGTTCTTCTTTCCCTCGCTGCTCGACTACATCCAGGGCCGCCTGCACTACGCTAAGGAGCCGTACAAGCGCCGCGTGATCGCGCTCGTGTACCAGGGCCCGCGCGCCGTGGCCAAGGTGCGCGAGCTGTGCGGTCCCACCAACCCGCACAAAGCGCGCGCGGAGCAGCCAGGTTGCATCCGCTCGCTGGGCACGGTCGAAATGCTCAAGGACGCCGAGGGAAAGTCCCTGGGCGAGCGCATGGACAACCTCATCCACGCCTCGGCCAATCCCGCGGACGCCGAGCGCGAGATCAAGCTGTGGTTCCGGCCCGGCGACATCCCGCCCGCCATGCACCCGTACCCGACCGACCTGAGCAAGTCGCACTACTACTACAAGGACGGTAAGCTCTTCGAAACCTACGACACCGGCCGCGTGTGCGTGCTGGCGACGGGCGATCTGGGCTGGAAGTCCGACCTCGAAGCCCTCGGCCATCTCCTGCGGGGCGAGCCCTCGGCGGTTCCGGTCGAGTCGGTGGTGGCCAAGTACCTGATCAACGAGCACCAAGAAGCCGAGTAGGGCGGTTCACTCTGTTGAACACAGAGGACACAAAGGACACAAAGGAAGAAGGTATTCGGATCCAGATCCAGAATCCATTTCTACCCTGTCCTCTGTGCCCTCTGTGTCCTCTGTGTTGAAAACTCCTAGACTATCACCGTCGCCGCGCCCGGTTTGCGAACGCTGTTTCCGACCGCGCTCGGTTTGCTTCTGTGCTGAGCTCAAGCCCGTCGCGACCAAGACCCGGGTCGTGATTCTGCAACACCCGCGCGAACGCGACGTCGGCATCGGTACCGTCAGACTTGCGCGCCTGGGCCTGGCCGGGTGCGAGCTTCGGCGTGACGTGGATTTTGGCGACGACCCGGTGGTGCGCCAGGTGCTGGCGTCGGGCAACGCGTACCTCCTGTTTCCCGGACCCGACGCCATCGACGTGGAGACGGCGGACTTTGCCTCGCCCATCACGCTGGTGGTGCTCGACGGGACGTGGACGCAGGCGCAGAAATTGCTCAAGGCCAATCCGGGGCTGGCGGCGCTGCCACGTCTGCGCCTGTCGCCGCTTGCACCAAGTTTGTACGGTCAGATCCGCCGCGAGCCCGCCGCCCACTGCGTGGCCACCATCGAGGCCATTGCCCACGTGCTTGGCTACCTGGAGAAGGATCGCGAGCGTTTCGCCGAATTTCTGCGCCCCATGGCCGCCATGGTCGAGCGCCAGCTCTACTTCGTCACGGAGGTCGCCTCCAACCGCCATCGGCATTCCATCATCAAGCGCACACCTCGCGATCCCATCCCAGTGGAGTTGCGCCAGCGGCAGGCCGATATCGTTTGCGTGCAAGGCGAAGCCAACGCGTGGCCGCGCCTTCATCCCGACCGCAGCCCGCCCGAAACCGTGCACTGGCTGGCCAAACGTCTTGCGACCAGCGAATCGTTCGAAGCCGTCATCGCCCCGCGCCGCCGACTGGCGCCTTCGACCTGCCACCACATCCAGCTCGGCCCCCAGGCACTTGCCGCGGGCGAGTCCTGGGACACCTTCATCATGCGCTTCCGAGCCTTTCTTCGCCCCACCGATGTGCTGGTGTACTGGGGGCATTTCTCGCTCGCCACCCTGATCGCCGACGGATATGGCCCTGAGCATCCTCACCTCGACGCGCGCCTTGTCGCCAGCAAGGTGCTCGCCCGCCGCGCGGGCACGGTCGAGGAGTGCTTGGCCGAGATGGATCTCGGCCTGCCCCCACCTTGGGCCACGGGCCGAGGCGGCATGCGCATCGCCGGCCTGTGCGCAGTGACCGAGAAACTCTGTACCTGGCCGATCAAGTCGGCTGCGGGCTAGGGCGCGTTCGTTTCACAGATGCCGTTCGTCGCCGACGGAGCGGGCGCTGGCGATGTGACGGGTCAGCCAGGTCTTGGCCGACGCCACCGCGCGTTCGAGGGGCTCGCCGCGCGCCAGGCCGACGGCGATGGCAGTGGCCAGGGCGCAGCCGGTTCCGCGCGGGCTCGGGCCCGCGATGCGTGGACTGGAAAAGATGCTTTCCCCAGCAGGCGAAAGCAGCACATCCGTGGCATCGCCTTCGAGATGTCCGCCCTTGACCAGAACCGCAGCGATGCCGAAAGCACGAAGATCACGAGCCGCCATCCGCGCGTCGGATTCACTCTGCACGGGCCGATCGAGCAGCCAGGACGCCTCGCCGAGGTTGGGCGTGAGCAGGGTCGCTCTCCGCGCCAACGCGAGAATCGATGATCGATCCCCGTCGTAGAGGGGGTGGCCACTCGATGTTCGCAGCACTGGATCGTAGACGATGGGCCCAGCATAGGACCGCAGCGCCGACTCGATCGCTTGCGTCGTGGCTGACGTGGCAACCATTCCGATCTTGACGCCGTTTCCGGCTGCGCCGACCCTCGCCAGCGCCGATTCCAGAGCGGCGCGCAAGCGCTCGGGAGCACGTGGTTCGATGGCGCAGGTAGAATGCGAACCTTGCTCGGTCCAGGCCGTGCCGACTACCTCGCCGTGGGCGGATAGGGCGGTCGCTGTGAGCAGGTCTCGGGCTACGCCCGCGCCAGTTCCCGGATCGAGGCCGCCCACCAGCACGATTCTGGTGAGGAGCTCGGTTTGGGCAGATTGATGTGGGTCCATATGCCACCTCGGAGCGTCGAATGCCTATCGGGAACACTTGCACAGGTAGTCGACTCGTGGGTAGTTTCACTCCCGCTGGAAAGAAAAATAGGAGTGTTCCCGAGCAGATCGACGCCACGGAAGGAGCGAAGCTGGGACATTTCAGGATACAATCAATTGTGACGCCGTGGGAGTAGCTCTTCCGCAGCCGATACCATTCGGCAAGTACACGCTGTTTGAACGCATCGGGCGGGGAGGTATGGCCGATGTGTTCAAGGCGCGCATCCAAGGCCCTGCGGGCTTCGAGCGAACCTTTGTCGTCAAGCGCATCCTTCCGCATCTGTCGGACGATCCCTCGTTCACCAAGATGTTCATCGACGAGGCTAAGATCGCGGCCAAGCTAGCGCACCCGAACATCGTGCAGGTGTTCGAGCTGGGCTCCGTCGACGACGAGTACTTCATGTCCATGGAGTACGTGCGCGGCCACGATCTGGCCGAGACCATGCGCACGCTGTGGGCGCGGGTGGGGCCGCCGCGCCCCGAGCTGGTGGCGTACGTCGGTCGCGAAATGTGCCGGGCGCTAGCCTACGCGCACGAGTTCACCTCCGAGGACGGACAGGTGCTCGGGCATGATCCACCGCGACATCTCTCCGTCGAACGTGATGCTGTCCTACGACGGCGCGGTGAAGATTCTCGACTTCGGCATCGCCAAGGCGCTGGGCGCCGAGGCCGTCGAGGAGACCAAGAGCGGCACGCTCAAAGGCAAGTTCGCTTACATGGCGCCCGAGCAGACGGTGTCGAATGAGATCGATCGGCGCATCGACATTTTCGCCACCGGGATTGTGCTGCACGAAATCCTGACCGGTCGCCGCCTGTTCAAGGGTGAGAACGACATGCAGACCATCGAGCGGGTTCGCCGCTGCGAGGTCTCGCCGCCGTCGCTGTTCAATCCCCTGTGTCCGCCGCAGCTCGATCAAATCGTGCTGCAAGCGCTGGCCAGGAATCGCGACGAGCGCTACCAGTCGGCTTCGGAGATGGCCGATGCGCTGGACGACGTGGTGTATGCGTCGCGCTTCCAGGCCACCCACCTTGCGCAAACCATGCGCAGCCTCTTCCCTGCCGAAGCAGGCGGAGATGGCCGCAGCGCCGGCTCGGCGCGGGCGCCGCACATGATGACCGGCTCGGTCAGCCCGTCGCGCTCCAACACCGGTGTCTCGCGCGGCGGATCGAACGTGTCGCGGCCCAATCCGACGGGTACACGCTCGCCCACCGTGCCGCCTGTGGTTTCGCCGCAGCCGATCACCTCGGCCTCGTATCGCGTTCCGCCTAGTCGCTCGAACATCGTCCCGCCACCCACGACGGCCGTGGGCTTCCTCATGCGGCCGTTGATTGGTTCGGTACCGGGTTGGGTCGCGGTGGCTGCGCTTCTGCTCCTTGGGTTCGCATTCGTGGGCGGGGCCATTTGGACGCTGCGAGGCCCGCCAGGCGGTGGCATGGCCGCACAGAATTCGATTCCCAAGATCGTGCTCCTCGATCTCGCTTTCCAATCGAGTCCCATCGGTGCCGACGTCTACATCGTGGGCAGCAATGAATACCTCGGCCGCACGCCCTTCCGCCGCAAGGTCGAATATCGGGACGATCGCTCGACCTTCGTAGTCTTCCGTTTGGCGGGATACATGGAGATGACCAAGGAGGTAAGGCCCGACTTTTCGGGCGCGGCGATTTTGCAGGCCGTGGCGGCTCCGTCCGCGCCTCCGCGACCCGCACCTGTTTCTCCGCCGGTTGTGCCTCCTGCGGCGGTGCCGACGCCCTCCCAGCCACCCACAGCCGCGAGCCGGGCCGATCCATTCGAGAAGGTCAAACCCAGCAAACCGCATGGCAAGGGCCACAACAAGGTCGGGGGCGGCGCTTCAGATTCACACGATCCCTTCGACAGTCCTGCGGACAGGGCGCCTGCGGGGCGCAAGGCGTCTCCCTTCAACTAGCGACTAGGTCGGCGCTCGCCAAGATGTTCAAAGGTTGTCGTGTTGCCGTCGTGGTTCCCGCCTTCAACGAGGCAAGCAAGATCGCGCGCACTTTGCGTTCGATTCCTGGTTTCGTCGACCACGTCATCGTGGTCGACGACGCCAGCGCGGATGGCACCGGCCGCATCGCCCAGCGCAGCCAGCGCAGGGGTCTGGCCGTGATTCGCCACGATCGCAACCGAGGCGTGGGCGCGGCCATCGCCACCGGGTACGCGGCGGCCTTCGAGGCGGGCGCGGATGTGTCAGCGGTGATGGCGGGCGACTCGCAGATGGATCCCGCCGATCTCATGGTGCTGATCGAGGCCGTTGTTTCCGGGCGGGCGGACTACGCCAAGGGCAATCGCTTTGCCTGGCCGGGCGTCTATCGCGTGATGCCCGCCTCGCGTATGATCGGCAACGTCGTTCTTTCACACCTGACAAGGCTGGCGTCGGGCTACCGGCACGTATTCGATTCGCAGTGCGGATACACCGTAGCCAATCGCCGTGCCCTTTCCATCATCCTGTCGGGCGAGGTCTTTCCCCGTTACGGTTACCCCAATGACCTTCTCTGCCGGCTGGGCGGCTACGGCGCCCGCGTGGCCGACGTGCCCGTGCGCCCGGTCTACGGGTCCGATTGGCACTCGGGCATTCGCATCCCGCGCGTGGTCTTGCCGCTTCTTCGCCTGGTGCTACGCGGAATCTGCGCACGGCTCATGCGCGGGATCCAGCGTATGGTTCTTGGGCCGCGCTCTGTGGCCATGCCTGAACCGCCACCGACGTGATTGGTGTTCTGACAACCTCGTATCCACGCTCTGCCGACGACGGCGCAGGTGTCTTCGTACGCGAGCGCGTGCGTGCCCTGCTCGCCGAGGGACACTCGGTGGAGATCCTGGCGGCCAGTGTGCGCGATGGTGTCAGTCAGGATGACGGCCTGGTCACGCGCATCGCGGCCGGAGGACTGTTCTACGCAGGCGGCGCGCCCGAGGCGCTGGAATCGCCGGATCTTCTGCCGAGGCTGCTCGCGCTCGGGCAGGGCGCCCGCTTTTCGCTGACGATGCTGCGCCATCTGGCCGAGCAGGGACGTCGCTGGGACGCGGTGGAGAGTCACTGGCTCGTGCCCTGCGGCCTCTTGGCCTGCGCGGCCTTGCCGCGGTTGCCCCATCGCGCGCACGTTCACGGCGGCGATCTCTTCTTGCTCGCCCGGCTGCCTTGGGGAGACAGCATGGGGCGGGTTCTCTGTCGCCATCGGCCCACGTTGGCCTTTGCCAGCACTTCGCTGCACGACGGATTCTCCGCGCTCATCGGTTGCTCGCCCGAAGCCTTGGGCGCGCAATGCCGAATCATCCCCGCGCCCTTCGACGCTTCGGTTTTCCATCGAAAGTCAGATGAAGAGAGGCGACGCCTGCGGCTCGCGTTTGGGTTTCATTGCCCCACCGTGCTCGCCGCTGGTCGACTCGTACCCATCAAGGGCTTCGACATTCTCGTGGCGGCCATCGCGCAGATTCCCTTGGTGTCGCGGCCGGCTCTCGTGATCGCTGGCGAAGGGCCAGAAAGGCCGTGCCTCGTGCATCTGGCGCGCGAGGCTTCTGTGCGACTGCAACTCACCGGGCTTCTTGGGCAGCGAGCGCTCGCTGATTGCATGGCCGCCGCCGACCTATTCGTCCATCCCTGCCGAACTCTCGACAATGGGCGCAGCGAGGGTATGCCTCTGGTCGTGCGCGAGGCACTGGCGTGTGGTCTGGCCGTGATTGCATCCGCCAGCGGCGGACTCGGCGAGCTCGCGGGCACGCAAGGGCTGACTCTCGTCGATGCCGATGCGGGCACCCTGGTGCGCGCCATCGAGCGCGCGCTATCAACCGACCAGCACGAGGCGGGCAGCGCGTAGTCCGGCCCGCCACAAGTTCGCCTTTCACCGCGCCTCTGCTAGGCTGGTGTCGCTGATGGCTGGGAAGAATCACGCGACCAAGCTTTCCGTGATCGTGGCCGTGCGCGACGTCGAGGATTCGATCGGTCGCGACGTGCGCAGCCTGGCGGCGCATCTGCGGGAACGCGGAATCGTATTCGAGATTCTAGCGGCCAGCGACGGCTCCTGCGACACCAGCCTCACCTTGTTGCGCTTTCTGGGCACGGAGATCCCTGAATTGTCCGTGCTCGGCCTCGCGCGCAGCGGACGCGCCTTCCGTCGCGCCGTCACGCAGGCGCAAGGCGATGCCGTGCTGCTGTGGGAAGCCGATCGCGGCGCCACCCTTCCGTATGCGGTGCTGGGCTGGGCCCTGTCCAAGTTGGCGACGAAGGCCGCGGTCATCGTGCGCGGCCGTTTCGTGTTGGCCCATCGCCTGCGCGCCCTTTCCATCCTGCTTGCAACCAGCGGGCGCTGGGACGACTACGAGGCCCGTTTCGAGCGCCAGGCCGCCGATCTGGGACTGGACCTGGAAATCGTGGGCCAGCGGTCCCGGCGCAGAAGCCATCGTCTGTGGGCGCCGGTTCTGCGCATCCTGTCGGTGTGATAGCGGGCAAACCCTGCTAGATTTGACATCACGATGTCCATTGTTGTCGCCATCATTGGTCTTGCCCTTCTTATCGTGTTGCACGAGGCGGGGCACTTTCTTGCCGCCCGCCTGTGTGGAATGCGCGTCGAGCGCTTTTCCATCGGGTTCGGCAACGCTCTGGTCTCGTTCAAACGCGGCGACACCATCTACCAAATAGCTCCCATTCCTTTGGGCGGCTTCGTGCAAGTCACGGGCATGAACCCGCAAGAAGAATTCGACCACGACGATCCCTACGTGTACCCCAACCGGCCGCGTTGGATGCGCTTCCTGGTGTTGGTCGCGGGGCCCGCGGCCAACTACCTGACCGCAATCGTGATCGGGTTCGTGGTGCTGGTGACCTATGGGCAGTACACGGGTACCACGACGGTGGACGAAATTGTGCAGGGCAGCGCCGCCCAGGCGGTGGGACTTCAGCCCGGCGATGTGGTGGCAGGTGTGGGCGGCAAGGCGGTATCCAAGCCCTCCGACGTAACCCAGGTCGTGCGCGCTTCGAACGGTTCGGCTATCGAGCTCAAGGTCACGCGCTCGGGCGCGCCCGTCACCTTGCAGATCACCCCGCGCAAGGATTCGGCAAGCGGTGCCTACATGATCGGCGTGCGCTTCGGCCAGGCCCGCGCGCGCGGGCCTTTCCTCGACGCCGTGAAGGAGGCGGTGGTCATGCCCATCGCGCTTTCGGCGGTGCTGCTCAAGAACATCTGGGATCTCATCACGCGCAAGATCGAAGGCGGCCTGACCGGGCCGCTCGGCATTGCCAAGGAGATGGCCGGCGCGGCGAAGCAAGGTCTCCTAAAGTTCCTGGAGATTCTGATTCTGATCTCGGTCGCGCTTGGCGTTTTCAACTTGCTGCCACTGCCCGGGCTCGACGGCGGTCGGATCTTCTTCGTGGGCATCAACTCCATCCGTCGCCGAGACATGAATCCGAACATCGAGACCAAGATCCACATGGTTGGCATCATGGTCCTGCTCATGCTGCTGGTGGTGGTCACCTTCAACGACATCAAGGGCATCTTCTTCAAGAAGATGGGGTAGGGTTTTGCCCAAGCCACCGAGCCGCATCCATCGCGGGCTCACCGGTGCGCGCGAGCTGGTCGGCAGCGCCTACCTGGCGGACGCCGGGATTCGACGCGAGTACGAAGGCGAAATCGCGCCTCGCACCGTCGCGGCGCTGCAGTCGATCTTCGCTCGTACGCCATGGCTCGCTCCGCGCCGGGTGCTGGATCTCGGGGCTGGCACCGGCGCCACGAGTGAGGTCGTTCACGCGCGCTGGCCAAGTGCCGAGATGGTGGCCGTGGACAAGGTTGCCGGCCCTGGCATCCTGCGCGCCGATGTCACACGTGCGCTGCGGCCGCCCTCGGTGCAAGGCCGCTTCGATCTGATCGTGGCCGCGCACCTGCTGGGCGAGCTGGCGCTCGACCTAGACGGCCGCGCGCGCCTGGTGCAGGGCTGGTGTCGCGACTTGCTGGAGGAGCACGGCACTTGCGTCTTGATCGAACCCGCGCTTCGCGAAACCTCGCGCGGACTTTTGGCCGTCCGCGATCGCTTGCTCGTGGCCGGACTCTTCGTGGTGGCGCCGTGCTTGTTTTCCGGCCCGTGCCCTGCGCTGGCGCGCGGACGCGACTTCTGCCACACCAGCACCGCCGCCATCGCGCAGGGCCGCTCGCGCGTGGATTTCAGCTACCTGGTTTTGCGCAAGCAAGGCGCGACCTGCACCGATCTCTCGCGTTTCCGCATCGTGAGCGATCCCATGAAAGACAAGGGCCGCCTGCGCTTTCACGCCTGCGGGCCGGCCGGCCGCTTGCTCGTCACGCGTCTCGACCGCGAGCGTTCGCCCGCAAACCAGTTGCTCGACCAGATCGAGCGCGGCGATGTGGTCGAGATTCAGAGTGCCACACTCCAGCCCGACGGTCTCCGCTGCGGACGCGACAGTGCCATCGCACGGGTGTAGAACCGCACGCACGATGAGACGCATCTTCAAGATCCTCAAGATTGAGGTCAAAGCCATCGCCTGCGCCCATTCGGGCCTGCTTACGAGCGGCCTTGCGCCACTCGCCGAGTTCGCAGCAAGCGACAGATAGGGGGTGTCCCAGCGGCCGGCGAAAATTGGCTGGAGTTAGATCTGCGTCTTGAGTGCGCGACGGGCGGTGCGGCGCTCGATGGCCAAATCGATGAGGCGACTGACCAATTCCTTGATGGGAACGCCAGATGCCTCCCACATCTTGGGATACATGGAAATGGCGGTGAAACCGGGAATGGTGTTGACCTCGTTGACATAGAAGTCGCCCCGATCCCTGTCGAGGAAGAAATCCACGCGCGCCATGCCCGCCAATTCCAAGGCGCGGAAGGTCTCGATGGCCAGTCGGCGCACGCGCGCCATGCCTTCGGGGGGAAGCTCGGCCGGGATCTTGGCGTCCGCACCGTCGGCATCCACGTACTTCGCGTCGTACGAATAGAAGCCGTCCTTGTGGTGCACGACGATCTCGGCCGGCACGGATGCCTCGGGCTCGTCGTTGCCCAGCACGGCGCACTCGATCTCGCGCGCGTTCACCGCGGCTTCGACCAGCACCTTGGTATCGAAGGCCAAGGCCGCGCACAGGGCGGGCGCAATCTCGCTTGCGCTCATGACCTTGCTCACGCCGACAGAAGATCCGGCGTTGGCCGGCTTCAGGAAGGCGGGGAAACCCAGCTCACTGGCCAGCGCCAAACAGCGGGCGGGATCGCGTTTCATGGCGTGGGCCGTGACCACGCGCCAGGGGACCACGGGGATTCCTGCCTGCGCGAGCAATCGCTTGGTCACGTCCTTGTCCATGCCGATGGCCGAGCCAAGGTGGCCCGGCCCGACGTAGGCGATGTCCGCCAGTTCCAGCAGCCCCTGTACCGTTCCGTCCTCGCCGTAGGTGCCGTGCAAAACCGGGAAGACCACGTCGTCGCTGGCCATAAGCGGGCGCGCCTCAGCTGAATCTTCCAGCGCCTTGTCTTCCGGGTGCACGGGCACGGTCAGCTCGCGCCCCGCCGCCACCAGCTTGAGCATGCGCGGGTCGCCCGCGGCATCGAGCAGAGTCTTGTCCGGTTCGATGCGCCAGTGGCCTTGCTTGTCGATGCCGACCAGCAAGGACTCGAAGCGGTCGCGGTCGAGGGCCAGAAAGACATTTCGGGCCGAGAGCAGGGAAACCTCGTGCTCCGCCGAGCGGCCGCCGAAGAGGATGATGACACGGGTCTTTTTCACGTGCTTTATTTCCTTTGAGAATGTGTCGAGATCACGGCACCGAAATCCCAAGCTCCTCGAACAGAAAGGAAAACTCGTCGGTGTATTGCTCGATGATCTTGGCCATGGGTTTGCCGGCGCCGTGGCCCGCCTTGCCCTCGATGCGCAGAAGGATGGGCGCCTGGCTCGACGTGGCGGCTTGCAAGCGCGCGGCGAATTTGCGCGCGTGCATGGGATCCACGCGCGTGTCGGACTCGGCCGAGAAGACCAGCGTCGCGGGATAGGCGGTGCCGTCCAACACGTGGTGGTAGGGTGAATACGCGAAGAGGAATGGCAGCTGTTCTGGGTCTTCCGGCGAGCCGTATTCCGGAATCCACAAGCGCGCGATTTGCAGGAGGTGGTAGCGAACCATGTCGGTCGAGCGGCACGCCACACACGGCGGCCTTGAACAACTCGGGGTGCTGGGTGATGGCCGCAGCCACCAGCAGGCCGCCGTTGGAACGGCCCGAGATGGCGAGCCGTTCGCGGGCGGTGATTTTCTCGCGAATCAGGTACTCGGCCGCGGCGGCGAAGTCGTCGAAGACGTTCTGTTTGCTTTCCAGCATGCCGGCTCGGTGCCAGGCCTCGCCGTACTCGCCACCGCCGCGCAGGTTGGCCACCGCGTACACACCGCCGCGTTCGATGAAGGGGCCGACCCAGGCGGCGAACCCGGGGGTCAAGTTGACGTTGAAGCCGCCGTAGCCGTACAGAAGCGTCGGGTTGCTTCCGTCGCGCGCGAGATCCTTCTTGTGCACCAGGAACATGGGCACGCTGGTTCCATCCTTGGATGGATAGCGCACCTGCTCGACCGTGAACTGCGCGGTGTCGACGGGAGCGGTCAACTCTTGCCACAGGCTGGTCTTGCCGCTGGTGACGTCATGGCGCAGGACCTTGGTCGGAATCAGAAACGAGGTGAAGGGAAAGTAGACGTCGCGCTGGTCGTGGTGGGCATGCAGCGACGAAACCGTGCCCAGTCCAGGCAGCGCGATCTCGCGCAAGAGCTTGCCCTGGTGGGAAAAGACCCGCACGCGCGAAGAGGCATCCCTGAGATAGAGCGCAACCAACTTGCCGCTGGCCACCGCCACCGATTCCAGGATGTCCTCGCCCTCGGGAATCACCAACTTCCACTGCTCGCGCTCGGGCTTGTGCGGATCGATTTGCCACAGCTGATAGTGAGGCGCGCCTTCGTTCGACACGACTAGCAGCCGGTCGTCGAGCACCTCGACCAAGTTGAAGATGGCGCTCTTGCCCGTGATGACTGGAATCGGCGCTTCGCGCTTGTGCGTGTCGAACAGGAAGATCTCGCTCTTACTCCAGCCTTCCGTGACTTCCACGGCCAGCCAACGACCGTCGGGCGACAGGTCCAGGTTCGCCCAGGACGAAAAACCAAGACCCTCGCCGAAGATCTTCGCGTCCGCGGCGGGATCGGTTCCTAGGCGATGGAAGAAGACATGCCGATGGTAGTGTTCTTCGCCAGCCGGAACCGAGCCTGGCGCGGGGTACCGAGTGTAATAGAAACCGTCGCCCGCGGGCAGCCACGCCAGCGAACAGGCACGTGCATGCGGAATCGTGTCTGCGCGGTCGTGGCCGGTGGCGACGTCGCGCACGCGCAGAATCGAGTCTTCGTCACCGCTCGAGGAGATACCGTAGGCGAGCAGGGCGCCGTCTTCCGATGGATACCACCAGTCGAGGGCCTGGTTTCCGTCGGAGGCAAGTTGGTTCACGTCGAGAAGAACGCGATCCTTGCCGCTCTTGCCGTCGCGCACATAGAGCACAGGCTGGTTCTGCTTGCCCGTGCGTCGAGTGTGGAAGAGGCGAACGCTCTTGCCCTTGCCGCGCACCACGGGCGCGCCCAGGCTGCCGGTCTCCTGCCACTGCCATAGGCGCCCTTCCAGCCACTTGCGACCCGGTACAGCGTCCAGGCGCTTGCGCATGCGTCGATTCTGCTCGTCGGTCCAGGCCTTGACCTCGGCCGATTGTCCATTTTCCAGCCAGCGATACGGATCGCGCACCTCCACCCCGTGGATCTTTTCGACCACGTTTTCGGTGCGTGTCGCTGGCGCCGCGGCAAGCAGGGTTGCAATCATGACTGAGAGCAATTCCTATCACGCCCTCCCAGCCATGAGACGTTTTACGAGGGGCGAGAGCGTCAGCAGCACCGCCCCCGCGACGAAGGTCGACACGACAAACATCAGGAAGAAGTCGGCCTGCCCGCCGAGCAGGTGGAAGACCTGTCCCTTCTCGACCTTCTCGACCGCGCCGGCGATGAAGCCCGCCAGCAGATCCGAGATGAAGAAAGAGAAGAACCAGGCGCCCATGGCCAAAGAAGCAAAGCGAGCGGGCGCAAGCTTGGTGACCATGGACAGGCCCACCGGCGACAGGCACAGCTCGCCGCAGGTGTGCAGCACGTAGGTGGCGATGAGCCACAGGGGGCTAACCCGACTGCCGCCGTCGGAAAGTCGCGCGCCGACGACCAGCACGACGAAGCCCGAGCCGAGGAGGAACAGGCCCAGCGCAAAGCGCACCGGCGTGCTTGGCGCCCAGCCGCGCGTTTCCAGTCGCGTCCACATCCAGGCAAAGACGGGAGCAAGCAGAATCACGGAGAATGAATTCACGGACTGGAAATACGGCGCGAGGAAGTTGATGCCGAGGAATAGCCGCCGCGTACGCTCTTCGGCGAAGAAGGTCATCGACGAGCCGGCCTGCTCGAAGGCCATCCAGAAGAAGATGTTGAAGAAGGCCAGGATGGCGATGGCGGCGACACCCTGCTTTTCAAGGGTGGTTAGCGGCTCGTGCTGCTTGACCCGCATCGCTTTTCGGATCAACCAGGCAGCGAGCGCGTAGAGAACGACGAGCGGCAGCGCGACGGCGAGCAGGATCGCGGTGACGATGACTTGCAGCTGCTCTCGTGCATTTCGTGCGGGTCGCGCCGGCACGTCACCGATGGTGCCGAGAAACCGGCGTTTGAAGATGAGATACACCACCAACCCCAGCACCATGCCGAATCCGGCGGCGGAGAATCCGACGTGCCAGTTGTATGCGTCGGCGAGCTTGGGACAGATGATCTGGCCCAGGGACGCCCCTAGGTTGATGCCCATGTAGAAGATGGTGAAGGCAGCGTCGCGACGGCGATCCCGTTCGCTGTACAGCTGACCCACCATGGTCGAGATGTTCGACTTGAAGAACCCCGTGCCCAGGATGATGAGCGCGAGCCCGAGAAAGAAGGTGGGCTTGGCGGGCACGGCCAGGCAGAAGTGCCCCGAGGCAATGATGATGCCACCAATGATGAGCGAGCGGTGGGTACCGAGCAGTCGGTCGGCAAGGTAGCCGCCGAGCAAGGGCGTCAGATACACCAGGCCCTGGTACCATCCATAGAGGTGGCTCGCTTGCTCCTTGCTCCAGCCGAAACCACCCGCGCTGCTGATGAGGAACAACGTGAGGAAGGCGCGCATGCCGTAGAACGAGAAGCGCTCCCACATCTCGACGCCGAAAAGCAGGAACAGGCCCGGCGGCTGCTTGGTCGGGCTTGCGTCCGGGCTGGCTTGCGCCCCGTCGTTGTTCATCGCCCTCGACAATCAAACGCCCACTCTGGTTTTGCAACGCGGTTTTTTGCTTGGTGATAGATTCCGAGCCATGCACGCCGCCGGATTGCGAGCTCGCACGGTTGCAATGGTCACCTTTGCGCTTGCGCTGCCAGCCGTGGCCAAGGCCGACGTCATCTCGGTCAAGATGGTCACTACGGTGCCGGCCGGCCAGCAGCCACGCTTGACCATCACTGCGAATCAACCCGTGGACAAGGTCGAGGTGCTGCTCAATCGCGACGATGGCAAAATGATCGATGAAACCATCGGCGAGCTCGGTGTGGGCGGCTGGCGCGACGTGATGCTCGACGCTGCCGTGGGCAAGCATCAATACAGCGGCCGCATCACCTGGGTGTCGAACGGCAAGCCGAGCTCGAATCAGGTGTCGTTCGAGACATCGGTGCTGGGCGTTCTGAGCGTCTCCCTGGACAAGTCGCGCGTGGATCTTCCGCGTGGCCGCCTGGAGTTACAGGTTTCGATCCCCGAGGGCAAGGTCGAGCTGAAGATCATCTCGGCCACCGACGGATCTACGCTGGTCGAGCACGAGCAGTCGTTTTCGGACCACGCCCCGCGCGATCCGCTGGTGGTGAAATGGGATCCGCTGGCGAAGGATGCCGAAGTCGGTCGCATCGACGTGCGCGTGACGGATCCAACGGGCGCCTTCCAAAGCTTCTCGCTCTCTCCATGGTCGGTCCGCATTGAGCACGAGGATGTCAAATTCTCTACGGATTCGGCTGTCATTTCGGCGGATGAAGCACCCAAGCTTCAGGCGAGCCTTGCCAAAATCAACACCGTGTATCTCCAGGCCGAGAAACAAGGTCACAAACCAAGACTGTACCTCGCCGGGCACACGGACACGGTGGGCGCACCTCAGCACAACCTGGAACTGTCGCGTCGACGTGCCCAGTCCATCGCAAGCTGGTTTCGTAGGAGCGGCCTGCGCATCCCCATCGCCTACGAAGGTTTCGGGGAACAGGCCCTCTACATCATCACACCTGACAACACCGACGAACCGCGAAACCGACGGGTCGACTATTTCTTGTCTGAGGACGAACCACCAATCAGGGCAACCGACTTCCGGCCGGTGTGGAAGACGATCAAATAGACCTGGCCCGCAAGGACTTGTAGGCGCTAGCCGCTTCAGTTCCCACAACTGCCGGGCGAGTCGGCGACCGTGCAAATGTTGTTGCAGCCGCAGATGTGCACCCCATTGCAGGTCGGCATGGTCGGCGGACAGTCCGCATCACGCCAACAACTACCGCTCTCGACAAGCACCGCCTTCGGCTCGCAGGTTCCCGCCCTCACTGGGCCTTGGTCTGAGCACGTCGCGTCCGCGCATTCCTCGCCATTGCTGCAATCCTCGTCGAGGAAGCAGCACCCGGTGCTGGGGTGCGGGCATTGCCTGCCCCCGTCAACCCCTTGTGCTCCGCCTGTGCCCGTCACACCGCCTGTGCTCGTCACGCCGCCGGTCGCGGTGGTGCCGCCGGTGGCCGTCACGCCGCCGGTCGCAGTGGTGCCGCCTGTGCTCGTCACGCCGCCGGTCGCGGTGGTGCCGCCTGTGCTCGTCACGCCGCCGGTCGCGGTTGCTCCTCCCGTGCCGATCGTGCCACCTTTTGCAGCAGATCCGCCGGTTCCGCCCGTGGCACTTCCGCCCGTTTCAGTGCGGCCACCCGTGCCGTTGACAGTAGTGCCACCTGTCCCAGTGCGGCCGCCAGTTTCGGTGATTGTTGTGCCACCAGATCCTGTGAGGCCACCGGTTCCAATGGTGATCGTGCCGCCGGCCCCGATGCTGGTCGCACCGCCCGTTCCAATCGCCGTCGCGCCGCCGGTTCCGGCTCGCCCGCCGGTTCCGCTACTTGCCCCTGTCCCCGTTCCCTGCAAGCCCCCTGTCGCAACCGTTCCACCAGTCGCGCTCGCGCCGCCAGTGGCTCGCGCGCCCCCAGTCTGCATCGCTTGATCCTTGGTCGCGGCGTCTTTCCGACCATCCGCTGCGCCATCTTGCGACCCCCCGAGTCCGGTCTTGTCCGTGCTGCATCGGCTCGCGAGCACGGTAAGCGCGAAAAAAGCGACGATCCGGCAAGTCCCCAAAGTACCCCTAGTCATGTACCCTCCGAAGATAGGACGGAAACTATATCACTCCCCAGTCTCGTGGTGATGCCCCGAGTGAACGGCCAGGTGACTTGGCTCTCAAGCCCAATGGCGGCGGAGGTTTATGGGAATGACCCAATTCGGCAAGTCCCCCAGTCTGACCGCGGCAACAGATCACCGAGCAAAGCGGCACTACGGCGAGAGGTAGCACAATGACCCTCAATGACCCTCATGGACAGACATTTCCCACAAAGCCCTCTATGAATGTCTTGGAGAAAGAACTATCCTCCGCCCGGACCGGCTTTCAGATCGAGCGCGGGCGCGGGCGCGGGGAAGATGGACAGGAGATGCGCAGAACCTACCCCAGGAGTACCCCACCAAGATGAACCCCTTTGGCCATTTTGACGACAGCAAGCGCGAATATGTAATCACCAGGCCGGACACGCCGCTGCCTTGGCTCAACTACCTGGGTCAGGACGAGTTTTTCGGGCTCTGCACGAACACGGCAGGCGGGTACACCTTTTGGAAGGACGCGAAGCTGCGCCGGCTTACGCGCTACCGCTACAACAACGTCCCCTACGACTTGGGTGGTCGCTACATCTACGTGAACGACGGCGGCTCGGTTTGGAACCCAGGCTGGAAGCCGGTCAAGGCCAAGCTAGACAGCTACGAGTGTCGCCACGGCCTGGGCTACACGCGCATCATCGGGCAGAAAGACGGCCTGGAAGTCGAGATGCTGTTCTTCGTGCCTCCGGGCGAGAACCTGGAGCTGTGGAAGGTCACGGTTCGCAACAAGTCGAAAGTTGCCAAGCAGCCCAAGATCTTCACCTTCCAAGAGTTCTGTCTGTTCGAGGCGGCCAGCGACATGAACAACTTGCAGCGCACGTATTCGATCGGCGAGGTCGAGATCGACGGCAGCGCGATCTATCACAAGACCGAGTATCGAGAACGCCGCGATCACTACACCCTGTTCGCGTGCACCCGTCCCGTCGATGGCTACGACACGAGCCGCGACGCCTTCGTTGGCATTCACGAGGGCCTGCATGATCCGAAAGTGCCGTTCGCTGGCAAATGTACGAACAGCAAGGCCTTCGGCTGGAACCCCATCGGCGCGCACCAAATCAATCTCAACTTGGCGCCAGGACAGGAAGAGACGTTCTCGTTCATTCTCGCCTACGTCGAGCAGGGCAAGGAACCCAAATACGATTCGCTCTACGTGATGAACAAGAAGGTGGGCAAGGCCATCGTCGCCAAGTACAGCAAGCCCGGCGCCATCGACGCCGCCTTTGCCAAGCTGGGCACGGTGTGGGGCGACTTGCTGTCGAACTTCCAGGCCCAAAGCCCGGATCCGCACGCCAACCGCATGCTGAACGTGTGGAACCAGTACCAGTGCATGGCCACCTTCAACATGAGCCGCTCTGCCAGCATGTACGAAACCGGCATTGGCCGCGGCATGGGCTTCCGCGACAGCAACCAGGACTTGCTCGGCTTCATGCACATGATCCCGTCGCGCGCCCGCGAGCGCATCCTGGACATCGCCGCGACCCAGCTGTCCGACGGAACCTGCTACCACCAATACCAGCCGCTGACCAAGAAGGGCAATGCCGAGATCGGCGGCGACTTCTACGACGACCACCTGTGGCTGATCCTGTCGACCTGCCAGTACATCAAGGAGACGGGCGACCTCGGCATCCTGCAGGCACCTTGCAGCTACGCCGACAAGCCGGACAGCAAGACCGATCTTCTGCACCACCTGGAAATCAGCATCGCGTATACCCTGAAGAAGCGCGGGCCGCACGGGTTGCCGCTGATTGGCCATGCCGACTGGAACGACTGCCTGAACTTGAACTGCTTCTCGACGGAGCCGAACGAGAGCTTCCAGTGCGCGGGCGACGTGAAGGGCAGCAAGGCCGAGAGCGTGATGATCGCGGGCCTGTTCCTGTACGCCAGTCGCGAGATGGCGGCACTGTACGACCACATGGGCAAGGGCGCGGACGCGGCTCGCATGCGTTCGGGCTACGACGACATGCTGAACGTCATCGAGACGCAAGCCTGGGACGGTGAATGGTACCGCCGTGCCTACGACGCGGCCGGCACGCCGGTGGGCAGCAAGGAAAACCCCGAGGGCAAGATCTTCATCGAGAGCCAGGGCTGGTGCGTTCTCGGCGGGGCCGGGCAGAACAACGGTCGCGCCAAGCAAGCCATGGAGAGCGTGCACAAGCACCTGTTCACCAAGAACGGCGCGGTCCTGCAGCAGCCGCCGTACTCGACGTACCACGTGGAGCTGGGCGAAGTGACCAGCTACCCGCCCGGCGTGAAGGAAAACGCCGGCATCTTCTGCCACAACAACACGTGGATCAATCTCGGCTGGTGCTTGCTGGGCGACGGCGATCGCGCCCTCGAGTACTACCTGTCGATCTGCCCATCGGCCAAGGAAGACCAGATCGAAACCTATCGCAGCGAACCCTACGTCTACGCGCAGATGATCGCGGGCAAGGACGCTGTTTGCTTCGGCGAGGCCAAGAACAGCTGGCTCACCGGCACCGCCGCCTGGACCTTCGTCAGCGTCGCCGAGGGCATCCTCGGCATCAAGGCCGACTACAAAGGCCTGAGCATCAATCCCTGCATCCCCAAGGCCTGGAAGGGTTTCAGCGCCACCCGCAAGTTCCGCGGCGTGGAATACCAGATCGAGGTCAAGAACCCGAGCGGCATCTGCAAGGGCGTGAAGAAGGTCACCGTCGACAGCAAGGCAGTCGCCGGCAACGTGGTTCCCTTCGACGCTGGCAAGAAGGTCGTGAAGGTGGAGATAACGCTCGAGGCGTAGCAGCACCTAGAACTGGCCCCACGGCCAGTCTGCGAGACAAAGACATCCGAGAGTCGGACTGCAGATAGCAGTAGACGGGTAGGAGCATGTGTCGTGATCGGCGGTTCCATACAGGGTACGTGTGCCCTGCTGAAGGGGCGAAAGGAGGTCCGGTGAAGGTACCAAGGAGGAACAGAAGGAAGGGATTCTGGGAGTTTCTGTGGAAAGTCATCACCGATCCTAAGGTCATCGCAGCGTTGATCGGTCTCGCGGCAGCAATTGTGACCGCCCTTGGCGGAAGATAGCCTTGACCTGCGGCAAGGACACATAGAAGAGCGACCGGCAGAAAAAACTTGCCGTCGCGACAGCGGCACGGCGGTCGCCTCGTTTCTGGAAGGCCATGTCTTGCGTCCGCTTCGAGATTGTTGGCAACAACTATTCTGTTTCGCGAAAAAGCGAAAGGATGGAAAGTTCGGATTGACCCTTATGTTGCTGGACAGCGTGCAGGCGATTCGCTTCGTGGCCGAGAGGCTGGACTCGCTCAGCGAGCGGATGGTTTTCTAGGTGGAGCGACCCTTGGCCTGTTCATCACCGAGCCCGGCGCTGCTCCTCCGAGACCGACGAAGGATGTGGATCTTGTCGTGGAAATCACGATGCTGGAATACCTCGACAACAGCTTTCGTTCCCAGCTGCTGAGCCGAGGATTTCGGGAAGTGCCCGACGAAGGGGTGATTTGCCGCTGGGCAATCGATGATACCAAGGTGGACATCATGCCCACCGCACCGGGGATTCTCGGTTTCAGCAACCGCTGGTATCCGACAGCGGTTGCCAGTGCGGAAAGATACCAGTTTCCCGAAGGACCGAATATTCGCCTGATATCCCCATCCTGCTTCCTAGCAACCAAATTTGAGGCCTTCGCCAATCGTGGTCGAGGCGACTTTCTCAGTCACGACCTTGAGGACGTCATCGCGATCGTCGATGGTCGGCCCACCATTGAAGAAGAAGTTGAGTCGGCTAGGCCCGAAATTCGGGACTTCCTCAGCAGGGAGATTGGGCGACTCCTGGCCAAGGAGGCGTTTGTTGAGTCGCTGCCTGGCCAACTGCGCGGCGACAGCGCAAGCCAGGCTCGTCTTCCAGGGCTGAGAGCGCGACTCCACAGGATCGCCCGCATGACTCCTCCAGTAGTGACATAGTTTTGCATTTCGCGAAACGCGAAACTATAATAAATCCATGTCGATGCGGCCACAGGATGTTGTCGTCGCGGTGAAGATCGCACTTGTCTCGCCGCAGGCCCGACCAACCTATCCTGAATTGGCTGACGCGCTCGAGATGAGCCTTTCCGAGGTCCACGCTGCCGTAAAACGCGCCACCGTGGCCGGTCTCGTCGATGTCAACCGACGGGCCAATCGCGTTGCCCTCCTCGATTTCCTGGTTCAAGGCCTGAGGAGTGCGTTCGTTCCCGAGCGCGGCCCGCTTACGCGCGGCATGCCCACAGCGCACGGAGCACCGCCCCTCGATAAGCTCGTAGGTCTGGGAGCCGAACCACCACCCGTATGGCCAGATCCCGAGGGCACCGTACGAGGCGAGTCGTTCGCGCCGCTCTACCGTTCCGTTCCGCAAGCGGCCAAGAAAGATCCCAAGCTCTATGAAGCGCTTTGCCTCGTCGACGCGCTTCGCGGAGGGCGCCAGCGCGACCGCGCGCTCGCAGAGGAACACCTTCGCAAGCTGCTCGTCCCTGCAGGCGCGGCTAGGACGCCATCCGCAAAGCAGTTTTCGCTGGATGATCCCCGCCGCCGCCGAATCATCAACGGACTCGCCAAAGTCGGTGGCCCCGAAGGTTACTACCGTTCCGCCATCGAGATTCTCGCCACGCAGCCGCAGCTACCGGCGGCAAGTCATCTAGTAGCTCACTTGGCTCGCGAGATCGAGAGCTCGCTCCGGCAGATACTAAACGGCATGGATGGGATCGACTCCGGTAGTGGACATGGGGACGATCGGTCTTCGCAAAGCGAAAAACACCGCGAATCAATCCACGCCGCTCTATCCGCGTTCGGAATACCGATGGATGGCCCGATAGCGCACGCGTGGTTTGCGCTCATCACGAAGAAGAAGAATCAGCGCCCCCTGCACGCCCGAGCCCATCGCAACGAGCTGGCACCGCCACGTCCCATCGATACGGGCTTTCTTCAGTTTTGGGAGACCTTTGAATTCGAGTTTCTCGATCCAGTTCTGAATGCGTTGGATGAGAAATTCCTCATCGTCTTTCAGCGGCTGGACGAAATGCTGGCAAATTCGGCTCCAACCAAGAAAGACGCACAAAGGCTACGGGGAAGCATCCCCCAAGATCCCATCGCCCTGTCCTACTTCTTCGGCCGGCTGAGCGGGCCTGCTTGGATCAAGCCCCTTGAGACGGTCGGATTCTTTGGCAGCCCTCCTGAGCCCATACGTCTGCCCCAGGGCATGAAACATCCTGAGTGGCCCGCTCTCCACTATCTCTCCCAGATGGCTGCGGTGACCCCCCGCGACGTGGCTCGTATCGCGCTGGCCGTTCCGAAAACTGAAAATATCGCCGTGTGCGCGTCTCTTGCCGGAATCGCCCGGTCGTTGCCCGCAAAGCTGGCGGAGCCTTTCGCTGAGCGGGTCGACGACTGGTTGGATATCGATGCAAGCCACTCCATGGCGTACCCGCTGGAAGACAATGTCGTCGGTCTCTTCGAGAAGCTCGCGGGCGAAGGCTGCGAACCGGCCGCGCTTCGCGTGCTTGCCGCCCTGTTGCGTCCCATCCCATCGCCTGAAGATGAGGATCATAGGTTCTCCCGCCGAGATCCGGAAGCTCGACTAACCTACTGGGATCTAGATCGAACGATGGAAAGGCTGCTGCCGACCATCCAAAAATTGGGAGACCCCGCCCTTGCCGTACTTTCCGAGTTGCTGGGTCAGACCCTTGCCATGATTCACCGGAACGGCAGCGACGCGTGGGAAGACTATTCGTGGAACTGGAGAAAAAGGATCGACGAACATGGGGAGAATCACAACGGCGACCTCCGTGCTCATCTGGTGTCCGCGATCCACGACTCTGCGATCCACCTGGTTGAATCGAACCCAGCCTGTCTATCCGACCTCGTTGCGTCGTTTGAAAAGCGACGCTGGGTCTTCTTCCGCCGTCTTGCGCTCTTTCTCCTGCAGCGGTTCCAGACCGTTGCTCCCGATGTTGCGATCTCGCGGATTCTCGACCGATCGTATTTCGACCTGACCGGGCCCGAGTACGCGCGGCTGTTGCGGATTTGCTTCAAGAGCCTCAGCGAGGAACAGCAAGGAACCATCCTTTCCTGGATCGACGGTGGCCCGAATTTCCTGGATGCTGCGGACGACGCCTATACCGACATCTGGAGACTGGAATGGCTTGCCACCATCGCGGACTCCCTGCCCAAGGACTGGCAGCGCAGATACGAGTCGCTCAAGGCAAAGTATCCGGATGTACCCCCTGCGGATACCGAGCCCTCATCTCACCAACGCTTCGTCCGGCCAACTTCCCCATTCCGAGACGAAGAACTCGCTCAGATGACGCCCAGCCAAGCGGTCGACACCATCATGTCGTGGAAACCATCGTCCGAATTCGGCAGTCCGGATCCGGAGGAACTGTCACACACCCTCGAGCGGGTGGTCGGGCAACAATCCGAGAGCTACGCGGCGGCGGCTGCCGAGGATCTCAAGCGTCTTCGGCCAATCTATATCCCCGGCGCTCTCAGAGGTTTTGCGGCGGCGGTCAAAGCCGGACACGCTTTCGATTGGAAGCCGGTGATTGATCTGTGCGCTTGGGCCACATCCCACCCACGAAAGACCTCTAACCCAAAGGGACCTCCTTTCGATGACGATGCCCACTGGGGCAATGCGCGCTTCGCCGCCCTTCGGCTTCTGTCGGACGCCATGAATTCAGATAGCGTGCCGATCCCAGTCGAGCTTCACAAGCTCGTCTGGACCGCGATCACACCCACGCTCGACGATCCGAACGGTGCGGAGGCAGAAGGCGAGTCAAACGACACGATGTTCCTCGCACTTAATCGCGTACGAGCGGTGGCTGTACTCGCAGCCACAGACTATGCCCGTTGGCTTGCAAGGAAGAATGCCTCAAAGGGTCTCCCCGACGAGGTTCGCCATGCACTCGATGGGAAGGTCAGGGAGCGCTCCGCCTCGGTTCGCGCAGCGCTCGTGGATGGGATACATGCGCTCGCGTACCTGGACCATGCTTGGTGCGAATCGTATGTTCGGCAGCTGTTCAGGCCCGACGAACAGGGCCGCGACATTGCGTGGCAGACCTATTTGAAGCATGAGAGACTCCTCACCCTGGATGTCTTCCACATTCTGCGTTGGCGCTACCTCGTCGCGATCGACGAACTGAAAAGCGAGGCCAGCCTCGACAAACGCGGTCAGGAATTGGCTGAGGCCATCGGGAACCATCTTGCACGCCTCTATTGGCATGGCCAGATCACCTTCGATGAGCGGGACAAGCTGCTCGACAAGTTTCTTTGCAACGCCCCCGCCTCCGTGACCGGGAAATTCATCAAAGACATTGGCCGTTGGCTCCACACCGATGGCCAGCCAAAAGCGGATGTCCTCGCTCGTCTGCAGGCTCTTTGGGCCAAACGCTTTGCCGTCGGGCGCCCGGAGGAATTGGCAACGTTCAGTTGGTGGTTCGCATCTGGGCGTTTCGACGAAAGTTGGTCCATCGACAACTTCCTCGCCGCCCTCCAGACCCTCGACACCCCCGCCGCCGGCTTCTTCCCACCGAAGTTCGCTCCGAAGGATGTCGAGCGGCTAGCGGAGCTCGCGCCGCGGCACCTTGCCAAGGTCGTCTCGTGCTTGGATCTGATCGTCAAAGCCAACGAAAACGAGGGTGCTATCTTCAGTTTTCGCGCTCCCGCGAGGTCCATCCTCGCCGCTGCACGGACCTCCGCCGACACGGAGGTTAGGAACGTCGCGGAGGCGACCATCGGCCGCCTAGCGAGGAAAGGCTACGATTTTCGGGATCTCCTATGAAGGCAAGGCCTCACCATTCGGCGAGGCCGAGAACAGTTGGCTGGCCGGTACCGCCGCCTGGACCTTCGTGGGCGCCACCCGCAAGTTCCGCGGCGTGGAATACCAGATCGAGGTCAAGAACCCGAACGGCATCTGAAGGTGGAGATCACCCTTGAGGCGTAGGACGCCAAAGAGCGCACAGGCGGAGGCGAGCACAGCGGGGTGAGCCTCGGCGGTTCAGGTCGGGCTCAGTTGTCGCCTAGCTCGTCGCGCGGGACCATCTGTAGCGGCCGATAGGTCACAGGCACATGGACGTTGGGGTAGTGGGTGGCCATGAACTTCGCCACGGCGTCCAGGTCGTTCGGAGTGCTGGTCGGCGTGATCGGTATCTTCTTCGGCGGGGCTTTTGCACCCGCTCGCTGAGATGCCTCGACGCGAAGGCTGCCCACGTAGGCGACCTCACCGGCAACCGACTTAAACGTCGGAAGGTCCACGTTCTCTCTCGGGCTGTAGGCGTACGATCCTTTGTCGTCGGGTCCCCAGTCTATCGGTGCCCCCAGTGCTGTGGCAGCCACCAAACCAACGATCCCGAATGCAATCGTCGGTCCGAGTAGTTCCGTCTGGCCAATGTGGGACTTGTGCCACATCACTGTCGCGTAGGTAAACGGCTTCTCGTCCGCGAATGCCGTGAATCTCTCCGGGCGAACAGCCACCACGGCGTAGGCTTCGTTGTCTTGCGTTGGAGTCGCCTTGAAAACGACATAGTCCTCTGCGGACCAGAGGTGCTTGCGGTTCGTAAAATTGTTCTTTCGCCACCCATCTTGGTCGGCTTCACCCCCCACTAGGATCACACCCGTCCTTCTGGTCACGCCTAGAACGACGATGCCTTCGTTGTCCATTCTCTGGAAGACGGCTGGCGCCGCCAGCGCGGAGAGATTCAGAGTGTGGCCCGTACACCCGCTCGCAAGGGACAAAGCAGCGATGGTCAGAGCCAGAGATCGTTGGACGACCGTCACGCGGGATCCACCCTGGCGGGCTAGGGCTTCTCGAGCTGCGACGCGGGCAGGGCGCTACCAAAGAACTCTACGTCGCGCATGCAGCCGGGGAAGTAGTACTGGCCGCTCTGACGAGCGCCGAGGGAAGTCGTGCCAGCGGTCATGGGCCCGAAGGCAAGGTCGCTGGAGTTTTCGAGCACGCCGTTGACATACACGCGGGCGGTTTGGCCATCGTAGGTCACGGCTAGCCAGTACCACTGGTTCGAGGGATGGAGGAAGTTGGTGTCCTCAATGTTGGTGGTGACCCCGGCCCATTCAAACCCAACGTAGAGGTGCCAGGTGCCCGTGGCATCGGATCGCGTTTGAACGATCACGCGGGGGCTGTTGTTGCCGGCGTCTCCGATGTGGATCAGGCGGGGCTCTGAAGTCCCGGTCAATTCCGGATAGACGAGAGTTTCGATGGTGAACCGCTGCATGCCCAGAATGGGGTTGGTGTTAAGGAACAGGGCGTCCTTCGTGCCGTCGAAGCACACGGCCGTTCCCGCGTCCATGGCGGTGACGGTTGGCGTCCCCGTGACCGTGGGTGTGAAGCCGCCAATGCTCGTCGTATTGTCGATCACCCAATTGCTCGTTGGCTGGGGCGCGAGATCGGGCGGCGCCAGATCCTTAGGCACATCCGCGATGATCGGAAGATCCGTCGCCTGATCGGCTGGTGCCAAATCCAGTCGCGGCGAATCGAGTGGCGCAGTATCGAGGACCGGAACGGGCTCGTCGATCTGCGGCGAAAGCGAGTCTTGGTTCCCGTCGCTCACTATGGGTGCGTCGGGAACAGCAGGCACCTCCGGTGCGGTCTGGACTTCGGAGGCAATCGGCGTATCAGCGAACCCCCCAGCATCATCCAGAATCAAGTCTGGGTTCGCTGGGGCCGTGTCAGTCGACGAAACTTGATCCGGGCTGGCGCCCTGCGCATCCCTGGGCGTTGCTTCGTCAGGCGCCATATCCAGGAGCGACGAATTGGTTTCGGTTTTCACCTCCAGGCGCAACAGATCCGCATCGAGAGCATCCTCTGTTCGGGTGTCCAGCGCTTGTTTGGAGGCATCCGCAGCGGCATCGGACCGGTTACCAAGTCCGTTGCCACTGACACCGCAGCCCGCGGCTGGCAACGTCATCAGGACGAGGCATCCGATTCCGATCGCTGGCAGAAAGCTCTTCGTCGGCATCATCCCGTCGGAGGATCGCACAGTCGTCAAGAGGCAACAAGCCCGTGTCGAGCTGACCGCCTAATGTCCCAACATGCCTGCGTCAGGACGGTGTCCTACCCCTTCGCGGATCTCATCGAGATTTGAGTGTCCGCGGCCCATTCCGTCCTCCTACGCTCGCCCTCGTCTGCGGTACACTCCGCGCGGATGACCTCCGCGCAGGTTGACCTTTCCCGACGCTACCTCGAATTTCTCGACTGGCCCGAGGTGTGCGCCGAGCTCGCGCAGAGGGCGCACTCGTCGCGCGGCATGACGGCGTGCCAGACGCTGGCCCTGTGCGATTCGGCCGAGCAGGCGCGCGAGCGCATGGCCGAGGTGTCGGAAGCGGTGGCCATCTTGCGCACGGGCGACTCTTTGCCGGCGCTGAATTTTCCCGAGATCGAGATCCACCTGCGCTCGGTCAGCCAGGGCATTCCGCTTGGTCCGGAAGAGCTGCGCCTGGTGGCAGATTTTTGCGAGGTGGTGGCCAATGCCCGTCGCTTTTTCGGCCGCATGCAGCCCGACGGCGCCGTGCAGACGCCGCGCCTGTCGCGCCTGGCGGCGACGCTTGGCTACCACGAGGATCTGGTGCGGCTGGCGCGCGAGACCTTCGATGCCATGGGCGAGTTGCGCAGCAGTGCTTCGCCCGAGCTCGCACGCCTGCGCACCGAACGCGATCAGGTGGCCGCGCGCGCGCGCGATCAGGCCGAGCAGATTCTCGGCTCGGAGGAGTACACGCCCTACCTGCAGGATCAGTTCGTCACTTTGCGCGAAGACCGCTTCGTGCTGCCTCTGCGGGCGTCGTTCAAGTCCATGGGCCTCGGCATCGTGCACGATACCTCGCGCACCGGAGAGACCGTGTTCGTCGAGCCCACGGCGATGGTCGAGCTCAACAATCGCTTGAAGGTTGCCGAGATCGAGATTCGGCGTGAAAGCCGACGCATCTTGGAAGAGCTTGCAGCCGCGGTTTCGGAGGCCGCGCCCCATCTGCGCACCGATCGCGACACCCTCGCGCGGCTGGATGTCATCGCCGCCTCGGCGCGCTTGTCCGAGGCCTACGAGGGCATGCCGGTCGAGATCGTCGAAGATCCGATCGTCGAGCTGACGTCGCTGCGCCACCCGTTGCTCGCCCTACGCGCGGCCAGCGAGAAGAGAAAGGTGACCGCCAACAACCTCGTGCTCGGCGACGTGCCAGGCTGGAGCAAGGCCAAGGCCTTGGTGGTCAGCGGCCCCAACGCTGGCGGCAAGACGGTGCTGCTCAAATCGGTGGGGTTGGCCGCCTTGCTTGCGCGTGCGGGTTTGCACGTGCCGGTGGCGGCGGGCAGCCGTGTCGGCTTTTTCAATCGAGTCCTCGCCGATATCGGCGATCAGCAGTCGGTGCGGGGCGATCTGTCGACCTTCTCGGCGCACTTGGCGAATCTCGCCGGGATCCTCGAGTGCGCGACCACCGCGCAGGACGAGAACCTGCTCATCCTGTGCGACGAGCTCATGGTGGGGACGCACCCCGATCAGGGCGCGGCCCTGGCACGGGCCATGCTGGAGGCGCTGGGTGAGGCGCCGGGGCTCATCGTCGTGACCACCCACTTCGACAGTCTCAAGGCGCTGGCGGAGAGCGACGAGCGCTTCCGCAACGCGGGCATGGAATACGACCTGGTGAAACTGCGGCCGACCTTCCGGCTCAAGGACGGGGTGCCCGGCCGCTCGTACGCGCTCGATATCGCGGCCCGCATCGGTCTGCCCGACGAGGTTTTGGCCCGTGCCCGCTCGCTCATGAGCGGGAGTAGCCTGGGCCTCGAAGAGACCCTGCGCAATTTGCAAACGCGCGAGCAAGCGCTGGAGCGTGCCAGCCAGGATCTGGAGCAGACCCGACTAGAGCTCGAAGAGGCGAAGCAGGAATTGGAAGCGCGAACCGACGCCGAGAAGACAGCGACGGAGGCTCTCACCAGGCGCGAGCGCGAGCTGGCCATGCGTTCGCGCGAGGCCATTGATGCGGCCGTGCGCGACGCGCGCGAGGCCATCTCGGAGATCGTGCGCGAGGTTAGGCGCGAACGCAGCCCGCAGGCCGCCGAGGCCGCGCGCGTCCTGCTCGACAAGAAGGCCAAGGAGGTCACCGCAAAGTTGCCTGAGCCGCCGGCGCTCGACCTCAATCGCTTGCGCGAGGCCCTGGCCAATCGCGGGCTGGGTACCGGTGACAAGAGCGACAAGAGCAAGAAACGCCAGCCCGCGCCGCAAGCAAAGAGCGTCCCGGCCTCCGAACCGGTGCCGGTGTTGCAATCGCGGGCCAATACTCTCGACCTACGCGGCCAGCGCGCCGACGAGGCACTGGCCGAGCTCGAAGCTTTCCTCGATCGCACCGCTCTCGAAGGCGCGGACACGGTGTACGTCATTCACGGTCACGGCACGGGCGCGCTCCGCAAGGTGGTGCGCGAATACCTGGCTACATCACCCTATGTTGAGCGCTTTCGGCCTGGCGGCGCGGGTGAGGGCGGCGACGGCGTCAGCGTGGTTTCCCTCAAAGGCTAGATGTGAAGATCTTCAGGGACAACATCCTCGTCGGGATCGTCGTCACCTCGATCGTCGTGGCAGCGCTGCCCGCACTCTTGCAACTGGGCTGGAACGCGAGACTCTTCGCCGGCCGGGCTGCGTTTCCGCTCGATCTCGAATGGATGGAAGGCGGCGTGCTCTTGCACGCGCAACGGATCGCGCAGGGCCAGGGGATCTACGTCGAGCCAACGCTTGACTTCATTCCCTTCCTCTACACGCCGCTCTATCCCGCGCTGCTGGCCCTGCTGTCTTTTGTCTTGCCCCTTGGCTATCTGCTCGGCCGCTTGGTTTCCATCGCCGCTTTCACCGTCGCGCTCGCGCTGGTGGTGGCGACCAGCCTAGGCGAGTCGCGGGATCGCCGGGGACGAGTCCTGGCCATGCTCGCGGGGTTGGGCGGCGCCGGGGCCATTGCCGCCAGTTTTGCCTTCACCGGGTACTTCTACGACCTGGTCCGCTCGGACTCGCTGCTGCTGGTCCTCGAAGCTCTGGCCCTGTGGCTCGCGCTGCGCGGGCAGGGGTGGAAGAGCGCCGCTCTCGCCGGGCTGCTCATCGCTCTCGGGTTCTTCGCCAAGCAAACGGCCAGCATCATGGGCGTGGGGCTTGGGCTGGGCTTGCTGGCGGCGAACTTCCGCCGCGGACTCGTCTACGGACTGACCGCGGCGGCAACTCTCGCCGCTGGCATCGGACTCTTGGTGAAGACCTCGGGGGGATGGTTCTGGACCTACATTTTCAAGCTGCACCAAAGCCACGCTTTTCGCCAAGAGGCCATCACCGACATCGCTCTGCCGTTCACGCGGCAGTACGCCTGGCCGCTTTTCCTTGCCCTGCTTCTGGCCATCGCTGGCCTGGCACTGTCGCGCAAGCTGCGCCGGAGCGACGCCATCTTGCTCCTTGCCGCTGCGTGCGGCGAGATCACGGCGCTGGTGGGATTCGGCACGCAATGGGCTGATCTCAACGCCTTCATTCCAGCCATCTTCTTTCCCGCTTTCGCGACTGCGGTCTTGGCGGCGCGCCTTTTCGACGTGGCGCTTTCTGGGCGGAAATGGGGCGCGCTGATGGTGGCCGCGGCCGTGGCGCTCTTGCTCGGCTCGCAAAGCCTGCACACCGCCACGCCGACGCCAGGGCACGGCCGGGACAAGGCGCCGACTTTCACCGGATGGCCGCGCCCGAGCCGCGCCTTGACCGCTTTTTCGAGCGCGGTGCCAAGCGCCCAAGATCGCGTGGCCGCCGGTCGCTTGCTCGAAGAGCTGCGCGCCTTGCCAGAGCCGCTGTTCATTCCCTTCCACACCTACTACGCCGTTTTGGCGGGCAAGCGACCGTTCGTTCACCGCATGGGCGTACGCGACGTCGAGGCCGCGCTCGGTCGTCCCAAGGGGCTCGACCAGGCCATCGCCGACCAGCACTTCGCTGCCATCGTGCTCGACTGGAAGTCCTACCCGGGCGAATGGCCGAACCTGGATCGCCGGTATCACAAGATTCACGATTTCGCGGAGGGTGTGGATTCGGTGCGCATGTTCGCTGGCGCGCAGACTTCGCCGGCCACGCTGCTGGTGCCCACGCGTGACCCGCCGGCCATTCCACCCGGCGGCCGGCGCCTTGCCGGCTTCGAGAGCGGGGATTTCGCCGGGTTCTCTGCCTTCGGAGCAGCTTTTGGCACTGCGCCCGCGCCGGCGATCATTGGCATGTACGGCCTCTATGCCGCGGACTCGGGGCGTATCTCCGCACAAGCGCGCGGCGTTTTGCGCTCGCGGCCCTTTGTCGTGGATGCCGCGCACTTGCGTTTCTTCCTGGCGGGTCCGCCCATTGCGGGATTGCGCGTGGTCCTGCGCGAGGGCGAAACCGTCCTTGCCAGCGCCAGCCCCTCGGGGGCCGCGCGGCAGGTGGAATGGAATACCAGCGAGTGGGTGGGCAAGACTGTCGAGCTCGTCCTCGAAGACGATTCGAGTGAGGGCGCCTTGGTCGCCGACGAATTCGTGGTGTACTGAAGGTCGGGCGCAAGCGAGGCTTGCCAAAGTCACCGGTTGCGCAAAGATTAAACGAGTCCGATATTCCTTCGCCTAGCCATGGAACTTGCAAGCCTGTTCCTTCTCGTTTTGCTTCCGCCCGCGGACGCGACCGGTGATACCGCCACAGCCGTGACGGCATCCCTGCGGCACGAGCTCGGCGAGGTGTCCATGGCCATCGCGCCCGATACCATGGTGACGCCCGCCATGTGGCAGGGCGAGAAGGCTCCCATGCGTGCCCGCTTCGTCGTTCGCGTGTCGTGGAGGCAACCGGACACGGCCAGCATTGAAGTGTTCACCCCGAGCTTGGCGAAGGACACGCCGGGCTTTCGCACGAGCAGGGAGCTCGCGTTCTTCCCGCAAGACAGCAAGGCCGAGCGAGGTCGAGCCATCGGGTTGGTCGTGGCCGAGCTGCTGCGCGAGTCGCCTGCGTCCGCCCTTGTCCCTGCCAAGCCCGCCGAGGTCAAATCGGAATCCGTGTCACCATCGCACTTGGTGCTGGGCGGAATGTTCGCCACCGAACGTGTGCGGTCCGGCAATTGGGCCATGGGACCAGAGCTCACCTATGACTTCGGGCTCAGCGAAGCCGTACGTCTGAAGGCTTCGGGCACGGCGCTTTTTGGTTCAGCCGATCAGTACTCCGGCATTGGAGCGGACTTGGGCGTCTTCTGGGATTTCCTACGTTCCGAACACGGCCGCCGGGCGCTCGGTGTCGGGCTTGAGGCAGGCCTTCTGCGCGAATCCGCGGCGGGCACGTCAGACTACGCGCAAAGCACTTCCAAGTGGAACCTGGCTTTTGGCCCAAGTCTCGCCGGGCGTTTGACGATTTGGCGCGCGCTGCGCATCATCGGTGAGGCGGACCTGCGCGCAACGTCAGGCACCTTCAGCCTGACCGTGGGCGATGATGCGAATCAGAAGCAGCACGCTTTCTCGCGTTTGAGGCCGGCTTTTGCACTGGGTCTTGAATTTGCGTTGTGACGGTCGGGCCTGCCTTCGGGCTGATGGCGGTACAGGGAAGGTGTGACCGACAAAATGCCAAGGCTGCGGCTAGTCAAGGGCGGGGAATCTCCCGTGGGCACGCCCGAGCCCCTCGACGATGCGCGCCTGGTCGCTGCGGTTCGCAGCGGCAACTCCGCCATGGCTGGTGCGTTCTACGATCGCACTCGCCCAGCGGTGGCGCGTGCCGTGCACCGACTTCTCGGCGCCTCCGACAACGACTTCGACGACCTCGTCCAGGTCGCGATGATCGAGCTTCTGCACTCGCTCGATCGCTTTCGTGGGGAATGCTCGCTCGACACCTGGACGTCCACCATCGCGGCCAATGTGGTGTACAAGCACATTCGTCGTCGCGGCTTGGAGCGAACCATCTTTGCCCGCGAGCTGGCGCCGGAGGACGTGCCCCAGATCGAGCACCAGCGCCCCGTCTTGCGCGGCATGGTCGAGCGGGTGATGCAGCACCTCGGGCAGATGGTGCATGAGCGCGCATGGACCTTCCTGCTTCACGATGTGCACGGCTATTCGCTCGACGAGGTGGCAGGCATTACCGGCGCGACCGTGGCCGCGGCGCAATCGCGCCTGGTGCGCGGTCGTCGCGAGCTGCACGAACGCATTGCTAGCGATCCCGAGCTTGCAAACGGGATCGATGGACTGGAGGACGAGTCATGATTGAGGGTGAGGACAGGTACGCGCGACTGGCCGCGCGGGTGTTGAGGGAATCGCAGGGCCTGCAAGGACCGCAAGGATCGACGGCCGTGCATTTGGAAGGCCTTCCGTTGCGGGATGACGTGCGTCGCGACACTGTGGTCGCCGCTATGGCGCTGGCCATCGCGGCCAAGGCCCGGCGCCGGCGCATGGTGACCTTGGCGGTGGTGACGCTGGCCGCTGCAGCTTCCGTGCTCGTGGCTTCACGACTGACAGGGAACGGCGGCTTGCTTGGAACCAAGCCGGGCGCAGGATCCGCGCTGGTGGTCGAGCAGGCCACTGGGCACGGAATTCAGCTCGTGCGTGCGACCACCACGCAGCCCTTGCCAGTCCTTGGCGTTCTCGCCGTGGGCGACGGCGTGCGATCGGGTGAAGACAGCAGTGCCGTTCTCGGGTTCGCCAACGGAACCCACATCACGCTTTCCTCGTCGGCGAACCTGCGCATCGACGATCTTGGTGCCACACGACGCTTTTCTCTGTTCCGTGGCAGCTTGCAGGCGCAGGTGGCGAAGCTCGGGCAGGGCGAGCGTTTCGTCGTGAGCACGCCGGACAGCGAGGTCGAGGTGCGCGGAACGGTGTTCACGGTTGCGGTGGACAGTTCGCCATCGCGGTGCCGCGGCTCTGCTGGTAACTCGATCGTGCATGTCAGCGAAGGGGCGGTGTGGGTGCGCTCTGGCGACAAGCAGGTCGTGCTTCAGCCGGGCGAAACCTGGGTCACGCCGTGCCCAGACTCGGGCAAGGCTCAGGAAGGCGCGGTCGAAACCGCAGAGCGTGCGCCGGCCGTCGTACCCAGCCCGCGGGAGTCATCCGTTCGATCCGGCGCGCACAAGCCCGCCGTGGCGAGGGTGCCCAGCATGGTCGCGCCAACCGACGGCCCGAGGGAATCGCCGCTTGTCCCAGCTGCCGCGTCCGCTCCCAGCGAGAGACCGACCGCAGTCGCGCCCGCTTCCAGTGGGAGACCGACCCAGGCCGTGTCCGTCTCGCGCTTGTCCGAGCAGAACGACCTCTTCTCCTCCGCCATGGCCGCCGAACGCCAGGGGCAGCACGACCTGGCGCTGCGCAAACTGGACTATCTGATTGCCCTCTACCCCGGCGGACCGCTCAGCGAGAGTGCGCGCGCCGAACGGCAGCGCATCCTCGCCGCACAGCTCTCGCGCTAGTTGATCGCGTGAGCGTGGTTGGGCAAAGCCCGACGACACTCTTCGCGGGGGATGTAAAGGACCCTCCCAGGGTCCTTTTCTCAATAGACGATGCCGGGCGGAATGGTGCAGCTGGTGGTGCAGTAGATCTGCGCGGAGGAGTCGGTCGACGGGTTGAGCTGGCTGTCCAACGTCTGGCCGTTCTTGTCGCCCAGGTCACACTCTTCGCCGAGGTTGGTGTCCACATTGCCATCACCGCAATAGTGTTGCTTCGTGCAACCAAGCGTGCAACCGCCTTGTCCATTCTGCGTGCCGTTGGCCGGGCCGTTGTCGCATTCCTCGTTGCCGTTCACGATGCCGTCGCCGCAGAAGCCGCCCCACTTGCACTGCGTGGTGCAGCCCCCGTAGGCGGTATCGCTGTTCGGCTCCGGGCAACTGGCCGGCATGTTGGCCTTGCTGTTGCCGCAGTCGCATTCCTCGTCGGCCACGGTGACACCATCGCCACAGGTGGGAACGCAACTGGTGGGCGCGGCGTTGAACCCGCTCAGAGTCAGCTTGTACGACGATCCGGTGGTTTGACGTTCGGCTTGAAATACCGCGATCTCGTAGACCTTGCCGTCCTCTAGCCCGAGGGTTGTACTCTGCTTGGTCGGCGTGGGTACCGGGCTCAGGGGATAGGTCGCGGTCACCGTGGTGGTTCCGCTGCCGTTGGCGCCGATCACGATACTGCCGTCGACGGGCGTATGAACGCCGCCGAGATCCACGGCGAGTTTCCGATTGATGAACACCCACACATCGTCGTCGCCAACGAAGTCGAGGGTGTAGGACTTGCTTTTGTCGTAGGGGAACCAGTAGCGGACTTCGCTGGTAAAGCTGAAGTTATGCAACTTCTTGTTGCCGTTGGCATCCAGGTCGAAAGGCCAGCTCGCCGATGCGTCGTAGTAGGGTGGAATCTGTGCCGCCGTCAGCTCGGAGGCGGGGGTGAAGGAATCGCCGTCGACCGGGAAAAAGAGCGGATTGCCGTCGGCTTTTCCGACGATGTACTGGGCCTTGTAGGTGCCGCCACTGTCGGCTTGGCAACTGCCCTGCAGCATCTGATAGCCTTGCGCCGCCATCTTCTGGCAGTCTGTCATACCGTCGGTCGAGCCTCCGTCCATGCTGGGCTGGTACTTGAAGGTGCATGGAATGGGCTGCCCATTCGCGTCGAGCATCGCATCGGCGACCGTTCCACACCAGTTGGCGGGAGCCGTGGTGTTCCACTGTTCACCATTGGCGCCATACCGGTTCACGTAGTTGCCCTTGCCATCGTTCCACAGAGTCATCTTGGACGCGGTCGGGTGGTTGACGCCTGTTGTGGACACATACCACGTGCTGAAGGAATCGGCGCTCAGCACATGCGCGTTGGCGATGCCTGAGTACACAGGCTTGCCGCTGGCGTTGAGAGTCGCGTTGACCATGCCGGTGAGGGGGTTGTATGAGCCGCTGACCCCGTTCTCGAAGTCATTTCCAGGAGAAGGAACATCTCTGCTGAACTTGAAATCTCGATAGATGACCGGCACCTGCATCTTGTCGCCGAGGGCCGGCTGCGTGCAGGTCCAGCCCGGCTCGATCTTGCAGGTGGATGAACAGCCATCGCCGCTGGCGGCGTTGCCGTCGTCGCACGCCTCGCCGAGCACGATGCCGTCGCCACACTGAGAAGTGCAACCCGAGGTTCCGGAGCAGTTCGGCTCGACCTGGCAGTCTTCAGAGCAGCCGTCGAAGGGCACGGTGTTTCCGTCGTCGCAGCCTTCCGCGCCTTCCTTCTTGCCGTCGCCGCATACCGTGGGCGAGCACTTGCTCGGAGCGCCGGAGCACTGGAAGCCAATTTCCAAGTGGCATGTTGCCGAGCAGCCGTCGCCGGATTTGGTGTTGCCATCGTCACAAGTTTCAAATCCCGAGATGATGCCATCGCCACACTTGGGTGTGCAGGGCTTGCCCGGAACTCGGCATTGATAGCCCTTTTCGATGGTCTTGCAGTCGGCCGAACAACCGTCGCCGCTGACCGTGTTGCCGTCATCGCACGTCTCGTCCGAGGTCAAGATGCCGTTGCCACACTTGGCGAGATTCTCGCAGGGCTGTCCTTCCTTGGGGCAGTACCAGTTGCTCTCGACCTGGCAGATGCGGCTGCAACCGTCGCCGCTGATGGTGTTGCCGTCGTCGCAGCCCTCGTTGCGCTCGATGACGCCGTCGCCGCAGGTGCCGCCGCCGGGCCGATCCACGCTCAAGTTGGCGTCGGGAATAACCGTGTTGACGGTGATGCCGCCGCCCGCGCCACCGCCCGGGGTATTGCCGCTCTTTCCGCCACCGCCCTCTTGTCCGCCTGAAGCGCCCTCGCCAGGATTGACGATCGAGGCTTTGCTGCAAGACCCCGCCACCATCGCCGCCGCCACCACACCCAGGGCCAAGATCCTGTGCTTTGCCTGTTTGCTGGGTGCGTTTCCAGCCAATAGATGTGACGTGCTTGTTCTTGTCATATCGACTTACCTCACCGTGCGGAAAACGGGAACTCGGGCGAAGCCTCGAGAAACGGACTTGTGAAACTATAGCAAGCTTTGCACGAGATCCACCGTGGAACTCGCGCGGTCGAGTGTTGGTCGCGGCAAAAGCAGCACCAAGAGAAGATCCCCGATTTCCCTATCAACATGGGTGCGGCGGCGATCCTTGCGCATGTGAGCCAAGCCACATTCAAGTCTCGGTCATGAACTGCTATGGTCCGGGCTGTGGCGACCCTTGGCGTGATTTCCGACACCCACGGCCTGTTGCGGCCCGAGGCGCGTGCCGCGCTGACCTCCGTGGACCGCATCATTCACGCTGGGGATATCGACGACCGGCGCACCCTGCAGTGGCTTTCCACAATTGCCGAGGTCACCGCCGTGAGGGGAAATTGCGATCGCGGGGCTTGGACCAGCGCGCTACCAGACCACGACCTCATCACCGTTGAAGGAATTGCCATCTACGTCGTCCACGAGATCGAACACCTGACGGTGGATCCCAGGACTCAAGGCATCGGGGTCGTGGTCTCCGGGCACACCCACCAGCCGCGCAAGGAGTTGCAGGACGGCGTGCTGTACTTCAATCCCGGTAGCGCCGGTCCCCGTCGCTTGGGCCGCCCGGTTTCGCTCGGCAAGCTGCACATCGGGCCGGACGGAGTTTCGGGCGAGATCATCATCCTGTCCGATCATTGAGATGGGAACCCTGGGAGGGTTTGCTCCTTCCGAAGGCCTCGCCCCAGCCTTGATCCGAGGTGCGTCACGGCACCGACGGTGAGCAGGTAGGCCGCAAATTCGCGTTGGAGCAAGTCGGAGCGCTAAGGCGCTCCGACTTGGGTAGATACGACACGAGAAGCGCCGAATTCCCGTTCTATCCACAGGCCCATCCTGTTGAAGGAGGTGACAAACAAGCGGGTGGCGGGCGAAGGGCATCGCCCAGGAAACCCAATCTCTCTCAACAGGATGGACTCCATGAAACTACGACAAAGAATCAAAGCAGTACAAACGTATTTGCGCCAGCGAGGAGAGGCGTTGTGCTTCGACGAGATCCGCGACCCTCGTAAGGCGCGGGGCCGACGCTGGTCTTTGAACGCGTTGCTGAGCACGGCCGTGTTCTCGCTGATGGCGCTGGCCCGCAGTCTGCGCGGGGCAGAAAGGTTCAGCGAAGATCTGGCCACAGGGCAAAAGAAGCGTGGCATTGACCGGCGAGTTCCGGACTCGACACTGGGTAACTTTCTGGCGGCACTGGACCCGCAGGGACTGCGGCGGCACCTGCACCGGCAGGTATTGGCCGAGCACCGGCGCAAGGCTCTGGAACCCAGTGTGGTGCCCATTCGAGCGATCAGCATCGATGGCAAAACCGTGGCGACGCTGTCGCAAGAGGCGAACAAGGATTGCCAGAAGCACAATCCGGAGGGACAGGCACCGTACTGGCTGTATCGGGTGGCGCGGGCGACGCTGATATCGTCGACGGCGGCACTGTGCATCGACCAGGAGGCGATACCGGCCCAGACGAACGACATGGGGGTATTCGCGAGTTTCTTCGGCAAGCTGGAAAAGACGTATCGAAAGGCGAACCTATACGAGTTGGTCAGCACCGATGCGGGCTTCACGTCGGAGGCCAACGCCCGGCAGGTGGATAACGCAGACAAAGCGTACATGATGGCCATCAAGGGCAACCAGCCGGAGCTTTACGACGAAGCACGACGAGTGCTGCGGGCACAGTCGAAGGGCAGCGCACCCGAGGCCGAGATGGACTGGGAATCGGATTCGTCGCGTGGGTGGATCAAGCGTCAACTGTGGCGGACGAGCGAGATGGCCGGTTGGGGAACATGGTCGCATCTACGCCAGGTGTGGCTGGTGCGCGTGCTTGCGCGTGCGAACCGGGAAGCGCCAGAGACGGTGCTTGAAGAGCGCTTCTACGCGACCAATCTGCCCACGGGGCGGCTGGGAGGCGACGCCATTCTAGCCTTGGTCAGAGCGCACTGGCGCATCGAGAACAACTGTTTTGGACGGCTGGACATCGAGTGGCAGGAAGACCACGGCCGCTGGGTCCATCGTGGCAACGGCCTGCCCGTGGTGTCGCTTCTGCGCATCGTCGCTTACAACCTGCTTGAGATGCTGCACGCCGTGCACCTTCGCTCCGAGGCAGCGCGGAAGACGGCATGGCAACAGCTACGGGATTGGGTGCGCGACGCTCTGATTTGGCCCGCGGAAGGGATGCCCAACCTTCCGGGAGCGTGTGCCACCACGCCCTGATCGCGCCCGTCACCCGCTTCTTTGTCAACCACCTCAGCGTATCTGATTTCATCCCGACGGGGGAAAGGGGGCATTGTGCCTTCCTGACGCATCCCTGGCGCTCGGAAGTTCGGGGCGGTCTGCCGCCACGAACTTCTGGGCGCCCCTGGGCCTCGCCCAAGCTCTAGCTATGCCGGTGCGAAATCGATGGTAGATTCCACCGTTCATGTCCTCGACTGGTTCGTCGTCTCAGGTGCGGCCCACGCGGCTGCTCACGCAGCAGGAGAAGCTGGCTCGAGTCTTCGAGGAAGAGGTCTATCCGCTCTTCGGCCAGAAGCTCGCCGACTTGCTCATGGCGAACCTTGCGCTCGCGCGCAACGGCCACGTGCTGCAGATTGGTTGCGGATTCGGCACCACCAACGCCGAGATCCTGCAACAGACCGACGCGGACAGCCGCCTCATCGCGGTGGAAGCCACGCCGACCTTCGTTGAACGGGCCCGCGCCAACGTGGCGGCCGAGTACCTCGGCCGGAGAGTCTTCTTCCGCGCCCACAATCTCGAAGGCAAGCTGCCCTTCGCCGAAAATGGCTTCGATTGCGTTGCGGCCAGTATTTCCCTTGGCGACGTGGCCGCACCCGGCGCGCTGGTTTCCGAGCTCGTGCGCGTCACCAAGCCTGGCGGCGAGCTGCGTCTGGCGACGCCGCTGGCGGGAACCTGGCGCGAGTTTCTCGACGTCTACTCGGACGTGCTGGTTCGCTTGCGCAAGCAGGAAGCTGCAGCGGCCTTGGCTGCCTATGCGAAGTCCTTCCCCGAGCCCGAGGCCCTAGCCAAACAGATGGAAAAGGCCGGTCTCGGACAGGTGTCGGTCGAGACCACGCACTGGGAGCTGGTTTTTCGCACTGGGCGGGAATTCTTCTACGCCCCCGTGATTGAGCTCGGTCCCTTGGCGCGCTGGAAGTCCATCGCCGGAAAGGGCGCCGAGATGCAGGACATCTTCCTCGCCGTCAAGGAAGCCATCGACACCTACTTCGCCGGGTCTGCCTTCGGCGTCAGCGTGGTCGCGGGCGTATTTGTGGGAACCAAGGCTGCATAGGCGCGTGGGGAGCCGCCGAGCTCTCGGGACCTACCTCCCACCCTGCACACCCCTCGGGCCTTCGGCCCTCGCCCTCGTCGGCGCGGACCGTCGCGGGAAGGTTTGGAAACCCTCCGAGGGTTTCCATATTGGCGTGGGGAGCCCTTAGCTCGTCGGTGAAAGGCGGACGTGCAGTAGCTTGCCCGCGTCTTCGGGGCGGCGATTGCGCCAGAGCTCCACCGAGATCACAGCCGCGCCGTCGAGGTTTCGTCCCGTCAGTCCCAGGGTCTGACCCGCGAGCACCCCATCACCCGCCTTGACGGCCACGTCCCGCAGTCCCGTGAGGATGCAGGTTAAGCCGCCTGGATGCGTGGTCATCACAGCGAATCCGCCTTGCGCAAGGGGTTCGACTCGCTTGACTACCCCGGCTGCGATGGCATGCACAGGCTCGTTGAGGCGGGCAAGGATCTCCACGCTGTCATGGCGGATTTCGATCTTGGTGGCTCCATCACGGCGTGCCCCAGGCACGGCCACCGGCGTTCCGCGCACCGGGCGCAGCAGGCGCGCAGGGTTGGTGTCGCCTTCCGGGCCGGGCTCTGGCGTGGCATGGTCGGCCTTTGCCGTCTCGGCCAGGGCGCGTCCAACCAACGCGACTTCCAGGGCACTGCGCTCGACGCGCACCCGGTCGAGCTCGCGCGCCAGCGCTCGCGACTCGTCCAGGCCGCGACGCAAAGCCACCACCGCCAGGTCGAAGGACCGCGCATCGTCGAGGCGGGTCTCGGGGTTCGCGGCAAAACCAAGCTCGCGGCTGCGGGACAGCCGATAGGCCAGCAGGGCGCGCTGGCGCGCCGTGGTCTCGGCAGCCGTCGTCTGATTTTCGAGTATCTGTTCGCGCACGCCCAGTCGATCGAAAAGAGCGGATTCCTCTGCGCTGGGCTCCGCCGCCATGGCGGCGATTGGAAGCAGCAAGACCGCAGCCTGCAGGAATGTCGCAAGCGCGCTAGGCACGGTCTTGGGCTCGAGGCAGAGGTGTCGCGAAATAGCCCATGGCGAGGCCGACCAGCAGCACCAGGGCGACGCCAGCGGCGACCTCGCTAGGATCGAGGAAAAGGAAAGGAGGGCTGGTGACGATGCCGAGACTGCGTTCCAGGCGGCCGACCAGCGGTTGCCAGCCGAGCCGCAGGACGAGCGCGCCGATGCCGCCGCCCAACACCGCGGCTGCGGCCATCCACAGGCTCCCCGGCAAACGAATACCAGAGGCGGTTTCACCAAGTTGTACGAGAACCGCCGCCCGTCTGGCCGCGGCGCTGCGGCTGCGCAGGAATACCGCCACGAGGGCGCTCAGGGTGACCAAGGCCAAGGCCACGAGCACGATGACACCCAGTTTGCGGCCAAGCTTGACCCACACCGATAGGCGGGCGAGACCGCTGCCCATGGCATCGACCTGCAAGACGCCGGGCACTCCGCGCAGGCGCTTGGCCAGGTCGGCTGCGCGCTCGCTGAGATCCGCGGCCGGCACCAAGTTGACCTCGATGGATCGCGGGAAGTAGGCGGGTTCAAGGCCATCGAGAGCCTTGTTGTCCAGGCCGAACGCGCTCGCCGAGGCGCTGAAACGGGCCAAGGCCGCGGCAGGTTCGATGACGGCCACCTGAGCCACGGTCGGGAGGCGGCGGAGAATCTCGGATAGATCCTGCGCTCGTTCTTGATCGACCTCCTCCGCCAGGTACACGATGACGTGGACGTTCTGGCCCACCACGCTTCCCCAACGGGCCACCGTGCGCGTACCCAACCTGGCCCCGCCAGCGACCAGCGCAAGCAAGAAGAAGGCAGCGCAGGCCGCGAGAACGATAGGGCGGTAGGCCTGCACTTGGCTGCGCACGTGGCGGGCGATCCAGATTGCGCTCACGCCGGACCTCTGGTCGCGGGGGGGAGCACGTCTTCCTCTCCATCGTCAACGTCGAGCATGACGACCTTGGGCTGAAGCCTTTCGAGCTCCTCGAGCTTCTCGGGCGCCGGGGTGAAAGCAGGAACGAGTCCCATGGCGGGAGCGCCTGCGATACGTCCCTGCGCGAGGTGGATTCGGCGCCCGCCTCTGCTAACCAACTGGTCGGCCAGCATCGTGTCCGCGGTGGCGGCCAGAACCGCGGCGCCTGAATCACGGGCCATGGTGAGCGCCGAGACGACGGCCTCTCGCGCCTCGCCACCGACCCCGGCGCCAGGTTCGTCGGCAACCACCAAGGGTGGTGGTCCGGCCACGGCGCGGGCCAAGGCGACCAGCCGTTTCTGGCCCGAGGACAAGGACGCAACGGCCCGGTTTTCCAGGTCGCCGGCTTTCACTCGCACCAAGGCGTCGCGTGCCAACTGCTCCGCGCGCGCCGGGCTTTCCCCACGCACGGCCAGGGCAAGCATTACGTTGGCAAGCGCGGTGTCGTCCGGAAGCAGAAGCGGATCCGCCGTGCAGTAGCCGATGTTGCGTCGGACGAAGGGCAGGGACGCGCGCTGCAAACTCGTCGTATTTCTGCCCGCAAACCACACCGTGCCCCGCTCGGGCATGCGCACCGCCGCGGCCAATTCTAGCAAGGTGGACTTGCCAGAGGCCGCCGCCCCCTCGATGACGATGAGCTCGCTCCTGGCAACCCCCAGGGTCACCGTGTCGAGCACCATGGCGCCGTCGCGCTGGCAACTGACTCCTTCCAGCCAAATCACCCAATGATCATAAGCGAGAAGATTGTAGGCCGATACTTTCTGGCTAGCACTTCTCGAACGCAATGTGCCATACGAGTATTGCAACGTATGGTCTAGCTTTGCGTTTGTCAACAAGTGCCAACACCGCCGAAATAGGCGACCGGGAAGGCGAATTCAGAGACTATCCACAGACCATGAACACACAATATATAGTGTAGTCATCTGTGGCATGGCACTACCTATTGTGTTTTTTGTTGACACAAGCCCGTTTTGGCGCGAGTTATTCTCGCCAGCTGCTGCATCGGAGTGCGCGTGCTTTGTGGCAATGGCAGAGTCATCTGATGTGGCACTGACAATTCGGATGGAGGAGGAGTAGAGATGCTTGAGAAACATGACAATCGACGTCAACGTGGCACCAGGCCGAACGGAGTCGAGTATCAGATAAGTGAACAGGGAATGAATCAGGGCACGGGCCGAGACATGAAAGACGCAAAGGACGGGAGAAGCGGCACGGTAGCCGATGCCCGGGCTCAGCGCGGGCGCAACCGCAAGGTGGCACCAGGGATGAAGGTCGAGCGCTTCTTCACCCGACCGGGTGACGATGGCTTTCGCGGCATCGAATGGGAGCTGCGCACTGCCAGCATCGTGGGCGAGGGTGGCAAGATCGTCTTCGAGCAGCGCGATGTGGAAGTCCCCAAGCTGTGGAGCCAGACCGCCACGAATGTTGTGGTGCAGAAGTATTTTCGTGGCCAGCTCGGCACGCCCGAGCGCGAGCGTTCGGTGCGCCAACTCATTTCCAGGGTGGCTGACACCATCACCAGCTGGGGCATGAAGGACGGCTACTTCGCCGATCAGGAATCGGCGGACAACTACCGCGCCGAGCTTCGTCACCTGCTGGTGTCGCAGAAGATGTCGTTCAATTCGCCGGTGTGGTTCAACGTCGGCATCGAGGCCGATCCGCAGTGCTCGGCGTGCTTCATCAACCAGGTGGAAGACACCATGGAATCCATCCTCGGCCTGGCCAAGACCGAAGGCATGCTGTTCAAGTACGGCTCGGGCACGGGCACCAACCTGTCGCCGCTGCGCTCGTCGAAGGAGCTGCTGGTCGGCGGTGGTACGGCCTCGGGCCCGGTCAGCTTCATGAAGGGCTTCGATGCCTTCGCCGGCGTCATCAAGTCGGGCGGCAAGACCCGCCGCGCGGCCAAGATGGTCATCCTGAACATCGACCATCCCGACATCGAGGACTTCATCTGGTGCAAGGCCAAGGAAGAAAAGAAGGCCTGGGCGCTCATCGATGCGGGCTACGACGGCTCGTTCGACGGCGAGGCGTACAAGTCGGTCTTCTTCCAGAACTCGAACAATTCGATTCGTGTCACCGACGAGTTCATGGAAGCTGTGCAGAAGGATCGCGAGTGGACTACGCGCGCCGTGCGCGACGGTCGCACCATCGGGACCTACAAGGCGCGCGAGCTTTGGCGGGCCATCTCCCAGGCCGCCTGGGAATGCGGCGATCCGGGCATGCAGTACGACACCACCGTCAACAGCTGGCACACCTGCTCGGGCACGGATCGCATCAACGCCTCGAACCCGTGCTCCGAGTACATGTTCCTCGACAATTCGGCGTGCAACCTGGCCTCGCTCAACCTGCGCAGGTTCTCGAGCAGCGATGGAACCTTCGATACCGCTTCCTTCAAGAACGCCGTCGAGGTGACCACCCTGGCGCAGGAGATCATCGTCGGCAACGCCAAGTACCCGACCAAGGCCATCGAGGAAAACTCGCTGCGCTTCCGGCCGCTCGGTTTGGGTTACGCCAACCTGGGATCGCTTCTCATGTCGCTGGGCTTGCCCTACGACTCGGCGCCTGCGCGGGCCTGGTGCGGCGCCATCACCGCACTCATGACCGGGTGGGCGTACCGCACCTCCGCGGTCATCGCGCGCGATGTAACCGGACCCTTCGCCGGCTACCCCGAAAACGAACAGCCCTTCCTCGGCGTGATGAAGAAGCACCGCTACCACACCGAGCGCATCGAGGCTGGCCACGTGCCCGAGGATCTGCTGTCCTCGGCCCGTTCCGCCTGGGACGAAGCCATCAACGTGGGCAGCGAGCACGGCTTCCGCAACGCCCAGGCCAGCGTGCTGGCTCCCACCGGGACCATCGGCTTCATGATGGATTGCGATACCACCGGCATCGAGCCGGACATCGCGCTTATCAAGTACAAGCGTTTGGTCGGCGGCGGTATGATCAAGATCGTAAACAACACGACAGAAGAAGCCCTAGCGCGTTTGGGCTACGACGAAGATCAGCGCAAGGCCATCGTCGAGTACATCGATCGCGAGGAAACCATCGAGGGCGCGCCCGGTCTTTCGGACGACCACTTGCCGGTTTTCGACTGCGCCTTCCGCGCCGCCAACGGCACGCGCTCCATCCACTATATGGGCCACATCCGCATGATGGCTGCGGCCCAGCCGTTCATTTCCGGCGCCATCTCCAAGACCGTCAACCAACCCGCCGACGCCTCGGTCGAGGACGTGGAAAACGCCTATATGGAAGCGTGGAAGGCGGGGCTCAAGGCCATCGCCGTCTACCGCGAGGGCTGCAAGCGCACGCAACCCGTGTCGACCAGCAAGACCGATCCGGGTCTGCAGCGGGCTCAGGTCGCGGCGGCGCAAACCCTGGTGCGGCGCAAGCTACCCGACGAGCGGCGCTCGCTGACCCACAAGTTCGCGGTGGGCGGTCACGAGGGCTACATCCACGTCGGTCTCTACGACAGCGGCGAGCCGGGCGAGATCTTCATCCGCATGGCCAAGGAAGGTTCGACCATCTCGGGCCTTATGGACAGCTTCGCCACCGCGGTGTCGCTGGCCTTGCAGCACGGGGTTCCCTTGCGCTTGCTGGTGGACAAGTTCTCGCGCATGCGCTTCGAGCCCTCGGGCTTCACTGGCAATCCCGAGATCCCGCGCGCCACGTCGGTCATGGACTACTTGTTCCGCTGGCTGGGGGCGAAGTTCCTGCGCTCCGAGTCCGAGGCCGAGGGGACTGAGGAAGCCAAGCCCAGCGAAGGCACCGCCCCGGCCGCGCTGCCATCGTCGGCCCCCGTGGTGGTCATCGAGCAAATCGCGCAAACCGTGGCCAAGCCCAGTACGCCCAGCACTCCTTCGATGTACGGATTCCTGGTCCGCACCGACGCGCCGACCTGTCCCGAGTGCGGCTCGATCATGGTGCCCAACGGCAGCTGCCACAAGTGCACCAACTGCGGCACGACGAGCGGCTGTAGTTAGGAAAGTGAACTCCTTCTCCCCTGCGCTCTCTCGCCGCCAGCGCTATACTACGCGCTGAGATGGCCCCCATGAAGATACGTACGCTCACGGTTGGGCCCGTGGCCTGCAACTGCGCCATTGTGGCTTGCGCGCAAACCAGGCAAGCCGCAATCATCGATCCCGGTGGCAACGCGGAAGATATTCTTGCGACCGTCAAGGACATGGAGGTGACCGTCACGCAGATCCTGCACACCCATGGTCACTTCGATCACATCCTCGCAACGGGCGAGGTCGCCGCCGCCACGGGCGCGGCGGTTCTCATACACCGCGACGACCGGGCGCTGTACGAGAACCTGCCTGGTCAGGGGGTGATGTTCGGGTTCCGCGCTGCCCGCCCGCCGGCCCCCACGCAGTGTTTGGCCGGCGGCGAAACCATCGCCATAGGCAAGCTATCCGCTCAAGTCTTGCACACCCCTGGGCATACGCCGGGCTCGGTTGGCTACTACTTTGGCGGCGATGACGCCATCCTATTTGCCGGGGACACCTTGTTCGCGGATTCCGTGGGCCGTACCGATTTGCCGGGCGGATCGTTCGCCGATCTAGCGACCTCCATTCGGACCAAGCTGTACGTGCTTCCCGGTGATACGCGTGTGATTCCGGGTCACGGACCCGAGACGGCCATCGACCAAGAACGCGAACACAATCCCTTCGTCAGCGCGCGTCCCTAACGCCATGGCTCGCATTCTGATCATTGATGACAACGAGACCATGCGCGAGGGCATGGCCGCGACGGTTCGGCGCATGGGACACGAAGCGCACGTGGCAAGCGGCGGCGCCGAGGGGCTGGCGCAGATGCGCAAGCAGGCGCCCGACTTCCTTATCACCGACTTGAAGATGGAGGGTGTGGACGGCCTCGAAGTCGTCGAGGCTGCCAAGCGCATCGACCCCGCCTGTCCGGCGTTGATCGTCACCGCCTACGGTACGGTCGAAACCGCGGTCGAGGCCATGAGTCTCGGGGCCATGGATTTCTTGCAAAAACCCTTCGCGCCCGAGGTGCTGCGCCTCAAGGTCGAGCGCGCCCTGGAGATGCGCCAGGAGAAGCTTTCGCGCCAGCGCGCCGAGGCCGAGGTCGAGGTCTTGCGCGCCGACGCGGCGGCCGGGTACGTGCCGAACGAAATGGTCGGTCGCTCGCCGCTCATGCTCGCGCTTTTCGAATCCATCGCCAAGGTCGCGGCCTCGGACGTGGTCGTGCACATCGCTGGCGAATCGGGCACCGGCAAGGAGCTGGTAGCGCGCGCGATTCACCTGCGCTCGCGGCGCGCGGCCGGGCCGTTCGTCAAGGTCAACTGCGGCGCGCTTACCGACACCCTGCTCGAATCCGAGCTCTTCGGCCACGAGAAGGGATCGTTCACCGGCGCCATCAAGCGCAAGCTCGGACGCTTCGAGCTGGCCGACAAGGGCACGCTGTTTCTCGACGAGGTGGGCGACATGACGCCCAACCTTCAGTTGAAACTTCTGCGCGTGTTGCAAGAACAGCAATTCGAACGGGTGGGCGGCGAGGAGACCGTCCAGGTCGACGTGCGCGTGGTGTCTGCCACCCACCGGGATTTGAAAAAGGCGGTCGACGAAGGCAATTTCCGCGAGGATCTGTTCTACCGCTTGCACGTGATTCCGTTCCGCGTGCCGTCCTTGCGCGAGCGCCGCGAGGACATCCCACTGCTGGCTAGCCATTTCATCAAGAAGCTGGGGCCGCGGGCCAATCCCCAGGTTCATCGCATCGATGAATCCGCGCTGGCGCGCCTCGCGGCCTACGCTTGGCCCGGCAACGTGCGTGAGCTCGAGAACGCCATCGAGCAGTCCTTGGTCTTCGCCAATGGCGACAGCATCGACATCGCTGCCCTGCCCGGGTTTCTGCGCGAGGGGGCGAGCGAGAGCACCCTGGCGCTACCCGGCGACAACATGAGTCTGCCCGAGATCCTCGACGATCTAGAGCGCCAGCTCATCCAGCGCGCCTACGATCGCACGGGCGGGGTGAAGACCGAAACCGCGCGCCTACTCGGCATCAAGACCAGTGCGCTTTACTACAAGCTCGAAAAGTACGGCATCGGCACCACCGCCGGCCGCCCCAGCGGTGGTCCGAAAGTGTGAATCAAGAAACCGAGTACATCTATTGCGTGAAAGCGTGGCGTACGAGGAAGTCTGGGCCAGGCAAGGATGCGGCCACAGCATTGCTGCTTAGAGCGATCCCACGATGGCGCGCAGGTCGGCGGCGTAGCGGCCACCCGGCGCGAGCTGCAGGTAGTGCTTGTAGGCTTCCTTGGCGGCCTTGCGGCGCCCCGCACTCTGCTCGGCCCCGCCGATGAAGACGTAGGCGTCTGCGGCATTGGGATCCGCGCTCAGGGCTTTCTGCCCCCAAGCGGAAGCCTGGGCGCCTCTGCCTCGATCGAATTCGATCTTGGCCAGTACGACAGCGATGTCGGCCGCGCTGGAATCCGCGGCAAAGGCCTCCGGACACGTGGCCAGAATTTCCTTGTTGCGCTTGTCGCTGATGGCCTTTTTGCAGCGGCCTTGCGCTTCGGTGGCGCTTGCTTCCGCAGCAGGTGACGGCTTCTCGGCCGCGGCTGGCGCCGCCTGCGCCAAAGCGGGAACGGCAACGGTCGGAGCCGCCGACGGAACAGGCGCGACGACAGCGGCTGCCGGTGACGGGGCAGGCAGCGCCTCGGCGATGGCTGGCGCGGGCTGCGACGGAGCCGGCGCGAGCACTGGTTCAGCTTGCGCGGGTGCTGCGACGACCACTGGATTGGCGAGTGTCGGCTCCGCTTGCGCGGGCACAGCGACGGCCACAGGCTCCGCTTGCGCGGGCGCCGCTACGGGGGCCGGGTTCGCGACGGTCGGCTCCGCTTGCGCGGGCAGCACTTCGGCTATCGCAGCCGCGGGATGGGACTTGGCGCCGCTGCTGCGCCACAGGGCCAGGCAGCCGATAATGGCGATGCAGGTGCTGCCAACCGCGACGCCCATCATGAACTGGCGCGAGGGCGTGAGCTTCTTGCGCAGGGACGAATCATCGAGGTCGTCGAAACGCTCGACTCCCACGCCGGCACCGGCACCTTCGGCGTCACCCTGCTGGAAAAAGTCGGTTTCGAAGGTGTCGAACTGGCGCTTGGAACCGCTTGGGCTGGAGGTGGTGGCGTCAGGTGCGAAAGAGCCAATCTCGGTCTTTGGAGTCATTTGATTTCCATAATCGACCGGTTTGAGCGAATCTTGGAATGAACTCGTCAAAGGAACGAGCGATCGAAGGTCGATTTCTACGACACATGGTGTTTTCCAGCACATGACAAAGCAGCTCGTTCTCGGCATCGACGAGGCCGGCCGTGGGCCGGGCATTGGTCCCATGGTGCTCGCCGCGGTCGCCCTCGACGTTGATGCGGAAATGTTGCTTGCGCAGGCCGGGGTACGCGACTCCAAGGTGTTCGGTTCGACCAGCGCGGGGCGACAAGCGCGCACGCGCCTGGCTGCATTGATCCGCGAGCACGCGGCATGGTCCGCGGTCGAAATCTGCGAAGTTCCCGATGTGGACGCGTATGTGGCGCGCTCGGAGCTCAACCTGCTCGAACGCGAACGCGCAGAGATTCTCATTGGCCGGGCGCCAGCATGCGTGCGCATCGTCGCCGATGGACGCACCCTCTTTGCGCCGCTGGTCGCGCAATATCCGCACCTCGAGGCCGTGGATCGGGCCGAATCGGCGCACCTGGCGGTGGCAGCCGCCAGCATTTGCGCCAAGGCAATGCGCGACGAGTTGTTCGAAGCCATCGCCCGACGCTACGAGCCCGAGTTCGGTGCCCTGCGCGGCGGCGGATACGTCAACCCTGCCACAGTGGCCTTTGTCGCCGAGTACGCGCGACGCCACGGCCAATTGCCACCAGAGGCGCGCAAGAGCTGGCCGTGGCGCGGCGTGCTGGATCTTGCCGGCTACAATTCCCCCACAACTGCTTTGCCTGCGCCGTGAGTGCGCTAGTATACGCGGCTCTACGATGTCCTTGACACGAACCGCTGAACTCTCGCTCGACGCTACTCCCGAGGCTACCGTTCTCGACGAGCTACACATGCGCACGGCCCTGGCCGCCGCCGAGCAGGCCACGCTTTCCGGCGAGGTTCCCGTGGGCGCCGTGGTCGTGGTGCGCGGCGAGGTCATCGCGGTGGCGCACAACCAGCGCGAAACCAAGAACGATCCCACGGCCCACGCCGAAATCGTCGCTTTGCGCGCAGCCGCGGCGGCACTCAACAGCTGGCGGTTGGTCGATGCCGATCTCTACGTCACGATGGAGCCGTGCCCTATGTGCGCGGGGGCCATCGTCAACGCGCGTGTGCGCCGTTTGGTTTACGGCTGCGACGATCCCAAGGCGGGCGCGGTGCGAACCCTCTTCCAGCTCCTCGACGACCAGCGCCTCAACCACCGCGTAGAAGTGGTGCCAGGCGTCCTCGGAGTCGAGAGCGCGGCCCTCCTCAAATCGTTCTTCTCGCGCCTGCGCCTGCGCTAAGAATCAGACACAGGGGACACGAGATGTCTCTGTGTCTGAAAATCCCTACGGCTTGGTCGGTGGCTTCACATGGAGGTCGCTCGTGACCTCGGGCGCGAGGGTTCCATCCTCCCTCGGCCGGAAACGGATTTCCGCTTTCACCTCGACCACCATGTTTGCAAGCACCTTGGCCAGCTCGCCCTGCACGTCCAAGCGGTCGAGCCACGTGCCAATTTCGGAGGTCGCCGCGCGAACGAGGTCGTCCTTGGAGCGCGCGGCTACTTCCAGCCCGGCTGCCATGGCTCGTCGCACGCGATCGGACAGTCCGCGCTCCGAGCGAGCGTCGCTATCGGCTGACTCGCCTGCCTGACGTTCGTCTCGCTTCGCATCGTCTACCATGAAGGCAGCCTAGCACTCCTGCGCCGGCATTTCTTCTCGTCGAGATGCGGGCAGCGGGGGCTTGTCGCCAGCCGGTCGCGGGCGGTGCGTGCATGCGTTGGGCCCCCGGGATATGCTGCCTGCCCCATGACAGCCCCCCCTCGCATGGCGCGGACCGCGGCGCTTCGTAGGCCCATCCGGCGCCTGCTGCGCGCCTACTTCGTAACCATGCAGGTGGTGTTGTCCTACGCCCTCTATTCGCTGCGCCGCCGCTTGCGCAACAGCGAGAAGGCTGTGCAACTGGCCGACCAGGTTCATCGCAAGAACGCTCGGCGCGTGCTTGCCGCCATCGTCGACTTGCAGGGACTGTTCATCAAGGTGGGCCAGCTCATCAGTGTCATGGCCAACTTGCTTCCCGAGGCCTTCCGCAAGGAGCTCGAAACCCTGCAGGACAGCGTCCCGCCACGGCCCTTTGCCGAGATCGAAATCCGCCTGCGCGAGGAATTCGGCGGCAAGTCCCTGCAGGAGATCTTCGCCGAGTTCGACGAGAACCCCGTCGCCTCGGCATCCATCGGGCAGGTGCACGTGGCGCGCTTGCGCTCGGGCGAGAAGGTCGCGGTCAAGGTTCAGTATCCCGATATCGAGACCATCGTTTCCACCGATCTGCGCGCGCTCAAACGCATCTCGCGCCTTGCCGGGCGGCTGCTTCCCGACTGGGGTTGGAACGTGATCTACAGCGAGATCCAGAAGATGGTTCTGGCCGAGCTCGACTACCGCCAGGAGGCAGAGGCCATGGCCACCATCGCGGGCAACTTCACCGGCCGAAGCGACGTGCTCATCCCGCGCGTGGTCGGCGACTACTCGACCTCGCGGGTGCTCATCACGCAATGGGTGGACGGCGTGAAGGTCGGCGATCTGCCCGGCATTGCCAACGCCGGCATCGACCGCGTGAAGGCGGCGCGGCTTTGCATCGAAGCCTATTGCAAGCAGATCTTCGTCGACGGCATCTACCACGCGGATCCGCACCCGGGGAATTTGCTGCTGGCCTCGGGTGCCGGCGGTGGCAGCGATCCGGTTCTCGTGTTCCTCGATTTCGGCGCCACGGCTCGCGTTTCGCCGGGCATGCGCAAGGGGATCGTGTCGTTCCTGCAAGGCGCGGTCACGCGCGACGTAGGACGCATCGTCGCTGCCATGAAGGAGATGGGTTTCATCTCCCGCCACGCGGATCACGAGGTCTTCGACCGGGTCATCCAGCACTTCTACGAGCACTTTCGCTCGCAGATGCGCTTCCAGCAGTTCTCCACCGGCAGCCTCAGCTCCGGGCTCGATCTGCGCGGGCAGATCGCCACCCTGTTCGATCTGCGCCAGCTCGACGTTTCCCTGTCCGACCTGCGCGACGCCTTCCACGTGCCGCGGGAATGGGTGCTGCTCGAACGAACCTTGCTGCTTCTGCTTGGGGTGTGCACGACCTTGGCGCCCGAGCTCAACCCAGCCGAAGTCATCCAGCCCTATGTCGATCGCTTTATCCTGGGCGAGCGCAAGGAGTGGTCGGAGACGGTTCTCGAAACCGCCCGGGAGGCCGCACTTTCGGCCTTTGCCCTGCCCAGCGAGCTCGGCCGGTTTCTCAATCTGGCCACGCGAGGGGACATCCAGGTTCGCGTGCGCCGATTCGAGGAATCCGCGGACGCGTTCTATGCTTTGGGTCACCAGTTTCTGTGGGGCTTTCTGGGCGCGGTCAGCTTCTGCATCTCCCTCGTTTACGAAGACCGTGGGCAGTTTCTTGAGCAAACAGTGGCGCTATCGATTTCTGCTCTCATGGGCTTGCTGTTGGTTGGCGCCATCGTTCGAGGCCGGCGCGCCCGCAGGCGCAAGCGGTGATTTGGGTTAGGCAACCGGTCGAGATGATTGAATACTTGCAAAGTGCTACATGTAGGTTAAAGTAATATCTATGTCTACCATTCCCGTCATTGGAAGTGCGATCACATCGCTCGGTGCGTTGACCATCTTCCTCGCGACTCTGCGCATCGGGAAGCCCGTTCGAAGCAAGTCGAGTTAGTCGAGCGACCCTCGCGGGCAGCCTCCGCAGGCGGGCTTCGGCATGCGTGGATTCGCCTTGCCGGTGGATGAGAGTGCGCCTACACTCCCAGCCACTTTTGGCCGATAGGTAAGGTCCGTATGACGCTCGTGAACTCCGAATCCTCGCCGCAAGCTGGCCGTTCTGGCGCTGGTCGGGGGCGAGACCGGCCTCCCGCGCGTGGCCATCTTCTCCAGCGCCGACCTGACCGCGATTCGGAACCTCTTGCGCGGCGGCTCGGTCATCGATTGGCACCGCCTGTATTTCACCGATCGCCAGCAGGTCGACCGTTTTCTGCGCATCAACGAGATCGACCCCGGCAATCCGGACGACATTGCGCGCCTCGAAGATCTGCGCGAACAAGCCGTCGAATATCTTGAGCGCTATCTCGGTTTTCGCGTGGCCGAGGACGTGGCGGTGCGGGTGCCCGCACGCGATCTTCTGCTCGTCGCCTCCCAGAAGGGCAAGCGCCGCACCCAGGCTTGCGTGGTGCTCAAAGTGATGCACGTGCTTCACCACCTGGCGGGCGGCGAGCTGGCCACGCGGCTGGCCGTGAGCGCGGATCAGATCTTCCAGTTCGTCGAGGACAAGGTTCTGCGCACCGTCGAGGAGATGAAGGGCGCCGGCTGTCAAATCGTCGAGTTCGAGTGGAGCCGCAAGGAGCAGGACAGCCTCATCACCAAGCTGCTCGCCAAGCGCGACAACATCGCGGCCCATGTCTACGACAAGCTGCGCTTTCGCATGATCACGCGCACCGAGGAAGAAATCGTCTTCGTGCTGCGCGAGCTCTTGCAGCGCCTGGTGCCGTTCAACTACGTCATCCCCGCCGAGTCGCAGAACGACATCGTCGACTTGCAGTCGTTCATCGAACATGACCCCTACCTGCGTACCCACCTGGCTGATTTGGTCGAGCTGGCGAACGAGACACCGGACAAGCGCTCGCCGCAGACCAACGAGTTCTCCGGACCCAGCTATCGCGTGGTCAACTTCGTCACCGATCTGCCGGTGCGCGTGGACAAGCACCTCGGGCTCGCGCCGGATGATCCACTTTTCGCCGACACGGGCAACGTGGTCTTCGTGCTGACGGAATTTCAGATCGTCGACACGCGCACATCGCAGGCCAACGAGCTGGGCGAGAACAGTCACGAGCGCTACAAGGAGCGCCAGGTGATGCGGGTCAAGGCGCGCCTGATGCACGGGATGCAGGACGAGGACACGGGCGGGCCGGTGATTGACCTCAGCGGGCGGCAAGACGGTGACCTCGGTCACGACTAGGAAAGCCAGTCAATCCCTTTTGTGAACGCGCAGATTCCGCGTCCGCGTTTGCTGGTCGCAAAGGCGGGAGATGGTCTATATTCACCATCGAGATGAGGGGAATGCGGCACAGTGAGGTGACCCGTTGGAATGCTGCCCCGAGAGAGAGCCGGCGGCACAGCTCTGCTCGCGGTGCGATTGAGCGACGCGTCCAGCTTGGTGGCGCAGGGGCGCCCGGAGGACTCGCACAATGACCCGCATTCTTCTCGTCGACGATCATGCCGTCGTCAGGCGTGGCGTGCGCGATATCCTCACCGAGTCCTTGGGCAAGGTGACTTTCGGCGAGGCCGCCAAGCCTTCCGAGGCCATCGAGAAGTTACAGGGCGAGGACTGGGATGTGGTGGTGCTGGACATTTCACTTCCCGGCCGCGGCGGGCTCGATGCCCTTCGTGAGATCAAGCGGCTGCGGCCGCACGTGCCCGTGCTCGTGCTCAGTATGCACGCCGAGGATCACTACGCCCTGCGCGCCTTGCGCGCGGGCGCCGCTGGCTACGTGAACAAGGACAGCGCAGCCGAGGACTTGTCGGGCGCGGTTCGCAAAGTGCTGGCTGGCGGCACCCACGTCAGCGTTCGCCTGGCCGAGACGTTGGCCAAGAGCCTGCGCAGCGACAGCTCGCGGCCCGCGCACGAGCGCCTCTCCGATCGTGAGCTCGAGGTCCTGCGTGCGCTCGCCGCTGGCAAGACCGTCAAGGAGATCGGCGTGGATCTGGCGCTGTCGGAGAAGACCGTCAGCACCTACCGCACACGCCTGCTCGAAAAGATGCAGATGCGCACCAACGCGGAGCTGATTCAGTACGCGCTGCGCGAGGGATTGGTGGATTAGGACCCAACCGGGCCGTATTTTGCGTGGCCGGCGCGTAAGACCCTGACGCAGGCGTGTAGGACCGAGCCTGACAGCGAATTCGGAGTCCTTCCGGCATACGAGATACGCCGATTCTGGCGAAGTAGTCACATGGGAGCAGTACCCCAACCCATGAAGCGAATCCTTCTCGTCGACGATCATCCCGCGGTCAGCCGGCGCATTGGCGAGCTCTTGGCAACCGCCGTGCCCCACGCGGAGATGACCGCGGCGTCGTCCGGAGAGCAGGGGTTGGCTCTCGTCGCGGAGCGTACGTTCGATCTGGTGCTGCTCGATTTACGTCTTCCCGGCTGCGGCGGCATCGACGTTCTCAAAGAGCTGCGCATATCGAGGCCCGGGTTGCCGGTGATCATCATCAGCTCCTTGCCGGAATCACCCTATGCCACGCTGGCGCGCCGAGCGGGCGCGCACGGTTTCGTCACCAAGAGCGCGCTGGTCCAGGAGCTCGGCCAAGCCGTGCGCATGGTGCTCGGCGACTGCGCTCTAGCCTAGAGCTAGACCGAGTCTATTCGGGCTCGTCCGCCGACGGAGGTGCCGGCATGGGTTGGTGGTAGGCGCGAAGAGCCGCGCTGTAGGATTTGGCCCACGCCTCGGAGCTCTCGGGTGGACGCAGGACCAAGCCGAACGAGACCACCAGCGCAGCCACGGCCAGTGCTCCGATAGCCACATCGGAGCCGCGCAATATCCCCCGCCGCAACCAACGTGGCGGCATGAGGAAGCCCAAGACTCCGCCGGACAGAAATCCCGCCACGTGCGCGACGTTGTTGGCGTGGACCATGACGCCGAAGATCATGGTGTAGGCAGCCCACTTGAGCATCTGATTGCGCACATTGCGACCGACGCTGGTGCCGTCGCGCTGGCCCCAGCCCGCCGCCGCGCCGGTAAGCCCCATGATGGCGCCAGACGCACCGGCCGAGACGGCGACCATGTCGATGGCCTGGCAAGCCGCGAAGCCCACGATGCCCGTGAGCATGAATAGGAAGAGCATGCGGGCTCGACCGAAGACCTCTTCGATGGCGGGGCCAATCTGGGCCAAGGCGAGCATGTTGAAGCCGAGGTGGACAAGTCCGATATGGAGGAAGACCGCGGTGGCGTGTCGCCAAAGCTGCCCGGCGCGCAGGGCAGGCAAGTAGTAGGCCCCAAGGTAGATGAGGTCGTCGCTGGGCACGCTGAGATAGCCCGAACCCGGCCGCGCGATCATGAGTCGGAGGTAGGCAACCGCGATGATCATGCCCAGCATGGTGCTGACGGAGATAGCCGTAGGCACGACAAGTCCGAGGCGATTTACGACTTGCCAGGTGCGCGCTCCAAGCACGGCACTGCAATTCACGCAGCGCCTTTCCTGCCGATCCTGCACCTGCCCGCACTGTGGACAAACCGCGTGCCGGTAGCCCGCGTGGTGAATTCCACCCCGGGTACGCTGGCGCCACTCTTGCAGCGCTTTCTGCCAATGCAAGAGCTTCCAGCGCACGCGCATCCCGTTCAACCCCAGCGTCGAGGCCAGACTGACAAGGGTTTCGATGAGGTCGCTATCGCGGTGGTCGTTCGAGGTCATGGGCGGTGGTTGGAGGCGAAGCAGTTTAGCACCTGGCCGCGAATGAATATCGCGGCTACCAAGGACGTCCTATTGGCTTTGGGGGAAAACCATGCGTATCTCGCTCGCGCTATTGCCTTTGCTTGTGACCTTGGCCGCGCCCGCGCTGGCTGACGACGGCTTTCGCTGCAAGACCGGCCGGCTGGTGTCCGTGGGCGACCGCATGTCCGACGTGCTCGATCGATGTGGCGAGCCGGACGCAGTCGTCGAGCGCGTGGAGAAACGCAAGGTGAAGCACAAGTTCACCCGTCGCGTGGACAACGTCGAGGAGTCGGTTATCGAGGAACAAGAGATCGAGATCCCCATCAACGAATGGACCTACGACATGGGCCCGCGCGCCTTCACCCGCTATGTGGTTTTCGAGGCGGGCGCCGTGGTCAACGTGACCACGGGCCAATACGGCAGACGCTAGGTTATAGGCCCTTGGCATCCGCGAGGACCTGGCTCGCGTGCACGCCGGGATCGACATCGAGATAGGTCTTGGCAACGGTGCCGCCTGGTCCGAAGAGGAAACTGATGCGCGAATAGAACTTCCACACGTGCAGGGGAACCCCGAAGGCCTTTCCCCATCGCCCCTCGGTGTCGGACACGAGCGGGAATTTGAAGCCATGCTCGCGGGCAAAGGCCGCCTGATCCGCCACCGTGTCGTGGGATACGCCTACCACCCGCACCCCCGCCGTCTCGTACTGTTGCCAGACGTCGCGAATAGCGCAGGCTTCCTTGGTGCATCCTGGGGTTCCAGCCTTGGGGTAAAAGAAAACGAGCAAGGGCTTTCCTTTCAAGGCCTTGAGGCGGACGGGTTGGCCATCTTGATCGATACCCGTCAGGTCGGGCAGGGCGCTTCCCGCCGGCAGCGGGGCATCCGGACTCTTGGCGGCGCCTGACGACGCGCAAGCCATCAGCAACACCAGCGCGGTCACGCCAAGCAGCCGTGTGTTCAAAGTTGGGTTGCAGATCATGGACAGAGTCTAGTTCCAAACGGAAACCAGACCAGGGTCATCTGCAAGGGGTCCGTCCCCTGTCTGCGGCGAACGAGGAAGCTATGGTCTTTTCAAATAAGGAGCAACTTAGTCTGGTTTGCGCGTAGACTGCCCCTCCATGGCCATTACCTATGCGCCACCCACGCCGTTCCGCGACGATCTGGAGTCGGAGGCGGCGGCCTTCTTCGAGCGCAGGGGCGTCTCGCGCCACGGGTCGTATGCCCTGTGGCTGAAGACGGTCGTGCTGGCAGTTTGGCTGGCCGGATCGTACTGGCTGCTGGTGTTCGTGGTCAGCCAACCGGGGCTGGCCGTGCTGGCCGCCGCTTCGCTCGCGTGCGCCATGGCCGGGGTGGGATTCAACGTCCAACACGAGGGCGGGCATCGGGCCTACGCGCTGTCATCGAACGTCAACCGAGGCATGGCCTTCAGTTTGGATCTGCTCGGAGGGAGCTCATACTTCTGGCGCTACAAACACGGCATCGCCCATCACGGCTATCCCAACATCGCGGGCTCGGACGACGACGTCTACCTCGGCATTCTCGGCAGACTCACGCCCCACGATCGGCGCCTTGGTTTTCACCGTTTCCAGCACTTCTACATTTGGCTGCTGTACGCCTTGCTGGCCATCAAATGGCAACTGCTCGACGACTTTCGCTCCATCGCCAAGCCCGGCGTCGCCGATACGCACGTTCCACGACCGCCCACGGGCGAGCATGTGCTCTTCTGGGCCGGGAAGATCCTCTTCTTTGGGCTCGCGCTCGGCCTACCCATGTTCTTCCATCCATGGCTGCGCGTGGTCGTGTTCTTTCTTCTCACAGGCGCCATTCTGGGGCTTCTTCTCAGCGTCGTATTCCAGCTGGCGCACTGCTTGGGCGAGGCGAAATTCGTCGCGCCGCCTTTGCCCGGCCGTGCACTGGATTGCGATTGGGCGACCCACCAGGTCGAGTCGACCGTGGATTTTGCGCGCCACAACGGTCCCCTGACCTGGTTCATCGGCGGACTGAACTTCCAGATCGAACACCACCTGTTCCCGCGCGTCTGTCACACCCACTACCCAGCCCTGTCGAAGATTGTCGAACGCGTTTGCCTGAAGCACGGCATCCGCTACATGGCGCACGCAACCGCAGCCAAGGCGCTACGGTCGCACTACCGGTGGCTGCGTCTATTGGGGCGATCCTAGCCCTACACGTTGAAGCGGAAGTTGATCACGTCGCCGTCGGCGACGACGTACTCCTTGCCTTCCAGGCGCAGCTTGCCGGCTTCGCGGCATTTGGCCTCGCTGCCTAGCTTGACCAGATCTTCCCAGCGCATGACCTCGGCGCGGATGAAACCGCGTTCGATATCCGAGTGGATCTTGCCCGCGGCTTTGTGCGCGCTGCTGCCTTTGCGCAGCGGCCAGGCGCGGCACTCGTCCTCGCCAGCGGTGAGAAAGGAAATCAAATCGCTCAAGGCATAAGCCGCGCGGATGAAGCGGCCAGCGGCTGGCTCGGGCAGGCCAAGCGACGCGACGAAGTCCTTCTGGTCCTCGGGCGCCATCTGCGCGATGTCCATTTCCACCATACCGGCCAGGACGACCAGACCAAGACCGCATTCCCGCGCGTAGGTTGTCACATCGTCGGGCGCCGGCTCGGCCGCCTGCACCTCGCTCACATTGAGGATCAGCATGAGCGGCTTCTGCGTGAGAAAGCGAAATCCAGAAATCGCCGTGAGCTCGGCCGACGACAGTCCTGCGAGGCTGCGCAAGGGCTTGCCGGCATCGAGGTGGGCCTTGAGCTTCTCCAGCAACTCCTTCTCATCGGCCTTGGCCTTCTCCTTCTTCACGCGCTCGAGGCGGGTTTCAATGAGGATGAGATCCGAAAGGTTCATCTCGATCTCGAAGTCCTTGGCCTCGGCGAGCGGCTTTACGGCTGAGCCTGCTGCATCGGCAAAACCACGCACCACGTGGCACAGGGCATCCACCTCGCGCATGGCTCGCAGAACCTGTTCGTCGAGGCCCTTGCCTTGTCCGGGCGTCGGCGCAACCGCCACGTCGCAGAAGGTGATCTCGGCGTACGTGGTCTTCTTGGGATGGAAGAGCGCCGCAAGCGCGTCCACGCGCGCATCGGGAACCTTGACCGCGCCCAGGTTGGTCTTGCCCCGGGCAGCGCCGTAGCCGGTATCGGCCGCCAGTCCCGTCAGCGCGTTGAATACGGTGGACTTTCCACAACCCGGAAACCCGACCAGGCCGATCTTCATGTCAGGGTCCTAGCGCGGACCCGCGCTTGTGGTCAACCGCGAACCGCCGGCTCTTCTATGGCGGCGGCACGCCGCCAGCGCAGGGCCAAGATCGATTCCACGAGCAGAAGCAGAATGAGTGCGGCCGAGAGGGCGTGCCAAAGCTCGACCCGGTGCTTGGGTGGCTTGGCTCCGCCGGTCTTGACCGCGATGCGATCAGGGCGCTTCTCGGGCGAAAGACGCGCGGGATCGGACTCGCGTGGGTCCAAGTTGACGGCGAAATCCTGTGCCGCCTGTCGGGTGAAAGTTCCGTCGGCGTTCGCGCCGCGAACTCGGTAAAGGCCAATCTGATCGGTGCCGGCAAACGGCAGGGTGTGCGCGGCTCCCGCCTGCTCGCGTTTGCCCACCCAGACCGAGCCGTCGGGGCGCGTGACTTCGAGAATTTGCGCGTCGCCTGCGAAGGTGAGCATGCGCGGTTCGCCGACCACCAGCGTGGCGGCGCTGTCCTCGTCGTTGGCGCCGACGAGGTAGCGGGCGGTTTCGCGCACCAGCGGCAAGAAGCCGGCGCGAATGGGCAGGTCGGTCCACTCGCGATCCACCGTCGTGGTCAGTAGCATGACTCGTCCCTTGCCGACTTCGCGCTCGACCAAGGCCGGGGCGCCGCTCTCGTAGCGCAGGATCACGTTGCGCACGGCCGTGTCGCGCACGGGATCGAGCAGCACGTATTTGAAAAAGCGCGCCGACACCAGCCCCTCGCCCTGCTCGGGAAACGCCGACAGCAAGGGGTGGCGGCGGTCGAGCGGAAGCAAGCGCTCGGCCGGTCGTTCGTCGACGGTTTCGCCCGAGTGCTGCCCTGGCAGCGCGGAGGCCGTGCGCACCAGGCCGAGCGGCTGGGGCAAAAGCTTCGCCATGCGCTCGTTCCACAGCGTGGCGTCTACGCGATCCCCCATAGCAAGAAAGAGTCCGCCACCGGCTTCGACAAATTTTTCAATCGCCACCGCCAGGGCCTGCGAAGGGCGGGCGACGTTCAGCAGTGCGATGACGGTGTAGGCGCCGAGCCCGTCCGCAGCGACGTCGTCCACGAGCTTGGACGCCACCAGCGCGCCCGGAATGCCGTTGCGCAAAGCCGCCTCGAAGAAGAAGGCTTCGTCCTCGTTGCGTGTGGTGCGCGGGTCACCGTCGACGCACAAGATGCGCAAGGTACGTGCCATTTCCACGTGCATCTGCCGGCGGTCGTCGAGCGCAAAGGCATCCTTGTCGATCTCGACCACGAGGTCGTGCGAGGAGCCGCCGTCGCCGGGCAGGCTGTGCAGGAACCGCTTGCGCGCGTGTCCGCCGGCGGAAAGCTCGACCGCCCCTTGTGCGACGGCCACGCCGTCCACCCGTAGTGTCACTCCGAGCGCAGGCGTCCCCCGCGCGGACCAGTCCGCGATCTCGGCGGTCACGGCGATTCCCCCCGGCCCACCCTCGGCCGACGGCTCCACGTGCGCCTCGACGATGGCCCGGTTTTCCAAGGCCACGCCCGCCGCCACGTCGTCGATGATGACTTCCGGCGCGCCGTCGGCCGGCAGCCCGGCGCCATCTTCCCAGCCCGTGGCCTGCAAGTCGGTGAAGAGATAGACGCGCTTGTGCGCCCGTTGCGAGGCGGTGAGGATGAGCGCGGCCTGGCGCATGGCCGAGGTAAAATCCGCGGGTCGCGCCGAGCAGCGTGTGGACTCGATGGCTTCGATCACGCGCGTCCGGTCGGGCTCGAGCTCGCCGATGTGCGGTGGCGAGCCGGCGGAGGTCACCAAGAATGCCAGCTCCGAATCCGAGGGAAACTGGCGGGAAAGCGCTTGGGCGCGCGCCCTGGCTCGTCCGAAGAGCGTGCCGCCACCGCTCGACCGCTGCATGCTGGCCGAATCGTCGAGGATAATCACGGCGGCCTGCGAATCCAGCGTGACCACGGGCAGGTCGCTGGCGCGCTCGGAGAATGGCCGCGCGAAGATGAAGGGCAGACTTGCTGCAGCGGCGGTGCGCGCGAGCATGAGCAGGATCTCGCGCAGCTTGCGCCGCGACTGCACGCGGCGCTCGGAGCGCAAGAGCAATTGCATGGCCGCGAAACGGACGGGCAGCGCACGTCGCTTGCCCACGCGATGGATGAGGTAGGGCAAGGCCGCGGCCACCATGCCGAGCAGCAACGCTGGCGCCAGGAATCGCAAGGCTAGGGCCTCCCCGCGCGAGCGGCGAGAAAGGCGTGCAGAACCTCGGCAGGTGGAATGTCGGTGCGCGCGAAGCGGTATTCCACGCGGGCTTCGAGGCACGTGGCGCGCCAACGTTCGCGAAGGTTGGCGGACTCCTCGCGGAAAGCCTGGGCCAGGTCGCTGGCTTCGGCGAGCAAGGTACGCTGATCGCCAGGCTCCATGCCCTCGAAGAACATCAGCTCGTCGAACGGCAGATCGACCTCGTCGGGATCGAGAACATGAAACAGCACCACGTCGTGTCCGCGCGCACGCAGCTGGCGCACGCGATCGGCCAGTGGCCCCTTGGCGGTGGCACCCGCGGGCGTGTCTTCGCTGTCGAGCAAATCAGAAAAAAGGACCACCAGGCTGCGCTTGTCACAGAGCTCGCCCACGGCATCGGCGGCCCGGCCGGGATTGGCCACGCCCGCCGGGCGCAAACTCTCCAGCGCGGCGAGCACCTCGCGGATCTGGCCGGGACGTGTGGACGGGGGGAGCAGGGCGCTGGTGCTGTCGCCATAGGCCAAGAGGCCCGCGGCGTCGCGCTGCTGGCCGACCAGGTAGGCCAGCGCCGCGCACAGGTAGGTCGCGTAGTCGAGCTTGGACACCGAGGTGCGGCGGTAGGCCATGGACGCCGAGGTGTCGAGCACGAGAAGCATACGCATCTCGGTCTCGTTCTCGAAGCGTTTGATGGTGTAGCGGTCGGTGCGGGCCACGGCCTTCCAGTCGATGCGCCGGACATCGTCGCCAGGCGCGTACTCTTTGTGCTCGGTGAACTCCAGCGATGTTCCCGGGTGCAGGTTGCGGTGCACGCCGGAAAGCGCCCCTTCGACGATGGTGCGCGCGCGCACCGCAAGCGTGGACAACCGGGCCAGATCCACCGGGGCAAGCAAGCCCAGGTGTTGATCCTGCGTCGGGGAAGGCGCCGAGTCTGCCACGGCTTGCTTAGGATGCGACTTGGTCGACGATGGCCGTGATGAGGTCGCGGGCGTGCATGCCGTCGGCCTCGGCGTGGAAATTGCGGACCACGCGGTGGACAAGCACGGGTCCGGCCAGTTTGCGAATGTCCTCGATGGAGACCGCGTAGCGGCCGTCGAGGATGGCGCGCGCCTTGGCCGCCAGCACGAGGTGCTGGGAGGCACGCGGACCCGCGCCCCAGGACACGTATTTGCGTACGACCTCGGGCGCATCAGGGCCTGGCCGCGTGGCACGGCAGATAGCCACGGCGTGCGCGAGCACATGCTCGGCCACGGGCACGCGCAGAACCAAGTCCTGCAACTCGAGGATGCGGGCCGGGCTGAGGATCTTGCGCAGCCGCTGACCGCGTGTGCCCGCGGTCATGGCTGCGATGCGGACTTCCTCGGCGGCACTCGGGTAGCCAAGATCGATCTGAAACATGAAGCGATCGAGCTGGGCCTCGGGCAGGGGATAGGTTCCTTCCTGCTCAATGGGGTTTTGTGTCGCGAAAACCAGAAAGGGCAGGGGCAGGTCGTAGGTGTTGCCGCCGGCCGAGACGCGATACTCCTGCATGGACTGAAGTAGCGCCGCCTGCGTCTTGGGCGGCGTGCGGTTGATCTCGTCGGCCAGCACCACGTTGGCGAACACCGGGCCGCGCACGAACCGGAACACGCGGCGGCCGCTGGTGCGATCTTCTTCCAGCACGTCCGAGCCGGTGATGTCCGACGGCATCATGTCGGGCGTGAACTGGATGCGGCCAAAGCTCAGGTCAAGGGTTTCGGCCAAGGTTTGAATGAGCAGCGTCTTGGCCAGACCGGGCACGCCCACGAACAGGCCATGGCCGCGGGCGAAGAGTGCAATAAGCAGGTGCTCGATGGCCTCGTGTTGTCCGACGATGCGCCGGCCGATCTCGGCGGTCAGCGCCGCATGGGCCTCGGCCAGCTCGTGCGCCATGGCGACATCGCGCGCGGGCACGTCGCCGCCGGTGGTGGACGCGGCGGCAATAGTCGGACTTGCAAGCGGCATGGGGTCGGACATCGCGCACAGGATGCCACGTCGGGGGAAAGTGGGCAAAGGCGTGGGCGATTCGTGGGTGATGGGGCTTGCGAGCCTACGGGCAAGCACCGACGTGTTTGTAAGGCTTGTAGGGATAGTTGTGGGTGACTCCCCCGGAGGATACCAAGTCGGAATAGGTCACCCCGTCGCAGCCGCAGTAGTCGGAGATGAGCTCGCAAACACCCGGTCCCGACATGCACGAGCCGTGAGGCGAATCGCAGCCGGGTTCGAACACGCACAGTGTTCTACCCTGCGCGATGCAGTCCTGATCGGTCTGGCAAGAGGTTGGTGCACCGCCCCCACCATCTTTCCACAAGCAGGCGGCTCCTTGGCAGATCGCGCGGCCATCCGGCGAGCAATAGCAACAGTTGCACCCGTCTACGTCGGCAAAGGTGGCGCCGGCTTCGATGCGACGTCCGTCGGACAATTGGCAGAACACCGCCGCTGGCGAATCGGAGGCTGCAGTGTCCACGCCGCCGTCGTTGGGTGCGACGGGGGGACTCGCCAGTCCGGTGGGGAGGTAGAGATCGCGGCTGCAGTGATCATCCTGTGAAACCAAGTGGCGCGCGGAGTTGGGATGGGCGCTGCTTTCCACGTGGTAGTAGCCGTGAAAGACATTGCTGCTTGGCAGTTCCACCATGAGCTGACCGTCGGTACACGCCGTCTCGAAGCGCCAGGAATTGGCCATCGCGCATCGGGGACCCGAGCCCGTCGAAAGAGTGTCCGTCGCGCAGGTGGGCAGGGCGGTGCCTGAACCGGACGGGTTGGCGGGCACATCGACTTCGAGAATCATCTTCGCGTCAGCCCCCCACGCCGCGCAGGTTGTGGCCAGGTTCTGGTCCTGCCAGTGAAAGCGCCACCACCAGACGGCATTTCCGGTGGCATCGACATGGGAGTCCAGCGGGTACTGGCAGCCCGTGTCTGGTGGAGCGTCGGCCACGGACTGGCAAGCGCCCAAATAGAGGAACGGCGAGGGGCTGGTACCACACGCGCCGTAGACGGTAGTTTGGCCGTCGCAGGCGCAGTAGGAGATGACCGCTGTGCACGCGTCTTGGTTGTACGCTCCGCAAATGGGAACGGCGTCGGCTCCACAACCGGGCGCGGAGTAGTGGACCAGGACTCCCGCACCGCAGGCAATGCCGTCGGGCGCCCTGTCAGGAGAAGAGTCAGGCGCTGGGGGAGTATCACACGTGGAGGGATTCGCACCTGGGGATTGGCAACCATTGCCGTCCTTGCCAATCCCGTCCGTGCCGGCATCTCTCACCGAGCCGAGCGAGTCGGACTTGCTGCAGCCGAAGGCCGCCATCGCCAAGCAGGCCGTTGTGAGAGCGAGAAGGTACGAGTCTTGAAAGCCAGTCTTGTTGTTCATGGCATTCCTCATTGGGTTCTCGGACAAACCGCGTCTGTCGGCTCTGCCGTGACGGCAGCGGCCAACGCGAAACTCGCGAGCGCTCCCAACATGCCCCTGCCACTATTGTCGATTTCGGGCCGCGATGCGAGATCGGTGGATTCAAAGGGGATCTTCGTCTGGACGCGCCGCATCTTCCATCAGCGGGATAGTAGACGGCGTTACGGTCGGATGTAGCGCGAAAGCCCACAATCGGACCTGACGATGTCTGGGGATCGTCATAAATTCATAATACTTACCGCCAGATATTGCGGGACTCTGGACACTCTGCCATTCAGATACTGCAATGTCGTTTCTTGCACCGATGGCGCTCCGCAACATCATGTTCACGTCCGTGGTTGGCCCCCATGGCGTGGACGGGCCGCACAGTCGGTACAAGAACCCGATGAGCCTGCTCAACAACCAGGTCACGCGTGGACAGCAGCACTACACGGTGCAGATGTTTTCGCGGACCTTCGCCTACGATCTGTTCGGCGCGAACCTGAACGCCAACGTGGCGGTGCTGGATTTCCCGTCGGAGGAGCAGCTAAGGGCGAAGCTTCTCGAACGGCACTGGGATCGGGTCGGCTTGTCGGGGATCATGGCCAACTTCGAAAAGGTCGTGGTGACCTGGCGCCTCGTGCGCGAGACGCTGCCGGAGGTTGCTATCGACATCGGCGGCCACATCGTCAACGACGACGAGGTGACCCAAGAGCTCGTCGAGCGCATGCGCCAGGCTTGCCCGACCGAGAGTTTCAACGTCTGGGAGCCGTCGTTTGAACGCTCCGAGCGCCCGCATCCGGCGGGCCTTTCGGACTGGCTGCGCGCGTGCGAGTGCGAGGGGACGGGGGTAACCTTCGTGAAGCGCGATGGCCTCGAGTACTACGCCAAGATGCCGGGCGTCGGGCTCAAGGAAGACGGCGTTGTCCACGCGCCGCTGGTGGACGCCACCTTCGACAAGCGCGCCCTGGGTTTCAAGGTGCCCGAGCTGTCGGCGGGGCTGATCATCCCCGACGTCGGTTGCCCCATGCGCTGCAACTTCTGTACGACCTCGGCCAAGTTCGAAGGCAAGTTCGTGAAGTTTCTCCACTCCGCCGAAGACATTCTGTCCGTGGCCGACGCGCAAACGGCCCGCGGCGTGAGCGAGCTGTTCGTCATGTCCGAGAATTTCTCGCTCGACACCAAGCGCGCGCTCGCGTTGCTCAAGCTGATGGAAGAGCAGCGTAAGCCTCACCGCTACGCCGTGTTCTCGTCCGCGGATGCTCTCTTGCGGCTGGGCGTCGAGAACGTGGTCAAGCTCGGCTACAGCTTCATCTGGATCGGCCTGGAAGAGTCCACTGGCACGACCTACAAGAAGATGGACGGCATCGGGCTCAAAGGCTTGATTGGCCAACTGCAAGCCTACGGCGTCGAGGTCTTGGGCTCGACGATTCTCGGCTTCCCCCACCACCAGCCCGAGGATGTGGATCGCGAGATCGAACACGCCCTGTCGTACGGCTGCACTTACAACCAGTTCATGCTCTACATCGCCATGCCGGGCACGCCGCTGTGGAAGCAGATGAAGGCCGAGCAGCGCCTCAAGGAGAATTTCCCTTGGGCCGACATCCACGGCCAGCACGTCCAGAACTGGCACCACGCTTTTCTCACCGATGCCGTGATCTCCGAGAAAATCGATTACGCGTTCAAGCGCGACTTCGAGGTCCTGGGACCTTCCATTCTGCGCATGATTCAGACTCAGTACGACGGCTATCGCAACACCGCCGACTGGGACCACGAACTGGTGCAAATGCGACGGGAGATGACCCGCAAGAAGTTTCCCTTCTACGCCATGCTGCTCGATGGGATGCGCCGCGATCTCGCGCGCATCGGCAACGCCACCCACGAGCAGGCGGGCGTGCTTCGCGATTGTCTCATCAAGGAATCAGGCTGGAAGGCCAAGCTGGCGGCCGCCGTCGGTGGACCCTACGTCGCGCATCGCCTGAAGACCGAACAGCGTCGCCACCAGCGTTCGGTCGAGCTTGGCCAGGCGCCTGAGCCTTCGTGTCTGGTGACCCACTACGGGACCTTCGAGCTGCGCGATTCACCGATCCTGCCGGCTCCAGGCCCCACGCCCCAGACCGTTGCAATCGCGCGGCCGCGGCCAAGCAACCGCGAGGAGCGCATGGTCGCCATGCCCGCGAGCCGAGCCAAGACCGCGCACGCCCTGCAGCCCCAAAGCCGCGAGATTGAGCTCTAGAGCCCGTTTCGGACAGTGGCCGTCGGGCGCGGTTTGCGCCACAGAATCTCGGTGCTCCCGTCGCGAATGAGACCAGGCAGGCGGGCAACGCGGGCGAATCCGAGCTTCCTGTAGAAGCGGGCGGCAGACTGGTTCGCGCTGTCGGACGAGACATAGAGCCAGCGCCGGGTCTTGAAGGTTTCCTTCTCGACCTGCGCCACCAGGGCCCGACCGATGCCCCGACCAGCGGCGTCGGTGCGAACAGCCAGAAGGGCGATGAAGCGGCCGAGCAAGAAATCAGGCTGGCAGACGACGATGCCGAGAACTTTCCCTTTGTCCTCGGCAACCCGCACCTGCTTTGCGCGAGCCATGCGGCGCAAATAGCGCGAGAGCCGCGTGCTTTGGTAGCCGAGCGAAAGCCAGGGCTCCATGGCCACGATCCACTCGGCCTGGTGGAAGGCCACCGCGGGTTCAGGTCGGCGGATCCGCATGTTCCTCACCTTGTTCTTTCTGCTCGGGCGAATGCGGTTTGTTGCGCGGGCGAAATCCGAACTTCGATGGCTTGGCGTTGATGGGAACGGCGTCGGGTAGGGCGAGCAGCTGCGACACGGTCACAAAGCGGAACCCTTTCTCGCGCAGGCCCGCGATGATATCCGGGAGTGCCCTTTTGGTGAATGGCGCCCGCTTGTTGATGTGAAAGATGATGATGGCGCCGGGTTTAGCCCGATCGAGCACGGCGCGATCCATGCGCGCGGCCGGCACGTGGCCACCGGCATCGCCGGAGATCACGCTCCACAAGACCACGGGCAGGTGCTCCTCGCTTGCCATTTTCGCGACCCTCGCGTTCCACGCGCCAGCAGGTGGGCGCAAGGACAGCGCGGGTCGCCCGATCTTCTTCTCCAAGATTTTGTTGGTGCGCCGAATCTGCATGCGGATGCGCTCGTTGCGCACGAGGGTCAGGCGCGGGTGCGAGTAGGTGTGGTTGCCAAGCTCGATCCAGGGGGCAGCCGCGATGGCTTTCGCGGCGCTGGGGTGCTTTTCCACCCAGCGGCCCGACAGATAGAGGGTTGCTGGGATCTGCTCTCGCGCCAGAATGTCGAACACCTTGCGGTCGAAGCCATTGGCCTGTTTCTTGGTTGCGCAAGCGTCGAAGGTCAAGGCCACCACAGGCTCGCTGGTGGTGACGCCCGCGATGGCGATGGGAGCCGTGGCAACCGCTGTTGTCGGAGCGCCAGCCTCCATCGTCGCTGCTGGTCCGTCGTCGCCCGCGTCCTCGGGTGTCGCCGCATCGGCAGCGAAGAAGAGAGCGCACAGGGCGCAAAACACAAATGACATCGACATGCGAATCCTAGGGTGAAAGCGCTCGATCCATCAGCAGCGCGTCCTCGCCGTTGTCTGCGTAGTACCTCGGCCGGGTGCCCACCTCGCGAAATCCGAACTTGCGATAGAGCGCCTGAGCCGCGTGGTTGGACAGGCGAACCTCCAGCGACACCACACGCGTCTTGTTGCGGCTGGCCTCGGACAGCATGTGTTCCAGAAGGCGCGCGGCGTGACCCCGTCGGCGCTCGTCCGGGTGCACGGCGACGTTCAGGATGTGCAGCTCGTCGGCCACCAGCCAGTAGTTGCAGAAGGCTACCACGCAGTCCGTCGCCACCCGCCGCAGCACCTCCAGCCGTGCCCACGGTCGGGCCAGCTCGTCGCTGAAGGCCTGGCGCTGCCACGGCGTCGGAAACGAGAGCCTCTCGATGGCCATCACGGCTTCGAGATCTCCCTCGGTGCTGCTCGCGATGATGTAGTCCTGCACGGTCGGTTGGTCTTGCCACCTGCTGTTGTGGCGGACGGCAATGCTAACCCGGGTCGGGCTCCGCGTCGTCTTTTTGGGCTTTCAGGGCATAGGCGATGCGCGACCACAGGGCGTCCACGCCCTCGCCGGTTTCCCCGGAGGCCATGGACACCGAGGCGGACATCTGGCCCAGGCCCTTGCGCACCTGTTCGCGCAAAATCCCGCGTTCGGCCGCGCCCAGCTTGTCGGCCTTGGTCACGACGAGGTGACAGGGCACATGGATGACCTGCAGCCATTCCATCAATTGCAGCTCTTCCGCACCCAGCTCGCGGCGCGCATCCACCAGCACCAGGACCAGCGCGAGGGCGGTTTGCTTCTTGACGTAGCCCTCGACAAGAACCTGCCAGGCGTTGCGTTCGCTGTGCGAGACCTGGGCGTAGCCATAGCCGGGCAGGTCCACCAGGCGCACGCGTTGTCGCGGCTCAGGGCTACCTTGCACGCGGATCTCGAGATCGAAAAGCACGAGCCCCCGCGTGCGGCCCGGCGTCTTGGAGACGCGGGCCAGGGCTTTGCGTCCCGCGATGCGGTTGAGCAGCGTCGATTTGCCCACGTTGGAACGCCCGGCGATGGCCACCTCGGGCGGTCCCGAAGGCGGCATTTGCCCGACTTCGCGTGCCTCGGCGACAAAGGCAGCGTCCAGAACTACGACCGGGGGTGAATCAGACATGGCGAGCACAGTGTACGCGGAACCTGGTCCACATCACAGCTGGCAAGGGCGGAGGGGGTCGTGGTGCCGAGCAGCGTGCACGCCTGCGGGTGAACACCCGCTTGCCCCGGGTGTATTCGAATCGGAGCCAGCGTTGGCACATTCTACGTCGAGTGCCGTCGGTACTCAGATACTTTCGGTCTTCGGACAAGGACAAAGGAAAGCGGAGCGAGCACCAGCAACGGTGCACGGTTCGAGCGACCGCGGCCGTCGCTACCAAGCTCGCACGAGCACCCTGAGCTGGACGTGCTGGGGGGGCCGGTCGCGCTGCCACCCTCACCGCTTCCCGAACCAGCCGTACCGCCCGATGCCGGATTTCCACCCGAGCCCATGCTGCCGCCACTGCCGGCCGCGCCACCGCTTCCCTTTGTGCTGTCAGTGCCGGCCGCGCCACCGCTTCCCCTTGCGCTGTCAGTGCCGGCCGCGCCTCCGCTCCCCTTCGCGCCTCCGCTCCCTTGCGTGCCGCCATTGCCGGTCGCCCCGCCCGAGCCTCCACTGCCCGAATTTCCGGCCGCCCCCGCACCTCCGCTGCCCACGCCGATCACGCCTCCGCTTCCTTTCGCGTCGCCGCTGCCCCCTGATCCGGCAGTGCCGGCAGTGCCGCCAGTGCCGCTTGCGTCTCCGCTGCCACCGTCACGAACCCCGCCATCACCACACGCGGCCACCTCTGGATCCGTCGAACCGGTATTGTCGAGGCCTAGAAACGGGATGACATATTTTCCGTTGAGCGGAGCATCTGTGTTGTGCGGTCCGCCGACCTCAGACCAGACGTCGAGGACGTTGTAGCCGCACGAGCTTTGCCAGCTCTCATGCTCCCACGAGTGGGAGGATATTGTCACCGTGGCAGATGGCGTGGTGGGATCGGTGCTCAAACCCAGGACATTGGTCCATTCCTTGATGGCCTCGAGCTGGTTCTGATAGGCGATGGTGGCGTCGCTCTCGCCGTGCCAAAGCTGAAGTCGAGGGCGAAATCCTGTGTATCCGGGATCCATGGCGCGGACGCTGTCTCCCCATTGCTGCGCAGTCGGAGCCGTCTTGTCTCCGCAGAATCCCGCCCCATCGAAGACATTTCCACATCCGGCGGGCGTCCCGGAGAATTCGGAGCCCGCCTTGAACACGTCGGGATACACGGCCATCAGAAGCTCGGTCATCATGGCGCCGGAGGAGACCCGCCGCATACACGCGATTCGCGTTCCCGGTGTGCTGCTTCACCGAGTAGTCTACCATTTCCATAATCGCGTGCGAATCGCTGTTGCTGGAGCGCGTTTGAGTAGCTTTCGAGGAAACATCCCAACAAGAATTCGATGTCTGTGGATAGACAATGACGAATCCGTATTGATCCGCCGCAGTCACAATCTCGGAGCCCCAGGCGAACATGCTTGCCGCGGTTCCGCCGCAATTATGGGCGATGACCAGAATCGGAGGATTGGCCGCGACTTTCGCCGGGACGTACTCGTACATCGAGTTCGTGCTGGGGACGTCTCCCTTGGACCAGCCAGATAGCGGGCCCGCCAGGGACGAGGAGGCGCCCCGAGCAGGCGGAGAAGCGAGGGACACCATGGCCACCAGCGCAACAACGCCTGAGGACTTCAAGAGCCATCGACCAAGTGCAGGATGACGGACTCGGCTATTGAGCATGAATTACATTCCTCGCTATGCCGTTGGAAACAGGCGACGCCCCAATTCAGTCATTGTTCTTTGATTGGCCGACAAGATTCAAGTCTGAGCTCTGGCCTTATGGACGCGGTGGAAGGTCCCCCACCGCTCGAAGACGCGACGCTCGGGCATGACGGGTAACGCTCGGCGCGGTTGATGGAGCATCCCAGGGTTTCCATGTTGACGCGTGGGGAGTCGCCGAGCTTTGCTCGGCGCGAACCGTCGCGGGAAGGTATGGAAAGGGTGCAGATTTTGAATTGACCGAGAAATACAGGGGAATTGGACGGTCGACCGCGTGGCCGGTGACAAAGTATCCGGCAGCGTAATTTGTTGAAAGGGCAGAGCCTGCCGGGGTACTTCGAGATTGTCGAAACCGAAATCCTCGGAGGATGCCCCATGACAGATTCCCAGATTCCCGCACTTGTTGGCAAGCAGACAACGGCCCTCGATGAACTGCGCGCGTTCATGCGTGAACGCCAGGCCGCCCGCACCGGCGACAAGGACTTCGAGACCTTCGAGCGTGAGGCGCGCCGTCGTTTCGCCGCGGCCGAGGCGGAATTCGTAGCCGAGGAATTGGCCCGACTCGACACCGACGCACCCGCAGTCGAAGTGGACGGCGTTCCACACCGACGCGTCCTTCGCTGTTCGCAGACATACATGACGGCCGCCGGGCCTGCCAGCATCGAACGGACGCTGTACTCGACCCGACAGGACGGCGAACGCGCGGTGTGCCCGATGGAGTTGCGTGCCGGTGTTGTCGCCGGTTACTTCACGCCGCTCGCAGCCCAGAATGCGGCGTGGATGGTTGCACACCTCACACCCGGCGAGAGTGAGGAGCTGCTCGTCCGCATGGGCGGCATGTGTCCATCGAAGTCCAGCTTGGACCGGATGGCCAAGGCACTGTCGGCGCGCTGGGAAGCCGAGCGCATCGACTTCGAGAAGCGCCTACGCGACCAAGAGAGCGTGCCCGCGGTTGCCGTGGTCGTCGCCGTCTCCCTCGACGGCGTGTTGATTCCCATGAAGGACGGCCAGCGCGAAAAGAAATGCGCCGCCACCCGCGCCCGGGGCAAACTGGCCAAGGGACCCACCGGCTACAACGAGGCAAGCTGTGGAACGCTGATGTTCTATGACGGAGCTGGCGAGCTGCTGCTAACCAGGCGAATCGCTCGCATGCCAGAAGCCGGCAAGCCCACGCTCAAGGCCAGCCTCACGGCGGAGCTGATGACCATTCTCGCGCGCCGTCCCGACCTTCGCGTCGTCACCATCGCAGACGGAGCCAAAGACAATTGGGCCTTCCTGGGCACCTTGCCGGATGGCTACGCGGGCTATCAGATCGTGGATTTCTTCCATGCCGCCGAGCACCTCGCCGACGCGATGGTCGCCGTGCATGGCGAAGGCACCGTCCGCTTCACACTGGAATTCGAGAAGCATCGCCACATCTTGCGCCACGACACCGATGGCGTGGAGAAAGTCATTCGCCACTTGCGCTACCTGGCCAAGCATCACCGGCGAAATCGCAAGGTGATTTCCGCGCTCGGGTATTTTCGCCACCATCGCCATCGTATGCGCTACGCCAGCTTCGCTCGCCGACATCTCCCCATCGGCTCGGGCATCGTCGAGGCCGCGTGCAAGACGCTGGTCTCACAGAGACTCAAGCGCTCTGGCATGCGCTGGCGCCACGACGGTGGTCAAGCCATTCTCACCTTGCGCGCCTTGGAGCAAAGCGACCGTTTCGATCGTGCCTGGCGCATGCTCGCTGCAACCTACGTCCAGATCGTATCTCTACCCGACAACATCGTCGACATCGCCTCACGCCGCCACCGCTGATGAGCCGTCAGAATGAGAGCTACACCGTATGGAAACCCTTCCAGGGTTTCCATGTTGACGCGTGGGGAGTCGCCGAGCTTTGCTCGGCGCGAACCGTCGCGGGAAGGTATGGAAACCCTCCCAGGGTTTCCATGTCAATTGCCCAACTTGCTGAAGTCCACGAAGAGCTTGCGCTGTGTGGGTTGGCAAGTCGGACAGAAGCAAGCATCATCGCGGCCCACGCGCACGCGGCGAATGACCGTGCCGCACACGAGGCATGGCTGTCCGGCGCGTCCGCGCACCTTTAGAAAATCGCGCACCTTGGTCTCGATGGGCTCTGCGCGCGTTTCGACCTCGCGGATGGCCCAGGCCAGGGTATCGCGGACGGCGGCGAACAAGCGGTCCATTTCCTCGGGGCTCAGCTTGTTGCAAAAAGTCTTGGGGTGCAGCTTGGCGGCGAACAGAATCTCGTCGGCGTAGGCGTTGCCGACGGATGCCAGTGCGGTCTTGTCGAGTAGGAACTGGCGCACCTGATCGCGCCGTCCGGCTGCCAGCGCGCGAAAACGCTCCAAGGTGAACTCCGGCGACAGGAGATCCACACCGAGATCGCGCAACCCAGGAATCTCCGCTAACTGGCGCGCCTCGGCCACGTAGATCTTTCCCATGCGCGTCTCGTCGGCGTAGTGCAATTCGATTCCGTTCTCGAAACGCAGGGCCAAGATCAGGTTCTTGCCAGCGCGCCATTTTCCATCGCCGACCAGCGCGTAGCGCCCGGTCAGCATGGCGTTCACCACCAGGACCAACTCGCCGTCGAGAGAGAAGCGCAGGAACTGGCCGATCCGCTTCACTTCGGTGATGTGCTTGTCCAGCAGCAACGCCGCCAGCGGTCCGGGAACCATGAGTCTGAGCACGACGGGATCTCCAACACGCGTCTCGACGATGCGCAGTCCGCAAACCGCGCGCGCCAACACGCCTTCAATATGGACCAGGTCGGGCAACTCGGGCACAGCGTAAGGGTAGCACCGCTGCCCGCCGAAAGAGTCCCCGTGCACAGTTGCCGCAGATCCCGGTAGACTGCTGGTCGTCATGATCAAACTTGTCGGCCTGACGGGCGGGATTGGCTCGGGCAAGTCCACAGTTGCGCAAATGCTTCGCGAGCGTGGCATCCCGGTCATCGATGCCGACGCCATCGCGCGCCAGGTGGTCGAGCCGGGATGGCCGGCGAACGGCGAGATCGCCTCTGCCTGGCCCGAGGTCATGGCCGCCGACGGCCGCATCGACCGCAAGAAGCTGGGCGCCATCGTCTTTTCGGACCCGCGCAGCCAGGCTCGACTAGAGGCCATCACCCACCCGCGCATTCGCGAGCAGGTGGCCGTGCAAACCGAGGCGCTGGAGGCGTGCGGACATCGCCTGGCCTTTCTCGAAGCTGCCCTACTGGTCGAAACTGGCTTTTACAAGCAGCTCGACGGATTGGTGGTGGTCTCGGCCAGCGAGGAAGCGCAGCTCCAGCGGGTGATGGCCCGCGACGCCTGCTCGCGCGAAAGCGCCCTGGCCCGCATTCGGGCTCAGCGTCCACTGGCCGACAAGATCCGCGCCGCCGACCATGTGATCGACAATGGTGGCGACCTCGGGGCAACGCGATCTCAGCTCGCCCGGATCTTGCGAGCGTTCGAAGCACCTTCGGAGTCAAACCATGCGCCGTCTGGCGGACCAACTCGAAGCTGAATTGCGCGCCCTGGGCACGGCCGAGCGGGCGGCGCAGGAAAAGCGCTATCTCAAGAGCGCGCTCGAGCACCTAGGCGTCACGGTGCCGGCCATGCGCAAGGTCGTCGTGGCGTTTCGGCGCGCGCACCTGGAATTCGATCGCGACGCTGCGACCAGGCTGGCGCGGGAGCTATGGAAAAAGCCAATCCACGAGCGACGGGCGGCGGCGGTGGAGGTGCTGGAGCTGTGGAAGAATCTGCTCAGGTCGGAGGACATCGGCCTCATCGAAGATCTGCTGCGCGAGTCGCGCGGCTGGGCTCTCGTCGACAACCTGGCTGCGTCGGTGGCGGGCGATCTCGTCGAGCGCTTTCCGCAAAAACTCGGCGCGACTCTCGATCGCTGGGCCAAGGACGACGACTTCTGGCTGCGCCGATCGGCGCTGCTGGCCTTGCTCTTGCCCTTGCGGCGCGGGGGCGGCGACTTTGCCCGCTTCTGTCGCTACGCCGACGGCATGCTGGCGGAGAAGGAATTCTTCATTCGCAAGGCCATCGGCTGGGTTCTGCGCGAGACCGCCAAGAAGACGCCCCAGCGTGTGATCGATTGGCTCCTACCCAGGGCCGTTCGCGCATCGGGCCTGACCGTGCGCGAGACATGCAAGCACCTACCCGCGCGGGACAAGCAGCGCATCCTGGCCGCGCACGCGAAGAAGGGTTGATGCTGGAGCTCACCGCTCTTGCGCTGGTAGTGATGGCGGGTGCGGACGCGGGCGCCGCCATTCGCTCGGCAGACTCTGCCGTTCCACCCGAGCGACTGGCCTGTCTCGCTCGCCACTACAATCTGACACCGACGCTCGAACATGGCGCCTGGGTGGCGGCACTGCCCGGTGGTGCGCGCGTCCCCTGGAGCGACGGCAAGACAAAGACCTTCGAGCAGCAACTGAATTCGCCCGATCTCCAGGACATCTTCATGATTCCGTACCGTCCAGGTCCGATCCGTGCAGTCGAAATCGAGAACGAGGATCCAGGCCGCATTCGCGTCGAGCCATTGTTTGTTGCGACGTATGGCGGCCCATCTGAGGCGGCAGCGCAGCAGATCCGCATTCGTTTCTTGGGTATGCCGGTTCGGGTGCACAGGAAAATCGCGCCAGCCCTGGCTCGCGTGGCCGAACGAATCGCGCGCGCGCGGGAGGCCGATGCCAGGCTCGGCCGCTTCTTGCGCAAGCTTGCCGGTGGCTTCGCCGCGCGCAAGATCGCTGGAACCGAGCGCACCAGCGCCCACGCCTTCGGCATCGCCGTGGATCTCGACAAGTCCGAGTCCGACTATTGGCGCTGGCAAAAACACAACCCCTTGCGTTGGCGCAACCGATTCCCCCAAGCGATCGTCGACGCCTTCGAGGCCGAGGGCTTCATCTGGGGCGGCCGCTGGTACCACTACGACACCATGCACTTCGAGTACCGACCCGAGCTCTTCGGCCCGCCTTGTCGCGAACCCGTCAGCGCGGCTTCGGACACGGTATCGCGCTGAAGCGGCGAAGCGAGCCGGCTGGGAAGTCCCATTCCGGCGTGGTCAGTGGCTCATCGTCCGCGATGACGTACCAAGGGCTGTCGGGCGATTTCGGGTTGCGCAGGATGTGGATGTCTTGTGCCGGCATGTAGCTTTGGGCCAGCAGCACCGCGCGCCGGCCGTGCGCATCCTCAGCCACGTCCACGACGAGCACCGCGTGTCCGGGGAAGCCGCCCTGGATGAACACGTCGCCGGCCTCGATGCGACTCGCGTCTGGCACGCGCTCCAGCTCGTGCGCCAGGGAAAAGGTTCCCGCGTAGCCGAACACAATGTCGAGATAGCGTCTAAACGAGGTGTAGCTCGCGTCCACGTTCGCAGATTTCTGCCACTCGGTCTTGCGTGCGGAGATCCGCGGGCGCATGCCATTCATCCACTCGGTCCAGCGCGCGGGCGATCCATCGGTAAAGCGAAAACAGACCTCACTGTCGGCCTGGTGAAGGTACTCGGCCCGCAAACGCATCACCGCATCGGCACACTGTTGCAGGTCGCGCTTGCCCACATCCACCTCAAGCACCACATGGTGGGCCTCTTGATTCAATTTCAATCCACCGTTGAACAGCCGGACCGGCGGACGGCCCGGCTTGACCGGCAGGCCGCGCAACCAGGCGGCGAAACTGCCCGGCGGCGCGCCTTTGCGCTTGAAACCCTTCGGCACATCGATGCGACCTTCGATGGTGCCAGCCGCAGGTGCGGACAGCCACGGATAGGACGAATAGGACGTCACGCCATCCGCGCGAACCGATCGCGCAGCGAGCACGGCGATTCCCAGAATCAGCAGGTCGGGCAAGCGCGAGACAGGATGCCGCCGCACGGGAAGCCGCTAGTCGCCAGAGGACGAGATGCGCTTTTGCCGGTCGCTGCTCTCGGCCGTGCCGGTCTCGGTCGATTGGGCTTGCACACCGTCAGCAGCGTCCGTTGCGCCAAGACCGGGCATTTCATCCGATCGTCCGCTGACGGAGGGTACGAAATCATTCCCTGTGCCGCTCTGTTCGGCTTCGGCCGCGAGCCGCCTGGCGCACGTACTCCAACGCTCTTGGGTGCAAGTCCCTTCCCGGCACGCCTCGCACTCCTCAAGGCTTGCCGGGACATCCTGGACGACCTCGGCTTTTAGGCGGGTCCAGAATTTGCCGAACCAAGAATCGGTACGCATCGGAGGGCTCACATGTCGCGTAACAGCGCCCTTATCATCCTCCAAACCCCCTGCAATAACAAGTTTCGATAGGTATGGCATGCATACCTATCGGCACCATCGGGTCGCAAGTTTCGTCGGAAATGCCTGCGTCTAGAATTGTTGCCTACTTTGGGGCACCTACTTGGCGCGGATGCTGGCGGTGGTGCGTAGGCGGAGCGCGTTCAGGCGGATAAAGCCGCCCGCATCGCGCTGATCGTAGGCGCCGCCATCGTCCTCGAATGTGACGATGTCGGCGCGGTAGAGCGACCTCGGGGCGCTGCGGCCGATAAGCGTGAGCCCGCCTTTGTAGAGGCGCAGGCGCGCGGTGCCGGTGACGGGCTCGTTGATGTTGTCGACGAGCTTCTGCAAAGCCTCGCGCTCGGGAGAGAACCAGAAGCCGCGGTAGACCAGCGTGGAGTATTCCACGGCCAGGGTGTCGCGCAGGCGCATCGACTCACGATCCATGGTCAGCGAGGCCACGCCACGGTGGGCTTTGTAGAGCAGGGTTCCGCCCGGCGTCTCGTACACGCCGCGGCTCTTCATGCCCACGAAGCGATCTTCCACCACGTCGGCGCGTCCTACGCCGTGCTCGCCTGCGATCTTGTTCAGCTCGGTGAGCAGGGCGGCCGGGCCCATGGCCTTGCCGTCGACGGCGACGGGTGTGCCCTTTTCGAAGCTGATGGCCACGTCGCGCGGCAGGTCGGGTGCCTTGCGCGGATCGGCGGTGCGCTGGAACATCTCGGCCGGCGGCTCCTTGTCGGGATCTTCCAGGATGCCGCCTTCGTAGCTGGTGTGCAGCAGGTTGCGGTCGATGGAGTATGGCTTGGCCGTCGAGGCCTCGACGGGAATGTTGTGCGACTGCGCAAAGGCGATGAGCTCGGAGCGCGATTTGAAGTCCCACTCGCGCCAGGGCGCGATGATTCTTACCTGTGGGTTGAACCAGTAGGCGCCGAGCTCGAAGCGTACCTGATCGTTGCCCTTGCCGGTCGAGCCGTGCGCGATGACGTTGGTATTTTCCTTGGCCGCCACTTCCATCATGCCGCGCACGATGCACGGCCGGGCCAGCGAGGTGCCGAGGTAGTACTCGCCCTGGTAGATGGCCTGGGCACGCACCGCCGGGTACACGAAGTCGCGCACGAACTCGTCGCGCTGATCGTAGACGTGGCAGGCGACGGCCCCGCAGGCCAGGGCCTTCTTGCGGGCCGCTTCCAGATCCTCTTGCTGGCCGACGTCAGAGCAAAAGGCGACGACCTCGGCCTTGTACTTCTCCCGCAGCCAGCCGACGATGACGGACGTATCAAGTCCCCCGGAATACGCGAGTACGATCTTCATGGCCGACGACTTACCACAAGGAGAGGCCACGGAGAGCGGAAAAGAGGACGCAGAGGTCGGGCGGCGAGGCCGAGCGTGCTGCATTTCTAGGGAAGCGGCGGCAAGACATCGATGGCTTTGGCTCGTCGCAGAGATGCCATCACGCGCACCGCATCGAAATGCGGCATGCCGGAGCTGTCGATCAAATCGGCCATGCTGGTCATGCCGTCCATGCGCGAAAGCAGGAAGGCCGCGCGCTGGTCGAGTCCATAGTCGGAAATCGTTTCGGTAGGAATGGCGCGGATCGGGCACGCGTGCGGATTGCCCATGAAGGCGCGAAAGGCGCGCTCGAACAAGGCGAGCGATGGATCGATGAGGTCGTCCACTCCCGGTGGCGGCGCGCGCTCAGCGAGTTGCAAGGCCAGCTCGGCGGCCAAGGAAGCGGGACCGGCACGGTTTTCGTTGAGCGCCGCTCGGCACTCGCCCAGAAGCTCGTTCGCGCTAGCCCGGACATCCGCCGCGTCGACCGGGAAGTCCTCGAGCGTATCCGAGGGCGCCTTATCCTCGGGGCGGACAGCCGCTTGGCCACTTTTCACCCCGCCTCCCAGTGCGCCCAAGAGGCTCCAGTCGTTCTCGGGAGTCTCGCGGTCGTCGACCGCGGTCTTGGTGGTGGGCCCGTCATGCAAGGGACCTGCGGGGACGGCGACCCTATCCGACTTGCGCTCGGTCAGCGCGGCCAAGAACTGCGGGATGGGCGACTCGACGGTGTCACGCCGCGAAGGGGACGTGTGCTGTCCAGCCTCGAGCTCGGTCACGCGCTGACGTGCGAACTCGACCAGGCGCCCTACCTGCGCGTTGCGTACATCGAGGCGCTGGGCGGTTTCCCAATCCGACAGGGCATCGTGGATGCGCTCGTGTTCGTGGTGGTCGAAGCCACGCTGGACGAGCTGCCGAATCTCCAGCGCTACATCTTTCGGCACATCAACCTCGCTGGGCTAGCTCGAACGCAAGCGACCGCTGTCGACCACGCCGCGGAACATGTTGAGCGTGCGCAAAAGCGGCTCGGCCACCTGCTCCAGGCCGCCGGCATCGCGGCGCTCGACCGCCATGCGCGCGTCGTCGAGGATCAAACGCACGTTGTCCAGGCTGTCCTCGCCAAAAGGAGTTCCCGCCAGAATCTCCTCGACCTTGGGCAGAAGCGCTTCCGCCTCGTCGACCAGCTTTTCGATGCGTTGGCGCTCCTTTTCGACTTCTTCCTCAGCGCGCGCGGCCACCATGTGGTCCTGATTTTCCGTCGCCATGCGCGCGATTTCGCTTTCGGTCAGGCTGCTGGTTGCCGTGACCGTGATGGATTGTTCGGCGCCGGTTTCCATGTCCTGCGCCGACACGCTGACGATGCCGTCGGCAGAGATCTCGAAGGTAACCTCGACCTCGACCTCGCCCTTGGTCGCCTTGCGCAGACCAGACAGAACGAATTCGCCGAGCAGCTCGTTTTCTTCGGCCCGATCCGATTCGCCCTGGAACACGACGATCTTGACCGAGGTCTGGTCGTCGCGGACGGTGGTGAAGGTGTGGCTCTTGGCCGTGGGCACGGTGGTGTTGCGGTCGATGAGGCGATGGAAGTGACCGCCCGCCACCATGATGCCGAGCGAGTGCGGGGTAACGTCGAGCAGAAGCATGTCGGGCGCCGCGGCGGCGTCGACCAGAGCCGCGCCTTGAATGGAGGCGCCCATGGCCACGACCTCGTCCGGATGCACGCCCTTGCACGGCTCGCGGCCGAAGAATTCGCCCACCAGCTCTTGCACCTTGCACATGCGGGTCATGCCGCCGACCAGGACGACCTCGGACAGATCCTCGGGCGTGATGCCCGCGTCTTCCATGGTCAGCCGGCAAATCTGGATGGTGCGCTCGGTGAGATCCAGGGTCAGCTCTTCCAGCTTGCTGCGCGTGACCACGCGGTGCAGGTGGAAGGCCTGATTGCGGCCGGTGGAAATAATGAAGGGCAGGTTGATTTCGGTTTCGCGCACCGCCGAGAGATCGCACTTGGCCTTTTCCGCCGCGTCCTTCAGGCGCTGCAGCGCCATGGTGTCGCTGCGCAGGTCGACCTTGTGCTCTTTGGCGAAGCCCTGGACCAGCCAGTCGACCAGTCGCTTGTCGTAGTCCTCGCCGCCCAGGAAGGTGTCGCCCGCGGTGGCCACGACCTCGAACACGCCGTTGGTGATATCGAGGATGGACACGTCGAAGGTGCCGCCGCCCAGGTCGAAAACCACCACCTTGCCGTCGATCTTCTTGCCGAACCCGTAGGCCAGCGCGGCCGCGGTGGGCTCGTTGATGATGCGAATGACGTCGAGGCCAGCGATGCGGCCCGCGTCCTTGGTGGCCTGCCTCTGGCCGTCGTTGAAATAGGCTGGCACCGTGACCACCGCCTTGGACAAGGTCTGGCCCAGATACTCCTCGGCGATGGCGCGCATCTCTTGCAGCACGTAGGCCGAGATCTCGGGCACCGAGAAGACCTGGTCGCGCAGCCGGATGCGCACGTCGCCATGGGGTCCTTCGATGAGCGGATAGGGCACCGCCGCCTTGACCGCCTGGACGGCGGGCGACGTCCAGGGCCGGCCGATGAGGCGCTTGACCGCCCACGCCGTGTTTTCGGCGTTGGTCACCGCCTGGCGTTTGGCGATGTGGCCGACGAGCCGCTTGCCGCTCTCGGACATGGCCACCACCGAGGGTGTCGTCTTGTAGCCGCCGCGGTTGGCGATGACCGTAGGTGTCGCGCCCTCGAGCACGGCCACGCACGAGTTGGTGGTTCCTAAGTCGATCCCAATTACACGCTCTGCCATGTGCCTTGACCGAAGGGACTGAAACGCCCAGTGGAAAATGTACCATGAACCCGAGGGCGCCGATACATCGCACGCCGGCCGAATAATCGCGTGGCCTGACCGCCCGGACGCAACTATGGCGGGACCGTGGCCGAGAAGGCTTCCATGCAAGTCCTTCTGCGCGCCCGAGAGACAGAGTCAGATGATGACAACCAGCCAGACGACAAGGCCGAAAGCGATGTCGAATACGAGCCTGCGCCGAAACCACTGCTACGTTTGCGCTGTTTTGCCTGCGCCGGCACGGGCGAGCTGTGGGTCACGGACGCGACCTGTCCCCTCGGGCGGTCCGCGCGATGTGTCGCCTGCCACGGCACCGGCCGCGTCGAGGTGAAGTAGCGGGATTGGATCGCCTAGGCCTTGCCCCGATGGCGCGAAAAGGCTGCGGGCTCGGTGCCCACGGTCAAATGATAGGCCTCGTCCCAGACGAAGGCCGCTTGCGAATCCATCACCAGCACCGGCCTCGACCGGCGCCGGAAGCCACGCCCCAGCGCTGATTTCGGCCTCGAGCTGGCCCGGCGCCCAGCCGGCACAGCCCAGCAGCATGCGGAAATCGGCCGGGCCCTTGCCTTCCATGAGCGCGCTGAAGGCGGCCATTTCGCCGGTGACGCCGATGTCGGCGCCCACGGTGATTTCGCCGGGCATGGGGTCGGGCTGGCGGCGGTAGACGAGCCAGCCTGCGGCGGGCGCCACCGGGCCACCCAGGCGCACGGCCGAGGCAAAGGCCGGCGAGTCGGGGACCGCGGTTCCAGGCGGAATCAATTCCGAGGAGGTCAGAAGCTCGCGCACCGACATCAGCTCGCGGCCGTTGACGACCCAGCCGAGCGCACCGTCGTCGCCCGAGCGCCCGAGCAAGACCACGCTGTGCATGAAGTTGGGGTCACGCAAGCTGGGCGCGGCCAAGAGCATCCCTGGCGCAAGGTCATCGGTGGGCATGTGGCGGCTATTGTACGCCCTGTCAGTCCGTGGCGGAAGAACCTATTCAAGCTGCAGGCCGCATTCCTTGCAGGCGCCGTCCACCAGGGGCGCGGCAACGCCGCAGGCAGGGCAAGGCGGATCGTCGCTCTCGGCGCAAGCGCCATCGCGGTCGGGCAAGGTGCCTTCCTGATCGAGCAGGTTCTGCCAGCGCGCGTGCATCATGGCCATGACCTTGGGCAGGTCGTCGGGCCGCACGCACACGTCGATGCGCGCCGAGCACGATCCGCCGTGGCTGCCGCACGAATCCTGGCGATCGAGAACCGCGGGAATGTCCGCCGCCAGGCAGGCTTCGAGAACTTCCTTGGCGTCGGCGATCCCGGCCGAAACGCACGGGACCACTTCGGCATCTTCAAGAACCTTGAGGGCTTCGTCCTTGGTCACGGCCGCATCTTGGCCCAGGGGCGCAAAGAGTCCAGCTGTGAGACCTGAGCTTGAGATGGGCTTGGTCTGCGCCAGGCGCGCCAGCGTGGCGGAATGGGCATCGGAGGCGGCTTGGGTCCTTGGTACTGGTCGGCCAGGTGCAGCCGTTCCCGAACGTTGATGGTTTCCTTGAGGTCCGCTTGATGGGTCGAGATCTCGCGGCGCAAGGCCCCAAGTTGCCCCTCAAGCTCGACGATCTTCGCTTCGAGCGCCGAGATGCTGTCCTTGATGCGCCGCCTCCTTGCGAGCCGCGTCCGCGACGATCTCCTCGACGCTGACGTTGACCGCGCCCAGCGTGACGCGAACCACGCGCACGACCAGGGCCGAATTCGGGTCGGCTGGCAGAGAACGCATCAGTTGAATGGCTTCGTCGATGCCGAAGTGATGTTCGGACGACGGGTGGCGTTTCGATGGGCTCGGGCTCAAGCTCCTCTTGCTGATCGGAATCCGTGCGCGCAGCCTCGATGTCGCCTTTCGCGCTTCTCGTCGGATCGGTCGCCGCCGATTCGGTGACGGAAGATGGGCTGCCCGACGAGTCGGTGGCAGTGGATTCCGGTGCGGCGGATTCCACCGCAGACGGCTCCTTGTCCAACGGCTTTCCTTCCAATGACTCGTCGAGAATCACCTTGGCCTGATCCTCGGACCGCTTCGCGTTGTTCTTCTTGGAAAAAATGGCCATCTTTCCCCCCTGGTGTGGTCGAAGGAAGCAAACATACCTCTACCTTTGCGAAGAGGAAGCCATCTTCTTTCGCCACAGTCCATTGCGTTAGTGGGACGTGGCCTTAATGGGCGTCAATTTTGATTTCGGCCGGCCAGAAATCATCTTGCCCAGATCGGTCGCCGCGCGGACGGGCAGTGCTTGGCATGTCCAGGCCAGCGCCGATAGAGTCCGTGCATGCCGGCATCCTCGAAGTCCGAACGACCAAGTGGTCCATTCTCGCTACAGCCCATTGGCTGGGTTTCGTCGCCGTACCATAGGCGTTTCGGCACGCCACAACAGGCGGCGGCGGTGGACTCAGATGCGGAGGCCGTGCTCGAGATCGATGCGGAACGAATTCCCGCGGATGCCTTCGCGGATTTGGCGGGAGTGGAACGCATTTGGATCCTGAGTTGGCTTCATCGCGGTGGCACCTGGGCGCCCATGGTGCGGCCGCCGCGCGGTACGCGCGAGCGACGGAGCCTTTTCGCCACGCGCTCGCCCGACCGGCCCAATCCAATCGGGCTGTCCGCAGTTCGCCTGCTACGCGTCGAAGGGTGCAACCTGCACGTGAGGGGTATCGATCTGATCGACGGCACACCGATTCTGGACGTGAAGCCCTACGTCCCCTATGCCGACGCCTTTCCCGATTCCAAGGCCGGCTGGATCGACCACATCCCCACCAGCGCCCCGCAAATTGCCAAACGCTGATTTTATTGCGCTCGTTCGGCGTTACTGGTCCATGTTCTTGCGCTGTACCCAAGTGAGGCGTTGTTGACCCCTGTCCCGGTCGTGGTGGAAGGCGCTTTCGCTCCCGGATCCACCGTCGCGGTGGGAGCAGCCACGCTCCCCGAAGAGCCCCCGGCGCCAGAGGACACAGTGGAACCGGCGCTCGTAGGGCTGCTGGGGCTGCTGGACGTGTAGCTACCGCCCGTTGCCGATCCGGAAACAGCTCCACATGCTGCGATGGCGAGACAAGTGGCGGCCAATAGAACTGTAGCAACTCGACGTTGTTCTTTCTTCATGCTCGCTCAAACAGCAAGCCCCGTGCCGAAAAGGACCCCAGTCAGTAGGCGGAAATCCGGCAGTCGACGCAGCGGACGCCGCGGAATCAGGACACGCATGTCCTGATCGCGGCGCCCCGATGGCAAGTTCGGCCTACGTGCTTGCGCTCACGTTGGCTCGGCCATGCAGCGACAGCGATATTGCACCGGAGAAGGGATCAACTACGCTGGGACCAAGAAGGCCGATGCGCGAGGGAGACATTGAGATGAGCCAGGGTTGCGTTGCTGTCCGAGGCAAGTGTTGCCGTTTGGGTTGTGTAGTTTTGCTTGCAAGCTGCGGTCGCACGGGGTTGGACCCACGGGTCGAACCAAGCCGGGACGCGGCGGTCGTCGCCGACATGGCGCAGGACCGAATCCCTGATGTTCCAGTCGACCTGGTCAAGCCGGATCGATGGCTTTTTGTAGATACGGCACCCGACCGGACTGCCCTCGTGACACATGGCGGGCTCGTAGGCTATTGGGCTTTCGAAGAGGGCGTGGGCTCGACGGTGGCGGACCTGAGTGGAAACGGCAACGCGGGAACAATCCTCGGTGCCACCTGGACCAGCGGCGCCCGGGGTGGGGCCGTACTGTTCGACGGCGTGGGCGATTGGGTGAGCGTGGCGGATCCCCACCATAACCTGGCTCTCGGCACGGGCGACTTCACCCTCTGCGCGTGGATTCGCACCACCGCCCCGGTGCGACCCGGTGACGAGGGCCGCTACGATGTCGTAGCCAAGGGTGATCCCTACAACAGTGGGATCAGTCTTTCCGTGACGAACGCGCGAGCTGCCTCGTACGTCGGCGCCACCGGCCGCAGCGGATACTCGCAGAGTGTGCCAGTGGTGAACGACGGCCAATGGCACCACCTCGCCTCGCGCCGAACATCGGGCGTGGTCGAAGTCTTGGTCGACGGTGTGTCTTTTTTCCACTATTTCGCTCCCGACGACGTGAACGTCGATAGCCCGCTCATCATCGGACGCCACGGCACCAAGGACCTTTGCTACTTCCAGGGCGCGATCGACGAGGTCATGCTATTTGCGCGCGCACTGTCCAATGATGAGCTGGTCCAAGCGGCCTCCCGCTGAAGATCCCCGTCCGGCGAGCTTACAGTAGAGGCCCACACGGCTCCGCCGCCGTCAATCCGGATACGGCACTAAAGTGCCCGCTCGCTGTGCTCGGTTCCGTCGAAGCGGAATTGGCGGGGTTTGCCTTCCACGACGGTTTGCAGGCAAATCGGGCGATGCCACACGCGGTGGAGCGCCGCCATGGTGGCGCGGCTGTGGTCGAGGTGCAGATCCACGCCTTCGTGGCGATGGCGAAGGAGCAATTCGCCACGGTTGTCGTGGTTGCTGTCCTCGACGGCGATGAACGGCTCGCCGAAGTTGGTCAGTTGGTAGAGCAGCTTGCTCTTGACCTTCTTGAACTCGCGCGCGTCGATCTCATAGTTGCCCGAGCTGGCGTTGCGCGCGAACGAGAAGAACTGGTTCTCGTAACAGAAATCCTCGGTGAAGAATTCGTCGATGAAGGTCAGGTCGTTGTACAGCTTGCGCACCTCGAAGATCTTCTGCCGGCCCAGGCCGAGTTGCTTGTCCCAGGTTCGGCGCGCGTCGTAGTCGTCGCACTCGTTCCAATCCTTGCCGAAGCGGCCCTTGTCCCAGCGCTCTTCGACATAGCGAAGCAAGCTGATGCCGACCTTGTAGGGATTGAACTGGCCCGGCGCCGCGGCGAGCACGCCGGCGTTGTGATCGGCGTAGTCGACCAGCTCGGAGGCATCCAGGATCTTCTGGGTCATCAATTTGCTGTGCCAGTAGGCGGCCCAGCCTTCGTTCAGGATCTTGGTCTGGCGCTGGGGCGCGAAGTAGTAGGCCTCGTCGCGCACGATTTCGAGCACGTCGCGCTCCCAGGCCTCCAGCGGCGCGTTTTGCAGCAGGAATAGCAGTACGTCGCGCTCCGGCTCGGCGGGATTGCGCTTGGGTTTCTCGCGCTCCTCTTGCAGCTTGCGCCTGCGCTCGTCCATGTACGCGGGCGGGTTGATGAACTTGTCCATGTAGGACTTGGCGCGCAGTCTTGGCACTTCGACGGGCGGCGGCTCTTTCTCTTGGGGCTGCACGGTTTCGTGGCGCACGATGAAAGGCGACATGGGGTCGATGAGGTTGTCCAGCGACAAGCACACGTCGATGAAGCCTTCCACCTTGTCGAGACCGTGCCGCTCCACATGGCGCCGCACGCGCGTGGCGTGGTTGGCCATGTTGTCCATCATCTTGCGGTTGGTTTTCGAGAAGTAGTAGTTGTTCTTGAAAAAATCGACGTGACCAAGCACGTGGGCCATGACCATCTTCTGGTCGACCATGGAATTGCCTTCGAGTAGGTACGCATAGGCCGGGTTGTTGTTGATCACCATCTCGTAGATTTGCGACAGGCCGTAGATGTGGCTCTTGCTCAGGTGATCGAACTCCATGCCGAAGCGCCAGTGCGGGTAGCGTACGGGAAAGCCGCCGAACGCCGCCACCTCTTGCATGCGTTTGTAGTCGAGAACCTCGAAGCTGGTCTCCCAGAAATCCAGGCCATAACCGCGCGCGTGCTCTTCGATGGCGCGCTGGATATCGAGCAGCGATTCGGGCAGTTGCGACTTCCGGTGCGGCACGGCGGTTCCTTCCTATTTGCCTTTGCCCAGAAAGGCGCGGATGGAATCCGCGATGTCGTCCTTGTTTTCGATCTCGGTGGTGACCACGTTGGCGTCCTCGGGAAAGGCGGCGCGCAGGTCGTTGACGAACTGCCCGGATCCGTACGGGCTTTCCACCTGGCCGTAGCAGAACAGGTTGACCTTGGGCAGGATGTCTTTCTTCAGCACCTCCATGCACGACGTGGTGTCGTCGGCGGACCAGTTGTCGCCGTCGGAGAACTGGAAGGGGTAGATGTTCCATTCCGAGGGCGGAAACTCGTCGTCGATCATCTTGGCGCACAGCTTGTAGGCGGTGGAGATCATGGTTCCGCCCGACTCGCGCGTGCGGAAGAAGGTGTCGCGATCCACGGCGCGCGCGGCGGCGTCGTGAATGATGAAACGCGATTCCAGTCCCTCGTACTGCGAGCGCAGCCAGGTGTCGATCCAGAACGAGGCGATGCGCACGATCTCCTTTTGTTCGTCGCCCATCGATCCGGACACGTCCATGATGAAGATCATGACCGCATTCGATTGCGGCATGGGCGTGGTTCGCCACGAGCGGTAGCGCTTGTCCTCGCGCGCCGGCACCACCACCGGCTTGTGGGGATCGTAGTTGCCCATCATGATCTGCCGCCGCAGCGCCTGGCGGAAGGTGCGCTTGAAGTGGCGCAGCGATTCGGGGCCGACGCGACGGATGCCGACGTAGCGGTCCTTTTGCGTGATGAGGCGCTCCTTGCCCTTGGGCAGGATGCGCGGCAGCTCCAGTTCTTCGCCCAGGATTTCGGCCAATTCCTGAATAGACAGCTCCACTTCCAGAACGTGGTTGCCTGCCTCGGAGCCGGCCTTGCCCTTGCCCTCTTCGCCGGGCTCGGCCGGGCCCAGACTGTCGCCCACCTTGCCCGGCCCCTGACCCACGCCGCCTTGTCCTTGTTCGCCGAAGCGAAAGCGCGGCATCTCGATCTGGGGCACGGGAATGGACACCACGTCCTTGCCCTTGCGCCCCAGCCATTCCCCGTTGGAAATGTACTTGCGCAGGTTCTGTTTGATCTTGCCGCGTACGATGTCCCGGAAGCGGTTATGGGATGGGTCGATACGCAGGGCCATGGGGGTTCCGAAAGCTGGCTACTCCTTGGCGTCCCCGCGCGCGAAGATCGACGCCACGAAGTTGAGCACGTCGGTGGCGCAGATCTCGCAGTAGCCGTGGTTGCGGATGAGGCGATTTTTCACCACGTCGATCTTCTCTTGCGTGTCCTTGTCGATGACCTGCGACACCAGGCTGGTCAGCTTGATCGAGTCCTTCTGATCCTCGAACAGCTTCAGCTCCAGCGCCTTTTGCAGGCGTTCGTTGGTGCGGAAGTCGAAGTGGCGGCCCTCGATGGCCAAGGCGCCGATGTAGTTCATGATCTCGCGCCGGAACTCGTCCTTGCGCGATTCGGGGATGTCGATCTTTTCTTCAATCGAGCGCATGAGGCGCTCGTCGGGCTCTTCGTAATGGCCGGTGTAGCGGTTCTTGACCTTCTCGCGCTGGGTGTAGGCCTTGATGTTGTCGATGTAGTTCGCGCACAGCTTGGCGATGGCTTCCTCGTCGGCGCTGATGGCGCGCTGGACCTCGTTCTTGACGATGTCCTCGTACTCCTGTTTCACCAGGCCGAGCAAGGTGGTGTAGTTCTTGCGCTCTTCCTCGCTGGTGATGAGCGAGTGGTGGCGCAGCCCGGATTCCAGCTCGTTCATGACCATGAACGGATTCACGCAGCCCTCGCCGCGGTCGCTGACCAGGGCGTTCGAGATCTTGTCCTGGATGTAGCGGGGCGAGATGCCGTCCATGCCCTCGTGCTGGGCTTCCTTGCGCAGCTCCTTGATGTTGTCCTGGGTGAATCCGGGCAAGGTCTTGCCGTCGTACAGCTTCATCTTTTGCACCAGCGACAGCTGGTGCTTCTTCGGATCTTCCAGGCGCGTGAGCACGGCCCACATGGCCGCCGTTTCCAAGGTGTGCGGGCGCGATGTGCTTGCCGCGGATTTTCTGCGCGTTGTAGTCCTTTTCGTAGATCTTGCGCTCTTCCGAGACGCGCGTGATGTACGGGATATCGATCTTCACCGTGCGGTCGCGCAGCGCCTCCATGAACTCGTTCGACAGCAGCTTCTTGTATTCGGCCTCGTTGGTGTGGCCCAGGATGACCTCGTCGATGTCGGTCTGGGCGAACTTCTTGGGCTTGATCTTGTGCTCTTGCGAGGCGCCGAGCAGGTCGTACAGAAACGCCACGTCCAGCTTGAGCACCTCGATGAACTCGATGACGCCGCGGTTGGCGATGTTGAATTCGCCGTCGAAGTTGAAGGCGCGAGGATCGCTGTCCGAGCCGAACTCGGCGATCTTGCGGTAGTTGATGTCGCCCGATAGCTCGGTCGAGTCCTGATTCTTTTCGTCCTTGGGCTGGAAGGTGCCGATGCCGACACGATCTTGTTCGGACAGCACCATGCGCCGCACGCGCACGTGCTCGACGACCCTGGACCAGTCGCCCTTGTGGTGCGCCATCAGCTCGCGGAAAATCAACCGGCACGCCGGATCCAGGTCGCCGTCCACGCGCACGCGCTCTTGGTCGGGCGTGTTCACGCCCAGGCTGATGAGCGCGCGCTCACGCCAGTCGACGGGGATGAGGTGCAGCGGCTCCTCGTGCATGGGGCAGCGGAAGGTGGAATGCCCATTCGTGGGCTGCCCGCCCGCGATGTGCGCCAGCTCGGGCGGCAAGACCCAGTCGAAGGTGTACAGCGCGCCTTCCTGGGTACGCGAGTAGTCCTCGAGCCCACGCTTGATCAGGCGGGCGATGGTCGATTTCGAGCTGCCCACCGGGCCGTGCAGCAGAATCACGCGGCGCTCGGTGCCGTAGTGCTCGGCCGCGCTCTTGAGCACGCTGACCAGGCGCATGAGCGGGATGTCGAGGCCGAAGATGGCGTCCTGGCCGCCGTGTTGTGCGTCCTTGAAGAAGTTGAAGCGCATCAGGCGCTTCTTGTTGTCCAGATATTCTTCCTGGCCATACGACAGGATCATGTCGTAGACGCGCTGGAATGCCGTGCGCGTCACGGAAGGATTCTGGCGGACGATGGCAAGATACTCTTCGAAGTTGCCATGCCACGACAGCTCGGCGAATACCTTTTGGTTTTGCAGCGAGGCGATGGTTTGAATGAGGGAGGAAGGCGCAGAGGTGCTCATCCAGTCTCCTTGCCGGCGTGGTGCCGACGACAGGCCCGGGGTGGGATGCCCTTACTTTATCACGCCGGAGAGGGCAACGCCGGCCAGACTACCTACACCGTCAAACTGTTCCCAAACCATCTCCCGCTACCGAGCTCAAATGCCCGATCATGCTGGCCAGAGTCGCCTCCTGCATGACGGTTTGGAAGAGAGGGACGCGGAAATGGAAATAGCCGAGCCAATGCTCGAATACGCAGGCGGCGACCAGTCGGTCAGCGGAGTGTTGAATTTCCGTCGGGGTTGCTTGCGCGCCCAGGCCAGCCAGGGTCGACTGCAGCTCTTCGAGCGTGAAGTGCGGCTTGAAAACGGCCGACAACATGACCGTCTGGTCGAGGGTCGCGAAGCGCGGATCCTGCAGACCGAACCGAGGCCGCCACGCGGTGATCGTGCGTGCGACCGCCTCGCTCTTGCAGGCACTCTCCACCTCGGCGCGCTCGATGATGCGCTGGTCGGGCTGCAATCGATCGAGCACCTGGTTGCAGATGGCTGAGATCAGGCCCGGCATTCCGGCGCTCTGCTGCGCAACGTGCTCGACCAGATCGACTTTGGCGTAGTGCACGTTCAGCGCGGCCATGGGTAGGGTGGCAAGCTCTGCGCAGGACTCTGCATCGAGGTTCTCGAGCCTGACGAGGCCGCCGAAGCGTTTGTGGCCGCGCACGGGCCGCGCCGCATAGAGAAGCCCCAGGAACCCCGCCAGCACGAACGAGCATGGGTGCTCTTGGTTGAGCAGTGCGAGCGTCTTCAACTGGGCCCCGCCGCGAGCAGCGTCGAGCGTGGCCCATGCGTCGGCATCATCGCAGAGCACGACGACCTGCTTGCCCTTGGGCCGATCGGCGAGCCTTTCGAGCAAGATGTCGAGCAATGGCTCGCCGGGCATGCCCAGCGCATCGGCCAGCGCGGCGGTCAAATCACCGTCGGCGAGCGAAAGGTAGTGACACTCTACCGTCGGATGTGCACGGAACCGGCGATGGATCTCGTAGAGCAGGCTGGTTTTGCCGATGCCGTGCGGACCGATGACGAGGTAGTTCTTGCGCGGGTCGGCGGTCAAGCGGCGCAGCTCGCTCTTGCGACCGTGGAACAGTTGGCGCCGGCCATTGGCGACCGCCGACCGGTAAAGCGAGACCGACGCACGGTCGACCTGGTCGCTTACGACTTGTGCGAACGCAAGTGCCGGCCGCGGCGCCCGTAGGACACGGGACATCGTCGCTTTGCTAAACACCACGAGCCGCCGGGGGGAGCGTAAATGCCCGGCCAGCTCGGACCTTGGAACATCGGAAAGCACGACCGTGATGCCGCTCGGTCCCTCGTCCACGCTGTCGATCTCGGCCAAGGCGGAAGCCGTAGCATCATCCGTCGGGAGAGCCAGCAGGCACCGCTCGACGTCGAGGGGTACTTCGGGGCCGAGCTGCAAATCGAAAACCGGTTGCTGTCCGCCGACGAGCGGCGCCCAGGAAGCCCCGAGCTGGCGCGCGAGATGGGAGCACTGGGTCTCCGGTTGCAAGCGGAAGAAGGTGACCGCGATGCTACGGCGCCGCAAACGGGCAAGCAGGGATTGCACCGTCGAGCCCAAGCGGACGAGCGCCATGAGTCCCTTGGCCAAGCCGAGCAGCACGGCCACGGCTAGCCTGGCCGAACGCTTGCCCACGCGTCCGAGGGGCCGGGCCCGGGCGTAAAGCCGCGCGCGCCAGATCACGAAGCCAAGCCCGAGCGCGCCGCCCGCGATCAACGCCCACCACCAAAGCGGTGGCGGAATGCGTACCGGCGAGTGGGCGAACGTCCAGACGTGAACAGGGTGCGTGCTCTTCCGGAGCGTGAAGGTCATCCGACTGTGTCGATCGAGCCCCACGCCTTCGGGCAATGGAAAAGCCAGGGTCAGATCCTGCCCGATGAATGGCTGCTCGAGCGCGACGGGCGCGATGTGCGCCTGTTTCCCGCCCTCCAGGGTCAGGCCGCCCTGTAGGTGGACGGGCTCTAGCTCGGCCATGGACACCTCGGTCATAGACGCCACCACCGCTTCGCTCCGGCCATGCAGGAGTGCCAGATGAGCGAGCTGCAGATGCGGGGTATCGACCCACACGGGTACATCGAGGGGTATGCTCTCGGCCGAGGCGCTGGTGATCGAAAGGCGCAAGGTCTCGTCATGCGAGCGGGGATTCTCGTAGTCTGCAAGCGCAGACACTTCGCACACGACGCTGGCACTCTCACCCGTCGCGAGCACCGCGATCGTGGGTGGCGGAATCAGGATGAGAGAGCCACTGCGTGTGGTCGTGCGCACCGACTGCGCTACGCCTACCCAGTACGCCGGCTGCGTGCCACGATTCTCGATGCGGATCGGAATCGCGACGGTCCGCCCCTCCATGAGCTCGACCGCGCCACTCAGCTTGCTTCGGTCGACCGTGGCCTCAAGCCTGGTCCGATGCGCGTCGTCGGACGGTGGCACGGGTACGCGCTCGCCTTGTCCCGTGATTCTGCCGAGCAGCGTCCCGTCCTCGTTGCGCCAACAGGTCCGAGCGTCATTGCACGCGAACCACCGTTCGCGCGAGCTGCCCACGAGGGACCAGCGGAGATCGAGTTTCTCGGCGTCCCAAACCCGCAGCACGCCATCGCGCGAGGCAGAAGCGAGGGTGGCCCCATCCGGCGCCATCGCGATCGCGCTCGGCGCATCCGCGAGGGCGGTCGACTGTTTGATCGGATGGTGGCCGCCGATCTCCCAAAGACTGAGCACCCCGTCCGAGGAAGCCGCGGCGATCCGCTCACTGCTCGCCGCCAGCGCGAGCACACCAGCGGGCAGCTCCTTGCGCAGGCTCCTCTGCAGCTTGCCCTTCGCGGGCAGCCAGACGTCGATGGTACGGTCCTGCGACCCCGTGATTAGGAATTTTCCGTCGGAGCTGAAGGCGACCGACGTGACGGGGCCACGGTGACTGCCCAGCACCGCCAGGCCTCGTCCCGAGGCTGTCTCCCACACCCGCACCGTTTCGTCATCGGATGCCGACGCCACCATTTTTCCATCGGGGCTCACGGCGAGGGCTTGCACCGGCGCGCGGTGACCTTTCAGCACCTTGGCCGCGGCGTCCTTCTTGAGGTCCCACAGGCGGACGGTCGCGTCGTCACCGGCCGAGGCGATGGTCTGCCCGTCGGGCATGAAGGCCACGGCGTTGACGGCGCCTTCGTGCCGGCCGAGCTTCCGTTCGGCACCGCCCGTGGCCAGATCCCAGAGCGCTACCGTGCGTTCATCGCCGCCGGTGGCGAGCGATTTGCCATCTGGTGAAAATGCCAGCGTGCGCAGCGGCCCCTGCCCGCCCACCAACACCCGGCTCAGCATCTTGTGATCGCCCGCGTTCTGCCAAATGCCCACGCGCCCGTCGCGCGCGGCCGTGGCCAGCATGCCGCCATCGGGACTCAAAGCCACTGCCTCCAGGTGTGCCACATTGGCGGACAGTGATACGAGTGCGCGTCCGGTGGCAACGTCCTCGACGAGGATGGAGGCGTCGGCGGCACCGGTGGCCACCCTCCTACCATCGGGACTGAAGGCGATCGCGCGCGTCTCGGCCTTGCGCTCGCGGCCACGGCGAATTTCGGTCCCTGTCCCGACGTCCCACAGGACCGATCCACCGGCGCCGCAGGCCCCCCCGAGGATCTGGCCGTTCGCCGAGACCGCGAGGGAAAGCACCGGCGCACCACAGTCGCCGAGCTTGCGCACGATCGCGCCGTCAGGGAGGCTCCACATCCGTACCGTGTGATCCGTCGAGCCCGAGAACACCCACTCACCATCCGGCCGAAAGCGCACGGCGTTCACCGGTCCTGCATGCCCCGCAAGGACCTTGACCTCCTTGCCCGTGTCCGTGTTCCACAAGCGAACGGTTTCGTCGTCGGATGCGGATGCCAGCAGCTTGCCATCCGGGCTGAAGTCGATGGCGCGAATGGCGGCAGCGTGTCCCCTGAGTTTCTTCACCAGGTCGCCGCTTGTCGTGTCCCACAGTTGAATGGTCCGATCCCACGACGCCGTAGCCAGCCACCGACGTCGCGGATCGAAGGCGATGGCGTACACGTGATAGACATGGCCCTGCAGCGTGCGGAGCAGGTGGCCCGAGCGCACATCCCACAGGCGCACCGTACGGTCGTTCGACGCCGAGGCGATGACACTGCCGTCGGGCGAAAACGCGACCGCGGTGACGGCGGAGGAGTGCCCATCCAGGCGGCGAACGAAGCGTCCGGTCGCTGGCTGCCAGACACGCACCAGGTGGTCTTCGGAGCCGGATGCGATGAGGGTTCCGTCCGGGCTGAACGCGACCGCACTGACCGGCGCCTGCCGATCGAGCGCCTCGATGATGGTGTCGATGTCATCGATGGTCTCGCCCGCCGTGAGCAGCACGTGGCGATCGACCGTTGAGGTCAGCTTGGCCTTGCCGTCGACGGGCTCACCCGCATCCCGCGTCTGCGTGTCGGCCGACGTCGGCCCCGCCAGGCACACCGCCAGCGTGCTTGTCAGCACAGATCCGAGGATGGTGTTCCTGGAACTAGTTGCCGACATGGGAGTCCTTGCTGCCCGATGGCTCGGAGACCGACGGGGATTCGCGCATCTCGTTGGCGTCGGTCGCATCCGAATCCCGGCCGTCTTCGCGACGGCCGCGCGCGAGAGCACGCAAGCGCGACCTCGCCTCGCGCCACCGCCTCGGCATAGACCCGCTGACGAGCTCCCCTCGGTAGGTCGCTTGCGGCCCAATCAGGTAGGCGCGCAGGTAGACGAGAGGATCGATGATTTCGCCGTTGTCCCGCATTTGCAAGTGCAGGTGGGGAACAGAGATGCGGATGCCGGTGTCGCCCACGTGCCCGATGATTTGCCCGGCCTTCACCCATTGGCCGTTCTGGACGAGGTAATTGAGCAGGTGCATGTACTCGGACATCAGGTTGTCCTTGTGTTGGATCTGCACGAACAGGCCGCCCGGACCCATGCTGTTCTTGCGAATGGCGCCGGACTTGTCGAGAGTCACTTTTCTCGCGCCTTTGCCGGGAGCATCCACGCCGGCATAAACGACCCAGCCGTCTGCAATTGCACGCACTGGCTCGCCGAGCACGGACACGAAGTCGACACCCTTGTGCGCCCGCTTGCCCTCGTCGCGGATGTCACCGATCACCCCGGTAATCTTCCGCGGACAACCGTCGAGGGGGCAAAAGAGCTCGACGCTCTTCCAGCGGACGCGCGACACCGGCGGCCCGGTCGCGTAGTACTCGATGATGGCTCGCCGGGTCCGCAAGATTCGATCTTCGCCGTCAGTCTCGAGAACGCGATCGCCCCAGATCATGTGCGAGACGTAGTGACGATGGGGGACGGACTGAAACGCGCCGTCGATGTCAGGGCACTGCTTTGCGTAGGCGTGCATGAGCGCGGCGGCGAAGAAAATGTTGGCCTTGTCCTGGTGAAGGGTTTGCACCGAAGCCAGGTAGGCACTGACGTCCACCTGCCGCGGTAGCCACTCATTGCCCTCTTTGACCCAGTACGAGTAGCGTCCATCGTGCAGGAAAGGCGCGTGCATGGCGGTATCGATGCCCGCGAGCCCGACCGCACCCTCCGGGTGTGTTTTCACCAAGGCACAACGGCTTTCCTGGTAGATGAGCGACGCAAGCAAGAACGGGTCGACGTCGTAGCGCTGGCACGCCTCTAGAATCCAGTGCGCGAATTGGGTTGACTGCTGGTACGAAAGCTCGCTCGAGCAAAGTTGGTTGAGCGTCGGCGCGAAGCGCTCCTCCTTCACCGGCGTCGGTGCCTCGGGCTCGGGATCCCATACGGTGAGGTCGACCAGCCCGAGCCCATGGAAGTTGCGTTCGCGTCCAGTCTTGTCCAACCGGCAAGCCCAGGGCGGCTTGGGTCCTTCGGCCGGCAAGGGCTCCGGACCGACGGCCTCGCCCCTTGCAAATGTCCCGGAGGCCGACACAGACGCGCCGGCGAGGACCGCAAGAATAACGATTGGCAGCGATCGAGACATCCTTTTGATCCTGAGCCGTTGTGCAGGAGTAACTCCGAGACAACGCGCGACAATGTTCCCGCGAGCGCGAGGACTGCAGTCTAGCGTGGTCTTGATTGCCTGTGAACCAGGACGTGTGGCACACCACAACGTCACATCTACAGGCTGCTCCAGCCCGTGCCCATGCCGAAGAGGCGCGAGATCGAGATCCCCGCGGCGACGTGGCCACGCTTGTCGACCACCATCCAGAAGCCGGCGCTCGGTCCTCGCTGGGTCAGCGCGTGCGGATAGAGATTGAAGTGGACGAAGTAGTCGTCAGCGTCGGTGACCTGCAGGGAGGCGAGCAACGACTCGCGGCGATCGAGGAACACGGCCGCGGTCGGCGTGAAGCTGGCGACGTTCTGCAAGGTGTGTGTATTCTGATTGACCAGGTGGATGGCAGCGCCGCCGGCGCAAGCCGAGATGGAGTGTTCGTCGTCGACGGCGAAGGACAAGCCGATGGTTGTAGCTTCGCCGAACCAGCTGAACAGGCGCAGGCGAGGATAAAAGGGCAGTGGCCATTTGGCGGCAAAGTAGTTGCCGACGTTGTGCAGCTCGCCGTGCGGCAAGGTGAGCGCCGGCTGCAAAGACCAATCGGATATCACGATGGTTTGGCTGAAGAACCGGCGCGGCGCTTCGAAGCTGAAGAGCAGCATCCCCCCGAGGTCGAAAACGTACAGGTCGGCGAGCGCGTCGGTGTTGTAGCCCACGAGGTTGTGATTCTCGAGCGTCTCGTTGAGGAAGGCGGCACTCATCACTGTCAGTGCCGCCCACAGCCTGGGAAGCGGAACCGAGTGATCCTGGAACCACTCGTCGAGCTCGGCGTAGGTTACGCCCCCGCCGATCAAGTGAAGCGAGTAGTTGGGGAGCCAGCGCGCCGTGGTGTTCCCGTAACTGAGCGGGAAGATCTCTTCGCGCAAGAACTTGCCCCACCCATCGTCGGAGATGGCGGGAAATGGGTTCACGACGTTGCGGCCGACATTGGCGGCATTGGAAGCGTAGGGCAGGTGGAATACATCGCGGCCGGCGATGTGGTCCTGGATCACGTCGTAGCCCCGGTTTACGAAAACCCAAAGAGGATTCTCGAGGGCTTGCGTCCCGTAGTCGACGCCAAAGTAGAAGTGACGAACGGGCGCCGATGAGGTCGGAGGTGCCGGCTCCACAGCGTCTGTCGTCGCCGTCGGCAAATCCGGGGCAGCCGAGGCAGAGCGCCATGCCACCATCACTCCCGCGAGGGCCGCCACGCTGAAGAGCAGGCACCGGGCCCACCGCTGTTCGAGGCGCGGCGGTACCAGGAAGAGCCGGCTACGCATCTTGAGGCGATTATGCCAGCAAGACACAGAACGTGAGAAGCGCTATCCCAGCGGCGCGAATTCTTCGAAGCGCTTCTTGTTGCTAGCCTTGAGCCAGGCGTCCTCGCCGGAGATGCGGCCCTCCTTTGCGAAAGCGTAGAGGGCGTCGTCCATGGACTGCATGCCGTCTTTCTTGCCGCCCTGGATGATGGACGTGATCATGGGGGTGTTGCCTTCGCGGATGACGTTGGCCAGGCCCGAGGTGCGCAAAAGCAATTCCAGGGCGGCCACCCGGCCCTTGCCGTCGGCCGTGCGCAGAAGCAACTGCGACGCCACCGCGGCCAGCGACGAGGCCAGCATGGAGCGCACCTGGCGTTGCTGGTCGGTGGGGAAGACGTCGATCACGCGGTCGATGGTCTTGCTGGCGCTGTTGGTGTGAAGCGTGCCGAACACCAGCACGCCCATCTCGGCGGCAGTGATGGCCAGCGAGATGGTTTCGAAGTCGCGCATTTCTCCGACGAGAATAACGTTCGGATCCTGGCGGATGGCCGCGCGCAGGGCCGCGGCGAAGCTCTCGGTGTCGGTGCCGACCTCGCGCTGGGAGATGGTGGATTTTTTGTTGGGGTGCACGAACTCGATGGGATCTTCGATGGTCACGATGTGGCGGTCGTGGGTCTGGTTGATCTTGTCGATGATGGACGCCAGCGTGGTCGACTTGCCCGAGCCCGTCGGGCCGGTGACCAGCACCAGGCCGCGTTCCAGGTTCGCCAACTCCAATGTGGCGGGCGGCAAGTTCAGCTTCTCGATGGGGATGATCTCCTCGGGGATGATGCGAAAGACCGCGCCTGAGCCGTTTTCCTGGTTGAGGTAGTTGGCGCGAAAGCGGGCCACGCCCTCCAGGCCGTAGGCAAAATCCAGATCCAGATTCGCCAGGTAGTGGTCCCACTGCTTGGGCGAGGCGATCTCGCGTAGCAGCTCTTTCAGATCCGCATCGGTCAGCACCGGCCAGTTCGGGATCTTTTCCAGGTGGCCGTGGCGGCGGATGCGCGGCTCCAGGCCGGCGCCCAGGTGCAAATCCGATCCCTTGTGATCCTTGAGGTAGTGAAAGAGCTCGTCGAGGCGTGCCATGGTGCTCCTCAGGCAAACAGCTTGGGGTCGTCGCAGTGCTTGCGTGCCGTCTCTTTGCTGATGGTGCCGGCGCGCACAAGCTCGAGCAGCGAATCGTCGAACAGGCGCATGCCCAGGTTGCGGCCGGTCTGCATCACCGAGCGCAACTGAAAAACGCGTTCTTCGCGGATGAGGTTCGACACCGCGATGTTGACGAGCAGGATTTCCAGGGCCGGCACGCGGCGCGAACCGTCGACGGTGGGCACCAGCTTTTGCGACACGATGGCGCGCAGCGATTCGGAAATCATGGCGCGAATCTGCGACTGCTGGTCGGGCGGATAGGCGTCGAGGATGCGGTTGATGGTGCGGGCGGCATCGTTGGTGTGCAGGGTGCCCAGCACCAGGTGCCCGGTTTCCGCGGCGGTGATGGCCAGCGAGATGGTTTCGAGGTCGCGCAGCTCGCCGATGGCGATGACGTCCGGATCTTCGCGCAGGGCTGCGCGCAGGGCGCTGGCGAACGAGCCCGTGTGTTTGCGCACTTGGCGCTGGTTGACCACGCAGGTCTTCGAACGGTGGGCGAATTCGATGGGATCCTCGACGGTGATGATGTGGTCGGGACGATCTTCGTTGATGAGGTTGATGAGCGCCGCCATGGTCGACGACTTGCCGCAACCCGCGGGGCCGGTGACCAGCACCAATCCCTGGTGGTAGCCCGTCAGTTTGGCCAGCGAGCTCGGTAGGCCAAGATCGTCGAGAGTGGGCGGTTCAAGCGGGATGGGGCGAAAGACCGCGTCGATCCCTCGCCGCTGTCGGTACACGTTGCCACGATAGCGGCCGACGCCGGGGATGGTGTAGGCGAAGTCGAGATCGTTGTGGGCGGTGAATTGCGCGCGCTCGATCTCGGTCAGGATTTCGAGGATGAGCGATTCGGATTGCGCGGGTAAGAGCGGCGCGCTGTTGGCTTTGAGAAGACGTCCGCCAACGCGCATTTGAATGGGCAGGCCCGTATGGATGTGCACGTCGCTGGCGTGAAGCTGCATGGCTTGGGTCAGCACGCGGTCGAGTTTGCGCTCGCCCGCCAGCGAGGCCTGCACAGCTGAGGCCGGGGTCGGCGGGCTTGCAGGCGCCGCTGGCTTGGACAAGGTTTCGCTGAGCGGAATCGTGATGGAAGCGTTTTCCGGGAACGACTTCTGTTGCTCGATCTGCACATGACGTTGCGCCTCGGCCTCGGCTTGGCGCTGGCGTTCGACCAGCGTGGCTTGCGCGCGCAACAGCCATTCGAGCTGCGCCTGCGAGATGTGGCCGAGCTCGAGCAAGATGTCGCCCAGGCGCTTGGTCGCGCCCATGTGGTCCTGGGCGCGCAAGGCCTCTAGCAGCTGTTCTTGCGTGATGAGCTTGGCCGAGACAGCGATTCGCCCCATCAACGAAGGCTGCGGACTTGTGCTCATGGTCTAGAAGAGCTTGTGTACCACGACCGTCTTCACGATTGGATTGGCGATGTTTGTATTATCGATGTCCTGGACTACCGTCGTGATGTTGCTCGATGGATCGGTGACCACGAAGCTTGTGCTGTTCTGCTCGCACAGGTACGTTTTGGGCAGGCCGGTCGACAGGGCATCGCCGCGCGCCACCACCGTACACACATCTCCCGTCGAGGAAGTATTGCGGGTGAGCTGAAAAATGCCGGCTTGTGCGAGGATCTGGCACGTGCCGCTGTTACCGGGATACACGCCATCCAGCACGACCAAAGTACCTCCCGCATTCACGAATGTGGAAAGAGCGGTTGCCCAATCCAGACCGAGCTGGGTGAGCGCGGTATCGTCGGCTAGTTCCTGGCCGTAGATTAGGAAGACATCGGTGGCGGCGAGCAGCGCGGGGACATCGGCCGCGGCGGCCGCAACGCGCACCGATTTCCGGCCCGTGGCGCCTGCCACTTGCGCGATGGCCGCGTCGGCACCCGCGATGGCCACGGGATTGGCATTGCCCTCGTAGACCAGCAGGCGCACCGGATTAACTGGCCACAAAAAGACTGCGTTGCCGAGGATGCGATTCATGGCCGGCCGGTTCTTGAGGTAGTCGTGGCCGATGACGATGGCGTATCCGGTGCCGGCAGCTTCGCACAGACCGTTGCTGCACAGGCCGCTCCCGCATGAATTGCCACAGGTTCCGCAGTTGTCAGGGTCGGTGGCCAGATTCATGCACGTCTGTCCGCACACGGACTCATCGCTCGCGCACACCAGGCAGGTGCCGACGAGGCACACGCCGGAGGCGCAGATGTTGCTGCAGCCACCGCAGTTCTCGGGATCCAACGAGGTGTCCACGCACTGATCGTTGCAGATCACCTGCGGGTCGGCGCACACCAGCGCACCGTCGATGGGCACCGAATTGTCCGCGTCGACAGCGCTGGCGCCGTCGAGGCTGGCGCCGCCGTCGTCGGCATTGCCACCTTCGCTGCCTTCCGCGTCCAGGCAATCCACGCAGGGCACGCCACCCTCAAGCGCGCCTTCGTCAATGGGCTCGCCTTGGTCAATCGCTGCGTCGACTGCGAGGATGGGTGGAAGACCGCTATCGTCGGTCAGAGGAACGTCAGCTTGCGCTGGAACATCATCTTGTTGCGCTGGCGCATCAGCTTGTGCTGGAACGTCGTCTTGCGCTGGCACGTCCGCCGAGATGCCCTCATCGAGCGGTTCACCGTCGGTTGTCTGCCTGTCGCCGATGGTTCCAGCGTCCACGCCAGCTTCCGAGGTTGCGCTGTCGAGAGACACGCTTGCATCCATACCCTCGACGTCGACCGCCCCGTCGATGGCAACTCCGGCCTCGCTGGCCGTCTCGCTTCCGGCATCGGACGCCGCGCAGGTTCCAGTGGCCACACAGACCCCGTGGCAAGGCGAATAGCCGGTCGCGCACTCGGTTCCCACGATGGGATCGAGGCAGGCCGGAAGAACCAGCAGCACCAACCCAACAAGTGCGCGTCGCGCGTTCATGGCTCATCAGCTCCTGCCTGTGCGCCTGCTTGCACCTGGCCTGGCGGCTCGGTGGGCGAGGCATCCGGGCCGGGCGTTTCGCCCTTCTTGACGATGACGAATTCGACTCGGCGGTTCTGCCGATCGGCCTCCTCCGTATCGCCCGAGACGCGTAGCTGCCGGTGGCCGAAGGCCCGGATACGCAACTTCTCCGCCGGGAAACCCATCTCGACCAGCACCTTGATGGCGCGCTCGGCCCGCATGTGGCTGAGCCAAAGATTGAAGCCGTCGGGGCCGTGGCGATCGGCGTATCCGTCGACCACCAGGTAGTCCCATTCGGGGTGCTGCTTCCACAGGTTGAGAACCGCGGCCAAGGCGGGGCGGCCTTCCGCGTTCACTCGCGCCCGATTGGTGTCGAAGAGCACCAGCTCGGTGAGGAGGATGCGATTCTCCTTCACCACGATGGGCGCGGTGTCCGGGCAGCCATCCTCATCCTGGAATCCATTGACGGTTTCGGGCTCGTTCGGGCAGGCGTCGGCGGTGTCGGGAATGCCGTCTTTGTCGTTGTCTGGATCGGGGCAGCCGTCCTCGTCCTCGAAGCCGTCCTTGTCCTCGGGGTCGTCGGGGCACTTGTCGAGATTGTCGGGGATACCGTCGCCGTCGCGATCAGAAACCTTGGCCACGTCGACTGACAAACCAGGCGGCACGGCCGGCGCTGTCGCTCGCGCCTCGTGCGAGTCGTGCAAGACGATATCCAAGCCCGCCAGTACGATCTGGGCGTCCGAGCTATCGAGACTGTTGGCGGGTTGCACCACGTGTAGGTAGCGCACCGACGGGCCGAAGGTCACCTCCCGCCAGTGGAAATTCCAACCCACCGCGGCCTCGCCCACGGCGCGCGTGAGGGTACCGGTCCAACCCAGGCCCGCGCCGAGCTCGACCCACGGACCCCTGGCGCGCGAATCTGAATAGTGCCCAGCCAGCGGCCGGAACCTTCCCAGGGCAGACAGAACCGCTAGGCCGCCTGTGCCCGGATCCTTTATAGCGGGATTGGCGGGAGCTGGACCGTTGGAAAGGAAGCCACCGCGCAATCGCAGTCCGAGGAGCGTCCACTGCCCGACTGGCACGGCCGCGGACACGGCAGGCATGGCGCCCAGGCCAAAACGGTCGCGTAAGGGCTCACTGACCGGGATGGCGACCGGCGCTTCCACCGTCACCACGGTCTTGTGCAGCTCCGACGCAAGTTCGCCCGAGGCCGTGCCTGGCAGCACCAGCACAAGGCCCGTGGCGGCGAGAGCGAAAGAAGCAGACGCGGATTTCATACTGATACTTGATCGCCGGATTTCCATCGGATCTTGAACCGGATGATCTTGGGGATTGAAATGGAGGTCGCTTGCCGTCGCTGCTAAGCTGATTTCCCATGGGCTTCGGCGTCGTCACACTCGCGCTTGCACTGGTTCTCTCGGCGGGTACAAGCGCGCCGACGTATACCGTGGTCATCGATCCGGGACACGGCGGATCGAATCGCGGAGCGCCCACCAAGAAGACGGACTATTTTGAAAAGCACCTGACCTTGGCCATCGCCAAACGCGTGCAGCGCATACTGGCGAGCGAGAAAAACCTCAAGGTCGTGCTTTGCCGCAACACCGACGCGCTTTTGCCCATTCGGGCGCGCGTTCGCTGCGGAAACCAAGCTTCCGCACGGCTCTTCATCAGCCTGCACGCGAACGCCGCCGGTCCGGCGGAAAAACCGGGCAGCCAAAAGGGGTTCGAGATCTACCTTCTGCCCGTGGGCGAAGTGGACAAGGAGGTCGCGCGCGTGGCGCTGCTCGCTCCCGACGACAGCGAGGCGGCCTGGGCGGGACACCAAGTCAGGACCGCGGCGGGACAGAGCCTGGCCGCCGCTCGTCGCATCGAATGGCGCCTCGCCGATACCCTGGGTCGCGATCGCGACCGAGGCATCAAGCAGGAAGGGGCCACCCTCGATGTCCTGCAAGGACTCGAGATGCCCGCAGTCCTGGTGGAGATCGGCTTTCTCGACCACCCCGAGGAGGGACCGTACCTGCTTTCCGAGGAAGGCCAGCAGGCCATCGCCACGGCCTTGGCCGGCGCCATCACCGATCTGCGCGGCCGCGAGCAGCGTGGTCTCAAGGAGCCCATGACCACCGCGCCCCGTCCCGGGCAGTCCATGGCTCAGCCACCGCCGCAAAAACTCTAGCTAGAGGCCCAGGTATGCGGCCAGCCACAGCAGCCCAACCAGGGCGGCGGCAATCACGAACATGAGCGCCACGCTGGGCACCAAGTACGGAAAGACCATGAGCACGATGCCGATGGCCAGGTGGGGCGCGCGCCGCTGGCGCCTACCGTAGATGAACAGGCCCATGCCAATGGAGCCGACCAGCACCGAGGCGAGCAGCGAATTCCCTGTCACGACGTCAATCTAGCACTGTGCTGCTGGCCGCGCTCAGTTGTGTGCTTGCGGCTTGCCACGCCTGCGACGGATGCGTTCGAGGTCGATCTCGGAGAAGCGATACTGCTGGCCGCAGAAGTTGCACGTCACTTCGGCCTGGTTGGTTTCCAGGATCATTTCCTTCAGATCTTGCGGGCTCAGCATGCCGAGCGTGGACTCTGCCCGCTCGCGGGTGCAGGGGCAGAAAAACGTGACCGCGCGCTGATCGAGAACCTGCAGGCCGCTTGCGCACTGGCCGAGCGCGGCGCGCGCGATGGATTCGGGAGTCAGCCTGTCCTGGGCCACAGCGTCTGCGAGCACCGAGGGGAAGGCCGGGCCGCGCAGAGTATCGCGCAAGAATTCCACCACCGCCGCTCCGTGGGCCTGGGGAAGGGTTTGCACCAGCAAGCCGGCAGCGGCCTTCACGTTGCCCTCGCTGTCCAGGAGGGTTTCGCAGCGGAGCACGCTGTCGATCTGCTCGCTCGTGTTGAGGTAGTGCTCGACCTCTTCGTCAATCTCGCCGGTGCTCAGCGCGACTTGGCCGCTGTAGTTCTGGGCCATGCCAAGGTCGCGGGTGACGCTTACGACTCCCTGTTTGCCAATGGCATCGCCGAGCGACAGGCGCGGCGTGGCGGCAAGCGCTGGATCCCAGGTCACCGCCGCCGGGCGCTTGACGAATCCGCGCACGCGGCCCGATGAACGTGCATCCACTGTAAGCCCGGCGAGCGGCCCGTTGCCCAGCACTTGTAAGGTGACCTGCTCCTCGTCCTTGGTCAGGGTCGCGAGCAGGAGGCCGGCGAGGGCACCGCGGCCAAGGGCCAGCGCGGGAATGCCAAGGGTTTGGTGGCGACGTGCCATTTCGCGTACGGCATGCGTGGCGGTGGCCACCACGACGCGCGCCCGGCCGCCTTCGATGAGGCCGCGTAAGATTTGGTCGCCCTGGTCGCCGCCGTCGCCCTGGTCGCCGCCAATGGAAGCCGATGCCGAAGCCTTCTTCTCTTCGCTCACCCCGTCTCTGTACCACAGCTCGCGCGCAAATCGCCTTCTTCTGCCGGGCGTAGTTCTCGAATGGCGAAAACTGGTTTATACTTCCCGCTCTCCATGCATTGCGCCTTCTCAACCCCTGTCCCTCGACTAAGGTGAATATGACAAACGCTAGGCCCAAGCGGCTCTTGGCTGGTTCCACGCTCATCGCGGTACTGGCCATCGGTGCAACCACATACGCGCAGGGCGGTTTCGCTCTGGATCGGTTTCAACCGTCGCCGGCTGGAGACAGGTTCTTCGGCGTGCAGGGCGGCGATCCGGGAGGAGATCTTTCGCCCCGTTTGATGCTGCTGGGCGACTATGCCTACAAGCCGCTCGTGCTCTACCGCGCCAGCGACAATCAAGCCATCGGCAACCTGGTGTCGAATCAGCTCATCGTTCACGCCGCTGCAGGGATCGCGCTGTGGGACCGGCTGTGGATCTTCGCCAACATGCCGCTGGCGCTGTACACGAACGGTCAGAGCCCGACGGATGGTGGGTTGCAATTGAACTCGCCTTCGGGCGTTGCCGCGGGCGATCTGCGGGCCGGGGCGCGGGTGCGCCTCCTCGGCGAGAACCGCTCGCTGGCGAGCCTCAGTTTGTCGGCCTACGTGTTCATCCCCACGGGCAGCAAGGACAAGTACACCAGCTCGGGCGACGTTCACGGCATTCCCGCTCTGGTGCTGTCCGGGGAAAGCGACAGTTTTGCCTACGCGGTCAACGCGGGCGTCGATGTGCAGAAGAAAAGCAGCGGCTCCACCGCAGTCGTCGTCAGCCCTTCTCTCGGGTCGGAGCTCACCTTCGGCGCGGCCGTAGGTTTGCTTCTTGCCGACAGCATGCTCCAAATTGGACCCGAGGTTTACGGCACCATAGTGATGGTGGGCAGCGACAGCTTTACCAAAGCCACCACCAACGTGGAAGGGATCTTGGGCGCGCGGCTGCGTGTCGGTCCCGTGGTGATGGGCCTAGGCGCCGGTCCCGGTTTCACCCGCGGGGAGGGCACCCCGACCCTGCGCGCAGTGGCCAGCGTGGCCTACGCGCCGCTGCCACCCCCGCCGCCCCCGCCGCCGCCCCCACCGCCGCCACCCAAGAAGAAGGTTCCTCCGCCGGATCGCGACAAGGACGGCATCTACGACAAGGACGATGCTTGTCCCGACGAGCCCGGCGTGAGGAGCGACGATCCCACGAAGAACGGTTGTCCGCCGCCTCCGCCAGATCGCGACGGCGACGGCATCCTCGACAGGGACGATGCCTGCCCGGATATCAAGGGCGTGAAGAGCGAAGACCCGGCCCAGAATGGCTGTCCGCCTGACACGGATGGCGACGGAATTCGCGACGATGTGGATGCCTGCCCGAACGAGAAGGGCAAGCCCGATCCCGATCCGCAGAAGAACGGATGCCCGACCTCCGTGCGCGTGACCGACCAGGAGATCATCATTCTCGAACAGGTCCAGTTCAAGACCGGCAGCGCCGTGATCCTGAAGGCCAGCGACGACTTGCTCTTCCAGGTGGCGGTAGTGCTCTCCGAGCACCCGGAGATCCTCAAGATCGAAGTGCAGGGCCACACCGATAACCGCGGCGGCAAGAAATACAACCAGAAGCTCAGCCAAAAGCGCGCGGCTGCTGTGGTCAAGTGGCTGGTCAAGAAGGGCCATGTCGATCCGGGCCATCTGACTTCGCACGGCTACGGCATGGACGAGCCTCTAACAGACAACGACACGCCCGAGGGCCGGCAGAAGAACCGCCGCGTGCAGTTCAAGATCGTGGAGAAGACGAGCAAGCAGAGCGAGGGAACACCATGAAACGCAGGAATCGCATGAAATTGGCATTGCGCCGTGCAGTGGCGCGGGCGTTCGTGCTCGCGCCGGTCGTCTTCCTCATGGTGGCCGGTGCGGGCTGTCCGTCGCTGTTCGAGAGCAGCACCCAGCGGGCGACGCGTATCAAGCAGGCGGTGCCAGGCCACGACGGAGCGTACACGGTCCCGGCGGCAAACACGGTCGTGAACCGCTACGCGCAACTCGCTGGCGCCGCCGATCCCGTAGCCGGCAATACGACCATCACGGTGACCGACGTCAACGCGAACTTCCTCGGCGCCGTCGCGAAAGGCGACCTCTTGCTCATCGTGCAGATGGCTGGCGCGACTATCAACACTGGCGATATCCCAGCCCCCTACGGAACCGTGACCGACCTGGGCAACGCCGGTCGCTACGAGCTCATCGGTGTCGAAGGCGTGGCCGCTGGCGGCGTAATCACGCTCGCGTGCGGACTCAAGAATGGCTACAGCCGCAGTGGCAGGACGCAAGTCATTCGCGTTCCGCAGTACACGACCTTGACCATCGGCAGTGGAACATCCATCACCGCTCCCGCGTGGGATGGCGTCACCGGCGGCGTGGTCGCGGTTCACGCCGAGACCACCGTGCAGCTGGACGGAAGCGTCGACGTTTCGGCCAAGGGCTTCCGCGGTGGCGCGGCGCTAACAACGAAGAACTCTGCGGCGCCTGGCTCTGGCATCGTCACTTACCGTTCGACTGCCGAGACCGATGGTGCAGAGAAGGGCGAAGGCATCGCGGGATACCCACCCGACGACTTGACGACCACCGGCCAGTACGGCCGTGGGGCGCCAGCCAACGGCGGTGGTGGCGGAGACTCGCACAACGCTGGCGGAGGTGGCGGCGCCAATGCAGGAAATTCCGCTGGTTGGAACGGCGGCCTTGGCGTGATGCTGGTGGACCCGACCGTCGTGGGTGGCACGCTTGCCTGGCCCCTCGAAGTCGCCACGCTGGCCAACTCCGAGGGTGGTGGTCGCGGCGGCTACTCGTACTCTGCCAATGGTGGTGGCGCTCTCGACCCGACGACAGCTGCAGGCGCGCCAGGCATGGCTGGTTGGGGCGGCGATGATCGGCGCGTCGTCGGCGGCTTCGGCGGGCACCCGGTGCCGAACGATCCCGCTGCGCGCTTGTTCATGGGCGGCGGCGGTGGCGCGGGCGACGGCAATGACGGGGTGGCCGGACATGGCGGCAGGGGCGGTGGATTGGTCTTCCTTCTCACCGGTTCGGTCACCGGTGCTGGTAGCATCCTTGCCAACGGTGAGGCTGGCGCCGACATGCCGGCCAGCACCACCAACGGCGATGCGTGCGGCGGCGGCGGTGGTGGCGGCACCGTGTTCGTACATGCCACAAGCTTGAGCGCCATCACCATCTCCGCGAACGGCGGCAAGGGCGGCGACCATCTTGGCAGCAGCGGCCAGAACGAGGTCGAGGGCCCCGGCGGCGGCGGCGGTGGCGGCTACCTTGCGGTGGCTGGTACGGGAACGCCCGTCTTGTCGGCCGCTGGAGCCCTCGGCGGAACGACCAATCGCACGGCCATGGCCCAATTCCCATCCAACGGGGCCACCGCAGGCCACGCCGGCCTGACCAATGGCAGCGCCAGCACCTTCCTCTATTGCGGTGGCGTGTTCACCACCATCGTGACCCATCCGGCGAATCCTACCAAGATTACGACCGGCACCTTCACCTTCACGAACACGTCGGATCCGGTGACCTACGAGTGCAAGCTTGATACGCCCGCCGGGGCAGGGAGCTGGGCGGCCTGCAACGCCACCGACCCAAGCACGCCCGGCTACACCACCACAGGTACGCTGACGGACGGGACATATATCCTATCCGTTCGCGCGACAGACACCCATGGGAACCTAGAGGCTACGCCTGCCACCTATACCTGGCTGGTCGACACGGTCCCGCCGGTCACAACCATCGCGACCCATCCAGAAGCAACGACGACCATCACCACGGGTGTCTTCACCTTCACAAACAGCGAGACCGCGAGCCTGCCCGTGACCTACGAGTGCAAGCTCGATACTCCCGCGGGAACAGGGACGTGGGCGGCTTGCAATGCCAGCGCCCCAACCACCGCGGGTTACACCACGGGCACTTTGACGATTGGCACCTATACCTTGACGGTCCGCTCGACGGATCAAGCCGGCAACGTGGAATCGAATCCACCCACCTTCACCTGGCTCGTGCTGGCGGAAGGGCTCGATGGGGGTGTCGATGCCGAACCGCCAGCGCTGGATCTTGGCGTCGACGGCGGCGGGGAGGCCGCCCCTGCGCTCGTCGATGCGGAGGGTCTTGATGCGTTCGCAAACCAGGATCTACTAACGGGCGGCCTAGATGCGGCGGTGGCCGATCGTGCCGTGACCGTCGGCGACGATACTGCTCCCATCGTTACCATCGATGCCGCCAAGGATACCGAGAATGTGGATCTCCTGCCGCTCCTTCTCGACGCTGGGAACCCAATGGACACTCGGGTGTCGGATGCCGAAGAAGTCGCCCGCGCCGACGTATTGGTCGACGCGCAGCCATCCGGTGCCGAGCCGAGTCCCGATATGGCTCCGCTCCCCGAGCCGAACCCGGATACCGCCGGGCCGGTGGTGAAAGATGACGCCGCCACAACGCCGGCCAACAAGGATGCCGCCCCGGTCGCGGAGGACTTGAAGATCATGGGCTCCGGGTTCTGCGCCATCGCCTCGCCGCGTGCGACATCGTCCGCGCCCTACCTGGCGATGGCCCTGGCGGCGCTCGCCCTGCTCCGTCGGCGTCGCAAGTCCTAGCAGCAACCAAATCCCGCGATGACCACCTGCGGGGAACCCTTCTCGGGTTCCCCGTCGGTAACTACTTTGTCTGTGCGGCGAAAGGCAGCGGTGCCGCGCCGGCCACGGACACCGCGTACCAGCCGACTTGCGGTTCGGGAACCATGTACATGGCGGCGGGCATGTCGGCGATATCCGTGCGGTAGACCGTCACCTGGGTCAGCTCCGTGCCCGTGGCGTCGTAGATCGTGGCCGACTCGGCATCGCCTTCCGCTGGCGCTTCATCCGGGATGGGAATTCCCCAGCGCGGTCCGCGCTCGTCGACCAGCATGATTCGCCAGCGTGCGAGCGCGTAGTCGGGCGTGTAGATCATGGCGACACCGTTCACCGCCGCCACGCGCGTGGTGATGCCGCTGTAGGTGTAGTCGCTCATCCACTTGTTGCTACAGTAGCCCATGATATCGGTGTCCTTGGCCGGATCGAGCAGCGCCTGCGTGCGGTAGTCGAAGCCCCAGCTTCCGATGGATCCGTTGGTGTAGGGGAAATTGGGGTCGACTCCGGAAATGGTTCCAGCCGTGGAACAGGGGGCGTGGTTGCGTCCGTGGTTGTGGCCCACCTCGTGGCACATGGTTTGGGCGGACGACTTGTCCGCGAAGCCGACGCCCACGGCGGCCCGGCCGGAACCCGCCGTAGTGCCGGTCGCGCTGGTCACGACGAAACCGATTCCGGTCGTGCAACTGGATTGGCAGTATGTGCGAAGGGTGTCGGCGGGTTTGACCAAGCCGAAGTAATAGACGTCGGCCGCCGGTTTGTCTGCGGTGCGTTTGGCGCGAAGCTGATCCAGCATGCCACTCCAGTCGATGGGCGACGTGGCGGTCAGCGTATCACCCACAGTGATCGAGATGTTGTTGATGGGATATTCGGTCGCCATCTCGTCGGCGTAGACGGCCAGCGTGGCGGGCGAGGTGTCGGGTAGATAGGTTCCAAATTGCATCGGAATGATCTTGATCTTGAGACCGCCCGTCGTCTTGACTCCCAGGTCGATGTCTCCAGTGGTCGGGAAGCGCGCTTGCCCGGCGGTGCCCGACTGGGAGGAGCATTCCACAACTTCGATCGAATAACGAAGCGAACCGGCCATGGCACTCGACGGAACGTAGATCTGGAAGGTCGTCTTGAGGTCGTTTTCCACCGACGAAGCGCTGATGGTCTTCTTCGAGTAGTACTGCGCCGCTTGGCCACCGGATGGCGTCACCGTCAAGCGGGCGGCGAGATCGCGAGAGACCCAACCGCTACCCAGGGTGACGAAGATCCGGAAGAGGGCGCTCTTTCCCTGGATCACGCTGGCGTTGCGTGAGGCGGCCGCGACTTCGGCGCCGTCCTGCATGACCGGGATCTTGACCGTCTGGTACACGGCGATCTGGTTCAAGGTCAGATTGCTGGCGAGGTTGCTGGTGCAACCATCACCGTTGCTACTGCCGCCTTCCACACAGGCGCCCGCGATGCAGGCCTGGGTTGCGCCGCACACCATCGTGCACCCACCGCAGTGGGCGGTCGTGGTGATGTCGACGCAAGAGGTGCCACACATGGCCTGTCCGTCGGGACAGGGCGCGTCCGTTCCCGCTGCGTCCGGCGGGCCGGCCGTGTCTCGCTGAACGAGATCTGCAGCCGAGTCAAAACGATCCGGTGCACTGCCGTCAGACTTGACAACATCGGCGGCGGCATCGCTTCCGCCCGATCCTCCTGCGCCAGACGATCCACCGCCCGCGCCGCCAACAGATCCACCTGAGCCGGCCGCGCCGCCCGCGCCGCCCGTGCTGGCGCTGTATTCCGCCGAACCGCCCGTAGCACGCGATCCAGCTGAGCCGCCTCCACTGCTGGCCGTACCGCCTGAAGCGCTGGCTCCGCCCGAGCCTCCCTTGCCGCCCGAGCCACCCGATCCGCCGCCGCTACCTCCGTCGGCCTGGCCGGCCGTACCTCCCGCGGCACCGTTGCTCTTTTGTCCGGACGAAGGAGTGTCCTGTTTGCAAGCCACCGCACCCATCGACGCGCTGACGAGAAAGACCATGAGCCAGTTCGTTCGGGCTGCTGGGGTCATCGGACCCTCCTTTCCTCGCAGTTGAATCCGTAGACCAAGCTAGGGAAAGCGTTCGCCGCAAACCGCAAAAAAGTAAGCTTAGCAGAAGCGCGGACCGCGCAGAAGGATGATGATAAATGGGTCTTCAGGATCGCCGCGCGACTACGCGGCCTTGGACTGGCGCTTAAGGGCCGACGAGAACTCGGTCACAGTCTTGCGGGCATCGCCGAACACCATCATGCAATTGGGCATGTAGAAGAGCTCGTTTTCGATGCCGGCAAATCCGGGGGCCATGGAGCGCTTGAGCACGAGCACGGATTTTGCCTGGTCGGCGTTGAGAATGGGCATGCCGTAGATCGGGCTCGACTTGTTGTTGCGAGCCGCGGGATTGACCACGTCGTTGGCGCCAATCACGATGGCCACATCGACGCGCGGAAAGTCGTCGTTGATGTGATCCATGTCGAAAAGCTGGTCGTAGGGAACGCCCGCCTCGGCGAGCAGGACGTTCATGTGCCCCGGCATTCGCCCGGCCACGGGGTGAACCGCGTATTTGACGTCGATGCCGCGCTCGGCGAGCACGTCGGCCAGTTCTTTCACCGCGTGTTGCGCTTGCGACACGGCCATGCCGTAGCCAGGGACCACGACCACGCTCAGGCTGGCGGCCAAGAGCTCCGCCGCCTGATCGGGGCTGATGGCGCGGATGTTGCCCTTCACGCCAGCATCAGTGCCGCCCTCGGGCGGTTTGCCGAAGGCACCAAACAACACGTTGGTGATGGAGCGGTTCATGGCCTTGCACATGATGATCGACAGAATGAGCCCCGAGGCGCCGTCGAGGGTGCCGGCAACGACGAGGATCTTGTTGTCGAGCGCGAAGCCCGTCGCCGCGCCGGCGAGACCCGCGTAGGAATTGAGGATGGCAATCACCACCGGCATATCCGCCGCGCCGATGGGGATGACGAAGAGAACGCCGAACACCAGAGCCAGACCGACCATGGCGTAGAATAGCCAGCTGGCCTGCGGATTGGCGATGACCCAAACCGTGGCCGTCACGATGCCCGCGAGCAATGCCATGTTGAAGATGTTCTGGCCTTTGAAGGTCATGGGCACGCCGGGCAACCAACCCTGCAACTTGGAGAAGGCGATCATGCTGCCGGTGAACGTAAGACTGCCGAGCAGCACCTCGATGCCAAGAGCCACCATGGTGCCGGTGCTCAGGTGCGCGCCTTCGGAATAGTAGTGCGAGATCCCGACCAACGCGGCAGCAGCGGCGCCGAAGGCGTGCGAGAGTGCCGTCCGTTGCGGCATGGCGGTCATGGGCGTCCACACCGCGATGACCGCGCCGGCCACCGTGCCGATGATCGCGCCCGTGATAATCCAGGTGTACGTCAGGATGTGGTGGTCGAGCAGCGTGCCGGCGATGGCCACCGCCATGCCGATCTCGGCCAGGTGCATGCCCCGGCGCGCGCTGCGCGGCGACGAGAGCAACTTGAGGCCCAGAATGAACAGGACCGCCGCTGCGAAGTACGCCAGCTCGATAATCTGTGCTTGTGGCATGGCTAGTGGCCCTTGCCTTTCGGGTCGGCGTTGCCGCCCTTGAACATCTTGAGCATGCGCTCGGTGATGAGGAAGCCGCCCACCACGTTGCACATGGCTGCGGCCACCGCGGTGACCCCGAGGATGGTGCGCACGGTTTCGTAGGGTGAGCCGGCGACCACGATGGCGCCGACGACGGAGATGGCGGAGATGGCGTTGGTCGCCGACATGAGAGGCGTGTGCAGCAGGGTGGGAACACCGTGAATGACGTGGTGGCCGACGAAGGCCGCCAGCACGAACATCATCACGGTCCAAAGAATGAGTCCGGTGTCCATGGTTACGCCGCCACCGCTTTGGGAAGTTGGGCCTTGAGCTCGACGCCGATGGCTTGCAAGACCTTCTTGGCGTCGCCGAAGATAAGGGTGGTGTGGCTTTGCTCGAAGAGCTCGTTCTTCACGCCCGCGCTGCCAGGCCGCAGGCTCCGCTTGATCACGAAGACGGTGCGCGCCTGTGCCACATCAATGAGCGGCATGCCAAACACCGCGCTCTTCGGATCGTTTTGGGCGGCCGGGTTCACGACGTCGTTGGCACCCACCACCAGTGCGACATCGGCACTGGTAAGCTCGGTGTTGGCGGTTTGCCAATCCACGAGCTGCGCCGCGGGCACTTTGGCCTCGTCGAGCAGGATGTTCATGTGGCCCGGGATGAGCCCCGCCGCCGGGTGAATCGCATAGAGAACCTTGGCCCCGCGTTGCTCCAGCATCTTGGCCACCTCGTGGAGCGCGTGCTGAGCTTGGGCCACCGCCATGCCGTAGCCGGGGACGATCACGACCTTGCTGGCGTTCTCCAAAACCATGGCTGCTTCTTCGGCGCCGCAGGCTTGGACGTTGTCGTATTCGTCGCCCGCTTTGGCTGTCTTGCGGCCCAAGCCCAGTACGATCTCGGACGGCTTGCGGCCGAGCGCCTGGGCCACGAGTCCTGCCAAGGTCCAGGCCGCGGCGGCGACCAATCCGCCCACTGTCACGACGATGGGATTGCCGAAGGCAAAGCCGAGCCCCGCCGTCGCCAATCCCGACGCGGACGCCGACAGCGCCACCGCAGCGGACTGACCGGAGGCGCGTGCCGCTGGTCCCACGGCGGCCAACACCGCGAGCACGAGGGCAAGCAATCCCGCGAACGTGGCCAGACCCAGCGCAGCGCCTCGTAGCCCTCCGTCGAGGGCAAGCGCGCCGCCCAAGGGCCAATCGTCGCTGCTCAGGAACGCGGCGGCGGCAATCAACGTTGATGCCATGCCGCCCGCGCCAGCGAGCAATGGACCAAGTCCGCGGCCAAAAGCGACCTGCGTGCGCCAGCCGAGCAGTAATCCGAGGACGGCGCCACCGCCCATGCCGACCAGGGCCAGGGTTGGATCGCGTCCCGCGGCCTCGATGGCAAGTCCGGCCAAGGCCAGAATGAATCCGGTGACAAGGAAGGTTGTTCCGCGGCCCGCAATGCGCACCTTGCACATGGCCTTCAGGCCAAGGATGAAGAAGATGGCGGATGCGATGTACAGGGCGGGAACGGCATAGGTGCGCAGGCTGGCGAGAACGGCAGGCATCGTGGTTTCGCCCGTCATCGCTTCGCGCCTCTTCCGTGCAGCATGCGTTTGGCGCGCCACAATCCGGCCACCACGCCGGTTGTAGCGACGGCGACCGCCACCGTGCTCAGCAGGACCGCGGGATTCCTGCCGCCGACCATCGCGGCAGGGACGGCGGCGGCCACCGACAGCGCCGCCGCGGCACCAAGCACAGCGGCCAACGCGCCGTAGAGAGTGGGCGGAACCTTGCGAATCACATCAAGGCCAAGAAAACCCGCAAGCGTGAATAGATAGAGCGAAATGAGCAGGCCGCCAGTCATGGCGCCGCCTTGACCGCCGCTGCCGTAGGGCCGTGGGTGATTTGTCCGTCATGGGTCAGCAAGACGCCCTTGATGATCTCGTCGTTCAGATCGAGAGCGAGCTTGCCGCCTTTGAAGACCAGCAAGGCCAACTCCAGAACATTGCGCGCGTACAGCGTGCTCGCATCGTGGGGCATGGTCGAGGGCAGGTTGGTGTGGCCGAGGATGGTTACTCGATGCTCAACGACTTCTTGATTGGCAACCGTGAGCTCGCAGTTGCCACCTTGTTCGGCGGCCAGATCCACCACCACCGATCCCGGCCGCATGGCTTGCACCATCTCGGCGGTGAGCAGCCGCGGCGCGGGCTTGCCGGGAATGAGCGCGGTCGTGATGACGGCGTCGGCGCTGGCGACGTGTTCTTTGATGATGGCTTGCTGGCGGGCCAGGAACTCCTTGCTCATCTCCTTGGCGTAGCCACCTTGGCCTTCGCCGGATTCTTGCGCCGGTAGGTCGATGAACTTGCCGCCCAGAGATTCGACCTGCTCCTTCACCACGGGGCGCACGTCGGAGACCCAGACCACCGCGCCCAGGCGCTTGGCCGTGGCCACCGCCTGCAATCCGGCGACGCCTGCGCCCATGATCACGACCTTCGCCGATGGGATGGTTCCCGCCGCGGTCATGAGCATGGGGAAGTACTTGCCGAGGCGGCTCGCGGCCAGCAGCACCGCCTTGTAGCCGGCGATGTTGGCCTGCGACGAGAGCGCGTCCATGGACTGCGCGCGGGTGATGCGCGGGACCAGCTCCATGGCCAGGGCCGTGACCTTGCCTGCGGCCAAGGTCTTGACCATGGGCAGATTGCGATACGGCTGCAGGAAGCTGATGACCACGGCGCCCGGCTTGAGCAAGGTTGCCTCATCCTTGCCCAGCGCCGAGCTCATTCCCAGCGGCGAGACCTTGAAGATGGCGTCCGCCGTGGACCACTCGGCGGTCAAATCCGCGACGAGGCGTCCGCCGGCGGCTTGGTACCGCTCGTCGAGTAGAAACGAGCCTTCGCCCGCCCCCTGCTCGATGGCGACCTCGAGTCCTTCTTTCACAAGGCGTTTGACGGTTTCCGGAGTCGCGGCGACCCGTGCCTCACCTTCCGCCCGTTCTTTCGGTATCAGCACCTTGAGCATGGCCTTCACCTTCGCGCCCGGGAATTCCCGCGTGCGAGGCCCAAGGGGCAGCGGTCCGAGCACTCAAAAGAGATCGACAAAGATCGACTCTTGGATTTGATGCGGAGGATCGCAAACGGTTACCGAGGTTGAGGCGTGCGTGGCACGCGCTACCTGCGCATCAATAGCAAGCCCGCGACCTGAATCGTGTCGGGTGCGTCGAGGACGATGGTTTGTCCGGACCGAAAATCGACGATGCTTCCGCCTTTAAGGGTACCACTCGGCAGTCTGACGTAGACGTGCCACGAACCGATCCCTTCTTCCGATGTTTCCGGTTCCAGCGCGAGATGTCCCTGGCTTGCTGCCAAGCGCACACCGATGGCGCCGTCCGGTGTTTGCATCCTGCGCGGCCCACCTGCGAATTCAGGCGATGGGCCGAGCACGCGTGCAGTCCAGATCTGGGGAGGTGGAACGCCTTCAGGGGGGATCGATCCATTGCGGTAGTAGGTGTCTGGGGCTTTGAGGACCGCATCGCCGTCGTCGAGCGCAGCAATCTCGTCCACCGGTACGACGGCCTCGTCCAAGAAGTACTCGAGGGAATCGGCCCCGACGTGAAAAATGTCGAAGTAGTCATCGCCCTTCAGGTTTGCACGATGAGCGGGATGGAACGTGGCTAGCGGGCCGAACCAGCGCAAGCGGCCATGCGGTCCACGAGCGGCCAACAGTGCACGCACAGTGCGCCGCTGCAAATCGGCTGTGTAGAATGGATCTTCGTTGAGACGGAGCTGTTCCACGCTCGTGCAAGCGAACGATGCAATCGAAAGACAACCCATTCCGACCAGGGCCAGACGCCAGCCAAGGCTTTTTGACCGAAGTCTTCGCACGCCGCCTGCGATCGCTTCGATGGCGCGCAGTACGAAATAAAGCCACATCGGCACAACGGGCATGAGGTAACGTGCTTCCGTGTGACCAAGCAGGCAGATGATCGTCCCGCCCAGGACGGCCAACCAGGCCAGGTAGGGTAGATCGCGCGCTTGGCGCTGTCTTACGGCAAGACCCAGGCCGAGCACACCCACCAAAACCACAGGTGGCGAGAAGGCATGCCAGGCGAGCGTCGCGTAATCCCAATTGGAGTCGCCTGCGGTCGAAGCTGCCAAACGATTCGACACCGAGCGCGGATGGAAATCGTGTTTGGCTGAATAGGCGGCGGCATCGAGCCCGTCGCTCCCGTATAGCCAAGTGAAGATCAGCAGCTCAACACTGAGGAAGACCAATACCCCAACTGCAATCGTCAGCGCGAGTCCAAGCAGACGGCGACGTTGCCACCTCTTGAAGTGGATGACATGCAGGATCTCCGAGAGCGCAAGGGCCGGCAGGATGAGGCCGAGTGGCTGTTTGGCCAGCAGCGCGGCTCCGAGCAGCAGTCCGCATAGGCGGTAGTCGTGCCACTCCGGAAGTTTCTCGCCATCGGTCCAAGTACGCAGGTAGACAGCCAAGACACTCGCCACCAAACCGGCAGAAAGTAGATCCGCCATAACGAAGGGACCGTAGCGAATGAACAGTCTGGAGGTGACGAAGAACGTGATTCCGACGAGCGCCAGCGTCGTTCCCCAATGGCGTCGCAGCAAAAGGCCGATGGCCAGTGCGGAGAGTAGCGAAAGGACCACGGCGGTGAGGTGTGGCCAGATGAAGTAGCCGGCGTTGGCGGCTGCCCCCGATGCGGCCAGGCGGACCGCTGGCAGCATGGCCAGCGATATGAGGGGCGGACGTATATGCTCGAACCTGGCCGGCGGAAGGTCGAGCATGCGTTTGGCGTTGTTGAGATAGACGTAGCCATCGTACTGCTCGATGCGTGCCGTCGTCGCAATGTACGTGATGTAGACAGCCGCGCCGACCACAATGGCAGCCAGGACAACTCGCAACGCCGCATGCTGCTTGGTGAGCGTCGCGGGTGAGTCAGGAATCAGCCTAGCCAACATCGGACGGCGATTCTAGTTGCCTCCGCGCCCTTCCAGCAGCATTTGATCGGGCGAGGCTTCTTCGCCAGGCGCGGCGGCGCTTTCGGTGGGCGCGGTGCCGTCGAGGAAGAACTCCTCGACACCCTCGCTGCCCGGAGCGGGCAGAAGTCCGGTGGCCGGATCGATGCGCGCGACCACCACGCCAGGGGGCTGGGCGAAGTCGCTCACAGGCACGCCGGCCAAGGCCTTGGTCATGAATTCGGTCCAAATGGGCAGGGCCGTGCGCGCGCCTTCCTCGCCGCGGCCGAGCATGCGGCGCTCGTCGAAGCCGACCCACACACCCGCCAGCAGCTCGGGAGTGAAGCCCACGAACCATGCGTCGCGATCCTCGTCGGTGGTTCCGGTCTTGCCGGCCGCGGGGCGCTTGAGCTTGGGGGCGGCGCTGCGTGCGGTTCCCGCTTCGACCACGCTGCGCATGAGCGAAACCATGACGTAGGCGGTTTCGGGTCGGATAGATTGTTGCAGCTCGGGCGCAGGAGTCGCCTCGTTGCCGAAGGCGGTGACTAGACGGATGTCACCCGACTGACCGCCAGCCGCGAAGGTGGCGTAGGCGTTGGTCAGATCGATGGGCGTGACCGTGGCGGTGCCCAGCGCCAACGACAGATCCAGCTTTTCCGCCGGCGGCAAATCGAGCCCCGCGCGCGCGGCCATCTCGCGCACTGACAGAATGCCCACATCGGAGAGCAGCTTGATGGCGACGGTGTTGATGGAATTGGCCAGGGCCACGCGCAGCCGAATGGGACCGCGAAAGTTGTCCTTGTCGTGGTTCTGCGGCTTCCACAGCTTGAACACCTCGGGACTGTCGTTGACGACCGAGGCGGCGGTGTAGCGCTTGGAATCGATGGCGGCGGCATAGATGAAGGGCTTGAAGGCCGAACCGGGTTGGCGGTGCGCACGCTGGCTGCGATCGAAGCCGCCCAGCCGGTAGCCGTACCCGCCGACCAGAGCCAGAATTTCGCGGCGCAAGGGATCCATCACAACCATCGCCGCTTGCGGGCCGAGCTCCAGGGCCAGGGCCACGTTGCCATCGCTGTCGTGCTTGCGCTCGGGGGCCAGGCGCACGCGCACGAGATCGCCCGGATGAAAACGCTCGGCCAGCGGCGGCTTGCTGCCCTGGTTGTAGCGAGGCTCTGCACTGAAATCGACGACGCCACTGCTGTCGCCCAGGAACACCGTCAGCTTGAGCTTCGTGGGATCGTCGGGGTTCTTGTCCACCTTCTCGACGATGCCGTCGGTCTTTTCGTTGTCGGTCAGCGGCTTCTTGCGCTCGGCCATGAGCTCGGCGCGTTTCTTGTCGAGCGCTTTGCCCGAAAGGTGGGCAATGGGGCCGCGGAACCCGTGGCGCTGGTCGACTTCTTCCAGGCCGCGTTCGAGCGCCCAGCGAGCCAGAGCCTGCAAGTGCGAATCGATGGTGGTCTTGACCTCGATGCCGAGGGTGGAAAGCCGGTCCGCGCCGTATTTCGCTTCCAGCAGCTTGCGGACGCTGTCGATGGCTTCCGGGGCAGCACTGGGTAGCGCCGACCCCTCGGGGATCACCGCGATGGGCGCGGCCGCGATCTTCTTGGCCACGTCGTCATAAATGAATTCGAGCTTGGCCATCTGCCCGAGCACGTAGATCTGTCGCTGCTTGGCGGCGGCTGGATGCTTGTAGGGCGAAAGTCGCTCGGGCGATTGCACCAGCCCTGCCAAGAGCGCCGCCTCGCCCGCGTCGACGTCGCTGATGGATTTGCCGAAGAAGTAGCGCGCGGCCTCTTCCACGCCGTAGCGGCCGTGCCCGAAGTACATCTGATTCAGGTAGATGGTCAGCACGTCTTCCTTGGAAAAACGCTGCGAAAGCCGGCGCGCCAGGATGATCTCCTGCACCTTGCGCCGCATGCTCTTTTCCGGCGTGAGCAGCAGCTGCTTGACCACCTGCTGGGTGATGGTCGAGGCTCCCTGGGCGAACTTGCGCCGGATCACGTTCTCGATGAAGGCGCGCACCATACCCTTGTAGTCGATGCCCTCGTGCTCGAAGTACTCGGCATCTTCCGCGGCCAGCAGCGCCTGGATCATGATTTTGGGGATCTTCGCGTAGGGCACCACGGTGCGATGGGTGGAACCGATCTCGCCCATGAGCTTGCCTTCGCGGTCGAGCACCTTGATGATCTGCTCCGGGCGGTAGTCGCCGATGCCGCTCAGGCTGGGCATGGCGGGATCGTCGCCGTAGTAATAGAAGATGCCGACGAGAGCCCCCGCTCCCGCGATCGCCGGGAACAGCAGGATGATCGCCAGCAAGACGAGGCGCCGAAGCCACGAGCGTTTGCCAGATTTCTTTTTGCGCCTGGGCGCCTCGCTGTCGTCCTTTCCTGCCATGGCGGCTACTTCTCGTCCGCGTCCGAATCAGGTTCGGGTTCGGGTTTCGCCGTGATCTTGCGGACCCAATCCGTGCACTGCTTCTCGGTCATGGTCATCTCGGATTTGTCGAACACCAACGTGGACGCGACGGCCGTGGTGTATTCCTCGTCGTTCAGTCGGCCACGCTCGTGCATTCTGTTCAAGATTCTATGCACGTAGCGTTCCCACTGCGGGGACAGCGATCCATGGCAGTACTGCACGTAGCGCCGTTTGGGACTGGGCAGGATGGACGAGAAGAAGGCGGCTTCCATGGGCGATAGATCGGAAGCGCTCTTGCCGAAGTAGTGCCGTGCCGCCGGCCCGATACCGTAGAGCCGCGGGCCGAACTCGATGGCGTTGAAATAGAGCTCAAGGATGCGCTGCTTGGTCAGGATCTGCTCGACGAACCAGACCAGGAACAGCTCCTGGAATTTGCGTGACAGGGTCTTCTCGCGGCTGAGGATCACGTTCTTCACCATCTGCATGGTGATGGACGAGGCGCCCAGACGGAAACCACCGCCCGCGATGTTGCGCCGAAGCGCGGTCTTGAACTGGGCCGACACCCAGCCGCGGTGTTTGAAGAAGCCCGAGTCCTCCGTGGTCATGATGGCAGCGATGAGATAGGGCGAGATCCTGTCGTAGGGCACGAAGTCCACGTTGTCGGGGCCGATGGCGAAGGTCATCGTTTCGTTGTCCTTGCCACCTGACGGGGGCGGGGGCACCTCGACCGTCTGCAAGATCGACTCTGGACCAGACAAGGCCATGACCTCCTCGGGAGCCTTGACCACCTGGCAGCCGTCGATGCCGACCTTGCCGCCCATGTCGAGCGCATCCAGATTGCTGAAATCGATCTTGGCGTGGACGTCGGCCTCGAACAGTCCCTGCAGCGCGAACCCTTGCAGCTTGGGAACGAGAGGCGCGGGAATGCTGGACAGGATTTTCGCGCAGGGTGTGCGCGGCACGCGCAACGAGAGCTCGAATCTTGGGGACAACCTTGAGCTCGCGGCCGTCCTTGAACTTGAAGCTGCCAACCGGCAACTCGATGGAGCCCGCCATGCGAACCACCAGACTGCCGATCTTCCCTTCCAGCGCCGCCAGGTCCAGGCGTCGCTGGTCGCGGTCGACGGTGGCGTCGAAGTGCAGGGTGAAGCTGGCGTTCTCGACCGGCTCGGTGGCGAGCTTCTCGTGCGAAACGCTCAGCCCATCCACGTCCAGCTTCCCCGAGAGCGCCACACGCCGTCCGGTGAAACGCGCCTCGATGGCGGCGTCGATTTCCGTGTTCTCGGGTTCGAGAATCGAAGCGGGCAAGACGTCCGCGATCTTGTCGAGCGAGAAGCGCTCGGCGCGCAGGGCCACCTGTCCGTCAACGTTTGACCAGTCCACAGCGGGCTTCACCTTGCCGGTCGCGGTCCACAGCGAACGCTTGGCCCCGGCGTAGCTGCCGTCGAACAAGACGTCGACCGCGTCCTCGCCGGCCTCGGTTGGCCGCAAGCTGCCGGTGATGCCGGTCAGTGGCAGCGTCGGCAGGAGCCGGACTTGGCCCTCCTTGACCGAGATTTGCGGAAAGCCGTGGGGGCGCATGCCAGATAGGGGGCCTTCGATGGTCACCGACTCCGCGCCGAAGGAAGGCGCGTTCTCGCTGCCGCGTGCGCCGAGTTTTCCGTCGACGGCCACCGCCGCAATCGAGAATCGATGCGAGGGCTTCCAGGTGGCGTCGAAACCTCCTACCGACACCGAGAGATCGGATCGATTGTCTTGCAGGAGCAAGGTGCCGCCATGAACGATGACCACTGGATACGACGCTTGCTTGTCGCCGCTCCCGCGCGCCGACGGCTTGCGCAGCCGATCCAAAAGGGCGCTGGCGTTGTCGGACTCGCCGCCGCGGCGAATATCGGCGTGGGGCGATTCCAGAGACACCGTTCCCGATCCCCAGGCCGCGGCGAACGAGATGTCCGCCCTGGCGATGGTGAGGAGCGGCCGAGCTTTGGGGCCGAGTACGAGATCGAAAATGTGCAGTGCCCCCCAGCCCGCCCGCGCCCTGCCGTACTCGACGGGAATGCCGAGCTTGGTGGCAAGCTTGGAAGTCACCAGGCGTCCGCCGAGCACGCCGCACGAGACGGGATAGGTCGCCGCGATGAGTGCGAGCGCAACCAAGCCCCACACCCGTTTGTTCAGGAGGAGGCGGCAGAGGCGTGCGCGAAAGGCGACTCCGGACAGCATGGCAAAGAGGCGCCATTGTACCCAGAGATGGTTGGGGAGCTAACGGCTGTTTTCGCAGATATTGACCGACCGCTTCAGGAGACGTAGCGGTCGAGCGAATCACCGAGCGATTCTTCGGGCGAGTTCCCGAGCGGGTTGCGCAGCTCGCTGGCGAGCTTTTGGCGGGCGTGATGGAGCCTGGACATGACCGTTCCCACCGGGCATTGGATGATTTCGGCCATCTCCTGGTACGAGCAGTCTTCGAACTCGCGCAGCTCGACGGCCTGACGATGTGCCGCTGGCAGTGCGGCCACCGCCGTGCGCACCAACGTCTGAATCTCGTAACCGCAAAGTTCCGATTCGGGCGTCTGCTCATGGCTGGGTTCGCAGTCGGTCGCGGCAAGGTCTTGCCCGTCGACACGCTCGCCGGTCTCCGAGCGACTGGCGTTCCTGCGCAGCAGATCCAGGCTGGAGTTGGTGACAATACGATGGATCCAAGTCGAGAAGGATGAGCGGCCCTCGAAGGCGGAGAGGCAACGCCATACCTTGAGGAACGCGTCCTGAACCGCATCCTCTGCGTCGTCGCGACTGTGGAGAACCCTGAGCGCCGCTGCCAATGCCCGGGGCCGAATGGCCACCAGCAAGTCGTCGAAGGCCGACCGATCACCTGCTTGGGCCTTTTGGACCAATCGATCCAGACCATCCGCACCATCTACCTCGGCTTTGGCGGATGTAACGCAACGAGTTCTTTCTGATGCGGCGGGCTCTTGAGTTTCGGAATCCGTGAGCGTAAATGCCACTGCCTGGTGTGGCACTTCTGCGGCCTGGCGCTGGAAGGTCCCGATTTCTCCGGCTGTTTGCATGGCAGAAACATCCTTCTGCAAGGTCGGTACCGTCTGAGGCTGATCTTCTGAGCAGGTACGACAACGGCCTCCTTGGACCGCTGATGTGCTCTCCGCGGATGAGCACGGTGGGGCTATACTCCGTGCGCCGATGACCGACAGCGAACGCATCGAATCCTTTCTGCGCCAGGCGCGCAGCCGGGCGCTTCTGGAAACCGGCATCCGAACTGGCGGCCATGCCTTGGCGATCTTGGTGGCGGCCTTCCTGGTGCTCGCGCTCGTGGCGGCGTCGACCGGGCCCGCGGTTTCCTGGCCGTACGTCGCCCTTGGGACCATCGTGGCCTGTCTGGCGGGCGGTGTCGCGCTGGGGTTCATTCGGCCCGCGCGCGTGCTGGAGCAACCGTCCGCGGTCGCGCGCCTGGTGGGCAAGCAGAGGCCGCCGCTGGCCAGCGATCTACTTTCCGCGGTGGAATTGCAGTCGGCGCCAACCGCCGACGCGGAAACCTCGATGGAAATGACCAGCGCTTTTCTTGCCACGGTTGCCGAGGCCACGCAGCCCATCGCTGCACAGGATCTCATTCCGCTCGATCGCGCGGTCCGCGCGGTGTCCGTCGCGGCGGCTGCGTTGGTCGCGCTGCTGGTCGCCCTGCTGGTTTTCCCAGCGGCCGTTGGCCGCGGCATGCGCACGCTCTTTCACACGCCGACGTTGTTCGAGGGCGCGCAAGCGGTCCGCGATCCGCTGGTGGGCGACGTGCGCGTCACCTACGACTTTCCCGCCTACACGGGTCTGTCGCGCCAGATCATCGAAGGCTCGACCGGCGACTTGCACGCCTTGCGGGGAACGCGTGTCCAGATCGAAATGCGTCCCTTGCGCTCGGCCCGCCAGGCGCGGCTGCTGCTCGGTGACAGCGGCGAGGCCGGCGCGCTTTCGGCCAATCTCAACCATGGCAAGCTGACGGCCAAGCTCGCGCTCGACGAGAACGGCGCGTACCGAGTGTGGCTTTTGCCTTTTTTCGGCCGGCCACTGCGCGAAGATCGCGCCCATCGCATCGTGGTCGAAAGCGATCAGCCGCCCGAGGTCGACATCGTGGGCCCCGCCGATCGCCTGGAACTGGCGACGCCACGGCCGGTCGAGGTCGGCTACCACGCGCGCGACGACTTCGGGCTGGCCGAGATCGCGCTCGTGTATCGCGTGAACGAGGGCCCCGAGCAGCGCACGCTGCTCAAGAACGCGCAGGGCATGCGCGAGGTGCGGGCTACCACGACCTTCGAGCCGGCCAGCGCCATGTTGACCCCGGGCGCGCACGTGGCCTACCACATCGAAGCCAAGGATCGGGACGAGGTGTCGGGCAGCAAGGTCGGCGTGTCGCGCACACTCTACCTGGTCATCCAAAATCCGCGCGAAGATGTGGAAGAGCACCTGGTGCGCGAGCGCGAGATCTTGGAAAAGCTCATCGTCTCGCTCGCCGATCGCATCGAGCTGGAAAGCAAGCCCGGCGACGATCCTGATCGGCCGTCGCGCCTGCGCGAGGTGCATGACGGCGAGGCGGCCAACCTGGTCGGGGTCGGTCGTTTGGTCGAGCAGCAGCGCACGGCGAGCGGCGCGAACAAGGTCCTCGGCGGCTCGCTCGTCGCTGTGGCGACGCGCCTGGGAAAGCTGCTCAAGGACGAAGAAGAGCTGCTGGCCTTGCTGACAGGCAAAGGCGATCGCACGGGCGGGGCCGCCGCCCTGTGGGCGCGCGCCCATGCGGTGGCGCCCCGGCACATCGCCGAGCTGGAAGCGGCCGTGCTGGCGCTCGACGATCTCATCGGCCGCCAGCGGCTCGACGATCTGGCCAGCATCGGCAAAGAGCTGGTGGCCGCGCACAAGCGCCTGCAAGATTTGCTCGAACGCTACAAGGCCACCGGCGACGAACAGCTGCGCCGTCAGATCGAACGTGAGGTGCGCGAGCTGCGCGCCCGCATCGCCGAGCTCGCGCAAAGGATCGCCGAGGTCAAGGCGCGCAACGAGGTCAGCCCCGACTTCATGAACATGCCGGACACGCGCAAAGCCATGGAGCAGGCCGCGCGTCTCGATTCGCTCCTGGCCAAGGGCGATGCGCGATCGCTCGAAAACGCCCTGTCCGAGCTCGGCGATTCCCTGGCCTCGCTGCGCGACGTGCTCGACAAGAACGCCGGGGATTTCGGTAATTCCCGCTTTCCGCAAGAGTCCCGCGCTTTGGCCGAGCTGTCGCGCAAGCTGGGCGACCTCGAAGGCGACCAGCGCTCGCTGGCCGAGGACGGGCGCTCGCTGGCTAAAGAGGTCGATGCCGAGCTGGCCCGGCGCGTGGAGGCGCAGCAGGCGGAGTTCCTGGCAAAGGCCAAACAGAAGCTCGATCAGATCCAGCGCAAGATGACGGGCGGCCTGCCGCGCGAGCTAGGCGGCTCGGCCGAAACCGCGGTGGGGTCGGTGCGAGAAAATGTGCGCCAGCTGCGACGCCTGCTGCCCGCCAAGGAGTGGAACGAGGCCCAGCGCGAGGCCGAGCGCATGGAGACCGAGCTCGGACGTTTGCAGCACTTGACCGGCCGTCAGGTCGCACAGAGTCGGCCGCCGTCGCAAAGCCTGATCGGCTTCGACGGTCAGGTAGACGAAGCCGCCGGGTTGGCGCGCGACCTGGCCGCCGACCTTGCCCGCGTGGTTCCGCGTGGCGGCGATGTCATGTCGGCCGAGCAGCGCGCGCGCACGCGCAACCTGGGCCAGCGCCAGAGCAGCATCGAGGACAAGACGCGCGGACTTTCGCGCGAGCTTGGCGGCAAGACCGAATCCGTGCCGGGCGCCGAGGGGACGGCCGCGGAGCTGGAGGAAATCGCCGGTCAAATGCGCCAGGCCGGCGAGGACCTGCAACAGGGATCTGCCCACGAAGGCGCGGGCCGCGCCGACGAGGTCGCCCAGCGCCTGGCGAAGTTGCGCCAGAGCATGGGACACAAGCCGAGCGAAGGGGCGCGAGCCAGTCGCGAGCCCGTGCGTATTCCCGAGGCCGACGCCAGCAAGGCCCCGCGCGAATGGCGCCAGGAGCTGATGGAAGCCATGCGCGAGAAGGCGCCCGAGAAATTCCGCGACGAGGTCCGGCACTACTACGAGGAGCTGGTCCGATGAAGGGCGGAAAAAACAAACACAGAGGACACAGAGAACACAGAGGACGGACAGGAAATGGTTCGGATCTTGAATCCAAGCTTCCTCGGACGCCGTGCCCTCTGTGTTGTCTGTGTTGTCTGTATTCTCTGTGTCCTCTGTGTTTCAATTTTTCTGCTATTGGCCGAGCGCTTGCGCGGTTTGCGCTGGTGCTGGCGGTGGTCGTGGCCGCTTTCCTCAAGGGTGCACCGGTTGCCAGCGCTGCCAGCGAATCCACAAGCGTGGACCATCTGTACTCGGAGTGGCGATTCGCGGAAGCGGATCGCGCGCTGGCGGCGCTGGTCAAGGCCCACCCCGACGAGCCCGGCACGCTGCTGGCCAAGGGCTACGAGCGTTTTCTGGCGGGTGATTTTCGAGCCGCCGTCGCCGAGTACAAGGCTGCACTCGGCGCCAACATGGCGCCTGCGCCGCTCAAGGAGATGCTGTCCCTGGCCGAGGGCTCGGCCAAGGTCGTGGACGGCTACCTCGAACGCAAGTCGGCCCACTTTCTGTTTCGCTTTCCCGTCGAGGACTCTGTGCTCGCCGACTACGGCCTCGAAACCCTCGAGGCCGCTGCCAGTGCCTTAGCCGGCGATCTTGGCTACGAACCGTCGCGGCCCATCCCGGTCGACATTCTTCGCAACAGCGCCGATTTGGCCACCATGACCACACTGACGGACGAAGAAATCGAGCGCACGGGCACGGTGGCGGTGTCCAAGTGGAGCCGGATCATGCTCACCAGCCCGCGCGCCATGCGCCTGGGTTACGAGTGGCAGGACAGCCTGTCGCACGAATTCATCCACTATGTGGTCGCGGCCCTGACCCACGACCGCGCACCGGTGTGGCTCCAGGAAGGCTTCGCCAAGTTTCTCGAGCACCGCTGGCGCATGGCCGCGGGGCTTTCGCTCAATCCCTCCATGCAGCACTTTCTGGCCAAGGCGCTGTCGAGCGGCAAGCTCATCACCTTCGATGCCATGCACCCGTCCATGGCCAAGCTGCCGCGCGCGGAAGACGCGACCCTGGCCTTCGCCGAGGTCACCACGGCAATTGCGTGCCTTTTCGCCAAGGGTGGCAGCGCGGCCCTGCGCGAGGTTCTGGCTACGGTTCGCGACGGTGGCGACGCGCGCGTGGCGGTGGCACGGGCCTATGGCGGCAGCGGTACGTGGCCCGAATTCGAGCGCGCCTGGCGGCAGTTCATGGTGGGACTTCACTACAAGACCCTGCCCGGCCTCGAGCCCATCGTTCCCAAATACAAGAAGAAGGGCGTCGCGAGCGCGAGCGTGCTCAGCGAGGACGACGCCTCGTCGACTGCGGGCGAGGCCGATCGGTTTTTGCGCCTGGGCAACATGATGCTCCTACGCAACCGGGCCCGCGCGGCCAGCGTCGAATACGAGAAGGGCTACAAGATCGCGGGCAACTCGCACTGGATCTTCCCGGTGAAGCTCGGCCGCACGTACCTGGCCCTGGGCGAGGCCGACCGCGCGCTCAAGGTCGTGGGTGGCGCCGAGGCCACCTACCCGGAATTGCCCTGGCCACACTTGATTGCCGGCCAAGCCGCCCTGGCCAAGGGCGACGCCCAGGCGGCGGTTGCGTCGCTGACGCTTTCCCTGGCCATCAATCCCTACGATCCCGCCGTGCACTGCAGCCTGGCCGAGGCCTACAAGCGCCTGCCCGATGCCTCGGCCGACAGGCGCCAGCGCGCCGAACGCGACTGCCGCGAGCTGGGAAAGTAACTGCGGCTTCAAGTAAGCGCGAGGCCTGTCCCAACTGACGGCACGTCGACGAGGGCGGGATGGAATAGACAGCCCTGCGTGTTCGAGAAAGATCGATAAACGAGTTGAGCTCAGGCGAATGCCGCACGCAGGAGCCCGTGCTTCCGGCTCACTTGGAAGGCCCGGGCAAGGGGAAGTCGAAACCAGCGCAGGTCAGGCGGTGCGGCCAGCGGTCCTTCGGATAGCTCCATGCAAGCTTGCGCTCGATCTCCTCGCCGGGATCGAAGTTCTTCTGCAGGTCCACCTGCCCGACCACGATTCCATCGTAGAGCGCCAGCCCGGGCAGGGCCGCGTTTCCATCCAAGTCCAGACTGCAGGTCTGCACGTTGAGCGAGCGCGGACGCGGGCTGTTGTTTCGGATCTTCAATTTGACCCACAGAAAGCGCTCGCCATCCGCGGGTTTGAACGTCGTGTTGTCAGGACGGGTCCAGGAATTGGGGCCGTCTTTGTATTCGGAAATCTCGAACGTCCAATCGTCTGTCCCATGGGCCATGCGACCTTGCCACAGCGTCGTACCACACGAGATCGCGAGAGCGCATGCCAGCACCGTGGCAGCCGACAGCCAAGACTTGTTGGTTCGCAGGTGCGACATGTTCAATCCTCCGACAAAGAGGCCGCGGCCGCCTCGGTTGTAGGTCACTACTGAAACGCTCCGCTCACGAGCAGACCGGTCCCGCCGGTCCCTGCACCCCCGATGTCCACCGATAGATGATACCGAGGCAGCGAAAGGCCGCCAGCGCCTGGCAACGCTGCCGCGGATTCTGTGCTCTGGCCGAGCGTGCTGTTGTAGGAACGGGTCAGCTCGTCCGCCTCGGCTTCCGAGATCGCCGGTCGCGAGAGGTGCTCGCTCACCTTGAGCGTGGCGTATCCGCCGCCAACCAAAGCCAGCCCCAGCACCGCACCGACGCGATCGTGCTCGAAGTAGCGCCAAGGAGCGATGACGATCCCGGCGAGGAATCCCGCAAGGCCCACCACCGTCGTGACGGTCGAGAGCGTTCGCCTGGAGCTGTCTTGCTCGGCCAAGTCGGGTCGTCCAGTCAGGCGGTAGAATTCCTGGTAGGTCATGGCCAAGCGGTAGACGCCCTTGCTGGCCCGCCACTGGTTCCACTGGGCCGGGTCGGCGCTCCGATCACCCTCGTGGATGATATCGATGCGCTTCGCGGCAGCGCTCTCACTGACGCCTCCGGTGACGGGCGTCGCCGGCGATCCCTCAGCCACGGTGCTCAGGCTAGTGAGAAGCACGAGCAAACAACTTGCAGCGGCCCCACGCGCACGAAGACAACCTGCGGCGGCCCCACGCACGCGCCCGCAAACGATCCGCTGCCCCAGACAGGTTCCAGCTTCGTACACGCGTATCGGTCTTGGGCGCCGTGCTCGCATCACCACCATAGTCCACGATGTCCGATAGGACCGCGCGCTGTCAACCGTGGGCGTTGAGCGGACCGCCTCGGTGCTAACCGGTTGGCCTCACCACGCGGTAGGTTGGGACACTAGGGCGGCGGAGCCGCCAATCGCGGCGGAATGTCGCCCGTCTTGCTTGGCGTGCTCGAAAGTGGCTGGTTGCGAGGCGGGGATTCCTCCTCGCGCTCGGGCATCTCCGCGGTCTTTTCCGCACGTGCGGCTCTTTTCCGATGGCCGCGCACGGCGTCTGCGGTCTTGGGTCTGGTCGGCAGCGACGGTTTTGTCTGGGTTGGCACGATGTCTTGCTCGGTCGTGGGCGTTGCGGCGGGCGGCGGTGTGAATGCTTCATGCGCGGCTGGGCGCGGTGCCGGTGCGATTGGAGGAGCTGCCTTGGTACCACGCCTAGCGACGAGCGCTGCGACACAGAGAAGCGCGGCGACGCCGACGGCAAGAAGTGTCCAATTGGATCGTCGTCGGTGTCCCGGCGCGGTATCGATGGTGACCGGCACCGATTGTGAGCTGGGCTTGCGCGGCCCCGCTGTGGACACGACGGGAACAGAGGGCGAGCTCGGCTGCTGTGGCAGAAGCGTGACGACGACCGGCGAGCGGGGGGGAGCCGAGAACGCCGTGGCTTGCGCAGGTGGCGGGCTTGGATGCGTAGAATCTCCGGCTATCTGCGGCCTCGATCGCGCCGGCGCGTTGCGCTTTTCCGGCATCAGCGCCGCCATAGGATCCGGCTGCCGCACAGGTCGTGGCGGAGGCTGCGTTGGCGCCTGCGCCGGGGCAAAAGCGGCGGGCGGCGCAAACGATACCGAGCCCGTGCGCGGCGGTGGCAGGGACGGCGAATTGGGATGCGGCGGTGGAATTGGAACCAAGTCGGTTCGTGGGCCTTGGACCAACTCGGGAAACTCGCGAATACATAGGAACGTCTGTTCCGACTCCCTTCTGAGTCGGTCGTTCGCCTGAAGACAACCGTCCTCCAGAAGAGCCCGAACGTCTTCGAGAGTGAGAGGAATCGACTGCTTGCCTTCGAGGAAATAGGATGTCATCAGGGATCGCTTCGTTGCGCGATTGAGCCCAGCGCTGCCGCGTAGATAGGTTCCTTTGTCACCTGAGCTTGTCACCCGGAATCGAGCCTCATTGGGGTAGTCAATTCTTGGTACCCGCTGGGAGAAATCCCTTCGGTGATTCAGGCCAGTTTCGTTCGCCGAGGTCACCACGGCGGTCGCGTGCCTCTATCTGGACGCCAGTCGTCGCCAGCAATGCATCAGTGACAGTTCTATCCTTGTTTGTTCACGCCCTCTTGCGGCGGATTCGACCTGCGAGCAACAACGCAATCATCCCCCAGCCCAAACTGGGTGCAAGAGAGTCGCCTCTACTGCCGAGAGTGCAACCGCAGCCAGAACTCTTGTTGCCACCTTGGCCCGCGGTGCCCGCAGCATCAAGCGCCGGTCCTGCCACGTCCATCATGCCGTATGCCCCGTCAAACAAAGTCCCTGCCACCCCGGCATCTAGTTCCGTGCCACTAGGCTGGCCGCCGGCCTCGCTCGCAGGACCATCGATCTTCGCGACCGGGCCACCGGCGTCAAGCCCGCCATTTTCACCGCCCAAACCTGCATCTAGGCTCGCCGATCCGGTGCTGCCACCCAGTCCGCTCGCCGGGACCACGGCACCACCTGTGCCAGCCCAGGTGTAGGAACTAGCTCCACCATTGCCGGGTACGCCGCCTTCGCCCCCAAGGCTGCTGACAGCGCCGTCGATTACCGGCGTGCTAGTTTGACCGCCACTGCCGCCAAGCACGCCACCCATGCCTCCCTGCCCAGCGCCAATAGAGCCACCGCTGCCGCCAGCGCCCGGACCTCCGCCGCCTAGGGTTCCCCCAGCCCCGCCGCCCGTCGCTCCTCCCGTGCCAGAACCAGCTCCACTGTCGGCCAAGGCGAAATTCCACGCACTGGCATGAGAGGTCAGTATGGTGATACTGAGGCCGTTCGTGGAGGTCATCTCGCGATGGGACTCGCACGGGTCGGGATCTGCCATTCCTGAATTGCTAGCGCAGACGTCAACAACTAGACCGTTTCGCGTGATGTGCACACTGTACGGGCTTTGGCCTGGCCGCAATCGCGAACCGTCGAGCTTGAGCGTTAACTCGATAGGCGCCGCCGCGGTGGCGGCTGGCGCGGTGATGTCGATCTGCTGGGTCAGAAAGATGAAACCAGTGGGTGCAACCTGGTCGATGGGGCCTTCCGTGATGGACACATCGCCCCCGGTCGGTGAAACGACCGTGGTGGTTACCGGATCGCTGGGAGTCGGCCCCGTCCCTGGATCCGTGCTCAATGTTCCGCCCGCGGGGACCGTGGCCTGCTTGGTCTGTGTCAGAAATTGAATCGAGACGCCGACCTGCTTATCCTCGGTGGCTTGGGTCGACAAGCTGTACGTCGACATGCCGGATGAGGTTGGCGGAGTGATGTTCAACGTACCAGCGCCGGGCATAATGGTCAGCTTGAACTTGCCGGTTCCGTCGGTAGTCGTGTTCGCGCTTTGCAACCACGGATGCCAGGCATCGGCCCCAGCGTCCGGCACTCCTGCGCCCGTGTTCCATCCCCCCATGCTCGTTCCAATGTTCGCACCACTCACCGACTGACCGTCCGGATCTACCACGACACCGGAGATGACCTTGGTCACCAGCACCGCGTTGACGGTGGCCGCCGCCGAGATGGTCAGCGTCCGCGACATCGAATAGCCGAGTAAGCTGTAGATTGGCCCGCCACCCGTCACCCCGCCATCGCCGCCCGTCCCCGCTGCCGAGACCAACCCCGTCGCGAACTGAAGGTTCGATGCGAGCGAGCTGATGTTCACGCTCACGTCGCCAGGAAGCACCGCCAGCGCGTAATTTCCGCTGCTGTCGGTCTGGGTATTGTTGCTGCCCATCGATACATATTGCCCTGCCAGCGGCGTCCCATCGCTCGTGGTTACACTCCCGCTCACCAAGACCGATTGGGGCAATTGGACCGTTGTCGTCATATCGTCCGTCGCCTGCACCGACACCTGGTACACCAGCAAGCCGGAGCCGCTCGGTGGCGTCACGGTCAACGTACCAGCGCCGGGCATGATGGTCAGCTTGAACTGGCCGGCTCCGTCGGTCGATGTGTTCGCGCTTTGCAACCATGGATGCCAGGCATCGGCCCCACCGTCTGGCACACCCGCGCCCGTGTTCCATCCCCCCATGCTCGTTCCCACATTCGCACCACTCACCGGCTGACCACCAGGATCCAGCACCACCCCTGAAATCACCTTGGTCACCAGCACCGCGTTGACGGTGGCCGCCGCCGAGATGGTCAGCGTCCGCGACATCGAATAGCCGAGTAAGCTGTAGATTGGCCCGCCACCCGTCACCCCGCCATCGCCGCCCGTCCCCGCTGCCGAGACCAACCCCGTTGCGAACTGAAGGTTCGATGCGAGCGAGCTGATGTTCATACTCACGTCACCAGGAAGCACCGGCAGCGCATAGCTCCCGCTGCTGTCCGTCTGGGTATTGTTGCCACCGAGTGATACATATTGCCCTGCCAGCGGCGTCCCATCGCTCGTGGTTACACTCCCGCTCACCAGGACCGATTGGGGCAATTGGATCGTTGTCGTCATATCGTCCGTCGCCTGCACCGACACCTGGTACACCAGCAAGCCGGAGCCGCTCGGTGGCGTCACGGTCAACGTACCTGCGCCGGGCATGATGGTCAGCTTGAACTGGCCGGCTCCGTCGGTCGATGTGTTCGCGCTTTGCAACCATGGATGCCAGGCATCGGCCCCACCGTCTGGTACACCCGCGCCCGTGTTCCATCCCCCCATGCTCGTTCCCACATTCGCACCACTCACCGGCTGACCACCAGGATCCAGCACCACCCCTGAAATCACCTTGGTCACCAGGACCGCGTTCACGGTGGCCGCCGCCGAGATGGTCAGCGTCCGCGACATCGAATAGCCGAGTAAGCTGTAGATTGGCCCGCCACCCGTCACCCCGCCATCGCCGCCCGTCCCCGCTGCCGAGACCAACCCCGTCGCGAACTGAAGGTTCGATGCGAGCGAACTGATGTTCACGCTCACGTCGCCAGGAAGCACCGCCAGCACGTAATTTCCGCTGCTGTCGGTCTGGGTATTGTTGCTGCCCATCGATACATATTGCCCTGCCAGCGGCGTCCCATCGCTCGTGCTGACATTCCCGCTCACCAGCACCCCGCTCTGCAAGAGGACAATGTCAAACGCCGTCGAATTGGAAAAGTCCCTACCGGCGAAGGTCTGCTGCAGATAGATGCTGGATGCGGGTGGGGTTGCGACGACATCGTAGATTCCTGACGAGATGTCGACCGAATACGATCCGTCGCTCGCGCTGGTAGCTTGTGCTGCCGTAGCAGCATCAGAGCGCGCTGCTCCTGCGGGGAAGAATTCGACCAGAACGCTCGGCTGCGGGACATTCGTCCCATCCGTAATCAGTCCACTGACGTGGACGCTACTCACGTTGGCGTAGCTTCTCCCGGTGACCGACACCTGCGGCGATCCTTCGCGGGTGCAACCCCAAGCAGAAAAGAGCGCAACTGCCAACGAAACAAAAACGAAAACCCTTGAAGAACCGACAAAGTTTTCACTCACCGATTGGCCTCCAGCAATAAGCATCAGTACCGTCGTCTTACGCATATCAAGCCGCTTGGTCGCGCGGCGGATAGGAGAGTACACCCTTGTACCGCGATCCGTCAAGAAACATGATTTCGGTGCGCGATTGCCGCTACTGCGCGCAGATTGATAGAAACATGCACCGGCTGACGCGAAGCGCGCGCGTGCTGGCCATGCGCTGGCAGCTTCTGCCCGACGAGCGCAAGCGTCTCGTGCCTCCGGCAACACAAACCCGACGCTCACCGTTGCGACTACCGCCACACCTGGGACAAGCACCATCAACGTGACCGCGGGATCGAGCGGCACGACAACGGTCACCACGAGCCGCAATGGCGGCTTCAACCCCACAGTCAGCTTCACAGCCTCATGCGCGCCGACAGGCGTTACGCTAAAGCTCTCGCCGGCCAGCATCGCCGCGCCACGTGTCGGATCGACCACGATCACCGCGACAGTCGGCCCCCCTGACACAGTAGTGCTAATGGGTGTTCTGCCTCGGCCACAATACCGATGGCACCTGTCACACCTGTTGGACATAAGTGGACGCCAGGCAGTGACCGCGGAGATTGAGGACGTCTGGCGTTTCGATTGGGCGCGGCTTTACGGCGTCGGCGATAGGCCAGGAGCAGCCGGACAAGCCCCTCGACCGGCTTCTACCCTTTCCCGCTTGCGTCGCTCAATCTGCAAAAGGAACTCCTGCCGTTCCATGGTGTACCAAACGCGGTCCCCTGCCAGTAGACTGGAAACGCCCGCGTCCATCAGCCCGGTGACCTCCTGTTTGAGCCCTTCCTGCCAGAGCAGATGAAACAAACGGTAGACATGATCGAGAATCCACGCGTCCTCGTTCTCGTTTGTGATCCAGAATCGCACCTGCTTCTCAAACCGTTGCAGCAGCGCCATGCGCTTCGAAGGAAGCGTGTCCGCTATCCACGCGGCGAGATTCTCAGCCACGTTGCATCGAAGCAGCGGCTCGGGATGCTGGTAGAATGTTTCGATCGCCTTGGAGAATAGCTGATGTCTGTTGGTAAACCGCGCCAGGAATGACGCCTCCGCCGCGCCATATTGAACACGCCAGAGAGGGTGCTGGAACAGATCGACGATCAACTCCTCTCGTTGCGGCTCATCGTCGAGCACCGAAGCGAGTAGTGAAGCAGCGGACTCGGTAACAGTCCATAGCGGATGAGCGAACAACACTTCAAACATCTTTCGCAGACCTGACATCCGCTTCACGATAGCGGCATCTTGAGGAATCAAATCGGAGTCGACCCCCAACCGATAATAGCCCTTCAGGGCGGACTCGACTTCGGATGGTAGCTTGACGTCCTTCAATATCTCCTGCCGCAAATCCTCGGTTTGTCGGAGGCTACTGTGTGCAGCACGCACTCGCTCATCGGCGCTGGCGTCAGGTGGCTGGTCGCGCGCAAAGCAGTCGAGCGCTTGAAGCCAGGTGACATCCATGCGATTGAAGTCCCAAATCGGATTCCAAAAGATGCTGTGGGCGTCGACTTGCTTCAAGAGGTCCAAGCGGCTGAAATCGTCGCTCCCGACGTCCTGAAGGCCCAAGCCCAGCAACAGATCCCCGAGAGCCGATCGGAAGGGGTAGATGGCCCCGTTGGCGAGGCGATTCAAGTACTTGGGTTGAATCAGCTCGACATCATCCGCATAGATTGACTGAAGGGCATAAGCACCAAGCTCCTGGTGATTGATATCTGGGTGATCGAGCAAAGCGTAGATATTCAGCAGCTGCTCTTCTCTCTCCTTGTCACGATAGTCTTCGGACAAAGCGTCCGCGATGGTGTGGCGAAGCACATAGTCATCCCTGGCCAACAGCTTCTCCAGTATCGCCGGCCACTTGTCGCCATGATACTTCACGAGCAACCCAATGCCGCCCTTGAGAGCTTCGCTCATGTATAGGCCCGCAATCAGGTCTGCCAGCATCTCGGCCGGTATGGGCTTCGCTTCGCTTTCGTTGGGCAGCTTCCTCTCGTCTCCGAGCGCGGCCGTGAGGAGCTTCGCTTGCTGATGTAAGTTGTGCAGATCATCTTCAGTGAGCCTCTTCGATCTCCGAGAAAGATAGTCCAGCAATACGACGGCGTCGCCAAAACGCCTCCTTGCCAGCAGATGACGAACACCGTGCCGGAAGGGATAGGTCTGCAGTGGCTTTCTGTCCTCGCGAAGGTAGGGCTCGCACTGCGCCCAGCAGTAATTCGCCAGCTTTTCGTGACCGCTCTCGACGTCAACTCGGTAGCTGGAAGGAGCATCGTTCAGTAGCCAATCGACGATGGACTTGTGGAAGGACCGGTAGCTGCGTCCATCGACGCAGGGAAACAGGGGATTCAGCGGGGCGAGCCTGGCGGCAACGTATTGTCCACTTTGGCCGAGAATGTCAGCCAGCATCTGCTTCGAGAGGGTTTCATACGCGGTGGCCAATACTCCCAGGATGGGTTCGGTTGACGGGTAGTCCTTGCTCTCGAGGTAGAGCCGATCGAAGAACGACTGATAGATGCCGCTCAGGCCGGGTGGGAATGTAGAGGTTTGATCGAGCTTCAGCGACCCTCCCTTCAGCTCGCTGCAGACCCAGTGCGCATAGAGAAAGACGCCCTCGCTGCGTTGGGCAATCGCATCCACGGCATTTTGAAGCGTCTGTCGGTCATCCGCCATTCCCTCCAGTTGTGCGGTAACGTATTGACGGATGTCCTTCTTGTTCTCGGCGTGGTCTGGCCTGAGCTCGATGGAGTTCTTGTCGGAGAACACGATGCCTGAAAGCCTCGCAGTTATGTTTTCGAGAGGCCGGGTGGTCACGAGCAGGCGCAGCCATGAAGGCGTATGCTTGAAACCACTGGAAATGAGCGCGGCAATTTCATTTGCTCCGTCGCACGTGGCTTCGTCGAGCGCGTCGACGAGGATGAGGCAGGGAGCGGAACCTGGGAATTGCAAACCGGAAAGCCGCGTGACGAACAACTCGTCGAACAGGGCGACTGCATTTGCGTCTTTCAGCGCATCCCAGCGCACATCGCGGAGCAGTCGCTCACGATATTCAGGGATACTCGTGCCGAGCTGATACGCGAGAGTACGGACAGCGCGACGGGGATTGCGCTTCTCGCTATCGTCATGGACACATACATGGAAGGCCTTCACTTCCTGCCAGTTCTTGCAGATCTTTGCCGCAATCGCGGACTTGCCCGTCCCCGCCCAGCCGGTCAAGAGAAACACCCGGGAAGCATCCGGATCGGCCAGCCAGCTTCTTATCTTGGAAAAGACCCACTCGCGGCCGGCAAAGTGAGGAAGGTGAAAGCGGATATTGCCTGAGTAATTAAGAGGCTGCAGGTGGCCAGCAAGGGCCGTTTCTTCTCCACACAAGTAAAGCGGTTCGGAGTAGTCTTTCTCGAGCGCTTCCACGAGTTTCTGGAGAGATCGGTTATACTCATCGTCCTTTTGTGCGCACGGAACGCAATCAGACATCTCGAGATATTGAAGCGAGTAGATGGGAAGAGGACGGTCGCACCGAATCACCAGAGCGGGAACGATCTTCACGTGCAAATCCTGCGCGCGAAGGACTTCGTTGAGACAGAAACCGTCGCGCCGTACCGAGTGTGGCGTCATGAGAAAGAGAAATCGCCCGCGAGGCAGATCCTCGCGGGTCTTCTCCAGCCCTTGCTCGATCTTCGACATCCAATTGTCACCCGGGCCAAGCTGGTCGAAATCGACCCAGACGTCGTGCCCCCTGTCTTCCAGATCCTTCTTCAAGCGCTCGGGCAAGGGCGCGATCTGCTGACCCGCAGGAGCAGAGGCATCGTGGCCGTAGCTGATGAAGATCGTGAGCTTGCCCTTGACCGACGCGGGTGGCGTGTCGGAGGCCGGGGGCGGTGATGTGCTTCCATCGTCGGAATTGTTGCGGTCTTCCATAGTTAGTTGCTTTCAAAGGACGAACAGGTAGATGGCCATGGTATTTCGTTTTGTCGGGAGGTGGAGGGCTCTCGGGGGATCGACACATGGGGCCCCTTGGTGGCCGGACTATCGGTGAGACTTTCCCACAAATTCGCGGAGATGCAGTGGATAGTCGTCTCGCCGGCCCTCGATCAGGCGGCGAGGGTGGAGAATGGGTCAGGCTGGCCTCGTAGCGGACCTTTAGGGCTTTGGCACTACTGGAGCTTGGTGGCTCTGCAATCTTGCGCGATAATGCGATGTGGCGATAAACCCAAAGACAGTGCGATTGGTCATCGGCCTTGATCCGTTCGCAAACGGGGAATAAGACCTACAGGTTTAGGTGAGGCCATGATGCGTCCAGGGAACTCAGAGCTTGATGTTACAGGCTGGGGGGATGAGCATGTCCTCAGCTTCTCCGATGAGGACGTGAATCTCGACGATCTGGTCGACGACTCGTTCGCGAAGCCGCCTAGAACCTTCACCGATCTGGAGGTGACACCGTCGGTGGACACGTTCCCGTTGCGGGAGCTTGAACGCGCCTACACGAGCGAGCAGCGCTGGACAGACTTGGTAGAGCTCTTCGTCGAGCACGCTGCATCGACGTCGGATCCGGGCGCGCGCACGCGCTGCCTCGTGCGCGCGGCGCAGCTCTTCGACACGAAGCTTGGCGATACCGACCGGGCTTTCACGACCTTGCTTGCAGCGCTGCGGGACAACCCTTCCAACGACGACGTTATCTCGGAGCTGGGGCGCCTGGCCACGGTTCACGACCGCTGGGAAGAGCTCATCGGCATGTGCAACGGTCTCCTGCCCGAGATGGAGTCCGAGGCAAGGCGCGCCGATTTGCTGGTCACCATGGCGGTTTGGCATCAGAACGACCTCGGCGATCAGGCAGCGGCCGAGAAGTCGCTGGAAGCGGCCATGTCCGCCAATCCCGCCAACTTCACGGCCTTGCGCTCGCTCGTGCTGCTACACGGCCAGCGCGGCGATTGGCATCGTGCCGCGGCCTATCTGACGTGCGCGGCGGGCAATGCGCTCGACCCGTTCGACAGTGTCGAATTCGCGCTCGACGCAGCGGAAATCTACAGAGAGCAATTGCACGACACCGAGGCGGCGGTGGTGCAGTACATGCGCGTCCTGGACCTTTCGCCCGAGCATCCCAAAGCCGTGGCCGCGCTGGCCGATGCGGCGTGGGAGCGTAGTGACTGGTTGGTGGCGGGTCCTTTGCTCGAAGGCATGGCCGGCTCAGCGAAGCGCGCGATGGAGGAGACCGCGCAGCTCTGGCACAAGGCCGCGTGGTCGGCGCAGATGTCGGGCGACATGGAGCGCGCGCGCGCCAACTATCGCAAGGCCTACACCGCCCTGCCCACGCACGTGCCCACACTCAAGGACTGGTCGCAGCTGGCCGGCAATTGGGGCTGGTGGCAGGACGTCATCACCACGGTGCCTCGCTTGATATCGTTGGCGGGCGAACAGATGACGGGAGAAGAGCGCGCCGGACACCTCATGCAGATCGGCCAGGCCCATGTGGCGATGCGGGATCCGAAGGCGGGCACAGCGGCCTTTCTGGAGGCGCTGCACTTGGCGCCAGATCTGCCGGGCGTGCGGCAAGCGCTGGCCAAGGCCACGGCCCAGATGGAGGGGCGGGGCGGCGCCAACGCCACGGCTCTGGTCGAACAATACCGCGTGCTTCTGCACGGTCAGCTTTCGCCCGACGAGCGATTCGAGATCATCTGCAAGATCGGCCGGCTGCAGCACGAAGAGCTGAACGATCAAGCCGCCGCGCTCGGCACCTATTTGCAGGCGGCGCAATTGCGGCCAAGCGACGTGGGCGTGCTGCACGAATTGGTGGAAATCCATTCCGCCAATCGCCACTGGTCGCGCGCCGTGGATGTGCTCGAACGGTTGGTGTCCATTACATCGGGGCGGGACAAGGTTTGCTACCTCGGCGCCCTGGCCAGCATTCTCAACGGCGAGCTCGATTCGCCCATCGAGGCGGTGGCGCTCTACGAGCGCGCCTTGGACGAAGATCCCAACGACCAGCGCACCTTCGAACGCATCGAGCACATTCTCGTCGAGCGGCAGGAATGGCGCGAGCTAGCCCGCGCCTATCGCCGCATGATCAAGCGGGTTGGAGCGAGTCCGCAACTGGACAAGCGGCCCTTGTTGTTGACCCTGTGGCGGGCGCTGGCCGACACTTGCCAGCGCCACCTGGGCGACCTGCCCGCGGCCACGGCGGCCTACGAAGTTTGCGTCTCGCTCGCACCCGAGGACGGTCCCGCGCGCGAGGCCTTGGCCGAATCCTACGAGGCACAGGGACGCGACGGGTTCAGCAAGGCCGTGGCCGCGCGCGAACACCTGCTGGCGGCGGCGGTCGGTCCGGATGCGGCGGCCAAGCAGATCCGGATGCTGGCCCGGCTGTACGGCAAATACAGACAGTACGATCGGCTCTTTTGCGCCAGCGCCGCGCTTTGCGCCTTGACCAAGGCCGATTCGCGCGAGCGAGCCTTCTACGAAGGCAATGCCCCGAGTGGCGTTCCCCTGGCCAAGTCCGTTCTGACGGAAAAGGAGTGGCAGGGCCACCTGTGTTCCTCGCGCGACCACCACCTGATCTCTCAAGTGCTCGCCGCCGTCGCACCTGGCGTGATCATGGCGAGGGCCAAGGATGCTTCGGCCTATGGCATCGATCCCAAATACCGCGCCAAACTGGAAGGCGATCCGTCGTTGGTATCGCGCCTGCTCGACTATATTAGCCGACTCATCGGTGTGCCGTTGCCCGCGATCTACGTGCCACCGGGTGCGCCGGGCGAGATCGACCTCGTGGTGCTTCTCGAAAATGGTGCGCCGGTGCCAGCGCTCGTGCTTGGGCGTGATCTGGTGGTCGGACGCAGCCATCAAGAGCTGGCCTTTCTCCTTACCAAGAAATTGGTGGGCCTGCGCGCCGATCACTTCCTGTTGTGGCCGCAGATCGTCCCGAGCCTGGGAGAATTGCAGGCCATCTTGGCGGCGGCCCTCAAGCTCGTGCAACCCAAGTTCGAGCTGCCGGAAGCGGATCACGGCGCCGTTCGCAAGTACACCGCGTTCTTGCACAAGGTGCTGCCCAAGGCGCAGACCGAACTGATTGTCGGCGCCGCCGCTCCCCTGCTTTCAGGCACGGCAACACTGGATTTGGCTGCTTGGTCGCTGGAGGCCGACGAGATCGCGAACCGTGCCGGCGTGCTTGCATGTGGTGACGTGGTCGCGGCCGCGCGCGAGATCGTCCGGGAGGCGCGGGCACATCACTCGCGCCCCGAGCACAGCATCCTGAATCTGGCTTGTTGGAGCGTTTCCTCGGACTATCTGGATCTGCGCGCGCGCCTAGGGCTGGCATTGGTCCTGGCCCAAGGGACAGCGCCGCCTGCGGCCCATTCATTTTCCGAGCTGGGCGGCCTGTTCGATCAGGGCCTGGTGCGCAAGTAGCTGGGGGCCGCCACTACGAAGGTTCTTGCCGACCGCACGCAACCTTTTTCTGGGCGCGACCGATAGGGTTCGGTGCTGCCCAAAGCCGGGATTGATAACCCGGTGGGAAGGTGGCAAAAAGCAACTCACGCACGGCAAGGAGGCCAAGTCACCATGGGTAGCGTCAACAAAGTCATTCTGGTTGGAAACCTCGGGGCCGATCCCGAGCTGAAGTACACCCCCAGCAACCGGCCGGTGTGCAACCTGAGCGTTGCCACCAACGAGGTCTGGAAGGACAAGGCCGGGCAGAAGCAAGAGCGCGTGGAATGGCACCGGGTGAACGTGTGGGGCGACCAGGCCGAGCACTGCTCGAAGTACCTGGCCAAGGGCCGCATGGTCTATGTCGAAGGCCGCATCCAAACCCGCAAGTGGCAGGATAAGGAAGGGAAGGACCGCTACAGCACCGAGGTGGTGGCGGATCGCGTGGTCTTCCTGGGCGGCCAAGGCCCTGGCGCCGAGGGAGCTGGTGGCGGTGGCGGCGGAAGCAAGAAGCGCGGCTGGGGCGAAGAGTCGCAAATGCCTGCCGCCGCCGATGCACCCTCGGGCCCGCCCCCGAGCGACGACGACAACATTCCCTTCTAAGATGGGAACCCTAAGAGGGTTCCCAAACCCTCCCGCGATGGTCCGCGTCGAGCAAAGCTCGCCGGCTCCCCACGCGATCAAGATGGGAAACCCAAGAGGGTTAGCTGCGCACTCTGCACCTGCCAGCCGCCCTGCCGCACCCTCGCTGCGCTCGGCCTCGCCACACCCTTCAAGGCGGATCGTTGCGTTCGGCCTTGCAGCCCTTTGGTCGTGCCTAGCGCTCCCCGGGCGTGGCGTGGCTGATGAGCCTGTGGCCGGTGCCGGGAGCTTTCCGCGCTTTCTGCGGCCGCTTCCGGGGGGCGCTAGCACCACCTCGGGCAGATCCGCCGCCGTGTTCGGGCGCAGCCTGCTGCTCACCTTCGACGACGGCCCGGACTTGGCGGGAACCTCGCTCATCCTCGACGAGCTCACCAGGCGCGGAGTCAAGGCGGTGTTCTTCGTCAACGGGCACCACATCGTGCGCGACCGGCCCGAGGATCTGGCGCGGCGCGATCTTCTGCGCAAGTTGGTCACGCGCGGGCACCTGGTGGGCAACCACACCATGAACCACAAGAACCTCTGCCTCGAACGCGAGGCCATGGCCAAGGAGATCGATGGTGCCTCGGAAATCATTGCCTACGCCACGTCGGTTCGGCCGCTGCTCTTCCGGTCGCCCTACGGCGCCCGCTGTCGCGATCTCGACCGCACGCTTGCCGACCGCGACATTATCCAGGTCGGGTGGAACATGGATCCGCAGGAATGGCGCGGCGAGGACGAGGATGCCATCGTAGCGTACACGACCGCTGGGCTTCGCCGGGCGCGCGGTCCCGTGATCTTGCTTCTGCACGACAAGAACGTGGCCGCCGTGCGCGCCTTGCGCCGGATCTTGGACTTCGTGGACAGCGAGAACGCCCGAGCCGCGCGCGAGGGCACACCGCCCATCCGCCTCGTCGACTACCGCGTGTTTCTGCCCGCGCAGGCGCTGCCGGAGACCGGGCTTGAACCCTTGGGTCGCGCCGCCGTCTCGTCGCTCGGTGCCCTGAGCGGTCTTCGTTCACTGTTTTGATGAAATGGGAACCCTGGGAGGGCAGCCCTTTCAAGGTGTTCAACTCGGTGACCCGCGGGCTACGGCGCGGCGGGTCCTGTCAGCTCGGGCCTGCTCCCCGTTGCGCGCTACGGTCGATTCAACTCGAAACGTGCGCAAAGCGAAGATTCGGGAGTGCGCCTGCAGCGCGGCCTATGGCGTGCGGCCACCGAGCGGGGGATTCCCGGCGCTAGCCCGCAAAAGCCGAGCGCGTCTTTCCCCAACGCCTCCTTTGCAGGCAAGAGAATTAGGGACAGCCCCTAGCCGTTGCCCCGGCGAGCGCGGTACATTCCCCACGGGAGCGCGCATGAGCACAACTATTCTTATCGTCGACGACGAAAAAAACATCCGCCGGACCGTGCGCATGGTCTTCGAGGGCGAAGGCTATTCCGTCGAGGAGGCGTCGAGCGGCGAGGAAGCCTTGGCCCGTCTGCCGGACACAGCGCCCGACGTGGTCTTGCTCGACGTCCAGTTGCCCGGAATTTCCGGGCACGAGGTGCTGGAGTCCATGCGCAAGGCACGCGCGCAGGACGACGACGGCGCCAAGACCCAGCCCGAGCCGGTTGTCATCATGGTCTCCGGGCACGGTACGCTGGCCGACGCGGTCCGCGCGACCAAGGCCGGCGCCTACGATTTTCTCGAAAAACCGCTCGATCGCGAGCGCCTGATGGTGACTCTGCGCAACGCTCTCGAACGCCGGGCCATGGTGCGCGAAGTGGCGGGCTTGCGCGCGCTGGCCCAAGGCCGCTTCGAGATGGTGGGCCAGAGCCCAGCCATGGCTGCGCTCTACGCCCAGATCGCCAAGGTCGCGCCCACCCGTACGCGCGTGCTCATCACCGGCGAGTCGGGCACCGGCAAGGAGCTGGTCGCGCGCGCCATCCATCGCGAAAGCCAGCTGCGCGAGCGGCCCTTCATCAAGGTGAATTGCGCGGCCATTCCGCCCGAGCTCATCGAGTCGGAGCTGTTCGGGCATGAGCGCGGCGCCTTCACAGGTGCGGCCGCGCGCAAGAAGGGCCTGTTCGAGCTGGCCGACGGCGGTACCATTTTCCTCGACGAGATCGGCGACATGAGCTTGTCCGCGCAGGCCAAGGTGCTGCGCGTGCTCCAGTCGGGCGAGCTGTCGCGCGTGGGCAGCGAAACGACCCTGAAGGTGGACGTGCGCGTGCTGGCCGCCACCAACCGCGATCTGCAAGCCGCGGTCGCAGGCGGGCAGTTCCGCGAGGATCTCTATTTTCGTCTGGCCGTGGTTCCCCTGCGCGCGCCCCCGCTGCGCGATCGGGCCGCCGACATTCCACTTCTGTGCAAATCCTTCGTGAGCCAGATTGCACACGAAAATGGCCTACACGAAAAAAGCCTCACACCCGAAGCGGTGGAGATCCTCTCGGCCTACACCTGGCCGGGCAACGTGCGCGAGCTGCGCAACGTGGTCGAGCGCCTGGTCATTCTCTCCGAGGACAGCATCGGCGTGGGCGACCTGCCCGAAGAGATCGTGGCCGAGGTGGCAAGGGGAAAACGGCCCGTGCAAGCGCTGAGTGCCCTGGAGCTGCCCCCCGAGGCCAAGAACCTTCCCCTGCGCGAGCTTCGCGATCTGGTCGAGCGTCAGTACGTGCTGGCCAAGCTCGACGAGAACGAATGGAACATTTCGCGCACGGCCCAGGTGCTGGGCCTGGAACGCACGAATTTGCACAAGAAGATGCGCGCCCTCGGCATCGCCCGCGACGACCGCCGCGATTCGTGACGCAAGCGTGGCACAAGCGTGGGCTTCGCAAGAGGCCAACTTCGTGTTACCGATCATGTATGCCCGAACGAAAGGCCCGTGCCCGCGCGGCGGTTCAAGCCGCTAGCCAAAAAATCGAAAAGATGTTGGGGGCGAGCCCTGCCTACCGCAAGGTAGAGGACGGCCTTTACGCCGTGAAACAGGGCTCCTCGATGATCATGATCAAGGTGCATCCCTGGAAGGACCATTCCCTTGTCCGGCTGGTCGCCCAGTTGGTGAAGGGCGTGAGCATGGAATGCATGCTGGCGGTGGAGCTGCTTCAGCTCAACGCGGTCCTGCGCTTCGGGGCTTTCGCCTTCGTGCCCGAGGGCCAGGCCATCGTCCTTTGTCACACCTTGCTCGACCGCGATCTCGGCGACAAGGAGGAGTTCACCCAGACCATCCGCGACTTCGCCTTCGTGGCCGACGAGTACGACGATCGCATCGCCGCCCGCTACGGCGGACAGACCATGGAAGACCTCATGGAAGAAAGCGTGATCGCGCGCATGCGCCAGGCCGGCGGACCGGATCCAGGGTAGCGCCGCCTCGCGAACGTTCGTAGCTGGCCACGCGTCCTGGTTGGAGGCGGCGGAGCGGCAAGCCGGTCAGAGGCGAGCTGCGCGGCTCCGTTCCGACGGAACTGCGCGCTCTCCTCGAAAACACTGGCACCGAGCAACCGGATGGCCGGCGTGCAGACTGAGTCCAGAGATCACTGTCTGGTGATGTTGAGAGTGAACGATGCTGGTCCGGACGGGGCGGCCTTGCTGTCGACGACGACGGTGATGCTGTCGCCGGTGACAACATCGATCTGGATGGCAGATGCGCCGTTCGACAGAGTGGCGCCGTCATCGTTGCAGCCGAGCTCGGTGCAGCTGGTCAGAGGGTTGCCCTTGTAGGCGGCCAAGACCGTGTCGAAGGTGCTGCCACTGGTGTCGAGCTGATAGGTGCCGCTACTGGGCGCGGTCCAGGTGAGCACGGCTTCGGGACCTCCGTAGCGGTCGGCAGCACCGTTGCAACTCTCCCGCAAGTAGTTGCCAAAAGTGCCGGCGAACGAAACCGTGGCAACAGAAGTGCCGGTGGCCGAGCCCAGATCTTGCGCACAGTCCGAATCGTCGAGGTCAGTCTGGCCGTCACCGTCGTTGTCGAGACCGTCGTAGCACTGTCCGTCCTCGCTGGCCACCGGGAGGATGCCAACCACGGGTACGAAGTAGGCCCGAGGAGCTTGTGGAGAATGCTGTCCATCACCCAGCGCCGTGCCACCACCACTGCTGCTGCCATTTTGCCCTGCGCAGCTTATGCTCCCATCGGTGCGGAGCAGACATGTGGCCACGCCGCCAGAGGAGGCCGACGCTGCCGCAACCGCAACGACGTTGCTCACTGATGAAGCATGGTGGACTAGTCTGGGGATCGTGCAAACCGTGTCGGAGGTGAAGGTGCCATTCCCGAGTTGCCCCCAGGTGTTATCCCCCACTGACCAAAGCGTGCCGTCCAATTGAACAGCGAGCCAGGAAGATCCGACGCCAACGCCCCCGGCCCATCTGGCCGAAACTACCTGACCTACCCCTGGCTCACTTTCAGGTGAAGCGTGGTCAAATCCCCAGGTAAGCAGAGTCGCATTTTTTGTGACCGCCCAGAAGATGCCGGCAGTGTCCGAGGTCGAACATGACAACGAAACGGCGCTGGAGACAGCCGGCAGGTCGGCAATCGTCGACGTGCTGGCGGCTTGACCATTCTCGTGGCTGTTGCCGGTGCAGGAGACTTGGCCACCTTTTCGCAGAATGCATGTCGCACCACCGCACGCGGCGACATATTTGGCATCGGTCACACCCAACATCTCTTGTGGAGTGGAGGTCGCGGTTGTGCCGATGGTTCCGAGCCCCAACTCACCCGACCTGTTGGTGCCCCAGCACAGAACCTTGCTGTCCAACGTCCGCACGCACGTGTGCGGGCCAGCCGACACCTGCGTGGCGTTGGTGATGCCGGGAACTGGTACTCCGCCAGCCAGCGCGTTGCCCCAGCAAAACACAGTGCCCGTGGCGCGGACCGCGCAGGCGGTACCCTGGCCGACTGAAATGTTGACCGCGTCCTGCAGCCCAGCGATTGGAGGCGCGGCCAGGTTGGAATCAGGGTTTGCGCCCAGCATGGCGCCGTTCGTTCCCCAGCAGCGCACGCTGCCCGACTGGAAGAGCGCGCAGATGGTGTCCTCGGTGCCTGAAAGATCGATAGCCTTGTCGGCCTGGCACTTGTTCTCGCTGGCACTGCAGGCGACTCCTGCCACACAGGTTCCTGGCGTGGCCGCACCACAACAAGCCTGGCCGACGTTGCCGCAGCCGGTGCAGACCTGCGACTGGCAGGACTTCCCTGGGCCACAGATCGTGCCCTCAGCCTCTGGTGTCCAGAGCGAGGTGGACCTAGCGACGTTGCAAGCCTGGCAGGTATCGCCCGGCTTGGTGTCGCCGTCCAGATAGCAAGCCTTGTCGATCAAACAGTAACCGGGATTCAAGGTGTTTTGGCAGGCGCCAGTGACGCAGGTATCCGTCGTGCACAAAAGGCCGTCGTCGCAGGTGTTGGCGGAGGCAGGGCCGGAGTCGGGAGCATCGGACGGCGACACGTCGAGCGAACCGTCGGCTGCCACAGAGTCAAGAGGCCCTGCCGGGGCATCAGGACCGACGGAAGCCTCCAACGCATCGGAGGTCACACCAGCCTCGGGACCGGTCACGGCCGAGGGCACGTCAGCGAGCGCAACAATCTGCATGTCAGACGAGGAAGCATCGTAGGTGTCGCGGCACTTGGCCGAGCTACATCCCGCCGCTAGCGATGCGGCAACCACTAGCAAGCCAACAATGCGCGATATCGGCATTTCAGTCGTCCAATACCTTTAGCTATGAAGTTATCACAGGACAACTCTTCCGCCGTAAGCAACGGCGACGGGAGGATTCTGGGTATAGGGATAGTTTCGGCGTGCAGGTGGAAGCCCTCCCCGGCCACCTGTTTCGGCTCCGCCGCCACCAACCAGGACGTGTGGCCAGCTACGAACGTTCGCGAGGCGGGGCGTCGATTGCGAAGACCTCGCGGTAGAACGCGAGCTCGGCTTCGAGGGCGCGGGCGATGTTTTCCTTGCGCCGGAAACCGTGCTGTTCGTCGGGAAAGAGCACGAGCGGCGCGACCAGGCCGCGGCTGCGCAGGGCCGCCACCATGTTCTCGGCTTGGGCGGGTGGCACCACGCGGTCCTGCAGGCCTTGAAAGAAGATCACGGGGCAGGCCAGGCGATCCGCCGCGTGGATGGGCGAGCGGGCGCGATAGACATCGCGGCGCTCTGGGTATGGCCCCACCAAGGAGTCGAGGTAGCGGCTTTCGAACTTGTGCGTGTCCCGCGCCAGCGCCTCCAGATCGCTGACGCCGTAGTAGCTGGCGCCTGCGGCGAAGACGTCGTGGAAGGCGAGCGCACACAGTACGGTGAAGCCACCCGCACTCGATCCGCGGATGGCCATGCGCTTGCCGTCGACCAAGCTCTGCGCGGCCAGCAAGCGCGCACCGGCCACGCAGTCCTCGACGTCGACAACGCCCCACTGGCCGTCCAGCGCCTTGCGATAGGCGCGGCCGTAGCCGGTCGAACCGCGGTAGTTCACGTCGAGGACCGCGAAGCCGCGCGTGGTCCAGAACTGGATGTTCAGGTTGAGCGCCGTGGACGTCGATCCCGTCGGTCCGCCGTGGCAGATGACGAGCAGAGGCGGGCGCTCGTCGTCGGTGGCTTCACAATCGGGACTTTGCGGTAGGTAGAGCAGGCCGTGGGAGGTGGCGCCCCCGGAGGTTGGGAAAGAGATCGCCTTCGGCCGCGAGACCGCATCCGCGGCAACGAGGTCAGGGCTCGGACGATAGAAAAGGTTCACCTCATGGCCTTGCGCGCTCAGGAAATAGAGCGCTGGAGATCGTGCGGCGGAGCCGCCGACGAACAGGGCGCGGCCGGCGCTGGCAAAGACCATTCCCAGTTCCGTGAGATCCGTTGCAACATTGTCGAGCCGGCCGATCTTGCCGACCAGCGTGGCCAGGTGCCAAAGGCCGGATCTTTGGTACACGCACGCGATGGTGTCGTCGTCGAGCCAGGCGTAGGTGGACAGGCCGAAGACCCAAAGCGGCGTGGCGAATTCCGCCTCCGCCGCGCAGATGCAGGTGACGGCGCCACCCATGTCCATTCGGTAGAGGTTGGAAAAGCCACTGCGATCGGAGACGAAGTGGAGAACGCCGGCAGGCGACCACGCGGGCTCGAAAATGGATTCGCCAGCGCCGCCCGCCACTTTCGCCGCGGGGGCAAGCGAGCCATCGGCGAGGATGCCGGCGACGTAGAGCTCGCACGCCTCCCACGGCATGGCGGGATGATTCCAGGTCAGGTACGCCAGGCGCGTGCCCGCCGGATCGATGCGAGGAAAGGCGTAGAAATCCGCGCCGCTCGCCAGCACGCTGACCTCGCCGCTGCCCAGCGAAACGCTGGCGAGGAAGTTTTCTGGCTCGCCGCCCGCGCGCTTGCGCTCGGCGACGCAGACCACGCGGCCGAATCGCCGGTCGATCTGCAAGTCGGCGAAGCGAATGTCTTGTTGTGCAGTGATCACCTCGGACCGCCAGGGCGCCTCACGCGCGGTATCGACGCGATAGAGGCGCTGGTCGGCGTCGTTGGCGAAGATCACCTCTCCGCGCTCCACGGCGAAGGCGCCGCCGCCGTACTCGTGCACGCGCGTGCGTACGGAAAAGGGTGCGGGCACGACTTCCTCGACGGTCCCATGCTCCTGTTTGCGCAGAAGCGCCAGACGGCCTTGTTCCGCCGGGCGACTCTCGACCCAATAGACATCATCCCGGTCGAGCGCGAGTCCACCCAGACGCACGCTGCCTTCCGCCACGGCTTCGGCGGAGAGTGGGGAAGTCCAGGCGCCGAAATGTGCTTGGCTTTTTTGGGACACTCCTTGCACGATGGGCTCCTCGTCCTTTCAGGCGCGCTGGCCCGGCCTTCGTGACGACATGTGCCAATTTCCCACAGCCATGCACGTCTGTCCATTTCCGAACACGCTTTCAGCAACTTTGGCAGAGGCAGATCTGGGGAGAATGTCGCTGATCGGAAAACACCGGCGGGCAATCGTTGGCACAGTTCAGCAAGATCAAGTGAAGGGTTGCGCTTCCACACCCATAGCTCGGTCCGTTGCAGATCTCGTTGGGATTGCAATCCAGGTTGGTTACGCACGGCTTGTGCAAGCAGCCCGTGCTCCCGCAGAGGGTCGGACGGCAAACGCCGGGCGTGGTCAGGATTGAGCGATCCGGGCCGCCGTCCGAGGTGGGACAGTGGACCACCTGCTCGTCGAGAAAAGAGCAGAACGAATCAGGTGCGCAATCCGCGTTGGTCTGGCACGAAGGGAGCGCTACCTCGGTCGTTACGGTGGCATCCGCGCTGGGTGGTGCTGTGTCTTCTTGACCCCCTGTCGCGGCAACATCCAGGCTCGCTGGCGCTGTGTCTTCTTGACCATCCAAACCAGATGTACCGGTATCCCAAGCAATCTCTTCGGCTGCATGCGCATCAAGGACCGGCTCGACGTCCACCGGATCCATCTGACCTTTCTCGCAGCCACAGTCATCCGTGCCTGAATCCGAGACAGGGTGCACGGCCAACGTCCTTCGCCCGCACGCGACGAAGAAGCAGGCGGCGGCCAGTATCAGCGCTTGGCTCAATCTACGACTTCTTTGCACCATGGGAGCCTGGTCTTCTCAGTCGCGACAGCCCGGCCTTCGCGGTGACATTTGCTGATTCCCCCCGCCATGCACGCCTGTCCACTTTTTGAACACGCTCTCAGCAACTTTGGCAGAGGCAGATCCAATTGGAGCGATAGTTCGAAAGCACAGGCGGGCAATCGACGGCGCAGTCCACGAGATCCAAGTGTATGAGTGAACTGCCACACCCATAGCTGGGCCCGTGGCAGGTCTCGTTGGGATTGCAATCCAGGTTGGTCGTGCACGGCTTGTGCAAGCAGCCCTGACTCCCGCAGAGGATCGGGCGGCAAACGCCAGGCGTGGCCAGGATTGAGCGACCCGTGCTGGCGTCCAGGGAGGAACAGTGGACCACCTGCTCATCGAGAAAAGAGCAAAAGGCGTCAGGTGCGCAATCCGCGTTGGTCAGGCACGGCGGGAGACCGACCTCGGCCGTTACGGCGGTATCCGCGCTGGGTGGCGCTGTGTCTTCTTGACCCTCTGTCGCGGCAACATCCGCGCTGGGTGGCGCTGTGTCTTCTTGACCCTCTGTCGCGGCAACATCCAGGCTGGGTGGCGCTGTGTCTTCTTGACCATCCAACCCAGACGTACAGGTGTCCCAGGCGATCTCATGCACATCAAGGACCGGCTCGACGTCCACCGGATCCATCTGACCTTTCTCGCAACCCCAGTCATCGGTGCCTGAATCCGAGACAGGGTGAACGGCCAACGTCCTTCGCCCGCACGCGACAAGCAGGCAGGCGGCGGCCAGTATCAGCGCTTGGCTCAATCTACGACCTCGTTGCACGGTGGCCTCCTCGTCTTTTCAGTTGCGTTGCGCCGGCTGCGACCAGGATCACAGCCAGTCCCAGAACGAACGGACGGGGTGCCGCCGGGACCCCCACCGGACTGGGGATGTCTGGCACGCTGATGGGATTGGCGCTGCTGACGGCGACACGATAGCTCGGCATTCCGAGCCTGAACTCGTTGAATGGGATGGCGAAAATTCTGTAGATGGAGTTCGGGTTCACGTCGTATTCCACCCCTGTTCCGCTCCTGTCGGTCCCTCGGTATAGGCACTTCCAGTTGCTGTTGCCTATGCTGGTTGCGCTCCTCCAGGATCCGAGGGTACACATTTGGGCAATCGCCTGCCCGTCAACCACGGGAGGAAGAGCGGTGGGGTTTTCGCCCATGGCTAGGATGATTCCTTCGCTGCCTGCACTGGCCTGCCAATTGATGCGAATGGCGGAGTGTGTTCCGAACTCATCCTCGTAGGTTTCCTGAGCTCCTTGCAGGGTTACCTGTGCGGTGGGGGCTTCTGGCATGGGAATATCGGTCCAGGCGAGACCGTAGTATGTCTTGTCTTGATTTGCGGAGGCGATGTTGAGCTTGACGGCATATGTGCTTCCTGCAGTTACGGGGAACTCGCATCCCTCCCACGAGCTGCCGAAGGTGAGAGAGGAGCATAGTAGCGTCTGACCGGACGAATCATAGACGTGCAGATCGATGTCCGCATCGAGCACGTCGGAGCTGCAGTCGGAGCCGTCGACCGTGCAGCTTGCAGTGGCGTCCCAGTTCACGATAACTCGCATGCGACCGTTCCGGGTGGCGGCAAGGTTCCACTGGCAGTTGGAAAAGCCGGCGCCCCGCAGATCCACGCCACCTATCATGAAGCCCTTGGCCTGAGGGTTGTTGTTGCACCAGACCCTGTTCTCCTCACCGGCCAGCGCCACGGCTGCCCCGGTGTTGAGAAGCCCGACGCCGTCCTTCATGTCGACCGACGCGGGGAGGCTGGAGAATCGGTCCCCGTCGATGTTCGCGGTTGCGGTGGCCATGAGCAGGGCCTTGAAGCCTTCGGGCCAACCGGAGAGATAGGGGTTGTGTGCCAACATGAGCATGGCTGCACCCGTCACCTGCGGAGTGGAGAAGCTCGTGCCGGAGGACAGGTTGGTCGCGCCAGCGACGCAGGGCAAGTCTGCCGAGTCTATACAGACGCCCGGGGCAACCAGATGCGGAAGCTCGTAGTCGTCTCGGTTACCATAGGCGCTGAAGGGCGCAATGACGTCATCGAAGATACCATCGGTCCCCATGTCGGCGCTGGCGCCAACGACCAGTCCGTTCTTAGTGCAGTTCTCGCACAGACCGCCCTGATTGCCTGAGCCAGCCACCATCAATGGGAAGGGTGGCAACATGGTGTACCAGTCCAACTGGCGATCCATGAGCCCAGTGTATGGATTCTCAACGATGCTGAAATTCATCACGGGCGTGCCCTGGCCGCGACACCAATCGATACCGGTAGTCATTGCTGCGTAGGCATAGTTCCCCATGTAGAGGGAGGCATCCGTGACACTGGGGCCCCAGGTGTTGCTGATGATGCCCATCACCCTTCGGGAGTGAAGGTCATCCGTGATGAAGCCATCAGGGGTCTGCATGTCAGAGACTAGCAGGTAGGTGGTATCGTCCGGCCGATCATTCTCGACCACGCAGGCGCTGACGCTCCAGCCGGTGGTGATGACACGGGCCGCGAGCACGTTGGTGGCGCCAAACCAGGCGGTGGACAGGGGACTGATCGGCGAATCCAGGTCCACCACGTCCACGTTGGCAAGACTGCCCAGCTCTGGCACCAACGAGGCCGGTACCCGCGCTCGCAGCAACGGGCTGGTCAGATCGCCCGATGTGAGCGTGTTGACCCTGCCCGCGGCATGCTGGTTGAGCCACGCGACGATCGGGTCTGCTGCCGCTGCTAGCTGCCCTCTTAGCTTGGTATCGAAGGTGGCTCGGCTGGTGGCATTGGCCAGGACCTCTTCGCGCTGGGGGCGGTCAATCCTGACCTTCGTCCAGACTGCCACCGGGACCAGTTCGTCACTGGCCCGGGTCTTCAGATCGTCAAGCAGGCGGCTCCCGAGCCCGCCGTAGCGTTGCCGTCTTGCCTTGGCCTCGGCGGCGAGCAGCACATCCCGCCCTTCGATGGGGCGACCTTCGCCGTCTACCACGACGATCGTGTACTCACCCGATCCCATCCGAAGCTTGGCTGCGTAGGCCTCACGTCCGGTCTCGGGAAGGGACACCTGGGAGACAATCAGCACCTTGGCTGCGGCATCGCCACTCGCCGCCACTATCTGCTGGGCCGTAGGCGCGGCGGCCCACGCCTTGGATGCGATTCCAGCGGATACAAGAAACGCCAGGGCGCACAACGAGACGGCAAGTCTGATTGGTCGATACGGCGTCATGTGGCCTCCGAGCTCGAGCATTCGGTGAACGGACCCACAGCCAGATGGTGCAGCGAGAACAGGCTGTTGGCACAGGCGGCCACGCTCGCCCCGTTGGGCAGGGCCGGTCAAGTCACGTTCTGGTTACACCCGACTTTGACGGGCCCCGCAGCTTTTCTTGGACACGACTTCTAGGGAGGCGAGCAGAGGAAGTCGTTGCACGGCGGCTGAGCGTGGCAGGACGAGCAGGTGGTGAGGTGGCCGTCCTGGAGAACGCGCTGGTTGTCGTCGAGCGCTTGCCAGTGCCAATCGTGGACAGCGCTGTCGTAGCCCGGCTGCTCCTTGGCCATCAAATAGTAGCCCGTCAGGCTGGTGCAGGACGAGTCGTTGCCGTGTTCTTCGGCGAATACCACGCTGCCCGCGGGCAAGGGATAGACGCCGTTTGTGTAGGGATCGGCAGCGATGGTATTGGCGTACACGAGTTGGTACTGGTTCGAGTGTTGAATATTCAGACGGCAGTCCCGCACGACTTGGAACGTGGCTTGATAGTTGCTGAGGGGCAGAAATGCGCTGTGCTGGGCCGTGCTGTCCTGAAAACAGCCGGCTCCAAGAAGACACCCGGCCACGGCCAACCAAAGTACACGCGACATGCTATTCCTCCGCCTCGGCGACTTCGACGCGGTTGCGTCCGTTGGCCTTGGCCCGATACATGGCGGTGTCCGCCAGACGCAAAAGAAGGTTTTCCCTGCGGCGTTGGTTCCCGCTCGGCGCCAAATGATCGCGGTAGGAGGCGACGCCGATGGACGCGCGCACGCCGGGCAGCGGCTGGGCCGCCTCGACGGTTTTCCGTGTCCGTATCGAAGAACGAGGCGTCCTCGATCACGCGACGAAGCAGATCCGCGGTCTGCAATGCTCGCTGCAAATCGGCGCCGGGCAGGATGGCGACGAATTCGTCGCCGCCGTAGCGGGCCAGCACGGTGGCGGGCGGAGCGTTTTCGGACAGCAGCCGCGCCACCTCGCGCAGGGTCCAACTGCCCGCCACGTGGCCGAAGCGATCGTTGACGGTCTTGAAATAGTCGAGGTCGATGAAGAGCAAGGACAGCTCGGTGCCGTTGTGATCGGCGTGGGCGATCTCGTCTTGCAGCCGTACGTGGAAATAGCGGCTGTTGAATAGTCCCGTCAGGTGGTCGAGCCGAGCCATGGCGCGCGCACGAAGAGCGTCGAGGGCGTTCTGGATCGACGACGACATGTACGCCGCGAAGATGCGCAGAAGCTCGTTGTCGCGGGCGGAATAGGGACTGCCCGAACGCCGGTTGGTGAGCTCGAGCACGCCACAGATGGAATCCCCAACCAGCACCGGAACCCCGATGACCGAGACCACGGCTGCGTCTGAGCCGCGATTGGGCAAGTTGAGCAGCGGATCGTTTGCATCCAGGTGGTCGCTGCGGTAGGGAACGCCCGAGCGGTAGATCTGACCGACGAACCCGCGATCCGAGGGAATGCGTTTGCCGAGCAGCTGGCCCGAGTCGGGGCCGTAGACCGCGATGAAGGTCAGGCGCGGCGTGCGCACGCCCGACAGCGTGGCGCGCGGATCGTCGAGCAGAATGCCGCCCGCTTCCGAGGGCACGAAATCGTTGGCCCGCTCCAGGATTTCCCGCAAAGCCGCGTCCAGGCGAACGTCCCAGCGCTCGGTGTCCTGGTCGCGGCGCGAACGCACGAAGAAGCGGGTGATTTCCTCCGCTGACAGCGTGAGGATGGGGCCCGGCTCGACCGGCGGATTGGGGATGGACAGCTCGTCCATGAGCGGGCCTTGGGGCACACCCGTACGATCCTCCACGAGGGGACCGGAAGCTCCCTCCCGATTTCGCTTGGCCTTGAAATCGATGTCCACCACGCGTGTTGTCTCTTGGGGCAAGGTTACTCAAACTCAGGTCAAGGATCTACCGCGAAGGGATCGCCGAACGGATCTCGGCACGGCGGCACGGCGTGCACCAAGCCTATTTGACCAGCGCCGCAGGCAGCTTGCTTGGGTTGTGCCCCAGAAAAGTGCGCAAGTCCGCGTGCGCACGCGGTGCCAGGTTTGACCCGATCGATTGATAGCACTGGGTGCGGAAGGACAGAAAATCCGCATTCCACGGGATGTCAGGTTCGAAATACGACAGCGCGTGTGCGCAAGCCGGACCCGGTGACATGGCCTTGGCGAGCGTGACCAGCGCGCTCGCCCGCGCCTCATCCATCATGTGGACCGCGAAGGGCGCCGAGAGCGTGGCAAATAGACGCTGCATCTCGGGGCCATGTCCGCGCGCCGTTTCGACGGCCAGGTTCATGGTTCGAAGCATAAAGGTTGGCGGTGGCCAGGGATCCGTACGATAGGCGATGAGGCTGGTTTCGAGGACCCGCAGAGCCTCGTTGCGTTTGTCCTGCCGTAGCAGGAGGCGCGCCTCGATCCCGGCGGCAACGGGCGGCCAAAGCGGACGCAACTGTTCGGCCATGCGCAGCGCCTCGGCGTCGCCGATCTCCGCCAATCCGTCACCCACCACCATCATCTCGACCAGGGTGCGCGGTTCGCTAGGCTGGCGGCGCCAGATGGTGGGGATGTTTGCGTAGCGGCTGGAGATCCACTCGGACAGGGCCGCACTACGGGTGCGCTGCTCGTCCCCGCCAGCCGGCGAACCGCCGGGGCCAATCCCGAGCGACATGGCGAAACCGACTTCTTCGTCGGCAATCAGGGTTTCATCCACGTCGCCGCCCACCAAGACCGGGCGACTTTCGCCGCGCGCACGGGCCAACGCCTCGATGTCACCCGCGTGCAGGTTGCCTGTGCCAGTCAGGGAGCGCGCGAATCCGAATTCGACGCGTGTGCGATCGTCGGTGTTGATGGTAGAGCCTTGCAGCTCGGCCACCCGCCGCACCAACGAGGGGCGTGCCACGTGGTGGGCGAGCAGGCCTTCGAGCGTGACCGTGCTCCAGGCACCAAGCAGGGCGGCCCGAAAGGGTTCTTGCTTCATGCGTGCACGAGTCTCGGCGACATCGTGAACCAGCTCCGTGCGCGTCGCCACCAGCAACAGGTCGGACGGCGCCATTCGCCAGATTTCCACCGACGGAAACACCTGGGCGAGGGTGGCCATGATGGTCAGCAGTGTCTGGCCGTCGATGGCATAGGCCTGAACCCACTGCAGGAAGATCCCACCTTGGGCCAGACGACGGTTCACGGCCTGGTAGTACTCGCGGGTGAACAGGCTGGCGATCCCGGCTCGATACGGGTTGGACGGTTCCGAAGCGATGATGTCGTAGGCGTCGCCGCGTGCTAGCAGCGTCTCGCGCGCGTCGCCGATGATGATCCGGTGCTTGGGGTTGTCCATGACACCGTGATTGACGGCGGCGCACTTGCGCGCCACTTCGAGAATGGCTGGTTCGAGCTCCACGCTGTCCACGCGCTCGATGGAAGGCACGGCGGCCAGCCAGCCCGACGTGCTGCCGGTGCCGAGGCCAATCACGAAGGCCCGTCGCGGGTTCGGGTGTAGCAAGGCGCCCAGCAGGCCACCCATGACCTGCGTGCCGGCATCCATGCGCGCGTGACCGTCGGTCTTGCCGTTCAGAATGAATGCGTACCCGGTCGAACGCTCAAGCGCAACGCTGCTTTCCACGCCCTCGTCGTCGCGCTCGATGGATCGGCGTACGCCATTCTCGAAATCTCGCAACGCCGTCGCGTCCACCAGCGATGCGGGATTGACCCGACCCACGGCGATGGGGCTGTGCCGCCAGACCGCAGTGGGACCGCGTGCGAAAAGCAGGGTTGCCAAGAGCGCGCTGGCCAAGAGCGAGGGAAGGGCATGAGCCAATCCCCGCGGCCGCCCGGCCGTGCGCTGGGCGACCAGATACGCCACCAGGGCCAGCAGCCCCAGCAGGGCAGCCACGAACTGCCAGCAACCGGGTGCCGTCAGCAACGGCAACATGCCAAATCCGCCGGCCAACGAACCGGCGATGGCGCCCACCGTATTGGCCGCGTACACGCGACCCGTCTGGCGTCCCACATCGGCACGACCACGTCCGAGCAGGGCGATGAGCACGGGGAATTGCACGCCCGCTGCCAAGGCCGCCGGCAAGATGACGATGCTCGCGATCAAGGCCCAGCAGGCGGCGTGTCCCCAGAAACCGGCCAGGTTGCCGAGGGGACGGAGAAAGAGGGCCAGCAGCGCCACCCTGTCGCCCAGGGCGAAAGGAGCCGCGACGGCAAGCGCCTCGACAAGACAGATGCCGGCGAAACCGGTCAAGGTCGCAGGCTCGCGGCCGCGTGATTGCAGAAGGCCGTGGAGCACGCTGCCCACGCCGATGCCAAGCAAGGCCACGGCCAGGATGATGCCGAAGCTGAACACCGTGCCCCCGAGCAGCGGTCCCAGCATCCGGTACCACACCATTTCCATGAGAAAGAACGCGAAGCCAACCAGGCCCGCGGCGAAAAGCACGAAATTCGCGGGCGCGGCCGGAGCTGCGACGAGCTCGCTCGCGCTGGCCGTGCCCGTCGGAGAGCGGCGCCGGGACCAGGCGAGGGCAAGCAGCGCCACGGCTGCTCCCAGGAGGGTGGCACTCCAAAGCGTCTTTCGCGTGCCGAGCAGCTCGATGAGAACGAAGTTGGCAAGCAGACAGCCCGTCACCGCGCCCAAGGTGTTGAGCCCATAGATCAGCGCCAGGTGGCGCCGGCCTACGTCCTCGTCGACTTCCACGGCAGCCACGGCGGCGGGCATGGCGCCGCCCATGAGCAGGGTCGGGCCAGCCAGCACCAATGCCCCGAGCAGCAAGCGCAGGCAGGTACCACCAAACAATCCCAGGCTGGCGCTGCCACCCAGCCCGACGTAGATCACGCGAACCAGCCACAGCAAGAGGGGAGAAATGGCCGCCAAGGTCGCCGCCCCCAGCTCGAAGGCACCGTACAGCCGCAGGGGATGCGATGATCGATCCGCCCGCGCCCCGAGGATCAGCCCGCCCGCACCGAGGCCCCCGATGAACACCGCCAACACGGCTGCGGTGGCGGCGGTGCTGGCGCCGAAAATCAGGCGGAATTCGCGGATCCACGCCACCTGATAGACCAGGGCCGCCAAACCGGAGCCGAACAGCAGCAGCCCCACGCGCAGTCGATGCATCGCCGTCATTATATCCGATCGAGTCTGCGAGTCTGATCGAGGGCTCGCCGCCCGAGTCACACCACCCCCGCCGCCTCGGGATCGTGCGTGCCTCGGTAGGCATCGCGCAGGCGCACCCGGCGCTCGAGATCGCGGATGATGATCTCGGCCACGTCCACGCGATAGATCTCGCGCAGCGAATGGATTCCGCCCGGCGAGAAGGCGTTGAGCTCGAGAATCTTGCCGCCGGCCAAATCGACGCTGACGAGATAGAGGCCGTCGGCTAGCAGCTTCGGACGCAGTAACTCGCAGATGCGCTCCTCGACGGCGCCGAACTTGCAGCGTCGCCGCGCTGGATTGCGCCGCTTCTTTTCGCCCTCGCCGAGGCCTGGCAGTCGCCGGTAGATCGCGACTTGCCCGCCGACCCGAATGGGTTCGCCGCCGAGGAGGAGGAGCCGTTTTTCCCCTTCCTCGGCTTCGCGCAGGTACTCCTGGGCCATGGCGTAACCATCCTTGGTGATGGCGGTGATGATGGGATTCAGGTTCTTGACCTGAACCTTGGGTACGCGGAACACCTTTTCATGCCCGGCGTGCGCCAGCGGCTTGAGCACCGCTGGCCCGCCAAGGTCGCGCAGGAAGGCCTTGATCCTTTCGGGCGAGCGCGAGACCAAGGTGCGCGCGTGAACGTCGGCGGGCAGATCCGACAGGTACAAGCGACCCCAAGCGCGAAAAACGCCCTCGGGGTCGTTGACCACGAAGGTGCCGCCCAGGCGCAGGCGCCAGCAGAAATCGAGGATGGGCGACGGCGGCGCGCTGTGCGGCTCGCGTAGGGGATTGTAGCGGATGATCACCACGTCGAATCCCGACAGCGTGTCTTCCTCGCGGACGGCGTCGGTGGAGACCAGGGCGCGATAGAAATCGGCGGGCTTGGCGTAGTCGCCGGCCCGCACGCGCAACGTGGTGGCGAATACGCTGCCGTCGTCGAGAAAGGAAAGCTCGTCCGCGGTCACGAAGCGAACCTCGTGGCCACGGCGGTGCGCCGACCAGGCCAGGTAGTTCCCGGCGAAGGTCGGCTGCAAGGTGGCGAGCCCGCCGATGAGGAAGCCGATACGCATCGAGGGCCTGACTTTACTCTGTGGTTCGAGGAGTTGAGAATTCTCCACTCTCCCGGGCGCGCCATGTAGCATCATGGTCGTCCTGGAGGCTTCCACGGCGAATCCCAGAAATGGCCACGCACATCCGCTCTTCTGGGCAGCCTTGAATGTTCATTTTCACGTCATCGCGATGGACGGTGGGTACGCGGCCGAGTCAAATCGGCTGGCATGTTCTGCGCCACACCGTTGCCTCCCATCTCGCTGCCGCGAACACCCCCATAACCTCCATCCAAGCTCTGCTCGGACATTCATCCATCACCATGACCATGCGGTACACGCACGTTTTTCCATCTGCCCTTCGCGATGCCGTCAGCATTCTTTGAAACATGCAAAACTGCGCCGGATGAAAGCGCATGGGCAATGGGTGGGCAGGCCGAGCCTCTTCAGGGCAAAATCGAAGCACCGACCGAAGTTCCAGCCATCGCATTTCTCAGCTCAACCGAAACAATAACACCCCACTTGGCGGAGTGTCTTCGGTAAGTGGAAGTGCGGGGGATCGAACAGTGCACTCGCGACGCTCGAAACGAACTAAACGCTGCCGAATATGGCCGGATTGAGCCGCAGTTGGTCAGTCGCAGGCTTCATCTCCAATCGACCGATCTCATCAAGTTTCGCCACCTCGTGGACAACCCGTGGGCAAGCCTCGGGGAGGTGGCGAATGCTTATGAGCTGGTCGCCACCTAGTCATTCTTTATCGAAATCACAGATGCTTTCCTTTCATTCGTGTCAGATCCGGCCGGCATCTAGGAACCCAATTCGATCAGTGTTTGCGATGGCAAGGTGTCGAGGAGGTTCAGGCTGACCCGATCGTTCACGTCAGTGAGGAATCCCCGACAGCCTTCAGGCGCGAAGATGGTGGTCGTGCCGCCATCGTCCCAATGCCACAACCCGATGGGCATACCCGGTTGGACAGCCACGTGCTCCTGAATGGTCCAGTGCAACCCGTCGGGCAGGCGTTCGGCAAAGAACGCCGGGACGTTGCGTAGCTCTCCGGTCTTTGGGTCGAAAGATACAGATTCCATTTCCACCATTCACTCCTTGGGAATGACCACCGCCCAATCGTCAACGTCAGGCAAGCGAGTGCCCATGCGCTCGTATTTGCTGCCCCAGTAGCCCTGGCAGATGCGGAAGGCGTCGCGCATGCCAGGGTCGACAACCGGTCGTTGGTCGGCGTCGCGCGCGATCTTCTGGAGAAGGTTGACCTTATCGCCGACGAGCGACGACTCACGCGTGGTTGCCAGCGCCCTCTCCGCGTCTTGATCGCTCGTCCATCCCTCCGGCCACGGCCCCGTGCCAGATGCCGAATGGATGAACCTGAAGTAACGCAACCAACTCGAGAGAAGCACGTTCAGGATGGTCAACTGCGCGCCAGTCTCGTCGAGTTCTTTGAGTTGCTTGTAGCTTAGGTAGTAGTCGGCCTCGTTCGATTTCGCCTCCCATTCGGGGCGACAACGAGGAACGCGTGGATCAGTTTGCTTGAGCAGGGCATCCAGCCGCATGAGTTCGGACTTCGCGGCGATGCGGCCATCCGACAACGTGGACAGTTGGAGGAACCGCCCCTCGACCGGTTCGTCGAGCAGCGAGCCAATATTGAGTTCGGGCCAACCGGATTTGTCCGTAAGGTTGGCCTTCCACTGGCCAAAGTGGTCGTGGGCCGAGACGTATAGGACTGCCCCGTCGTGTGCGTGCAGATCGCCAAGTAGGCGCTGCGCGCGCGCTGTCAGCGAGCTGAACGGATGATGCCCCATCAGTACCACCACGGCCCCTTTCGCGCGGCCGGTCGCCGCCCAAGAGCGCACCACCTCGGACTCCGCCTCAGTGATGTCACCGGTAATTCCTGCGTTGATCGCGCCAATGATTGGCGCCACAACGGGCAGGCTCTTGCCCACCGGCACTAGGGTCGGCGGGTCATCGTAAACCGCCGTGTCGAGAAGGATTGCCATCACAGTCCGAGGCTTCTTGAGTGTCTGCTTGGGCTCGGTCAGATCGAGCATTTGCACGACGAAGGACTTCCACGGCGCGGAGATCGAGGTACTCCAGGCCACCGCAGAAAGAAGCCCGCCTCCACCCAGATCGTCGAACCGTGCTGTCGGGACGTTCAACCTCTGGCCCGCCAGGATGCTGGTTCCACCGTCCCGGTACGGCTGGCCGACCAGGGCGCTCAGGTAACGCCTCACCAGCAAGTCCTTGGTCAGCGGTGTGCTCCCGGCACATGCGGCTTGCCAATCTCCGCCCTTCTCATGAAAGTTGCCGTAGAAATAGGCATCGTGGTTTCCGGGAGCCTGAAACCACGGGAAGGTGGCCGCGTCGGGGCGGCCGTCCATCATGGCGATGAAGGCCTCATACTCGTCGGCGCAGGCCAGGTCGGCGGCGTCGCCAAGATGGACAAGTGGCCTCTTCTTGAGGCCGAAGGCCAGCATCCAGCGCTGGAAGTACGGACCCCACAGATCGGCCTGAGGAGTCCGGATTGCAGACGGCGACACTCGGTCACCTATCTCCGTCTGCAAAAGGTTCGGCTTGCCCCAGAGATGGTGGGCGTGCGAGTCGGCAATGATCGTGACTGTTCGCGAGATGGCGTCGCCCTGGGGGGCGCCCGACACGACCTCGAACGCCGCGGGTAGAGGCGTTCCGCCCGAGTCGGAGCAGAAGAGATGGCAGATAGCCGAGCAGCCGGCAAGATTGGCCAGCGCAAGCCCAACGATCAGAGGATGCAACGCCGATCTTGAATTCACCATCGGATGCATCTCCGCCACAAGAGAGAGTCCAACCTAGTAGTCCCCCTAAACACTCCTTCGATGTCTGCCCGCACGGATTGGTTACGGCCTCAAACGGGCATACCCACAAGCAGTCCCACAATGAAGCCGGAGGCCAAGCACCGCTGAGCACTGCTCGCCCCGGTGTCGCCACCGGACCAGGAACCTACCTGCTAACTGATTTGCAGGAGGCGATCTTTCAATTGCCGGGTATAGAGGATAGCTTGGCCTAGTTCGGATGTGTAGGTGAGTGTGGCTTACGTAACATTCTCATATCGGACAATTTGCGGATGCGATTCGGTGAAGGAAAAATGGCGCTTGTTCCGCCTATGCTCTGCTCCTCCTCTCCTAAATGTCCTAAATGGGGGGGCGTCTACGGACGCTCGCGGGCGGCGTGGTGGCGGTTCAGGATCGTCGCCAGATCGTCGAGCGGCAGGGCAGGCGCGAAGTGGTCGGACTGGCCGCGCATGTCGTCGGCCATACACAGGGCGTTGACGATGGCTTCCTCGGTGCATTCCACGACAGCTTCGTAGAGCCCGTCGCAGGCGTCATCGAGCAGGATTTCGATCTGGTGGGTCATGCCTGAGGTCGAGCGCGGGACCTGGTTGGCCGTGGAGAAGCCGATGATGATCTCGCCCGAGGCGTGCGCGGCGAACGAGCCCACGCGGCCGATGCCCAGGGCCGCGCGTTTGCACAGCCGCGTGATCTGCGAGGGCAGCAAAGGCGCGTCGGTGGCCACCACGCAAATGATCGAGCCGGCGTTGCGCACGCGCTTGCCCTCGTCGGTGTAGTCAGGCGCCAAGATCTCTCCGACGGGGACGCCAGCGATGCGCAGGGAGCGCATGATGCCGAAATTGGACTGCACCAGGACTCCCAGATTGTAGCTGGGCCCGGGCTCGTTGCCTGCACGGGTTAAAGCGACCCGGCGCGAGCTGGTGCCGATGCCGGCCTTGAAGTCGCAGGTGATGAGACCCGTGCCCGCGCCGACAGAACCCTCGGGCACCGGCCCAGCGCTCGCCTGTTCGATGGCGCGATACACGTGTTCCGAGCGCACGTGGCGGCCGACGGCGTCGTTGAGCCAAGAGTCGTCGCACTCGCCCACGATGGGGATGATGACGTCGAATTCGTTGCCGATGCCGGGAAACCGGCGAGTCATCCACTTCACCGTGGCGTCCGACACCTTGCCCACGGACATGGTGCTGGTCAGCAAGATCGGCGTTTCGAGCAATCCCCATTCGACCACTTGGGTGAGGCCCGACACTTCGCCCGCGCCGTTGAGCACGAAGGAGCCGGCTAGCACGCGCTCGGAAAAGACCGGATCGGGCGGCAGGATGGCGGTGACACCGGTGCGCACGGGACCCTCGCCGACCACCAGCGGGCCGTCGCCTTCGACCAAGGTGGTGTGGCCCACGCGCACGCCAGGAACATCGGTGATGGCGTTGTCAGGGCCGGTGGGCACGTGGCCGATGGCAAATCCCAGGTCACGAAACCGCGCGCGCATGGCGAGTGCCGACTTCAGGTCGGTTCAGGGACGACCGGCGGTGTCTTTTCGACGGGTAGTGCCTTGCTCTCGCCCTTGCCGTTGCCCTCACCTTTGCCGTTGCTTTCACCCTTGCCGTTGCCGTCCTTGCCATTGCCGTCGCCATTCGAGGGCAAGCGCGCGGCCTCGGCCTCGCGTGCATCGGCCCTGCGCTTTTCGCGCATGCGCTTGAGCCCGCCAGCCAGGATTTCGCCGATGAGCATGCGATAGTCGATGTTGGCCGCGTTGGCGATGAGACAAAGATCGGAATAGCCAGGCGTGAGGCCGGGCAGGGGATTCACCTCAAGGACGTAGATCTCGCCGGCTTCGTCCATCCGTAGATCCACGCGCGCGACATCCCGGCAGTCGAGGGCGATGAAGGTCTCGCGCGCGATGCGCTCCATGGACTTGAGCTCGGCGGGCGTGAGCTTGGCCGGGCACTGGTAGTAGACGTGCTTTTCCCACTCTTGCTTGATCTGGTAGTCGTAGACGGGCCGTGGGTTGGCCTTGTCGAGGAAGATGATCTCCATGGGCGGCAATACGCGCGGGCGCTTGTCGCCGAGGAGCCCGACCGTGAATTCGCGCCCCGCGATGTAGTATTCGATGAGCGCGGGCTGACGGTATTTGTCGAGCAGCTCGCGCACCACCGCGCGCAAACCCTCTTCGTCGTCGACTACCGAGGCGTGCGCGCTCACGCCCTTGGACGAGCCTTCTTGGTTGGGCTTGACGATGAGCGGAAACTTCATCTTCGGCGACAGCCGCTCGCGTCCGGTTTCCATGACCTGGAATTCGGGGGTCAGGATGCCGTGCTGGCGCAACACGCGTTTGGACAGAGCCTTGTCGAGGGCGATGGACAGGGTCGCCGCGTCGGATCCGGTGTAGGGAATACCCATCAGCTCGCACAAGGCGGGCACGGCCGCCTCGCGGTTGCGGCCCGAGACACCCTCGGCGATGTTGAACACCAGATCCACGGGCGTGTCCATGAGCTGGCGGGGCAATTCGGCGGTGGCCTCGACGGGCACCACCACGTGGCCGTAGCTCTCCAGCGCGTCGCGAATCGAGTTGATGGTCTCGGGCGCGTCGTACTCGGCCTCGGTGTCGTCGCCGCCCTTGGTATCTACGCGCTTGACGTTGTAGGAGAAACCGATGCGCAGGGCCTCGGGCTGTCGCTTGCGCTTACCAACCTGCGGGACCATGAGCCCCTGGCGGCGGGCGGCGCTGGTTACCACCGCGTTTAGCGTGGCCTCATAGTCCAGCCCCTCGCGTGCCGCCGCCGAGAATGTGCTCGATCCTGGCTCAAGCGATGGGAGGGCGTTGATTTCGAGTAGGTACAGGCGGCCATCCTCGCCCAGTCGGAAATCGACGCGGCACAGGTCGCGAATGCCGAGGGTGCGAACCGCGATCTTGGTCAGTGCGCGCAGGCGCGCCACCACGTCTCGCTGCAGGTCGGGCGGACAGCGCACAGACACGCGGTTGGCATCGGTGGACTTGAGCCTGTAGTCGTAGATGTTGAAACGGGTGCGCGCGCTTGCCTCGATAACGTAATCGACCGGCGTGAGCACGCCGTCGTCGCCCACGCCCTCGACGAAGGGCACGGTCACGTCGGTGCCGGGGATGAACTCCTCGACCAGGACGCCCGCCGGGTACTTGCGCAGCACGCGCGGAAGCATGTCGATCATGGCGCGTGGATCGCGGGCCACCACCTCGTCGCCGATGCCCTTGGACGAGCCCTCGTAGTTGGGCTTGACAATGACCGGGTAGGCCAGGCCGAGCATGCCGATATCGCGCCCGCGTTGCATGTCGTCCGGCACGACCATGCGTGCGCGAGGCGTGTCGATGCCCTGGGCTCCCAGCATGAGCTTGGTCATCCACTTGTCCAGGGTCACGGTCATGACGTAGGCGTCCGAACCGGTGTAGGGGAAGCCGAGCTCTTCGAACAAGCCCGGATAGAACGCCTCGCGGGTTCGTCCGCGCCGGCCTTCAGCGGTGTTGAAGATGAGATTCGGGGCCGAAAGACTCGATGCGCGCGGCCAAGTGCGAGGCCGGGCCCGTGACCTCGATCTTCTCGACCTCGTGTCCGCCCGCGCGCAGGCCGTTGGCGATGGCGTCGACGGTTTCTACGCTATCGAATTCGGCCTCGTCCTCGCTGTCGGTGAGACGGAGGTTGTGGGTAAATGCGATCTTCACTCTGTCGACGCCACCCGCATGGGCTCGCTTTCTGCAATGGATGACTTAAACAAAAAGCAGCGGCACTCGTCAACCGACAATTGGGGAAAGACGCGCCGGGGATCGGAACCACTGCGGGCACGGAGAGTGCGGGTGTGGTGAAATTCCTACCCCAGCAGAATGCCGCCGCGGCTGCGCAGGGCGCCTGCGATTTTCTCGCCCAGCGATTTCAGATCTTGGTTGGGCCGCACGAGGTAGGCATCGACGCCCAGCTCGAAGGCTTCCTTGACTGTCTCGTAGGATGGGTAGGCGGTGTAGAGCACGGACGCACAGTGAGGCAACAGGCGCTGGGCTTGCTCGATCACGCGCAGGCCCGACATGCCAGGCAAGTTCCGATCCGCGATGACGAGATCGAATTGGTTCTTCTGCAACAGATCCAGCGCGTCGTCGCCGTTAGCGGCGGCGGTTACGTCGTAGCTACGTCCCAGAAACTCCGCGATCAATTGCCGTCGGCTGCCCTCGACTTCCACGACCATGATGCGGGCCTGTTTCTCCTCTTCCCTACCGGCCTCGCGGGTGCGTGCGAGCTGCTCGTTGCGTCGCGAGAGCGCGCGTCGGATGCGGAAGCGCAGAGCTTCCACATCGCGAATCGGTTTTTCAATGTAGTCCTGCGCACCGATATCGAGGGCCGTGACCGCCGAATCGTAGGACGAGTACGCCGTGATCATGACGACGGCGGGAGGTGGATCCAGGCTGCGCGCCACGCGCAGGACCTCCAAACCCGATGCCCCCGGCAGGTTTTTGTCGGTGAGCACGAGGTCGAAGCTGCGCTTCTGCATCAGATCGATGGCTTCCTCCGCGGAAGCCGCGGTGGTTACGCGATAGCCGCTGCGGCGAAGAAGCTCGCGCAAGACGGTCAGAACGACAACTTCGTCGTCGACCACCAGCACTTCGTGCGCCGACGGCACGATGGCGGAAGGTCCCCTCGCCGTGGCATCCGCGATGAGCCGAGCGTCGAGGTCTTGCGTGGGGGCGGGCACGCTGCGTGCAGGTTCTTCCATGAAGCCGAAGCGGGTCAGGGTTTCGACGAGCTGGCGGCCGGCCAGCTCCGCGCGCCTTCGCGCACCCACGGCGGCCACCACCCGGCCAAGCTGCGGCAACAGATCTCGGCCGAGGTAGGCACGCACGCCGCCATAGACCGCCGCGGTCAGACGCTCCGGCGTGGGCGCCGAGTCCACGGTCACCACGGCTGCGCCAGCGGCGCGGTCGCGGGCTTCACGTAGGCGAAGCTCGATCCGATCGGTGGGGCCAAGGCTCACGACGATGACGTCGGCTTGGCCCTGCGACGACGTGTTGCCCACGACCCGACTGAGCTCGCCGTCTCCCAGCATGGCCACCACAGGAGGGGCTTGGCCGGCTTCGAGCACCGAGGCCAGCGCGCCCTCGAGGGCCGGCTCGATGGTGCGCAAAGCCGCGCGGTTCTGGGCGATGACGTGGCTGAGCATGAGCGCGCGGGTGCGGGCCCGCCGACACGAAGCCAGATAGCGAAGATGGGCGCGAAAGAGTGCGTCGCTGACGGGCAATGGTCGGGGCAGCACGGCCGCCGCTTCTCGCGAAAACATCTCCGCGGCCAGGGCGGGATTACCGTCGATGATGGGCACGACATCGGCAAAGGGACGAATCTCGCGCGCCGCGGTCAGAATGTTCTGCCCGACGCCGCCTTGATCCAGCACCACGAGCTCGAAGGATTCCTCGGCCAGCCGTTCGAGCGCGATCTCGGCGGACGTCAGCGCGATGACCTCGCCTTCGGCTGCCAGCGCAGCCACCACGCGCGAGCGCTCAGCAGCAGCGGCCACCCCGACCAAGAAACGCTCGCTGGACAGACGTGCGGCCGCGCGAAACGCGGCGAGAATCTCTTCGTAATCTGTCTCCGCCATGTGGAGCTGATTCTATGGCATAGCTTCGCGTCTGGCCCAGTTCGTTGGAGCAAATCAGGTCAAGGAGCGCAGGCTCTCGCGATCGGCCAAAATGACCTTGCGGCCCTCGGTGTGAATGTAGCCCTTGCGCTTGAACTGGGACAGGGTCAGGGAAACCGTCTCACGCGTCGAGCCGATGAGGTTCGCCATCTCCTGGTGCGTGATCTTGAGCCCGAGGACCAGGCCACGCCGGTGTTCGATGCCGTGTTCGGAGCCAAGGCGCAGGAGCAACTCGGCGAGCTTGGAGCCGACATCCTTGAACACCAGCTGTTCCACCTTGGTCTGCAGGCTGCGCCAACGGCTGATGAGCGAGCGCGCAAACAGGTAGGCAACCGGGGCATTGTTCGCAATCAGCTCGTCGAGCCCGGTGCGATCCAGCTCCACGCCCGTCGTGCTCTCCATGGCCTCAACCATTTCTTCCCGCGGGCCGCCCTCGAGAAGACAGGTTTCGCCGAAGTAGTCGCCGCTGGTGCGGTAGGCGAGCGTCAACTCCTTCCCGTCGCGGGTGACCTTGGAAACCTTCACTCGGCCACTCGCAATGAAGTGCACGGTGTTGGCTCGATCGCCCGGCAAATAGACGACCTGGCGCGCGCGGTAGCTTTGCGTCTGGGCCGTGGCCGCAAGCTTGGCCAATGTTTCGGCTGGGGCATCGACCAGGACCGGGCACTTGCGCAGGATCTGCACGACGCGCTTTTCTTCCGCTTGGGACATGGCCAAGCAATAGCAGACCCACAAGGTCCACAGCAACAAAAATTGTTATCTGGACTACACTTTGGGTTTCGGCTTGGTGCCTCGAACGAGCGCGAAGCCGGCCGCGGTCAGGGTGATCGAAGCGATGGACGAGAAGGGTAAGCGCACGGTGGCTGAGCGCTTCCATCCGCTCGGTCGAGGTGCAGGCTGGCCAGGGTGATGAGCATGGCATTGTTGCAAAAATGCGCCACCATGGACGGCACGATCGATCCGCTTTCGAGCGCGATGAAGCCGAGCAGGACGCCGAGGACGGTGGTGGGGATAAGTCGGTAGAGATCCAGGTGGAAGAGTCCGAAGAGCACGGCGGTGAGGACCACGGCGGCGGTGGCGTGGAAGCGCGTGCGCAGACCGCGTAGGATGGGCCCGCGAAATAGGCACTCCTCGCAGATGGCCGGGCTTGCGGCCACGAGCAGCAAGGTGGAGAGAAAGCCGCGGCTGCCATCCAAGGGGACAAGCGACTTGCGCAGCTCTTCCAGCATCTGCTTGGGCACGGGCAAGAGCCATTCGCTGAAGATCGCGACCGCGGCCCAGGCACTGCATCCGGCCAGCGCCGCGCCCAGCACCGCTCGCGCTCTCGGGCGCGAGAATCCAGCGACCCCGGTCAAGGTCTGTCCGGACATACGCGCGAAGAGCCACACCAATCCGAACAGGCCGATCCATTCGGAGGCCAGAAGGCCGCTCGCCCAATGGCGTTTCTCGATGGGCAGGAAGACGAAGTAGAGCAGCAGGAAGGCCAAGGCGAAAAGCACCATGGCGTCTCCGGCGTTGGTGGTGCGGGCGGCGAGGCCTGCCCGGCGCTGGTGGCGGGGCGTGGGCGCCACCAGACGTTCGGAATCGTAGATGCGCGCGGCGGCGGCCAGGGCCACCGTCGAGAGGATCAGAGTCGAGGCCAGGGTGGACAGACCACCCGACCAAGTCGCTCGACCCACCAAGAGATCGCGGGCCAGCAAGGTGATGTTCATGCCCGGAATCCAGGCGATGATGCCCGCCAGTTGGTATTCGCCGATGGCCCCTGCCATGGCCGGCGCCACGGTGAGAAAGTACACCGGCAAGAGCAGGGTCTGGGCTTCTTTGAAGGTGCGCGCGGTGGCGCCCAGCGCGACGAAGACCGCCGCGAAGAGCAGGGCCGCGGGAAAGATGACCAGGCTACTCAGCACGGCGTGGCCCCACGGAATGTCGAGGACAACGTTCTGGGCGGCGAGACGCAGGATCTGCATCAAGGTGATGGCCATGGAGGCCAGGTTGAGCACGCCGGTCAGCGCGGCCAAGGTTGCCACGGCCAGCACCTTGCCCAACATCAGATCGAAGCGGCGGATGGGCGAGCACAGAACCGTTTCGAGCGTGCCACGTTCGCGCTCGCCCGCGGTGACGTCGATGGCGGGATAGAACGCGCCCAGCAACACCATGAGCACGACGAAAAGGGGAAGCGCCTTGGACAGCAAATAGCCGCCCAGGCGGGCTTGGGGCGCCACGTTACGGCTTTGGGCCAAAAAGCTGGGCGCGCAGCCGTCGGGAAAGGATTTGGCGAGGATCCCGTCGAGTCTCTCCTCTGCAGTGTGCGATTCGTCCCGGCTGCCGTCGAAGATGACGGTCAGCTTCCCGGTATCCTGCGGGTCAAGCTCGACCAGCAGGTCGAGTCGCCCCTGCTCGACGTCGGCGGGCGTGCCCGTGGGTAAGAGGACGAAAAGCATCTTGTTTTCGCGTATCTTGGATGCCAGCATGTCGTGGGATGGACCGGTCCCTGCGAGGGCAATGGTAGAAGGCCGATCTTCGCGTTGCTTCTCGCGGCTGGTGGCGACCTGGGCAGCCAGCATGGACAACAGGGGGTAGACCACCAGCGGCAGGAGAATCATGATGGCCAGCGTGCGCCGGTCGCGCAGGGCCTCGCGCAGCTCCTTGCCAAAGGTAAGGAAAACGTGGCGCGGGTTCACGGTGCTGCCCCGGGCTCTTCCACCAAGGCCAGGAAAGCCTCTTCGAGCGTGCTCGTGCCGGTTCGGGCACGGATCTCGGGCGGCGGACCTTCCATGAGGAGGCGCCCGCGATGGAGAAAGCCGATGCGGTCGCACAAGAGCTCGGCTTCGGCCAGGTAATGGGTCGAGAACAGCACCGCCTTGCCGCGCTCGCGTTCGCCACGAACGAACTCGCGCATGAACCGACTGGCCAGCACGTCGAGTCCGCTCGTCGGCTCGTCGAGGATGAGCACGGATGGATCGTGGAGAACGGCACGCGCGATGGAGACGCGCTGACGTTCGCCGGTGGAGAGGGCCTCGCAGCGACGGTCGAGAATGCCCTCCAAGGCCAGCGCAGGGGCCAGCGCCGAGACGCGCTTGCCGATGTCGACGCGCGAAAGCCCGTGGATTTGGCCAAAGTAGTCGAGCACCTCACGGGGAGTGAGTCGGCCGAAGAGGCCGGTGCTGCCGCTCAGGAAGCCCAGACGACGCTTGGCCTGCGTCGTGTCCGCGTCGTGACCTGCCACCAGCGCTCGGCCGTGGCTGGGCGCGAGCAAGCCCGCGAGCATGCGCAAGGCCGTGGTCTTGCCAGCACCGTTGGGGCCGAGCAACCCATAGATCTCACCTCCGGGAATCGACAGCGAGAGCTGGGCCACGGCGAACACGTCGCCGAAGGACTTCGATGCACTGTCGAGAACCGCCAGAGGGTCGGGCATCCTCTCCACCTTACCCGTATTCCGAGCAAGAACCCTTGGTTCTTACCAACTCCCGCGATGAGCTCCGTCGGGCAAAGCCCTCCTCCACTCACACGGCTCCGACGGAAACCGCTCAGGATCGCGCTTGCCGAAGCAGCGCGATCCTGGCGGGAGGACATGGGAACTCTCTGAGGGTTTCCATGTCAAGGTCGCGTGCGGAGCCTGCCAGCTCTGCTGGCAGCGAAGTTTCGCGGAGGGCATGGGAACCCTCTGAGGGTTCCCATCTTGAAGTCGCTACGCGACGGCGTCTTTGGCTGCCTTGACCGGACGGGCCTTGACGACCTTGCGGGCCGGCTTGGCCTTGAACACGGCCTCTTGGCCGGTGAACGGATTGATACCCTTGCGCTCCTTCGTCGCGGGCTTCTTGACGACCACCATGCGAACCAGGCTGGGAACAACGAAGAGTCCGTTCTTCTTCAGCTCGGTGTGGCCGATGGCGGCGACGGCTTCGAGAACGCCTTTCACGTCCTTCCGTGTGAGCTTTCCGTCGGATTTGTCGGCGATCGTTTGAATCAGGGCGGATTTGGACAGGGGACCTTTAGCCATCTTCACTCCTCTTGAAAAGTGGATTCTTGACGCTGCCGTTTGCCCAGCCAGGTCGACCCTACCTAGGTCCAGTGCTGCCACGCGAACGACGGCCGACGAACTCTACTCGAAATCGTTGCGCGCGTGCGATGAAAAAATACCGATATTTGTAGTCTTTTTGTTCCTAACCGGCGAAAAGGTGCGAGAAATACGCACGTTTGGTTCCAAGATCGCAACGATCATCGGAAGCGCGCGGAGAACGCGCAGATGGCCGTGCCAGCGTCGAAGCAGAGGCCACCGTCGCAGCCATAGCGCCCGACAGTCCTTTGCCAGCGCTAACGGCGCAGTGTAAAAGCCACGAGGTGCTCCTCGGGACGGTACGCGCATGAGAAGACTCGTGCGAGCTCTTGTCAACAAACTGCAAGGCGGTTTCATGCCGCCGGCGGGGTGGATCGTCATGCGCGGTCCCCGCTTGCCCTGGTTCCTGCTGGCGCTGACCGCTCCATTTCTTCTAAGCGGGCCGATTCGGGCGCTAACATCCTTGTCGCTTCCGCTTGCCCTGGTGCTTTCGCTGGTCATGTGCGCCGGAATGGCGGCCGGGCTCTGGCCCTGGCTGCGGAGCCAGTGTGTTTGGCCGCCCTCGCCAGGATGGTGGTTGGTCGAAGCGATGGTGTTGCTGCCGGTTGGATTTGCGATATGGGCGCTCTTCGCTCGCGACTTCGGTGGCTTTCCCAACGTCGACGGTTGGGACGGTGGCACGCACGTCTTCATCAAGAATGCTTTCGCCTCCGCCGTTCCCGAAATGTACAACCGTCAGGTCACCTACTATGCCTTCACGTGGTGGCTGGAGAAGCTGTTCCATCTGAATGCGTTTCGCTCGTTCACGGTTGCCTACTACGTAGCGGTCGTGGGGACAGTGGCGTTTCCACTCACCATCACCTTCACTTTGCTGCAAGAGGAGGCACCAGCGAGGCGAGGAGCCTGGATCGCCGGGGTCGTCGTGGCTGTGCTTTCCACCGTGGGGGTACTGCTCGTGTCGGAGCTGCCTCTCCTTCACTACAACCAGGCCGCCGGCTACTACGTTCACCTTTTTGGCCTCCTGCCACTCATGATGCTGTGGGCGGCCGATGCTCTGATTCGTCTGCAGATCCTGCGCGTCGCGGTTCTGATAGGTGGGTTCGTACTCTTGCGCTACACCTACGCCCTGAATCTCGCAGACGCCGCGCTTGCCGTGGCATTCGTACTGCTGGTCGAGGGCTTCCGCGGTCGCTGGCGAATCGCCCGAACCCTTCTGGTTTTGGTCTTCTGCCTGGCCGCCGCTCTGATCGTTCCCGAGTTGCGGCCGATCTTCCAGGTATGGGGTGGCATGCAGCGCTTCGACGTCGACAAGCTCTTCAGGGCGGACATGTTCTTGTTGGCAGCGCTGCCCATCTATCTGCTGGCAACCTCATGGAAGCCTTTCCCCCTGGGATTTCTCGGCTCGCCGCTGTTCAGGGCCGTTCGCTTTCCCATGGCCTTTGCTGTCGCTAGCAGCGCCCTTTTCCTCGTTCTTCGCAAGGGTCCAGGTGTGAAGTACTACTACGTGACGAAGTACCAAATCTGGGCCTGCCTACTGCTTGGCTTCGTGCTCGTCATCCTGCTTGCACATTTGGCTGTCACGCTGGCGCGACTCTCCTCGCAGCGCCGGCCTACGGTGTGGTTGCGCGCGGCGGTGGTGGCCGCGCTGCTTGCTTTGGTCCCCAGTCTGTGGGCGACCACTTTTGCGGGCTACAACACCGGCCTGCGGGAGCGCATGCGGCCGCACACGCTGCCTTACAAACAACTGCACCCACTGGCCGACGTGGAGGCCTTCGCGCGCATCGAGGCTGTGCTTTCCGCCCAGCACAAGATCTTCGGCGGTTACCTTACGGCGTTCTTCCCCATGTTCAGTTTCATGAATGCCGCCCACGGTTTTGGGCACGGGCAGCAAGAGTTCTACCCGCCTGCGATGCTTCCGGGTCACTGTGTTTTCTGGGTCGCCAAGCAACACGACATCTATCGCCTCGGGCCCGCCGATATATTGGACGCCTATCGCAACCAGGTGGAGGCCGCCGGAGCCACCTGCTCCGAGTACGCGGTACCGTGGAAATCCACGCCGCAATCGCTGTGCTACCACTGCTACTGATCTACATGAGGCTTCAGGCTCCAGGCTTCAGGCTGAAGTGCCGCTTCATTCGTCGAGTCCAGCAGACTGATCGCTGTTCTCGACGGAGCGAGCTGGCGCCTGCAGCCTGCAGCCTGGAGCCAGCCTGGGTTGCGGGCGAAGCCCGCGCTGTGCTACAGCACCTTGCGCAGGAACTGCCCCGTCTGACTGGTCGCGACCTTGGCCACCTCTTCGGGCGTACCTTGGGCGACGATTTGGCCGCCGCCGGGACCGCCCTCGGGGCCAAGATCGATGACGTAGTCCGCGGTTTTGATCACGTCTAGGTTGTGTTCAATCACGATGACCGTGTTGCCGGCGTCGACCAGGCGGCTGAGCACTTGCAGCAGCTGATCGATGTCGGCAAAGTGCAAGCCCGTGGTGGGCTCGTCGAAGATGTAGACGGTGCGGCCCGTGGCGCGCTTGACCAGCTCTTTGGACAGCTTGATCCGCTGCGCTTCGCCGCCCGACAGCGTGGTCGCGGCCTGGCCAAGCTTGATGTAGCCAAGGCCCACCTCGCGCAGGGTTTCGAGCTTCTGCTGCAACTTGGGGATGTTCTGCAGAAAGCCGCAGGCCTGGCTGACCGTCATGTCGAGCACGTCGGCGATGCTGGCTTGCCGGTATTTCACCTCCAGGGTTTCGCGGCTGTAGCGGCGGCCGGCGCAGGCCTCGCACTCGACATAGACATCGGGCAGGAAGTGCATTTCGATGCGCAGAATGCCGTCGCCCTGGCACGCCTCGCAGCGCCCGCCCTTGACGTTGAAGGAGTAGCGCCCGGCCTTGTAGCCGCGCGCTTTCGATTCGGGCAGGTTGGCGAAGAGATCGCGGATATGGGTGAAGATGCCGGTGAAGGTGGCTGGGTTCGAGCGCGGCGTGCGGCCGATGGGGGCCTGATCGATGTCGATGATCTTGTCCACATGGGCCAGGCCCTCGATGCATCGAAAACGGCGTCGGGCCTGCGCGCGCCGTGCAGGCGGTTCTTGAGCACGGGCAAGAGGGTGTCGACGATTAGGCTGGATTTTCCCGAGCCCGAAACCCCAGTCACACAGGTCAGCACGCCGAGGGGGAAGGACACCGTGAGGTTGCGCAAGTTGTGCGTACGCGCGCCCCGCAGCAGCAGGCTGCGCTGGTTCGCCTGTCGCCGGTGTTTGGGGATCTGAATGGCTTTCTCGCCCGCAAGATAGGCGCCGGTGAGAGACTGCGGGTTCTTCTCGATTTCCTCGGGCGTGCCGGCGGCGACGACGCGTCCGCCCAGCTCGCCCGCGCGCGGGCCCATGTCGACAACGTAGTCGGCGGCCCGGATGGTGTCCTCGTCGTGCTCGACCACCAGCACCGTGTTGCCGAGGTCGCGCAGCTTGACCAGGGTTTCGATGAGCCGGGCATTGTCGCGCTGGTGCAGGCCAATGGAAGGTTCGTCGAGGATATAGAGCACGCCCTGCAAACCGCTGCCGATCTGGGTGGCCAGCCGGATGCGCTGGCCTTCGCCGCCCGACAGCGTGGCGGCCGAACGATCCAGGGACAGGTAGTCCACGCCCACGCTGATAAGGAAGGACAGCCGCGAGGTCACTTCGCGCACGATGCGATGGCAGACCTGCCAGTCGCGCCGGGACAGCGGCAAGGCGCGGATGAACTCGTGCACCTGTCCCACGGTCAGGGCGGTGACCTCGACGATGTTCTTGCCGCCCACGCGCACGCTGCGCGCTTCCTTGCGCAGGCGCGCGCCACCGCACTCGGCGCATGGCGAGTGCGACATGTAGCGATGGAATTCGTCGTAGACCGCCTCGAAATCCTCGTCGGTGTTGCGGCCCTGCTCGCGGCGGCGGCGCTGGTACTCGTCGAAGCGGCGCTGCAGATTGGCCAGCACGCCCTCGAACTCCTTTTTGAACGTATGTTTGCGTCCGTTCTTCTCGAAGGTGAAGGCGATCTCCTTGCCTGCCGATCCTTCGAGGATGAGCTTGCGCTTGTCGGCCGGCAGCTTGTGCCACGGCTGGTAGAGATCGATGTCGAACGCCGTCGCCACCGCGTCGAGGACTTGCTGGAAGAAGGCGCTGTTGCGCCGCTCCCAGGGATCGATAGCGCCCTCGCGCAGGCAGAGATCGGCGTCGACGATCACCAGATCCGGGTCGAAGTACATGGTGGCGCCGATGCCATCGCAGGTTGGGCAGGCGCCGGCCGGGTTGTTGAACGAGAACAAGCTCGGACCCAGCTCGGGCAGGCCCACGCCGCAGTCGGGGCAGGCGAATTTCTGCGAGAACAGGAGATCGTCGCCCTCGAGGGGCGAGATTTTGACCAGCCCGCTACCCAGCTTGGCGGCCAGCTCGATGGACTCGGCCAGGCGCTGCTCGATGCCGGCCTTGCGCACCAAACGATCAATGAAGACCTCGATGGTATGCTTTTGCGACTTGTCGAGTTTGGGCGGCTCCGCCAGCTCGACGAGCTCGCCGTCGATGTTGGCGCGCACGAAGCCCTCCTGGCGGAGTCGCGCCAGGTCGGCGGCGTAGTCGCCCTTCTTGTCGCGCACCACGGGCGCCAAAACCGAGAAGCGCGTGCCTTCGGGGAAGCCAAGCACGCGATCCACCATCTGGGGAATGGTTTGCGAGAAGATGCGCTGGCCGCACTTCCAGCAGTACACCTCGCCGGCCCGTGCCCATAGCAGGCGCAGGTAGTCGTAGATTTCCGTGACGGTGCCGACGCTGGAGCGCGGATTTCGGCTGCCCGATTTCTGCTCGATGGCGATGGCGGGGGAAAGGCCCTCGATGGAATCGACGTCGGGCTTTCCCCGCTGTTCGAGAAACTGGCGCGCATAGGCCGACAGGGATTCGACGTAGCGGCGCTGGCCCTCGGCGTAGATGGTGTCGAAGGCCAGCGACGACTTGCCCGAACCCGACAGCCCGGTCAGCACCACGAGCTTGTCGCGCGGGATCTCCACGTCGATATTCTTGAGGTTGTGCTCGCGCGCGCCTTTGACGACGATCTTCTTCATGGCCACCAAGGCTGGCCGTTACCCCCGCTGGAGCACGGTACGCAGCCCTACCCACCCTGCACAGTAACAGAAGGCGCGCGTGCTAATCGAGGGTCAAAACGCGATGCCGGCCGAGATGCGCAGATAGGGCGCATTGCGCCCCACGTGACCGATGGCCACCGGACTCGTGGGGATGGTGCTGGATCCAGCGCCTCCCGGCGAGGATTGCAACGAGAAGTCGCTGCCCGACGAAAGCGCGTAGCCACCCTCGATCTGGCCCATGACCCCCAAGAACGGCGCCGATGGGGATTGCCAGACGCGAAGGCCAGGTGAACGCAGCGAAAAGCCGGCCCCGGCTGTTCCCTGGCCGAAGACCTTTCGGTCGTGCAAGCTGCCTGTGCCGCTGTCCAAGGCGAGCTTGTCCCAGCCCACGCCGCCAGCGAGCCGGGCGTAGGGCGCGAGCCAACGCAAGAGGTGGTAGCGCAGGGAAAGGCCGAGCGAGATGACGTTGGTGTCGAGCATTTCGCCGAGGTCGGTGCTGTCCTGAAAGTTGGAGGCCGAGCTGGTGACCCAACTCAAATCCACCCTGAGCGTTGCCTTGTCGTTCGGGCGTAGGACATCGGCTTGCAGGGATAGCCCGCCGGCCGTCGGCGCGCGCTTGCCCGCGAGACGCCTGGCCGCGTCGTCCAGCAGCCAGGTCGTTCGGGTTTCGAGCGCGACCTCGAAGCGCAAGGGATTCCAAGAGGTCACCGGCCCCTCTGGCACGGACACGTGTGCCGCCGGCCGCGCAGCCGGGCGGGGCGCGCTGGGCCAGTCGTCGTAAGAGGAGCCCGGATAGGCGGAGGCCTGTGCCCGCGCCAGGGAGGCGGGCAAAAGGCACGTCGCCGCAAGCAGCGACAGGGCAGCACAAGTCGTCGTCTTCATGGTTGACCTCGGTCAAGGTAGTTCGAAAACAGGAAGCCGTAGGCAGTGCGCGTGGTGGCGCGGTCAGGTTTGTCGGCATCGAGGAAGGTCAGGTTGCCAATCCCGTCGGGATCGTCCTGTCCGACTACCAGGTAGCGCGTCCCGCCGACGGTGCTGGGTTGGTCGAGCGCTTGAATGCTGGTGATGTTCTGATCCAGCCAGATGGAAGCCGGGGCTAGGCTGGCTTCCCCGCTGCGCGCCACCAGATTGAAGTAGCTGAGCTTGGTCCCCGACGACACGCCCCACAGACGGCTGGGATTGCGCGTTTCGAGGTAGGGGTTTGCAAAGGCCCTGCTGGCCGTGATGTCCACGAACCGGCGCGTGGCAAGCTCGACCACGGTGAAGGCGCTGATGGACGCAGCCTTGCCGAGCACCAGCACGGCGATGCCCTGATCGACCAGCGGCCAGACATCGCCTGCGGCGGCGCTCAAGGGCGAGTCGCTGACGGCGAGCCCACCCGTGGTTTCGACTTGTTCCAGATCCGCGAAGAGCACGCTGGCGTTGCCGTAGAGCGTGTCGACGAGCATGGCCTGATTTTTCGGCACCCCGGCCTGATCGGGAACCGTAAAGGGAACGATGGTGTCGGTCGGGATTGAGGTCGCGACGTTGGAGGTGTGGCTGGTGCTGGGATCGATGATGACAAGGCTCCTGTTGGCGGGCGCCAGAACGGCCAGACGCGTGCTGGTTCCCGAGCCGTAGAGCACCATGCCGGCCGGATTCGCCCCTACGCTGAGCATGGACAGCGAGGCGTGGAAGTCGTTGTCAGGGCTGCCGGCCGGTGGCAGTGCGGGCCAAAGATCGGTGAGCGTGATCTGGAAGATGTCGTTGGCATTGCCGGCCCGCACATAGATGTTCAGATTGGCGGGGTCGAACACAATTTGGTCCGGGCTGAACGTGCAGCCAGTGCTTTGCGGGCAAAGCGGCACCGAGATCTCGGTGCGGTCGGTGTGGTCGAGGTCCAGGATGGTGACGTAGTTCTGCGACAGCACCACTGCTAGTGCGCGAGATCCGGCCTTGAAAGGGTAGGGCGGTGAAAACTCGATGCGGGCTGGCACGCCGCCCAGGCTGCGGATCGACTTGGTGGGCAGGGACGATTTGGCATCCGGCTTGGGTAGTGTGAAATCGACGATGGTCATTTCGTTGGGATTGTAGAGTCCGGTATCGCTCGCATCCTGCGTGGATGACGTGTGGTAGAGGACGACGAACCTTCCATCCGCCGACTGGGCCAGACCGTCGAAGCGGCCGGCGAGCAGGCGGACGTCAGGGGCCACGCCGGGATCCGCATCGACGATCTCAAGCTGCGGGTGATATGGCCGCAATGCTGGCGGATCCGCTATCGCCGTTGCTCAAGACCAGCATCTGGTTGGCGCTGTTGCGCTTGACCGCCGCGATGGGGGCCTTGCCCACGGGCACCAACCGGGGCTTGAAGGCTGCGTCTGCCGGATCCAGCAGGTAGGCGGTGTGCGAATTCCTCTCCACGTAGGCGACCCGATCGTCGAGCGCCACCAAGGGCAACAAATCGTTCTTGGGTTGCCAGAAACTAGGGTTCGAGCTGTCGCACCCGGCATGGGGCACGAGGAGCAGCGACAGGACCAGGAATCGAGCGTCTCATTGTTGGATCCTTCCGTTGAGAGCGAAGCCGGTGACAGTTCTCACGCTGCCGCTCGTCCAGTCGATGAAACTGATGCGTCCGTCGGAGTAAACCTGGCCGACGAAGACATTGTGCGACCCCGACAAGCGACGCGATGGAATTGGGAGGACTGCCGAGGGGAAAGTCGTCGACAAGGAAGCTGGTCAGCGAAATGCGCTCGGCGATGCGCACGGAGGCTTTGTCGTCGCGCAGAAGCACGAACGCGTAGGATGAATCGGGCGTGATGGCGAACGGATTGGGATTGGCGGCGGTGGACACGACCTTCTTGTATCCATCCTCGAGGCGGACCATGGTGTAGCCGAAAGCAGTGTCAGCGCTGCTCGAGCTCTGTCCCGTGGTTCCGCCGCTGCCCGAAGCGGTCGGAACGGTGTGCACCACCAGCGCCGAATTCTCGTCGGGAGCGATGGCGACAGCGCGAATGGCCCTGGTTAGGTCCACGGTTTGATACTCGTCCTGGGCGAAGTCGAGAATGACCAGGCTCTTGCTGGGGACTGCGGTCGTGTACAGCACAGCGTACTTGCCCTTGGGGCTCATGGTGACCGAGCCGATGGTGACACCGTCGAACTGGTAGGACGTTTGCGGAACGCCACCCGTGAAGCCGTCGGGGATGGCGATGCCGACCAGCTTGCTCTCGTCGCGAAGCACGGCGAAGGCTTGGTTTCCCGAGGGCAGAAGGTCGAGGTCGGTCACCGGGCTCGACAGAACGAGCGAGGTGACCTTGTGGGTTGCGAGGTTGACCAGCAGCAGCTCGGGCGAGCCTTCGCACCGAGCTACGGCGTAGTTTCCGTTCGACGTCACCGACACGTCGACGGGTTTGTCGCATGTTGGCGCCGATGGTGGCAGACCGTCGGGGGTCGCGACTTTCGTCGTACCACTGTCGCTCTTGCCGGGGCCCTGATCTGGCACAGGCACCGCCTCCGACGTGCCGCCTCCATCGACCGGTGAGAGGCCGCCGTCCACAGCCGAGGTACCGCCATCGACCGACGAGGTCTGGCTGTCGATGGGGGAGCCGCCGTCGAAGGAATCGGTCGAGGTGTCCGGAGCCGCGGGCAGGGATACGCCGCCGTCCACTGCCAGCGAAACCATCGAGGAATTCCCGATGGATGTGAAGGGCGCGATAGCGGGCCCAGTGATATTGGCGAAGCGAAGCTCGGAAATGCCATCATCGGTGACCACGAAGGCCGCCGTGTTGTCGCTCGAGAACACGACTGCGCTGGGGTTGTAGCCCACGCTCATCGAGATCACCTTGTCGCCGGAGCCGTCTGAGGCGCTGGACAAGGCCACCACCGCAACCTCCTGGGTGCTTCCCGACGACGATGTCGATGCCGTTTGGCTGCCGCCGGTGCCCGTCAAGGGGATCTGAGTGGCGTCGAACCAGATCACGGCGTGAAGGCCGTCGGGCGAGATGGCGATGGTATTGGCCTTGGCCACGATGGGAATAGGGCTGTCATTCATCGTCGTCCCGCGCAGAATGCGCAGGGTGTGCGAGCCGGCGTTGACGACCAGGGCGATGTCCTGGCCCGGCACGGTGGCCACGTAGGTCGGCGAGTCCCCGGGCGCGAGCTCGTCGATGGCCAGGGTCGTCGAGTCGATGACGGATACGGTGTTGCGGCTGGGGTTGGCCACGTACACGTAGTGGGCGCCAGCCTGCGGCGCAAGAAAGTTAAGCGTCTGCTCTTGTTCAGGCGGCAGGGCCGCGGCGCCGCCCGAGCCGAGCGCCCCTGCGGAGCCCCCGATGCTCATCGCCCCACCTGAGCCGTAGGTGAAGGCGGCCGCGTCAGACATTCCGTAGCCGGCGGGGCTGTTGGATCCCGCTGTGCTTCCCGAGGCGCTGCAACCCACGATCGGTACCAGCAGTGCACACAAAACCAAATGGTATTTGTTCATGGCAAACAGCTTCGTGCAGCAAGTTACGTGCCGCAAGCCAAAGGCGCGGAAATGTTGGTTCTCCCTGCGCACCGAGCGATGGTTGCCTGACAAGCCTGTCGCGGTCTCGTCGCCTGGCGGCGTGTTTTCCAATGCGGGCTTTAGACCTTCCCATTCTTGCCGAAGATCAATTACGCAGATCGGTTTCCAAGTAGGTGTGCGATGCAGATATCAACGGTGCAGGTAGCAGGCGGAAAAACCAGCCTGCGTGTGGATGGGGACACGGTCTTCATCGCAGGCGAGATCGACCAGCTAAGCCCGCGCGACTTTCTGGCTGGGTTCTTCGAAATCGTTCACAACATGGCGCTCGGCGAGGGCATCGGCGAGGTCAAGGTGAACGTGACGGAGCTGTCGTTCCTCAACTCGTCCGGGATCAAGGAGCTCCTGAGTTGGATTTTGCGTCGCAACCGCACTCCCACCGACAAGAAATACAAGATCAACTTTCTCTTCGATCCGACCGTGGCATGGCAACCCATCACCCTGCCTCGGCTCCGCGACCTCGATGCCCACGGCATCCTGCTGACCTCGGTCAGCCAACCGCGCCAGATGCCCCTGCAGATCAGTGCGCTAGGTCGTTTCTGGGCCGCGGGTCATCAGGATCTTGCCCGAGCGGACCAGCTCGACCAGACCGAAGGGTCTCAGCAGGGTGATGAAACTATCGAGCTTTTCGCTGGCGCCGGTCACGCGCAGGATGAGCGAGCTTGAGCTGCAGTCCACGACCTTGGCCTTGTAGTGCTCGGCCGTCTGCAAGATGACCGTGCGCTCGTCGAGGTTGGCCTGGATCTTCACCAGTGCGATTTCTGTTTCCACCACCGCCTGCCCGGTGTGGTCGATGGCGCGCACCACGTCCACCAGTTTGGCGACCTGCTTGATGATTTGCTCAAGCGTGTCGGGGTCGCCGCTGCAGGTGATGGTCATGCGCGAGAAATCCGCGCTGGACGCATCGGCGACTGACCACCAAGCTTTCGATGTTGTACCCGCGGCGGGCAAACACCAGGGCCACGCGCACGAGAACGCCGGGTTGGTTGCGCACCAGCGCGGAAATGGTGTGAAGGGGCAAGGTCGTCAAGGCCGGCGAAGTCGGCAAATTCGGATTGCTTGCGGTCGTCGTTGCGAGAGAGTTCATGGTCTACCTTCTAGATATGGACATGATTCTGAGGCTCGATGGATAGGACTAGGTCGATCCCGATGGCTTTTCCAGCGTGACCTTGGGCGGCTCGATGATCATGTCGCTCAAGGCGGCACCCGCGGGAATCATGGGGAAGACGTTGTCTTCCTTGACCACCTCGGCGTCGATCACACAGGGGCCGTCGTTGTATTCCATGGCCGCCTGAAGCACTTTGTCGACATCGGCCGCGCGGCGCAGGTGGAAGGCCTTGATGTTGTATGCCTCGGCCAGCTTGACGAAATCGGGATTGCCCTCGAGGTCGGTACCCGACAGCCGGTTCTCGTAGAAGAGCTCCTGCCACTGGCGAACCATGCCGAGGAAGTGGTTGTTGATGACTAGGACCTTGACCGCGATCTTGTTGACCGCGGCGGTGGCCAGCTCGGACAGGGTCATCTGGAATCCGCCGTCGCCGACCACGGCCCACACCGGCTTGTCCGGGCAACCCAGCTTGGCGCCCACGGCGGCGGGGAAACCGAAACCCATGGTGCCCGCGCCGCCCGACGACAGCCAGTGATGGTTCTTGGTGGTCAGCAAGAATTGGGCGGCCCACATCTGGTGCTGACCCACGTCGGTGGTCACGATGGCATCGCGGCCGCCGAGCTTGTCCAGGCGATCAAGGATGTGCTGCGCGCGCAGCCCGCCCTTCTTCGGGTAGTGCAGAGGATATTGCTCGCGCCAAGCGCCAATCTGGGCCAGCCAGGCGTCGGAATCGCACGGGCCAACCAGGGGCAGCAGATCCTCGATCACCAGTCTTGCGTCGCCTGCCAGGCACACCTCGGGTTGCAAGACCTTGCCGAACTCGGCCACGTCGATATCGACGTGAATCTTCACCGCATCCTTGCAGAAGGTGGAGAGCTTTCCGGTGATGCGATCGTCCCAGCGCGAACCGATGGACATGATGAGGTCGCAACCGTCGACCGCCTTGTTGGCGTAGGCGGTGCCGTGCATGCCGAGCATGCCCAGGTGAAGCGCGTGATCTTCGGGCACCGCGCCCTTGCCGAGCAGCGTATTCACGATTGGGCGTTTTGAGCTTCTCGGCGAATTTCAAAATGGCCTTGCCCGCATTCGAGATCACTGCGCCGTGACCGACCAAGCAGGATCGGCCGCCGCGCTTTGGCCAGGAAGGCCGCCGCTTGTTTTAGCGACGCGGGGTCGGCGTGCTCTGGAACGTGGTAGCCGGGCAAATCGACTTTGTCGACGAAGGGCGCCGGACAGGGCGCCGCCAGCACATCCTTGGGCAGATCGACGAGCACCGGCCCCGGCCGTCCCGAGTTGGCGATGAAGAAGGCTTCCTTCATCACGCGCGGAATGTCTGCCACGTTCTTGACCAGGTAGCTGTGTTTGACGGCGGCGTAGGTGATGCCCGTGACGTCCGCTTCCTGGAAGCCGTCCTTGCCCAGCATGGGGCGAATGACCTGGCCACACAGCACGATCATGGGCACCGAGTCGGACAGGGCGGTAAGCAGGCCGGTCACCGTGTTGGTGGCGCCTGGCCCCGAGGTCACCACCACGACGCCGGGCTTGCCGGTGGCGCGAGCAAAGCCATCGGCCATATGCGTGGCGCCCTGCTCGTGCCGGGTGAGGATCAGCTTGATTTTCGACTCGTAGAGGGCGTCGAAGAGCGGGATGGCCGCGCCACCTGGCAGCCCGAAGACAACATCCACCCCTTCACGCTCAAGGCATTGCACAACTTTGTCGCCGCCCGTGGAGATCTTGCCCGCGGACGGTGCCTGTGCCACCGCCTTTCCGACAATGTTTGAATTTCTTCGAGAACTTGATGTCTTCTTCACAATCTTCTTAGCCATCTTTGCACTTTCAAGGTCAAATCGACGCGAACGAGACAACTATGTGGCAAATCATGTCGACTTTCAACAAAGTTTGTTCACTTCTTCGTGAACGAATCCGCAATCACGCCAGGAATGTCGCGAATAATGAAGACACAGAGGGCACAGAGAACACAGAGCTCGGAAAGAAAGGGTTTTCGGATCCCGATCCCTTCCGGCCTCTGTGTTCTCCGTGTCCTCTGTGTCTTCTTCTTCGAGGCGCTACTCGACCGTTACGCTCTTGGCGAGGTTGCGCGGCTGATCCACGTCGGTTCCGCGCGCCACGGCCATGCTGTAGGCCAGAAGCTGGAGCGGTAGCACGGTGACGAGCGGCTGCAGCAGTGGCGGCGCATCCTCGACCCACAGCACGTCCTGGCAAAGGGACTTGATCGCTTCGTCGCCCTTGGTCGCGACTGCGATGACGTGACCCTCGCGCGCGCGCACCTCGGCCAAGTTCGACAGGACCTTGTCGTATCCCTTGCCCTGGGTCGCGATCACCACCACGGGCAGGCCGTCGTCGATGAGGGCGATGGGGCCGTGTTTCATTTCGCCCGCGGCGTAGCCCTCGGCGTGGATGTACGAGATTTCCTTCAGCTTCAGCGCGCCCTCGAGAGCGATGGGGTAGTTGGTGCCGCGACCGAGAAAGAGGAAGTCGCGCGCGTGCATGTACTTGCGTGCGAGCTCGCGCAGGTTGCCGGTGGCGCGCAAGGTTTCGCTCATCTTGTGTGGCATATGCACGAGATCGCCGACGAGATCGGCCGCGGCTTTGCCGACAAGGGCGCCGCTTCGCCGGCCGAGGTGGATGGCGAGCAAGGCCAGGGCGGCGAGCTGCGCGGTGAAACACTTGGTCGAGGCCACGCCGATCTCGGGTCCGGCGTGGGTGTAGAGCACCAAGTCCGATGCCCGCGCAATGGCGGAATCGACCACGTTGCAGATGGCGAGGGCACGGGCGCCGCGCGCCTTGGCCTCCTTGATCGCACACAGGGTGTCCAGGGTTTCGCCGCTTTGGGAAATGGCGACGACCAGATCCTTCGCGCCGACCACGGGCTCGCGGTAGCGGAATTCGCTCGCCAGATCCACCTCGCACGGGATGCGGGCCACGTTCTCGATGAGGAACTTGCCGACCAGGCCCGCGTGATACGAGGTTCCGCAGGCCAGGATGACCACGCGGCCGGCAATCTCGCCGAGCGACTGGCCATCCAAGGTCACATCGCTGGTGTCCAGAAGCAGGCGGCTGCGCAGGGTATCGCTCACGGCCTGGGGCTGCTCGTGGATCTCCTTGAGCATGAAATGCGGATAGCCGGCCTTTTCGGCCTGGCCCGCGGTCCAGGTGATGGTGCGCGGTGTGCGCACAATGGGGTTGCCGTCGATATCCGTGATGACCGTCGAATTTCGCCCCAGCGCCACCACGTCGCCGTCTTCGAGGAAGATCATCTCGCGCGTGTATTCGAGAATGGCCGGAGCATCGGAAGCGAGAAATCGCTCGCCGTCGCCCAGGCCGATCACCAGAGGCGAAGAGTTCTTCGCCGCGACGATTTCGTCGGGATACCGGTCCGACATCACGGCGATGGCATACGAGCCCTCCACTTGCTTGAGAGCCTTGCGGACCGCATCGGCCAGGCTCTTGGCCCCAGCCACCACGGCTTCGTCGACAAGGTGGGCAATGACTTCGGTGTCGGTTTGCGACTGGAATTCGCGGCCGGCGGCCTTGAGGCGATCGCGCAGGACCGCGTGATTCTCCACGATACCGTTGTGGATGACGGAAACCGATCCGGACCTGTGGGGATGCGCGTTCTCGTCGGACGGTCGGCCGTGGGTGGCCCAGCGGGTATGCCCAATGCCGAGAGTGCCCTTGGGCGGGTTTTCAGCGAGAAGTTTTTCGAGCGCCGCCAGCTTGCCCCGGCAGCGCACGACCTGCGTCTGCTTCCCAACCAGTACCGCCACGCCGGCCGAATCGTAGCCGCGGTATTCCAGTCGGCGTAGCCCACTTATGAGAACCGACGTCGCGTCGCGCGACCCTGCATAGCCAACGATTCCACACATGCGTTAGATCTACTAGGCGGTATCGGGCACAGCAAGGCTCTTCTCGGCCAGCGACGAGGCGAGGTCGAGAGCGGCGAGAAATCCCTGGAATTTCGCGCGGCCCGTGCCGGCGATGTCATAGGCCGTGCCGTGATCCGGCGAGGTGCGCACGAAGGGCAAACCCAAGGTCAGGCTGACGGCCTCGTCCGAGGCGAGCAGCTTGATGGGGATTTGGCACTGATCGTGGTACAGCGCCACCACAGCGTCGAATTCGCCGACCAGCATTTGGCGGAAGATGGTGTCGGGTTCGTGCGGGCCGCTCACTCGCGCGGCCAGACCCGAGGTCGAGAGCAAGCGCTGCGCGAGATTGACCGCAGGCAGGACGAGGTGGGTCTCTTCGTCGCCCAGGCGCCCACCTTCGCCAGCGAGCGGATTGAGACCGGCCACCGCCACGCGCGGCAGACGGATGCCGAAATACGTGGAGAGTGCCTGTGCGGTGAGCACGGTCGTCTGGGCGATGCTCGATGCGCTGAGGAGTATCGGAACCTGGCGCAAAGGTACCCGGCCTGTCACCATGGTGATGCGCAGCCCGGAGCCGATTTGCATGGTGGCGCAGCTCTTGGCGCCTACCCGGTTGGCCAGGAACTCCATGTGGCTCGGAAACGGCATTCCCGCCCGGCTGGCCCATTCGCGCGATACGGGGGCCGTGACCAGGGCGCTAACCTTGCCGCCAATCACGGCATCCGTGGCCGCCGCGAGGTACTCGACCTGCGCGCGGCCGGTGATCTCGCTGGGCGACCCCGGCTGCACGTCGTCTTCACCGAGGTGGGTAACCGAAACCACGTCGGTACTTTTCGGCAACGTGACCTTGGCTCGCGCCGCCGCTCGTTCGAGCACGCCCGCATCGCCGAAAATGGTCACATCCACCCCGGGGCGGGCAGCCAGTGCGCACACAACGACCTCCGGACCAATTCCGGCCGGACAGCCCATGGAAACCCCGATTCGCGGCGAAAACGCCATGTTCCTCCATGATACAACGAGGTCCCGACCCGCCCCTAGCGATTGCACGCGTACCGGCACCTCTCGTGGGAGCGGTAGCCGAGCACGAACGCTGCCATGGCGCAAGAAAGATTCTGGGCGGTTGGCAGAATCGTCGCCTTCCTCTTGGCTTCACCTGTTTCCGGGTGCAATACTCGATGGAGGTATGGACGACTTCCATTGCTCCTTCTGCCAGAAACGCCGGCGCGAGGTGAGAAAGCTCATCTCGGGGCCGCGTGTTTTCATATGCGATGAATGCGTTGCACTGTGCAACGACATCATCGCCAAGGAAGAGGCGGCGGAGCGTCCACGCTACCCACGGCCGCGTGAGATCTACGACGAAATCGACAAGTACGTCATCGGCCAGGAACGGGCCAAGAAAGCGCTGTCGGTTTCGGTCTACAACCACTACAAGCGCATCGGCCAGCGGGGCAAGGCCGCGGACGTGGAAATCCAGAAGGGCAACATCCTGCTCATCGGTCCCACCGGCTGCGGCAAGACCCTTCTCGTGCAGACCCTGGCGCGCAAGCTCGACGTGCCCTTCGCCATGGCGGACGCCACCACCCTGACCGAGGCGGGGTACGTGGGCGAGGATGTGGACAGCGTCATCAAGTCGCTCTACCGCAACGCCGGCAACGATCCCGAGAAAGCTTCGCGCGGCATCGTGTGTATCGACGAGATCGACAAGATCTCGCGTAAGGGCGGCGGCCCCTCGGTGACCCGCGACGTCTCCGGCGAGGGCGTGCAGCAGGCACTGCTCAAGATCCTGGAAGGAAAGCAAGCCACCATCACCCCCGATGGGGCGCGCAATCGTCCGCAGCAAGAGCTCATCCAGGTCGACACCACGAATATCCTGTTCGTGTGCACCGGCGCCTTCAATGGGCTGGAAGAGATCGTCCGCCGCCGCATCGGCAAGAGCGGCCTCGGGTTCGGCGCCGCCATCGCCAAGGGCGAGGAATCCAAGAACGAGCTTCGCGCCAAGGCTCGCACCGAGGATCTCATCAAGTTCGGCATGATTCCAGAGTTCATGGGCCGTCTGCCCATCATCGTGGGCGCCGACGAGCTGGACGTGGACGATCTGGCCCAGATTCTGTGGAAGCCCAAGAACGCCCTGTCCAAGCAGTACGAGCGCCTGCTGGAAATGGAAGGGGTCAAGCTTCGCTTCACCGAGGATGCTCTGCGGAGCGTGGCCGAGGAAGCCGCCCGACGGAAGTCCGGCGCGCGCGGCCTGCGCGCCATTCTGGAAGAGGTCATGCTCGACGTGATGTACGAGATCCCCTCGCTGTCTGGGGTCACGGAGTGCGTTGTCACCCGCGATGTGGTTGTGTCGCGCGGTCGACCGCAGCTAATCAAGGAGAAAAAGGCGTCCTAGCCGCGCTAGTATTGGCGCCAGGATCGCACCACAGGCGCACAAGGACGCTAAACTCGGTGGGCCGCCCTACCGAAGGATCTTCATAGGCCCACTTTTCGCGAGGAAACCATGCTGACCAATGCCGAGAAGGAACAACTCAAAGGCGTGCTCGAAACGGCCAGAAAACGCCTGGCCAAGGTGGGTGAACGCGCGCTGAACTATTCGATGAATCACGAGCGCAACATCGGCCGCGATTCCATCGACGAGTCCATGGAAGAAGAGATCTTCTCCACCGAGATGCGTCTCCATGATCGCGAGAAGTATCTGCTGGGCAAGGTCGACAAACAGATTGTCCGCCTCAAGGACGACTCCATCGACGTATGCGAGAGTTGCGGGGAAAAGATTGCCTTCAAGCGTCTCATGGCCAGGCCCGTGACCACCCTGTGCATCGACTGCAAAGAGCAGAACGAGCGTGAGGAAGCCGCGGTCGAGCAGGCCGGACAGGGCGCTGGCCTCGATGGCGGCGGCCTCGGCGAGCTTGGGGTGGCCGACGAATAGCCGCCGCGCGCATCCCCGGATCTCGGTTTTGCCCACGTCCGGCTTGCGCCTCTGCTATATAATCCGCGCCATCAAGTCAGGCGGCCCGCCCGATGCCCGATAGTCGTTATCGAATCACAGAGCGAATTGCTGCCGGTGGAATGGCGGAGGTCTTCAAAGGCGTCGCCGAATCCTTGCAGGGTTTTCGCAAGAACGTCGCCATCAAGCGCGTCTTGCCCGCGCTGACCAAGAACCAGAAGTTCATCACCATGTTCCTGGATGAGGCGCGGCTGTCGCTGTTCCTCCAGCACGCCAACATCGTCCAGGTCTTCGACATCGGCCATGCCGACGACACCTACTTCATCGTGATGGAGTTCGTCGACGGCGTGGATCTGAAGGCGATCATGGAATGGCGCCGCCGCATCGGCCGCCGCCTGACCATTGGCCAAACCATCTACATGACCATGGAGGTCTGCAAAGGGCTCGCCTATGCCCACGACCTCGTTCATCCCGAAACTGGCGAGCGCCTGGGCATCGTCCACCGCGACGTTTCGCCCGCCAACGTGCTCATCTCGAAGAACGGCGAGATCAAGCTGGCCGACTTTGGCCTGGCTAAGGCCGCCAGCCAGGTGGAATCCACCGACCCCGGCGTGGTCAAGGGCAAGATGAGCTACCTGTCGCCCGAGGCCGCGCGCGGCGAGAACGTCGATCAGCGGGCCGACATCTTTTCCGTCGGAATTCTCCTGTACGAGATGCTGACCAGCAAGCGGCTGTTCTATGGAGACACCGACTACCAGACGGTGGAACTGGTGCGCAACGCGAAGATTCCGCCCATCGCCACGCAAAACCCCGAGGTCGAACCCGAGTTCGAGGAGATTTGCCGGAAGGCGCTGGCCCGTCGCACGGAAGATCGCTTTCAGACCGCTACCGATCTGCAAGACGCGCTGGCGCACTACCAGTTCTCGCGCGGGCTGAAGATGATCCAGCGCGACATCGCGGAAATGGTTCGCGCCTGCATCGAGGATCAGGCGACCCAGTCTTCCGGGGGCAAGGCCAAGCGCTTCGGGACCATCGACACCGTCCTGCACTCCGAGCTCGATGCCTTCACCTCGCTGGAATTCGACAACGCGGCCCAAGATGGCCAGGTGGTCGCGCCCGCCGACGGAGGCCTGCAAGTGGGCAGCTTTATCGATCCACGCGCATGGTCGTCCGAGGCCGACTGGCCAGGCCTGCGCTCAAGCGGCCGGCGCGATACGGTCGGCGAATTTCCGCGCCGGGATTCGCAACCCTACCAGCGCGACACCGTCAACGACATGCAGGCCAGAAGCAGCCAGTCCTTGCCTGCCGCCGCGCCGCCTGCTCAGCCGCCCATGGTGTCGCCGCCAGCTGGTCCCATGGCCAACGTTCAGGTTTTCTCGCAACCTGCGCAGATGCCCGGAGCGTACGCGCCCGTGCAGCCGCAGCCCGCGCGATCGCACGTGATTCCTCGTGGCGTCCTGCTTGGCATCATGGCCGGCGCGGTCATCATAGGCGCGCTTTTCGCCTGGCTGCTCTTCAGCGGTAGATAAGGTGCCGCTGGCCTCTCGAGGCGACGACGGCCGACGATCCGGGCCGCTGGCGGCGTCGGGCCTGCGCTTCCGGTCCTCAAGTACATCAGTACATTCCGGTCCGGTTCTCGGCCCTCCTTGCCAGCGGCCCGGCTTGTCGGCCGGATGCTAAGGGACATTGACATCCGTGCTTGCTGCCGGGCGTATTCACCGGACTTTGCGGGTGACGCCAGCGATGGCGGCGGGCGTGACGGATCACGTTTGGGAGATCGGCGAGATCGCGGATCTGCCTAAGTAGTCATCTTGTCTGCCTTCTTCGTTGCCGTGAAGACGCTAGTGATTCCATCGGAATCCTTACAGCGCAGAGTTATTGCTGTTCCACTATCAAATAGCCTTGACGACGAAAAACCAGATACGTATCCGAACATGAAACCGTGCGAGGCTCCGTGCGCTGGTATCTGGTTCTTTTCCAACTCGAACAGCCAGAATTTCTCTTGGGTGAATGTTAGCAATTCATTCTTGAATGGCAACGTCTGCGGCAATGGCAGAAAGTGCGGCTGCGCTTCGATCACCGATCCATCTGTGAGGCGCACTATGATACTCAACTGGATAACGCTGGTCGGGGTATCACGAGGATTGATGATCGTTCCTGCAACAAGGATGACCGCTTCTTGCGCTTGCATGGAAGGAACCAAGACTTGGCTATCGAACTTGATGTCAAGCTGTGGCCTCGGTCTGCGCCATATTCGCGTTTGCCAGATGACCGCCACCACAAGAACAACGGCGCACAGAAGGTAGATCCATATCGCCCCGCTCATCAAAATCTCCATCTTGCTGTGGTCGGACCATCCGGTAACGATGCTCGCGACGATCGCGACGATACCAAGGACCACGGGTAGAAAAGGGTGGCGCGACATGATGCGAGCGTATCAGACCAGCCATGATTCGCAGAAGGTCCAAGTTGCATTGCGTTGAAGACGCCTTGACCGCTTAGCCGAACCGCGCCTCTCAGTCGCCACCTCAAACTGCCCCACTACCGGCATTGGCGCTACGAGGGATCGTGGTATGAAGGGCGCCTTGTCCGGGGGACGCCGGGCCAAATGAAAGTGGACCATCATGCTGCACAGAAAACACGTGGACGCGAAGGGCAACTGGGTTAGTTACCGGCCGGACATCAAGATACTCGACTGCACCATTCGCGACGGCGGGCTGGTGAACGATCACAAGTTCGACGAGTCCTTCGTCAAGGCGGTGTACGAAACCTGTGTGGCCTCTGGCGTGGACTACTGCGAGCTTGGCTACAAAGGGGCACGGCGGCTGTTCGCGGCCGGCCAGCACGGCGAGTGGAAGTTCTGCGACGAAGATGTCGTCCGCCGCGTGGTGGGCGACGGCCCGCGCACCATCAAGCTCTCGGTCATGGCGGACGTGGATCGCACCGACTACAAGACCGACATCGGGCTCAAGGAAAAGAGCGTGATCGATTGCGTGCGCGTGGCCTGCTACATCAACCAGATTCCGGGCGCGCTCGACATGATCAGGGACGCGCACGACAAGGGCTACGAGACGGCGCTCAACATCATGGCCATCTCGTCGGTGCAAGATCGCGAGCTCGAGGACGCGCTGGCGGCGGCCGCCAAAAGCCCCGTGGATACCGTCTACGTCGTGGATTCCAACGGCGCGCTCTATTCCGAGCAAGTGCACGACATCGTCATGGGCTTCCTCGCCGCGCTGGAAGGCACGGGCAAGCACGTCGGCATTCACGCCCACAACAACATGCAGCTCGCCTACGCCAACACCATCGAGGCACTCATCGTGGGCGCCAATCGGCTGGACGCCACCATCGCCGGGCTTGGCCGCGGCGCGGGCAATTGCCCGCTCGAGCTTCTGCTCGCGTTTCTCAAGAATCCGAAATTCCACCTGCGGCCGGTCATCGCGTGCATCGAGAAGGAATTCCTTCCGTTGCGCCAGAAGATGGACTGGGGCTACAGCATTCCCTACATGATCACCGGTATGCTCAACGAGCACCCGCGCTCGGCCATCGCTGTGCGCGAAGGCGCTCATCCCGACCAGTACCTCGCTTTCTACGACCAGATGGTCGAGAAGTAGCAAAACCTTCGCGCAGGGTGGGCAGAAAAGGCTGCTACAATTTTCGCGCATCGTGCGCCTTCTCTCCCACGAACCCAGCCTAAGGAACGCCTGACTTGGCAGCCTGGGCGACATTGCTTTTGTGGCTGGCCGCCACCACGAGCTTGGCCAGCGCCGAGGATGTATCGGCGGCCCTGCGCCAACTTGGCGACGCCGATCTGGTCCTTCTGAACGATCCGGCCGGCACCCGTCCGGCGCGCGTGCTCTTGGCCACCCGGGTTGAGGCGCCCGTCGAGAAAGTCCGGCAGATCATCGCGGATCCGGCGGCCTTTGGCAAAGCCATGCCGTCTTTTCGTCGTGTCGAGGTCGTTTCCAATCGCCAACGCGCCCCCGACGAGAGCGAGCTTGAAGTCGTCTGGGAGTTGGAGGTACCGCTGCGCAATTTGAAGGGCAAGCTGTGGTTGCGCGTGCAGGACACCGGGGTGGATCTCACACTGGTGGAAGGCGATTTCTCGCCTGGCCTCTTTCACCTCGCCGCGCAGAAGGAAAAGAACGGGCGCACGGATCAGAAAGACCAGGAGGATCAATCCGTGCTGACCATCGAAGGCTTCGCCAACGTGCGCGACGTGAACTGGGTCACGCGCCACATGGTCCAGCGCTCGCCCATCGCCGAGCCCGCCATCACCGTCGCCGCGATCTACGTCATGCTCAAATCGCTCGCACAACTGGCCGAGGGTTCATCGCCCGCGCGTCCAAGCGCCGCCATGGCCGCACCCGAGCCTTCCAGCTTGAGCGGCACGCAGACCGGCAGTGCCGCCCACGCCTTCGCGCCGGGCCGGCGGGTCCTGGCGGCGGTGCGAAGTCGCGCCGATGGCCGCCTTGCGCGTGTCGAGGTTGCCACCCACGTGTCGGCGCCGGCCGAGCGGGTGACTCGGCGGACGCTGCAACCCAAGGCTTTCGTCTCCCTGCCCGGCTGGAAGAAGATCGCCACAGCAAGCGGCCAACCCGACGAGTGCAAGGACGTCGCGACCTTGTGCTGGAACGTGGAAGCCAACTTGCCCGCGTTCTCGCTCGACGGAACGTGGAAGATCTGGCCGCGACCGTGGCGTGCCCGCATGGTGGCCGGCGACTGCAAGGGCGCGGTGATGGGCATCGACGTGGTGCCCGCCAAGCCCTCTGGCAACGCGGTCCTGGTCCTGTCTCAACATCCGCGCCTCGACATGGCTGGCTACGTGGCCCGCAAGCTGATCGCGGCGGAGCCCTTCCTGGAACACGGGCTGGCGCTGGCCCTGACCCTGGTCGAAGCGGTCTCGCTCGCGCCCGCGCTGGAGAAAGACTAGGGCGATTGGCAGTAGCCCACGTTGCTGGTCGCTGGAATTCCAGGCACACGTTGCAAGCAAGAATTGCCAAGCGGGCCGCACACTGCGGTCGGGTTGTTGGCGTCGCAAAGTCGGAGGCAGGTGCCTCCCATGTCTGAAGTTGTAATGCAGGTCAGCCCGAGATCACACAGGGGCGCGTCCGCGGGCTCGCCGAATCCGCACAAGCCTCCTGCGCCTTCGCCGCCGCGGGAGAAGCAACGACCAGCACCAGCGAAAGGATAGCAGCCGAGGCTTGCGTTGGGGCAGTCCTGCTTCAGCAGGTCGCAGGAGATGACATTCCCGTCCGATATGGCATCGGCCACGGCGACATCTTGTCCATCGCTGGTTGCCAGGGTGTCGTCCGGCACTCCTCCGTCGTCGCTTCCGACCCCCGCTAGTCCGCTGGGATTGGTCCCTCCCGACGAGGGCAGAACCGGGTAGGACTTGCTTGCACAGCCCGGTGCCACCAGCACCCAGAGCACCAGCGAGAACAACCCGACCGGGTTGAGCCTTCGATTGACGGAAATCATCGTGGACACGGACTGAGCCTCTTCTGGGCAGTATACCTAGCGCAGGGACTCCCTGCCGCATGCCGATTTTGCGTCAATTCGCGCGGCCGGGCTTGCCCACGCGGTCGATGAGCGCCACCACCTCATTCGATAGGCGCTCCAGGCGCTGGAACACGTCGGTGGTTTCGAGCAGGCGCTGGCGGGCCTTGGCGTCGGCGATGAGAGAGGCTGCCACCACATTGGCCAGCGCCGCGGGCGTGTCCTGCGCGGCGGCCACGTGCTTGAGCAGCTCGCCACCGTCGGGGATGGACTCGGCCAGGCCCGAGACCAGGGCGCGCAAGGTGGTGTCTGCCTCGTCGATATCTGTCGCCTCGACCGCGGGATCGTCCGGGATTTCATGCGCGGCAATCAGCCGGTACGGCTCCTCGCTGAACAATTCCTCGTCGATGCCGATGCGCGCGCGGCCGCGCACGACCAAGTTGAAGCGACCGTCGGGCAACTCCTGCGCCAGGACGAGCTCGCCGACCGAGGCCACGCTCGCCACGCGCGGCACGTTGCCCTCCTCTAGATTCTCCCTTTCGAGCTGCAGGCTGATGGCGACCAGACGGTTGGAGCCGAGCACGTCGCGCACCATCTTGCGGTAGCGCGCCTCGAAGATGTGCAAGGGAATCATGGAATGGGGAAACAGCACCACGTCCTCAAGAGGAAACAGGGGCAGGCGCCGCAGTGCCCGGCCGAGTCCGCGCGAGACGGGTCTATCCGAAGACATCGATGCATGCTCCTGTGAGGGCCGCTGGCGCGTCCGCAGCCAAAAACAGCGCCACGCGCGCGACCTCTTCCGCGGTCATTTTGGGCGTTCCTCCGGGCATACCTTGTTTCAGCATCTCGGTGTCGACGGATCCAGGACAGATGGCATTGACGGTGATTCCGTCTCCGCGAAGCTCTTCGGCCAGCGCGCGCGTGAGTCCGACCACGCCGTGCTTGGCCGCGCAGTAGGCCGACAGCATCGAGGTGCCGGTTCGACCGGCGATAGAGGCCATATTGATGATGCGGCCGCCACGGCGCGATTGCATCGCCGGAAGAAATGCTTGGCTCACGAGAAACGCCCCCGTGAGATTGGATGCCAGGACGTCGTTCCACGTCGCGAGTGCCATCGTCGCGGCGGATTCCCGGGCGACGATGCCCGCGTTGTTGACCAGGATGTCGGTCAGTCCAAGCGCGGCCTGCACCTCGTCGCGAAAACGCAGGATATCGCCACGCAAGCGCACATCGCAGGTCGCGTGCAAGCAGCGGCTTCGTTCGTCGAGGGTGAGATCGTCGAGGAAGCTGCCGGCATGCGTGCCGAGGGCGCAGCCAGCCACGCGCGCCCCGCTTTTGGCGAAGAGCACGGCGATGGATCGGCCGATGCCGCGTGAGGCACCGGTCACGACTGCCAAGCTTCCGTCGAGTCGGTGCATGCTAGCGGTCCTTTCCCCCCAGTTGAGCGGCTGCAAGCAGGCGCGCCTTCAAATCGGGGCGCTCCCGCATCTCGCCGACGAAGGCGCTGGTGAGGACTCCGGACTTGTCGTGGCGCTCGCCGGGCAAGGACAGGCAAAGCTGTTCGGCCTCCATCACGCATCCGGCGCCGCGCGCGCCCGTGCCTTGCCACAGGGCTTGGGCGATCTGGCAGGTGGCGCGTTCTTGCAGGGTCAGCCGCTTGGTGAAGCATTCGACCAGATCGGCGAGACGGCCGAATCCAACCAGCTTGCCGGCCGGAATGTAGGCCAGGTGCGCGACCCCACGGAAGGGGACAAGATGGTGCGGGCACATGGCATGGAAGCGCAGGCCGCTGACGATGACCACATCCGGATCGGTTTCGCCCACCACCAGGTCGCCGAGGATCTCGGCCGGATCCATGGCGTAACCGGCGAGAAATTCCGCTTGCCACAACTTGGCCACGCGCTCGGGGGTTTGCCTCAAGTCCGCATCGGCGGCCGGGTCGAGACCCGCGGCCTCGAGCAGAGCCGCAACGGCCGTGGACATGGCTTGTGGATTGTGGGGCACGCGTTCCTCGCTAGGATGAGTCTATACAACAAGAATCCCGCTTGAGCGTGAGACAATCGAAAGGTCGTCATGGAACCGATGAACGGAAAAAGAACGCGTTGGGGTGTTTTGGGTGTGGCCAAGATTGCGCTGGACAAGATCATCCCCGCGATTCAAACCGGCCACACCGGGCGTGTGGTGGCCATCGCTTCGCGATCGGGGAGCAAGGCCCAGGCTGCGGCAGCGCGCTTCGCGATCCCGCGTTGCTACGGATCCTATGAAGAGCTGCTGGCCGATGACGAGGTCGACGCCATCTACAACCCGTTGCCCAACCATCTGCACGTGCCGTGGTCGATGCGCGCGCTGGACGCGGGCAAGCACGTGTTGTGCGAGAAACCCATCGCACGCGACGCGGCCGAGGCCAGCCAGCTCATCGCCGCGCGCGAACGCACGGGGCTCCTCGTTCAAGAAGCAGCCATGGTGCGCACCCACCCTCGCTGGTTGGGCGCGCGCGAGATCGTGCGCAGCGGACGCATCGGCGAGCTGCGTTCGATGACGGGTTTCTTTTCCTACTTCAACGAATCGCCCGCGAACGTGCGCCACCAGCCCGACATGGGTGGCGGCGGACTGCTCGACATCGGCTTCTATCCCATCACCATGTCGCGCTTCATCTTCGAGGCCGAGCCCGTGCGGGTGATTGGACTTTTGGAAATCGATCCTAGGTTCGGCGTCGATCGCCTGGCCTCGGCGATTCTGGAATTTTCCCGCGGACACGCCATCTTCACCTGCTCGACCCAACTCGCGCCATACCAGAACGTGAACATCCTCGGCACCCGTGGCCGCATCGGCATCGAGATTCCGTGGAGCATGCCCCACGAGCGGCCGAGCCGTCTTGTGATCGATGACGGCGGGCGGGCGGCCGGCGAAGCGGTCGAGGAGGTCTGGTTTCCCGCCTGCGATCAGTGGGGTGTGCACTGCGACCGTTTCTGCGAGGCCATCGCGCAGGGCGATCCCGCGCCCGTGCCCATCGAGGACGCGGTGGCCAACATGCGCGTAATCGATGCGCTTTTTCGCTCGGCGCGATCGGGGCGATGGGAAGTGCCCTAGCTTCCCTCGCGTTTTTCCTCCGTCGCACCTACACTTGGCGTTGTCTCCGTGCGATTCCCACTGCGAGTATTTCTTTTCGCTTCGTTGTCGGTCGGAATGCTGGCGCCCATCGCGTATCTCGGACCGACACAAGTCGCCCGATGGCGAGATGTCCAACGGCAGGCGGCCGACAAAGAGCTGCGTTTTGCGGCAGAGTCCATCGCGCGTGCCATTGGCGGGGCCCTCGAGGTCAGCGTTCGCGAGCTGACGGCCATGGCCAACCAGATCGGCGCGCACGGCTACTACGACGCTGAATTCCTACGGACGTTGCTCCACGAGCACTGCTCGGCTTTTCCCTCGTGCCTCGGTGTGTTCGTGTCCAGGCCTGACGGCTATCCTATCACCGGGGATCCGGTTCACCCTGTCATGGGCGGGGTTGGCGACCGTGAGTACTTTCAAGAGATGCTGCGCACGCAGCGAACCACGCTCTCTGGTGTCGAGATCGGTAGGTTCACCGGGGTGCCGACGATTCACGTGTGCGCGCCCATATGGGCTTCACCCGGTGCCAACTCCAGGGAAGTGCAGGGGGCGGTCGTAGGTGCGATCGGGCTCGACTATCTGCGGGAGCTGACGACCAACTCGGTCGAGGTGTTTGGCGATATGCAGGCGCGCGTGCTCGACAAACGCTCGCGCGTCGTCGTGGATTCCAATCCACGCGGGCAGCCAGCGTTCACGGATCTTTCAGCCATCGAAATGTACGCGGGCGTTCCTCCCGGTCAGGCGTTGCTGCGCAACGGCCACAACGATCAAGGCGAAGCGGTGCGAGCGGCCGTGGCGCGCGTGGCCGACCCGCGGCTCGGTTGGACAGTCGCCGTCATGCGGCCGACGTGGAAGATTGAAGAGCAGGCGAGTCGCGCCCGAGTCAGCACGTTGATTGCCGTGTTCGGCGCACTGCTCTTGGGTGTGACGTTCGCCTATGTGTTGTCGTCGTGGTTGGCCCGGCCGATCAGCAAGCTCGCACGCTACACGCTTCGGGTTGCGGGCGGAGAGGCCGTATCTCCGCCATCGTCGGCGCGGTGGGACGCCCGCGAAGTGACGGATCTCTTGGCGACAGTGGGATCGATGGTCGCACAGTTGCGGCATCAGGCCGATGCCTTGCGTGAGCGCGAGAAGGAGCAAGTCGTGCTGGCGCGCTTTCGCCAAGAGCTGGAAATCGCGGAGCGCATCCAGGTCGGCATTCTTCCCAAGTGTTTCGACGTTCCGGGTTTTGAAATCGCAGCCCAGATGCGACCCGCCGAGGCCGTGGGCGGCGACTACTACGAGCTGTTGCCGACCCAATCCGGGTTCTGGATTGCCGCGGGAGACGTTTCGGGGCACGGCCTGACCGCAGGGCTTGTCATGCTCATGTTGCAAAGTGCGCTGGCCGCGCTGGCCATCTATACGCCCGGCGCTTCGCCTGCGGAGATCTTGAAGGCGACCAATCGGTTGCTCGTCGAGAACGTCCGCCGTCGCATGGGCGGTGACGATCACGCGACCTTGGTGCTCATGCACGTCACGCACGACGGGGACTTTGTCTTCGCCGGTGGGCACGAACCCATGGTGGTCCTGCGCGCGGCGAGTACAAAGTGCGAGGTCGTAGATGCCGTGGGGCCGTGGCTGGGTATCAGTGACAATATCGAGAAAAACTTTCAGGAGGGGCGTGGAAAGCTCGACCCCGGCGATCTACTGGTCTTCCATTCAGACGGAACGGTCGACGCTGGTGCCTCGCAACGGAATGCCTATGGGCTCGACAGGCTGTGCGCCGCGGTCGAGCGGCTGCGCCATCAGCCAGCCCAGGTCATGTGCGGCGAGATCCTGCGCGAGTGCCGGGGCTGGGCGCCTGGACCGCAACAGGACGACATGTCTATCGTCGTGGTTCGGCGATTGTGATGGTGTCTATTCCCAGGCGTCGAAGGTTTCGAACTGCATGGTGTAGTTGGCCCGGCCCTGGGTGGCCGAGCGCAGGTCGGTGGAATAGCCGAACATGCGGCGCAAGGGAACCTTGGCCACCACCAGACGCTGGTTGCCGCGCACGCCGACGTCTTCGATGCGGGCGTGGCGCGCATTGAGGTCGCCGAGCACGTCGCCGATGTTGGCCTCGGGCGCGGTGACCTCGACCTTCATGATGGGTTCGAGCAGTCGCGTGCCCGCCTCGCGCGAGGCCTGGCGCAGGGCTTCGCCCACGGCGGCTTTTTGCCCGGCCGGCGTCGAGGCGTCGGGCCGATACTCGATGCTGGTGACCACGACCTCGATGTCCTCGAAGGGATAGCCCTCGGGACCGGAGCGCATGGCCTCCGTGGCACCTTCGAGCGCGGCCTCCAGGATCGCACGCGGGGCCTCGGGGATCTTGGGCGTGCCGGGAACCTGTTCAGGCGGAACGATCGCCAGTCTCACCACGTTACCGCTGCCGCGCGGGCGGGCGGCCACGCGCACGCGCGCCTGTCCGAACAGGATGTCGTCATCGACCTGGCGCTCGAAACGCGCCTCGGCCTCGGCCGCTCCGGCTAGGGTCTCGCGGTGCACGACCTGCGGCCGGCCAACCGTGGCCTCGACGCCGTACTCGCGGCGCAGGCGATCCGCCATGATGTCCAGGTGAAGCTCGCCCATACCGCGAATGATGGTCTGACCGGTCTCGGGATCCTCGCCGAAACGAAAGGTCGGATCTTCGTCGGCCAGCTTGGTCAAGCCGAAGTCCAGTTTCTCTTTCTCGGCCTGGGTCTTGGGCTCGATGGCGCGCGCGATGACTGGCTCGTGGGCTTCAATGCGACCAAGCAGAATGGGCGCCTTGGGCGCGTACACGGTGTCGCCGGTGCCAGCGTCCTTGAGCCCCATGGCGACCACGATGCTGCCGGCGCCCGCGCGCTCGATGCGTTCGCGGCGGTTGGCGTGCACCGAGAAGAGGCGGGCGACCTTTTCGTTGCGCCGGGTGCGTGCGTTTTGCACTTCGTCGCCGGGCCGAAGCACGCCGGAGTAAATGCGCAGAAAGACCGTCTTGCGGCCTTCGTCCATGGCCACCTTGAAGGCCAGGGCGCAGAAGGGGGCGCTGTCTTCGGGCGGGCGCGTGGTCGGCTGTCCGGACGTTGGATCCGTGCCTTGAATGGGTGGCACTTCCGTGGGTGCCGGCAGAAAGTCGCACACGGCATCGAGCAGCGGCTGAACCCCCTTGTTGCGCAGGGCGGAGCCGGCGAGCACGGGAACGATGCCACAGCGGAGGGTACCTGTGCGCAGGGCGGCGACAAGCGCCGCGGCCTCGATAGGCTTGCCTTCCAGGTACGCGGTCGCGATGTTGTCGTCGAAATCGGCGGCAGCCTCGATGAGCTTTTCCCGCGCCGCCGCCACCGCGTCGGCCATGGCCGCGGGCACGTTGTCCTCGCGTGGCGGATCGTCCTCGGCACCGGAAAAGTAGATGGCACGTTCGCGGATGAGATCCACGACGCCGGTGAATTGATCCTCGGCACCAATGGGCAGTTGCACAGGCACCGGGCGGGCGGCCAAGCGCTCGCGAATCTCGTCGACCACGGCCTGAAAATCCGCGCCCGGGCGATCCATCTTGTTGATGAAGGCCAGGCGCGGAACGTGGAAGTTGTCGGCTTGGCGCCACACGGTTTCCGACTGCGGCTCGACGCCCGAGACGCCGCAGAACACGACCACCGCGCCATCGAGCACGCGCAGCGAGCGCTCGACCTCGATGGTGAAATCCACGTGCCCCGGCGTATCGATGAGGTGCACGTCGTGCCCGCGCCATTCCAGCGTGGTGGCCGCGGCGGTGATGGTGATGCCGCGCTCGCGCTCTTGCGGCATCCAGTCCATCTGCGCCTCGCCGTCGTGGACTTCGCCGATCTTGTGGATGCGCCCGGCGTAGTACAGGAATCGCTCGCTGACCGTGGTCTTACCGGCGTCGATATGGGCGACGATACCAATGTTGCGCACGCGAGTCAGCTTGGAAGGCTTCTTCGCTTTGGCTTCGGGACTCGGGCCTGGGTCGGACATCGAAGGCGGGATTATAGGGAGCGGCAAGGATGCTGCAAGCGCGCGCGACAAATCGGGTGACAGATCGTGTGTCCTTGCCGCATCCGGCTGTATAGTCGCCACCCATGAATCGCTCTGAATTCGATGCCGAGCTTCTACGTCTGCAGCGCGAGTTCGGCGCGGCCGATCAGAATCTGGGCAGCTTTCGCAGCGAGCGCTGCACCGGCTCGGTGCATTGCATGTTCTGCAAGGGCTGCCGCAACTGCTACCGCTGCACGCACTGCGAGGACTGCGAGGCCACCACCGGCAGCGGGCACTGCCTACGTTGCGTGGGCTGCCACGACTGTTCGCACTGCGAGGACGCGGTCGGGTGCACGCACTCGGCCTACCTCTTGCGCAGCTCCTTTTGCACCGACTGCAACTACTGCTTCGGCTGCGTGGGCCTGGCCAAGAAGGAGTTTCATATTCTCAACCGGCCCTACTCGCGCAGCGACTACTTCGCCCTGCTCAAGAGCCTGCACGGCCGGTAGGGAGGAACTGCTCGCGCGTATCCGTCGGCGCTATGATACAGTTGTGCGACACATGCACGACGGAAGATACGTGCCAGTCCCACCATGAGAGTTCGCTTCTGGGGTGTTCGCGGCTCGCTTCCCGTCCCTGGTGCACGCACCGAGCGCTACGGAGGAAACACCTCGTGCGTCGAAGTCACCTCCGCATCCGGCACGCGCATCATCATCGACGGCGGGACCGGAATTCGGCGCCTCGGCAAGGATCTGATGCGCGCCGAGTTCGAATCGGGCAAGGGGCAGGCGCACATCCTCATCAGCCACACCCACTGGGATCACATCCAAGGGCTGCCGTTCTTCTCGCCATTCTACCGCGGCGGCAACCGCCTGTTCGTCTACGCGCGCCAGCGCGACGACCAAAATCTGCGCAGCGTCTTTGCCTCGCAAGCGGACGCGCCGTTCTTTCCGGTTTCCTTCGACAGCACGCGCGCCAGCGTCGCCTTTCGCGAGTTGCACGACGGGGCCAAGTTCGAGATCGAGGACATGCAGGTCTCCACCACGCGGCTCAACCATCCCCACGTCGCGACCGCCTACGCCATCGCGGCCGATGGCGCGTGCGTGGCGTACATCGCCGATACGGCCCCGTTTTCCGACATCCTGTTCGGTCAGGAGTTTCTCTCGGGGCCACCCTTGCAGCACGCCCAGCTGAGCCGCACCGACAGGACCAAGCTCAAGACCATGGCTTCCGCCGTGGTCCGCTTGTGCGACGGCGCTGACCTAGTCATTTACGACACCATGTACACGGCCGACGAATACCGCCAGTACCCCCACTTCGGCCACTCACGACCGTCGGACGCCATCAGCGTGTGCCAGCAAGCGGGAGCAAAAACCTTGGCCCTCTTTCACCACGCCCCTGACCGCTCGGATGCCGAGGTGGACGCCATGCTCGACGGCGCCCGCGCCCAGGCCAAGACCGAATCCGCAAGAATCGAGATCGTCGCGGCTTTCGAGGGGCTGGATCTCTTGCTGGGGAAGGCCTGATGGAAGTCACTTTCTGGGGCGTGCGCGGATCCATTCCATCGCCGGGCCCGGCGACGGTTCGCTACGGCGGCAACACCTCGTGCGTATCGGTTCGCCTTGCCGACGGCGAAATCATCATGATCGACTGTGGCACGGGCGCGCGCAATTTCGGGATTTCGCTCCTCGCCGGCGACTTCGGCAAGGGCAAGGGCAGCGCCACGGTCTTACTTTCGCATGCCCATTGGGACCATATCCAGGGCTTCCCATTCTTCGGACCGTTCTACGTGCCGGGGAATCGTTTTACCGTCGTGGGCGGTAGCCAAGGCTCGGAACTTCTCGAACGCGTGCTCGAACGCCAGATGGCGGCCCAGTTTTTCCCGGTGCAGAGCTATCGCAACATGGGCGCGCAGATCGAGATGCGCGCGATTCCGGAAGACCGCGAGGTGCGCGTGGGCTCGGCCAGGATCACCGCGCACCCCAACCCACACGGTCCGACGCAGGTGATGGCATTTCGTATCGAGGCCGACGACAAGACCTTGGTCTATGCCAGCGACGTGGGATATGACAAGAGTGGCCCGCCCGAGGACACCGTCGCGATCTACCGCGGGGCGGACCTACTCATCCACGATTGCACTTTCACGCCCGAAGATCGCGTGGAACGGATGTCGCGCGGACTCTCTTCCCTCGACGATGCGCTGGAAGCAGCCACGCGCGCGCACGCGAAAAAGTTGGCCCTTTTTCACTACGACCAGGACTACAGCGATCACGACGTGGACGAGCTTGTGGCTCGCGGTCGCCGCCAGCTCGACGCGCGCGGCGCTGAGGAGGTGAAGATCCTCGGCGCCGCCGAAGGCCTAACCCTTCAGCTGTAGCCGCGCGAGCTAGCCGACGATGAGGTAGCCGCGTTCGAGCAGCGACAGGAGCGCCTGTGCGGTATCGAGATCGGTCTGCGGACTCTGGTCGATGATCTCTTGGACCGTGGCTTCGTCGAGCGCGGTCTGCATCAGGTCCAGCTCTTGCGGCTTGAGCTCGCGCAGGCGCGGTTCGAGCGGGCGCGGGATCGAGACGATGGCTTCGAACGGCGGCAGTTTGGCCGATAGCTCGCGGAATTCGTCGAGCTGGCGCATGCCCTCCATGAGCAGTCCCTCGGTGCTGTCCTGGATCTCCTCCATCACCGTGCGGTCGTCGGGTGGCTCCAACTCGAACAGCCCCTTGTCCCAGCTGAGCATGCGGAACATGGCCTTGCGTGGGCTGACGTCGAAACTCTCGTCGACATTGGCGAAGTAGATTTGCCCCTTGCGCAGGTAGAGTCGCCCCGTACCCCATTCGGAGCGCAGCACCAGCACGCCTGACTTGCGACTGGTCGAGAGCAACTGCAGGAGGTCGGGCAAGGGGATCTCTTCGATGTTCCCTTGCATCATCTTGGGTTCGGCCCGCCGGTTCGCGGTGACCTGCATGCGCGAGCGCGCCTCGTTCTCGGTTAGGGACGACGAGGGCACTGGGGCTTCGCTGTTGGCCGTGACCAACTTGATGATCGAAGTCCCGACCAAAATGCGGTCGCCTCCCTTGAGACGGATGGCACGGACTTTTTCGCCGTTGACGAAGGTTCCGTTGGTCGAGCCGAGATCCTGGATCGAGACCGAATGATCGTCGGTGGAGATCTTGGCGTGCTTGCGCGAAACCATGTCTTCGACCAAGACCATGTCGAGGTCCGAAGACCGGCCGATAATGATCTCACGGTTGGGCCGAAGCGGAAATTCGCCCCCCTGGTACTTGCCCGAGATGAACTTCAGGGTCCACATGGTTCGTTCGACCCCGGTGGGGCTTATGTCCTCGGCTGCAAAGTTGGCGGGCCTCAGAGAATCCAAACGTCGTAATTCTAGTCACTTAGACGATACACGTCAACGTCAGTGCGCGGCAGTCTTTCGTATTGGCCATTTGGCTGGCGCGGAAGGGCTCAGGATTTGGCCCACAAGCTCGGCGACTTCGGCATCGACCAGCAGGCCAGCGTGATTGGTAGGAACCGAAATGTGGCGAACTCCGTCGAGGTGCGTGCTGCCGGTCGGTGCAAGACGATCGCGCTCTCCGGCCACTGAAACGACCTCGACACCCTCGGGTAACGATCCCTGTTCGAGGTCGCGCAGAAAGGGCGAATCCGGCAGAAGCTGCCGGCTAGCACGCCCGAGTGGTGCCACGGCCATGCCCAGAAGCGCCGACCATGTGCCCGAAGTGGGAGTTCCAAGCATGACCAGACGGCGAACCCGGCGCCGTCCCCCAGCCGTTTGAGGTAGTAGAGCCCGACCAGGCCGCCCATGGAATGTCCAACGATATCCATGCGATCAAGTGCCGTTTGCGCCGCGATGGACTCGATCTTGCGGGCGATAAGGGCCGCCGATTCGCAGATATCTCCGGTGTGGAGCAACCCCAATCGATAGGTCAAGACAAGGTGGCCCATTTCGGTCAAGCGGCTCTCCAGCAGATGGAGGGAGCCGCGCGTCCCCAGATAGCCGTGGATGAGGAGGACGGGCGGCTGTCCTGGCCCCTGTTCACAAGAACCTGGCGGCGCGATACGATTGCCTCGTAGGGTATGCCGCATCCAGGACACGGCTCGTCTCGAATCTTCGACGCCTTGCCCTAGGATGGCCGAACCCGATGACACCCAGTCAAAAAGTCGCATCCAGCTACCGATACTAGCACTGATGGCAAATGCAACGAGACTCAGCGTGGTCCGTGATCAGGCCAAGCCGCGAAAGCTTGGCCGGTATGAGCTCGAGGAGTGCCTGGGTGTCGAAGGTGGTATCGAGACCTTTCGAGCGCGCGTTCGCGGCCTGGCGGGTTTCGATCGTATCTTTGCTGTCAAGTGCCTGCGCCGAGGGCGCAGTGGCCAGATCAATCTGGCCGATCCGTTCATCAAGACCGCGAAGCGCACCGCGAGCGTCAACGATCCGCGCGTGGCCCGGGTGCTCGACGCCGATGTCATCGACGGCGTGGCCATCGCCGTGACCGAGTTCGTCCACGGTCTCGATCTCGACCGCTTTCGCGAATGGGCCCATGTGTCGGGCGTTCTGGCTACGGGGGGCGATGAGAACGCGGACAAATGGCAGAAGATTGTGGCCTACGTCGGCGCCGAAGTCGCGGGCGGCCTCTGCGCGCTCCACGCGCTCACGCCGCCGCTGGTTCACGGCGGCCTCAGCCCGCGCAACATCGTCGCCACCGCCCGCGGGAGCGTCAAAGTGCTGGACGTGGGATTGCGACAGTCGGCGCGCACTTCCGACGAACAGGCATCGCCGCGAGCGCTGGCCTATGCGGCGCCAGAGCTTTCCTCGGCGGAGCCCAATCCCAAGAGCGACATGCGTGCGCTCGGGGCCGTGCTTTTCGAATTGGCCACGGGCGAGCTGCCGCCAGCCGGGGCGGGGAGCTTGGCCGCGAGAAAGATCCTGGACGCGCTCTGGCCCTCCATGGCGGATTTCGTCGCTGGACTTCTCGCCGAGGATGCGGCCTTGCGGCCGAGCGCCGCGGAGGCCGCCGAGATCCTGAGCGACTTCTGGTCGGAGATTCCCGATGCCTCGATGGTTTCCGAGGTGGCGGTGATGGTGCGGAACTTCTCTGGCTTCGTCGCGGAGTCGAACGTGCAACACACGCCTGCTCCAATCCCCGCGGAGCCCGGCCGGGAAGAGTCCGCGCCGGTCGCGCATGTCCCTCAGGTTCCACCGCCCATGCCACACGCGTCCTCGGCCTCGGGGAGCTTCCTAGCAGCGGGTGATGGGCCGACCCGGGCCATGCCGAGCGGAAGCTACGCCAGCGCCATCTTCCAGGCTCTCCCCACGGATGCATCGATTCCGAGCTTCGCCGAGGGACCGCTTGAGGCAGATCTACTGGCGGACGCAAGACCTCCATCGAGCGAGGAGGCAGAACTTGTTCCTGCGACGGAGTCGCCCGCTGCCATCAAGTCGCCCGTCGTCGACCCCGTACCCATCCCCGAGCTTGCCGAATGGGGCGCGCAGGCCCTGGCCGCGCTCGGCGATCAGGCGGGCGTGTCCGTTTTGCCGCTGGCCCCTGCGACGGAATTGGCCAGCAGCGCATTCGTACCAGATGAAGCGCCACCACCACCGGTCAATGACCCGCTGATTGAAGAGGCGTTTGCATTCATACCGCCGCCACCAACGCCGGCGCGGCCGAGCCCAACGCAGAACGGCCCCAGTGCGGACGAAACCCCGCGTTCCAAGCACACGCTCATCTTGCCTGCGGCGCATCAGCCGCTCGAAGACGAGCTGATCGACGATCCGCACGAGCTTTCCGCGATCATGGCGAATGCGGTCGAGCCTCCAGTTGTACCTTTCGAGGTACCCTCGGAGGCGCCCCCAGGCGAAGTTGACGGTGGCGAATTCGGGGGCGGTGCGGGCGAGAATTCGTCGCTTGAGGCAACGGCGTTCGTCGCTGAAGAGCAAACTGGCGCGACGGAATGGGCAGCGCCTCGCTTGGCGCACGCCATGGCGACGCCAGAGGCCGATGCGGTTCGAGGGCCCAGGACGCGGACGGCGCGGAGGTCCGAAACGGACTTGGCCACAAGCGCGCAAGACGACGGGCGCTCGCAGGTCGGGCCGTCGCGTGTCAAGCGCGTTGCCATCCTCATTGCCGTAGGCGCCGGGGTGGTCGGAGCGGTTGCGGCTGCCCTGCTGACGGTGGGTCCGATGGGCAAGAAGAGTGCTCCGCATGCACAGCCGAGCCTGACGTCGCGCAAGTCGAATACCGTTCCGCCACCATCGCCAACCACCGTGGCGTCCGCCAAGCTCGGGCCGTCGTCGGCCAAGGTGGCGGCGCCTGCCATCGCGACGCCCGCCCCAGTCGCGCCGTCGTCGGCCGAGATCGCCGCACCCTCCGCGTCGCCCGCCGCGAATAAGCCGGCGGGCGGGTCTTCTACCATCGCTTTGCCCATTGCAAGCCAGCCCGACGGGGCCATGGTGTGGATCGACGGCGAGGAGCGAGGCAAGACGCCGTGTGCGGTCAAGCTGAAGCCCGGCAGCGCGCGCCTGGTACTCGTCCACGCGGGCTATCTCGCGAGCCAATCGGCCATCGAGGTGAGCGAAGGCGCGAAGGTCGACGTGGTCTTGAAGGCGGCGGAGCCACCGATGGCCGGCGAGGCGCGTTTCCGCGCCGAGTGCGCAACGCAAGGCAAGCTACCTGTGGTCGTCGATGGCAAGGAGACCGGCATTCTGTGCCCCTATTCGAAGATGCGCGTGGAGCCGGGTACTCACACCATCGGTGTATTCGTGCCCTCGACGGGAAAAACTCATAGCAAGGAGATCACGCTTTTAGCTGGGGTTCGCAGCATCAACTTCAGCGACTGATCTCCCCATGCTGAGCAGAAGGGTTGGTCATGAGAACAGATAGCGAATGTCGGTTAGAGAGTGCGCTGCAATCCACGCTTCGGTGGACCAGCGCTTGCGCGGTGCTTGCCATCGCGATGCTAGCTGGGCCGCGGGCCTTGGCGCAGAAGTCGGACACGCCGGCTGCGGTAGGTGGCGGCCTGGTGGCCAGGGTTCTTCCTCCCGCCGAGAAGATCAAAGTCCTGGAAGAGGAGCTGGCCAAGGAGATCGACAAGCGGGTCAAGCTCGAAGAAGAGATCCCGCAGCGCACCCTTGAGAATAGCGAGCTCGCCGCCAGCCTCAAGACTGCACAGAAGGAGCACTCGGCTCTCGAATCCAAGCTGGTCGAAGCGCGCGAACGTGAGCTTCAACTGCAGCGGACGAACGATCGTCTGCGCGAGGAAACCGAGCGGGTCACGGTATCCGTACGCTACGCCCTGCCCATCATCGCAGGCATCGCCATCATGATGCTGGCGATGCTGGTCTGGATGCTCCTGTTCTTGCGCCAAGTCGCCGCGCGCGTGCATGGACAGCGCACGCTCTCGGAGATGCACGAGCTAGAGGGCCGCCTGATTCACACCAATGATCTGCTCAGTGCCGAGCTCAAGCGCACGCAGGCGCTCCGGCACAAACTGGCCGAATTTGGGGTCTCCGACTAGCCAAGCTAGTAGAGGACAGGCGGCGGGGGCGGCCCACCCGCGCAGCCGAAGAACACCTGGACCGTGCTCCCCTTGCCAGAGGTGATCTGGGCGCACGTAGTTCCGTTCAGCACGATGATTTGCGAGTTCGCGCCGTAGCTCCAGCCGTTGGTTGGGTCCTTGTCCACGCCCTTCCCGTCGAGGTAGACACCGATGTTGGTCGGATCCGGGGGCGCCTGGTCCAGGGCGAATGTGCAGGTGGTCACGGCAACGCTGATGGTCGAGAAGGCATCGGCGAGGGCCTGTGGGGAAGTGGCAGGGTAGTAATTCGTGGTACCACCGGCAACGGCAAAACTCTGAAGATTCGTGAGGGCCGCCTGGGGGCCGATGCCGATCACATACACGAGGTATCCCGCGTTCTTGGCCGCGGTGATGGCATCAACCGTCGCCTGAACATTGGGGTCCGAGTTGCCGGTCGAGGCGCAATTCGGCTCGCCGTCGGTGGCCAGAAGAATGTACTTGGAGTTCTGATCGTTGACGGTCTTGAGATACGTCGTGGCCGCGGTGATGGCCTGAGCGGTAGGCGTATTGCCCCCTGGCGTGGTGGCGGTGACCTTGGCCTCGATCGCCGGCACCGACGTCGCCGAGATAGCCACCTCGACGCCGCTATTGACCCCACACGCGTCTCCTGTGGAAGAGAACAACTTGAGCCCCCAATTTATGGAGCCGGCCGTGCTGGTCAAGGTGGTGTCCACGGCGGAGGTCAGCGCTGGCCACCTGGCGGTGCAGTTGGCTGCGCCATTGCGGCAGTTCGAGTCCTCAGTTGTGCTGTAGTCCATGGAGCCGGAACGGTCTAGCACCAAGAGCACGTCGGCTGGCTGGCGCGCGGTGTTCTTGGTTTGCGTGCCGCAGTTGGCATCTCCAGTTGGCTGTCCGCCTCCGCCGGTTGTGGCGCCCGAACCGCTCGCGCCGGACGTGCCTGGGTTCGTATTGATCGTAAGCCCGCCACCACCGCCGCCGCCACTCGTTCCACCAACCCCAACGGGTGGTGGGGTTGAGTCACAGGCCGCGAAGAAGATTCCGACCGACGAGAAAATCGCTGCTCCGGCGAAGATCGTTCCCATTATCAGTCTTCTCATGACGTCTCCCTGCCTCCAATGGTTCGGTTAAAGGCCAGCCGACGGGCGCGCAAAGTACCTATTTATAGTAGGTGATTCCGCGCGGTGAGGGAGGACGATTTGCCAAAGTTTCGAGTGAATTAGTAGTATCTAGGCCTACACCCGGATCGGCAATGACGCATCTTGTACGCAAGACGCCCAGCCGGCTCTGCTACAAATGGAAATGGTGCCAGGGCAACGAAGTGCTCATTTTTCTTGGCAAAGTCTGAGCGTGGGGCGTAGCTCGTCTTCGGCAGCGGAAAGTCGGCCGGGCAGCGCCCTGACCCGCCAATAGTGGTGCTGCAAGGCGGGCTTGCAAAGACGATCCTTTTTCGCCAGATTGTCCGCCCCATGATCCGAGTCACACTCGGCAGGCGGTCGCCAGGTCGTCTGAACACCCGCGATCCGCGCGGGCGTCTCACGGGACGCAAGCAGCGAAAGGAATCGTTCGCAATGGCCAAGATCGAGTTGCCCAAAAAGTTCGTCAGCAAATACCCGCACAAGTTTGCCGCCGGCAAGAAGATGTACCTGCGCGGTCAGCGCATTCTGCCCAAACCCATCACGGGCAAGGAGAGCTTGCCCGACCTCATCGACAGCGCTTTTCTGGCCTACAACGGCGCCCGCTTGCAGGAAGGCGCGCGCCTGTTCACGGAGAAGATGCTGGCCAACGACGGCGTGACCATCGGCATGAGCCTGGCCGGCGCGCTGACCCCGGCTGGGCTCGGTGCCGCGGCGGTGATTCCACTCATCAAGGCGGGCTTCGTCGACTGGATCGTGGGTACGGGGGCCAACCTGTACCACGACATGCACCACGCGATGAACTTGCCCCTCTACCGAGGCTCGCCATTCTCGCGCGACGTCGAATTGCGCCGCTTCGGCGTGGTTCGCATCTACGACATTCTGCTCGACTACAACGACGTGCTCATGCGCACCGACGATATCTTGCGCAAGATCATCATCCAGAAGGAATTCCAGAAGGAGATGGGCACGGCCGAGCTGCACTACCACATCGGCAAGTACTGCGCCGAGTTCGAGCGCCAGAGCGGGCTCAAGGACGCGTCGGTGTTGGCAGCCGCCTACCGCGCGGGCGTGCCCTGCTACACGTCGTCGCCCGGCGATTCAACCATCGGCATGAACGTGGCAGGTGTCGAGCTGCGCGGCAACAAGTTGCGCATCAACCCCAGCATCGACGTGAACGAAACCACGTCCATCGTGCTCGATGCGAAGATGCGCAAAAAGAAGACCGGCGTGCTCCTCATGGGCGGCGGTTCGCCCAAGAACTTCATCCTGCAGACCGAGCCGCAGATCCAGGAAGTTTTGCGCATCAAGGAGATCGGCCACGACTACTTCTTGCAATTCACCGACGCGCGCCCCGACACAGGCGGGCTGTCAGGCGCCACGCCCTCCGAGGCGGTGAGCTGGGGCAAGATCGATCCCAACCAGCTTCCCGATGCCGTGGTGGCCTACATCGACTCGACGGTGGCGTTGCCGCTGCTCGCGCACTACGCGCTCGCGCGCAAGCCGCCGCGCAAGCTCAAGAGGCTCTACGATCGCCGCGCGCAGATGATGGAGAAGCTGACCGCCGAGTACTTCAAGCACAACAAGGATGCCACGCCCATAGGGTAGGTCTTTTCGGGAAAGGGGCTCTTCGCGGGCCCCCTTCCGCTATCGATCCCCATTGCCGCCGCGCTTGCGCTACTCTTGTCCGGCATGTGTGGCATCGCTGGCCTCTTCGATCCGACCTGGGCCAGCCTCGATCCGACATGGATCGCCAACATGACTTCCGCCCTGGCGCCGCGTGGCCCGGACGGCGAGGGATTCTGGCGAGCGCCGGGCGTGGCCTTGGGGCATCGCCGCCTGGCGGTCATCGATCTGACCGACGCGGCGGCGCAGCCGCTCGGCAACGAGGATGGCAGCGTGCAGGTCGTCTTCAACGGTGAGATCTACAACTTCGGCGAGCTACGCGCGGAATTGCAGGCACGCGGGCACGTCTTTCGCTCGCAGGGCGACACCGAGGTGCTGGCGCACGGTTACGAGGAATGGGGCGACGAGGTGGTGAATCGCGTCGATGGCATGTTCGCCTTCGCCCTGTGGGATGCGCGCAGCCGCCGGCTTCTGGCCGCGCGCGACCGCATGGGCAAGAAACCCTTCTACTTCGCCAGCATCGCGCGCACGGGCGCGCCGCCGCTCTTCGCCTTTGCCTCCGAGCTCAAGGCTCTCGTGCGCGTGCCCGGCTTCGATCGCGGTATCGACCACGAGGCGCTCTGTCGCTACCTCGTGCACGAGTACGTGCCCCCGCCGCACACCATTTTTCGCGGGGCGCGCAAGCTGGGTGCCGGACAGCGCTTGCGGATGGAGGTTCGCAGCGACGGAGTGTGTGAACCGCAAATCGACCGCTACTGGGATTTGCCTTTCGTCGAGCGACCGCGCGTGGTGAGCGACGACGAGGCGGCCTCCGAGCTGCGCACCCTGCTGCTTGCGGCGGTTCGTCGCCGACTGGTGGCCGACGTGCCGGTGGGGATCTTCTTGTCGGGCGGGATCGACTCGTCCAGCGTCGCCGCGCTGGCGGCCGAGCTGGCTGGACCGGCCAACGTGCAAACCTTTTCCATCGGCTTCGCCGAGGCGTCCTTCGACGAAAGCAGCCACGCCCGTCGCGTGGCCCGCCACCTCGGTACCCAGCACAGCGAAGAGCGCTTGGATGCGCGTGCGCTGCTCGACGTCCTGCCCAAGGTGGTCGACTTTCTCGACGAGCCATTGGCGGACGCCTCGATCGTGCCGACCTATCTCTTGTCGGCCTTCACCCGTCGCCACGTCACGGTTGCCCTGGGTGGCGACGGCGGGGACGAGCTCTTTGCCGGCTACCAAACCTTCCTGGCCGAGGCCTGGGGGCGCTGGTATTTCGATCGAACGCCAGCGCACCTGCGCCGGGTGATTGCCTCCGCGGCTCGCCGGCTGCCTGCGCGCACCGGCTATTTCAGCCTCGATTTCAAAGTGAACCAGTTTCTGCAAGGCGCGGAGGTGCCAGGCCCGCGGCGGCACCAGCGCTGGATGGCTTCATTTCTGCCCGAGCACCTGGCCATGTTGCTTGCGCCCGCGCTCGGGCAGCAAGTGGCCAGCGACCCCTTGGCCATCGTCGACCAGCGTGCAACGGAGGGACCGGCACACACGACCTGGGATCGCCTCATGGACTACTATGCGCATTTCTATTTGCCCGACGACGTCAACACCAAGGTGGATCGTGCCTCGGGTGCGGTGGGGCTCGAAGTGCGCGCGCCCTTTCTCGATACGGCGCTGGTCGAGTTCGCATGCCAGTTGCCGCCCCATCTGCGCCTGCGCGGGCGAACACCCAAGTACATTCTCAAGCAGGCCATGCGTGGCCGCTTGCCCGACGACATTCTGGATCGCAGGAAGCAAGGCTTCGCCGTGCCTGTGGCGCGCTGGATGCGCGAAGATCTAGGCCCCGCCCTGCGCGACGAGCTGGCGCCGGACAAACTGCGCCGCGAGGGCCTGTTCGATCCCGCGTTCGTCGACGGGCTGATCGGCGATCACATGTCGGGTCGGCGCGACCGGCGCAAGGCACTTTGGACCTTGTTCATGTTCGAACGCTGGCTCGCGCGCTGGGGATCCGCGTGATCATGGCACGTCAGCGCGCGACTGGCGGAGACGTCTCGCTCATGTCCATCGATTCGCCGCGGGTGCAGATTTCGCGGACCACGTAGGTCGCGGTCTGCGAGGATTCGTAGTAGGTGCGCATGGTCATCTCGGCCAGAAGTCCCATCAGGATCGAGAGACAGCCCACGAGGAACGACATCACCGTCAAGTGGGGCAGGGGCGTGGCCACGAAGTCCTTGCCGCCCCAGAACTTGTACCAAACCATGGCCATGAAGAAGAGAATGGAAAGCCCCATGCTGAGCAGTCCGAACTTGCCGAACAGATGCATGGGTTTGGTGCCGTATTTCCACAGCATCTGCGACAGCGTCAGGTCGAGAATCACGTTGGGGATGCGCCGCAGTCCGTACTTGGTTTCGCCGTATTGGCGAGGGTGATGCGCGACCTCGACTTCGGCCACGCGCGCCCCGCGCTGGGCGGCGTAGATGGGGATGAACCGGTGCATTTCGCCGTAGAGGTGAATGCCTTGCAGGACGAAACGACGGTAGGCCTTGAGCGTGCAACCGTAGTCGTGCAGGCGTACGCCCGACGCCGCCGAGATGATCGCGTTGGCGATCCACGATGGGATCTTGCGCGTAACCAGCACATCCTTGCGCCGCCGCCGCCAGCCCGACACCACATCGAAACCCTGGTCCAGCTTGTCGAGCAGGGTGATGACGTCGGACGGGTCGTTTTGCAAATCGGCATCGAGCGGGATCACCACATCGTGGCGGGCAGCATCGAACCCAGCCGCCATAGCTGCGGTCTGACCGAAATTGCGGGCGAGATGGATCGTCTTCAGATAGGGCCTGGTTTGCGTCGCTTCCCGCATCAGGGTCTGCGATGGGTCGTGGCTGCCGTCGTCGACCAGGATGACTTCGGCCTCGACCCCACGTTCACGCAGGCTGGCGACGGCGGCATCGAGCTTGGGCAGGAGGTGGGGTAGGGACTCCGCCTCGTTGTAGCAGGGAACCACCATCGACACGCTTCGCGTCGGATTCACGCTCGCATGCTACACCGGACCGCCGTGCTTCGCCGCATTTCGCGGCGCGGGTACGGCCCGCACGGCGCGCCCACGACCATCGCCTGCGCGAACACGTCGTTGGTTGTATCTCCGCCAGGACTATTCGCAAGTTTCGGTGATGTTGGGATTCGCAACGGGCGGAATCCCCAGCAAGTAGTCGGCGATGTCTGTCGCGTCCTGGGGGGTGATGTTGGGCAGAGGCCTCATGGGCGAGCAGATGGTGCGACCGGCTTCATCCTTTCCTGACTTGATGGCGGTCACAATTTGGGCTGGCAGTCCAGCCCTTGAGGCCGGTCGAGTCCGGCGTCAGGTTGCTGCTCTGGATCTCCTTGGTGGTAGAGCCGCCGTCGGTTCCAGAGCCGCCGTCGAGCGCGGCGACGGTCGTGCTGTATTTCTTGCCACCGATGAACGCCTTGGTAGCGTCCAACTGCAGCGGGGCTGTGGCCGCCGTGTTCGGCGTGTGGCAGGTGGCGCATGCGAGCGCTGCCAGGTACTTGCCGTTGGAGACGCTGACTGCACCACTGTCGATGGCGACTGCGCTTGGAAGATCAACCAGCGCGACGGGAAGCCACTGCGGCGCCGAGGGCTGTACGGCGAAGGTTCCGGTGTTGGTTGATTCGTGTACGACGGCGGAAACGGTTCGCAGATAGGCGACGATGGCATTCGCATCGTCATCGGTCAGATTGGCGAACTGGTAGTACGGCATCTGGGCAAACAAGTACCGGACGCCACCGTCGGGACCAGCCTCGGGATCCATGCCCTTGGTAAAGGCGTTCTTGATCTGCGTGTCGGTCAGATTCTTGAGGCCGGTGCTGTCATTCGTCAGGTTGGCGCTGGCGAGGCATCCGCCCGAGGAGTCCTTGGCGAAGCAATCGTTGCCGGAAAGGAACTTGCTGTTGTCGAGACCAGCGCCACTGGCCAGCTGTGGGGTATGGCAACTCACGCAACCGAGGACGTTATTGACCAAGTACTCGCCGCGCGCGGCTGGGCCGGGAAGGCCTGCCTCGCCCCCGCCCGTTTCCACGACGGACGTGTCGGCAAGGTTGGCGTCGACCTGGGGCGCATCCATCGCGGCGTCACTCGGGACGCCCGAGCTTCCTCCCATTCCGGAGCCGGCAGCGCCACCCATCCCCGCGCCTGCTGCTCCGCCTGTCGCGGAACCAGCGGCCCCACCACTTCCGCTGCCAGGGTTGCCGCCGGTCGCGGAGCCGGCACTGCCACCTGTGGCCTTGCTGGTGCCACCTACCCCGCCCGCCGCGGCGGCATCGGTGCCTGGGCTCGACGACGAGCTCCCACAGGACATTGAAAGTGTCAGAAGGCTCGACAATGCAATGAATGCGGACGACCGTTGCATGGATTTCTCCTATTGAGATGGAATGTGAGGTTATGGAGGAACTCGCACGAAGAGCTCCGGCCATTGCGACCGTTGAATCTCACCGACGTTGCACAGCCCGATAATCTTCGTGGCAAAAAGTAAACAGGAGATGGAGCTGCGAATCAACTAAAAGCCGAGCTATTTAGTCTCTTTTTACATTGCCGTTACCTACGACGGCTCGAGTTTTACCGACAGGTTGCCCGGGCAGGACTGCGCGTGCGCCCGACATTCACTAGCTATCTAACCGCGAAAGCTCCGTACCCAACGACGCGATTCCTGGGGCCGGCGGTGTCACCGGAGTTGCGTAGGTCCAAGGTCGCGCAAGCAAGTCCCTTGCGCGCGACGAGCGCGAGGAGTGCATTGACGCCGGTGGCGCCGCAGGCTTGCGCGTGGTCGACCTCGCCCGCAGCCAGGCGTTCCATGCTCTTGGCGGTACTGGCATCGAGCTTCTGCGCGGTCGCGTAGTCATGGTAGTGGCTGAGATCCGAGCTGACCACGATGGCGGTTTCGTCTCCGCCCCAAAGCGCGTCGAGAATTCGTTCGGCCGCCTGCCAGTCATCATCGCCAGCCAGCAAAGGGACCATGCGGGCACCGGGAAAGATCTGCTTGAGGAAAGGCAATTGGACTTCCAGGCTGTGCTCGTTTTCGTGCGCGGGCTCGAATTCGCGCGCAAGCCCGGCCTGGACCAGCGAGGCCACGGCTTCCCGATCAACCACGACCGGACCCATGGGCGTTTCAAAGACACCCGCGCCACTGGTCGCAACGCCGGGAAAGGCCACCCGGTGCGAAGGGCCGAGCAGAATGACTCGCTCGACCTGGCTTGCGCGTGCGGCCAGCGCCGCGTAGGCAGTGCCGGCGATGGGACCTGAATAAATGTAGCCCGCGTGGGGGGCGACCACGGCCTTGGCTGGCGCCGGCTTGGCGGGCAGGGCTGCTGCGGCCACATAGCCTTTCACTGCGGCCGCAAGCTCCTGAGGCTTGTCCGAATAGAACGTGCCGGCAAAGGCTGCGGCCCGCGTACGCATGCCACACTTTACCTCGATTCCGTGCAGAGAACAGGGGTAGTTCCTCCCGACCACCCCCCGCGTGCGTGCCATACTTGGCCACAGCTCGCGAGGGAAGCAGAAAGGAGGATTGCAAACTTGCGTGGGGATGAGAATGGGGCCCGTCCGGACATCGACGGCTACACAGTAGCCGGCCGCTACTATCGTCGCGACGACGACGGCCACACCGTGTGCGAAATGTGCCCGCGCGAGTGCCGCTTGCGCGAAGGGCAGCGTGGTGTGTGCTTTGTTCGCGCCTGCCGCGATGGCCAGATCGTACTGACGAGCTACGGGCGGTCGACGGGTTTCTGCATCGATCCCATCGAAAAGAAGCCGCTGTTTCACTTCTTGCCGGGCACGCCAGTGCTCTCGTTCGGGACCGCGGGTTGCAACTTGATGTGCAAGTTCTGTCAGAACTGGGAAACCAGCCGCGCGCTCGACGTCGAACGCATGAGCGACAGCGCGACGCCCGCAGCGATTGCGGCCGCGGCGGCGCGCTGGGGCTGCCGAAGCGTGGCCATGACCTACAACGATCCCGTGGTTTTTTTCGAGTACGCGGTCGACGTGGCCGATGCTTGCCGGGCACGCGACGTCCGAACCGTCGCGGTGACGGCGGGCTACATGATGCCGGCGCCACGCGAGGAGTTCTATCGGCACTTCGACGCGGCCAACGTGGATCTGAAGGGTTTCTCGGAACGCTTCTATCGCGAGCTCTCCAAAGGAGATCTCCACCGCGTTCTCGATACGCTGGTATACCTGCGCACGAAGACCGAGGTCTGGCTGGAGATCACGACCTTGCTCATTCCGGGCGAGAACGACAGCGACGCCGAACTGGATGCAATGACCCGCTGGCTAGCGGCCCAAGTGGGCACCGATGTGCCGTTGCACTTCTCGGCGTTTCATCCCGATTTTCGCATGCTCGACCATCCGCCCACGCCGCTTTCGACCTTGCGGCGGGCCCGCACCATCGCGCTCGGCAATGGTCTGCGCCACGTCTACATCGGCAATCTGCGCGACGACGAAGGCGAAAGCACGTTCTGCACCGGCTGCGGCGAAAGGCTCATCGGCCGCAAGGGCTATGAAGTTACCCTGTGGGCACTGACGGAGATGGGGAATTGCAAGGCGTGCGGCACGAGGTGCATGGGCAGATTCGACGGCGGGCCCGGCGCGTGGGGCAGCCGCCGCTTGCCCATCGCGATCGGTGCCAGCGAGTAGCGCATTCTCACAGGCTCTTCAAGAACGCGATGAGATCCTGCTTTTCCTGCGCGCCGAGCTTGGTGCCGAATTCGTGGCCGGTGTTGCGGTTGCCGGGCAGGCGCGTATCGAAAGTGAAGGCGCCCTGGCCGCTGCCGAGAGTGAAGCTCACCGGGCGCCCGTCCGTGGGTTCGAGCAACGCCTCCAAGGTGGGCACCGATCCGTTGTGCAGGTAGGGCGCGGAGGCGACCAGCGTGGTCAGCGGCGCCGTGCGCACCCAGGGCCCTGCGATCTGCACGGATTCGGTGGGCCCCTTGCGATGGACGGAGGGAATGCGCGTGATGGGCATGCGCACATTCTTGTCCGCCAGGTCGCGCCGATCGACTTCGAAACCGAACATGGCGTCGGTGCCGATGCCACCCGCCGCCAGGTCGTCGCGCTCGTCGCCTTGCGCGCGGCCGTCGCCGTCGGCGTCGAAAGGCAGGATGCTGCAATTGGTGTAGGGGACGGGCGTGGCAAGAGCGGGGTGGCTGTCGTGACACTGCGAGCAGGTGCGCTGAACCTGTACCGCCGTGGCCTTCGCGCTGTCGATGTCAAACTCGTCGAAGATCGAGTTCAGTCCGGCAGGGCCGTTGCCCTTGCGTAGACCGACCATGGCCAAGAGGCCCATGGGTTCGTGCACGAGATGGCAGTCGGTGCAGCGTGGAATTTCGAGCCCGGCCTTGGGAATGGGCTTGTCCGTCGCCAGCGTGGTGGCGGAATGGCAGGACACGCAGCGCACGGGAATGCGCGCGGCCAGGGGACGGGTCTCGTCGAGGGGCGCCAGGAGCGGCGGCTGGAGATGGGTGCCGGCATAGACCGGTGGCACATCGACCAGGATCTGCTGGTTGACGATGTCGCCGACGACCCGATCGAAGAAGATGGCGCGACCGCGGTCGAGCGCGCCTGGATCCACCGCCGGCCGCGCTACGGACGCGAGGTCGGTGTCGTAGAGTAGCTTGCGGATTTGGGTGGCCTCGAAGCCCAGGCGAAGTCCGCGCACGAGCTCGGGCGGCGCGGGCGCACCCTGGCCAAGCACGCGCGCGTACATGATGCCCGGGAAGGAATCCGCCTGCAGGCCGATGGCGCCGATGGTGCGGTCGTCGAGAACCATGGCGCGGTTGATGAGGTCGGCGTCGCCTTCGAGACCGGGCGGGAACTCGATGCCGAGCTCGGCCAGGGCCTGCCCGCGCCGCAGCCCCGTGCGCTCGGCGTAGCGGCCCAGCCAGTCCACCCCGCGCGTGGCGTAGGTCGCGGCCCAGTTGATGACCGACAGGGATCGCACCACCAGGGTGCTGGGCGTGCTCTTGGGATTGAAGACGCCGGCGGGCCCGGTGCGCATGAGTCCCACGTCCTGGTAGCGCCGCGAGTGCAATCCCGGCGCGGTCATGTCCAAACCGAACTCGTTGGTCAGATCTTGGCGGCCCGGTCCCGCCGAGAGAAGCGAGGCTTGGACTTGCTTTGCATCGGGCAGGTTGAGCGCCTGCCGATACTCCGCGACGGTCACTCGGCCGTCATGGTCGAGATCGAGAACCAGCGATTCGGCGAGGCGCATGCGGCGTTTGATGTCCGCCTCGGGGTCGGGCACGCCGTCGTGGTCGAGGTCGAGCACGTGCTCGGGATCGAAGAGCGACGAGGTGGCGAGCATGAGCCCGTAGTCGAGGCGTGTGCTGGGCAGGCCGAGCACGGTCTTGCCGTCCACGGGATTGCGCCCGGAATGGCACAGCCAGCAGGTCATGCCGATCTCGCCGGTGGGCTTGCCAGTCTCGAAATCGAGGGCGTCGCGTAGCCCGGGAAAGCCCGTGCCGGCGGATGTGTAACCGCGCGTACCCGGTGCCTCGTCGGGATCCTTGGCCAGGCCGAACACCTCGGGGTTGCCGAGGATGCCGCCCGGAAGCGAGATGTGCCGCGTGACGTGGGTGTCGACGTGGCCGTCTTGGTCGAGATCGAGGGGCACGTCGTCGAGGTGGATCTCGATGTCGCGGCGCCAGGCCAAATCCGCGAGGTTGGTCCAGTAATCGCCGTTGGTGTTGACCAGGCGCGACCCAGGCGCGGTGAAGTCCTGCCATTCGTAGGTGCCGATGCTCTCGATGGCCTGTTGGCGAAACGACGCGGTCGCCGCCGCGGGCAGCAGGCGCGGGGCGACAACGCCCGGCATGAGCGTCGCATTCGGCGCGGGCAGCGGCGATTCGGCTTTGTCCACGCGGGCCTGCGGGCGAGGCCGCCTGTGCTTGTGCTTGCACGAGATGGCGCCAGTCGAAAACAGAACGAACGCGGTGGCGATGGCGATTCGCTTCACGAGGAGCGAGAATCTACCTCGCGCAGACGAATGTGCACTTCCTAGTCGTGGCCTTCGCATAAGCTCTTGGTGATGTCGTCTGGATCCGAAGTAGATGCAATGCCCAGCGTGCGCACGAAACGAATCGACGGTGCGGGTACGATCGAAGTCTTTTCGCAGGTCTCGCCAAGCTCCACCGGTGACGACGAACGCGGGCAGTTCGCATCGCTGGCCGCGCAGGCCGTCCAGGCGCTCTTGGCTCACGGTCTCGGCCCCGGCAACATCGTGTGCGCCTGGATCCATTTCGCGAAGACCCCGCAGTGGGACTGGCGCCAGGCGCTGACCACGGCCTGGGACGCCACCGCTCCTTTGCCCATCAGCGCGATCCTGCAACCACCCGCGTCGCCGTTCTGCCTTTGCACCCTGCAACTCCACGCCGTCCGCTCCGCACGCCAAAGTGGCGTGTGGCACGGCAACTCGGACAAGCCCGCGGCGGCCACCATTCTGCGCGCTGGCGCTCGCCATCTTCGGCTCATGTCCATCACGCCGCGCGCGGATTTGCGTGACTCGGCGGACATGGTCGAGATGACCTACGACATGCTGGCCCAGGCTGGCCACGCCCTGACCGACCGCGGGCTTGCCTTCAAGGATGTGGTGCGGACGTGGATCTACGTGCGCGATATCGAGCACAACTACGGCTCCGTCAACAAGGCTCGCAACTGCTTCTTTGCCGAGCAGGGCATGACCCGCCTGCCGGCCAGCACCTGCGTGGAGGGTACGCTGTGTGGCGCCGTTGCGCCCGTGGCGATGGATCTGTACGCGGTGGCCGCCAAGGATGACGTTCATGTCGATGCCATCGCACCAGGCCCCATGGGCGAGGCGCCTCCGCATGGTTCGGCCTTCGCGCGTGGATCGCAGATTGTCGAGCCCGGTCGCAAGACGCTCTGCATTTCTGGCACGGCGAGTATCGATGCGACCGGCGCCGTGGTTGCGGCAGGCGACATCAAGGGGCAACTCGACTGCATGTTCGCCAACGTGCATGCGTTGTTGGTTCGGGCCGGGATGGATTTTCGCGACGTGGTCAGCGCCACGGCCTACCTCAAACGAGCCGAGGACTACCGGGATTTCCTCACGTCAGCGGCCGCCCACGGCCTGTCCGCCGAAACTCCCAGCGCGGTGGTGGTGGCCGGCATGTGCCGGCCCGAATACCTGTGCGAGATCGAGATGTGCGCGGTACGGACCAGCCCGGCTCAGCAAAATCGGACTGAAATGCTCTGATACTCCGCGTCCGCAATGCTGAAATGCAGAAAGTCGTGTCAAATGGGCGGGCACAACGCCGATTGCGCGCTAGTCTTCGGCCATGGACACTATTTTAAGGATCTCTGATGCGGCCAATCTGGCCATCCACGCGATGGCTCATATTGCCAGATCCAAGGGCAACGTGAACCATTCGGTGGGCGAGATTGCCGGCGAACAAGGCGTCTCGGTAGCACATTTGTCGAAAGTCATGCAGCGGCTGGTGAAGGTCGGCCTGCTTACCTCACGGCGCGGACCCGGCGGCGGGTTCGTCCTCGGGCGAGCGGCGGACAAGATCTCGTTGCTGGAAATCCTCGAAGCCATGGACGGGCCCATGTCGGACTGCAAGTGTCTGCTTGGGCGAAAGAAGTGCCTATTTGGCGGCTGTGCGCTGGGGGCACTTCTGACCCACGTGAACCACCAGGTTCGCGTGTTCATGGCCTCGCGCAGTCTCAGCGACCTCATGGGCTCGTCGCTCAAGCACACACTCTATCTGGCGGGCCTGGGCGGCAAGGTTGCCGGCAGCGAGAATCCCAAGCGGGCGCGAACGGCGAAGGCCAAGAACGGCGTTCGGGCCGGGCTTTCCTAGGTACCTCAAGTTGCGAGCCTTGGTACGGGGGCCTGCTCGGTCGCAAAGGGCACTACCGCTCCCCTTCGACTAGCGTTAATATCCCGCTGCCCCGGACTGGGGTCATGCATTGCCATCATTCGCGACGGAGGAGATGAACGTGAGAAACACCATCAAGCTTGCAGGTGTGCTGCTTCTGGGCACCATTCTGGGCACCGGCTGTGTTAGCTCGGGGACGTTCGAGGCGAAAGAGGCAGAGCTCGCCAAGGCTCTCAAGGAGAAGGATTCTCTAAACCAGGACAACGCCAAGCTCCAGGCCAAGGTCGACGATCTCAACAAGCAGATCGCCGATCTGAAGAAGCAGATGGATCAGGTCAAGGCCTACGGCAAGGGCAAGGCCGACGAGGCCGGTGCGCTTGCGGCGGGCATGGACAATCTGCAAAAGCGTCTGGACGAGCTGGAAAAGCAGAAGAAGATCGCCGAGGCGCGTGCGGCCATGTTCCGCTCGCTGGTGGACAAGCTGCGCTCCATGGTCGACGCCGGCCAGATCAAGGTCACGGTTCGCAACGGCCGCATGTTGTTGGTGTTGCCCAACGACATTCTTTTCGACTCGGGCAAGACCGAGCTCAAGTCCGAGGGCAAGGATGCCATCGCCAAGGTGGCCAAGGTGCTTGCCAGCATGCCGGCGGATCGTCACTTTCTAGTGGCCGGCCACACCGACAACCTGGCCATCCACTCCAAGAGGTTCCCCTCCAACTGGGAGCTCTCGACCGAGCGCGCGGTCGAGGTGGTGCGGCTGCTCATCGACAACGGCATGAAGCCCAGCCAGGTCGGTGCGGCCGGTTACGCCGAGTACGATCCCGCGGCCGACAACGCCACCGCCGACGGCCAGAAGCAGAACCGCCGCATCGAGATCGTGGTCGAGCCCAACTTGTCCGAGCTTCCCAGCCTGGACGGTCTGGTCAGCAAGTAGGACATTCGTCGTCGGTCTATTCGATCTGTGATCGACCGACCATCATGTTCAAGAAGCGCGACGTCAGTATCCATTTCGTGGGAATCGGCGGTATCGGCATGTCCGGTATCGCCGAAGTTCTTTTGAACCTGGGCTACCAGGTGTCAGGGTCCGACCAACGCGAGAGCGATGCCACCCGGCGCCTGCAGGGGTTGGGTGGTCGCATCTCCATCGGTCATCGCGCCGAACAGGTCCGCAGCGCCGACGTCGTCGTCATCTCCAGCGCGGTGGGGCCCGACAACCCCGAGGTGGCGACTGCGCACGAGCGGGGCATTCCGGTGATCCCGCGCGCCGAGATGCTCGGCGAGCTGATGCGTGTGAAGGACGGCGTGGCGGTGGCCGGATCGCACGGCAAGACCAGCACCACGACCATGATCGCCACCATCCTGGCCCAGGCTGGCTTGGACCCAACGGTGGTGATAGGCGGCAAGGCCAAGGTATTCGGTTCGAACGCGCGTCTGGGGCAGGGCGAAGTGCTGGTTGCCGAGGCCGACGAGTCCGATGGGTCGTTCCGCCATTTGTTGCCCATGGTCGCGGTCATCACCAATATCGACCGCGAGCACATGGATCACTACGGAACCGAGGCGGCCCTGCGCACGGCCTTCCTCGATTTCGCCAACCAGGTTCCGTTCTACGGCGTCGTCGTGGTGTGCGCGGACAACCCGACGGCGGCAGGGCTTCTGCCCGAGCTGGTCAAGCGCCACATCACCTACGGCCTCAGCGCCGGCGACTACCGCGGCGAGATTTTGTCCGCGGACGCGCAAGGCACGCGCCTGCGCATCACTGTGCGGGGGAAGGTGCGGGGCGAGCTGGTGGTGCGCATGCCGGGGGTTCACTACGCGCAAAACGCCCTGGCTTCGCTGTGCGTGGCCGACGTGTTCGACGTTCCCTTTCAAGCCACCTGCGAGGCGCTGGCCGGATTCAGCGGCGTGGATCGCCGTTTTTCCGTGCGCGGCGAGGCCGGCGGGATCCTGGTGGTCGACGACTACGGTCATCATCCGACGGAAATGGCCGCGACCATCGCGGCGGCCAAACTCTACGGTCGGCGCCTGGTGGTCGCCTTCCAGCCGCACCGCTTTTCCCGCACCAAGGATCTGATGACCAAGTTCGCCCCCGCACTCGCCGGTGCCGACGAGGTCGTACTGACCGACATCTACCCGGCTGGCGAATCGCCCATCGCAGGTGTGGATGTTCAGGCGCTCATGCGCACGTTTCCCAAAGCTGCGAAGGCGAGCTACTTCCCGCGCAAGGAGCTGGCAGGCAGTCTGATGGCGCAGCTAAAGGCCGGCGATCTTTTGCTGGTGCTCGGCGCTGGCGACATCACGCAGGTCGCGTCCGACGTGCTGGCGCGACTGACGTAGCCGGATACGCCCGTTTCTCACCTTGGGCCAACCCGGTGTAGTGTTCCTTGCGTGAGGTCGTTGCCGCTGAACGTCCGGAACGCCGCAATGCTGGGTCTGGCCGTGCTGTGCGGCGCTCTGCCAGCCAGCGCCGATCAGGCAGAGGCATTCACATGGTCCTGGCAAGCGCCCCCTGATTGCCCTTCGCCCCAGGACGTGCGCGCCGAGGTCGCGCGGCTTCTGGGTGGAGAGATCCGCTTGCCTGCGGGGCGAGACTTCAGGGCAAGAGCGTCGGTTGCGCACGGGCAGACGTGGTCTGTCTCGATCGAAACCGAGCTTGCGGGCCGACCGGGACGACGATCCATCGAGGCCGCTTCCTGCCAAGACCTCGCGGATGCCACGGCTCTCATCCTTGCGTTGACGATCGATCCGGACGTCGCGGTCACCCATCCGACTAGACCCAAAGCGGCGCTGCCACCATCACCATCACCACCGCTGGCAGCGCAGTCGCCGCCGCCCGTACCGACGAGTACCCGGCCAGCGCCGCGAAAGCAGGCGTCGTCCACGGATCTTCTATTCGGCCTGCAAGCTCAAGGTAGCCAGGGCACCTTGCCATCTGTCGACCTCGGCCTAGGTGGCAGTGTCGGCGTGGTGGGGCGCCGCTATCGCATAGAACTGCGCGTGGCCTACGGCTTGCGCCGAGATCAAATCGCCCACGCCACGACTCTCCCCGATGCTTACGGCCGCTTCAACTTTCAGGCGGGCGTGCTCGCCGGTTGTTTCAACCTTGGGCGAGGGACTTTGGCCTTCGGTCCCTGCGCCGATGCTGAAGTCGGGTGGGTGTCCGCGAAAGGGTATGGCGTCAGCCAGAGCATTCCGGCCAACCGAGCCTGGTTGGCGATGGGTGCTGGCGGCTATGCGGCAATTCCCTTGGGTTCCCGCTGGAGCGTTCCTCTGCACCTGGACGTCTTGGCACCTGTCCTGCGACCGGAATTCGTGTTCAAGAACGTGACGGACGGCCGCGTTTTTCAAGCCCCTGTCGTTGGGATTCGCGTCAACGCCGGCATCGAGTTGCGCTTTTGATCACGAGATTCTGAATCTTCGGGAACCAAACCATCAGCATGAGATCCCCTGCCGGGAATGTTCTCCAATCCACCGCGTCGCCGACTGGCATGATGGGCGCGGTGCTGGACTTCGACGCGGTCTACGAAGACCTGGTGGAATTCGTGTGGCGAACCGTGCGTCGCATGGGCGTGCGTGCGGCCGACGCCGACGATGTGGTGCAAGACGTCTTCGTGATCGTGCACCGCCGGCTGGCCGAATTCGAGGGACGCGCACAGCTCAAGACCTGGGTGTTCAAGATCCTTGTGCACGAGGTGAGGCACTACTGGCGAACCCACCAGCGCAAACCCGGCGATCGGGCCGGCGAAAATGCGACCCTGCTGCAAACCCTGCTCGCCGATCACGAAAGCGGTCCCGCGGCCTCGCTCGAACGGGTCGAGGCCCTGCGCGTCTTGGATCGCCTACTGGCCGGGCTCGACGAGGACAAGCGCGAGGTGTTTGTCTTGGCAGAGATCGAACAGATGACCGCGGCGGAAATCGGGGAAATCGTCGACGCCAACGCGAACACGGTCGCTTCCCGCCTGCGAGCGGCCCGGCAAGATTTCGAAAGGGCATTGGCGCGCTTTCGCGCGCACGAACTCGGGAGGCAGTCATGAACGACCTTGGACCCGACGCGCGATCGATGTTGGCAGCGGCCCGAGGCGCCGAACCGCTCACCCGCGAGGATCGGGCACGCCTCAAGCGCGGCGTCCTGCTTCGCGTGGCCGTCCTGGGGGCGGCTTCCACCACCACGGCCGGGGCTGCGGCCATGTCCGTAGCGACGAAGGTTACGCTCACCGTGCTCACGGTGGCGGCCCTGGGTGGTGGGTCGGCAACGCTTTGGGCATGGAAGGCGCGAACGGCAAATCCGCCCGCGGCGGCCCGAGCTCATTCGAAGCCGCCCAAACCGGTGGCGATGGCGCGCGAGGCACCCGCCGTCGTGGCCGAACCTCGCGCCCTTCTGCCCGAGCCCGCAGTCAAGCTCGAAGTCCAGCCCGAGATCCAGCGACGGGACGTGATTCGGGGCGTGGCGCGACGACCCGAAATCCCGGTCGCGCCTGCTGCCGAGATCGCGCCTGCCGTCCCGGCGCTCGAGCCGCTGAGTCCTGAATTGACCGTGCTTCGTCAGGCACAAGCAGACCTGCGCGCTGGTCTTCCTGCCTCCGCCCTGCGCCGGCTGGCGGACTACGACCGCCGTTTTGGCAGGGGAGCTCTGGAAGAAGAACGCCGAGCTGTCGCGGCCATCGCCCGCTGTCAGGTGGATCCCGGACCCGCGGCAGAGAGCCAAGCCGCTCGCTTTCTACGAAGCGCGCCTGAATCGCCGCTGGCCGAGCGCGTTCGCTCCGCATGCCAGAAATCCGCCGAGACAGTGAAATAGGACAACGAAATCGTATCGGGCCGGGAACCGTACCGACATAACGAGGAGACGGACCATGACGAAATCAGCTTCGACCCCGGCGATTCTTGCGATTCTTGTAAGCGGCTCATTGGCGGCGCTACCTGCTGGCTGTCGCACGGAACAAGTGGCGATTGGCCAACAGAACAGTGGTGGACAGACGTCGAGCACGTCGACGGGCGGGGCGACCAACGCCGGTGGCGCAGGCGGTGGTAGCGCCAAGACCGGCGGGATCACCGGAGCTGGCGGTAGCAAAACCAACGCCGGTGGCGCAACTGCCAGCGGCGGGAACGCGGGCGGGATTGCAGCCGTCGGCGGCGCGAACGCAAGTGGCGGCGTCATCGGGGCTGGTGGCACAGGGGCCGGTGGCAGCACGGGATGCGCGCCAGGCTGGACGATGTGCTGCGGTCAGTGTCTAAGTCCGCAGGCCGGGATATGTGCGCCGTGCCCAGGGACGGGCGGTTCCAGCCCGATGGGGGGTGCCCCAAGCACGGGCGGTCGTGGTGGCGTGGGGTCGGGTGGGGTTGGCGCGGGCGGATCGAGCGGTTCGGGCGGAAGTGCCTCAGGGGGCGCGAGCGGCGCAACTTGTGGTGGACTTCGCGGCATGTCCTGCTCCACCAATCAGTTCTGCGATCTGCCGGCCGGGTCTTGCAACGCCGCCGACGTGACCGGAACCTGCGCGGACAAGGGCCTTGGCGGTTGTCCTGCTGCTACCGGGCCCGGGCCCTATGCCCCAGAGTGCGGCTGCGACGGGAAGACCTACGCCAATGACTGCAGCCGCGTTGTCGCCGGCGTGGCGAAGCTTGCCGACGGTGTGTGCGCTCCGACCGATGCTGGCGTCTGCCCAGCGGGAGAGTTCTGGTGCCCGGGTTGCCCAAGTCTCGGCATCGCCGGCAGTTGCGGCCAGGTCTGCCCCGCCGTGGCCTGCCCGGCTCCTGACGCTGGAACGTCCGACGCTGCTTCAGGAAGCTGCAGCGCGATCACCACGCAGGCGGCGTGCGACAGCCGCAGCGATTGCCACTCGGTCTTCGCGGATCCCGGAACTTGCGGTTGCGCTGCTACCAACTGCTGCATGCGCTTCAGCCGCTGCGCCGACGGCGGCCACGCCAATTGCACGGGCCCCGCAGAATGCACGATTGCGCAGCCCGCCTGCCTGCCGCCCTACACTCTCGGGTATACCAGTAGCTGCTTCGAAGGTTGCGTCCTTCAAACCGAATGCGGGGTGGGCGACGCCGCCATCGCTCCTCCCGTTTGCCCGTCAACTCCGCCGGCCAATGCCTTGTCTTGTGGTAGCACCAACATGACCTGCTTCTACGACAACTGCCCGAGCACGGGCCGAACCCAGGCCATCTGCACCGGCGGCACCTGGGCGGTCCAAACCGCCGCTTGCGGTACCGTGAGCTGCAACGGTCCAAGCGCGCTGACCTGCCCCTCCGGACAGATGTGTCTCATCACAGAATCAGGTGCCGTCAGTGCCCAATGTGTGACCAACAGCTGCGGCCAGGGCCCGGTCACTCCCGCATGTGGCACTAACCTTGACAGCTGTGTCGTGAATGCGTCGCTCACCAGCGGCGTCACCGTCACCTGCAATACCTGCCCGACAGGCACCACTTGCGCGTAGCACCTTCAGGAAGACCGGCCCGTACGGAGCGCGGCGCGCAGTTCGACTTTCTCAGTAGATCACCCCGTTGACCTGTCCACAGTCGGTGAAGGCCAGCGTGGTTTGGATTTGGAAATTCGACTCGGAGGTGTGGCGCTCGGCGTGAAAGACCGCGAGATCGTACGCGTTGCCCACCGTCAACCCGAGCGAGTCAACAGCCACAGACTTGCTCATTTGGGCGTGCCGGCCGCCGAGGTCGATGACCAGCTTGTTGTCGATGAACACCCAGACGTCGTCATCGCCGACGAAGGAAAAGGTCTCTCCCCCCGCGTAGTTGAAGGCGGTGTGGATCTCCGTGGTGAAGCTGAAATTGTGGTTCTGGCCCTGGTTGCCGAAACCCTGACCGTCGAGCGGGAAGAAGGAGTTGGGCTTTACCGCCGAGAACGTCGATATCCCGTTGCTGTCCACCAGGTGCAGCCCCAAGATGAAGGTGCGATTCACGTCCGAGACGTCGCGATACCATTGATCGAAGTTGGCCTGGCCGGTGGTGGACGGCGTCGTGCCTCCAGGGTGCGCATAGACCGGCTTGCCGTCCGTGCCCAGGGTCGCGTCTACGATGCCGGTGTCGAGACCCGATGGCATGGTCTCGAAATCCGGGTGCCCACCGGGTTGGTTGCCCATCTTGAAATCGCGCACAATGCCAAACAAACCAGCACATTGGCCGGATGAGCCGCCCGTGCTTCCCCCTGTTCCGGCAGGGCCGCTGGTTCCCGAGATTTCCGGGCCGAGAGCGTAGGCGCCGGTGGTCGAATTCGTCACGTTGACGTAGCCCGGCGGTGGCCACACGGCGGCTACCCCAGTTCCACTTGCAGTGCCACCCGTGCCATTTCCCGCGGCGACTGTGCCGCCCGCTCCGAGAGGAATGATGAGTTCCCCGCCGACACCACCGCCGGACGTGCCACTGCCGACTTGGGACTGGCTGCCGCAGGCGCACAGAAGAAGCGTAGCAAGGCTAGCAACCTCCAACCATGGCAACGCGACGCGCTCTATTCGCTTTTGCATCATCTCTCCTCTGTAAATGCCCAGATTCTTCCCTCGTAACGCCTTGCTCGCTCAAGCGAACAAGCCAAGCCTGGCAATGTATCCAACTGTAAGAGGCACTTGCTGGTTCCGCTCGTCAGAATCAGTGGATGCCACTCCGTCTGAGCATTTCCCACGCGCCCCTTCCCAGCCGCTAAACCAGAAGTCGCTACGGGGCGCAGCATTTCTTCGCGCTGCCGGGCTCCCATTGCTGCACGTCTGGCACAGCGTCTATTTTGACCAGGTGGTGGATATGACCTATATCGGCTCCCAAAAGTGTAATTCTTCAGACTCCTCGGCCATCGTCCCCTTGAGATCGCTGCGCTAGCTTGTTACTCTGGCGTGTGTCATTCGCACTGGCATTGAGTCACCGGAGGGTTCCATGAAATCTCGATCGCTGGAGGCTGCGTCGCTACGCCCCACACGGCCCTGAGGAGTTTCAGCATGGAAGAGAACCCGGCTCCGGAGCAAAGGATGCCATCGCCACGCCGACCCGAACGGTCGCCCAAAGGGCCGGTCGCAACGTCGGTGCTCGAATCTGAAGCTGGAGCCGAGTACTTCCTGATGTTGGAATCGCCTCCGGATCTCGATCTCGCCGCCAGCTGGAAGGCGCTGGAATCCAGCTACCAACGGGCTCTACGAGACTCCGGGTTGGACCTCGGCACCGAGGTCTTCGTGCGCTTGCATGTCAGCGATGCGCTCAATCAGATAGCCCAGCTGCGTGACAGAATCGGCCTTCGCGGTGGCGGTGGATTGGTTTCCCTCATTGGACAAGCGCCCCTTCAGCGCAACAAGATTGCTCTAGAGGCGTACCACCTGAAGGGACGTCATCCCTGTCGCCGCCGCTTCTATCCCGGCGGCCAACTCGTGGTTGACCACGGCAGCTATCAGATGACTTGGGGCTCCTTTCGTCCGCGTGCGACCGGCCCCGCCGCTTTGCAGACAACGGATCTGCTGCAGCAGCTCGAGGGCGTGGCGGCAGGTCATGGCGGCTGTCTCTGCGACTGCCTGCTGCGAACCTGGTTCTTCGTCCGCGACATTGATACCAACTACCAGGGCCTCGTCGAAGCGCGGCGCGAACTGTTCGAACATTGCGGGATGACCGCGGCCACCCATTACGTGGCAAGCACGGGTATTGCCGGAGAGATGCAGCGCCACGATGAGATCATTGCCATGGATGCATTGCTGGAATGTGGGCTCGACCCGGCGCAGACCCGGTTCATGACCGCGGAGAGCCATCTTTGTCCGACACACTGCTACGGGGTCACCTTCGAGCGCGGAACGCGGACAACCTACGGCGATCGTACGCACTACTTCATCTCCGGAACTGCAAGCATCGACAAAGAGGGGCAGATTCTCCACGAGGGCGATCTCGACGGGCAAGTCGAGCGCACCCTAGAGAACATTGAGGCGCTCCTTTCCCATCAGGGCGCACATCTGTCGGATCTCAAGCAGGCGGTGGTCTATCTGCGTGACTCAAGCGACGGCGCGCGTGTGCGTCTGCTGCTCGCGTCGCTCTTGCCTCTCTCAGTGCCGTTTATCGTGGTGGAGGGGCGCGTCTGTCGACCGGGCTGGCTCGTGGAGATCGAGGGGATTGGGGGAATCGCTGCTGGCGACACGCGCTTCGCAAACTATTTCTAGCAAGGAGTCCTCGCCGGGGCAGCGACGAGGACTTGACGTGCACTGCTCCGAAGCGTCGGGTTCCTACGGATTGGCTGCTGGCGGGAAGGGAATGCCGTCCAGGATCCTGGCCGTCGTGGTATTGCTCGTGTTCGTGGAATTTGGTTGCTTCAGAGACCAAACAATCTTCTTCTCCCTGGTCATTTGATAGACAGCAGCTTCAGCTGCGGGTGCGCCCCAGTTGGAAAACACAATGTCCCCATTGTCCAGTCGCACGATTCCAGCGATGAAGTTCGCGGAGATCCCGAGGGCCTTGAAGTCGTTGGGCGTGACTTGCCACGCCACCTTGATGTCCTGATCGTATTCAAGAATCTGGTTCGAGTACCCGCCGGTCACTAGAGTATTTCCGTCGGGCAAGCGCAACGCCTCGAACGTACAACTAGGATATCGATGCAGCTCCTTGCCAGTGGGATCGATTTCCACGCCGTCCCCGTGCTGTTCGCAGTACAGATAGTTTCCACTAGGCTGTTTGCGCACTTGGCGAAACTGGGTGTGGGCAGTCTCCGTCGCAGGGAACTGAACTTTCAACTTCTTCAGCTCGGTCTTGCTTCCGTCCATTTCCACGATGTACGAGGTGCCACCATTGTGGCTCTCCGCTACCAGAAACTGGTCTTGTTCCAAAGGCTGGCAGGAATGGGTTTCTCCATCCACGGTGGGGCGATCCCAAATCACCGTCCCGCCTTTGCCAGACACATAGTCCGGTTTGATTTCCCTGGCGCCGGTCCCGTATGCATACAGGATGTTGCCGTTGGCCAAGAACCAACAGTCGAATTCGCCGCCGTCCGAGTCTGTCCATTCCACGTTGCCCGTGGGCCCGATGATGTAGAGGGTTCCACTGCCTGAAATCAATGTTCGGTGCGTGATCGGGCCGGTGCTGCCACTGTCACTGCGCGTATCCGGCGTTGCGACGTCCTCGGCTGGTTTGTCCGCCGCCGGAGCTTCAACCGAAGCACGCTGGTCGGCTCTCACGTCGTCAGACGGTGCAAAGGCGTCTCCTTTCTCGCCGCCATTCCCGCTGGCGCCACCGTATTGGCTCACGCCGCCGCTTTCCCCAGCCGCACCGCCGAGTCCACCACTGCCGCCAGCACCGCCCCCATTTCCGCCGCTGCCGCCGCCCGCGCCGCCGAACTGGCTGCCGCCCGCGCCGCCATTGCCGCCGCCTGAGCCGCCGGACTGGCTGCCGCCCGCACCGCCGTTGCCGCCGCCCGAGCCGCCGGACTGGCTGCCGCCCGAGCCGCCGCCGGAGGAGGAAGGCGAACACGCAGAACCCAAGATCCAGAGTGCGGTGACTATGGAGGAGAGCGAAGTGCGACGCGCCATGAAACTCCTGAGCGTGAGGGGGGCTCCCCGTGGGAGCAGATCGCTTGAAATCGTATACCCAAGCTGGTGCTTTTCCTAACTCTGGTGGGTTGCGACAAGTCGCAGAGCGGGCGCACGTCAGGATTGTGAGGAGGCGGGTCGACTTGTGGCCGCTCCCGATAATCCTCGCGGTGCCAGGCTGATCGCTGGCGGCCACAAGTCGCCCCGTCCGTTTACGCAGCGCGAGCACTTGAACGCCGTTCCCAGAACTCCTCGAAGCGGCCAGAGAGCTTGCAGCAGCGTAGAGCAATGATGGCGTTTGCGCCTTTGAGCGTCCAGTGCATGCCGGCACGCTTGCAGCGGGTGCCAATCCCGGTCTTGCAGCCGGCCTCGACCACACCCGTGGACGTGCACAGTCCGGCCGCGTGGAACTCGGCGTAGCGCATGCGCTGGCGGTTGGTCCTGACGTAGTCGGCACACTCGCTGACCTCTTTGGCGGCATCGAGGTGCGGGGCAAGTGCCGCCAGCACGGCGTCGATGTTGCCGGCATCCAGCTCGTCGTGCCGGGCTTTGGCCCACGGTTTGTGTTGTGCGCTGGTTGCTCCCCAGATGGCCTTGGCCACATCTGACAGGTGCTGCTTGGCGTGGAAACGGTCGACGATCTGGATGGCCTCCGGGAAGTACTCTGTGGAGAGGTTCCAGATCCACTTGGCCCCGTCGCCGAGCACGGCCCGGCGTGCGACGCTCTCGAAGGCGCGGCGGGTAGCCTCGCGACAAACCCGCGCCGCAAACTCGCTGGGCGTCTGGTCGGTATCCCGCTGGGCTGCGCTCTCAATCGCCGCCGAATAGGTGACCGAGCCCCGATCGCGCACCGGCGTTCCCTCCTCATCGCGTCCCTCGGCACTCCAGACGGTGACCAGCTTGACCTCACGGGTCTTGGCCGTGCCGTCTTCCTGTTTGCCAGGGCGGCCCTCCAGCTCTTCCTTGCGCATCGGCACTCCAGTACCGTCCATGCCCAGGTAGAGGGTAGACGCCATTTGCGCGTCGGCGGATGGTGTCTCGACCACATGCCGCTCATCTTCGGCGATCTGGTGTCCGAGCGCCTCGGCCGCCCGCTCAACGGTCTTGCTGGAAACCTCGACCCCGGCCAGTTCCCGCAACAACTCATGGCTCTCCTCGAAGCTGACCATCGCTGCCGCCAGCCCGTTCATGCGGGTTACCGCTGGCGACAGCGACGTGCCCTCAAGTCCGAGAGCCTGGTCGCGTGGGCAGAAGCCGGCACCGCAGATCTTGCAGTGGTAATAGGCGCGTCCCAGGCTCATCTTGCCCAGGACGGTCGTGAAGGTCTTCTCGCGACGATCCACGTAACGAGCCTCGTGTCCCGCCGGACAGGGCAGGTAGGCACCCACGTGGTCCGAGTGGTCTGCGTTCAGGCGCTGCTCGATAGCCCGCGCTGCGACTGAGAGCGCCCGTCGCCGGACCGCGGTCTCGACCGCCTCGAAATCGAGCCGATCAGCGGCGCCCGGGGCGATCAACGCTTCGACTTCGCGGACGAGCTCGGCATCGAACGCGGTGGCGAGCGCCGTTTTTTTTCCATCGCTCCTGCCTCAACGGGGCGCGCATCACAAATAGCGTCGCTCACAGCTACCAGCTGGTCGCAGGTGGCCCGGAACATTTTGTAGGTTTGCACCTCGCGCTCAATCTTGGAGAGCACTGGTCCGGGTCGCAGCTGCAGTGTCTTGGTCTTGCCGTCCACCTTGGTGGTGAAGGCGTAGTACGGTCCGTGGCCCGGATGGTCCGCGTTGGCGCACGCACAGGTCGGCTTGCCGCATGAGCGGTAGACCTCCGTTATCGAACCGCGGCGCATATCGCCAGTGGTGGCCAGACGTTGGAGCAAGCCTTCGCGTTCGGCTTGCAGTTTGGTGAGCGATTCTGACATGGGCGCCTCCTCTGATAGTCTATATACTATCAGGAAAGGCTTCAAAACGAAACGATCATCCCTCCGCCCCACAATCGCGACGTGCGCCCTCGCAGAGCCGACCGTTTGACGCAAATTGGTCAGAGGTCTATGCTGTGCCGTCTGCATTTTGCACGCGGAACTACGGTGAAGACGACAACCCTTTCAGGGTGCCAATGGTAGGAGACTTTGTTAATGGCGGCTGAGCCACACCTGGACGCGGTCTTGGGCACCGTACTCGAAGGCGCGTACCGCATCACCCGTCTCATCGGCGAAGGCGGCATGGGTGCGGTGTACGAGGCCACGCAGCTTCGGCTAAATAAGCGCGTGGCCGTAAAGCTCATGGCACGTGAGCTGGCCGCCAACCACGAGGCTCTGGCGCGGTTCCACCGCGAGGCAGAGATCACCTCGCACCTGGGCCACCCTCACCTTGTCACCGTGATCGACTTCGGCACGGCGGAATCCGGCGAGCCCTATTTGGTAATGGAGCACCTCGACGGGGAGGATCTCGACCATCGCTTGCGTCGCGTGGGTCGCTTGTCGATTGAGACCGCCGTTCACGTCGTAAGACAAGTTGCCTCGGCGCTGAATGCCGCCCACGACCAGGGCATCGTTCATCGCGATCTCAAACCTGGGAACATCTTCATATCGCAAATACCGGGCGAGCCAGATTTCGTGAAGGTGCTCGACTTCGGCATCTCGAAGATGAAGGCGGCTCGCACGCAACTGACGAGCGCATCGGCGGTGATTGGCACACCGAACTACATGTCACCCGAGCAAGCGAGCGGCATGGTCGAAGAAATCGATCATCGCGCGGACCAATGGGCGTTGGGTTGCATCGCCTGGGAAATGTTGCTCGGGCGCGGCCCGTTCGTCGCTGACGATCCGGGAGCACTTTTCTACCAGATCATTCACCAGGACCCTCATCCCCTTACGCCAAGGGTGCCGGGCCTGCCCGCGAATGTGGAACCAGTCTTGCGGCGCGCATTGAACAAGCAACCAGCGGGGCGTTTTCCATCGATGCGAGAGTTCGCACGTGCCTTCGAGGCCGCAGCGTTTGGCCGCTCCGCCGACGCAACACCGGCTCCGGTTCTGGTCTCGGTGGCGTCGCCATCCAACGCGACAATCGGGTATAGCGCAACGCGGTTTCAGGGCGCACCCGCGGTGCGGCCCGTCGCCCGACTGGCGCGCAAGCCCGAACCCGATACGTTGCAAACCACCGTCGAACCGGTTTCTGTGCCGCTCTGGAATCGGATCAAGCCGGTTTATGCCGTCGTCGCGGCGGCCGGGGTGTTTGTGCTGTTACTCGTGACGTTTCTGCTGTTGCGCTCGGGATCTGCCCACAAGCTACCGGCCGCAAGCCCTGCCCCATCGGTGGTTACACCGTTGCCGCCATCGCCAGCGCCTGCGATAGCCACGCCAGAAACCACGGCGGCCAATCCGGCAGCAGCCGGGCCTGAAGCTCCAAGGGGAAAGCACTCGAAGCGTTCCGATGGAGTGACCGGCCCGAAAAAGCGAAACCCGTTCGACAGCGATCCGTTCGACGCTTCTCCAAAGCCAAAGCCAAAGACCAAGAAGAAATTGTACGAGGATATATAGCCATGTATGCAACCTCCCTCATCCTGGTCGTGATACTCGCACAAGCATCGCCGTCGATTGGCGATTCACAGGTCAAGGCCCAAGCGAAGGCTCTGCTCGGTCAAGGCACGAAACTCTACGAGCAGGGTGACATTGCTGGCGCGTTGGAGAAATTCGAGGCTGCCGATGCTTCCTTTCCCAGCCCAAAGCTGATGTTCAACATCGGTCAGGCCAATCGCGATCTGCACCGGCACCTCGAAGCGCTGGAAGCCTTCGATAGGTTCTTGGCGGACGCTCCCGATGCCTCGCCCGAAATGCTCACGGACGCGCGCAAGTGCGTTTCTGAGTTACAGAAGAAGCTGGGACAGATCCAAATCGATTGCATGACCTCGGGCTCGGAGGTGAGTGTCGATGGCAAGAGCGTGGGGAGAACACCGTTGCCCGGTCTGATTTGGGCCACGCCTGGCCACCACCAAATCGCGGCCAAGCATGAGAACATTGCCCCCGCTGTCGAGGAAGTAGACGTGAAGGCAGGTGCGGTGAGCACCGTGACCTTGCGCCTGGTGGCGCCCATGGTCGCTGCTCCCGTTCAGGCACCAGCGGCAGCCCCGGCTCTCGACCTACGGGCCAGCCCAGCGCCAAGCGAAGGAAATGAAGGCTGGTGGCTCGGCCGAAAATGGACATGGGTTGCTGGCGGCTCGACGGTACTGTTGACCGTGGGAGCCATCACGGCAGGTCTGTCTATGCAGTCCAAGTTCAACAGCCTGAATAGCTCGTGTGGGCGTGCCAGCCCGGCCCAACCGCAATGTAGTCAGAGCGACGTTGACTCGGTCAGTTCTCGCCAGACCGTGGCGAATGTGTTTTGGGGGTTGGCCGCCGCTGGCGTCGTGACAACGGGCGTGCTGTTCTATGTTGAGAGTCGGCCTGTGACCGTGGCACCGATGGCGGGCGAGACGACGGGTGCGTTGGCGAGCATGGGCTTCTGAAAATGGAGACGATGACTCTGCTTAGGACGTCTTGTCTCGTGGTGTGCGGTTTCGCATGGCTGGGCGTCGTAGAGGGCTGCACGTTCGATCATAGTAAGCTGCGATGGTCGACAGGAGACAGCGGAGTTGATGGGGCTGCTGACCGGGCTGGAGGCAGCCCTGATGGCAAGAATGCTGATGCAGGCGCGCTCGATGCGGATCGCGTGCATGCGGACGTTCCGCTGGTTGGCATGGGCGGAATCGCGGGCACCGGAGGAAGCACAGGCCCCGGAGGGATGACTGGAGTCGGTGGAACCCTAGGCTCAGGCGGATCAACAGGCAGCGGTGGTACGACAAACACTGGAGGTAGTACCGGAACTGGCGGAAACCCGAGTACCGGGGGAAATGCCAGCACCTCGACATCGATCGCCACGGCAACCTGCACTACGACAATGACGGTTCAAGGTTCAGGGACCGCAACTGCGACCGGCACGGGGACTGCGATCGGAACCGGCACGGAGACTCAGGTCTTCGGCACGTCTACCTTCACTGGCACGAACACCAATACCAACACCAACACCAATACCAATACCAACACAAATACACATACCGTCACGAATACCCTCACTGCTACCGCGACCAACACCACGATCGGAACTGGCAGCGGAACCACGACTAGGACAGCTTCCGCGACCGCAACTGGTACAAGTACGGGAACTACAACTGGAACCCGGACTGGAACAAGCACGGGGACGCGGGTGGGTGGTGCCACTGTCACAAACACTGTCACCCAAACCAACACAGTAACGAACACAAACACCGCGAGCACCAGCACCAATACAGTAACCAACACCGTGACTGGGAGCTGTTCTGCCTAGTTGACCGACACAGGGATGTACAGCAATTGGGGCACCATGGCAGATGAAAGTGCTTTCTTGAGACAAACGCGCGGAGCGGCGATATGCCAGAAGAACGGCAGGCACGAGCCGGACGTTGACCGGCGCTACCGACGCTCTTCTAGTCTGAGGATACCTTGTCTCGTGGTGTGCGTTTTCGCATGGTTGGTCGTCGTGGACGGCTGCACATTCGACCGTAGCGAGCTGCGATGGTCGACAGGAGACAGCAGTGTCGAAGACGGCCGGAGCACATCCAATCAGGACAACACGAGTCCGGACGAAGCGCCACTCGCAGGCAAGCCGGATGGCACCGTTCTTGATGCCAAGTCCATTGAGGAGCCCCTTGGTTCTGACCTAGGCACGGACACATTCATCCCGGACACCAAGAGTCCGGACGGCGCCCTCCCGGACGCGACAAATCCAGACGGTGCCATTCCCGACTCACTTTCCAACTTGGATACACTCAAACAGGACGGTCTGATTTCCGACAGTTACGTTTCCGACTTGCCTCCAGACCTCTATGTCGCCGGACAGGATAGCCTTGAAGTAGCCCCCGACGGTCCGACGGCCAAGCCATCCGTGCTTTTCGTGGTGGGTGCGATCCCTCTCAGCAGCGCGGACACGGCCATCCAGAACCACCTGATCGCCAACGGCTACGATGTCACCCTCATCCGTGACAACGCAACCGTCGTGACCGTAACCCAGACCCTGGTTGTGATTTCTCGAAGCGTTAGCCCCTCCTCCGTGGGCACCAAGTATCGCAATGTCGCCAAACCGGTCTTGGTGAACGAACCCAACCTCTTTGCCTCGGACATGGGGTTTGTCAGTGGGAGTACAGGAACCTCTGGTTCCACGGGTGCTACGCCAGGCGCGGACTCTGTGGACGTCCAAGCTGCAGCGGGACCCCTGGCCGCCGGGCTTTCCGGCACGATCAAGGTGTTCAACACGGCACAAGACGTAACCTACGGTGTCCCGAGCGCCACAGCGATCTTGGTGGCTGCGCTTCCCGGCCAAACCAAGTACCCAATCTTCGCCTACGAGACCGGCGTTCAGATGAGCGGCCTCGTCGCGCCGGCACGTCGGATGGGGTTCTTCCTGTCAGGGACAGATGCGACGAGTCTGACGGCAAACGGCTGGTTACTGTTCGACGCCGCGATCGCGTGGCTTGCCAAGTCGGGCTAGCACCAATGCCAGTCAGTTAAGGGAAGAACAGGGAGGAACGGAGCATCAGAGGCGTACAAGAGTTGGCGGAAGTCCATGTTTTCTCCGGCTCAGTTCCTCTGGTTCTCCCTGTTGATCCCTCTCAAGTGACCGGCACTGGGGTAGCACGGAGCCCCGTACTGTGCAGATCCTGCTGGCCGCCAAACCATTGGAGGACCCGAGAGCTGCATTGTTCGCGTTTTGAACGCACAAGCGATTCGAGGAGATTTGTCCTGCGTCACGGACCGCTTCTTTCGTGGTTCGCCATCACAGCATCGTCGTCGACGGTGCCGCGTTCTGGCCGCCCGCCAAGTGAAAAATTTGGTGGGATAGGCAAGTCGGGCGATCTTCACCCTGTGCATGAAGATGGCGACACTCATCTGCTGACGGCCTACGCCGCCGCTGGGCCGCTTTCTGTCAATGCGGAAGGGTCGCGGCCTTGCTGAACGGGAGCCAAGCCGCGCTCGATATCGAGGCGCCGCGTGCAGGCCTTCTTCGCCGCAAGCGTAGGAACCGTCGCGTCGCCATTCAGCGCCGAAGCCTAACCAACGTGGTGGCGGGCGCGGGCGCCAGGGTGGGACGCGCGAGTCTTCGCGTGGGGCGCGTGGTTGGCAAATTGGTTCTGCTCTTGTCCGTGATCGCGGGGTGTCTATTGGGTGGGCGCTGGGCGATTCGCCACGTCGTGGATTCGCCGCGTTTCCAGGTTCGGGCGGTCGAATTTTCGCCCACGCCTCATCTCGGGCAAGCCGAGGTCCTGGAGCTTGCGTCCGTCTCGGTCGGAGACAAGTTGCTCGGCGTCGACACCGACGCGGTGGCGGCGCGCATTGCCATGCATCCTTGGGTTGCCAGCGTGCGTGCCAGTCGCCGTCTGCCTTCGTCCCTTGTCATCGAAGTCACTGAACGGCGCGCGGTCGCGGTGGCCGCGCTCTTGGGCCTGTACCTCGTCGACGAAAGCGGCCGCCCGTTCAAGCGCGCGACCATGGACGAGGCCGATGGATTGCCCGTGCTGACCGGGATCGATCGCGCACGCTACGGGCAGATGCGCGATGTGAGCGAAGCCGCGTTTCGCGAGGCCCTGGTGGTCTTGCGCCAGTATGGCGAGCGTCCGGGCCGCCCGCCGGTCGGCGAGGTCAGCATCGATCCGGGCTTCGGTTTTTCGCTTTTCCTGCTCGAAGGCGGCGCCGAGATCCGCCTCGGTCAGGGAAATTACAGCAAAAAATTGGCGCAACTCGATCAGATCCTCGAAGCTGTCATGGCGAACGAGATGGGGGGGCTTTCTGCTCTCAGGATCGTGCACCTCGATCTTCCCGAGAGCGGAAGGATTCCCGTCCTTCTTCGCACAGGCGGCGCGGAGTCATCCACGCCACCCAAGGCAGCATCCGCGAAAGTCGCAAAAAACCAACGCGAAACACTAACGACAAGCAAACGAGCAAGAACATGGCGAGACGAAGCTCCGACATCATCGTTGGACTCGATATCGGCACCACCAAGATAGCCGCGGTGGTGGCCGAGATGGGCGACAGCGGCCTCGATATCATCGGCATCGGGACGCATGCCTCGCGGGGCCTCAAGAAGGGCGTCATCGTCAACATCGACTCGACGGTGGCGGCCATCAACCAGGCCGTGCTCGAGGCCGAAGGCATGTCGGGTTGCGAGATCTCCCAGGTCTACGTGGGCATCGCCGGCGGCCACATCAAGGGCATCAACTCGACAGGCACCGTCGCGGTCAAGGACAAGGAAGTGCGCACCAGCGACGTGACCAAGGTGCTGGAGCTGGCGCGCGCCATCGCCTTGCCCGCCGACCGCCACGTGGTCCACGTGCTGCCCCAGGAATACAAGATCGACGGTCAGGACGGCGTGCGCGAGCCCCTCGGCATGTGCGGCGTCCGTTTGGAAGCGCGCGTGCACATCGTGACCGCCGCCGCCGCCGCCATGCAGAACGTGATCAAGTGCTGCAGCCGCTGCGAGCTGGAAGTTCTCGACATCGTGCTCGAGCCACTGGCCTCGGGCGAAGCCGTTCTCGAAGAGGACGAGAAGGGCCTGGGCGTGGCCTTGGTCGACATCGGCGGCGGGACCACCGATATCGCGATCTTCACCGAGGGCTCGGTCGCCCACACCAGCGTGATTCCGCTTGGCGGCTACCAGATTACCAGCGACATCGCCTTTGGGCTGCGCACGCCGCCGCACGAGGCCGAGAAGATCAAGCACCAGTGGGGCTGCGCCCTGGCCAGTATGGTGGCCGAGGAGGAAACCATCCAGGTCGCCTCGGTGGGCGGACGCGCGCCGCGGGTGCTGTCGCGCCACGTGCTCTGCCGCGACATCATCCAGCCGCGTATCGAAGAGATCTTCTCCTTCGTCAAAGCCGAGATCGCGCGTCTCGGCTGTGACGACCTTCTGGCCTCGGGCGCGGTCATCACCGGCGGCTCGACGCTGCTGCCCGGCATGGCCGAGCTGGCCGAGGACATTCTGGGTATTCCCGTGCGGCTTGGTATTCCCAAGGGCGTGGGGGGACTCGCCGATGTGGTCAAGTCGCCGAGCTTCGCTACCGGCGTGGGCCTAGTGCAGTACGCATCCAACCAGCAGGCCATCAGCGCGCGCAACGCCAGCCCCTCGGAGCGCCGGGGCATGTTCGGACGTCTGCGCCGCGCGCTGTCGACTGCATTTTGACGATGAGCGTGGCGCAAGAAAAAGCACCAAAAAATTTGGCACGGCGCTCGGCGCGTGCGATCCAAGAAGTCTAGGGAGAATTCACAATGCTCGAATTCGACGAACCAATACTCGGGCCGAAGATCAAGGTGGTCGGCGTGGGCGGCGGCGGCGGCAATGCCGTCAACACGATGATCGAGGCAGGCATCCAGGGGGTGGACTTCGTGGCCGCCAACACCGACTGCCAGGTGCTGGAGACCAACCAGGCGCCCACCAAGATCCAAATCGGCAAGACCCTGACCAAGGGACTTGGCGCGGGTGCCAATCCCGACATCGGTTGCGCCGCCGCGCTCGAAGATGCCCAGCGCATCGGCGAGGTGTTGGTCGGCGCGGACATGGTGTTCGTCACGGCGGGCATGGGTGGCGGCACCGGCACCGGCGCCGCTCCGGTCATCGCGCGCGCCGCGCGTGAGATGGGCGCCTTGACCGTGGGCGTGGTGACCAAGCCCTTCATGTTCGAGGGGCTTCAGCGCAAGAAGAAAGCCACCAGCGGCATCGCCGAGTTGGCCAAGTCCGTCGACGCCCTCATCGTCATTCCCAACGACCGTCTGGTGGGTCTGGCAGGCAAGAGCCTGACCTTGCGCGAATCCTTCAATATGGTGGACAGCGTCTGTCTGACCGCCGTGCGCGGCATCAGCGACCTGGTCATGGTGCCCGGCCTCATCAACGTCGACTTCGCCGACGTGCGATCGATCATGACGGGCATGGGCCGCGCGCTCATGGGCTCGGGCTTCGGCAGAGGCGAAAAGCGCGCCATCGACGCCGCCCAGATGGCCATCACCTCGCCCCTTTTGGAGGACGTTTCCATCAATGGGGCGACTGGCATTCTGGTCAACATCACGGGCGGTCCCGATCTGACCCTGTCCGAGGTCAACGAAGCGTGCAGCCTGGTTCACGATGCGGCCGATCCGGATGCCAACATCATCTTCGGCTCGGTCATCGATGCCAACCTCAGCGAGGAGGTTCGCATCACCGTTATCGCCACCGGCTTCCAGAGTCGTGTGGCCGTGGAGAACTCCAGCTCGTATGGAAGCGCGCGGCCGACGATCAAGAAGCCGGCCGAACACCAGATGACCTTGCCCATGCATAGCCCGCTGGCACAGTCGGTGGTGTCGGTGATGCCGACGGCGCACGCGGAAGCGGCCTATCCGGTTTCGCCGGTGGTGCACTCCGGCCCCACACCGACGGTGGCTCCGCTCGCCGCTGGCGTTTCGGCACCTGTTTCCGAGCCCCTCGACGTGTCCGATACGGAGGTGGAGATCGACGACTCCGGGATCCATCGCTACCCGCCCTTGCCTTCGTTGCTGACCCCCGCGCCTGTGTTCGCGCGCGCCGCGCAGGTGGCCACGCCCATCACCCCCGCGCCGGATTCGCGTCCCGTGATTCGGCCGCCTGTGGCTTCGCCGATCGCCACCGCCAGCGCTACCAGCAGCGCCCGGCGTACGACGTCGACCTCGCCGACCGCCCTGGCCACAGCCCACCTCGGCATCGAGGAAAGCGAATACGACAAGCCCACCTACCTGCGCCGGGCCATGGCCGGCGAGGGCGTGCGCCTGCCCGGCGACGGCAAGGCCTAGTTCCGCGCGAAGAGCGCGAAGGAAAGGGCACGCGTGGCGCGCGGAAGCGGGAGGCCAGGCCGACCGGAGGCGAACAAGGTGCTCGCGCGCAACCGCAAGGCGCGCCACGAGTACGCCATCGACGAGACCTGCGAAGCGGGCTTGGCTCTGGTAGGCTCCGAGGTGAAGTCCATTCGCGACGGTAAGGTCGCGCTGGTGGATGCCTACGCCGTCGTCGAGAAGGGCCAGGCGTGGCTGTGCGAGCTGGACATCGGCGTCTATGCCTTCGCGCACGCGCGCAACCACGATCCGCGCCGGCGGCGCAAGCTGCTGCTCCATCGTGGCGAGATCGATCGCCTGGCCGACAAGGTGAAAGGAAAGGGGCTGACCTTGGTACCGCTGTCGCTGTACGAAAAGGGCGGGCGGGTCAAGGTCGAGCTGGCACTGGTCCACGGCAAGCAGGAATACGACCGGCGCGACGACGTCAAAAAACGCGAGGCCCAGCGCGAGATCGATCGAGGCATGGCCAGCCGACGGCGCTAGCGGGAGTCGCCATGAATCGACAACGATTGAAGAACCTCCTGACCGAGTACGGAAGACTCGCGCTCTACACCTATCTGGTGCTCTTCGCGGTCGTGCTGATGGGATTCGCGGGGGCCATCCAGCTGGGCGTGCACACGCAAAGCGCGGCAGGCAAGGCAGGGTTGTGGGGGGCGGCCTGGCTCGCGACCAAGGTTACCCAACCGCTGCGCATTCTCGCAACCGTTGCCCTGACGCCCCTGGTAGCACAGGTTCTGAAGATACGGAAGAAGCCGACCCGGTAGACGAAGCCTCGACTCGCACTGCAACAGGAACTGCAACAGATCCACGGCACGGAGCATCCTAATCACGCCATCGCGCGAAAGGATGCCCATGCCCGAGACCTTGCCAAAGTCCGAACCAGTTCAACAGGTGTTCGCGCCATCGGACGCTCTCAGCCGGCGAGCGCACATCTCGTCTTTCGAAAACTATCGCAAGCTTCACGCGGAAAGCCTGGCCGATCCCGAGACTTTCTGGCGGCGGAGCGCTCTTGAAACCCTGTCGTGGTTTCACCCCTTCAGCCAGGCCAGTGACTGCGATTTCGAATACGGGCAAGTGGCCTGGTTTCTCAACGGGCGTCTCAACGCCTGCCACAATTGCGTGGATCGGCACGTGGCCGCGCGTGGCGATCAAGTCGCGCTGATTTGGGAGTCGGACACGCCCGGACAAGGCAAGAAGGTCACCTACCGTGAATTGCAGCGCGAGGTTTGTCGACTGGCCAACGTGCTTCGCCACAGCGGCGTACGCAAGGGCGACCGCGTGGCCATCTACATGCCCATGATTCCCGAGGCGGTCTACGCCATGCTGGCGTGCGCGCGCCTCGGCGCCGTCCACAATGTGGTGTTCGCAGGATTCTCGGCCGAGAGCCTGCGCGATCGTATCAACGACGCCCGTTGCACCACCGTCATCACCGCCGACGAAGGCGTGCGCGGCGGCAAGATCATTCCGCTCAAGCGCACCGTCGACGAAGCCGTGATGGCCTGCCCCACCGTGCGTACGGTCTTCGTGGCGCGACGAACGGGCAACAAGGTCCCCTTCTATCCCCAGCGCGATATCTGGTTGCGCGAGGCCATGGACAGCGAGCGCCCCTACTGCCCCATCGAGCACATGGATAGCGAGGATACGCTCTTTCTTCTCTACACCTCGGGCAGCACGGGGAGGCCGAAGGGCGTGGCGCACACCACGGCGGGCTACCTGCTGCAGGCCGCACTCACGCACCGCTATGTGTTCGACTATCACGACGGCGACATCTATGCCTGCGTGGCCGACGTGGGGTGGATCACCGGACATTCCTATGTCGTCTATGGGCCGCTCTGCAACGGCGCGACCACGCTCTTGTTCGAGAGCGTGCCGCTGTATCCGGACGCTGGCCGCTACTGGGACGTCGTGGAACGTCACCGCATCACCCAGCTCTACACGACGCCCACGGCGATTCGCGCGGTGGCCCGCGAGGGCGACAGCTTCGTCAAAGCGCACGACCGATCCTCGCTGCGCATCCTTGGTACCGTGGGTGAGCCCATCAATCCCGAGGCCTGGCGCTGGTACCACGAGGTCGTGGGCGAAGGCCGCTGCCCCATCGTGGACACCTGGTGGCAAACCGAAACTGGCGGCATCATGATCACGCCGCTGCCGGGTGCGACCACACTGAAGCCTGGCTCGGCAACATTTCCGTTCTTTGGTATCGAGCCCGTGCTGCTCGACGAGCAAGGCAAAGAAGTGGAAGGCAATGGCGTCATGGGCTTTCTGGCCATCAAGCGTCCCTGGCCCGGCATGGCCCGCACGATTCAAAACGATCACGAGCGCTTCATCCAAACCTACCTGCGCCCCTTCCACGGCTACTACTTGACGGGCGATGGTTGCCGACGGGACGAGGATGGCTACTACTGGATCACCGGTCGCGTGGACGATGTCATCAATGTATCGGGACATCGCCTGGGAACCGCCGAAGTGGAAAGCGCCCTGGTCACGCACCCCGCGTGTGCAGAGGCGGCGGTGGTTGGTTACCCGCACGCCATCAAGGGCCAGGGCATTTTTGCCTTCGTGATTCTCAACGAGGGCTGGAAGGAAAGCCCCGAGTTGCTCGGCGAGCTCAAGAACGAAGTCCGCCACCACATTGGTCCCTTCGCCACGCCCGATATCGTGCTCATCTCGCCGGGACTACCCAAGACCCGCTCGGGCAAGATCATGCGCCGGATCTTGCGCAACATCGCCGCGGGCAAGACCGACGAGATGGGCGACCTCACGACCCTTGCCGATCCGTCGGTCGTCGATGCGCTGGTGGCCCGGAGGGCCGCAAAGGACTAACCGCCCCAGCTGTCGTTGTTCGCGACGATAGGACGGACGACGGCCGATCGGTCAGACAAGGGCTTCCATGTCCCGGTACCCGGAATGCGCAAGCGCGCCAGACGGGTTTCCACCACGTGATAAAAACCAAATGCACCGGCCATGCTCAGACCCCACGCGATGGCCATGCCCAGCAAGGCCATCCATGGATTGGGCGGCACTCGGTACGACCACCATGCGTTGATGACCAGGCAGATGGGAAAGTGAACCAAGAAGAGGCTGTAGGTGACCAGGCCAAGGCGCTTGAACGGGCGCAGGCTTGAGAATCTGGCCAGCCATTCCTGGCCCTGTGCGAGCACCAGAAGTGCTGCTGTCACGGCAGCGAGTACGAGGCGCGAGCGGAAGTCCGCGTGCAAGGAAAGCGCGATGGCCCCGAGGTATCCCCAGAAAACGCCCTTGGGCACGCTGCCATCCCTGGTCCAAGCCGCGAGCATGCCAAGCATGTAGCTGGCCAGGAAATAGATGCCGAAGCGGTCGAGGCCCGGCGAACGATTCCAGCAGAACGCCGATACGAGTCCCATCGCCAAGAGCGTCCAGCGCGCAATCGCATGGCCACGATCGGACAACAATGGCATGCCACCGCGTAGACGAGACTGACGAGAGCAACCAGTTGCAGATCGATGGCCACGTACCAGATCCCCGCGGTCAGCGATTCGTACCCCAAAATCTTTTGCAAGAGGAACACGTGGGCCACCAGCTGCCCCGGCGTGGGGCTGGGGGAGATAGACGGATGATCCATCCACGAACGCGCGACCTCGTTGGCCACCAGGGCCACGCCCAGGGCCGCAAGGTAGGGCAACCCGATGCGGAAATAGCGTTCGACCACCATGCCGGCGAAGGCCAGTGGTCGCGAGGGTTTCCGTCGCGCCAGGCTTCCGGCCAGGCAGTAGCCCCCAGTCACGAAGAAGACCTGCACCGCAAGACGCCCGTATTGGTACAGCCAGTCGATGGGACTTGCCGCAAGCGGGTAGGCGTGGTCGGACAGCGGCCCGTAGAACGCGAGATGGTGCAGGACAATCACCTGCGCGGCAATGATGCGCAGCAGATCGATGAAGGCGAATCGCGACACGTGCGGCATGGTGCTGCCCTAGACTCGGACGGACAATCGCACAGGGAATGTTGATTCGCCTACGGGAAAAGCAGGCGCCGCGGGCGGCTGCGCTATTGCCAAAGATGCGAATCGACATGGTTTCTGGCCGACGATGTTGCCACCAGGCGAGTGGTCGCCGACCAGGGAGCGTAGCGTTCACGCAACGGAAACAGCCTGCTAACAACTTTCTGAATACAGTTCAGCCCATGCTCGACGGCAACACCGACAGGGTTCGACGCTCCGTTCATCAGGCCCGACCGCGTGACGTGGTCAGGGTGCGCGAGGCTCGGAGTGCAGACGTGGGAGCCATGGTCGAGCTCCTGGGCCACTTGTTTAGACAGGAGAAGGACTTCGTCCCCGTCGCGGCAAAACAACGCAGGGCTCTGGATATTCTTCTAGCGCAGCCGGCGATGGGCCGGCTCTTCGTGCTGACGCGAGGCCCTAGGATTTTGGGAATGGTAAGCCTGCTTTTCACCATCAGCACCGCGGAGGGGGGCAAGGTGGCTTTGCTCGAGGACTTGGTCGTGCGACCGGACCAGCGCGGTCGCGGGCTCGGGACTCGTCTACTTCGCGCCGCCGTCGATTGGGCAAGGAAGGAGGGCGTGATGCGGATTACCCTGCTCACCGACGCCGACAATGCGCGCGCGCGTCGGCTTTACCTACGTCACGGATTCGTGGCGTCTGCGATGCAGCCATTGCGCCTGAACCCGGCGCGCGAGACCCCGTCACGCGCCCTCGCCCTGGCCCTTCCTTGAACGAAGCAGCAAGACCGCAACCGTCAGAGAGCCCAGGAGTGACAGGAGCAATCCCACCCAAAGTGCGTGGGGGCGGTAGTCGAACTCCACCAAGTGCTTGCCACTTTTCACCAGGACGCCACGGAAGAGGACGTTGGTGGCCGCAATCGGGGTCCGCTCGCCGTCGATGCGAGCCTGCCATCCCGGATAGTGGGTGTCCGCGAGAACCAGCAATTCCGGCCTCTTCGTCTGTACCAAAATCGAAACGTGGTCAGGCTCGTCGTCCACGAGCTTGGCGGTTCCGGGTTCAGCGGGTGGCGCGCCATTCGTATCGAGCAGGGCTTGCTTGAGCGCGCTCGGTAATTCCGCGGTTTCGACCACGGCCTCGTCCTTGAGAACCGTCTCCGACATATGGCTCGCGCCGCCGGCCGCCTCGGCCAGCCAGGTTCGCGCTTGCTCCTCGCTTTCCACAAGATGAACCGCGGGAACCAGCCGCGCGCGCGAGGCCGCCTGCTCGTTGACGAACAATCCCCATCCGCGTCCGGCGTACGCTCGCCCGGGGGAAGGCGTACCGAGGTCCGGCAGGATGGAGAAAGCGACCGCCGCCACATCGAGCAGCGGAGACGCCACCTTCGAGGGTGCGTAGTCCGTGAGGAAATTGCTGCCCAGCAAGCTCATGTAATCGGCATAGCGCTTGGGCACTAGGGCGGACGTGATGCGCAGGTCGCGGATTTCATCGAGTAGGTTGTATTGCGGCAACGCAATCCATGCGCTCGTCGCCATGCGATCGTGGCTCTGGGTCACCCTGCGCGCGACCTCGGCCACGCCCGAGGGTCTGCCCTGACGTACGGATCGGGACACGGGATTCGAGAAGTGGGGAATGTCATAGGCGGCCAGCTCCGCAAGCGCGGCTATGCCCAGAAGGAGCCCGGTCGCGGTCTGGTTTCGGCGCCCGAGAACGACGGCGATGCCGATGACCAAGAGCGCACAAGCGTAGGGAAGGCCAATCCAATTCCAAGTGAGGGGCAAGAGCGAATGGCCTATCTCATTCCGCAGCGTCTCATTCATAAGATCGAATGAGAGCCACGCCGAGGCAGCCAAGAACCCGAGGGCAAGCAACGTCATAAGCCCGTGATTCGAGATCTCGTGCGCGCGCGCGTGGTCACTTCTGGAAAGGCGAAAGATGATTTGCGACCGCTGGTTCGACAGGCGCTCGATGCCGGAAGCGGCCCATTGGGAGATGGGCAGCGCCAACAGGACAGAGCCGTACGGGGACAGAATGTACTGGACGCCCGGCAAAGATGCCGTCCAGGCGAAGCCCGGAGGCAAAAAGGACAGTACGATGCCGAACAAGAGCATCATGCCCAATCGCCCATCGACGCGTCCGCGCAGCCCCGCCACCACCGCCAGAAACAGGGTCAGGAGACCGTAAAGCGACGACAGGGTGCAGGGGTAGTTTCCGGTTACTCCTCGCAGCTTGTCCACCATGCGCGGGGCGAATGCGCCCGTCCACCAGGAACCTCTTGCCTGTGCGATGTTGGACATCCATATCGACAGCCCCACACTTGTGCCCTTGTAGCTGTGTCCTTGCCATAGGAGCTCGGCGAAGGGAAAGACGGTGCATGCCGCGATCCCGATTCCCAGTAGCGCGGACACGGCGGCCCAACCCAGCGCGCGGACAACCACACGAGGGGCGCGCGCGTTCTCGAACGCCGCCCCTAGAAACGAGGCGACACCTGCCAGCAACGAGGCCGCGGTGACGCCTGGGTGGCCCCCGAGCAGGACAAGGCCGATGGCACCGCCGGTGACCGCAACAGAAAGCCGGGCGCGCCGCTCGAACAACAGGTTCACGCCCCACACCAACCACGGCACCACGAATGCCGAGGACGTGCCCGCGTAGGGCAGCATCCAGATCACTCCGCCGCCCAGCTCGAAAAGACCGCCGGCAACAAACGAGGCCCAGATGGAGCGTCCGCGCGAACGGGCAAGCAAGAAGGCCCCGAGCGCCGCCAGGATCATACGCGACATGCGAAACAAGGTGTACGAGGCGGGACAGGGCAAAACGTAGAACAGGGCGCGAAGGGGAAAGAAGGCACCGCTCTGCTCGGCGAGCAGTGGCACGCCCGCGGCCACCAGGGGATTCCACGCAAAGGGCCTGCCTGAGCGCAGCGATCGCGCGATCATCATGTCGCGCGGATAGTCGAGGCGCACGGGCGTCTCGTCACCGTAGAAGCGCGTCTCGTGGCTGCCCGAACCATAGAACCGATCCTTGTCCATGGCGTATTCGGGGCCGAGCGTCTTGTCCCCGAAGACGACAGGGGACGAAGCGATGGCGGCGAGGAGGACGTAGCCGCCAAGCGCGACGGCGCCCATGGCGCGAATGGGTCTTCTCGGCGGCAAGGAATGGCCCAACTCGACCACGATGTCCATTGTACTCCGTTCCGACGATTCGCACCGCGCGAGCGACAGACTATCGCAATTGCCTGACGAATTCGGCGCGCACCTCGGTCATGCGCAAGCGAAGCTCGCTCTCAAGCTGGGCCTGGCCAAGTCCCAGGCTGCGCGCCAAAGGTTGCTCCTCCTTGGTGGATAGCCGGTCGTCGGCGTAGTCGCGCAGCAGGCGCAAGCGCAGGCTGGCGCGCGCGAGGAAGTGGTAGTGGTCGAGGAGGCGGGCGTCCACATCGCCGCGACTCACCATGCGGCTGAGGGCCTGGAACGGATTGGTCGTGCGCAAGGCGAGATCGCCACTGCCATGGCGAAGCTGGCCCCAGGCTGCGATGAATTCCAGGTCGGTGAGGCCGCCCGGACTGAAGCGCAAATGAAGGGGGCCGCTGGGAGCGCGTTCCTGTTCGATGCGCTTGCGCATGCGTAGGAGCTCGCCTCGCAGGACAGCCTCGGGAATGCTGTGCTGGTAGGCCACTCCGTCGAGCCGCTGGCTGAAATTGGGGCTGTCGTCTTGCCCCTGGCGCGCAGGCAGCATGCAGGCGATTCGACCGCGCAGAAGGGCGACGCGCTCCCAGGGCGCGGCTTGTTCTTGATGGTATTCCTCGAAGGCGCGGTAACTGGTCACCAGCAGTCCCTGCGAGCCGGACGGCCGCAGGCGCGTGTCGACGGTGTACAGGCGTCCTTCATCGAGGAGCGCGCCGAGGGCGCTGATGAGGCGCTGGGCCAGGCGGGCGAACCACTCTTGGTGTTCCATACCCGTGCTGGTGGTGCCGTCGCGTTCGTAGAGAAAGACGAGCTCCAGATCCGATCCGTAGCGCATCTCGCGCGCGCCGCAGCTGCCCAGCACCAGAATGGTCAGCTCGGAGTCGGGGCTGCCGAAGCGAACGGCCAGATCCGCGGCGATCCTGCGCAAGGATTCTGCCAGACAAGCCTCGGCCAGACGGACGAGTTGGGCCGAGACCTCTTGGTGTCCGAGGCTGCCGGCCACGTCATGCACGCCTATGCGCAAGATTTCCTCGGCCTGAAATCGGCGCATGCGGCGCAGGGCGGTCTCGTAGTCGCAATCGGCCAGGCGGGCGGCGAACTCCTCGCGCCACGCGGTTGCCTCCGGCATGGGCGCACCCAGTCCGCGCGTCAGCTCGGGCCACAGCTCGGCGTGGACGATGAGATGGCGGGACAGGCGCTCGCTGGTGCCGAAGAGAACCGCCAGCATGCGCAGAAGCTGGCGGTCCTCGCGCAAGAGTGCGAACAGACCCAGCGAGGCACGCAGGGCGAGATCGCGAAAGAGGGCCAGCGCGCGATCCGGATCCGGGGAGGCGATAGCCTCCTCGAGCCATTCGATTGGCAGACGGCCGCGCGCGATTTCAAGGTTGTAGGCGCTCTGTTCAAGGTCGCGGAAGCCGGCGGCGCCGAGCTCAGCCGCCAGATCCTCGTTCGACGTGGTGGGCGCCAGCATGCGCAGTACGGCGGCGGGTGGACCCGACGTCGGCTCGCCCAAGGTGTCGGCGATGGCGCAGACGGCGGCGCGTTTGTCCTCGACCACGGCCGTGAATTCGTCCGCACCGGAAAAACCAAGGCGTCTGGCCAAACAGGCGATGCCGGCTTCGTCCACGGGCAGGCGGTGGGTCTGCTGTCCGTGTTCGAGCTGAAGCCGATGCTCGATCCTGCGCAGCAAGCGATAGGCAGAGGTCAAGGTTCGGTTTTCCTGGTCCGTCAAAAGGCCCGCCAGCCCCAGCTTGCTGAGTGCGGGCAGCGTGGTGCGTTCGCGCAGATCGCGCCGTTTGCCCGCGTAGAGCAGCTGCAGCACTTGCGCCACCAGCTCGACATCGCGGATGCCGCCCGTGCCGAGCTTGACGTCCCAACTGGCTTCCGAGCTCGCGGCCACGAACATTTTTCGCAGCGAGCGCACCTCTTCGAGCGTATGGGCGCCCGCGATGCGTGGAAAGACGAAGGGCTCCACGGTCTTGAGAAAACTTCCGCCCAGCCAGGGATCACCCGCGGCGTGGCGGGCGCGCAGCAAGGCCTGGCGCTCCCAGGTCCGACCGAAGCTTTCGTAGTAGCTTTCGACTGCGGCCAGCGAGTTGCAGAGGGCGCCCATCTGCCCTTCCGGCCGCAGGCGGAGATCGACGCGAAAGACGAAACCGTCGCCCGTGCTCTCGGAAATCGCGCGCGTCACCGCCTTGCAGAGACGCGCGTAGAACTCGTGCAGGCTGAGCGAGCCGGCTTGGCCGTCGTCCGAGGCGTAGACGTAGATGACGTCGATGTCCGACGAGAAATTGAGCTCTTCCCCGCCTAGCTTGCCCATGGCGATGACCGAAAACCCTGGTGCGGAATCGTTGCACACGGGGTCGCCAAAGCCCGCGCGCAACTCGGCCGCGCAGAAACGCACGGCCGATTCTAGGCAGGCGTCGGCCAGGAACGAAAGCTCGCGTGCGACTTCCAGGGTCAGCCCGTGCTCGGGCAGAACCAGGGAGGGGGCGCCGATCCCGGCCCCGATCTCGCGGGCACCGAGGCGGAGCATCTCGCCGCGCGCGTAGCGCCGCAGGGCACGTTGCAATTCCACCTGCGAGCGCGCCCCGGCGCACGCCGTCTCCACCTCGCGGGCGAACAGCTCACGCGGCTTTTCGCGGTGGAGCCAGGGGTCGGCAAGAAGGCTGCGGCAAGCGTTCGGGATCGGCGAACAGCAGATCCGGCAGATAGGTGCCACTGGCAAGCATGGCCGCCAGCAAGGCCGTGCCCGCGCCGTCCTCCGGCAGCTTGACCTGTGTCTCGCGCAGGCGTTCGAGGCGCATGCAGGCCGCCTCGGCATCGGGGCCAGCCGCGAGACATTGATCCAGGGTTTGCACGGAAGGAAAGCGTAGCAAATGCTGGCTACAGCGGTTCAAGCCGGGCGCAGACCACCGTGATGTTGTCGATGCCGCCGTTGCCATTCGCCGTCGCAATCAATCGTTCGCACAGCTTGTCGAGGTCGGCTTCTTCCACCGCCAGCCCGGCGATTTCGGAGTCCGCGATCATGCCCGACAGGCCATCGGAACAGAGCACGTAAAGATCGCCCAAGCGATGATGCTCGACCATGACGTCGACCTCGATGGACGGCTTCATGCCGAGAGCGCGCACGATGACGTTCTTGTGCGGGAAGGCCGCGATCTCGGCCTCGGACATGCGCTTCATGCGCACGTAGTCGTTGAGCAGCGAGTGGTCCTCGGTGATCTGGTCGATGGCGCCTTCGCGTACCCGGTACAGGCGGCTGTCGCCCACGTGGCCGATGATGAGCACGTCATCGAGGAACAGCGTCGACACCACGGTGGTGCCCATGCCGTGGCACTCGGGCTTGCGCGCGGCCTCCTCGAAAATGCTCTGGTTGGCCAGTTTGACGGCCGTGGTCATGCGATTGATGTTTTGCCCGTGGCGCGGTCGACCTTGAACGGCCAGGTGAGCTGTTGTTCGCCCTCGGTTTCGCGGAAGTACCCGACGATGGATTCCACCGCCATGCGACTGGCCACCTCGCCCGAGGCGTGTCCCCCCATGCCGTCGGCCACGATGGCCAAGCGTTCGTTCACCGGCAGGTAGAACGAATCCTCGTTGTGATCGCGCTTCATGCCGACGTTGGTGTCGCCCGAGAAGCGGACGCGTTTCCCGTCCATGGGAAAGGACGTGCTCATGGAATCACCCATGGTACCGTCGGCGCGGCGCAGTTTTCAACAACGAGATATATTCATCAGCAGTTCCCTGGCTTGACGATACTCAGGGTTGGGCCGACCTCGACGGTGAGGGGGCCATGGCTTACGTACAGGTCGCCGTCGAGGGTGTAGGTCGATTCCGGCTCCTCGGGGTCGATGGACAGCTGGGTGGCGACGAAGCTTGTGGCATGCTTGGGCGATAGGCCTCGGCCCAGGCGCACGTCGAGCACGTCGAGAAGCAGCGACGAGCGGTCCGCCATGGATGGCAAGCCCGCCCATGCGATCGGGATCGTCGTCGGCGCGGTGGTGGAGCTTGAAGCGAAAGCCAATTTCGGAAACCGTGGCCGCGCCCATGCCGGTGAGGTGGGTGCGCGGCAGCTGACTGCCATCGACCCGCACTCGGCCGCGGAAGCGGCGGAAGATGCGGCGGGCGTAGCGCCCCGTGGTCAGCACGGAGAGCAGGATACGGAAGATGATCCACACGGCACGCCCCGCGCCGTAGCTGCCGCGCGCATAGTATTCCTCGAGAAAATTGGTCGAGCAGCCCGTTGCCGAAAATGAATCCGTAGTCGTTGCCGACCCGAAGGCAGCGACGATGAAGGGTGGCTGGTAGGGTGCCCGCGCGCTCGCCCGCCACCAACTCGGCGAGCAAGTGCTCCGGTTTGACACGGATGCCGAGCGACGACGCCACCACGTTCATGGTGCCACCGGGCAAGATGGCCACCGGCGGCAGGGCTCGTGTTCCATAGGCCGCCACAAGGGCGGACAGGGTTCGGTGCAGCGTCCCGTCACCCCCGTGAATGGCGATCACCGACGGTGACTCGGCGGCCGCGCGACGGGCTTCCTCGGCCAGGCGCTCCAGACTTGGCGGCGCCGCCACGCGCCCACATGGCCCGAGGATTTTGGCGAAGCGGTCGGCGCAGCCGGGATCCTTTCGGTTGGCGCGGGAACCCGGGTTGACGAAGACTACCACTGCCACGAAGCAGGTACTTTACACGACAACCCCGCGAGCAGCATTTGTATTGACACGACAAGTACCACGGCGATTACATGCGCCTTGAGCTCGGCTTGACGGAACCCTTCCAGGGGTTCCTTCCCACGAGCGAAGGGGGAAATTCTTGTCGGAGAACAGCGCAAAGCAAGCGGCAGTTCAGGGGACGCTCAGAGAACGGCCGTTTCCTCGTCTGCTGCAACAGCTTTACCGCAAGAAATTCACCGGCTACTTCGTGGTCGCCGACCAGACGCGCGACGAAAGCGAAGTCTATCTGCGCGACGGTTCGCCCGTGCACGTGTGCCGTCCGGTCGACACCGACCGCTTGGGCAACCTGCTGGTAGAATATGGGGTGGTGCCGGCGGAAATCGTGGCCGCGGCCAGCGCCGAGATCACCGAGGGAATGCGCCTGGGGGACATTTTGGAACGCATGGGCGCGCTCAACAAGCAGACCTTGGCCCAGGTCCTCAAGTCGCAGGTGGTGCGCAAGCTGATCCGGCTGTTCTTCATCGTCGAGGGCACCTACGCCATCTACGTGACACCTCACGCCTTCGGGGAAGGGGCCGACCTGCCCCTCATGCGTGTCGACCCGCGCAGCGTGATCTATCCCGGCATCCGCGCCGCCTACGATCTACCGCGGGTCACGCAAGAGCTGACACGCCTGCTCGGCCTGCGCTTCCGTTTGCAGGCTCTCTCATCGGCCTTCATTGCGGCGATGGGCGTGCCGCCGGACGATCCGACCGTCGAGGCGCTGCGCAAGGGCTGGATGGTGCTCGACGATTTGGATGCGGTCACGTCCCGGCCCTTGGAAGTCCGCTCGGTCGTGCTGGCGCTGTACTATGCCGACCTGCTTGAACGCGAACCCATCGCCGAGCAACCGGCCCCGGTTTCGGACTCGGCGATTCCGCGACCGGTCCATTTGTCGCAATCGTCGGAATTGGGCGCGGGTTTCAAACTCCCGGGCGATTCCGGACCAGCCATGCAGATGGCCGCCGACGCAGTTTCTCCACCCGCGCCACCGCCGGGATCGACGGAGCGGCTTCGGGCACTGAATCTCGTCGGGCTTCGGCCGCTTCCAGTTCCTCGGGCGAAAGACCCCTGGCCGCTGCGGCGAGCACGCGACCGTCGGGTATCTTTGCGTCGATCCCGTCCCGACCCATTGTTGCGCCCGCGCCTGCAGTCGTGGTGCCTACGGCGCCGCAGGAGTTCCCCATGGCGGGGCCCGGAACGCCTTCGGCCGCAGGTGCTGGAACACCCATGCGCGCCCAACCCATCTCGCCCGCGCCTGGCCCCAGCGTGCCCGTGGTGCGTGGGCCCATGGTGAGCCCGATGCGATTCGACGCCAAACCTCCCCAGACCGCCCCGGCCAAAGCGCGGGTGCCGCGCATCCAGCTCAGGCCTCGATCGCAGGCCACGCGCGCGAGCATTCAGGACATGGCGCAGAAGCTGGGCAAGGCCACCCATTTCGAGCTTCTGGGGGTGAGCCAGAACGCCAGCTCCGACGAGGTCGGGACCGCGTTTGTGCGCGCCGCGCGCCAGTTTCACCCGGATCGTCTTGGTCAGTGCTGGTCTGCAAGATCTGCAACCGTTGGCCGAGAAGATTTTGGCGCGCATCAACGAGGCGGCGATGGTCTTGGGGAATGCCGACCCGGCGGGCCGAGTACATCGCCTCCCTTGCCGCCGGCCCACAAGCCGCGCGGACAACCCTGCCCACCTTGCTCGAAGCGGAGAACATGTTTCTCAAGGGCGAGGTTTTTCTCAAGAAGGGCGAGCACGCCAAGGCCGTCGAGTGCTTCACCCAGCGCCTGCCAAGGAAATCCGGGCGAGCCGCAGTACCGTGCTTACCTGGCTTGGGCGCGCTTCGAGGATCCGAACGCGCGCAAGGATGTCCTGGTTCGCGACACGCTCAAGACCATGGAAGAGGTCGTCCGCGAACGGCCGAAGTTCGCGCGCGGCTTCTACTGGGTCGGCTTGCTGTGGAAATTCCTCAACGAAGCCGACAAGGCCGAGCGGGCCTTTCGCGAGGCCGTGAACCTCGATACCTCGTTCATCGAGGCTGGCCGCGAGTTGCGGCTCATCGAGATGCGCAAGAGCAAGTCGTCGCCGAGCAAGCCCGGCGCGAAGCCCGAGCCTCCCCGCGGGGGCGGGCTGATGGGCAAGCTGTTCAAGAAATAGTTACTGCGTCACAATCGTTACTCGCCCTCGCCGCTCTCGGGGGCGTCGTCGGCTCCGCGGCTTCCGCCGGCTCGGTGGCTTCACCCATCTTGGCGTACCAGCCTTCGAACACCTCGGTGATCTGGCGCGCTTGCTTCTCGCTCGAAACATTGAACGAGGATTGTTTGCGGTAGCTGCCCTTGAATTTCTTGAAGCGCACGATGGCAATCTTGGGCGCCCGAAACGTGCCTGCGGTCTTGTCCAGCTCTTGGTAGAGGAACATCAGCGTCGACCAGGAGCCCTTGGTCAGCACGACCTTGTCGAGTTGCTTGCGCACCAGCACGCCCTCGTCTTCGTAGTCGTACGTGAGTTCGTCGATTGTCTCTGCCATGTCGGGCTCCTTGTGAAGGGACGCTATTTGTCGGGATCGGGTCTTGGCCAGGGCGCGCAGGCTGTCGGCCAGGGCGCGGCGGTCGTGCGCGGACAGGCGCGCGAATTCGATGCCCATGCCGGCCGCGGCGTTCTTGCCGCTGCCGCGTGTGACCCATGCGACTCGCCCGTGCGCCACGGTGACCTTGCCGTCGCCGACAGGGATCTCCAGGGTCAAGTCCTCTCCGACTTCGAAGAGCAGATCGGAACGCAAGAACAGGCCGCCTTCGGAAAGATCGGCGGTGTCAAGGCGCACGCCAGCTTGGATCTTGTTTCCTTCGGCACGAACCACGACGGGCACGAGGGCGCTCTTGCGGTCGAACCGGCGCGCGTTGCGCGGCCGCGGGGTCTGGCTCACGGACGCAGTTCCAGCACCGCCGACGAGCGGGCCTCGAACGAGACGCGGGTCGCCTCGCTCCCGGCTTGCACCGAGCCGGCTTTCGCGCCACACGGCTTCGAATGAAACCGGGGCGCGCCCTGCGGTGGCGACGAGCTTGGCCAAAAGGTCGTGCGGAACAACGACCCAACCGCCCGTGGTCACGGCGCAGGCAATGGCAGAGGGTGCGCCGAAGGGACGAATTTCCAGGAAGGTTCTCGTCGGGCCCGACACGTGCAGCACGAGGTCGCCCTTCATGCTCATGGTCGTGCGCGCATCGAGCGGGGCTTCGCTGCTATCGGAAACCGACAGTGCACCCGGTAGAGTCATCTTGAGGGTCGCGTGTTCGTCGCCCTTGGTTGGAACCACGAGCGTCACGGTTTCGGGGATCCGGCCGAGGTCGAGTGGTCCAGCCTCGGCAATGACGCCGCTGACCACATCCGCGAGCGGCGGATAGACACGGGGTGCGGGACGCAACGACTCTTCCGCGTCCACTTGCAAAGCGACCCCGCCGAGCTCTTCAAGGTTCAGCGTGCCACCCTGATCCCGCACCATGCGCGCCGTTCCGGCCACGTCCCGCAACTCGCAGGCCGATTCCGGCGCGGGCGAGACCAAGGGATCCACGGCGCCCAGGACGTCGGAGGTGGACATGTCGATGGCCTCGGCCCGGAAGGCAAGCACGGACACCGATGGGGCGCCGCCGCTCGGCAGGTCGAGCCGCACCGACACCTGCGACATGCGCTGGCTGGTGGCGGGCGCGGCGTCCTTGCCGTGGGACCCACTTTCGCAGGCCAGGCCCGCCGAGAGCAGAAGCGCCACAAGCGCCCCGTGCGCCCGGACTGGGCGGCAAGGCATGTAAGGAAAGCGGGGCTTGGGGATGAACAACGACATTAGATCTTCCGACAGCCGATCATTATAGGCAGATTCGCCGCGTTACGCTAGTGCGGTCGCGGTACCTTGAAAGCGAGGGAAAGATGGTAGAAAGACCACGAAATGCCAAGAATCAATTCTGAGGAGGTACGCGAAATCGCGGCCCTGGCTCGTCTCCGCCTGGACGAGAGCGAAGTCGAGCGCATGACCCACGAGCTCGACGGCATACTCGGCTACATCGAAACGGTCAAGAACCTGGCCACCGGCGACGCCTTGCCCATGACCCACGCGGTTCCGTTCGATTGCCCCATGCGAGAGGACGAGCCCGGACAGTCGCTGACCGTGGACGAGGCCCTGCAAAATGCGCCGCGCCGTCGAGAAGGTTCGTTCGAGGTCCCGCGCATCGTGCCCGGCACGGGAGGCGCGTAGCCATGGCGCCCGATGTTCGAGGTGCCTCGCTCACGGGGTTGGCCGCGGGCGTGGCGGCCAAGACTTGGAAGTCGCGCGACTTGGTCGAGGCGTATTTGGATCGCATCGCCCGGCTCGACAAGAAGCTCGGCTGTTTTCTTTTGATCGACGGCGAGGGCGCGCGCAAGAAGGCGGACGCCATCGACAAGAAGATCGCGGCGGGCGAATCCGTGGGACCGCTGGCGGGCGTGCCCATCGGGCTCAAGGACATCTTCGTCACGCGCGGGATCGAAACCACGGCGGGGTCGAAGATCTTGAAGGGCTTCATTCCGCCCTACGAATCCACGGCCTCGGGCCGCCTGGCCGCGGCGGGCGCCATCAACCTGGGCAAGCTCAACATGGACGAATTCGCCATGGGCTCGTCGAACGAGAACAGCGCGTATCACCCCGTGCACAACCCGTGGGATCTGGAACGCGTGCCGGGCGGCTCCTCGGGCGGCTCGGCCGCTGCCGTCGCGGCGTCGCTGTGCGCGGGCACGCTGGGCACGGACACCGGTGGCTCGATTCGCCAGCCGGCTTCGCTGTGCGGTGTGGTCGGCGTGAAGCCGACCTACGGCCGGGTTTCCCGCTACGGCGTCATCGCCTTTGCATCGTCGCTGGATCACCCGGGGCCGTTCGGCCGCACCGTCGAGGACGCGGCCGCATTGCTGGAGGTGATTGCGGGGCACGACCCCATGGACAGCACCTCGATTCCGCAGCCCGCGGGCCGCTACCGGCAGGCCAGCAAGGCCGGGCTCGCGGGCATGCGCGTGGGCGTGCCCAAGGAATATTTCCAGGCTGGCATGGATCCCAGAGGTCGAGGCGCCGTGCGCGCGGCCCTCGACGAGCTTGGCCGCGCGGGGGCCACGCTGGTGCCGGTGTCGTTGCCGCACACGCAGTACGCCATCGCCACGTACTATTTGATCTGCACGGCCGAGGCGTCGTCGAATCTGGCGCGCTACGACGGCGTTCGCTACGGGCACCGCACGGCGGTGGCCAATTCGCTCGAAGAGCTGTACGCCAAGACGCGTGGCGAGGGTTTTGGCAACGAACCCAAGCGGCGCATTATTCTCGGCACCTACGTTTTGCGCGCGGGCTACTACGAGGCCTACTACGGCAAGGCGCTGCGGGTGCGGCGGCTGATCGCGAATGACTTCACCGCGGCGTTTGGCCAGTGCGACGTGCTGGTCACGCCGACCTCGCCCACGCCCGCGTTCAAGATCGGCGAGCGCGCGGCGGATCCGCTGCAAATGTATCTCGCCGACATCTACACCGTGGCACCGCCGCTGGCCGGCGTGCCCGCCCTGTCGCAGTGTTGCGGCTTCACGCGTTCCGGGCTGCCCATCGGGCTGCAAACCATCGGGCCGCCGCTCGGCGAGGAAGCCGTGTTTCGCGTCGCGGGTGCGTACGAGGCGCGCACCGACTGGCACAAACGCTTGCCTGAGGACAAGTCATGAGTCGGGACAAGTACGAAGCGGTCATCGGGCTGGAGGTTCACGTCCAGCTCGCCACGCGCACCAAGATATTTTCCATTTCGTCGGCCGCCTTCGGCGCCGAACCCAACGAGCACACCGATCCCGTGTGTCTCGGACTGCCCGGCGCGCTGCCGGTCTTGAATCGCGCGGCCGTCGATTCAGCGGTGCGCTTGGGATTGGCGGTCGGCTCGCACATCCGGCCGCGCTGCCGCTTCTCGCGCAAGCACTACTTCTACCCCGACCTGCCCAAGGGATTTCAGATCTCCCAATACGACGAACCCCTGTGCGACGGCGGTGTCGTCACCTTTCGCCTGAATGGCGAGGTCAGGCAGATCCGGCTCACGCGCATCCACATGGAGGACGACGCGGGCAAGAACATCCACGACAATAGCGGCGTCAGCTTCGTCGACTACAACCGCGCCGGCGTTCCCCTGTGCGAGATCGTCAGCGAGCCCGACATTCGCTCGGCCGACGAGGCCGCGGAATACGTGCGCGCCATCCGCACGCTGGTGCGCTACCTGGGCATCAGCGACGGCAACATGGAGGAGGGCTCGCTTCGCTGCGATGCCAACGTGTCGATTCGGCCACGTGGCGAAAGCAAGCTCGGCACCAAGGCCGAGCTCAAGAACATCAACTCGTTCAAGAACGTGCGCGACGCCATCGAGCACGAGATCGCGCGCCAAACGGTGCTGCTCGATCGCGGCGAGAAGGTGGTGCAGGAAACTCGGCTGTGGGATCCCGACCGCGGCATCTCGGCCTCCATGCGCTCGAAAGAGCAGGCGCACGACTACCGCTATTTCCCCGAGCCCGATCTGCCGCCCGTGGTGGTCGACGAGGCGTGGCTGGCACGCGCGCGCGCCGCTTTGCCGGAACTGCCCGAGGCTCGCCACGCCCGCTACCTCGGCCTGGGCCTTTCCGCGCAGGACGCATCGGTGTTGGTATCCGAGCGGCCCATCGGCGACTACTTCGACGCCGCCCTGGCCGCGGCGCCTTCGCACCCGAAGAAGATTGCCAACTGGCTCATCAACGAAGTCCTCGGTCGGGTGGACGACCCGCGCGGGCTTGGGGCCGAATCGATTGCCGTGCCGCCAGCGGCCCTGGCCGAGCTCGTCGACCTGGTGGAGAAGGGAACGCTTTCGGGCAAGCTGGGCAAGGACGTGTTCGCTCGAATGTGGCAGGAAAAGCGCCGCGCCGCCGACATCGTGGCGGCCGAGTCGGTGAGTCTGATGTCCGATACCGCCGCCATCGAAGCGGCCTGCAAGCGCGTGGTCGAGCGCAGCCCCGAGGAGGTTGCCCGCTACCGCGCCGGCGCGGCCAAGGTCATGGGATTTTTCGTCGGCAACGTGATGAAGGAAACCGGCGGCAAGGCCAACCCCAAGATCGTGAACGAGATCCTGCGCAAGCTGCTGGGTTAGTCTCCGCCCTCGCCATGCGCCTGACGTCGCCATACCTGCCGCTCGGGTCCGCCGACGGCCGGCTGACCTCGCGCGAATGGACTGTGCTTGCGCTCGGCGCGCTCGCGCTGACGGTGCTCGTGTGTTTGGCCGAGCCGAGCATCTTCACTTCCTCGGACTGGCTTGCCCTGCACGTCTTCTACAAGCCGTACATTCGAGACGCCGTTCTTCATGGTCGTCTGCCCCTCTGGAATCCCTACGCTTCGCTGGGCCGGCCCCTGCTGGCGGATGCCGACTCGGCGTTCTTCTACCCGCCCGACGTCGTCTACTTGCTGCTTAACCTCTACGTGGCATGCGCGATCTCCTGCGCCCTGCATTTTCTCGTCTGCCTCTACGGCACGGTCAAACTGGCGCGCGCACTTGGCGTCGAGCCACGAATCAGCTTTGGCGTGGCGTTCGTCTTCGCCGGCAGCGCACCCGTGGTTGGGTGTTTCACCAGCGGATACATTCACTACGGACCATCCATCTGCCTCGTGCCGCTCGTGTTCTACCTGGGTATGCGCTTGCAATCCTCGCCTGGTCTACGCGCCGTCGCGGCTCTCTCCTTGGTCCTTGGGCTGCAGCACACCTGCGGGCATCCTCAGGCGGCTTGGCTGACCAGCGTCGGGCTGGTCGCGTTCCTCGTTGGTCGCAGGCTCGAAAGGAACTGGAGACACGCACTTGGCGGGCTCGTGCTCGATGCCGGTTGGCTGGCACTGGCCGTGGGACTTGGGGCGGCGTTGGCGGCGGTCAGCCTGCTGCCCCTCGCCGAGCTGGCCGGGCAGGGTAATCGCCAGGCCGCTTCCCTGGCATTCTCGGGCGCCTTTGCCGAGCCTGCCTCGGGCTGGGCCACGCTACTGGTGCCCACCGATCTTCGCTTCTTTCACTTCCAGGCCAACGCACAATTGTACGCAGGGATTGCCACCGTCTTGCTTGGTGTCGCCGGACTCGTTCGCCTGCGCCATCGCGATATGCGCGGACTTCTCCTTCTCATCGCGTTCGCGGGGCTTTTGGCGGCCGGCAATGGTACGCCCTTTTTCAAGCTGTTCTTTCATGCTGTTCCAGGCGTGGCGCTGTTTCGTATCCATTCGCGCGCCACGCTCTTGGTGACGCTGGCGTTGGTGTTGTCCGCTGGCCTCTTTTTGTCGCGCCCGTCCCCGCATTCGCGGATCGACTTGGTGGCGTTTCTGATCATCGCTGTTGCCGGCCTGGGAATCAGCGTCGCCTTCGTGCTCGGTTGGCCGGGCTATGGCGAGAGCGCTCCGATTCAGGCGCTGCTGCGGGCGGCGCTTGTCGCCGGCACGACCGCCATCGGGGTGCTTTGGTTGCGGCCGCCGCGCTGGTTGCCGGACAGGCGTGTGCCGGAGCTGGCCCTGGTGCTCCTTCTTGCGCTCGACCTCGGCTCCGCCGGGGCCTCGCTAAAACAGCAGAATCGCGGACACGCCGAGGAAGAACAGGAGGATGCTGTTCGGCGCGCGCTGGTCGCAACGGGCAACTTCAGCGCCTCGGGGGTTCCGCCCAGGGTGTACATCCCGACGTTTCGCGAGAACGCGGGCATGCAGCAGGGCTGGAGCTCTCCCTTCGGCTACGCTTCGCTGAACCTGGGGCGAGTGTGGAACTACATGCACGATACCCTGGGCGTCGTTCCACCCGTCGAGCACAATACGTTCCCATCCTTGGAGCTGGCACACTTCGGACCCATTCCCTATCCGTCCATGGCGCTGGTCATGGGCGCCGATCCAAGGGCCAAGCGACTCAGGTTCAGTCCTCGGCCCGATCCGCGCGTCTATCTTGTCGGGGCGTCCCGGATGGTGCGGGATGCTCGCGAGGCCACGGAGCTGATGCGTGTCGGGCACGATTTTCACAAGGTGGCCTTGGTCGAGCAGGCCATCGCACTACCCGGTCACGCGATTTCGGACGGCCGAGCCACCATCACGCGCTTCGAGCCCGAGCGGATTTCCATCGCGGTGGAGAGCCCGTCGCCCGCGCTGCTGGTCCTGGCCGAGCCGTGGTATCCGGGGTGGCGGGCGCGTGTGAACTATTCGGCTGCGCCGTGTGTCCCGGCCAACGCCTGGATGCGCGCGGTGCCAGTTCCCGCGGGAACGAGCCAAGTGGAAATGACCTTCCACTCGACGTATCTTCTGCCGGGCGCGCTGATCTCGCTGGCGACGCTGGTCGCGATTCTATGGATGCTCTTCTGGCGACGGGCCGCGTCCGCGTCGTAGCTTGGCGGGCGAAACCTTTTCCGGACTGGCCGGTATGACCTTGCGTAGGATCGCAACGCTCTTTGGTTTCGCCCATGGATGACGGTTTTCTCATTCGCCAAACCCTCAGCGGGAAGCGCAATGCCTTTCGCATGTTGGTGGTGCGCTATCAACGACCGCTATTTCGTTTCCTGGGCGGCTTCGGCCTCGGACAAGCGATAGCGGAGGAGCTGGCCCAAGAGACCTTCCTGCGTGCGTACCGGAATCTTCCCGGGTACGACGCGGGCAAGGCGAAGTTCTCGTCCTGGTTGTTCACCATCGCCAAGAACCTGGCTTTGAACGAAAGGGCGCGCAGCCATCAGCGCCTGCCTCACGCCGATGTTGCCGCCGCCGAGGCGGAGTCGCTTGCCCGAGACTCGGTCCCAAGCGCGCATGAAGCGCTGGAGTCCGGCGAGCGCCGCTTGCGGGTGCAGCGGGCCCTGCAGCGACTACCCGAGATCCTGCGCAGCACCCTGGTTCTTGCCTATCTGAAGGAGCTTTCCATGGACGAGATCGCGAGTATCGAGAGTTGTTCGGTGGGTGCGGTCAAGTCGCGCATTTTCCGTGGCAAGCAGTTGCTGCGCGCGGAATTGGTTGAATCGGAGGATCGAAATGGTCGTATCTAGTCTTTGCAATGCCATCAAAGAACGCATCGTGATGGGTGAGGTTCTCGACGAAGCCAGTCAGGCGCACGTGCTCGCCTGCGCAAGCTGCGGTCGCACGGCGGCCGACTGGCTGGCGCTCGATAGCCTGGTCGCGCTTGAGATCGACGGCGGTGTCGCCGTGCCCGATGGCTTCCCGGATCGCGTGATGGCCGGCCTTCCACCCGAGCCGGCCGCCGCGCTTCCAGTCTCGCGCGTCGAGATCCTACTCGGCCGACGCTGGGTGCAACTCGTGCTCGCCCAGGTGGGCCTGGCCGTGGCCATCGCCAACCTGCTTCGCTTCGTCTTCTCGACGCTGGTTCCCGCCGCGAGCCTGGGAGGTGTGCCTTGACAGCGATGACCACGACGACAGCGACGACGGCCAAACCGCGCAGGCCGCTCGTCGCGCTGTTCGCGGGCTTGCTCCTGCCGGGCCTCGGGCAAGTCTACAATGGCGAGCCGGCGCGAGGAGCCGCGCTGCTTTTCTCGGTGGCTATGCTCTTGCCCTCGGCGGCGTGGCTGGCCCTGCACGCTCCGCGCCCGTTGCTTTCGCCGGTGATCGTCGTCGGCGTGCTCTTGTCCCTTGCTGTCTATATCTATTCCGTCAAGGCCGCCTATCGCACCGCCGCTAGGCTTCGCGATGGGTTCGTGCCCGGACCGTGGAACCGCGGCACCGTCTACTTCGTGCTGTTCGTGTTCGGACACCTGTTCGTGCTAAGCCCGCTGGCCGGCTATGCCAGAGGCCACTTGATCGAGACCTTCAAGGTGCCGAGCGCGAGCATGCTGCCCACCATCGTGCCCGGCGACCGATTTTTCGCCGACAAGCGGGTAGGGCGCCCAGGTGGGGTGAAGCTCCGGCGCGGCGACATCGCTGTCTTCGTGTATCCCAACGATCGTACGACCATGTACGTGAAACGGATCGTTGGACTGCCAGGCGATCGTATCGAAATCGATGGCACCTCGGTCAAGGTGAATGGCAGGGAAATCCGCGGCGAAGAATTACACGACCTTGGCGATCCGGAACTCAACCATTTGCTCGACGAGAATCTGGCCTTTCGCGAGTCGGCTGAGCACGGCAGCTACATGGTGCTCTGGCGCAAGGATGGCAAGCGCGAGCAGCTCACGACGGTGGTGCCCAACGGGCAAGTGTTCGTGCTCGGCGACAATCGCGATTCCTCGCACGACTCGCGCCAGTTTGGCGTGCTACCCATGGCCGACGTGACGGCGGTGGCGCGCCAGGTGTGGTTCTCGGCGGACGCCCACGGCATCCGTCTGCGCCGCACGGGCAGGCTGCTCGACTAGGGATTGATCCTACCTCACGGCCGCGGTGGTCAGCAGGTGGCCGTCGATTTCGGACCAGCGGGCTTCGACGGCAAAGGGTCCTTCTTGTTTGGTGAGAGCCAGCGTGACGACCACGCTACCGTCGCTGGCGGGCAGGACCGTGGCTTCCTGGAAAGAGACGTAGCGTCCGATGATGGGGTTGATGGCTTTATAAAGTGCTTCCTTGATGGAAAAGGTCAGAACGATTTCACGGCGGCGCAATCCCTCGGGAACGGTGGCCAAGACCGCCAGTTCCTCGGAGGTCATGACACGGCTGCTGATATCCGGCCGATTGTTCCACGCGGGCTCGCCCAGCGAGACGGGCACCGCGGGAATGGGCTCGAGGTCGACGCCCAGTGAAAGACCGCCTTGTTTGCGCGCGGCCAAGGCGACCGCCAATGTCCGCTTGTGACTGATCGAACCGGTCACACCCATCGGCAATTCGGGGGCGCCGCGCTGGGTGGCTAGAATGGGGCCGCTGTCGAGGCCGATGTCTTGCAGGGCCGCATGCAAGGCGACCCGCCCGGCAAGCCAGGTCGGTCTGCGTGCCTGGCCCAGGGTTTCGAGAAAGGCGAACTCTTCACTGGGAAGGAGGGTCGGGGCCGGCCGCTCGTTCGGACCTGGAACACGAACGCCCACACACCGTCCATGCGGTAGATCGACTCGGAAAACGATGTCGGCGGGCATGATCGAGGCAAGCTCACGGTCAACGCGGAACTTGACCGAGCGTATCACGGAAGGCTGGGCGTGCGGCGCCAGATGAACAGCGCCCCGACTTGAGCGCGATGATGCTTTGCCCAATGATTAGGCTTGACACAGGAATTGCTGGGCAGGCGGGGGAATTGTTGGGCAGCGCTAGGCATGGGCGCTTTTTCAACCAGGAGTCACGCCATGATTAGTAGCGGCGTTCAGCAGCCGGCCGGAGTTGGCGCGAAGAAGGTTCGATGGTCGCAATAAGTCATGACAAATTGTCTGATGGCCGGTCGCGCTTGCGTCTGCGACTGCGCAACGGCATCATGCCCGGTGCCGTGACCAATCTGACGAAGATCTGCTACAAGCGAAACTACCTCTCACAGGTGATCGCTCGCATCGACTTCTTGTCCCCCCTTAAGGAGGTACAGCATCGGCTACCGCCCAACCTGGTTAGAGAATTCGGGAAACTATTCCCGATCCCGGAACCTCGGCAAGTAGTGGAAGAGGAGGTGACCTTCTCTGTGAAGGCGGTCGACAGAAAGCGCCAACAACTAACGGAATGGCGCTTTCATGATCTCAAACGAGAAAACACCCTGACTGTCGTGCCCAGAACCTGCTTGTTGGTCTGTTCCAAGTACCAAAGTTTCGATCTTCTTCGACAGACGCTTGATGCGATCTTCGTCGTGCTATTTGCCAGTTTTCCAGAGGCACAACCATCGCGACTCGGACTACGGTACGTGAACAACATCAACCTATCAGACGGTTCAGATCCAACGGATTGGTCAGATATAGTGAGTCACAAATTGCTCGGCCTATTTTCGTTCGAGGAAGACAAGTCGAAGATCTGCCGCGTGTTTCACAACCTCGAACTAGACTACGGTTCCCACAGTCTGACCTTTCAGTTCGGCATGCATAATCCCGACTTTCCTGCGGTCATCCGACGGAAGCTGTTCGTACTCGATTACGATGCCCATAAAGCTGGAACCTTCGACCGCGCCGATGTCATTCCGTCGTTCGACGAGTTTCACTCGACAATACAGTCGCAGTTTGAACGGAGCATCGAAAGGAAGCTGCGAGATCTCCTCAATGGAAAGTGAAGGCATCTTCAAGGGAGAGTACGGGACCAAAGACCAGACGGATCCCAAGCCGACGGCTTCCACCTCTCCACCACCGCCCCTCCAGGATGCAGGGCCTCAGCATGACTTGAAACCAGATAGCCGGAAGTATGAAGCCGGTAAACCCTACCGGAAGATCATCAAGGCCAAAGTCTCCCGATGATCAAAGTGAAAAATGCGAGTACGGGTCGTGTTCGACAGGGCGATGTCCTGAGAGACGTCGAATTCATCGAATCCATCAAGGAGACCCGAGGAACATTGACGATTTCAAAAATCGTTTTTCCGTGGGCTATTGTATTGACTCAGGATTGTGATCTGGAGCAGGAGTGCAAGATCCGACGGCGCTGCGCCCCGACGCAAGACAAATGGCTTCTTTCGGTCCTGATGGCTCCCTTGTACAACTTTCAGCACGTCCTTCAAGGTGAACATCTCCGTGAGTTGGATCTCCAAATGGAGATCATAGGCAACAAGGCCAAGCCGCCTGGCAAATACTTGATGCACAATGAACGGCCTCGTTATCACTACATTGAATTTCCAGGAACAGTACAAATTGTTCCATCTGTCATCGACTTCAAGCACTATTTCTCAGTAGCCAGCGAGTCGCTAAAAAGACTACGCCGGCGCTCATATGTCTGCACAGTCTCGGAACTCTACCGCGAACAGATCTCGGCTCGTTTCGCCGGTTTCCTGTCTAGGATCGGTCTGCCCAATCCACGATTGCACAATGAGAGCAGTGAGGCGGCCGTCGGATCGCCTTCAACCAAGTAGGCTTGCTCCTACGGTCCTTGTCGACAGCATTTGGGCATGCCCCACCGGGGGATACTTTTCCAGCCGTCACATCGACAGGGCGAATGTTCCCATGTTTCCGTTGTACACAAAGAGGCAATGCTGAAGGATATCTCGACCGATCAATGCAATCAGTCCCTGCGCCTTGAGCGGAGCGCCAATTGCTCTGGGTGCGCTTATCTTTATGGGAACGCCGACGACTTCAATTTGAATAGGATATACGTTCTGTTGCGTCGATGAATGCGACGCTGATGCGACATTGACTACGTCGATCGCAGGTAGTTGAAGGGTAATCGCAGCCTCCTCATCAATACACGTTGTCGTGGCTCCCGTATCGATGAGCGCTAATCCAGTGACCGGAGGTGGAAGAGTTCCACCAGATTGTATGATGGGGGCTGCGATCAGGGGATCTACAATGATGCTGATCTGCACCACTGGACCACGATGGAGGAGCCCAATCGACGGATGCAGAGGGACAACATTGCCGTTGGCATCCTTGCCCTGACCACCAATTTGCGCACTAAGGATTGGCACGTAAGAGTCCAAGGGTTAGAGCCGGAATGCTAACTTTGTCCTCTTGATCTCCAACCCGCCGCACCAGAAAAGGAGATAGGCCATAACGAGAAGCGCCAGCGGCGAGGGCCTCGTTGATCGTAGCAAACATTCCGGCCAACTCTTCCCCCTTTACGACGGCAAAGCGTCCCGCATTGGTCTTGGACCATTCGTCCATGTGGGTTGCGTAATATTGTCTCTCAGTGTCAAGCATGGTCGGCCTCGTCTCAACTTCAGGCATTGTACCACCCCGGTGGTGTCGTCAAGCGCCAGTGGGGCTTTTCTGGCGTGCAAATGACTCGTTGATTCAAACTGAATTCCGTATTCTTAGCACGGCATCGACACGCGAGGCGAGACCCATAAGGTGACATCTGCGTGGCTTTGCCCAACGCACGGGAAGGCAGCCCGCCGAATTGTTGGGCAAGGGCCAATCGTTGTGCAAAGCCGCACGCGGGCGTATTAGCGGCATCTTGCGCGCAAGGCGTGGAAGCGTTCGTCGCTCGGAACCAGCCAGTCGAGCTCGGCGAAACGCTCTCTTGCGCGCTCGAAGAATCCAAGCTCGCACGACCAAACCGCGTCGATGTAGTTGCGCCAGGCCAGGTAGCCTCGCACTTGCCGATCTTGCGCGGCCTCGGCCAGCACCCAAGCCGGCAAGGGCGCCATGGCGACGGGCGAGGTGCTTCCTACTGGCGCCCAAAAGTCGCCCGCGGGCCCAAGCGTTCGGCGAATGTCGGGCGGCGTGACGGCGTCGGGTTCGATGCGCACGGGGCGCGTTTCATCGAGCTTGGTCAGTTGTTCGGCCAAGCCAGTGTGGCGAAGGGCTGCATCCATGACAGGACCGAGCTCGGGCCGGGCCGCGATCGCGCGCTCGGCGTAGCCGGGGCCGGCCGCGAACGCCATGTGCGTCCACGCCACGTCGGGCCGGGCGCCCTCGACGAAGCGCTGGTAGCCGACGAGGAAGCCGGTTTCGAAGTGGTGCGTGAACAGAGCCGAGCGCGGAGGCAAGTCGTCGAGCATGGAACGGGCCTCGAAGTCGGCGGCGTGCGCGTGGCGCAGCCCCGGGTATTGCGCGGGCGAGGGAAAGCGCGAAAGCGCTCCCACCAAGAAGACCAGCACCAGGACGGTGCGCAGCCTCCGCGCGCGAAAGAAGGCGGCTCCGACACCGATGGCAACGCCGGACAGGACGGTGATGAGGGCGATGGCCGGACCCAGGTAGCCGCGAATATCAGGATTGGTCGGATCCAGCCCGCCGACCAGCGCCGCCGCCATCGCGCCTGCGGCGCCAAGCAAAAGCGCCACGCCGACCACGCGCGAAGCCGCCCGCCGCAGCAGAAAATAGGCGCCCGCTGGGGCCAAGAGCGCGAAGATCGCTCCCAACTCTTCGATGGGCAGAAAGGGTAGATCCCAGGGCGAGGCGTTGCCGTGCACGACCGAAGTCTTCTCGGCGAAGGTCCGCGCCGACACCATCCACCAGAAGCCGCGCCAGGTGCGAGCATCCCCCCAAACGACATTGTCCATGCCACGATCCGCTGATGCGAACAGGGCGCCCGCCCGCAGTGGAAGATAGGCGTGCACGAAGAGCCCAGCCGCGAAAGCGGCGAGCGAGAGCGCAAGCAATCGGGCGCGCGTGCTGGATCGCGCGAGCAGGGGCAGCGCCGCGGCCACGGCGCCAAGGCCGACAAGCCCAGCGACCAGCGAGTGGTTGGCCACGCCAAGCCCAATCAGAAGCGCGGCCACCAGCGCCGGGCGCGGGTCAGAGCTCGCGTAGCCCCGCAGGGCCAGCCACAAGGCCGCGAGAGAGAGAGCTGTCTGCACCGCATAGACCTCGGCGCGATTGGCGACGATGACGACGCCCGGTGCGTAGGCAAAGGCAAGGGCCGTGGCCGCGGCCACCGCGACGCGGGTTTTCTCGCCGGTCGCCTCGGTCACGAAGCAGAGGGTTTCTATCGATTCGAGCACGAGCAGGAAGACCAGCACCGCGGCCAGCGCGCCGGCCGTGGCTTGGGACAGGGCTACTTTGAAGGCGACACTGCCGAAGGGCAGCAAGGTGAACAGCTTCGCCCAAAGCAAGCTGGTCTCCTCGCCGGGCGGATGGGCGACGCCCAGGCCAAAGGCGGCGGTGGCCAGCTCGGCCGAATCGAGCGGGTAGGCGGTCGGCGTGGCGCACAGGACATAGGCCGCGAAGGCCGCCAGGGCGACGGCGATGGCGCCCAGCAGACGAGGGCTAACTTTGGAAACTGCCAAGTCCGACCCGCGGGCTCAACCGGCCATGCCTATTCTTTGGCGCTGCCGATAAGCCGATAGGCGCCTGCGCCGAGCAAGCCGCCGACGATGGGAGCCACCCAGAACAGCCACAATTGGGCCAGGGCCCATCCCCCGACGTAGATGGCCACGCCCGTGCTGCGCGCCGGATTCACCGAGGTGTTGGTCACGGGAATGCTGATGAGGTGGATGAGGGTCAGCCCAAGGCCGATGGCAATGGGCGCGAATCCCTGCGGCGCGCGCTTGTCGGTGGCGCCGAGAATGATGAGCAGAAACATGGCGGTCATGACCACCTCGCAGACCAGCGCGGCGAGCAGGGAATAGCCGCCCGGGCGAATGGCTGTCGTAGCCGTTGGATGCGAAACCCGCGGCGAGCTCGAAGCCGGGCTTGCCGCTGGCGATGAGGTAGAGCACGCCGCCGGCTACCACCGCCCCGGTCACCTGGGCCGCGATGTACGGAAACAGTTGTTTGGCGGGAAAGCGGCCGCCGCCCAAAGTCCGACGGACACCGCGGGATTGAGGTGGCAGCCGGAAATGTGACCGATGGCGAAGGCCATGGTCAGCACGGTCAGACCAAAGGCCAGGGCCACGCCCAGCAGGCCGATGCCCACGCCCGGAAATGCGGCGGCCAGAACCGCGCTGCCACATCCGCCGAGGACCAACCAGAACGTCCCGAAGAACTCCGCTCCGTACTGTTTCATGACTTTCTCCTTTGTCCGGCGGTGAGTATATCTCAGCCCGTGGAAATGCCAGCAGGTCGTCGGCGGCGCCTGCTGCCTGTTCGCGAGCGCGGACGCGGATTCTTGTGCTACCGTCAGGCGCATGCCTGTGGGTGAAATCGCTCTGTCCAAGTTTCCCGTGCTGGTCGTAGACGACGAAAGCGACAACCTGGACGCTTTCCGGTTCACGTTCGGCAAGACCTTCACGCTCCACTACGCAAGCAGCGGCGAGGAGGCCATGGCCCTGGCGCGCGAGCACGACGTGGCCGTGGTGGTCACCGATCAGCGCATGCCGCGCATGACCGGCCTCGAGCTTCTGCGTGCGGTGCGCGACGTGCGGCCCGACGCCATCGGCATCATCGTGACCGCGTTTACCGACGTGGACGTGCTTATCGAATCCATCAACCTCGGGCGCATCTACCGCTACGTGACCAAGCCTTGGGACAGCAAGGAGTTGCGCGGCATTCTCATCCAGGCCGTCGAGCGCTTCCACCTGTTGCGCGAAAACCGCCGCCTGGCCGATCAGCTTTCCCAGTACGCCGGCATCTTGTCGCGCGAGGCGCACAGCGAATTCAACTTCGGCGCCATCGTGGGCGATTCGCCGCCGCTGCGCCAGGTGCTGGCCAAGGTCGAGCAGGTGGCGCAGACGCAGGCCACGGTACTTCTGCGCGGCGAAACCGGCACGGGCAAGGAGATGGTCGCGCGGGCCATTCACATCAACAGCGCGCGCGAGTCGCGACCCTTCGTGCGCGTGAATTGCGCGGCCCTGGCGCAAGGCGTGCTTGAATCAGAGCTGTTCGGACACGAGAAGGGCGCCTTCACCGGCGCGGTGGCGCGGCGACCGGGCCGCTTCGAGCTGGCCGACGGCGGCACCCTGTTTCTCGACGAGGTCGGCGACCTGCCGCTCGACGTGCAGGTGAAGCTGCTGCGCGTGCTGCAAGAGCGCGAGTTCGAGCGCGTGGGCGGCGTGGAAACCGTCAAGGTGGACGTGCGCCTGGTCTCGGCAACCCATCGCGATCTCGAACGACTGATTCACGAGGGCAAGTTCCGCGAGGATCTGTACTACCGACTCAACGTCTTCCCCATCACCATGCCGCCCCTGCGCGAACGGCCCGGCGACATCGCCCTGCTTGGTCGAGCACTTCATCGCCAAGTACGCGCAGACCACGGGCAAGGCTGTGCGCGGGGCCGACGCCTCGGCCATCGCCCTGCTGGCTGCCTATGCCTGGCCCGGCAACGTGCGCGAGCTAGAGAACGTCGTCGAGCGCGCGATGATTCTGGCCACCTCGGACGTGCTCACGCCCGCGGATCTCGACTTCGGCCGGCGCCAGGCCATGGCCTCGGGCGCGGTGGCCGCGCCCGTAGCGGCAACCCAGAGCGGCGGAATCTCCGGCGAAAGCGGTCGCTCGCTCTACAAGCGATTGTCCGAACAAGAGCGCAACGAGATCGTGGCCGCCGTCGATCAAGCCCAGGGCAACATCGCCCACGCCGCCCGCGCCCTGGGCATCAACCGCTCGACCCTCTACTACCGCATGCGCAAGCACGGCCTCGAGCACCTGCTGCCCACGCGCGACGAACCGGCTGGCCCCGCATCGTCGGTGGAGTAGCAGGCGCGCTACACCTGTCGAAGAACGTGACCCCGCGGTCGGCCGCGGTCCGGATGTTCCATTGGATTGCATCAACCGTTGCTCACGGGTTGCTCGTTTGCAAACGGTCCATACGCCTCTTCCGTATCGAAAAAGGGAACGCCAAGGTCCACGGCTTCCCGAGGTCATGCCCATGCAGCCCAGGCCGACAGCCGAACAGTTCTTGCCCAATCCTGCAGACGTCTCATGCTGGGCCAAGCCTTGGACGCGGCCGAGGCCAGCTTCAAGGTGGGCTACGAAAGCCCGACGCAGTTCAGCCGCGAGTATCGCCGGCTCTTTGGTGCGCCACCCCGGCGGGATATCGAAACCCTTCGCCACGACCCGGCGCCCGCTGTCGTGTCTTTGCAGCTCGCCAAGAGAAGAAAGAGCCTGAGGGACGTCGGTCCAGCGCCGCTCTTCGCCGCCGTCGCGGAACACTAGTTCCGGCTAGTGGTGCGCTACCGTCTCGATCTTCGCTCGGCCTCCATGGCCCTGTTCATCAGCGCAATCAACGGCGCCTGGATCTCCACGACGGTGCGTGTTGGCGTAGAATGGCCATATGCGCACGTACTGGTCGCGACAAGGGATAGCATGGGGACTGCTGCTGACGACTGCGTCCTGCGGAAACAGCCCGTCCACCTCGCAACCCGACGGTGGCGCCGCGGATGCTTCTTTGCCTGCGGACGTGCTGTCGGCCATCGTCGACGCACCCCACACGTCTGACAGTGCGCCGGCTTCGGTTAGCCGATTCCCCGACACGACGGCCACCATTGCCATCTTGTCCGACCAATTGCCCAACCTCAATGCCCAGCAGACCCAGTTTTCGGCAACCCACTACGTGGGCTCGCAGAAGTTGCTCCTCGGCGCAACCCGCGCCTTGCGTGCCATCAATCCCAATTTCGTGGTCTTGCACTACCACCTAGCCATGTGGCAGTCAGCGCCGGCGACCAGCTTCATTACCGACGGGCTGACCTGGGGCAATGACTATCCCGAGGTGACGACGCACGAGACGTGGTTCTGGCACAACGCCAGCGGCGCCCGAGTGCCGAGCAGCGCGGACGGCAAGCTGCTCATGAACATTTCCAATGATGAGTTCGCGGCCTACTGGGCCGCCTCCGTCGCGCAGCAGACCGCGGCGGGCGAATACGACGGGGTGTTCCTCGACTCCGCCTCGCCCGCGCTGTTGCAAGGCGAATGCAGCAACACCGATCCCCGTCTGGCCGGCACGGCGGCCTCGACTCAGTCCTTCACCGAGCTCGGTGGCAAAACCTGGAGCGCGGCGTGGGGCACCTGGATCGGCAACCTCGATGCCTCCCTGGCCCAGGCGGGAACTCCGCTGATTCCCAACACCAGTGCCTTCGTCACCACTTGGGACAAGAGCGACTACGACCTTACGGCCGGAATCTTCGTCGAAGGATTCGCGGATCCCAGCTTCGCGGTGGTCGATTGGAAGGCCTCGACCAACCAGATCCTCAAGACCGCCAGCGCGGGAAAGATCGTTATCCTGCAAAACTACCTCTCCTCGCAAGGCGATGTGACTCGCCGGCTCTACTACCTGACGAACTACCTCCTGGTGAAAGGCAGCCGCAGCTACCTATTCTACTTCGCGAGCAATCCCCTGGAGTGGTATCCCGAATGGCAGATCGACCTCGGTGCGCCCGCGTCGACGCCAGCCAACGTCGATGCCCTAGCCTGGCAAGGAGTCTACCGCCGCGACTTCGCAAGCGGCGTGGTCCTTCTCAATCCAAGCCCCAGTGCCGTCAGCGTGACCCTGCCATCCGCCATGCGGCGGGTGGACGCCGAGGGCGGTGGCGCCGTGCCCAGCGATGGCAGTGTCCCCGGCAGCCTGAGCAGCACCTCGGTGACCACGCTGAGCCTGCCGGCCAACTCGGGGGTGGTCTTACTCAAGTAGTGAGGCTGGGCAGTGTGAAAGGATAACGCTAACTCATCCGATTTGATGGCTAGGTGCCCCCAATTTGATTGAAGAAGTCGGGGCTCAAAGTATCGCTATCCTGCAAGCACTTGAGTTTACTTGCACCACATGGGTGGCCCAAGAACTGCAAGAAGCATCACCTGAGATTGGCGAGAGGCGGGCTTTTATTGGGCGGCGGATGGCCTTTACGCACAAGGAGGAAGCCGTGTTGTTCATGTTTGCAAGGATCTTCAGGATCGGCATTGGCCTTGATCACTCTGTGCTCCGCAAAGTCTTCCCCAAGCGCATCGCTGCCCTATGGCAGCATGGACTGCGGGTGTTTGCCCTTGCCCTTGTGATTGCGGTGCCGTCCATTCCGACGAACGTATGGGCCAAGGCCCCTGGCGAAGGTAGTCCCAATGTCTTGCAGATTCGCTCCGATGGCTTGTCATCGGTATCGGGGGATTGACGGCGGGGCAGGGCTGGGATTCATTGGGTCAGGGGTCACTTACACAGTCGACGCAGTGAACATGCACAATGACGCCGTCCCTGAACGATGATCTTCTCTGTAGATGATCACGCAAGAGTGCCGTCGGGCAACCACGCTGACCGCGATCTGCCGAGGCGACCTCGGGTTTGAGTTGTGCTGCTCGACCCAAAATACTTACGGCCCGGTGAATCGCGCAAGGGTTTGCACCTCGGTGGCCGACAAGGCCCGGCGGTAGACGCGAACCTCGTCTATCTGCCCATCGAAGTACGGGTCATTTCCCCACGGGGACTTGCCGAGGTACGCATAGTCGATCGTGCTGAGGTCGATGGGCCGCAAAGTTAGAGTTCTGCTTGTCGTCGTCCCCGTGATGCCCGGGCCGTTGACGTACAGCACGCCCTGGCTTCCGTCGAGGGTGACCGCGACGTGCCGCCAACCGTCGGCCGGGACGATGGGGTTGGCGTAGAGCCGCTGCTCATTGTTGAAGCCGTTCGCGGTGATGGCGCTCTCGATCTGCGAAGTTCCATTCTGCGGTGCCAGACAGAAGTACTTGCTTCCCGTGTTTGGGTCCATATCGAGGTGCGCGTTGATTCCGACGTCGAAGGCGCGTTGCCAGTTCTGCGCCGTGTTTACCTTGATCCACAACGCGACGGTGATCGCAGTCGCTCCGTTGAATATCGACGGCGGCATGGACACGTAGCCATAGCCGGCCTTGAGCAGCGTCAGGGCATTGCCGACTTTCCCCGCCTCGAATCGATAGCCAGTTCCCGACGGAGCCGTGCCGCCGGCGGGAGGCAAGCCGATGCTCAGCGTAGCGTCGTTGCCATTCCCCCGATTGATCGGGCAAGACCACGCCGTTAGCGCTTTCGCACGGGTAATACGCTACCAACCCTGCTGGCAGCGGAATCGCGTCGACACTATCAACCGCGGATCGGCCGGCGCATCCGGGCCACTGGCACCGCCGCTGCTACTGGCACCGCCGCTGCCACTGGCACCGCCGCTGCCACTACCACCGCTGGCTGGAGCTCCGCCACTACCTGCGCCGCCGCTGCCGGCGGGAACATCGTACGTCCGCCGTCGGTACCACCCATACCACCGCCGCTGCCGATGTCAGTCCCGGTGCCGCCCGCGCCTGAACCGCCAGTTCCCAAGCCCACCTCTCCATCACCACCCGCGCCCCCGGCTCCGCTGATAGCTACGTCGTCGTTCCCATCGACCGCGCCAACACCCGAGTCTAGCTTCCGTTCGCCGGTGACTTCAGCTGCCATTCCGTCCCCGGCGCCGTTTTCCGCCAGGGTCTCCTGGCCGAACACATCGACGATTGCGGTGTCGGGGCTTGGTGGGCTGGGAGTGGCGACGTCCCTCTTCGCGCTGTCCATCATGGCGCCACCTTGTCCGTGGCCGTTTCCCAAGTAGTCGAGCGATCGCAGGCTACAAGCCCCCTGGAGGCAGACCAAGCTCGCCACGATGGCAAGAATGGGAGAGAGGGGTCGGGGAGCGTTTGATGCCGAGATCATAAGTCGTGTTCTTCAAGTAGGGGTCAGTACCAGCGAAGAGCCTTAGCTTAGCTGGACGAGACGGAGAAGCTGTTGACGACGAAGCTCTGTGGAGCCCCGTCCGTCACGATTTGGAATCCGAATTGCACTTGATCCAATGTGTAACTGCTGTCGAAGAAGTCTTTGTTCGCTATGATCCAGTCGAGGATCGCCTTGATGTCGACCGTGCCGGAATTGGTGTTGGACGTGCGAAGTAGCGACACCACGTCGTTCGCTCCGACGGAACTGTAGGAGACATCCCAAGCGTGCCCACCGACTGAAACATTCGACACGCTACCCGCATCCGACGCCGGAAAGACCGTGCCACGCGTGAAGTTCAACCACAGCATGATCTCTGTTTGCTTCCCGCTGCTGTTCTTTGTCCAGATGTCGTACTCCGCTTCCCATGCACCGCCGGTGGGGACAGTCACATCGAAGCTGCTCGTATAGGTCTTGATGGCGCCAATCACTGTGCCTGGCGAGTACAAGATGTGTGGGTACGACTTGACACCACCTCCGCTGGGATGGTTCGCGGCCGTGCCCCACTTGCCGCCAGCGACCCAGATACACTGAGGGCCTGGGCCTGATCCCCAGATGTCGTTGTAGTAGGTCGCGGCGCCCTTGCTGAGGAGGCCCCACTGAGCACACGAGCACCAGTCGGCGGTGATACCACTGGGGACGGCACCCGGGCATGTCGTGGTCACAGGACCCGACGGCACCGTCGATCCGCCTAATCCCGTCGATCCGCCCAATCCAGTCGATCCGCCTAATCCCGTCGATCCGCCGGTCCCGCTGCCGCCGGATGCTACTATGCCGCCGCTTGCCGAGGCGCCGCCGCCTCCACCACCACCGCTGGCTGGAGCTCCGCCACTGCCTGCACTGTCGCTGCCAGCGGGAACATCATCCGTCCCGCCGTCGGTACCACCCGTGCCACCACCGCCGCCGATCCCTGTCCCGGTGCCGCCCGCGCCTGATCCTCCAGTTCCCAGGCCCACCTCTTCATCACCACCCGCGCCCCCGGTTCCGCTGATAGCGACGTCATCGTTCCCATCGACCGCGCCAACACCCGAGTCTGGCTCCCCTTCGCCGGGGACTTCGGCTGCCAGTCCGTCGTCGGCGTCGTCTTCCGCCAGAGTATCCTGGCCGAACACATCGACGATTGCGGTGTCGGGTCTTGGTGTGCCGGGAGCGGCGACGTCCCTCTTCGCGCTTTCCATCGCGCTGTCCATCATGGCGCCACCTTGCCCGTGGCCGTTTCCCAAATAGTCGAGCGATCGCAGGCTACAAGCCCCCTGGACGCAGGCCACGCCCGCCACGATGGCGAGAATGGGCAAGAGGGTTCGTGGAGCGCTTGATGTCGAGAGCATAAGTCGTGTTCTTTGTATAGGGGTCAGTACCGGGCAGAGAGCTGGAGGACACCTCCCGCACCGGTGGACCTGGGAATGAAGCCGATCGAGGTTGTCCCATTCCGGTCGGAAGAGCTTTGACCGTGGCTCTTCACGAACAGGTAGGTTGCGAAGCCGAGGGAAACCAGACCCACGCCCAGGCACGTATCCGCGAGAAGGTATTGGGTCCTTACGCCGTCGATCTGGTCCGACTGACAATTGGGCGCGCAGGTACGTTCAAGCTCTCCCTGGCGGCTGTTCCCGAGCAGGCCGAACACGGTGAAACCCGCGACGCCCAAAGCGCCAACGCCTACGAGGCTGTAAGCCAAGGCGCCTGTCCTCGCGGGCGGGGCCGGCGGCACGGTCTTGACACTCGATGAGGGCGACGGCGATGGCGGAGGCGGAGGCGATGGCGGAGGCGAGCTACTCTTGTTGGATGTGCCGAAATCGACGTTGATGATTCGATTGCGCTCGCCCTCCCGAATGAGCAGCTGGCGCTCCTCGGGAGCAAGGCCCGGGACGCTGAAGGTGAAGTTGTGAAGGCCGGGATCGACCGGCAGCGCCTTGCCGTCGAGCGTTCCGACGAGCAGGTTGCCGTCGCAAAGAATCTCGACGTTCGTCAGGTCCTTCCCATCCTGGCGAACCGAGAAGACGACCGAGGGAAGAGCGATCTCCGTCTGATCCATCCAGCGAAGGCAATCCTCGCGGATGAACTTGGGGCAGGTCGAATCGATGCAACTCTTGAGGTGTTCGATCGCGGCGCTGAGTTGGCTGGCCGTTCTTTCTTCCTGCGCTTTCTCATAAGCTTGGGCGCAGGCCAGCGGATCTGAGCTTGATCCGTTTTCGTGGACACCCAACGAAAGGCGGATACCGTGGCAAAGATGGAAGACAAGACGAAACACCGACGGCCGAGGCGCACGTTCACTGACGAGTTCAAGGCAGGGGCAGTAGCGCTGGTCTTGGATGAGAAGAAAGCGGTGGCACAGGTCGCCGATGACCTGGACCTGTCCCAATCGGTCCTGCGCGGCTGGATGAATCAGGCTAGAGCAGATAGGAGCAAGGGCAAGACCGGTCTGACAACCGAGGAACGCGCGGAGCTGGCGCAGTTGCGGCGTGAGAACCGTGTGCTGCGAATGGAGCGGGACATCCTAAAAAAAGCCGCGGCCTTCTTCGCGAAGGAGAGCGCATGAAGTTCGCGCTCATCGCCGAGAAGAAGGCCAACGAGCCTCTCTCGCTTTGGTGTCGGGTTCTTGGTGTTTCGCGCACCGGGTTCTATGCCTGGTGCGCACGTCCGGAGTCCCAGCACCAACGCGACGACCAACGGCTGGCAGTCCTAGTCAAGGAGTCCCATGAGCACAGCCGCAAGACCTACGGCAGTCCGCGCGTGCTCGCGGACTTGGCCGCGAAAGGTGAGCACGTCAGTCGCAAGCGTGTCATCCGGCTGATGCAGCAAGAAGGGCTCCAGGCCCGTAGGCGACGCCGGTACAAGTGCACCACGATGAGCGAGCACGACCAGCCGGTGGCGCCCAATATCCTGGATCGCCAATTCCAGGCCGAGCGGCCCAACCAACGCTGGGTGGGGGACACCACCGAATTGTTGATAGGCGAGAGCGGCGGCAAACTCTACCTGGCCGTGATCGTCGATCTGTTCGCGCGATTCGTTGTTGGGTGGGCACTGTCTGCCGTCAACGACCGACACCTCGTGCTTAAGGCACTAGAAATGGCTACCCGAAGGCGTTGCCCAGACGCCGGGTTGCTCCACCACTCGGACCAGGGCAGCCCCTACGCCAGCGAGGACTACCAGAACATGCTCAACGACAGAGGCATCGTATGCAGTATGAGCCGCCGTGGCGAGTGCTACGACAATGCTGCGATGGAGAGCTGGTTCTCGACCTTTAAATTCGAGCTGGGGGAAAAGTTCGCGAGCTACGCTGACGCGAAGAGGGAGTCGTTCGACTACATCGAGGTGTTCTACAACCAGCAGCGGCGTCACTCGTCCATCGGCTACATTTCGCCTGCCCAGGCCGAACAAAGGCACCGCGAGCAACTGGCAATGAAGGAAGCGGCGTGACCTCTCTTTGCGACTGTGACAACATGCTAACCGACGACGGAACGACGTAAACAACCTGTCCACCGAATCGGATCAAGCTCAGATCCTCTTCCGCCGTGGCCCTCCCCTGCCATGAGATGCACATCCAAGTCGCAACCAGAATCGAGCGGACTCTCATCTTAAAACGCCATCCTTGTCGCGGATGTCTCAAGCATTGAGGTTTCACCCCGCGGCGAGGAGATCGTGAAGGACTCGGCAGCGCATGCGAAGTGCGGATGTGCGGTCTCGTCGCACATGACGTAGCGCCCGACCCAACGGGACGGTTGTGCCTTCGACGGCGGGGCGGGCGACGGCGCAGAGATCATATGACCGCTATCAACATCGGAAAGACGGCCCCATAAGTTGAATCCCATCGGGCAGGCGCCACAACCGTGGTGATCCCGCTCAGGATCCGCTTGCCAGGGCCTGGATCTCCGAGGGACTCAATGCGCGGTTGTAGACGCGGAATTCGTCGATGTCGCCGTCCAGGTATGGATCCCCCGGGAATTGCGACCGGCCGATGTAGTCGTTGGGCATGCTGCCCAGGTCCGCAGGACGAAGGGTGATGCTGGTACTGGTACTGACCTGGGCGCCGTCGACATACAGGATGACGCCGCTCGGACTGAGGACAACGGCGATGTGTTTCCATTTCCCAGTTGGGAGCGCCGCCGTGCCTTCAATGTTTGCCTCTGAAGTACGTCCGACCGAGGTGATCGAAAAGCGAGGCAGAGAGTTGTGGCCGCCGTTGACGGTCAAGAACATGTAGGAGGTCGTGTCTTTTCCGAAATCGAAAATGCGCTGCCACATGACGTTGCTGTTGAGGTAGACCCAGGTTGCGACCGTTGCTTCCGTGGCGCCTTTGAGCAGGTCGGCGGGCAAGGTCGCATAGCCCTGCTGGGCAACAATAAAATCCAAGGCATTGCCAATCTGGCCCGTGCCGAACTTGTACCCGGCCGTTCCACCGGTGCCCGTCACCAGGACCGCATCGTGCTTGTTTCCGGACACATCGGGAAGGGAAGCGCCCGAGGAATTCTCGCAGGGATAGTAGGCCACAAGACCTTGCGACAATCCTCCGTCCGGAGGCCCGGCGTCGATGCCTCTGGAACCGCCCGTCGCGCTGCCGCCCGTTCCGGCAGAAGTGCCACCGGTTCCGGCGGAGCTGCCGCCTGTTCCCGCGGCGCCGCCTGCTCCACCACCGCTGGCTGGAGCTCCGCCACTACCTGCACCGCCGCTGCCAGCGGGAACATCGTCCGTCCCGCCGTCGGTACCACCCGTGCCACCACCGCCGCCGATCTCTGCTCTGGTGCCGCCCGCGCCTGAACCGCCGGTTCCCAAGCCCACTTCTCCATCACCACCCGCGCCCCCGGCTCCGCCGATAGCTACGTCGTCGTTCCCATCGACCGCACCAACACCCGAGTCTAGCTCCCCTTCGCCGGGGACTTCAGCTGCCAGTCCGTCCCCGACGCCATTTTCCGCCAGAGTATCCTGGCCGAACACATCGACGATTGCGGTGTCCGGGCTTGGTGTGCCGGGAGCGGCGACGTCCCTCTTCGCGCTGTCCATCGCGCTGTCCATCATGGCGCCACCTTGCCCGTGGCCGTTTCCCAAATAGTCGAGCGACCGCAGGCTACAAGCCGCCTGGACGCAGGCCACGCCGGCCACGATGGCGAGAATGGGCAACAGGGTTCGGGGAGCGCTTGATGCCGAGATCATAAGTCGTGTTCTTCGCATAGGGGTCAGTACCGGGCAGAGAGCTGGAGGACGCCTCCTGCACCGGTGGACCGGGGAATGAAGCTGATCGAGGTTGTTCGATCCCGGTCGGGGGAGCTTTGGCCGTGGTTCTTCACGAACAGGTAGGTTGCGAAGCCGAGGGAAACCAGACCTACGCCCAGGCACGTATCCGCGAGAAGGTATTGGGTCCTTACGCCGTCGATCTGGCCCGACTGACAATTGGGCGCGCAGGTACGTTCAAGCTCTCCCTGGCGGCTGTTCCCGAGCAGGCCGAACACGGTGAAACCCGCGACGCCCAAAGCGCCAACGCCTACGAGGCTGTAAGCCAAGGCGCCTGTCCTCGCGGGCGGGGCCGGCGGCACGGTCTTGACACTCGATGAGGGCGACGGCGATGGCGGAGGCGATGGCGATGGCGATGGCGATGGCAGAGGCGAGCTGCTCTCGCGCGATGTGCCGAAATCAACATTGATGATTCGATTGCGCTCGCCCTCCCGAATGAGCAGCTGGCGCTCCTCGGGAGCAAGGCCCGGGACGCTGAAGGTGAAGTTGTGAAGGCCGGGATCGACCGGCAGCGCCTTGCCGTCGAGCGTTCCGACGAGCAGGTTGCCGTCGCAAAGAATCTCGACGTTCGTCAGGTCCTTCCCATCCTGGCGAACCGAGAAAACGACCGTGGGAAGAGCGATCTCCCGTCTGATCCATCCAGCGCAGGCAATCCTCGCGGATGAACTTGGGGCAGGTCGAATCGATGCAACTCTTGAGGTGTTCGATCGCGGCGCTGAGTCGGCTGGCCGTTCTTTCTTCCTGCGCTTTCTCATAAGCTTGGGCGCAGGCCAGCGGATCCGCCGCCGCCGTGGCCCTCCCCTGCCAGGAGATGCACATCAAAGTCGCAACCAGAATCGAGCGGACTCTCATCTCAAAACGCCATCCTTGTCGCGGATGTCACAAACATTGAGGCTTCACCCGTCGAATGCCCTGCCCGTCGACAAAAAAGGGTGGATTGCAGTCCTTCTTGGTCTGCCGATGCGTCGCGGACGATTGGGCGGTCGTGTTTCTGGGGGACGCCGGACGCGGGATCGCGGACAGGCGCGGTTTCGATTCGACCGACACCGTCGTGGTGCCTAGGCCGGGCTGGGCGAGGTCTTCTCGCGCAGGGAGGGCGCTTACCGCGATCGCTGGTTTGGCTTCCTGCCTGGAGTCGACCGTGGTCTTCACGTCGGCAGGGTGAGACGCGCGGACGATGCCAACCACCGTGGTCAACATGAGGATGGCCGCGCCGGCGAGCACGAGCCAATGCCTTCGTCCCCAGGACAGCCCCCTTGCCAAGAGAATGGAAGTTGACGTGCGCATCACACCTTCGTGATTCTTGCCCTGAACTTGTGGAGCCACGGCGGTGATCTCGCTGTACGTCCCTGGTCGACTGACGACAGGGCGCACCCGGCCGTCCGTGCTCTGAGGTCGCTGTCCTTCGACGGAAGGGCCAATCGCATCCTCCTCGAACGATGAGCTCTCGATCGCGGATAACCTCGCGGAGGCATCCGCGAGGTGTTGGCCACCTAGGTACGCAACCCATTCGCTCGTCTTGCGTGCCGAGGGAAGGGCGATGGCCTCCTCGATAGCGTCGGCGAAATCTTGGGCCGTTTGAAATCTGAGGCTGACGTCGCGATCGAGGGCTTTCAAGACAACCCGGTCTAGGGCTGGTGACACCCTGGGGTTGCTGGCGCTGGGGCGATCGATCGGAGCCATCTGCACCCTGCCCATGATGCCGGCGGCATCGTCCGCCACGAAGAGCCGCCGCAGCGTCAGCGCCTCCCAAAAGACGATTCCGGCTGCGAAGATATCCGCGCGGCAATCGATCGGACTCGCACCCAGCTGCTCAGGTGCCATGTAGGCCACCTTGCCCTTGAGTTGTCCCTGTCGGGTCGACTGGCTTCGCGAGACCGCCTTGGCGACGCCGAAGTCCAGCACGCGCGGCACGCCGTCTACACCCACCATGATGTTGTGTGGCGATACATCGCGATGGACGATGTTGAGCGGAGCGCCGAGCTCATCCGTCGCTTCGTGCGCGGCGTGGAGGCCGTGAAGGGCTCCACTGATGATACGCGCGCTGACGGCTGGCGGCACCGTGACGTTGGCCAAGAGCGCGCCTTGTACCAGGTTCGCCAGGGTTTCCCCGTGTATGTACTCCATGATCAAGAAGATCTCTGAGCTCTCCTCGATCAAAACCACATCCAGCGGCGCTGCGACATTGGGGTGCTTGATCCGCGACACCAGTCGGACCTCATCGAGAAACATCGAGATGAACTCTGCATCGCGTGCGAAGTGCGGATGAAGGGATTTGATGGCGACTGTGCGAGAGAACCCGACCGCACCGCGCATCCGCCCCAGATGGACGCTCGCCATGCCACCGGATGCGATCTCGTCGTACATGACGTAGCGCCCAACCAGGCGGGACGGTTGTGCCTTCGACAGCGGGGTGGGCGACGGCGCAGAGATCATATGACCTCCACTAACATCGGAGAAACGACCCCATAAGTTGAATCCCATCGATCAGACGCCACCAGACGCCACAACCTCATATGGCTCGCCGGGACAGCCCGCCGCCCGACGCGCATCCGTTGGCTGCGAATCCCGCCAGTAGGCGGTGCTGAACGCCGAGATGGAGGATGTCACCCGGACTTGGCAAGCCACGCGATCGCGGCGTCAAACAGCAACCAGCCGTTTGCCGTCAGACTCGTGGCAGCTGTCCCCGACAGGAAGAATCCCATTCGACGCGCCGGCGCGGCGAGGCCGCTCATCTGAGCGCCGGTCTCGTAGGCGAAGATTGGGTACTTGGTTTGGCCGGGAAGCGCAGCCACCAAGATCGCTGTGGCGCTCGGAACACCGTAGGTCACGTCTTGTGCCGTGTTGAACACCTTGGTTGTGCCGGAAAGCCCGGCGGCCAGAGCACCCGCCGCGGCTTGGACGTCGACCGAGTCCGCGCCTGGCGTAGCCCCGGTGGAACCAGAGGTTCCTGTGCTCCCACTGACAAACCCCATGTCGGAGGCAAAGAGGTTGGGTTCGTTCACCAAGACCGGCTTGGCGACATTGCGATACTTGGTGCCCACGTTGCCCGAGCCGACGCTTCGAGAAATCAGAACCAGGGTCTCGGTCACGGTCGCGACGGATGCGCTGTCAAGGATGAGAGTGACATCGTAGCCTTTGCCGGTGAGGTGGCTCTGGATGGCCGTATCCGCGGCGCTGAGAGGGTTCGCGCCCACCACGAAAAGCACGGACGGTTTGGCAGTCGGCCCGTCGGGGGCCACTTCAAGGCTATCCGGTCCGGCGACATAGAGGTCAGGAGGTGAGTCGGGAACGTAGCTGTCGGGGACGTAGCTGTCGGGGACTGGAACGTAGCTGTCGGGAATCAAACCGTCCTGTTTGGGTGTATCCAAGTTGGACAGTGAGTCGGGAATTCCACCGTCTGGATTTGTCGCGTCCGGGAGGGCGCCGTCCGGACTCTTGGTGTCCGGGATGAATGTGTCCGTGCCTAGGTCGCTCGCGCTCTCCTCCTGAGCATCGAGAACAGGAATGTTGGTGAATAGGTCACCGGAGCCGTCAGAACCAAAGGGCACCTCGCTGGCCTTGGCATCGAGAACGGTGCCATCCGGCTTGTCTGCAAGTGGCGCTTCGTCCGGACTCGTGCTGTCCTGATTGGATGTGCCCTGGCCGTCTCCGACACTGCCGTCTTGTTTGACACCATTCTGTAGATAGTCGAGTGATCCCAGGTTGCAGGCAGCTTGAGCGCAAACCAAGCCCACCAGGAGGGACACGAGTGGAGAGCGGGGGCGCATGGCAGTCAAGGGTGAAGGCATGAATCTCCTAGGCTATCGATAGGCTAGAACGGTGTCGCGACCTGTACAACACCCCCGCCGCCGGAAGATCGAGGAGCAAAGCCGATGGAGGTCGTCTGGGCTTGTCGGCTGGAGTCTTCGCCATGGCTGGTCAGGAACAGGTAGGTCGCCACGCCAAGTGAAACGAGGCCCACGGCCAGGCACGTGTCTGCCAGCAGGTATTTGGTTTTGACTTCGTCTACCTGGCTCGACTGACAGTAGGGCGAACAGGAATGCTCGAGGTCGGACTTCCGACTGTTCCCTTGGATATCCAATACGGCAAATCCGGCGACTCCTAGTGCACCGAGGCCCGCCAGCCCGTACGGCAAGTAGAAGAGGGCCGTCCTTCGCTCGCTGGGCCTGGCCTGAAGATCGAGGTCGGCCTTGGAGGCACGCGTTGGCAAGGGCGTTGTGACGAGCGAGCTCTTGAACTCGACATCAATCATTCGATTTCGCTCGCCCTCTCGAATCAGCAGCTGCCGCTTGATCGCGGGAAACCCAGAAAGGGTGAACGAGAACTCGTGAGGACCGGGATCCACTGGAACCAATTTTCCGTCGAGTGAGCTCACCAGCAGCTTGCCGTCAGAAGAGACTTCAACGTCTGTCACATCTCTTCCGTCGCGCCGAACGACGAAAACAACGGTAGGAAGGACGCTCTCAATCTGATCCATCCACCTCTCACAATCATCGCGAAAAAACTTGGGGCAACTCGTGTCGACGCAAGCCCTCAAGTGAGCAAGTGCGGCGTTGAGATGCCCGGCTGTATTTTCTTCTTGCGCCTTCTCGTAGGATGCCTTGCACGCGGCCAATTCCGCGGCATCGACCACCGAGCTGAGCGCGGTTCCGACGGCGACCGCGACAACCAAGGTTGTGTAGATCTTCATGCTAGGTCTCCATGGCCCTCATCGGCTCAGAAGCACTCGTCCTTGATTCGACGGATGCCACTGGGGTCGATGTAGTAGGGAGGATTGCAATCCTTTTTTCCGCCCTGCTTGCCGGTCACCTGCAATTTTGTGCTCCCGGCCTTCGCGATCGAGCGATGGCTTGCGGGTCGGGACAGCGCTTTCGACTTGGTATGGGAGGTGGAGACGGTCGGCAGGGATGCGTCGCCCGCGGTTTCCTCGGCGGCGGGCGCCGTTGCCACCGGTTGCGTTGGGTACACGGCCGTGGGACTCGTTGCATCCGTTCGGGGGTGAGCCTCCGACTCGGTCGCGGTGCTCGCACGAGCGGCCACTTGCAGGCCTTGTTTGGAACCGTCTTCGCCGACGGTCTTGGTCCGTGTCCGGGGCGAAAGCACCACGGCGCCCACGGCCACGAACGCAACCAGCAGCGATGCGCCTGCAGCCACCGACCACTTCAGCGAACGCCCCGCGGGCTGAACTGTCGATGGAGTTTCGACGGGGGACGACGGCAGAAGCGTCCCCTTCCCGGTGTCGGAGGTGAGGCCCGCGGCTTTCGAGCCGGCCGGTCGGCCGGCATCGGTGCTGCTGATTTCCCCGGTTCGGTTGCGCTTCGATCGGAACGCCTGCTCCGGACTTCTGGGAGCATCCAAATCGAACGAGGAGCTCTCGATCCGTGCCTGGCTCTCAGCCCGCAAGGCAAGGGCCTTGCCACCGACGTGCGCGACCCATTCGCCCACCTTCCTCGGCGTGGACAGCGGGATCGCCTCCTCGATGGCCGAGGCGAAGTCACGGGCTGTCTGGAACCGGTCGCTTGGGTTTCGCTGGAGTGCCTTCATGACGGCTCGGTCCAGGGCCAGCGGCACATCGTGGTTGATGGAGCTTGGCGGCGCGATGGTTGCGCTTACGACCTTGGCGACGATCGCGGCCGGGTCATCCGCTTTGAAGAGGTTGCGCAGCGTGAGCGTTTCCCAGAGCACGATTCCCGCTGCAAAGATGTCGAGACGACGATCGACGTCGCCGGATCGGACTTGCTCGGGAGCCATGTAGGCGAGCTTGCCCTTCATCTGCCCCTGCCGAGTCGACTGGAGTCGCGAGACCGCCTTGGCGACACCGAAGTCGAGGACGCGCGCCACACCGTCGACACCGACCATGATGTTCTGCGGGGATATGTCGCGATGGACGATGTTGAGAGGGACTCCCATCTCGTTGGCGGCCTCGTGCGCGGCGTGGAGGCCATGCAGCGCCCCGCTCATGATGCTGGCGCTGATCGATGGAGAGGCTGGGGCTTTCGCGACCTGCGCACCTTTCAATAGGCGCGCGAGGGTGTCGCCATGGACGTATTCCATGACCAGGAATATCTCTTCACTCTCCTCTAGCACGACGACGTCGAGTGGCACCGTGACGTTGGGATGCTGGATGCGAGCCGCGAGACGAGCCTCGTCGAGAAACATGGAGATGAACTCGGTGTCGCGCGAGTAATGGGGCAGAAGGTGTTTGATCGCGACCGTGCGCGAGAATCCCACCGCGCCCAACAACCGTCCGAAATGGACGGTCGCCATTCCACCGGACGCGATTTCGTCGTATATCGCATACCGCCCGATGTTGCGGGATTGTTGTGCCTTGGGCACCGGGAGGGGTGGAGGCGCAATACTCATCCGACCAGTATTCTATAGTACAATTGCGGGTGCGTAAATGGGTCCGGTAGCAGCTGGTCAGTAGTGCTTTTTCGCTGCATACATGTGGTTGCGGGGCTTCCACCTCCCACTTCCCAGTGCCAGGTGGGTGGCAAGATGGAACCCGAGCGCTAGCGCCACTGCTCAATACGGAATCTTTGCGCGGAGTTGCGCCTGCACGTCAGCCGATTCCCCGTGGGAGGGCCGTGTTGCGGTTGCTCACGCAAGAGTCCAGAATACTGGACCCGCCGCTGTGCCCCGGCCTTCGGCAAGCAAGGAGATATTCATGACACCGATGCGTTCTGTCCATTCGATCGTGGCCGTGCTCGCAATTCTGGGGAGTGCTTGCTCATCGAGCAGCTCACCCGCTCCAGGAAGCGGCGGTAGCCATGGCACCGGCGGAGTGCCCAGCCAAGGGGGAACAACGGCAAGCGGCGGTCAATCGGGAACGGGTGGAGCAGATGGCACTGGCGGAAAGTCCAGCCAGGGGGGAACGATGGGAAGCGGTGGAGCCACACAACCGGGAACGGGCGGAGCGAATGGAACTGGCGGGGGCACTGGCCCGGGAAGCGGTGGTGCGGGCGCGGGCGGCAAGTTGGGCTCGGGAGGCGCCGGGGTTGGGGGCGCTGCGACTGGAACCGGAGGCACCGTGCCCGTCGCCTCGGGCGGCAATGGAGCATTGGGCGGTGCAAGCAGCATTGGATCGGGCGGCGCGAGCAGCTCTGGATCCGGCGGCGCGACTGGAACCGGATCGGGTGGTAGTACTGGCGGCTCTGGAGCAGACGCTGGCGCGGCGCAAAGCGCAGGCTGCGGAAAAAATGCGACGCTTCAGAACGGAAAACAAACCATCCAGAGCAACGGCTCGCGAAATTACATTCTGCATATGCCCAACGGCTACGACAACAGCCACCCCTATCGGCTGGTCTTCGCCTTCGCCGAGTCCGGGTCATCGGCCCAGTCTGTTGCGGACAGGAATTACTTCACGATGGCGACCTTGGACAGCAAGAACACCACCATCTTCGCCGCGCCCGATGCCGTGGGAAGCGCCGGGTCCTGGAGCAAGACGGATGTGGATTTCACCATGGCGATCCTCGCTCAACTCGAAGGCGATCTCTGCATCGACACGACCCGAGTCTTTGCGACCGGATTCAGCTTTGGGGCGGCCATGTCCATGGCCCTCGCGTGCACACAGGCGGACGTGTTCCGCGCCGTCGCGTTCTTCTCGGGAGCGGATCTCACCGGTTCTTGCCCCACGACTCTGACGAAGCCGATTGCGTACTATGCGTCGCAGGCGAGCCAGGACAGCGCGGGGATGACCTCTTCGCCCATGCTCGGCGAAGTGAAGCAAGCCCAGTTCGCTGCCGTCAACGGATGCACGGCAGAGCCCGCGTCCACAACCTTTCCAGCCGCAGGCCAGAAGCACACTTGCACGATTTACAAAGGCTGCTCTGCGGGCCACCCGACCGAATACTGCGTTTTCAACGGCCCTCACGGCTGGGAACCCGTGGATCCAGGTGACACGACGAGCTGGGATGCCCCGGAAGCCTGGAAGTTCATCACCCAGTTCTGATCTGAGAACGCGCGCTGAGCTCACGCCTGTGTGGGCTTGCGGGCGAAGTACAAGGCGACGAGGTAACCCGCGATGCCGCCGCCAAAGTGACAGTAGCGATCGATGTGGGGCAGAAACGAGATGGCGACGTTGATGAGCAGGATGACGACCAGCCGCTGGCGCAGGCCGCGCGCGATGAGCGGCGGGAAGAACTGCCGCCTGCCACTGAGTAGTCCGAAAGTCGCGCCGACCAGTCCCCACACCGCGCCTGAAGCACCGACGGATTCTCCGCCCATGAACAAGGTGCTCGCCACGCCACCGGCCACAGCCGCAACGGCGCACAGCAGTCCCAGGCGAAGGCGGCCGAGCAGGGGTTCGAGGAAGGTGCCCAGGCTGTAGAGCGAGAGCATGTTCACGATGAGGTGGGTCGCATTGTGCGTGTCGTGCAGGAAGGCGTAGGTGAAGAGACGCCAGAGCTCTCCTTGTCGGACGGCGACGGGATGGTTGCTCAGCAGATGGAAGAGTCTCTGGGCGCGCTCATCGTTGCCGCTGGTGAGCGCGAATAGCAGAACGCAGATGGCGATGAGGGCGACCGTAAGATGGGGAAAGCGGTGCGCGGTGCCGCGCACGAATTCCATGGCCTCGAGCCGCTCCTTGCGTCCGCGCTCGATGATGTCTGCCACATGCTCGGGCAACAGCGGTTGCGTCTGCGGCAGCGCCCGGCCGGCCTTTTCCAATTCGCGCAGTCGCCTACCCGCCACCCACCGTACCTTGCCCGTCCCATCGACTTGGTAAAGGCCAATGTGATCGCGCATGCGGGCTTCCGCGTCCGCGGCCTGCAAGACCTCGGCGACGGCCGCGCCGCCACCCGCGACGGCGATGAACAGAAGTCCCTTTTCGTGCGCGCCCAAGATGCGATCGAGATGCGTGCGCAACTCCGCCTCGGGAATGTGTTCCAGGTCGAGAAGGACCAAACCCTTACCGGTTCCCAGCCATTCGAAGACTGCCATGGGCTCGTGGAACGCCACCAAGGTGGCTGGATTGCGTCCGGCCTTCCCGGCCACCTCCGGGTCGGCGAGCGAGACGAGCAATCGATCGCGTACGGATCCGGTTGGAGCGAGGTTTTCTGAGGCTGTGGTCAAAGTCTCGCGATTCTAACGGACGAAGCCCGTGCGCGCCTGCGACGCAGATGTAGGACAAACACTGACAGAGGAATCCGCACCTTGACGGACATGCAAATCAGCAGGTGCGACAGTTACTGACGTTCCCGGCATCGACTACGTTTTAGGTGTGGCTGCACAGATTTTCGATGGGCCGGGACAACAGCAGGTGGGCACAGCTGGCCATGCACCATCCCCCTCCAATCCGATGCGCGCAGGCGCCGACGGGCGACTTGCGCACAACCCACTGTTCTTGTCCCGGCCAACTTTTCACTGCCCCGCGCTCTCGCTACGCAGGCTTCCACAGCACGTTCAAAGGATCCTCTTTTCGTAGTCAGGCCCTGGTCGACCCTGCCTTCGCCCCCGTTTCCGATCTCGATACAAACGGCTCTCTCACAATCTCGCTTGTACAGTGATCGGGAACGGGGGGGAGGCAGGCGGGGCTGAACTAGCGCCTTGCCAGGCGTTGTCGGGTGTGTCGTCGGCGTCGCAGCAGGAGCATAAGCCCGATGAGTGCGAGCACCCACACGCCCCACAGAACGTGGGTCGTGTACGGGAACTTGTACTGGGCAAGCGAGTAGGGCCCCCAGTGGGTTGGCATGCGATCGCGCTGCTCCAGGGCCAGCAGATCCATCAGGATGGCCACCGTCGAGTGAATGAGGAAGCCGGCCCAGATGCTGCCGGTCTTCATGGACAGCGACCCCAAGACCACGCCGGCCACGATGGCGCCGCACGCTTCGAGGTAGGGCTTGGGAAAATGGATCATCACATAGGGCACGACCATGGAGAAGATGGCGCCCACGCCGAGTGCCCGCGCCCCGCGCAGCCAGAAACCGCGAAAGAAAACCTCTAGGCTGAGGAATTGGCCGACGTAGACGATTTCCCACACCCAGAAATCGATCCACGATCGGGACGCGGTGGGGTACATGGGATAGTAGCGGTTGAACTCGGGCGTGCGCGAAACCACGGCCAAGGTCGGGATCACGATGACCAAGCAAAGCAGGTAGATCCAGGCGTGCTCGCGAAAGCCGCGAAAGCGCAGTCCCAAGTCGAGCGGGCTTTCCTTGAACACGAACGGCCACACGGCAAGCGGCAGCAGGTAAGACCCATAGCGGGACAGGCCCCAGTACACGCGCCAGTAGAGATCCTGGTAGGTTCCCATGTCGAGAGACCCAGGGTGGTTGTTGGCGTAGCTCTGCAGGTAGGGCTGGACGCTGCCCTCGTAGAAGTCGTGCGAGCCGTAGTAGTTGATGAGCAGCAGGGAGAGCGCGCCCAGGGCGAAGGTGACCGGCACACGAGCGTCCAGGCGGGCGGATTCGCCCCGCGCTTTGCGCGCGGCCATTGCTTCGGCCTCGAGGTCGGCCCACGTGCCGCGGAAAAAGCGGACCACGATGGGCGAGATGACACCGAGCAAGGCCAGCGAGATAACGAGCTTGCCCAGGGGGCTGCTTAGGATCTCCATTCGGGAAGACAGGCTCTAGCACGGATCGGCAAGATTCGGCCATCGGAGCTGAGCCGCGGCCTCAACATCGATACAAGGGCGCGTTGACCGAATTCGACGCTCGTGGCAGAACCCACCCATCATGGCGGTCTTGAAGTCGATCAAGGATGTTGTCGTTGGCCAGGCGTTCAAACTGGCGGGTAATCCCAAAGTATCCAAGCTGGTGAGCGATCCGCGTTTGATGAACGCGGCCATGAAGGCCATCAGCGTGGGCGGCTCGGTGAAGTCGGGCCTGGACAAGGCCGGTCGCCTGGCCGCCGGCGCCTTCGGCCTGGCGACCCACGACGAGGTGGTTAACCTGCGCTCGACCATCCAGCACCTGGAAGACCAGGTCATGACCCTCGAAAGCAAGACCGCGAAAACCTAGTCAGGCGCGCAAGCCCTAGGGGCACACGGGCGCCCAGCCGCCCTGTCCGAGGAGTTGTCCGAAGCAGACGTGGGATCCGCCCGTCGCCCAACAGGTCGGGGCGTTCCAGCATTGGTCGCGCGTGCTGCCGTCTTCACAGGCGGCGACGACCCGCGCTAGGGAATCGAATGTGTAGTCGAAGCGCATCCGCGTCCCCGCCAAGGTGCCCGCGCCAATGATGCCGTCAACCTGCGGGTTGGGGGGGGAATCCGAGTTGATCGACTGGATGACCTCGCTGGCGTCGCCGATGACCGCCACGTCGAGCGGGCCGCCCAGCTCTAGGTAGGGATGGGTCGCGACGGGCAGGCTGCCGCTGGCATCGCAGGGCTGGAAACATGCGCCCGCGCCACTGTTGGCCAGCACCCATTCGATGCGGCGGGCGCGGGCCAGCTCGGTACAGGGACCGCTCCAAGTGCTGTCGGTTGTGCCTTGAAACATCGCGAGCCTGGGCACGGTCAGAAAGCGCGCGGGCGTGGCCGTCGCGGAAAAGGGCGTGTACAGATCGCCCGCGGTTCCCGCGTCGCTTGCCATACCCAGCTGGGCGGCTATTCGGCCCCATGCGGCTTGGCTGAGGATGATCGGTCCCTCGCCGGTACCGACGGCCAGCATGAGATCCTGCCCGCTGGCTCTGAGTGCGGCTTGGCCGCCGGCGCAGGTTTCGAGCGGCTCGGTGGTGGAAAAGGCGCGCGGCGCCGCGCAGGCCGCAAGCACGATGCGAGAGTTGGGTAGCGACAGCGATGCTTCACCGGTGCCCTGGCCGGCGGTGGCGCCACCGCGCAAGTTGAAGTCGAGCGACACGAGGCCGTCTTGCCCAAGTCGATCATCGGATCCGGGGAAGGAAGGCCACAAGGTCATGGTGGCGAGCAGACTCGCGCTGCGTGGGAAGACAAAACCCACCGAGAAATTGGCCAGCAGAGACCCTCCCATCACGCCCGCGGGCTGGGTCGTGGCGTCGCCGGTGGGGCCCGGACACAGGTCGAAAAGACCGATGTTGTCGAACGAGGCGCGCACAACCGCCGCCGTGCTTGCGTCGCGCAGATCGAAGTTGCCGGTGTAGGTCCAGCCTGGCGTTCCGCCGCCTACGCATCCTGCTGGCGCGAAACTGTTGATGGGGTAGGCCGAATCCACGAGCAGTGGCTGGATCCCCGCCGAGGTTGCGACGTTCGCCAGTAGCCCGCCCAAGGTGGCTCCGCCTGGGGCGATGGGCGCCCGCGCGAGCTCGATGGGCTCGAGATCGTAGGTAAACGATTGATCCGATCCGCACGAGGCCAGCAGCAGCAAGAAGAACGGATAGCGACGCATGGCCTAGAATCCAAACGTGGTGAGCACCGACAGGGTTTGTCGCCAGAGGTGATAGGTTCCCGCGGCACTGGGCCGAGCCTGGCCGTTCATGCGGGTCTGGCACGCAGGCGTGCTTAGATCTCCACCAGCGCTGGCGCAGACGGAGGCGGCCGTGGGATCGAAGACAGAGGCGCCGGTGTCGACAGGGAACATCCAGGTGAAAGCGTACCCCGCGCTCAGGCGGATCTGTCGCCAGATTCTCATTTCAGCGGCCAGCGAAGGTTCGAGCTTCAGTCCGTCGATGGCCGCCGCGTTGACGTGGCTGGCCGGAACGGCACTGGTTTCCAGGCGCAGGGTTCCACCGATGCGGTATTGTTTGGTTTCGTAGACCACGCGCCCGCGCAGATCGAAGCTGTCCTGAAAGCCACGGTACAGCACCACGTGATCGGGGACGCTGGAGCCAAGCACGGTCTGCGTGGCTGGGCCAGCGACGAGAATGGTGATCTTGTCGTACTCGCCGTATCGCAGCCAGCGCACGATGCCGCTCACGTACCAATTCTTGGCGACCTGCCATTTCGCCCCGAGGTTGTAGATGGATGGCAAGCGGTAGCTCATCTGGCCGGCGAGACAGTCGCTGTTCGGGGTGGTCGAGGTCGCCGGGCACAGGCCCGTGCCGCCGGCCAGGTTGGAGGGAGGTCTTATTTGGGTGTTGTCCAGGGGCAGATTGACTGCGCCACTCGTGCCGAGCGGTGAGCTGGTGTAGGAAAGTCCCACGTCGAGTCGGCCGTGTCGGTAGTGAGCTCCGACGGCGAGAAAGTAGGACGGAACGATGATGCCTCTGGTGGCCAGGTCGTAGCGAGCCGCGGCCGATGGGTTTTCGCTGCCCAAGGTGGTGCTGCCGAGGGCGGTGTCCTCGTCGAAGACCAGGTGGGCCGTGGGCCAAAGCAGACCGGGCGCAACGCCGATCTGGATCGAGTCCGAGGCGTGGATCGCAAGCCCGATAGCGGTGGCGATGTGGTTGAGCTCCATGCTGACCAGGTGGTAGCGCGCAGGCTCTTGCCCGTCGGCGGTCGGGGTCATGGTCAACTTCGATGAAAACGGCGAGTACAGGGCCATCGCGATGCCGAAGCGGTGGCCGATGCCGGCGCCGATGGCGAAGAAGCCCGAGGGCCCCGGCGGCCAGCGAAACGGTTGCAGCGTGCCGCTGCCCGAGGCGGTGGGAAAGCTCGTGGCGCCGGGGTTGGCACCGGTAGATGGATCGATGGACGTGCGGGCCACGGACACCGACGTCGACTGCCAGGATCCGCCGATCATGATCTGCGGGCCCTGCATCAATCCGAGACCGGCGGGGTTCCAGTACACCGCGGTGAGATCGCCGGTGGTGGGGCCGGAAAACCCCGTGTCCGCCACATGGGCGTCGTCGAGCGGCCCGGCCTGGGCGCTGGGTGCGACGATCAAGATGGCCAGGACGGCCAGCAGACGGTGACGGGTAGACACGGGAGCCTGGCAACAGTATCGCGGCGGATGTCCACTAGTCCATGGTCCAGTAGCGTTCTACGGACTGGATGATGACCACATCCGGCTTCTCGATATCGAGAAATCCGGGCACCAAAACCGCCGTCCGCGCCTCGTGAGAGAGAGCAAGCTTGGTGATGTGCTCGAACTGCAAGTCGAAGAAGGGCTGGACAAAATCGAAGAACGAGTCGGCGATAACCAAGAGTCTGCCCCGCTTCGGTCCAGCCATCGCCGCGAGGCTGGTGGGCGAGGGCAGCCAGTCCAGGTCGCCGCCAATCCCCGGCAAGCCCATCAGCATCGACAAGTCGCCAACGCGTGGCGGCCCGAGCAGCCACTGGATCCGATCCACGGGTAGAACCGTTCTCGATGGATCTTGGGCTTCGAGGACCCGCGCTATTGCCTGGTAGGCAAGAACGCCACCGCGCCAGTTCCAGTGCGTGTCACTGGGATAGTAAAGTTGCTCTTTTGACTTGGACTGCTTGAGCGGATCCCTCAGATCGACGAGGGGCACGGAATCGAGCGTCGCGGCCATGGCCCAGAATTGGTCGAGCCGCGAGACCGACCCAGGCGCAGGGCGCAGCGCACGTGGCAGGTACTCGGGATAGAGGGTCTGCTTGTCGGGGCAAACCGCAACGATCAGTTTGATGCCCTTCGCGCGCAGCAGAGACGCCACCTGCCTGAGCTGCTCCGCGATCACGCCTAGCTGAGCCGGGACGTAGGGCTTCTTGCCCAGAACCGACTCGAGGCCGATGCCATCGCCCGTCACTGCAGCATCCAGATAGAGCCACCGCCTCTCGCCGTCCGACTGGCCAACCACCACCGCGGGGTTGGGCGAGGTTCTCAGCAGATGAAACGTCGCCAGCCGATAGCTTCCGATGAGCAGCTTGCGCAGCCCGAAGTTCTCGCCAAAATATTTCTCCCAGGCCTGCGCGATGGCTGGCGCCTTGGCCAAGGTGTCGCGCGACCACAGCTTGAATTCGGGCTTCTTGGCGAGCACGCGTTTCTCGTCGATGGCGCCGAACGGATTCCAGTTGAAAAGGGTCGCCACCGTCGGCGCCACGAGCATGGCGGCGAAGCAGAGCACCAGCGATATATTGCGCGCGCGGACCATCTAGAATCGGTAATAGATGAATGGGTTGAACGAGCCGCTGGCCAGTTTCATCGCCGAGAGCACGAGCAGCGACATCAGGACCACGGCGCCCGCGGGCCGGGCGCTCCAGCCGTCGTCGGCTTGCCTGACCAAGAGGCGCGAGGAGAGCCAGCGCAAGAGCGGCGTCGCCGCGAGCACGCCGATCGCGATGGCCAGCCAGCCCTCGCTCGAGATGACCGCATCGAGCTCGCCACGATGAAAGGCCAGCCAGCCGCGCGGACTGACGATGGCGCGGAAATAGCCGGCCGCCTGCGCGAAGGTGTCGGAGCGGAAGAGAATCCAGCCCGAAACCACGAGCAGCAGGGAGTAGAGCCTCTGCACCGCAACCGGAATCCGCTCCAGCCACCTAAGCAAAGCGGCACGCTCAGCGATGAGCCCGAGGCCATGCAGCACGCCCCAGGCCACGAACGTCCAGCTTGCCCCGTGCCAGAAACCGCAGAGCAAGAAGACGACGAACATTGCCCCGTAGGCACGCCAGGGCGGTACCCAGAACTGGTTGCCGGTCAGCGGCACGTAGAGGTAGTCGCGAAACCACGAAGTCAACGAGATATGCCAGCGCTTCCAGAAATCCGTTAGGCTGGTCGACCAGTAGGGCAGATCGAAGTTCTCGCGGAAGTGGAAGCCGAACATGCGGCCGAGCCCGATGGCCATATCCGAATAGCCGGAGAAATCGAAGTAGATCTGCAGGGTGTAACAGAGCGCGCCCAGCGTGGCCTGGGCCGGCGTCAGCGACGCGCGCGGCATCTTGAAGCACTGGTCGGCGACCGCGCCCACGACGTTGGCGATGAGCACCTTCTTGGCCAGGCCGATGACGAAACGGTAGATGCCGTACGCGAAATCCTCCCAGGTGTGCTTGCGTCGGCCGAGCTCGTGCGCGACGTGCCCGTAGCGAACGATGGGGCCGGCCACCAGCTGGGGAAAGAGCGCGATGTAGAGCGCCAACCGGAACGGGCTCTTCTGCGCTTCGACTTGCCCACGCGCGACGTCGATGAGGTACGACAGGGCGTGAAAGGTGAAGAACGAGATGCCGAGCGGCAAGGGAATGCTCGGAATGGCAATCGGGTGGCCGAAGCCCGTGAGCAGCGGATTCAAGTTGGTGAGCAGGAAGCACCAGTACTTGAAGTAGACGAGCAAGCCCAGATTGATCGACACCGCCAGCGCGAGGGCCAGGAACCGTGGCCGACTCTTCTTGGGACAGCGGGCGATGATCAGCCCCAATGCGAAATTGATGCCGATGGAGCTGAGTAGCAGAGGCAAATAGCGGAACTCGCCCCACGCGTAGAACCACAGGCTTGTGAGCAGCAGCCAGAGGTTTTTCAGTCGGATCGTCGGAATGATGTAGTAGCCGGCGAGCGCGAGCGGAAAGAACAGAAAGAGGAAAAGGACGGAACTGAAGACCATGCGGGCCCGGGCTACGGCAGTCTTCCGTCGATGAGCTGACCCAGATCTCCAACCGTCCTTATCTTGCGCAGTTCCTTGGTGTCGAACTTGATTTTGAAGCGCAGCTCGACCGCCGCGATGAGGTTGACGTGGGCCATGGAATCCCAGCCATCGATATCGTTGGGGGTCATCTCCGGGCTGACGTCGAGCTTGGGATTGGCGAACACTTGGCGGAACACTTCATTCAAGGTTTCGTGGCACTTCATACTTGGTCCTCAAGGGTTGAGATATCGCCCGGGTCCTCTCCCAGGTAGCGCGCGCGCAGCACGCGGCGCAGGATCTTGCCGCTCTTGTTCTTGGGGATGCGGTCCACGATGACCACGTCCTGCGGGGTAGCGGCGGCCGAAAGGCGATTGGCCACGTGCAAACGGATCTTCATGCGCAGCTCGTCGCTGGCAAGGGTGCCCTTGCGCAAGGCCACGAACACCACGATCTTCTCGAACAGAACGGGATCGGGTGCGCCCACCGCCCCCGATTCCGCGACCTCGGCAAGTTCGAGCAAGGCGCTTTCGACCTCGAAGGGGCTGACCAGGTGGCCGGAGGTGTTGATGACATCGTCGTTGCGGGCCGCGAACCAGATGTATCCATCCTCGTCTTGATACGCGAGATCCCCGGAATCGTAGAAGCCATCAGCGAACTTCGCGCGGTACGTATCGGTGCGGTTCAAATAGTCGCGGAACATTGACGTCCAGGGATAGCGAAGGCAGAGATGCCCCGTGGTCCGCTGGGCGCACGGCTTGCCCTCGTCGTTGAGGATGGCGGCCTGGATGGAGCAGACCGGCTTGCCCATCGAGCCGGGCCGGATGGTCAGGCCCGGTCGATTCGCGATCATGATGCCGCCGGTCTCGGTCTGGAACCAGGTGTCGTGGATGTCCTTATCCAGCACCTCGCGACCCCAGCGGCTGATCTCGGGATTGAGCGGCTCGCCAACGCTGAAGATACTGCGCAGGTGCGAGAGGTCGTAGCTGCGATAGTCGATGTCGTCCTCGCGCGAGAGCATACGTAGGGCGGTCGGAGCCGTGTACCAGACCGAAATGCGCTGGTCCTGCAGCACGCTGAACCAGTAGTGGGCATCGAAGGCGCCGACCGTGTGTACTTGGGTGATGCCGAGCAACCAGGGGCCGACGATGCCGTATGAGGTGCCGGTGATCCAGCCGTGGTCCGCGGTGCACCAGTAGATGTCGTTGTGCCCGGGTTGCATGACCTCGGCCATGCTGCGCTCGATATGCGGGGCGGCGCCGTGCACGTGCAACACGCCCTTGGGCTTGCCGGTCGAGCCCGAGGTGTAGTGGATGAGCGACGGGGTATCGTCCTCGACCGCCGCTGACCGATACTCGCTGGACGCACGAGCCATCCGCAGAGGCAGGCTCAAGACGCCTGGGCCTACGTCCACGTCGCTGTCGACGAGCAGAATGACCTTGAGCGCAGGTAGCGACGGCCAGATGCGCTGGAGCCGCTCGATGGAAGCACGCCGGGCGACCACGCAGGAAGCGCCGCAGTCGGCCAGTCGATCGATGAGCGCCAGATCGCCGAAGTTGGCGAACAGCGATAGCACCGTCGACTTCGCCTTCAGTGTGCCGAGAAAAGCAGCGAAGACCTCGATGCACTTCGGCACGAAGATGGCCACCACCTTGCCCGAATCCTGGCCGATGTCGCGAAGGACGTTCGCGAACTGGCAGGCCAGCACGTCGATCTGCCCAAAGGTGTAGTCGCGCGGAGACAGGTCAGGCTGAATCAGGCGTAGCGCCACCGGATCGGGCCGGCCCGCGCCGCCCGACCAAGCCTGACAAATGTCACCGAGGTTCTTGGCCATGATGGTCAACGGAACATAGCATCCCACGACACAACCGTTTCAAGAGCGTTCTGCTCCCTTTTGATGCGGTGCCGCGAATTCGTAGCCAGCACTGACGGCGACCCTCAAGGGTGTGGCACCGTGGCTCCTGTGTTTGGACCTTCGAAAATAGCCGGCGCACCGCGCCCAGCGATGTCTATGATGCCGATTCAAGGCCAAGTCACTTGAAGGGAACGGATACGGTGAAAAAGAATCTGAAATATGCAGCGATTGACCTCTTGCTCGCCCCAACCACACTGGTTTCCGCTCTATGGCTGAAGTACGTCCGGACGAACCTCGTGCCGTTCTTCGAGGACAGATCCGTTGTCAGCAAATGGCTCCTCGACAAAGTTGGCGTCTTTCCAATCCTGGACCATTTCTATGAGCCGCTCTTCAATACACGGAAACTTCGATTCCCCCTCCAGCAAGACAGGAATCTGCCAGCTATCGCGTGGAATACCGACGAGCAGTTGTCTCTCCTCGGGGCCTTCAAGTTCAACGACGAGATACTCGAGATCGCAAAGCGTCCATCCGATCGATTGGTCTTCTCTTTCGACAACGGTGCCTTTTCTTCCGGAGATGCGGACTATCTCTACAATATCGTCAGGCTGGTCAAACCGCGCAGGATCATCGAGATCGGCTGTGGCCACTCCACCCTGATGATGCAACATGCGATCGGGAAGAACCGCGAAGAAGACCGGGCCTATTCCTGCGAACACACCTGCATCGAACCGTACCTGAATGACTGGCTGGAGAAGTTGCCCGTAACGGTACGTAGAAACATCGTCGAGGCGGAAAGCCTGGAGATTTTCCAGGCCCTGGAATCCAATGACATCCTCTTCATCGATTCATCACACATCATTCGGCCCCAGGGTGACGTGCTGTTTGAATACCTGGAGATACTACCTTCCCTGCAGAAGGGCGTGTTCGTGCATGTCCACGACATCTTCACCCCCAAGGACTATCCGGCGCAATGGATCCAGAAGGGGAAGGTCTTCTGGAACGAACAGTATCTACTGGAGGCATTCCTGTCCTTCAACGATTCCTTCAAGGTGATGGGGGCTCTCAACCTCCTCAAGCATCGCCATTTCGCGGAGCTGTCCGCGAAGTGCCCCATGTTGTCTTCGGATAGCGGACCTGGATCGTTCTGGATGAAGAAGATCAAGTAGGGACAACCTCGGGCAAACTGAGGTAGGCTGCTTCGAACGACGAGAGAAAGCCGTGCCAGAACAACGACACATCCGAAACATTTTGCGAAACTTCGTGCGGCCGACCGCGCAGCAGGCCGACTGATTCCATGGACGAACCGCGTAAGCCAGTCTACGTCACGCAGCCGTACCTGCCGCCTCTCGAGGACTTCATCCCGTACCTCGAACAGATCTGGAAAAACCGATGGCTGACCAACGCGGGTCCCTTTCACAATCAGCTGGAAGAAGCGCTGGTTCGCCACCTAGACGTTCCGCAGCTTTCGCTTTTCAGCAACGGAACCATCGCGCTGGTGGTGGCGCTGCAGGCTTTGCGCATCAGCGGCGAGGTCATCACCACGCCGTTCACGTTCGTGGCCACGACGCACTCGTTGCTCTGGAATGGCATCAAGCCGGTCTTCGCCGACATCGAGCCCGAGACGTTCAACCTCGATCCCGCGCGCATCGAGGCGGCCATCACACCGCAAACCACTGCAATTCTCCCGGTGCATTGCTACGGCAATCCGTGCGATGTCGAGCGCATCCAGCGCATCGCAGATCGCTATGGCCTGAAAGTGATCTACGACGCCGCTCATGCCTTCGGGGTCACCCACCAAGGTCGCAGCCTGCTGCGTGCCGGCGACCTCGCGATCCTCAGCTTCCACGCGACCAAGTCCTTCAATACCTTCGAGGGCGGCGCCATTGTCTCTCCCGACGAGCGGACCAAGCAGCGTATCGATTACCTCAAGAACTTCGGTATCGCCGATGAGGTGACCGTCGTCGGCCCCGGCATCAACGGCAAGATGAACGAGGTTCAAGCTGCCTTCGGGCTTCTGCAGCTCCGCTACCTTCAAGACGGCTTTAGAAAGCGGCAGGCGGTCGATAGGCGATACCGTCAAGAGCTGGCGGAGGTTCCGGGACTTCGCCTGCCGCAAGAATGGCCTGAGGTCGTCGGCAACCACTCCTATTTCCCGGTTTTGGTTGGGCCGGACTATCCACTGACACGGGACGAGCTGTACCTGCGCCTCAAGTCGGCTGGCATTCTGTCCAGACGTTACTTCTTCCCGCTGGTCAGTGACATGTCGATGTATCGCGGCCTGCCGTCGGCCGCGCCCGAGAATCTGCCGGTCGCGACTCGCTTGGCGCAAGAGGTGCTGTGTCTTCCAATCCATGCCGATCTGCTGCCGGATGAGCAGGATCGCGTGATCGCCATCGTCCGCGACGCGGCCAGGTAGTTGCGCGCGCGCAGGAGCATCACGTGCCTTCGTTGAAACGAAACATGGTTGCCAGTTACGTGGGGCAAGCCACCGCCGCCGCGGTCGGCATCGTCATGCTTCCGGTCTTCATCCAGTACCTCGGCACCGAAGCCTTCGGACTGGTCGGCTTCTTTGCCATGCTGCAATCGTGGTCGTTGCTGCTGGACATGGGCATGACGCCTACGATGTCGCGCGAGTTGGCGCGTTTTTCCGCCGGCGTCCTTACCCAGCAGCGCATGGCGAAGATGATCCGGACCATGGAATGGATCTTCCTCGGCCTGGGGTTGCTCTGTGCGTGGAGCATCAGTATGTCCGCCAATTGGATTGCCCACCATTGGCTGAAAGCGCATCAGATCAGCCGGGACGAAGTTGCTCTTTGTATTGGCCTCATGGGTGGCATGCTTGGCTTGAATTGGCTGGCCGCCGTTTACCGCGCGGGGCTGGTGGGACTTGAACGCATGGTCGCGTTGAACATCGTTGTCGTAATAGCCACGCTCGGCCGGACGTTTGGCGCCTGGCTCGTGCTGAAATACTTGAGCGCGACGCCGAGCGCCTATTTCGCCTTTCACACCGTGGCCACATTGGTAGAGCTGTTCACTTACCGCGCGCTTTTCTACCGCCGTTTCTCGATGACGAACGCTGGCCCGTGGCCGGAATTTCGATCTATGCATGGTTCGCGCGCCATGGCTGGGGGCATGGCCTTTTTGTCTACGCTGTGGATTGTGGTCAGCCAGTCCGACAAACTCATTTTGTCGTGGCTCTTGGATCTGTCGACCTACGGTTCCTTCACCGTGGCAGCATCCTTGGCGGGCGGAATCACTCAGCTCGCGGGACCGATGATCCAATCGCTGCAACCGAGGTTCGTCATGCTTGCAGCGCAAGGGCAAACCCAAGGCCTTGAAGAGCTGTACCGGACCAGCACGCAGCTGATGACAGTCGGGCTTTTCGCGATTGCCGGGACCATGGCCTGCTTTGCCGGTCCGCTCCTGCTTGCCTGGACCGGAAACGCCGAGCTTGCCCGGCGCGGCGCTCCGGTTCTTGCGCTTTACGCTCTCGGCAATGCGACGGCGTCCGTGCTCAGCCTTGCCTTCGCGGTGCAATTCGCATTCGGGCGCTTGCGCTGGCAAATCATTGGAAGTTGCGTCTTCGGATTGTTTTGGATCCCCGGCGGCTACCTGGCTGCGCGCTACGCGGGCGCAGTCGGGACAGGGTGGGTTTGGCTTTGCTGCAACACCCTTTGGCTCATCTCGTGGCTGTCCTATATTCACTCGCGCATCTTGCCGGGATTTTGGCGACGTTGGCTCACCTTCGACGTCGGCTTCGTGGTCTTGATTGAAGGCATGGCGCTTGCGGCCGCTCGCTTGATTGGGCTGCCATTTTCAGGGAGGATTCAAGTCTTGGCGACCATTGCTCTCGTGACAGTGCTGCTTGCCGTTCTCGGCCTCATGGTTGCTCCATTGGCGCGCCGCCAGGGCCTGCTCTTGGTCCGTCGCTTTCGCCTGGCTCTATCCAGTCAAGGAACCTCATGAGAGCAAGAGTGGACATGTGGGTCGGCAGACTTCGCGACGGGTTTCGTGACAGGATTCGTGAAAAGATGGCCAGGTTGCCGCTCGGCTCGCAGCGAGAATGCTGCCTGTGTGGCGCGCGGGTGGGCCGCTTCCTCCCCTATCGCGGCGGCTGGCGAGGCGCCCCGCCCTTGCTGCGCTCATTCCGAATTGTGGGAAGCGATCTCGACAACTACCTCTGCCCTTTCTGCGGTTGCCACGATCGCGAACGCCATCTGCTGCTCTATCTGCGCCAAACGGGGCTGGTGGAAGAGATCCGGGGCAGCCATCTTCTGCATTTCGCGCCAGAAGCGCGGCTAACATCGTTCATCGAAAGGGCAGGTCCAGCCAAGTACATTCCGGCGGATCTCTTTCCATCCCGTCCAGGCGTCGAACGTATCGATCTGCTGAGCATTCCCTACCCACCCGCTTCGTTCGACCTAGTCGTTGCCAATCACGTGATGGAACATGTCGCCGACGATCTGCGCGCCCTAGCCGAGGTGCGCCGCGTGCTCAAGGTTGGCGGACACGCCATTTTGCAAACGCCGTACAGCGACTTGCTGGCGTCGACCTTTTCGGACCCCGGCGTGTGCACAGACGAAGCACGCCTGCAAATCTACGGGCAAGAGGATCACGTTCGCCTCTACGGCCGCGACATTTTCGCTCGATTCGCCAGCGCCGGCTTCGCGAGCAAGGTCGTCGAGCACGGACAAGCGTTACCCGATGTTGATCCCGTTCAATACGGCGTCAATGCGAAAGAACCATTCTTTCTGTTTGAGGCGATTTGAGACCAGCGCCCTGTGCAGCCTCCGCATGTGGATCGGCCAATCTCGCAGGACCGCTCGATGACGCTCCCGATCTGAAGTTTTCCCGCTATGGTATGGTTTCCTGGTGAGAATCCCTCTAGTGATTTTGGGCACCGGCGGACATGCTCGGGTGGTTGCGGACATCGTCCGCGTAGGTTCGGACCATGAACTCGTCGGATTTCTTGACGACGTTCATCCGGAGAGGCACGGACAGCGCTTTTGCGATGCGCCGGTGCTGGGCGGCAGGGAGCAGATGGGTAAGCTTGTGGCGCAGGGGGTTCATCACATCATTCTCGCATTTGGCGACAATGCCTCGCGCAAAAGAATTGCCTCTGACGTTGTAACGAATGGATTCATTCTCGGGCGCGCGGTTCATCCGCGCGCGACGGTCGCTGCCGATGTTCGGATCGGTGACGGTACCGTAGTTATGGCCGGTGCAGTCCTGAATCCCAATGCTAGTATCGGCGAAAGCGCAATCATCAACACGTGCGCCTCCGTCGACCACGATTGCGTGCTCGGAAACGCAGTCCACTTGTCTCCTGGCGTTCACCTTGCTGGTACGGTCCGGGTGGGTGACGAGAGTTGGATAGGCATTGGCGCAGTCGTGCTGGAAGGCCGGAGCGTTGGTGAAAGGACAATCATCGGCGCAGGGGCTGTCGTCACGCGCGACTTGCCGGCAGACGTGGTTGCCTATGGTGTGCCTGCCAAGGTGATCAAGAGCCGCGCGCACGAGGCGAAGTGATGCGTCCCAAAGTCAGTATTGTCATGGCTTCGTACAATCATGCGGCTTTCGTCCGGCAATCGGTCGAAAGTGTGCTTGCCCAGTCGTTCGCCGAGTTCGAATTCGTGATCACCGACGATGGATCTCGCGACGGCACCGCGGAGATTCTTCGAGGGGTTACCGACCCGCGTATCTGCTTGCAGGTGTTCCACGAAAATCGAGGCGCTGTGGATGCGCTGAACGATGCCATCACGCGCTCGTGCGGCGAATACGTGGCGGTTCTCAATTCGGACGACTACTTCCTGCCGGAAAAACTCGCTCGTCAGGTAGCCTACCTCGATGCGAACCCTGGCGTAGGTGCAGTATTCGGCATTCCTAAAGTTGTCGACGAGGCCGGCCGCGAGCTAGACGAGTCGCAGCACGTCTTCGCACGGATCTTCACCAAGCAGAACCGGACACGCGTGGGATGGCTGAGGCATTTTTTCGAATCTGGTAACTGTCTGTGCCACCCGACGCTCATGATGCGCCGGCTATGCTACGACGAGGTGGGCTTGTACGACCCGCTCCTAATGAATCTACCCGATTTCGAGATGTGGATACGCATCTGCCGCCACTTCGATATCCACGTGATGGCAGAACCCGTGACCGCGTTTCGCGTGCTTCCGCATGAGCGCAATACGAGCGCACCTTCGCCACCGAATCTGGCAAGAGCGGCATGGGAGACAATCGGCGTGCTTGGGCACTACCTTGCCCTGCCAGACTCAGAATTGCGGGAGATCGTTACGCCTTGGCCGGAATACGCCGAGGGACGCTCTGCCCAGGTCGCACTGGCCCTCGCCGCCATTCGCATCAGGCGACCCGGCTATGTGCAGTTCGGTTTGGGACTGTTGCGCGACAGCATCCGCCTAAGCCGTGATGCTTTTTCCGTGAAGGACTACTTCGCTCTGGTCGGGGAACTGGATCCCGTGAAGGTGCGCCAGGATGAACCGCATCCGCCAGCCGGACCAGCTTGGCTAGATTTAGCCCGCCGATTTCTAGCACGGGCTGGCGGCCGACCTCTCTAAGTCGACTCTCTCCTCGGTTGACTGATAGAGTGTCCGGCCATGTTGCTCTCCAATCTCCGTAGCGCAATTCTGAATCGACTCGTCTCCCCTGCGCCCGTCTGCTACCTGCCGACGAAAGGGCGACAGGTCTCGTTGCCCCAGCGGGGCTTCGACATTTGCAAGCCGCCCTATTCGAAGGAGAGTCTGCAGAAACAGTTTCACGAGATGAAGGACGATGCATTCTGGCAAATCTTGCCCGAGGTGCACGACTTCACGCAACTTCCGATGGAGCCGATGTGGAGCCTTTACGAGGCCGTTCGCTACCTTGTCGGCAAGGGCATAAAGGGCGACTTCGTCGAGTGCGGCGTCTTCTTCGGCGGCGCTTCCATGTTGATTGCACGGACTCTCTTGTCACTCGGCGAAACCGGGCGTGACCTTTGGCTCTATGACAGTTTCCAGGGATTCGTTGGCGAGCAAGCCAAGGATGACGTCACCTGGTATGGCGATTCAATCAAGACGCGCTTCCCTGATTTCGATTCGATGGCCATGGACAACATTGCGTCCACCGGCTACCCGGTCGATAGACTTCGGCTAGTCAAGGGCGACATCGAGAAGACGGCCGTTGACAACAAGAACGGTGCTATCGCGCTTCTGCGGCTCGATACCGACACCTATCACAGCACCAAGGCCGAGCTCGAGCACTTCTATCCCAAGCTGGTTCCAGGCGGGATTCTCATCATCGACGACTACGGCCACGCTTTCGGCGCCCGCCGCGCGGTGGACGAATACTCAGCGATCCGGGGAGGCGACTCTTGCTCCATCGGGTGAATTTCACCAACCGCATGGCGGTAAAAGCCTAGGCCGAGGAATCCAAGAATGCTCGGCAGAGCCGAGTGGTGGGGTTCCCCCAGATCTCATCGATTCGAACCCAATGAAGTATCGTCCTGACATCGACGGCCTGCGGGCCGTTGCCATTCTGCCGGTCGTGGCTTTTCACGCCCTTCCTGGCGTGCTTCCCGGCGGATTCATCGGGGTCGATGTCTTCTTCGTGATCTCGGGGTATCTGATTACCTCAATCATCCTTTCGGATCTTGGGCGCGGTATCTTCACCGTAGGCACTTTCTACAGGCGTCGTGTGCGTCGAATCTTCCCGGCTCTCGGCGTGGTGTTGGTGGCCTGCCTGGCCGTCGGCTATCGTTTTTTGACCGCGGACGAGTATCGCCAGCTGGGCAATCACACCCTGGGCGGCGCCGGTTTCGTGCAGAACCTGATTCTTTGGCACGACGTCGGCTACTTCGACAACGCGTCGGACACCAAGCCGCTGCTCCACCTGTGGAGTCTGGCGGTCGAGGAGCAGTTCTATATCTTCTGGCCGCTCCTCCTCGCGCTGGCCGTTCGTTTTCGCATCCGGGTGGCCTGGTTCGTCGCCGCCGTTGCGGCCGTGTCCTTCGCTTGCAATCTCGCTTTCGTTGCGCGTTCGCCGAGTGCGGCCTTCTATTTTCCCGTACCCCGCTTCTGGGAGCTCATGGCGGGAGCGCTGCTGGCCGAACTGTCCTTGCGGCCGGGCGAGCGGCTTGCCAAGTGGCCCATCGCCGAGTCGCTGGTCGGCTTGGCGCTCATCGTTCTTTCATGTGTGGTACTTGACCAGAAGCGGGCCTTCCCCGGGTTTTGGGCGATCCTGCCAACGGCCGGCGCAAGTCTGGTTCTGTCGGCCGGCCCGCTGTCCTCGATCAATCAACGCTTGCTCGCCAACCGACCCATGGTTTGGATCGGAAAAATCAGCTATCCGCTCTATCTTTGGCACTGGCCGATCTTTTCGTTCCTCAACATCTGTCTGGTCGAGGTGCCGCTGGGCCTTCGTCTCGCGGCAGTCGTTCTCGCCATCCTGCTGGCTTGGGGGACCTACGCGGTTGTCGAGCGCCCGTTTCGCTCGAAGAGCAAGTCCCGCTGGCTGGTCGTCGCTCCGATCGTCGTTCTCGTCCTCGCAGGCGGCACCGGCGCCGGCATTTGGGCCTTGGGCGGTCTGCCCAAACGGCCGGTGAACAAGACCGATATGTCAGCGTTCGACTATTCCCGCCACTGGGACGGATGGAATGAGTGCGGGCTCCTCGAGAATAGCAACGAAGGGGGCTGTCGCATTTTGAAGAGCGAGCGCCCTGTCGACATCATGATGATCGGAGACAGCCACGCTGGCCACCTTGCAACCGGTCTGCACGATCTCTACCAGTCGAGTCCCTCGAACATCGCGGTCCTGCTTCACGCAGGCTGCTTTCCGGTCTTCTCAACATCAGACTTCACCTGTCCTGGCGAAGCCATCGATCGGGCGCTGAAGACAGCCATTGCTTCTGCCGACGTCAAGGTCGTTGTGCTGGCCGGCTATGCGAATCTGCACATCTTCGATTCTCGGTTTCCGGAGGTTCCATCCATCGGTGCCGACAAGATTCTGGCGCGCGCGGCTGCCATGGAAAGAGCACTCGGCGCTACGTTTGCGCAGCTTGAACAAGCGAACAAGCAAGTCGTTTTCGTGATCGATGTGCCCGAGCTGGAGAAAGAGCCACGAAGCTGCATCGACCGACGTCTGCCCTATTTCGGACAACGCTGCGATATCGATATCGAGCGCGCCTGTGTGGAGGGGCGCAATCGATATTTGTCGGACATCGTTCATCGTCTCGCCACTTCTCACCCGTATGTTCGCTTCGTATCCACGATGGATAGCCTGTGCGACCCATCGACCTGTCATGGCAGCGAAGGTGGCAAGCTGCTGTACGCCAGCCGCGATCACCTTACGCCTGACGGTAGCCGTCGCGTGGTGCGAGTATTCGAAGACGTGATCCGCGGGGCTCTCGACCCGTCGGCAACGCCGTAGGGTTCGCAAGCGTGCGTAGAACAGAGCGCGAGAGCGCCAGAGATTGGGTGACAGGATCGTGGGCATGTGGCAAGTTTCGGTGCCTCATCCTTCGGCCGTTTATGACGAGCGCCATCGACATCCTGCTAGCGACCTACAACGGTGCGGCCTACCTCGCGGAACAGCTCGACTCGCTCTTCGCGCAAACCTGCCAGGACTGGCGGCTGGTGGTGCGCGACGACGGCTCGACGGACGCCACCCTGGAAATCCTGGAGCGCTACCTCGCCTTGCATCCTGGGCGGATCGTGCTTCTTCCGCTCGATGGGAATCGCCTTGGCGCCTCGGCAAGCTTCGCGACGCTGCTCGAACGCTCCGAGTCCCCATACGTGATGTTCTGCGACCAAGACGATGTCTGGTTGCCGAACAAGGTCGAGCTGACCTTCGCGGCGATGCGCGATCTAGAGCAGGTTCACGGAGGACAGATGCCGCTGCTCGTCGACACTGACCTCAAGGTGGTCGATGAGCGCCTCGCCCTGCTCGACGAATCGTTCTGGCATTTCGAGAGAATCCACCCGCAACGCCTAACCAAGTTGAGCCGCGTCCTCATGCAGAACTTCGTCACCGGTTGCACGGCCATGCTCAACCGGCCGCTGGCCAGCCTCGCTCAACCCGTGTCGGCCAAGGCTCTGATGTACGATGGGTGGATTGCTCTCGTGGCGACTGCGTTTGGCAAGATCGCCGCTCTTTCGACGCCGACGGTTCTGTATCGCCAGCACGGCAGGAACGTCGCCGGTGCCTCGCGCTGGTCGTTCAGCGCCGGCGTGAAGAACTACTTTCTCTACCGCGAGCAGCGCCGCGTGGCTCTCGCCCGCCGAGAGGAGGCCTGGGCGGCACTGCGCGGCCAGGCCGAGGCGTTTGCCGCCCGCTACGGCGAGCGCATGACCCCAGCGCAGCGGGCGACCCTGCGCGCTTTCTGCCAGATCCCCGACAGAGGTTTCTTGGGACGGCGTCGCTTGATGCTGAAGCACGACTTCCAGGTCTCGGACAGGTGGCAGAGCTTCATGATGCTGGTCAGGTAAGATGAAAAGTCGATGGGAAAACTACGACAACTAGTCGGGAAGTCCTTGAGCTACGGGAAGAACCTCCTCCGCCGGAGGGAGCTCCCAGGCTTCCGGGCGTTTCACGATCTCTTCGCGGACAAGATTGGCCTCGAGATCGGCGGGCCAAGCAGCGTGTTTCGCCCCAGGGACATCCTGCCGGTGTATGCCTGTGCGGCTCGCGTCGATGGCGTCAACTTCGCCAGCACGACTCTGTGGGAGGGCGAAATTCGCGAAGGCATGACCTATCGCTATGCCCACCGTCGGGTCGGCCGACAATACGTGGGCGAGGGAAGCCAGCTCGACCGGATTGCCGACGGCACCTACGATTTCGTGCTGAGCAGCCATAGCCTCGAGCATTCCGCGAATCCCATCAAGTGCGTTGCCGAGTGGATTCGCGTGCTCAAGCCCGGTGGGGCCATGTTGCTCATCCTGCCCGATGCACGTTTCACCTTCGATCACCGCCGTCCCGTCGCTTCGTTCGAGCACCTCATGGGCGACTTTCGCGACGGCAAGGGCGAGGATGACCTGACCCACCTGGATGAGATCTTGGCGCTGCACGACCTCGATCGGGATCCAGGGGCGCTGGGCGCCGAGAATTTTCGGGCGCGCTCGCTGCGCAATCGCGAGAATCGCGCCTTGCACCAGCACGTCTTTGACGCCTCCCTGGTAGAGCAGATCCTGCATCACTTCGGCATCCGTCCGCTCTACGCCGACACGGCGCCACCCTTCCATCTCATCGCTCTTGGCACCACGGCTGCGAACGGGAATGTGTAATCACTCCATGCGCAGAGTAGCCATCTTCGCCCATTACGACCCACAGAGCTCCATCAAGCGCTATATCCTTCACCACCTGAAGGCGCTGCGCGAGGTGTGCGACGAGATCCACTTCGTGTCGACTTCGCAGCTCGGCGAGACCGAGCTCGCGAAGCTGACGGGCCTCGTGGACAGCCAGCGGGTGTGCGAGAATTCCGGGTACGATTTCAAAATGTGGGCCGACGTCATCCGATCGCTCGACCTGAGGAGCTGGGACGAGCTTGTGCTGACCAACTCCAGCGTGTTTGGCCCAGTCACTCCGCTCTCGCAAGCGTTCAAGCGCATGGAAAGCGTGGCTTGTGATTTTTGGGGAATGACCGACAGCTTGGAGATCGAGTACCACATCCAGAGCTTCTTCCTCGTCATGCGCAAGTCGATGCTGGCAAGCGGTGTGGTCGAACAATTCTTCACCAGCGTGCTGCCGTACCGTCATAAGCAACAGGTCATCCGCAGCTACGAGCTTGGGCTGACCCATTTCTTCTTGGACCAAGGTTTCGTGCCGGCCGTCGCCGCGAGCGTGCTCGACCGCAGCTTGCGCCTCGGCGCGATCAACCCCTGCCTGCGCGCATCCATCCCCCTGATGGAGCTTGGCGTGCCCTTCGTGAAGGTGGAGCTTCTGCGCGACAATCCCTTTGCCCTGCGGCTGGCGCCGATTCGCGCGCGCATGGCCTCGTTTGGCTACCCCATGGATCTCGTGGAAATCGACCGACGCCCGCGCGAGCGCTATCTCGTGGAGCTGTGGAACCGGATCGATCTGCAACTCCGGCGGTGGGGTTTGCGCGGTAGGTCCGTCATTCCGCTCAGGCCCGCGGTCGGCGCCGCGGTCAAGAGCAATCAGCCACCCGGGGAAAAGCCGTAGCTGCGCAACGTCTTTTCGAGGTTCTCGGCCGGATGAAATCGTACGGCGAACGCCCGAGCGCGCTCGACCGTGGAAGCGGTGGCCACGCCATTCTCGAGAAGAACAGCGACACGCTCTACCATGGCTTCGGTGTCGCCGATGTCAACTAGGAACCCGGTTTCGCCATCGGAGATGAGCTCTTCGGGGCCGCCGCAGCGGGTGGAGACCACTGGCACGCCACGAGCCATCGCTTCGACGATGGTCAATCCGAAGGACTCGCGGAGAGAGGTGACCAAGAGAACGTCGGAGGCGTCGTAGACGGGGAGGACGTCATGCAAGAAACCGGTGAAGTGGACGCGGTCGCTCACGGACAGTGCCCTGGCTTCGTCCCGCACTTGTTGCTCGTAGTCGGAGAGAGAACGATCGCCGCACAAGACTAGGCGGACGTCGAACCCTCGATCCACCAGGCGCGCCAGCACGCGAACGGCGGCGATTTGATCCTTGCGGGAATCGACGGCGGCGACCACGGCGAGCACGTGAGACCCGGAGGGGATGCCGAGCGTCCGACAGGCTTCTGCCTTGAAGAGCTTGAGCACATCGAAGTGGCGAGCATCGATCCCCTCGGGCACTACCTGCACCTTGCCGGCGCCCGGAAAGAGGGCGGCGACCTGGTGCGAGGGAACGACCACCGCGCTCGACAAGAGGTTGATGAGCTTGAAGGTGGTTGCCATCCCCAGGGTCGGGCGCAGGGTGCCCATGGGATAGGGCTCGCGGACGTGCCACACGTGGCGTACCCCTATGAGCCGAGCGGCGATGGCACCTCCGGGAACAACGGAGGACATGGTGCCGACGGCCTCGACGCCCGTGTCGCGAAACAGACGCTTTAGTTTCCAGCCCGCGTGCAGGCCGAGCGCGAGGTAAGCCAAACGCACCACCGTCGGAAGAGTAGGTTTCGTGCACCACCATGGGTTGAATACGGTCACGAACTCGATGCCGCTCTTCCGTAGCTCTTCGGTCAGCGGTCCCGGCCGGTTGGGATCGAGCAGGCTGCAGGGAACCACCACGATGGGGCGAAGGTGGGCCGCATCCAGTCCCCTGGCGAGTCGTAACATGCAGTGCTCGGCGCCGGCGAGCTCCGCCGAGTGGGACACCAGCGCGACCGAGAACTTCTTTGTCGTTGCGGCCGCTCCCCGATACGGCCGGCGCTGGCTACCGAGAATCTGCGTGAGCTGGCGCGCGCTGATCTTGCTACGGGATTGCACCTCTTCGCGCTTTTCGGCAACCGACTTGCTTGGTGGGGCGAGCGCCTCTCGGGGAGCGAGGGGACCGATGGGCTCGTCGGCTTCTGAACAGACCGCACGCAAGCTGCTGCGAGAGAGCAGCGCAAGGTAGGCAAGCAAAGGCTCGGGAAAGCACTTCAGCGCCGTCCATCTGCTGTTTCTGCGATTGAGCTTGATGATCCAATCGGGGTGCTGCCGATCGACGGCTTCGTCGTCGTGGTACACCACGGCCTCGGGGACATAGAGGCAATCGTAGCCGCCGAGCTGCAGCCGTAGGCCGAGGTCGAAGTCTTCGTAGTACAGGAAGTAGTCCTCGTCGAGGAGCCCGACTTCATCGAGAGCGCTGCGCCGGTACATGCCCGCGCCTCCCGACGGCGCGGCGACCAGACACGGGACGTGGTGCTCGTAGCTATCGAGCGCGCCCCAGCCGATGGGCGTCGAGCAGGCGCGCAGGCTGGGGGAGAAGGCGAGGCCCGCCATATTGATGAGAGAGGGCTTGTTCATGACAAGCATGCGGCTCGCGCAGCTGCCGAGGGAAGCATCGGCATCGAGTGCTTGAGCCAGCTTGGCAACCCAGTCCGGAGCCGCCACCGCATCGTTGTTGAGCAGGGCCACATAGTCCCCGGTGGTCGCGCGAATTCCCCGGTTCACGGCTGCGGCGAATCCCGAGTTCGCCCCGACCTCGATCACGGAAACCGGTGGAAACTGTTGGCGGATGATGCGCAGAGAATCGTCCGTCGAACCGTTGTCCACCACCAGAACGCGGAGGTTTGGATAAGTCTGGGCAGCGAGGGATTCGAGGCAAGGGCCGATACAGCGGGCGCCGTTCCAGTTTGGAATGACGACGTCGACAGACGAACACGCGGTTTGAGAATGCATTCGCGGCAGGCGCGGTTTCGGCCAGCTCGGCCTGAAGGGAGGCTTTCTTAGCACAGGGCAGCCAACGATGCCATCATTCCAGGTCAGGCAGCAGGGGCGCCCAGAAGTTCGTGGCGGCAGACCGCCCCGAACTTCCGAGCGCCAGGGATGCGTCAGGAAGGCACAATGCCCCCTTTCCCCCGTCGGGATGAAATCAGATACGCTGAGGTGGTTGACAAAGAAGCGGGTGACGGGCGCGATCAGGGCGTGGTGGCACACGCTCCCGGAAGGTTGGGCATCCCTTCCGCGGGCCAAATCAGAGCGTCGCGCACCCAATCCCGTAGCTGTTGCCATGCCGTCTTCCGCGCTGCCTCGGAGCGAAGGTGCACGGCGTGCAGCATCTCAAGCAGGTTGTAAGCGACGATGCGCAGAAGCGACACCACGGGCAGGCCGTTGCCACGATGGACCCAGCGGCCGTGGTCTTCCTGCCACTCGATGTCCAGCCGTCCAAAACAGTTGTTCTCGATGCGCCAGTGCGCTCTGACCAAGGCTAGAATGGCGTCGCCTCCCAGCCGCCCCGTGGGCAGATTGGTCGCGTAGAAGCGCTCTTCAAGCACCGTCTCTGGCGCTTCCCGGTTCGCACGCGCAAGCACGCGCACCAGCCACACCTGGCGTAGATGCGACCATGTTCCCCAACCGGCCATCTCGCTCGTCCGCCACAGTTGACGCTTGATCCACCCACGCGACGAATCCGATTCCCAGTCCATCTCGGCCTCGGGTGCGCTGCCCTTCGACTGTGCCCGCAGCACTCGTCGTGCTTCGTCGTAAAGCTCCGGCTGGTTGCCCTTGATGGCCATCATGTACGCTTTGTCTGCGTTATCCACCTGCCGGGCGTTGGCCTCCGACGTGAAGCCCGCATCGGTGCTGACCAACTCGTATAGGTTCGCCTTTCGATACGTCTTTTCCAGCTTGCCGAAGAAACTCGCGAATACCCCCATGTCGTTCGTCTGGGCCGGTATCGCCTCCTGGTCGATGCACAGTGCCGCCGTCGACGATATCAGCGTCGCCCGCGCCACCCGATACAGCCAGTACGGTGCCTGTCCCTCCGGATTGTGCTTCTGGCAATCCTTGTTCGCCTCTTGCGACAGCGTCGCCACGGTTTTGCCATCGATGCTGATCGCTCGAATGGGCACCACACTGGGTTCCAGAGCCTTGCGCCGGTGCTCGGCCAATACCTGCCGGTGCAGGTGCCGCCGCAGTCCCTGCGGGTCCAGTGCCGCCAGAAAGTTACCCAGTGTCGAGTCCGGAACTCGCCGGTCAATGCCACGCTTCTTTTGCCCTGTGGCCAGATCTTCGCTGAACCTTTCTGCCCCGCGCAGACTGCGGGCCAGCGCCATCAGCGAGAACACGGCCGTGCTCAGCAACGCGTTCAAAGACCAGCGTCGGCCCCGCGCCTTACGAGGGTCGCGGATCTCGTCGAAGCACAACGCCTCTCCTCGCTGGCGCAAATACGTTTGTACTGCTTTGATTCTTTGTCGTAGTTTCATGGAGTCCATCCTGTTGAGAGAGATTGGGTTTCCTGGGCGATGCCCTTCGCCCGCCACCCGCTTGTTTGTCACCTCCTTCAACAGGATGGGCCTGTGGATAGAACGGGAATTCGGCGCTTCTCGTGTCGTATCTACCCAAGTCGGAGCGCCTTAGCGCTCCGACTTGCTCCAACGCGAATTTGCGGCCTACCTGCTCACCGTCGGTGCCGTGACGCACCTCGGATCAAGGCTGGGTCAGGCAGAAGACCGACAGAAGTCGGCTACCTGCCTGGTGGTCTCCGCACACCGCTTGGGTGTATCTTCCCAAACGGAAAATGACGATGCCGCCTTCCAATCACCTACGCGACCAACAGGTGGGCGCGCATGGCGCGCGGCGGATCTCGATTGCCCTGTGCACGTACAACGGCGCTCGCTATCTCGAAGCGCAGCTAGAAAGTTTTCTGGCGCAAACACGCCCGCCCGACGAGCTCGTGGTTTGCGACGACGGATCGACGGACGACACGGTCGCGATACTGGAAAGCTTCGCCGGGCGCGCGCCCTTCCCCGTTCGCATCGTCCGCAACGAGACCAGGTTGGGCTCGACCAAGAATTTCGAAAAGGCCATCGGTTTGTGCACGGGTGGGCTGATCGCCACGAGCGATCAGGATGACGTTTGGTTGCCCCCCAAGCTCGCACTGACCGAGGCAGCCTTCGACGCCGAGCCCGGGCGCGGGCTGGTCTTCACCAACGCCGATGTGGTCGACGAGGATCTTCGCTCCGTCGGCCACAAGATGTGGGATGCGATTCAATTCGGTGCCGTGGCGCAACGGCAAGTACGCAAGGGCCAGGCGTTCGAGGTGCTGCTTCGGCAATGGGTGGTCACCGGCGCGACGATGACGTTCAGGTCTGAATACCGGCCCTTCGTTCTGCCGATTCCGGAGAATTGGGTGCACGACGCGTGGATCGCGTTCATCATCGGTGCCATGGCGCCGGTCGGGTTCGTGGAGCACCCCACCGTGATGTACCGGCAACATGCGGCTCAGCAAATCGGCGGGAAAAAGCTTAGCTGGAAGGAGCTCTACGCCATGGCCAAGGAAGTGGGGCCGCCGTATTTCCGCCTGGCCTACGAGCGCTTTCGGATTGCGCACGAGCGCTTGCAGGCGTTTTCCTCACAGGTCCGCGAGCCCAGATTTCTTGCTTTCACGGCTCGCAAGGTAGAGCACCAGAGACGCCGGCTCGCGATTGCCGAGAGCGTTTCTAGGCAAAAGCGCGTGGCTTGGGCCATGGGCGAACTTTTGCGTGGTCGGTATCGGCACTACTCGCCGAACTACAAGCACTTCATCAAGGACATGTTCTTTTAGCGGGGCCGCCTTCGGTCCGGCTCTCTCCGCCTTGACTTCCCCTCGCAGGCGTCAATGATTGGAAGGCCGCCCAGCGAGCGGCCAGCCATGCTCACACCTAGACCAGGATTGCCCCACCACGAAGCTCTCGACACCCATCGCAAGGCCTCGGCCATCAACTTGGACGAGCGCTGCTACGGTACCTTCGCCGAGATCGGCGCGGGCCAAGAGGTTGCCCGCTGGTTCTTCCGGGTCGGCGGCGCCGCCGGCACCATCGCTAAGAGCATGTCGGCCTACGACATGGCGGTCAGCGACGCCATCTACGGCCATACCGAACGCTACGTGTCGCGCGACCGGCTGCAAAGCATGCTCGACTACGAGCACGAAAAAAACGTCAAGCGCCTGAGCGCCGCGCGCGGCGACACCACGGCGTTCTTCGTGTTCGCCGACACCGTGGCGGCCAAGGGGTTTCGCAACACTTCCGAGTGCCACGGCTGGATGGGGCTGAAGTTCCAGGCCCATCCGCGCGACGACGAGAGCCAGATCGTCTTGCACCTGCGCATGCTCGATCGCGAAACCAGCTTGCAGCAGGAAGCCCTGGGCATCGTGGGAGTCAACCTGCTCTACGGCGCCTTCTTCATGCACCACGAGCCCGAGCAACTGGTGGAGTCACTGCTCGACAATTTGACCACCCTACGCCTGGAGATCGACATGATCGAGTTCTCGGGCATCGAATTCCGCCACGTCGACAACCGCCTGATGAGCCTCAAGCTGGTGCAGCTCGGGCTGTCCCAAGCCGCCATGTTCGACGCCAAGGGCGAGGTCTTGCAGCCGAGCGAAGTCTTGCACCACAAGCCCGTCTTGGTTTTGCGCGGGACCTTCCGCCCGGTAACCAAGGTGAACATCGACATGTTGCGCTGTGCGCGGACGGCCTTTGCCCGGGAGCGCGGGACGTCCGAGGACGAGATCGTCGAGATCATGGAGATCACGATGAGCAATCTTCTCAGCGAGGGTGGGGCGGTCGACCCGCGCGACTTCCTGGCCCGCGCGGACGTCCTGGGTGCGGCGGGCAAGACAGTGATGGTATCGGACTACTTCGAGTACTACCGCCTGGCGGGCTACTTGCGTCGCTGTACCAGCAACGGCATCGCCATCGTTCTCGGCACGGGCGCCCTGGACCAGCTTCTCGACGAGAAATACTACGCCGGGCTCGACGGCGGCATCCTGGAAGCCTTCGGCCGACTCTTCAGCAAGGACGTGAAACTCTACGTCTATCCGATGCTGAACCAGGCCACGGGCAAGCTCGACAGCGTGTCCAGCATGAAGGTTCCCGAGGGCCTGGCCAAGCTGCACGGTTACCTTCTCGATCGCGGCTCGCTGGTTGCGCTGGAAGACTACGACCCCAGTGTGCTCCCCATCCTTTCGCGCGAGGTCTTCCGCCGCCTCAAGGCCGGCGATTCCACATGGGAAACCATGGTTCCCGAAGAAGTCGCCGAGATCATCAAACGACGCGGTCTTTTCGGCCGCGCGGCGCGCCCTTGAAACGGATTGACAGATCTCGCTGCCGTTGTTAGTCTTAACTAACAATGACTCAGGCGCCTAGTGCAGCGGTCGATGGCGAGATCAGCTCGTCGCTGGAGGACTACCTCGAGACTATCTATCTGCTGGTGCAGGAGCAGGGCTTTGCCCGCGTCAAGGACGTGGCGCGCGCCCGCGACGTGAAGGCAGCCTCGGTTTCCATCGCGCTTCGCAAGCTGGCCGAGCTCGATCTGGTGCGCTACGAGCGGCGCGAGTACATCGCGCTTACGCCCGAGGGCGAAAAGGCCGGGCGGCGGGTCTTCTCGCGCCATCGTCTGCTCACCCGATTTTTCGAGGAAGTTCTGAGCATGCCGGCCGAGGCGGCCAGCGAGCAGGCCTGCGCCATGGAGCACAGCCTGACCGACGAGGCCATGGTGCGCATGGTGCGCTTCTTCGAGTTTCTGGGCGCTTGTCCATCCGTCATCGAGAGTTTTCGCCAGTGTCCGATGGTGCAAGAGCGAAAGTCCACGGCCCACGCGCGGCTGCCGCAGTGGTGTTCCGTTTGCGCGAAGAAGAAGGAGTTCCAGTCCATGAGCTTGGCCGATGTGAAACCGGGCAAGAGCGCGGTGGTAACCAAGATCGACGCGGTCGGAGCCCTCCGGCAGCGCTTGCTCGACATGGGCGTTTTGCCCGAAACCACCATCGACATCGAGCGTGTGGGCCTCGGCGGCGATCCTTTCTGGGTGCGTTGTCAGGGGGCGCGCCTGGCCCTACGCCGTTCCGAGGCGAATTCCATTCTGGTCCGCACCCCCGATCAGGAACGGTGAAGAAGTAGATTCATGTCTCCCATCGAAAGCCCCGCACTGACCGTCGCGCCAGCGACCGAGATTCGAGTCGCTCTTGCGGGCAATCCCAACTGCGGCAAGACCTCGCTGTTCAACGCCCTGACGGGGGCGCGGCAGCACGTGGCGAACTATCCGGGGGTCACGGTCGAACGCCGCACCGGCCGTTGCGACATCGAGCCGTTTGCCGTCAACGTCATCGATCTGCCCGGCACCTACAGCCTCAGCTCCTTTTCGCCCGACGAGCGGGTCGCGCAGGACGAGCTGACCGACGCTCCCGATGTGGTCGTGGTGGTGGCGGACTCGACGCAGCTGGAACGGAACCTGGTTCTGCTTGCTCAGATCATGCAGACCGGCGCCAACCCGGTCCTGTGTCTAAACATGTCGGACGAGGCGCGGGCCGCGGGACAACGGATCGATATCGCGCTCATGGAAAAGCTGCTCGGCTTTCCCGTGGTCGAGACGGTCGGGCACCGCGCGCAAGGCGTGGCCGAATTGAAGCTCGCCATCGCGCGCGCCGCGGCCCATCCGGCCGGGCCGAGCAAGTTGGTGCTGGGTGAAACCTTGGACGCTGCCGTGGCGGCGATTCGAAAGCTTCTGCCCAGCCAGGCCGAAGGGATCTTCCGCAGCGACTGGATGGCCACCCGCCTGCTGGTCGGCGATCAGGAATACGGCCCGCGCGTAGCGGCCGTGCCGGGTGGGCAGGCGGCGGTGCAAGAGGCTGCGCGCCAGCGCGGTCGCATCGAGGCGCGCACGAGCGCGGACATCGCCGTGTTCGTGACCGAACGCTATTTCGGTTTCGTCGACGGTCTTTTGCGCGAGGTGCGCACCCACATTTCACGTGTCGATGCGCGCCAGCTCACCGACCAGATCGACGCCGTGCTGGTTCACCGTCTGCTCGGCCTGCCCATCTTCGCCTTGGTCATGTACGCCATCTTCTGGCTGACCTTCAAGGTCGGCGAGGTGCCCATGAACTGGATCGATGCGGGCGTGCGCTTTCTATCGGGTCATCTCGCCCTGCTGTGGCCCGCCGGCTCCACCTCGCTCCTGCGCTCGCTGCTCGTCGACGGCGTGGTGGGCGGGGTGGGCGGCGTCATCGTCTTTTTGCCCAACATCGTCTTGCTCTTCCTCGGCCTCGCGTTCTTGGAAGACACCGGCTACATGGCCCGCGCGGCCTTTCTCACCGACCGGCTCATGCACCGCTTTGGCCTGCACGGCAAGAGCTTCATCCCCATGCTGTCCGGATTCGGTTGCTCGGTGCCTGGCATTCTGGCCACGCGTACCCTTGAGAATCCACGCGATCGCATCGTGACCATGCTGGTGCTGCCGCTCATGTCGTGTGGCGCGCGTCTCACCATTTGGATGCTGCTGATCCCTGCGTTCTTCCCGCCGGCCTGGCGCGCGCCCATGTTGTGGTTCATCTACGCCCTGGGCATTGCCATGGCCCTTGTGCTGGCGCTGCTCTTGCGCAAGACGCTTCTGCGCGGCGAAGACGCCCCCTTCGTGATGGAGTTGCCGCCCTACCGGTTGCCCACCCCGCGCAGCGTGGTCATCAAGATGACCGAGCGGGCCGGGCTCTACTTGCGCAAGGCCGGCACGACGATTCTCGGCATCTCGATTCTGCTTTGGGCCGCGACGTCGTTCCCCAAGCCCTCGCACTACGCCGTGGATGCGCAGATCGCATCGGGACAGATCACCTTGTCCGCGCCGGGCGCGCTGGCCGATGGACGCGCGCATTTGAGCGAGCAAGACGTCGCCAACCGGCGCGCCGCCGAGAATCTGGAATACTCGGTCGCTGGCCGCATCGGGCATGCCCTCGAGCCCGCGTTCAGGCCGCTCGGTTTCGACTGGAAGATCCTGACCGCCATGATCGGCGCGTTCGCCGCCAAGGAGATCTTCGTGGCCCAGATGGGCATCGTGTATTCCATCGGCGACGCCGACAAGGGCACCGAGGGGCTGCGCGCGGTCCTTGCGCGCGACTACAGCCCACTCGTGGGTTTGAGCATGATGATCTTCTTGCTCATCGGGACGCCTTGCATGGCCACCGTGGTCGTCACTCGTCGGGAGTCTGGGAAATGGGGCTACGCCCTGCTGCAGCTCGGCGGATTGACTGGAATCGCGTACGGATTGTCGTTGCTTGTGTACCAGGTGGGGCGGCTATTCATCTGAACGAGGCGCAGATCATGGAGAACTTCATTGTCTTTTTCATCGTTGGCGCAGCGGGGGTGTGGGGCGGTTTGCGCGTCCTGCGCCGGCGCAAAGCCACTTCGTGTAGCTCAGGCTGCTCGGGCTGCAGTTGCCCGAGCAAGCCGGCTTCGCCACTGGTGACGTTGCGACGGTGAGCTGGCGGGACCGGATGCACGCGCGCATGAGGACCCCATGCACATTGATTTGAAACAGATTCACCTCGATCAGCCGGATCTCTGCGATTTGCGCTGTGGCTGCGGTAACCTGCTGGCGCGATTGGTTCGCGGGGGCGTCGAGCTCAAGTGCCGCCGCTGCAAGCGGACGGTGATGGTCCCGCTCGATGCGGGGGCGACGGTGGAGGCCGGAATCAGCAGTGGAACTTGAGGCGGAACTAGAGGCGGCCCATGCCGCTCGGAAAATTCAAGGAAGTCAGCGGCCAGCGGTCGGTGAACCCAGAGCCCGGAGACGAGGAATGGTTCCTCGTTCCCAGTATCCATTCGGGAAGGAGTTCACGATGCGACTGAAGACTGCACAAGAGATTCACATTCGCTCGACGATTGCGTGGGTCATCCTGATTGCGACCGCATGGTCGATGGGCGCCCATGCCTCGCCCGAGCCGACGGCGTCCGCGCCAACGCCCGAGCAGCCGCCGGTCGCCGCCTCTCGCGAGGAGAAGGCACCGGAGATGGAATTGCCACGCGAAAGCGCGATCGAAAATGCCCTGGGGCGTGCGCCGGCCATGTCGGGAAGCGCTTTCGGCGGCTATGGCGAGCTGACGCTGAATGCTCCCAGCAACGCCCCCAGCGTGGTGGACATGCGGCGCCTGGTCTTGTTCTTCGGCCACAATTTCACCGATCGCATCCGTTTCTACTCGGAATTCGAGGTAGAGCACGCCGTCGCCTCGTCCAGCGACCAAGGCGAGGCGGAGGTCGAGCAGGCCTATCTCGACGGGCTGCTTTCTCGAAGGATCAATCTGCGCGGCGGCCTCATCTTGATGCCCATGGGAATCGTCAACGTGTACCACGAGCCGCCGAGTTTCAACGGCGTGGATCGCCCCGATGTGGATCAGTTCGTCATCCCGAGCACATGGCGCGAGCCGGGGTTTGGCATCTTCGGCGAGCTGGCCGAAGGCCTGCGCTACCAGCTTTACTTCGTGAACGGCTTCAATGCGAATGGCTTCACCGCCGAGTCCGCCATCCGCGAGGGGCACCAGGAGGCCCAGCTGGCCTATGCGGGCGACTACGGCGGTATCGCACGCATCGACTACGAACCCATCCTAGGAACCGTCATCGGCGCGTCCGCCTATGGCGCAAGCTCGGGAAACACGCTGAAATCCACGGTCGGACGCGTTCCTGTCGGTTTGTTCGATGTGGATGCACGCTTCCACAAGGGGGGATTTTCCGCGCGGGCTGAAGTCGCGCTGTTGCTCATTGGCGACGCGGGCAAGCTCAACCAGGCGCTCTTGGCGGGAACACCCGAGCAGCAAGCCGCGGGCCCTGTGGCGTCCCAAGCGCGCGGTGGATACGCGGAGGTTGCGTACGATGTGCTGCGGTTCCTCGCGCCCAGCTCGGAACAAGCCCTGAACGCTTTTACCCGATTCGACTACGCGAACACGCAAGCCGCGATGCCCGCTGGCTTTGCGCCGCGCGCCGAGTTTCGCCGCTATTCGCAAATGGTCGGCCTGGTCTACAAACCCATCCCGCAGATCGCGCTGAAGATGGACTACCGCCGCCATTGGCTCGGCGATGACGAAGCCTTCAACGAGCTCGCCGCGGCCATCACCTGGTTGTTCTGATTTCACAAGGAGAAGACAGGATGCAGGCATTCGCTCGACGAGGATTTCAACTCCGCTCGGCTTCGATCGAGACCCGAATCGCCTACACGGGATTCTTGCTGCTCATGCTGCCGGCCTTGTCGACTCTCGTCGCGCTGTCCTTTGGTCGCATGGGGCTGGATCCTCATTCCATCGCGGCACACTACCGCGGCGGAGAGAGCGAGATGAGCTTCCCCAAGACCTTCTGGCAGCTGATGGAGACGAGCCATTTTCACCTCTTCACCATCCCGATTGTGGTGCTCATTCTCTCCCACCTGCTCTACGCCACACCGGCATCCCGACGGCTGCGAGTCTACCTGACGTCGATCACCTTCACGGGCGCGCTCCTCGACGCCGCGGGGCCGTGGGCGGTTCGCTACCTGTCGGCGGATTTCGCCTACGTCTTGATTGTCGGGTGGATGTTGCTCGCCGGCGGCGCCTTGCTCATCGTCACGCTCACGCTCGTCGCGATGTGGGCGCCCCTGCGCTGGGCAGTTCGCAAGGCGGCGCCCGCTCTTACGAATGGAGACGACGGGCCATGAACCGATCGCTTGCCGCGCTCCTTGCCGCGCCGGGGGTGGTGTTCATCGCGCCGGCCCCGGTTCAGGGAGGCCAGATCTATCTTCGCGAGGCGGAGGCGGCGCGCGCGATCTTTCCCGAGTGCACCGCCTCGGAACGAAGGAATCTCGATCTCAGCGACGCGGAGATCGCGGCGCTTTCGAAGGCGCTCGGGCGACGGGTGGACGCGCGAAGCTACCGCCTACCTCGTGGTGAAGACCGAGAAGGGAACCGTCGGATTCATCTTCATGCTCGACGTTGTCGGCGAGAGCTTGCCCATCACCTTCGCCATCGGGGTCACCGCGGATGGCGCGCTCCAGGACGTCCAGGTGATGGTGTATCGCGAGCCGCAAGGCGAGGCGATCCAGGAAAAGCGGTTCCGCAGGCAGTTCGTCGGCAAGCGTTTGAGAGATCCCATCACCCTGGATAAGGACATCGACGCAATCAGCGGAGCGACCATCTCTTCGCGCTCGGCCACCTTCGCCGCTCGCAAGGGTTTGCTGCTGGCCGAGGTGGTGCGTGGGCGACCGTCCGCGGGTGGCAAGCCATGACTCGCCAGGCGGCGGCCCGATTGCAGCCACCGGCAGATTTCGAGGACGTTCTCGTGCGGCGCGCTCGCCCGCTCATGGGAACTCTGGTCGGCGTTACCGTGCGCGGCCACCACCGCGATGGGATCGAGCAAGCGATCCGCGTGGTCTTCGCCGAGATGGAGCGACTGGAAGGCATCCTGTCGGAATGGCGGCCCGACAGCGCCGTCTCGCGCGCGAATCAGTCCGCCGGACTGAGTCGCCGGTCCACGTTCCAGTCGAGCTCGTCGAGGTCATGCAGACGGCTTGCGCTGCGTCTTCCGCGCAAGCGAGGGAGCGTTCGACACTGCATGGGCGGCGCTGTCCGGCCTGTGGAGACTCGACGATCCCGGCTTTCGCCCGCCAGCCGCCGCCGTCGTCGCGGCGGCACGGAAGCTCGTCGATTATCGCGATATCGACCTCGACGTGCAAGCACAAACGCTCTTCCTGCGCCGCCGCGGGATGCGCCTGGGCCTTGGCGGCATCGCCAAGGCCTACATCGCCGAGCGCGCGGCTGATCTCGCGGTCGCATCCGGGGTGGGCCACATTCTGATCGACGCTGGCGGCGACGTGGTCGCACGAGGCCGCAACGGCGAGCGTCCGTGGACCGTCGGCATTCGCGATCCGCGCTCGGCTTCGCATCTGCTTGCCACCCTCGATCTCGAAGACGAAGTGGTCGCGACCAGCGGTGACTACGAGCACTTCATCGAGGTGGACGGCCATCGCTATCACCACTTGTCGAATCCAAGGACCGGATATCCGGCCTCGGCGAGCCGAAGTGCGACGGTCATCGCGCCCGATGGCGCACTGGCCGAGGCGCTTTCGACAGCCCTCTTCGTCCTCGGTCCGTCGGGGCTAGCGATGTTGTCGGCATTCGCCCAGACCGCGGCGTTGCTCGTCGACGCCGACGGACTGATTCACCTGACGGCCAACGGCAGGGAGCGTTTCAGGTTGGTCGGCATGCGACGCGCCTCCTCGTCGTCACGGGTTGTTCACGCGAGTCCACTGCAATATAGGATATAAGGCCCCCTGATTAGGATATGTGAACCCCATGACCGCGCACCACCGTCATTTGGCCAATTGGCTTGTCCTGCCTCTGGTGCTTGCACTCGGCAACGGGTGCGGCCGCAAGGCGGGCGCCTCGTCCGATGGCGAATTGCCACGGCCGGTGCAAGATCTTCCGCAAGGGTTGGTGATCCCCGATGGCTCGCCCATGCGTACGCGGATCAAGGTCGAGGCGATTGCGCCGAGGCCGGTGCGCCACGAGCTGAACGTGCCGGCCACCGCCGAAGCGGATCCGGCCAAGATGGCCAAGATCTCGCCGCCCTTGCCCGGCCGCGTGGTCAAGCTCTTCGTTCGTCTGGGCGAGGCGGTGAAGCAGGGCGCGCCGCTTTTCACGCTCGACTCGGCGGATCTGGTGGCGGCGCAGACCGACTATCTCAAGGCGCGCTCGGCCGAGGCGCAGACCGATCGTGCGCTGGCCCGACAGAAGGATCTGGTCGAGCACGGCATCGGAGCCAAGCGCGAACTCGAACAGGCGGAAACCGAACGCGACTTGGCGCACAGCGAGCTGGAGCGCGCGGGCACGCGACTGCGCCTGCTCGGCATGGATCTCGGCCAGGTCGGCAGGCCGCTGCAGGTCCGGGCTCCGGTTTCGGGCCGTATCATCGACCTGGCCACGACCTCGGGCGAATACCAGAACGATCCGGCCGCGGTGCTGATGACGGTCGCGGATCTTTCGACCATTTGGGTGACAGCCAATGTTCCCGAAAAGGACATTCAGCGCGTCTCCGTCGGAGACGAAGCGTTGATCGACTTCTCCGCCTATCCGGGAGAGCGATTCGTCGGCCGCGTGCAGTTCATCGGCGAAGTGCTGGCCCCGGAAACCCGCAGCGTGAAGGTGCGCATCGAGCTGGACAATCCGGGCGGCCGCCTCAAGCCCGGCATGTTCGCGCGCGTGACCCTGCGAGGCAAGGAATCGCCCGAGCTGCTGGTGCCGCCCGCGGCGCTGGTGGTCCGCGCGGACAAGAGTTATCTCTTCGTCGAGAAGGCGCCCTGGACTTTCGAACGCCGGGTGGTGGAGGTTGGCGACGCCCTTCCCGAGGGAACCTGCATTTTGCGCGGCTTGGCTCCCGGCGAGCGCATCGTGACTGCCAATACCATCGTGTTCCCATGATCGAACGAATCGTGGCCGCCTGCCTGCACAAGCGCTGGCTGGCCGTGGCGGTATTCATTCTGTTCTGTGTTTTCGGGTACTAC
>CAVRSU010000010.1:0-277110 GCA_963723955.1 uncultured delta proteobacterium
ACTCGCGGACGGCGGCGTGGGCGCCGATATAGAAGTCGGGCAGAGGCGAGGAACGCGCGCCACCGCGTTTTCGATAGCGGAGAAAAGCCTTGCCCGCCAAGAAACCCGCTTCCCACGGAAGGTTTTCTCGTCGGTAGAGATCGTGGGGCAGGGCGGCCTCAAGATCCTCGATGCGAGAAAAGGCAACCGAGACCTCGGCGTAGACGAGCGGATTGATGACAAGGTACGAGCGCTCGGCAGCGGATTCCAGGGCGGCCATCGACCACTCGGACCAGGTAGGATCCTCGGTTGCAACGTCGAGAAGAACGTTGCTGTCGACGAGGACTGGCTTCACGGCCGTCGCGTCCCGCGGGTTAGGGCCAGAATCTCTTCGGTGCTCATCCTAATATCCGCGCGGCCACGGAGGCTGCCCACGGCCGCACTGCCACGCGTCGGCCTGGCATGGTCTTTCTTCCTGACGAGGCGGACGGTCTGCCCTTCAGTGACGAAGTCGACCTCGGTATCAGGCAACAGCCCGAACTTCTCGCGAATAGGCAGTGGAATGGTGACCTGACCCTTCGAGGTGATGCGCATGGTATTACTCCTACCGGTAAGAATAGGTCGACTTTGCAGGTGGAGCAAGGGCACATTGCGATGCTTCCCTGGTGTCCCAAAGCGTGCCGCAATCGAACGGCCCGTCTCACGATGGTCACGGTCTGGCATTCGGGAGAGCGGACGCTCGGCGCTGGCGGGCTACCGCCGGGACGACCCTTCGGCGAACGCACGCCATAGGCCGCGCTTCGCGCGTCCGTGGCGCGCTCGGCACACGGGTCCCTACGCGACCGGAAGACCGGTCGCTGGTCCCTCGACCGCTCGCTGGCACCCGAGCGCGGACGCTCGGGGCGCTCGCTGACGTCGCCTCAGAGTCGCTCCCGGCCGCCCGCCAACGCCGAGCTTGCTGCTGCTCCGAGCTGCGAGAGCTGCTGCGAGAGCTGCGACTGCTCAGAGTTCCCGAGCTTGTGTTACCATGGCTGAGCGCCCTGAAATCAGGAGGTTCGGATGCCCGGTCCTGCTCGCACCATTCTAGATAATCTAGGCAAGCAAACCCTGAGACGGCTGTGTGAAGAGCGTGGATTGCAAACCGCCAGAGAGCTCGATGAAATGCGCGCCCGCCTCGCACATTCCTTCAGGGGTGACACGAAAGAACTCGTAGACCGTCTTTCCAGGAGAGAAATGCAGCAGATTCTCGATGTCTGGGAATTTGAAGTTGACGGACACTATGGGGGCTTGGTGGGTGTGTCATATGCGTCGAAGGATGACCTCGCGAAGGCTGTGCTGGCTATCTACGAGGATGGCTGGGGCCCAACAAGTCGAAGCCTGAGCCCGGTAGGGAGTGGATCTCGGTTGCGTGTTTCGATCGATGACGAGACAGATTTGGAAGATTGCGCGCATGAACCCGAAGCTGAGGGTGGCCCCCAGACCGAGGAAGAGGCTGCCCAGCCGTTCGACGACGACGGAGAAAGAAGCTTTCTCGCCGATCTTGATTCGAAACTCGCCGAGCGAGGTCGCACCACCACGTACATTCGCAGGCTCGTGAACGACCTTGGCAGACACCACGCCGAACATCGCCTTCGGTTGAGCGCCGTTCGACACGTTGGCCACGTGCTTGCGAGCGCTGGAATGTCAACAGACCCGATCTGTCGACAATGACCGCAGCACCTGGAATCGACGCCCGCGTTGTCGTCATCCGGCGCATGGCCTCACCTAGGAGGAGGCACGATTCGGCAATTGCGCGCGAGGTCATCTCGCGCTCAGATCCATCACCCGGAGCGATGAGGATCCGGCCACCGACAGCACCATCACCGGTACCTTCCGCGCAACCTTCCGGATTCGAGATGGCGAACGAGCAACTGAAATTCCTGGTTACTGTCGCCACTTCGATCAGCATTCTGAACCAAGAAGGGCGAGCGCAGGCCGTCGAGATGGCTTCGGAGGGGATCGAACTTAGCGCGGCGGATCGAATCCGGTTGAAGGCATTCTCCCATCAATATGCCGGTGGCAACTTCGAATTGGGGCGCACTTTGGCCTATCTCCGCGCCGGACTTCCGGAACGCAGGCGGCGGCAGTTGCTCGATTGCCTCCTCGTACTCGCGCCGACCTGTCAAGCACTAGACGAAGCGCGGGAGGCTCATGCAGTTGAACTAGGGGTACAAGCGCGTATCGAGTCCCCGCCCCCGGCCCCACCTGCGAATAGCCAACAGACGGTCACTCCCGCCCAATCCGCGAAATCCGAGCCAATCGGACAAGGCCAAATCGAGGCCGGCGGGGTACGACAGAACGAAGGCCTCGACTCAGTCTTTGGAAAGGGGACGTAGTCATGGGCTACCAAGGAACGATTGACTCCGACGCCACCCTTGCGCGGGCTGTCTATGGGACGCGTGTTGTTGACAAGAGCCTTTCAGGAGAAGAGGCATTTGCACGCCTTCCTCGCTTTGTTACCGAGTATCTCTTCGCAAAATATGTGCGCCCAGGGCGCGAACAGGAAGACTTGCAGTCCTTGAAGGAGAAGATTCGCGGTCGCATTCCGGAGGCTGACCAGAAAGAAATAATCAAGAACCGGCTCATGCGGGACGGTGAATATGTCGTAATCGATCAACTAGAAGCCGAGGTTGATCTCGTCGAGAACTGTCACCGCGCACGCTTGAACTGCCTGGATTCCGAATCGATTCAAATCGATGCCGATCTCGTAGATCGTTTTGAGGGCGTCCTGAGCGGCGGACTATGGGGAACCGTGACCCTCAGATACGACTCCTCAGCACCCCCAAAACTGAAGATTGCTGTCAAAGCCTTCGTTCCATTTCAGCTTGACCGTCCCGACGTCGACGGGTTCAAGAAAGGGCGGAGCCGCTTTGCTCTTGATGAATGGATCCGCCTGCTTCTTCGAAGCGCGGGGTACGAGCCTGACGCAATCCCGAGCGAGCGCCAGAGATGGTTGCTTCTTGCCCGGATGATCCCACTTGTCGAACGAAATTTGAATCTGATCGAGCTTGGGCCGAGGGGTACGGGCAAGACCTTTCTACTCAGAAATCTCTCTCCGACGGTCTTCACCATCTCGGGAGGTCGACCTTCGCCGGCAACCCTTTTCATTCACAAAGTCTCCCAGCGACTCGGCATCATAGGCACGCGCAAGGTGGTTGTATTTGATGAGATTGCCGCAACCACTTTTCCAGACCGGGAAACTGTTGCTACTCTCAAGGATTACATGGAGAGCGGGCAGTTCAGTCGGGGCAGGAAGGTTGTCGCGTCCGACGCAAGTCTGGTCCTGACCGGGAATCTTGAGGTTTCCGGCGATCAACCCAGCGAACAATACACCCATTTGTTCCAGGAGCTGCCAGCGCCGTTAGTCGATGCCGCATTCTTGGATCGAATTCATGGGTACTTGCCAGGCTGGGAGATACCGAAAGTGAGTGAAGCGTCTCTAGCCCAAGGCGTTGGGTTTGTGACTGACTATTTTGGAGAGGTATTGAAATCACTCCGAGACGATGATGTCGCGCGGGCACTTGATCCTGTTGATCCTGGCGCCAGCGCAACAATTCGTGACGCAAGGGGCGCGCGCCGAATCGCCTCCGGAATGTTGAAGCTGCTTTTCCCGGACGGAAGCCATTCAGAAGAAGACGTAAAGCGATGCATGCGGTTTGGGATCGAGCTGCGACAACGCGTCCACAATCAGCTGACCCAGATTGCCCCAGGAGAGTTCGCGCGAAAAGTCCTCGCATTTCCGGGCATGGAACCACATGAGGCACGCGACCTGGTGGAGTCGAGAAAAGTTCAAGAACGCGACGTGCGCGCCAATCGTGAGCCGGTAGTTGGACAAGTGACAGGCTTGGTCGTGTTGCAGACGGGTGGTGTGATTACTGGTGGCGATGTCTTCTTCACGGAGGTTTCATTGTTGCGCGGACGGGGTGGCACGGGCTTTAGCATCACCGGTCTGAGAGGACCGGTCCTAAATGATTCAGTTAAGACAGCTTTCCAAGTGCTCCAGCAACTAGGGGGTCAGTGGAAAGGCGTTCCCCCACGCCTCGCAGATTCCACGGTGGCGGTTCACCTAGTGAACATCGCAGATCCCAAGGAGGGACCTTCCGCCGGTGTCGCGTTCGTTACAGCGATGGTCTCGGCGGCGTTAGGAATCCCTGTGCGGCCAGCCTTGGCCATGACGGGGGAAGTAACTCTTCACGGTTTCATCGGTCAGGTTGGCGGCATCGTCCACAAACTCAAAGCAGCCGTCCAGCACCAGCGCAAGCTCGTGATTATTCCTGCGCAGAACGCCGGTGATCTTCGCGACGTACCCGACGACATACTAACTGCCGTCGAGGTTCGCACGGTAAGTCGGATCGAGGAAGTCCTGGAACTGGCCCTGGAACGTCTGCCCAATGACTAGCCAGCGAGGCGCGATCGGCGGGCGGCCAGGAGCTACTCCGACGGGACGTGAGGAGCCGCTTTGCGAGCATGGCGAGTATCGCGTGGACGAAGACGGGCTTTGCCCGGCTGAGTCCGTCGCGGGAAGGCTTGGAAACCCTCCCAGGGTTTCCAACACGACGATGCCAGGCGACGACCGAGTCCATCATGGACGCGCGCAGCGCGGCCGTTGATGGACGTTCCCGGAGGAGTAGTCCTGGCGCAAGCCCGCCGCGCCGAGCGACCGCTCTCCCGAATGCCTTACCGGGCACGGGCGATTCTTAGCCGAGAGAAAATGCTACGCGCTGGCGGCGCGCTTTCCCATCTTCGAGTCCAAATACCAGATGCCGCCGCCTTGTTCGCCGACGGCTTTCAGTTGGTCCACGATTTGGCCGACGTTGGCCTCTTCCTCGACTTGCTCGGTGACGTACCATTGCAAGGTGATCTCGCTGGCGTAGTCCTTCTCGGCTCGCGATAGCTCGAACAAGGCGGCGATTTTGCCGGTGATGCTCTTCTCGTGCTCGAGGATCTTTTCGAACACTTGGGTCACGGTGCCGAAGTCGGACGGGGGCGCGCTGATGGCGCCAAGCTCGAGCTTGCCACCGCGGTCGAGCAGAAAGCTGACCAGCTTCAGGGCGTGCTTGGTCTCCTCTTGCGCTTGCACGCGCAGCCAGTGGGCGAAACCGCGAAAACTCCGACCTTCGCAATGGGCGCTCATGGCCAGATAAAGTTGCGCCGAATACTGCTCTAGCGTGATCTGTGCGTTGAGTGCGTCCTGAATCTTCTTGTTGATCATATTCTCTCCGTGTTGGTCATGCTGCCCGAATTCGATCCTCGAATGCGGTGAGGGCGGCTTTTGCGCCCTCGCCCATGGCGATGACGATTTGTTTAAAGGGAACGCTGCTGACGTCACCGGCGGCGTAGATGCCTGCCTTGTTGGTCCGGCAGCGCTCGTCGATGACGATTTCGCCCATGCGGTTCGTGGTCACGATGTCCTTGGCCACGGCGCTGTTGGGCACCAGGCCAATCTGCACGAAGACACCGTCGAGCGCGACCTCGCGGATCTTCTCCGTTGGCCGATCCTGGTAGCGCAGGGCCGTCACCGTCTGCCCGTTGCCCACGACCTCGGTGGTGCGTGCGTTGGTGATGACGGTGACGTTGGGCAGGCTGCGCAGGTTGCGCACCAGCACCTCGTCGGCCTTGAGCTCTGCCGCGTACTCGACCAAGGTTACGTGGCTGCAGATGCCGGCCAGATCGATGCCGGCCTCGACGCCGGAATTGCCGCCGCCGATCACGGCCACGCGCTTGCCTTTGTAGAAGGGGCCGTCGCAGTGCGGGCAGAAGGCCACGCCGCGGCCCATGTAGTCCTTCTCGCCTGGGATGCCGAGCTCGCGCCACTTGGCCCCGGTGGCCAGGATCAGGGCGTCGGTGTAGCAAAACCTCGCCGCCTTGCAGGTGCAGTTCCTTTTGCTTGCCGTGGTCGAGGATCCGCTCGACCTTGCGGTTGTCCAGCACATCGATGGCGTAGGTGCGCAGGTGCTTCTCTAAATCCGCGGCTAGGCGCCGGCCCTCGGTGTAGGGCACTGAAATCAGGTTTTCGATGCCGACCGTTTCTTGCACCTGGCCGCCCAGTCGCTGGGCCACGAGAGCGGTCTTGAGCCCCTTGCGCGCGCTGTAGATGGCCGCCGAGCTGCCCGCTGGGCCGCCGCCCAGCACCACCACGTCGTAGCTCTTCGGTGGCTGTGGCGCCTCGTCGGCGGAAGATTCGCGCCCGAGCGCGCCTTCCAGCGTCTCCAGCAGTTCGGCGAAGCTGGCCCGGCCCACGTGTACGATGGCGTTGCCGCTTGCCACGGCGGGCACGCCCTGGATGCCGAGGGCCTGGATGTCGGCCTCGGCCAGCTCGCCGTCGATCATCTCGTGTTGGAAATCCGCGTGCATGAGCGCCATCTGGTTGAGCGCCTGCACCACGTCGGGGCAGTTCGTGCAGCTGAGCGAAACGTAGGTGCGCAGACGGACGGGACCCTTGAGCGCCTTCACCCGGCGCTGGATGCCTTCGTCGGGCAGCTTGCCTTTGCCGTCGCTGTTGAGCAGGGCAATGATGAGCGACGTGAATTCGTGCCCGCCGGGAACGCCGCGAAAGCGGATGCCGGTGGCGCGTCCGTCGCGAAGGATATCGAACTGAACGCCTGCGACTTCGTCGGCGACCTCGGTCAGCGCGATCTTGTCGCTGCACGAGGCGACCTCGGCCAAGAAGCTCGCGCAACTCGTCCTGCTTGGGGCTCTTGCTGCGGTAGAGAGCCAGCGTCAGCGACGAGGACAAGGTCGCGAAATGGGTTTTGAGTTGGTCCTTGATGCCTTGGTCCAGCATGAGACCTCCAGGTGGAAGTGGGGGGATTTACGCTAGGAGAAGACGACCCGGGATGGTCGGTCCCGGGTCCGTATGAAGGCCTGAATCGCTTGCTAGAACTAGATCTTGCCGACCAGGTCGAGGCCCGGCTTCAAGGTCGCGGCGCCGGGCGTCCACTTGGCGGGGCAGACCTCGCCGTCGTGGGTGGCCACGAACTGCGCCGCCTGAATCTTGCGCACCAATTCCTCGGCGTTGCGGCCGATGCCGTTGTCGTGGTACTCGGCGACCTTGATCTTGCCCTCCGGATTCACCACGAAGCTTCCGCGGTAGGCCAGCCCTTCGGCGTCGATGTAGACGCCGAAAGCCTTGCTGAGCGCGCCCGTGGGGTCGGCCAGCATGGGGAACTTGATCTTCTTGATGGTGTCCGAGGCGTCGTGCCAGGCCTTGTGCACGAAATGCGTGTCGGTGCTGACGGCATAGACCTCTACGCCCATGCCCTTGAGCTTGTCGTACTTGTCGGCCATGTCGCCGAGCTCGGTCGGGCAGACGAAGGTGAAGTCGGCCGGGATAGAAGAAGAACACGGACCACTTGCCTTTGAGATCGGCATTGCTGATGGTCTTGAACTTGCCGCCGTGGTAGGCCTGAACGCTGAAATCCGGGATTTGCGAGTTGATGATGCTTGCCATAGGGGCTCCTTTTCTCTTGCTCCTTTGATGCTCGAACTCGAGGCGCGTTTCCAAGAAGTGGCAAGAAATGGAAGGGAAAGAGGCAAATTCTCGAACGCCGGCGCACCGTATCGCGCGGCCAGCTGCTCCCTGATGCGGCGATCACCCAGCTACGCCGCCAATTCAGGTCCGATATGAAAGAATTTATGCAGTGGGTTCCAGGGCGTCGTGACCGGCGCCCTCCAGAATCTCTCCTTCTCGCTGCGTAAGCAGAGTGCGCGGCAAGAACGGAAGCAGGATCAGGGCCACCAGCGACGTTCCGGCGTTGAGCCAGATCAGCCGACCAATGTTGTGGTGCCAGCCGACGCCAGGAAGCTCGTAGAGCCACGAGCCCATGGGATAGGAGATGGCGAACACGGCGATGTTGTAGATGCTCAGCAAGAGCGCGTAGCCGAAGCTCTCGCTGCCTTTGGGCGTGGCCCGTGCCGCCAGATCGAAGAGCGGCAAAATGCCAAGGATCGCCAAGAATCCATTGGCGGTGTCGATAATCATCGCGCTTTGGGGCGAGCGGTACCACAAATACGGCAGACTACTGACGGCGTTGAGAAAGACACCTCCCCAAAGCAGCGCCTTGAGCGGAACCTTACGGCACAGATAGGCATAAAGCCCTGTTGCCAAGATGCTGCCGATGCCCCCCAGGGCCTGTAGACGCCCAATGAACGTCGTGCTGAATTGCAGAACGTCTTGTTGGTAGTAATTCATGGCAATGCCAAAGCCCGGCGCCATGAATACGAACATCAACAAGGCAGCCGTGGCCCACATGGTTTTCGAGCGCAAGATAAGGCGGAACTGCACCGCCGCCGCCGACCAGACGGCCAGGTTGCGACGTGCAAGGCGTGGCTCTTTCACGAGCACGATGGTCATGGGCACGAGCAAGAACAGGAGCATGGCCCCAAGTCCTGCGGTCCAGCCAAAGGCACGCGCCGCCAACCAACCACCCAAAGGCCCCGCGATCACATTGATGACCCCATCGATGGCGTAGCGTACAGAAGCCAGCCTTCCGGTGGCCCCGCCTTCCTGCGCGGCCTCGACCAGAAGGCCGCCGATGCTGGTGCTGGCTATGACCATGGCCGCGTTCAGCGTCACCATGAGCCAGAAGAAGGTCAGATAGGATCGAGGCGCGATGGCGAAGAGCGACCAGGCCAAGCCCGCGACCACTCCCGCAAGTATGAGGTAGCTCCTCCGCCTGGTGCCGAAGAGCGGGAAGCTGTCGCACAGCAGGCCGGCAAGGGGTTTGAGGTACCAAGCGAAGGTTGCAATCGCGAAGAAATTGGCCTGTTGGGCGGCATTGAGATGGAACTGGTTCTTGAACAGAAACCGGAAAGGCAGCAGCCCAATGGCGCCCGGCCACCCAAGGCTGGTGATGAAGAGCCCCACCGAGATAAGGAAAAACATGCGCCGCAAGTCCGCGGGCGAGCGCACGAGCGGCGCCAGGGGCGCATCGCCGTTCGGCGCATCCTGGTCGGGCGTTGCAGCGTCGGTGGAATTCGATTTCATGATTGGAGTCTGCTCTGTTTGGGAATCTCGATGCGGCGACGATCGAGCGAAATCAGGGCTCCTGCAGCCCCAACCGGCGAGTCGCGGTCATTTCAGTCAACCAGCGCGTAGCCCGAGCTCGATAGCCAGAACCGTGGCCGCGGTTGATGTGCCGAATGATCGCCTTGTCGTCGAAAAAGAACGTGGTGGGCAGGCGATCCTCGCCAAAAGTGCGCGCGAGCACGCCGTCCCTTTCCAGCGCAATCGTGGTTGCCGCGGGCAGGGGATGACTTGCGAGAAAATCCTTCAAGGCCGGAGCTTCGCCCTCGACCGCAACGATCATCAGCTCGAAACGCGGTCCCAGCTTTTGCCTGACGGCGAGGATTTCGGACAGCCCCTCCTTGCACGGCTCGCACCAACTGGCGAAGAAATCCACCACCGTCACGTGCCCCTGCAATTTGTCCTCGCGCACATTCGTTCCGGCCAGGGTTTTTGCCGCAAATGCCGGCACCGATTCACCCACCTGCGGCCGGGCCGCATCGGCCACCAGCAAGGGCAAGAGCAAGAGCGAGATCATGATCGCAGTCTACCGCCCGACTGCTCTAGACGTGTCCATAAATGGACCCGTCTAGAAGGTTTCAAGGGGAGGGCCGCAGCCCTCCCCTCGTCCGCGAAGTGAATTCGCGAACTTCACCCCACCTGCCTGCGAATCCGAGGTTGATCTCAAGCTCCACGGGGAGGATGCATCGACGACCCGAACATGGTTGAGGTTCTGGTGGCGACGGGAAGAACATCCCGCCGCCAGAGTCGCCGCTTAGCACGCGACATTCTGATCAGCGGTGTCCGCCGCCGTGCCCGCCCCCGCCATGTCCGCCACCGAAGCCGCCGTGCGAGCCGCCGCCGAAACCGCCGTGCGAGCCGCCGCCGAAACCGCCGTGCGAGCCGCCGCCGAAGCCGGCGTGTCCGCCGCCGCTGTAATTCATGTGGGCGCCAGCACCGCCGCGAAATCCGCCCGCAGCGACGCCGCCGCGAAATCCGCCCGCAGCGTGGTAGCCGCCGCCAAAGCGCGGTCCACCACCGTGGGCGAATCCGCCGCGATAGCCGCTGCCGAAGCCGTATCCGCCGCGTCCTCCGCCGCGATAGCCGCCCCAGCCGTAGCCGGCCCGGTACAGGCCGCGATACCAACCAAAGCCAAGGGCGCCACGCACACCAAAGTACGGATAGGCGCCCCATCCCCAAATCCAGGGCGCGGCCAACCATGTCCACCCGTAGCTGGGGTAATACACATAGGCATAAGGAGAAGCGTCATAGGACGTGCCTTCGTAGGTGTACTGGTCACCGTACGGCATCCAGACCCAGCCGTATTGTTCCGTGTACACCCACTGGCCCGCGGCCGATCCTTGATTGGCCGGCATGGGCTGCTGTACTTGCTGCACCTGCGCCCGCGACTGAGCCGGCGGATATGGCAGCTGCGAGGGTGGCGCAGGCGGCTGCATATTGGGCGCGGGCGTGGCAGGTTGCACCTGTGCCTGGGTGGGCTGGTAGTCAGTCGACTGGTTGTTCGAGATTTCGATGAAGTCGCCGGCGCCATCATCGGCACGCGCGACACCACCGGTTCCCAAGAGCAGGAGCGCAAAACAGGCAGTTAGTTGGGTCTTCATGGCAACACCTCACATCCTAGCCAGGACAACAGCAACCTTCGTGCCGAGCCGTCCAGTCAGCCGACAGCCCGATTGCCTGTCGTGCTCCCCATTCTACGCCTCTTTGCTGGCGGTTAGTCATATGCACTGCTTCACCTTCGTGCCCACTCGGCCCTCTGTGAATGGAATTCACGGAACCGCGTCGAGCCGCAACCGATTTAGTTGGCGCGAGCGGCCTTTCGCGGTCATAGTTCTGCCTGTCCTTGCCTTCGCATGCTGCGAAGCGCGCCGGAACCGGTTAGCGGTCTTGCTGTCTGAACGGTTTTTTTGCACGGACCGTTCACATAACCCCTGACCTTCCGCCTTCGTAGGCGGGGCGCACCGAAGGGTCGGGGGAGACTTCCAAGAGGATCGCTTTTGATGATCGCTACCGCTTCGGCACCCGTATCACGCCCAGTTTCCGCCCCTATTTCCTCCAACGCTTCGCCCGATCCGACGGCACCCGCGCCCCAGGCCAGCGCCTTCGCGGCCTTCGGCTTGCGCGTTCCCCTTTTGCGCGCCGTCGCGTCCGAGGGTTACACCACGCCATCGCCCATCCAGATGCAGGCCATTCCGTTCGTCATGCAGGGGCGCGACTTGCTCGGCTGCGCCCAGACGGGAACCGGCAAGACCGCGGCCTTCGCGCTGCCGCTACTGCACCGCATGTCCGATCCGGCGCAGAGCAAGCGCCGCGTGGGCCCGCGCGTGCTGGTGCTGGCGCCCACGCGTGAGCTGGCCGTGCAGATCATGGAGAGCTTTCAAGTGTACGGCAAGCATGTCTCGCTCAACTACGGCGTGATTCTGGGCGGCGTTTCGCAAGGCTCGCAAGTCGCGACCTTGCGCCGAGGCGTCGACGTCCTGGTGGCCACGCCAGGCCGCTTGCTCGATCTCATGAGCCAGGGCTGCGTGCCGCTGGCCGATGTCGAGACCCTGGTGCTCGACGAGGCCGATCGCATGCTCGACATGGGCTTCATCGATCCCATCCGCCGCATCATCGCCAAGCTTCCGGCCAAGCGGCAGAACCTTTTGTTCTCGGCCACCATGCCGCCCGCCATCGCGACCCTGGCCGGTCAGATTCTGCGCGACCCGGCCAAGGTCTCCGTCGCGCCCGCGGCCACCACCGTCGATACGGTTTCGCAGTCGGTGTACTTCGTTCGTCAATCCGACAAGCGAACCCTGCTGCGCGAGGTGCTGCGCGATCCGGCTTTGACCCGCGCCATCGTTTTCACGCGCACCAAGGCCGGCGCCAATCGGGTCGCACGCGACCTCAACGCCGCCGGGGTGACGGCCGACGCCATTCACGGCAACAAGAGCCAGAACGCTCGCCAGAACGCGCTCATGGGATTCCGCAACGGCAAGGTGCGCGTGCTGGTGGCCACCGACATCGCCGCGCGCGGCATCGACGTGGACGGCATCAGCCACGTCATCAACTTCGAGTTGCCCAACGAGCCCGAGAGCTACGTCCACCGCATCGGACGAACGGCGCGCGCCGGCGCCAGCGGTGTTGCGCTTTCGTTCTGCGACGCCGCCGAACGCAGCTATCTGCGCGACATCGAGCGCCTCACGCGCAAGAGCATCGCTGTTGTCGCCAACCACCAGTTCGTGGCCGGCAGCGACGTGCCGACACCCATTCCGACCCGCCAAGGACGCGGTGGTGGCCGCAGCTTCGGCGGGGGCAACCGCGGCTGGAGAAGGTAGTCCGAGAACTTTCTGGTTTGGGCCTCTGCTGTGTCACAATGGATCGCAGTGCTGTCTTGCACATGACAGCGCGGAGGTCCCATGAGGAACACCATTTTCTTGGTCGCGATCCTGTCGATTCCCGCCTGCGGCGGTTCGAGTAGCGTTGCCACCACGCCGACCGATGCCGCAGCCGTGGATCCTGACGCCACCGCCGGCGATACCGGAGCACCGGGGGGCTCCGACGCCAAGGCATCAGGCTGCGCTCTTGCGGCAAACCTGTGCACCAAGCTAAACGAGTGCGCCCCGTTTCTCCTCGAGGCGGTCTACGGCGACTTGACCACGTGCTCGGATCGGCTGACCCTGGCGTGCACGGAACAATCACGCTCGACCGGCAGCGGAATGACAGAGGCGAGTCTCCAGCAGTGCGCGGACGCTCTGGATACCGCGGCTTGCAAGGACGTGTTCGCCAACAACATTCCGGCCTGTACCTTTCACGGTACTCTCGCCGATGGCGCGACCTGTGGCGATAGCAGCCAGTGCGCAAGCGGGTTCTGCTCGCAAGGTAGCAACCTGTGCGGCGTGTGCGCCGACAAGGGCGCGGCTGGAGCAGCCTGCCCATCCGGGAGCAACGACGAATGCCAGACCGGGCTGGTGTGCAGCTCGGGCAAGATCTGCGCGAAGCCAGCGGAGGTCGGTTTCATATGCGACGACACGACCCAGCCTTGTTTGACAGGATTGTTCTGCACCGCCGCTGCGAAGACCTGCGCCTTGACCGTTCCCGCAGGCCAGGACTGCCCGGGCGCCTACTTCAACTTCGTCGACGGAACCCTGTGTTCTGCCAAGAACAGCGCCGCCAACCCCCAGATCAGCACCCAGATCGGCACCGCCTCTGCGGGACAGCCCTGCGGCCTCGCGCCTGGCAATGGCTCACCGGCCACACTTTGCGCCCCGGGCAGCGTTGCTGCCTGCTCTCGTGCCGCTGACGGCATCCTGCTTTTGGGCATTCCGACCAAAGGGATCTGCAAGGCCCCTCGCGATGACGGATTCACCTGCACCGCCACCGACATTTGCCAGCCCGGCGCCCAGTGCATCAACGGCACCTGTCAGATCCCGTCCGGCAGATACTGCCAGCAGGTCGTGGACGCCGGTAGTTAGTGCCAGAGGTCGGCGATGAAATGCAACACATCGGCCGCTGAATGAACGTGACCGATTCGCTCCGAGTGGGCATTGCCAGAAGCGAAGTCGAGGCCCAGTCCGTCCATCCTGTCGGCCTGCATCTCGACCGAGCGTACGCGCCGCTCGCGCTCGGCCAGCTCGGTCAGCTCGCGCTCTCGTTCGCGTTCCAGTCCGCCCCGTTCGACGAAGCGGATGACTTCCGCCAGCTCGCCAGCGTCGAACCAAACCCCGTGGTTTTTGCAAACATCGACGACCACGCCGGAAATGCGGCCGAAGGCTTGCCGGTTCATGGATTTGCCGCACGTCGGACAAGAGATGTAGCGAACCGTCGTCTCGCGCTTCATCTCGCGCTTGGGCAAGGCCAGGCGCAGGCTCGTCGGCATGTCCCGCGCGGCCACCAGTCGCTCCATCGTGGTTGGTGCCAGGAACAGGCCGCCGCACTTGTCGCATTCCTCGACGCTGAGGTCGCCGTACTCACGCGCTTGCAACTGACTGTCACAGCGCGGACAACGATAGGCGGCTGCAACACCCGTGCGCTCGGCCGAGGATGCCAGCGCGCGCCCGCACGCCTGGCAGTGCGCGGACTCGGCAAGGTTCCAGGCCAGGCAAGCGGCGCAGCGGCAGGTGGCAACGGTGGAGCCGCAGTACGGGCAAGCGCGAGAGCCGATCGCGATGGAACCGCCGCAACCTGGACAAAGGATCGATTTCGCTTCGTCGCTCGGCACGGCACAGTGGCACACGCGCGTCGGTAGCCGGCCGTCGGCTGGCGGGTCGACGACCCCTCCGCAGGCTAGACAAACAATGAGATCGAACATGGCGACCCTACGATTGTAGCGGTTTCCGCCAGAACATGAACAGCAGGTGTTGGATCGCTGCCATCAACGGCCGTTCGTTCGTCACAAGGACGAGCGGGCGGAGCTGTCTTCGATGGGGGTGCCGGCCTCGATGCGCATGGGGGCGTTGTGATGGCGGACGGCCTTGGTTGCCTCCAGGCAGGCGCGACCGAAGGGTCTTTCGATCTTGTGCCACAGCTCGTCCTCGGCGTCGGCGTAGAGCTTGCGTCGATTGCCGGTAAACTTGACCGACGTGAGCTTGCGTCCGCTGACCCCGCTGCGCAGATCGATGGTCAGCACGGCCATATCCTTGCCCGTATCCTTGATCTGTCCGTGGACGTAGAGCGCGAGATCCAGCGCGGCGCCCATGTCGCGGTATTGTTCGGCCGTGTCCGGCGACTTCAGGTTGGTTGAGATTTCCCTGACCCTGGGTTTGAGCACCTTGATGACCTGCGCGCGGATTTGCTCGGTGTCGTCACCACGAAATGCGAACAGAGCGATCTTGCTGCCCGTGACGGCCTCGGCTTCCTCCCGTGCGCGGTCCTCGGCGCTCGCGTGCGCCTTGGCGTGGCCGCGGGAGTGGCTCTTGGCCGCAGCCTTCCGGGGTGCCGCCAGGGCAACCGAGACTTGGCCAGCGAGCAGCAAAGCCAGAATCCAGGCCAGGCCCGATCTCCAAGGCGCAAATCGTGCTCGGAGAATTGTCGCATCAGACGCTGCGGACGCCGCGGTCGGGGCTGGCGCGAGAGACGACTCCAAGACGAACATCCGGGACATCGAGATCTTCTACCCGCTTTGCCCCAACGGTGCCTAGCACATCTTGGAATTTCCCCTCGCAAGAATGTTGCGCACCGGCACTTAAAGATGATAGCCACACCGCCGTCATGGACGCGGTCAAGCACATGGGCGAGCAGTCGATCGGCCGGCTGCTGCTCCGCTACTCTCTGCCGGCCATCGCTGGGTTTCTGGCCAATGCGCTCTACCAGATCGTCGATCGCATCTTGGTCGGACGCGGAGTGGGCACCGATGGCATGGCCGCGGTGACCTCGGCGTTCCCGCTGTCCATCGTGGCTTTGGCGCTGGCCTTGTTGGTGGGCACGGGGACGGGCAATCGCATCTCGGTCTTGCTCGGCAAGCGCGACGCCGAGGGCGCGGAGCGCGTCCTCGGCCAGGGATTGCGCCTGGCCCTGATCAACGGAACGGTGCTGGCGCTGGTCACCTGGGCATTCAGCGCGCCGCTCTTGCTCGCGTGCGGTTGCGCGCCCCGGCTGCTGCCCATGGCCATTCCCTTCGTGCGCATCGTCTCCATCGGCCAGATCTTTCTCATCTCGCTGATTTCCATGGGCAACATCCTGCGCGTGCAGGGCCGGCCCATGCTGGGGCTGCTCATCATGGTGTCGAGCAACCTTCTCAATGTGGGGCTGGCCACGCTGGCGATCTTCGGTCTGCACTGGGGCATCACCGGAACAGCCCTGGCCACCGCCATCTCGCAGGCCGCGGGCTGCCTGACGGTGATCGCATTTGTGCAGGGTCACGCCAGCGTGCTGCACATCCGGCGCGCGTTTCTGAAGGCCGACTGGGCGCTGGCGCGTTCGATCATCACCCTCGGAGCGCCTTTCGGATTGATGCAGCTGTTGGCCACCCTGGTCTTCCTGGCCGCCAATCACGGTGCGGGCGGGCAGGCCGGAACGCGCGGGGTGGCGGCGCTGGGCGTGCTCAACACCGTGGCCATGTTTCTCATCTACCCGCCCATGGGCGTGATGCAGGCCATGCAGCCGCTCGTCGGGTTCAACAAGGGCGCGGGCCAGATGAAACGCGTGCGTGCCATCCTGGTGCGCGTGCTCTTGGCCACGACGGCGATGGGCGCGCTCTTTTCGATCCTGACCGCCATCTTCCCCGGCCCCATCGCAGGACTGTTCAGCAAATCCGATCCAGAGCTGATCGAGATGGTTCGCCGTGGACTGCCCTGGTTTGCCATCCCGATTACTCTCTTCGGCATTACCGGAACCATGGCGCACTACTTTCTCAGCGTGCACGAGCCGCGCATGGCCGGGCTGTTGCTGCTGGGCCGACAAGTTCTGACCATCCCCATGTTCGTCCTCTTCCCGCGCTGGTTCGGCTTCTACGGGATCTATCTCGTCGGCCCCTGCGCGGATCTTCTCTTCGCCGTCATCGCAACCAGCGTGATGGTGCGTGAGCTCGGCAAGTTGCGCTTGGCACCCGACGCGAAGGCGAGTCCCTGACCGACGCATGACCCGCGCCACATCGGCTACGAAGGCTGCGTCCGTCAAAGCGAATGTAGGCCGCCCACGTGCGCACTCGTCCTGTCGGTGAGTTGGGCAGCGTCACCGCTGGCCTCCGCTCGCCGGAAAGTTCGTGCAGCCGCACTCGCCCGCCTGCCCGGCGACGGCTTTGAACGTGGCCGCTGGATAGAAGCTCACGTGGACACTGCTATGTCTTGCCTTGCTGTTGGGGCTTTTCGCTCTTATCTTCGCTATTTCAAAATGCAACAACAGGGTCATCAAGCTGTAATGAAAGGGACTTTCATGGGACCTGGAGGCAAGAATCCAATGGTGCGTCGATTCTCGGCGGTCTTGGTTGCAGTAGCGGCATTGAACCTGGGGACCGCGTTCGCGGCGTCGACGCCCCCGGTTTCGAGCTACGTAAGCGATGAATTCAAGGCCGTCGCTCGACGAGCATTGGGCGAACTGACCGGCGAAGAGATCGCCAAGGCGTGTCCCCCAAACAAACCATTGTGCCCTCAGGTCGTAAAGCGCCTCAGCGAGGCCTTCGCGGCCGCAATCTACCAAGATGATGCTGGCCTTCAGATAGCTCTGATGGGCTTCTTCCAGGATGCCTCCATCAATGCGCTTCTGGAGGCGTCTTCCGGAGGGATCTTTTCCGACGCAACGGTGGCGGCCACCAGTGTCGCGCAACCGCTGCTCAAATGCCTGTCTGAGGTTTTCACAGGAAAGAATGGCTCACACGCATGCTCGGTTGACGAGCCTGCGCGCGCAGGCTTGGCCGCCGCTGTCAAGGCACTGGTGTGCAAGGGAAACGATTGCGCTCTGCGAGACTCCGTTGCGGGAAAACTCGCCACCAAGGGGGCCACGATCAAACCTGACGATGCGCTCGCTGTGCTCCAGATCGTTGTGACCGACCCGAAGATACAGCGTCCCGACCTTCGGATCTACCTGTTGAAGCTGAGAGCCCTCTTCAAACTGGGCATCACATCGAGCGTGTTCGATCCGATCTTCGCTTTCCTGGCCCAGGAAGTTTCCAACCCCGACCTGTCTCTCGACAACGTCGTCCAGTTTGATCCAGCGGCCCCCCCCAATGACGTGTTTGCGGCGATCCGGGACTCGGACATCGCGGGCGCCTTGACGGCGTGCAAGCAGCCCCCCGAAGCGTTTCAGGAGTGGCAGGCAACCCGATCTGCGGCGTTTGTCGCGACCCTTCGCAATCAACTGCTCACCGGCTCTGCGCTTGACCTTGGTCTTGTTCAGCGCTTGCTCGAATACCAGCCATGTTCCGCAGACACAAAGGAAGCCATCCGCACGTTCAAGCGGCATCTGCGCTATTTCTTCGCGCCTCTCATCGTCCACGACGCCATGACTCGCTACGCTCTGCCGGCCCTTTCTGCGGCCGCTCTCGTCGACTACGTGCGCACACAGGATGAAGCGCAGTTCGAACATAACCTTGAGCGAGCATTCCTATTTGGCCTAGCTCAAACCTTCGTGAGATACGACACTTGGAAGAAGTTTGTGGCCGCGCAAAGGCCTGGCGGCGCACCCGTCACTGTTGCGAGTCTGCTCACGCTTCAAGGCGCCTTCGCCACGTGCGAAATGCAGGCATCCGCCGCCCTCTTCGGTGTTTCTCTCCCGGTCAGGCTCGCCGTGGGCGATCCCTGCAAACATATCGCCGACAGCCACGCCGGGGTTGTCGTGGCAATGGCACCGAATTCCGCTGGATTGCCTCGCGCCCAATGGCTCCAGGCGAACGCACCGGCAATTCTAGCCACGCTCGACCCCGTGTTCACATTCATCTCCACACATGCAGAGGATGTTCCCTTTTTTGAAGGGATCGACACGACCGCGCTCGTCTCCGTGGGCCAGCAACTGGGTAACGGCGATATTCGAGCTGCGAAGCTCACGATGACTCGTTTTGGCGTCGATCTTCTGGCAGACAAGATCTCCGAATTCACAGAGCGGATTGTCGGACAAGGTGGAACGAGCTGCGTCGACAGCGCGAATACGAGCTCCATCTTCTACAAGACCGGCGCCAGTTGCGCAGCTTACTTGCTGATTCAAAGCGCCTACCAACCCATCGCGAACTACTATTGGCAGTATGGCATCTCCGCCGACGACACCCCCAAGATCGCAAAGAACGTTTACCGTGCAATGCTCGCGTCGCCCTACCTGGACCACACGCCTCTTATCCTCAACGTCGGTCTCGGCGCGACCTACATCGTCGGACGTAAAGCTGACTGGGGAGACAGCGGCCTGGGCGCTATGACGGTTGTCGACAAGATTGGGCTTGCCTTCTATAAAGCAAGCCATCCGAAGTGGCAATTCGAAACCGGGATATTTGTCGGCGGTTTTCTCGATGCGCTGGTCCGCACCGCAGTCGGAGACGGCAAGGAGCAGCGGAATTGGCTGCTCGGCTACACCCTGGGTTGGCCGCGAATAGGTGGGCTCGATCTTGGCGTCGAGCTGCATCTTGCTGCCGCAATGCCATTCCAATTCGCTGACCGGCGGCCAGGCTTTGCCAGCGGCATCGCGCTCGTCCTACCATACAGCCTCGTCCTCGATAGTGGGACTTCAAAATAGTGGCAACAAGACAATCACCGTAAACTGGAGGAACAACACTATGGCAAAGCAGCAACCGAATACCACAGCGGCTCAGTCGACACGGCAAGTTACTTTCTGCACCGAATGCGGGAGTCCTCTTGGCGGTCATGCCGCTTCATTGGCTGTCAATCCGTCGGTCAAATTTTGTCCGGAGTGCGGCTGGAAGCTGGACGACGACAATAAATGCCCCAACCCAAGCTGCCCCTTGTTCGGCACTGTTCCGCCCGGTCTCTCGTCCTAGGACCCCTCGCCGCTGGCAATGATTTAGCGACGATAGAAGTCCTCTATCTGGGACAAGACTCGGTCGACACGCTCGGGGCCCATGCCGTACCACAGGGGCAAGCGAAGCAAGCGTTGGCTCTCGCGGGTGGTGTAGCGGTCCTCACCCACGAACTCGCCGAAGCGGCGCCCGGCGTCCGCGCTGTGCAGTGGAATGTAGTGAAAGGTTGCGCTGGTGCCTCGCTCGGCAAGATACGCCAGCAAGCGGCTCCGCTCGTCGAGGTTCGCCGTCTTCACGTAGAAGAGATGCCCGTTGTGCTGGCAGTCTTGGGGAACGGTGGGAATGTCGAGGCGCGCGCGCGCGACCAGACCAGCCAGGCCGTCGTGATAACGCCGCCAACTGGCCAGCCGATCGGTCAAAACCTCGCCGCTGCCCTCGAACTGCCCCCAAAGAAACGCGGAGCACAGCTCGCTCGGCGTATAGGAAGAGCCCAGGTCCACCCACGTGTACTTGTCGACCTGCCCTCGGATGAACCGCCTGCGGTTGGTTCCCTTGTCGCGGATGAACTCGGCGCGCTCGACGTAGCTCGACTGATTGACGGCCAGTGCGCCGCCTTCGCCACAGTGCAGGTTCTTGCTCTCGTGAAAGCTGAGGCAGCCGAAGCTTCCGAGCCCGCCGAGTGGCCGGCCCTTGTACGTGCCGAGAATGGCGTGGGCCGCATCCTCGACGATCAAGAGGCCATGTTGCTTCGCAATCTCGGCCAGCGCGTCCATGTCGCACGCGACGCCGGCGTAGTGCAAGGCACAGATGACCTTGGTTCGCGGCGTGACCGCCTGGAGCACCAGGCGCTCGTCCAGGTTGAGGGTGTCGGGCCGAATGTCCACGAAGCGAAGCGCAGCCCCGCGTAGCGCGAAGGCATTCGCGGTCGAAGTGAAGGCGAACGACGGCAGGATGACCTCGTCCCCCGGTTCGATTCCTGCCAGCAACGCCGACATCTCCAGCGCGTGGGTGCATGAGGTGGTCAGGAAAACCTTGCCACCACCAAGTCGCTGCGAAAGCCAGGTCGTGCACCGCTCGGCGTATTCGCCCTCTTGCAACGACCGTTCTCCGTCGAGCAATCGCTGCAAGTGCGCCGACTCGCGGCCCGTGCGCGTGGGTTTGTGGAACGGGATTGTTTGCGGCATCGATTATCTTCCCACGAGGCGCGAAGCCAGCTGCTGAACGTGGAAAATCGCCTTGCGCGTGAAGTTCTTCTGCGATTGGGCAGGGCGAGACACCTCGGCCGGATAGTCCAGGGCGCGTGCGATGCTTTCCATGCGCGCGTTGCCCGAGGCGTGGAGCACGCACGGCCAGGTCCCCGTGGCGTGGTTGAAGACCCGACCTTTCGCGAACTCGAGGTCGGTCAGGTTTGGCCTGCGGGTCAGAAAGTCCCTGAAGAGCAGGTTGTGGAAGAGGTCGCATCGCCAATCGAGCGCCACCTCGGCATCCCCGCGAATGTACATCTTGGTCATACGCTCCTGATCCATGTCCTTGTCGGTCATCTTCTCTTGCTCGACCAGTCGGTCAATGACCGAGCGGGCGCAGGCGGCGTTGGCCATCCAAGTTCCGGTGTTCAGGTGGTCGTAGCCGAATTCGGTGTGCGGTACCCTTTGGCCGCTCTTGTTGAACTCGGTGTTGTAGACGGCCGCCAGTCCACGGCCCAGCTTGAGCGAGCCGCAGACGTACTTGCCGTGGTAGGGCTGATAGCGGGCGGCCAGCTCGTCGAGGTCGGTCAGAAAGACCACGTCGAAGGGATCCACGGACAACACGAGAGCGTCGTCGGGCAAATCGTCAATGGCACGACGGATGTCCAGGGTCTTGCGCCCGAATCCGACCCAAGGCTGTTCCCAGCCGAGTCGAATCGGCTCGACGCCAAATCGCTGGCATGAAGCCATGAACAGGTCGAAGTAGGCTTGTCTTCCAGTGGCGTACGCGAATACCGAAACCACACCTATTTCTGACTCAAAGCTTGGCTTTCGTCCAGGGGCCTTCGTGCGCTGGCGGCGAGTATTCCATTCGAGTCTTGAACCGCCGGCTCGCTGATGAGACGATCCCGGCGCCAAGGGCGGGCGCGCGTGGCGGTATCGGGGAAGCCTACGGCGGCCTATTTGGCTGGCTTGGCGGCGACTTTTTCGGTCAGCTCGGCATTCAGGTCGAGACTGACCTCATTGCCAACCAAGACGCCACCGTTGTCGAGCACCTTGTTCCAGCCGATTTCGAAATCCTTGCGATCGATCTTTCCCGTCGCGTGAACACCGCGCACCGTGGTTCCGAAGGGCGACTTGAATGCATCCGTCGGCCCTTCCACTTCCAGCACGACCGGCTTGGTTACGCCGTGCAGGCTCAGATCGCCGGTCACCTTCAACTTGTTCTTGCCCGCTTTCTGCACCTTCGTCGACTTGAAGGTGGCGGTCGGGAACTTGGCGACGTCGAAGAAATCAGGCGACTTCAGGTGGCTATCACGTTTGGGCTCGTTGGTGCTGACCGACGCGAGGTCGATGGTGACTTCGACGCTGGACTTGGTCACGTCCTTCTCGTCGAGCTCCACCGTTCCTTTGACCTTTTCGAACCGCCCCTTCACCGTAGATACCATCATGTGGCGCACGCTGAATTCGATGCCGCTGTGGGCGGGATCCAGCTCCCAAGTGGCAGCCGTTGCGCTCGCCGGGATCCAAAGAGAACCTATCGCGGTCAGGGCCAGAACGTTGATCATCCTCATGGTCGTCACCTTTCGCGTCTTTCCTGCGTTGTGTTCATGCTGGGGACGATCCTTCGATGCCGTGGGGGCACGGATGGTCGCAGGTTCCGCGAGATTTCGGAGTGCCTAGTCGGGCTTTCGCTGGTCGGGCAGATGAATCACGAACGAGGTTGGCCAGCCGTCGACGTCTTCAACCGAGATCGTCCCCTGGTGGGCCGAAGCGACCAGGCGGCAGAAATATAGGCCCACGCCCCAGGCCGATATGCGCCGAGGCTCTGTCCCGGTGAGGGGGAACTTGTCGAACATCCGCTGGCGTTCAGCGACCGGGATGGCCGGCGCCGTGCTGTGGATCGACACCCGGATCTCCGCTGCCCCGGAGGAAGCTACCAGCAAAATGCGGCCTCCTTCGGGTGTGTGGCGAAGCGCGTGCGTGGTCAGGACATCCAGAATGCGCGGAAACAGGCGCAAATCCACTGCGGCAGTCAGACCTTCCTGGGCATCGAAGTCTAGCGCGATCGATCGCCCCCGGGCGCGTGGAGTTGCCTCCTGAACGACTGCCTCGAGGATCGGTCTCAAGTCGGCGAAGTCGAGGCGCAGGGTGAGCCGGCCGCTCTCCAGTTTCGACATGTCGAGGATCTGCGTGATCATGCCGCTTAGACTGTTGAGCGTGCTCAGGGCATCGTCGGTTGCTTCGAGCAGCGACGACTGGCTGGGGTGCTTCTTGAGCTCGATGGCTAGGTATTCGAGCGAAAGCAGGGCCGCCCCGACTGGACTGCGCATGTCGTGCACGATGATTTCGAGCAAGGCGTCCTTCTCGCGTTGCAGGAGCTCGAGCTGCTGGTGTTGCTCCTGCAATTTGGCGAGAGACATCAAGGCCATGGTGGCCTGGTTTTCGCGCACGAGTGCCGCCATGGCATTGCGAGGTACGGCGCTGATTGCCACCGCCACGAATGCGAGCGCGAACACCGCCATGGTCATGGGCCAATAGGAAAAGCCCGCCAAGCGGAGAATCACCACCTCTGCTGCCGTCGATAGCAGGGTCAGAACGGCGACCAAGCGGGCGGGCATGGACAGACCCGCCAAGGCGACGATGAGGGTGTAGGCGCCGAGGCCGGTGACCCCCCAAGCCGCCACGATGATGGGGACCCCAGCGTCGGCGGAGATACCCAGGCGGTGAACCAGGAAGGTCACGCCAATGTCGAGAAATGGCAGCACCCACGACAGGCGCATGGTCAGCGCGCGACGACGGTACACGAATGCCAGCGTCGCCAGGGTCAGGTAGACCGCCAGGGGCCACGCCAGGATCCAGGGGGACATCCCGCGCGTGGCCGTCCAGGCGATCCCGATGCCCAGAAAGGCCGTCACGGCGACAACGCGAATCGCGGCCGTCAGCACGAGCGCTCGCTCGCGGATCGGTCCCATCATCTGAGAGCCAACTTGGGGAGACCCAACCTGGTCTAGGGACTTGATGGGATCGGGCATGGGGAAGTGGCGGAAAAATACGCCATATCGCTACAATCGACCAACCCTTGTGTGGCTTGAGCGATAGAAAGGTCGCGGCGTCTCCTGCAGCCCAGGGCTTAGGGGTGTAGGGAAAAGTGGCGGTCGGCCGCCATCCTCGATCCTGAAGGACCACCATTTTGAGCGGCGCTCGGCGCGCGGCTCGCGTCGGAGGTTCGTCAGCTAGTTGTTTCCCGAGACTCTTGCAGCGATGGGCGCCTTGCGGAAGCGGCCCCAGGCTACGAAGGCGGCGAGGGCGCCGAGGGCCAGGGTCATGGGAGTGAATCTGGCTTCGCCGCGCATCAGGTGGAAGCCGGTGGCTAGAACCATGATGATGAAGAGGCCCACGGCGGCGAGGCTGGTGAGCTTGGGTTTGATCCGGGACAGGGAGGGCAGGAGCATGCCGAGCGCGCCGGAGACTTCGGAAATTCCAATGAAGCGGATGAGCACCTCGGAGTCTCTCATCCAGGCGCCGTTCTTGGCCAGCTCTTCGATGGGAGTGAAGACCTTCATCGCTCCGGCGAAACCGAAAACGAGGGCCAAGAGGATCTGGGCAATCCAAAGGGCGATGGTGAGCCCGCGTCCGGGCTTGTCGGACGCGACGCCGGGAACATGAGACATGTTGACGTTGACGGCAGTGCTCATGGCTTCTCCTTGAAGAGGAATGTCTTTTCTTGGCTCTTGGATTCCGCTCACCAGCACCTGGATTCAGAATCCTTCGGCAATCGGTCGCGACTTTGCTCGACGGACAGCGTCCAGGTACACGGTTGCGGCGTACACTTCGAGCCGACTGAGAAGACCGTCTGGCGTGTCAGGCCCGATTGACCGCGGACGTCCGCGGTCGTCCGGACACCGTGTTCGCAGAGGTGGTGACCCGCCCTGGCGGTTGGCCGTTGGCCGAAAGACTGGAGATTGGCGTCGAATCGGCACGGATGGTTGTTGGTACGCACCTTGCTGAAGGTGCCTGGTGCGTTCACGCAACCACTTGCGACCTTTTGCGACCTTTCGAGGAGGTTTTCATGCGTTACCCTGTTGTTCTCACTTCGGCCTTGCTGCTCGGCGCCCTCGGCTGTGCAGGCGAAATGGGCGGAATCGGTTCGCCCGAAAAAGAAGCCAAGGCAGGCGGTGGCAATCCCTTCAAGGATGTTCGCTTCTTCCTCAACCCCGCGTACACGGCCTCGGTCGAGGCCACCGCAGCCAAGCATCCAGAAGAAGCTGGCACCATTCGCAAGGTCGCGACCTACCCGACCGGCGTATGGCTCTCCGACATCAAGGCCGTCGAGAATTTGAAGGGCTGGCTCGACGAGGCCAAGCAGCAGCAGGACGCGAGTGGGGTGCCGACCATGTCTGTCATCGTTGTCTACAACTTGCCCAATCGCGACTGCGCGGCCGTATCGTCGGCCGGCGAGCTCAAGGTCGAGGAAAATGGGGAGGCTCGCTACCGCACGGAGTTCATCGATCCCATCGCGGCCCAGCTCAAGGCGCACACGAATCAACCCATTGCCGTCATCCTGGAGCCGGATTCGTTGGGCAACTTGGCCACCAACATGAGCCTGCCCAAGTGCCAGCAATCCAGGTCCGCGTACAAGAACGGTATCGTCCACGCCATCAAGAGCTTCCACTTGCCCAATGTCAGCGTCTATCTCGACGCCGGGCACGCGGGTTGGTTGGGCTGGGACGACAACCGCGCCAAGATCGCCAAGGTGTTCAAGACCGTGCTCAACGAGGCCGGCGGCCCGCAGATGATTCGCGGCTTTGCCCTCAACACCTCGAACTACACCCACCTGTCGAACCGCGACGGTGCCGCGCTCGAACCCACCAATCCCTGCCCGAATGAATTGGCCTACGCCAAGACGCTGCGAGAGACGTTGGCCATGTACGGTTTCAAGAACCACGGATTCATCATCGACACCTCACGCAACGGCAAGGGCGGCATCCGGGCCAATTGGGGCAGCTGGTGCAACGTCCACGGCGCGGGTTTGGGAGAACGCCCGCGCGCCGACCCAGCGCCTGGCATCGATGCCTATTGGTGGGTCAAGCCACCGGGAGAGTCGGACGGCTCGTCCGATCCGTCGGGCCCGCGTTTCGACGAAATGTGCGCCGGACCCGACGCGGCCAAGGGCGCCCCGCAGGCGGGCAACTGGTTCGAGGCCTACTTCATGGATCTGGTCCACAACGCCAGCCCGGCATTGTAATGGGAACCCTGAGATGGCAGCCCTTTCAAGGTGTTCGACACGGTGACCCGCTGGCTCCGGCGTGGCGGGTCCTGTCAGCTCGGGCCTGCTCCCCGTTGCGCGCTACGGTCGATTCAACTCGATACGTGAGCACAGCGAAGATTCGGGAGTGCGCCTACAGCACAGGTGGCACGCTCCCTACGCGCGCAACGGGTCCCCTCCCTTACTGCCACCCGCCACGCCTGCGCCCGCTGGACATCTCGCCACGAGTGAAAGAGCGAGAAGTTAGACCTAACCGTGCGGCCGACCGCTGATCGGCAGCCACATACGATTGACTTCACGGGCCGAGCTCGACCGCTATGGTTGCCGTTGACGGTAGATCGAACTCGACCGTGCCGCAGGACATGCAAGCCCACACCTTGCGGTGGCGTGCAGCGACCCGAGGCGGTTGTGCCTCGCAGAGCGCAGAATTCCCCCGTGTAGTGGCCGGAGGGAGCGCAGCCCTGCGGTTCTCGGCAAGACTGGTTGGCGCATGTTTGCCACGACTTGCCCAGCATGGGATCGGCGTCTAGAAATCAGCTCCAAACACGGGCAGCTCGGTCGCTCCAAAATCCGCTTCCGAAATCCGGAAAAGTCCGAAAGACGGTCGACTTTGGCGCCGAGACATCCGACAATGCGGCCTGTCTCACCGTGATGTCTTTCACGAAGCAACCAGGAATATTTGGTAAGGGACTCTTGGCCCTTGCCCTGCTGGGCGCTCTTGTTCTCGCTTCGGCGTCGGTGCTGGCCGTTCCGGCGGAGGTGCGCGTTCCCATCATCAAGGAACACGGCAAGGCCGATCCGCCCGCGCCCGGCGTGTTCTCGCACTGGCAACACGATCAATACCTTTGTGTCACCTGTCACCCAGCCCTGTTCCCCCGCGCGCGCATGGGATTCACCCACGATCAGATGGACGAGGGCAGGTTCTGCGGCGCTTGTCATGACGGTCGGACTGCGCCACCAACCAGCGGCGCGCGTGCGACCTGCAAATCCTCGTGTCACGCAAGATGAAGAACGTCGCGCTTCTCGCTTCGCTCTTTCTTGTGGTGACCGAGTCGTCGGCTTGGGCTGCGTCCGAGGCAGCCACTTCGGCCGGCGCAGCTGAGACCGAGTCCGAAAGTGCAGCCGAGCCCGCACCCGCGCCGGCCACTCGGTCGTCGAAGGATGAAGCCGAGGAGCACGGCGGCCAGGCGTTCGCTCTGCCCGGCGGCATCCGCCTTGGCGGCATGTTTGACGCCGCCTACGAGCGCGCAGGCAGGTCGGGTGACATCGGTAGCGGGCACAACGAATTTCACAGCTATCACCATTTTCTGTTTCTTTCCCGCCAAGGCGACGACGTGCCCATAGGATTCAACGCCGAGCTGCTGGGACTTTACTTCTACGAGCTCACCACACGCCTTTCGGGCAAGGGATCGCCCGTGCGCGTGTCCGCCCACGCGGGCAAGATCCTGGTGCCGTTCGGACCGGATCCGCTGTTTCACAAGAACTACGGCGGGCTCAGCGGCGTCGATCAAAGGACGCTGCCCGTGGTCTGGTCGGCCATCGGCGGCGGCGTGCGCTTCGCCCTGGTGTCGCGTGGATTGTCGGCCTCCGATGAAATCTACACCGTGCAAGGCTTCGATCTCCCCTCGCGCGACCAGACCCTCGACATGCAGCGCGACCTGGTTGCCTACGACGGGGCGCGCGTGGCGGTGGGAAATCGGCTGGCGCTGTCCAGCGGTCCGTTCACCCTGTGGTACTCGCTTTATTGGAACCCCATGCGTTTTGGCCGCCAGCTCATCATGCAGGCCGTGGATGTGACGGCGTGGCGCCCCGACTGGCCCATCTTGAATCGGCTGGCGGTGGGCTTGGGGGCGGTGCGCGCGTTCGTTTCTGCCGACGAGAGCTACGGCCGGCCGGACGCCGTGCCGGATGCCGGCTCGTACTTTCACTTCGCCGACTATGTCTGGTTGCGTGCCTATCTGGGCGATTGGATTTACCTCCAGGTGCGCAGCGGGTTGGCGACTTTCGACAACCGGGCAGGGCTCTTCTACGACGCCAACCGGGCCACCGCGGACGATGGCTCGCACCACAACCTAGCCTTGGTGGTCGAATACGCGGGTGCGCAAGCCAGCCTGGCCTACTTCTGGAACTTCGAAAAAGTCGACGAACGTCCGGACGATCTTTTGCGGCTGACGGTGTCCTATGGGTTCTAGGTTGCTCTTCGCACTGACCGCCGCCTTGGCCATCGCGGGCTGCGCCGATTTCCATCGCGGGCCCGCGCCTCGTGATGGGGGCGCGGACGACGCTCAGGGCGTGGACCTGACCTTTGAAAACTCGGTATATCCCGTTCTCGAGCTCGACTGCGTCGATTGCCATTCGGCCAGCGGCCAAGCCTACAACACCAGTTTCGTGCTGACCGGCGATGCCCGATTGGATCGCGCTATGGTCGTGGCCCTGGTGACGCCAGGCAATCCTTCCGAGAGTAGATTGCTGGTTCAGGCCACCAGCGACAGTCATGGCGGCGGACAGCGATTTGCCACGGACAGTTCGGAGTATCAGACTATCGCCGATTGGATACTCGGTCTTCCTTGAACCTGGATTCGCAAGCAATCGCCCGCCGTCCCCCTGCACGCGGAAGGGATTGAGGTGTAGAAGGTACTGGTCATGGCACGCATCCTGGTCGTCGAAGACGAAGAAGACATTCGTCAGATACTCGCCTACAACCTTGGTCAATCGGGACACGAGGTGCTCACCGCCGATCGTGGAGCCGCGGGGCTCGACTTGGCGCGGAAGGAGCGACCGGAGCTCGTACTGCTCGACTTGATGCTGCCGGATATCTCGGGACTGGAGGTTTGTCGCCAGCTCAAGAGCGACCCGGCGCTGCGCGAGGTTCCGGTCATGATGCTAACGGCCCGCAGTGAGGAAATCGATCGCGTGGTGGGTTTCGAGCTGGGCGCCGACGACTACGTGGTCAAGCCCTTCAGCGTGAGAGAGCTGATCCTTCGCGTGCAGGCGGTTCTGCGTCGCTCGCGCGGAACCGCTTCAGGCGTCAATGCGGATTCGGAAGCCGAGCTGGTATTTGGTCGCCTGCGCGTGGACCGCAGCGCGCATCGGACGTGGGTGGACGACGAGGAAATCACTCTCACGCCGCTGGAGATGAAGCTGCTGTGGACGCTCTACCAGCGCCGCGGCCGCGTCCAAACCCGCGGCGTGCTGCTCGACGACGTTTGGGAGGCGAGCCCGGAGAACAACACGCGCACGGTAGACACCCATATCAAGCGCTTGCGGGAAAAGCTGGGGTTGGCTGGCGCCTACGTGGAAACCGTGCGCGGCATCGGCTACCGATTCGCGTCCTCGGCGGACAAGAGCGACGACACGTCGGACGAGTAGACTGCAAGCTGACCTACGCCGGCGGGCCGAGCCGCACCTTCGCCAGGTCGCGCAGACGCATGCCCGAGCGGTGCAGGCGGCGGATTTCGTCCGACAGGCTGGCGCCAAAGATGGCGAAATCGTCGGTGCCAAGGGCGACATTCACACCCGCGGCCAGCAGCGCGTGAATGGGATGATCTTCGTACGATGCAGCCACGCCGAGCGCGACGTTGCTGGCGATGCCGAGATTGAGCTGGGTTCCCCGTCGAGCTAGTTCTTCGAGCAACGTCGGATCTTGAACCGCGGCGACTCCGTGTTGGATGGCATCGACCTCCAGGAGCTCCACCGTGTCTCGCACGCGTTCGGGCCCGCAGGTCTCGCCCGCATGGGCCTTGAGCGAAAGCCCGCGCTCGCGTGCGAGGCGGAAGAAACGCTGAAAGTCGCGCAGATCTCCGGCGCGCTCGTCATCGTAGAGGTCGACGGCGCCGAACACGCCGGAGTCGAGATAGGCAACGAAGAGCGGCCACAGACGCTCGGGCGGCACACGACGGTTGATGCCGATCTCGGGCACGAAGGTCAGTCGGCTCGCGATGCGGTCGCGTTCCTCGCCGACGACATCGATCACCGCCCGCGCGGGGGCGTGGATGTGCGAGGGCAAGAGCAGGTCGATGCTGGCCTCGGCGTAGACCACGCCTTCGCCAACCATGCGTTCGAGCCCGGCCCGCAGCAGGGTGCGAATACCGTCCAAGCTGCAAATGGCAGGGAACATGTTCGCGGCGAGATAGCCGCCGAATTCGCCGAAATCGCGAAAGCGCGGCGGCGGCGAGGGTAGCTTGTAGCGAAGAACGTGCTCATAGGTTGAACGCGGGCAGTTGAGAAGGGCGTGGCAGTGCACATCCGCCTTGGGCAAGGCGCGCAGAATCGAGTCGTCATCGGCGTTCAAGGCCTGGGCCAGGCGATCTTCTGGGATGGCGGTTGCTGCTTTGCTGGGCATGGGCGCTTTGGCGATCTCAATCGTAGCATTGGGTTCCCGCAGACACTGCGGAAACCGCCCAGCGTCACCCCGGTTGGATCATGACAACGATTGACCGCCGAGGTATGGCGCATCGAAGCGGCGGCTGTAGGCGCCGTGCTTTTTCAGCATGCGATTCCAGTAGAAATTGAGAAGGCCGAGGCCACCGAGAAGGCGGATGAGCGCGCGCCCTTTCCATCCGAAGGTTCTCGGCTCGGCCATGGAGCGAATCAATTCCGAGGAGAAACGTCCCTTTGCGCCCAATTCCTTGCCAGCTTGGACGAAGCGGGCCTGGATTTTGGCGACGCTCTTGGGCGGCATCATGCGTATTCCTTCCACGCCTCCCTTGCGGAGCGTTCCCAGGTGAACGAGCTCTAGGCGTTCGCAAACGCGCGCCAGATAAGAGCCCAGGGCTTCGGTGTGAATCCCCTCGGGGAAACCCGACTGGATGATGAAGGCCACGCGCTTGCCCCGCAGCCGCGACCTGTCCGCAAGCGCGACACCTTCAAGAAATCCTTTCACCATGGCTGGCATGGAATCGGTGTACAGCGGAAAGGCGAACACGACCTCGTCCGCGTCCTCGAAGGCCTCAAGATGCGTCGAGCGCGTGGGATCCGGTGCGAGATCGACGATGGGCAGATAGGTGATCCCCACCTGTTCCAGCCCCTGCGCGATCCATTCGAGGATTTGGCGAGAATTGGCACCCTTGCCACGCGGCGAACCATTAAGCAGCAAGCGCTTCACGGGCGGCCTCCTCGATGGGGGTGGTGGTGGTCGCGAACAGGCGGAACCGCGTGCGCGTGTTTCTGGAGAAGCGCTGGAACAATTCGAGCGTGATGGCGAGATCCGCATCGGTGTCCTCGGCCGTCGGCTCCACGATCACGCCCACATCGGCGTTGTGCTGGTAGCGATGCCGGTGGTGGCATTCCCCATCCACCAGCTCGATGTAGGGGTGGGCGATGGGAACGAAACGGTCCTGCACCTTCTTGAGCAGCGCGCTGACGGTGCCCAAGACCAAGGGACTCGACCACAGCACGAGATCCGCCTTCACCATCTTGGGATAGATGTCGGCCATGTCGTCCTTGAGTGCGCACAGGCCGGGGGTTTTCCACCAGCAGGTCCAGCAGCCAGCGCAGTAGTGCAGGTTCAGATTGCGCAAGTCGATGCGCTCGACCGCGTGGCCCTGCCGCTTTAGCGCCTGGCCGAAGCGCGCCAGGTAGTCGTCGAAGCCCGATGGTTTGGGATTTCCGTTCAGGATCAAGCAGTGCATGGGGACCTCCATTGGGGGCAATGTTGACAGTGTCTACATGGTGTAGATCCGTATGTTGACAGTGTCAACATAAAAGGCACAATGGCGGTATGCCCAAGAAGCGGAGCTACCACCACCCCGATTTGCGCCAGGCCCTCCTCGACGGTGCGGTCCGCCTGATCAGGGAAGAAGGTATGCGCGAATTCTCGTTGCGCAAGCTGGCCAAGGAGGTCGGAGTCAGCCACGCGGCCCCCTATCGCCATTTCGAGAACAGGGAAGCCATCCTGGCCACCTTGATGCTGGAGGGGCACAAGCGGTTAAGGACTAGCCTGCTCGATGCGCGGGCGCGCCGTCCCGGCAAGGCCATCGACAAGTTGATGGCGCAAGGGCGGGCCTATCTGGAATTCGCGCGCAAGAACCCGGAATACCTCAGCGTCATGTTCTCCAAGGAAGGCATGGCCGCCGCGATGAGCGTGGGCGAGAAGCTGGGAGGGCACCAGGAGGACTACGATTCCTTCGGTGTGGTCGAGGGCACGGTGAAGGAATGCCAGGCCGAAGGCTCGATGGATCCGCGCGCGGATGCGGCAGCGCTCGCTTTGCTCGCCTGGGCCGAGGTACACGGTTTGGCCCTGCTTCGCAACGACGGTCTGATCGCGGGCATGTCCGAGATGCGTGGGGGAAAAGAATCGAGCACGATCGACGCCATCTTCGCCATCATGCGAGCCCGGTCGAAGGTGTAGAAGGCTTACGTCTATGCTGGCGAACTGCCGGACTAGGGAACCCGAGCGCCTGCGCCGCTTGCCTTCTGCTTCGCCAGGGAGAGTTGCGCCCTGGTCGCGCTGCCGGCCGCGATGGTCACCAGTTGGGAAGCCGACGCCGATACGCTTCCGATCTTCGCTTGCACCGAGAGCTCGTGGATGCCTGGGGGAATGCCGAGAATTCCGCAGGTCTTGCTAGTGATGCCGCTCTTCTTGACCTGGTCGTCGACGCGGACTTCATATCCCTGGTCGGTGTCGGCGGCGTTGTCAACCGTCAAATCAATTCCGCCGGGCCGCGTGGCCTGCTGTTCCGTATCGGCCTTTTTCTGCGCCGCTTGAAACTCGGCGCGCGCGGTCTCAACCGCGGCAGCCGTGCTCTTCTGGAGCTCGGCCAGGTTCGCCTGAAACTCGGCCGCCCATGCTTTGGTTTCACCCTCCACCAGCGCCCGCACGGTGACGCTGAACTCAGTGATCCGGTTGATGAGCGTGACCAGATCCTGTCCTTCGGGCTGCTTGCCGGCCTGGGACGCTCTCAATCTGTCCCAATCGAGGCGAAACTGCTCCGTAGCGGTCTGGATGGATGTCGCGGTGCCAACGTAGCGCATCCAGGAGGTTGAGCCGGACAGAAATCGATCGAGGGCAAGCGACAGTCCGGCGAGGCCCAAACAGAAATAGCCGGCCTGGTTCATCTTCAGCGTCCACAACATCTGCTGGGTCTGCTCGGCGATACTCTTGTCAACCCAGGCGACGGATCCCAGGATGGGAATCAGTGTGGCCGCTGCCGTGAATAGGATCGTTGCCAACCGGCAAGTGCGCGAAGTGATCGCCTTCCAGCGTTTCTTCTCCCAGTACCAGTCCTCGGCCCTCTGGGCATTCTCTTGCGCATAGGTAAACATCTCCACCAGCGAGGCCTCCACTTGGGCGGAATCCCAGGATTTGAGCTTCCACTCCGAAGAAGGAGACCGAAGGTTCTTCTGGCCCAGAAGACGCGCGAGAATAGAAGGGAGCGGCATGAGGGTCCTCCGTTGGCCGGATTATTGACCCAGAGCAAAGGGAATAGCAACAAGCACGGCCCCCAGCTACGCGCCGCCTTCTGGTAGCCGTCAGCCATGCGTGTTCGGAGGCTCGCGGCCCGCGATCAAGCGCGCCCCTCGCCGGTAGGTCAGGTAGGACCAGGCCCAATTGATGATGACGATGGTGCGATTGCGGAAGTCGGCAAGATAATAGATGTGGACCAGAAGCCAGGTAAGCCAGGCAATGAATCCGCTCAAGCGTATCTTGCCGATTTCGGCCACCGCGCGACTGCGGCCGATGGTCGCCATGGAACCCTTGTCGCGATAGACGAAGGTCTCCGGCGAGCGGGCGTCGATGTGGCGGACGATCTGCCGAGCCACGAATCTCCCTGTTGCATGGCCACCGGGCTGACGCCCGGAAGTGGTGCTGGCTTCGGGGATTGATCTTCGTCCGGTATTTCTAGGGATCGAGCAGGAGCTCTGCACCTTGTTCGCCCAAGCCCCAGCTCCCGCAGGCGCGAACACCGTCGTACGCCACCTCGCAACGGCTCACCGAAAAGCGCAGGCGCATACCGGGTTTCACGTTCTTGCGGCCAATCTTGTCGAGTGGGATGGTCAGCTCGACGACCCACTCCTCGTCCTTGTCGCCAAGTTGATTGAGGGTTCCATCCACGTCCACGTCCACGTCCGCCCCGCTCTGCCATGACCGATCGCAGGTCTTTCCCATCGGATCGTGAGGCGTTCGGCGGCGCGATTTGCAGATGGCATCAGTCAATGTTCCGAGGACATTCACCTCGAGCGCGTAGAACCGCCCGCTGTCTCCGATTTGGATCTGAAAAGCATCGTCGCCGGATAGCTCTGCGTCCGCGTCGCGGACTTTGCCTTGCACGTCGAGATCGGCGGCATAGAGCCACAGGTAGAGCTTGCCGTTTCCCCACCTGGCCTTGACTTCGCTGTAGGGAACCATTCCCAGACCCTTGTCGTCGAGCAGAACGCCCGTGCTTCCGGCCTCGCCCTCCCAGAATTTCGCCTCGGTCTTGCCGTCCTTTCGCACGGGCTCGGCCGCGACGTGGGGAACGTGGAGAAGGGCAACCCGTCGCGACGCCCCCTGGGCAAGCCCGCGCGGACCGACCACGGCCGCCAGGATGCCCAGGGACGAAAGGAGAAAGAGCGCGATAGGCTTTGTTGATGCCACTTGGAAATTGCAGCTCGTTCAGGGGCGCTACGGCAACTGCGTATTGGGATTCGACGAGCCGTTGGGATTCACGGCGAAGCGGAAGCTCGTATCTGCGACGTTGGGCGAAATGGCGGTTCCCGAGCTGTTGGCCGATTCGTACATTTGCATGACGATGGCGCCATCGCTGGCCCGACGGGTGAGCACGGCGTAGCCGTAGTACGAGCCGGCGTCGAGAGGCGCGCCGCCGTTGCCGACGATGACTTCGTACGCCTGGGTCGCGCCGTACGGGTCGCCGTAAGGCTGGGTGCCACCCGGCAGCTGCACGAGGTGCGTGTGACCCGTCATCGACAAGGTCAGATTGCCCGCACTGTAGGCCGCGGAGATCAGGTTCTCCGATGGAGTCGTTCCTGGGGCGGTGTTCGCGTTGGCCGGTTCATGGCGGAGGAAGAAGGTGTACGTGGTCTTCACGGCGAGCGTTGACTGCAGCCAGGTCTGCTGGGTGGTGTCCCACGCATTGGCAGCGGTCGCGATGAACTTCGCATTCCAAGAACCGTCGGTCGCCTTGTACAGGATGGAGTAGTACGGCGACGACTGGTTGGTTGAGGGAGTGACAATGGTGTTGATGTAGTCCTGCATGAGGCCGGTGTAGGAACCCGCCGGGCAGTTGCCGTTGGTGTTCGTGTTGCACTCGTGGTTACCGAGCACGGGCAAGAAAGGAACGCTGAGCAAGGCACGCGCCGACATGAAATCGTTGAACTGCGGCAGGCCCGCGCCCGAGCCGCTGCCGGAGTAACAGAAGTCGCCCACGGAAATGGCAAATTGAACGCCCTTGCCCTGGATGCCGGAAAAGATTCCGTTGATGATGTTCTGGAGGGTCGTCGGGTAGTGACCGCTCGTGCTCGAGGAGGGACGCGTGTCGCCGAGAACGCCAAAGGTGAGCGTGGACAGCGTCACCGGAGGCAGGGTTGGAGAGGGAAGCGCGACCGAGCCACCGCTGCCACCCGTGCCGATCGCGCCACCTGAGCCGATAGCGCCTCCGGTGCCGTGGACGCCGCCGGTCCCAGTCGCACCGCCCGTGCCAGTCGCACCGCCCGTGCCACTGCCACCGCAAGTCGTGTAGGTCGATGCCGTGTTGCGCGGGTTGGGAGCAACCGCGGTGAAATCGGCTGAATTGTTGTCCGTGTCCGTGCAACCGTTCGCGGCGCGCATGGCGGCCGTGGTGTTGCTGAGGGTGGCTGTTGGGCCACTGCCCTCGTAGCTGTTCGCGCTGGAACCGTAGCCCACGAAATCGCGGATGTTGGAGTTCGGCAGGCAACCTGTAGAGCAAGTGAGCAGCGTCTGGTTGATGACGAGCGCCACCTTGGCCGAGGTCGCGGACATGGAAATGGTTCCGGTTGCGTCGGGGGTGGGAAGGCTAGCGCCTCCGCCGGTTCCGGCTGCCTCTTGCACCAGGTAGTGCTGGCCGGGCTGGATGGTTCCCGTCAGATTGGTCTTCGACCACGAAGAACCCGTGGCGGATGCATACTGTACCGACCAACCGGTGATACTGGCGGCCGATGTCCCGCGGTTGAACAGCTCGATGAAGTCATTGTGATATTGAGCGCTGCTGTTGCCGCCACCACCATACACTTGGCTGATGACGATATCGGCCGAACCGGTCAGTGCCAAGGTTTGCGTTTCGACCAACCGCGCGGTTTGCTCGGAACACGAGCTAGCGCCCAGACCAGCCAGGCCTAGGCCCAGCAGCAGTGCTAGGTTCTCATTTGATCGCAGTTTCATCGGGGAGCCTCCAAGTCTTTCACAATCAAAGAACACACACCCAAGCTCCACTTCACCTCGCCGAGCCTGAGCCGCCCACACCGTAAACCAATCCGAAGAGCTGTCTTGCTACCTCTTCGTAACGGTTCGGCAACGACGAAGTCGCAGCCAGGACTGTCCTACACGACCCCTTTGCCCGGATTCATGATGCCCTTGGGGTCGAGGGCTTGCTTGATCCGGCGCAATAGCTCCAGCTCGACAGGGCTCTTGTAGCGGCGGGCTTCCTCGCGCTTGAGCACGCCGATGCCGTGCTCGGCGCTGATCGAGCCGTCGTGGGCGATCACGATGTCGTGTACGACCCGGTTGAGGGCTTCCCATTTTTCCAGATAGGCTTCCTTGTCCATGCCCACGGGTTGGGTGAAGTTGAAGTGCAGGTTGCCGTCGCCGACGTGGCCAAAGGGCACGGGGCGGATGCCGGGGATCAGCTTCTCGGCCGCGGCCAGGGCCTCGCGTATGAAGGCGGGAATTCGCGACACCGGAACGGAAATGTCATGCTTGATGCTGCCGCCTTCGTGCTTCTGCGATTCCGAGATGGACTCACGCAGTTTCCACAAAGCCTTGGCCTGCGCCGAGCTGCCGGCCAGCACCGCGTCGTCGATCAGACCTCGATCGAGCGCCGCAGCCAGGAACGCCTCGGCCACATCGCGTGCGACCGTCAGATCCGTGAGCACGTACCAGGGCGCGGGTGTTGCCAACGGATCGGAGGTTCCCGGGATGTGGCGCAGGACCAATTCGAGGGCAAAGCGCGAGAGCATCTCGAACGCGAGCACACCATCGCCCGTCAAATCACGGGCGAGCGTGAGCAACCCGAGCACCTTGTCAGGATCGGACGTGCTGGCCAGAATGGTTTCGACCTGGCGCGGGCGCGGGAACAGCTTCAATACGGCAGCGGTGATGATGCCGAGCGTGCCCTCGGCGCCCACGAAGAGCTGCTTCAAATCGTAGCCGGTGTTGTCCTTGCGCAAGGCCCGCAGGCCATTCCAGATCTCGCCGTCGGCGGTCACGACCTCGAGGCCAAGCACGCAATCGCGGGCGTTGCCATAACGAAGGACGTGGATGCCGCCCGCATTGGTGGACAGGTTACCTCCGACTTGACTGGTGCCTTCGGCCGCCAGGCTGAGCGGCAACAGTCGGTCGACGCCGGCCGCCGCGTCTTGGGCCACGGCCAGGGTGCAGCCGGCCTCCACCACCATGGTGTTGTCGACCGCATCGACAGCGCGGATCTTGTTCATGCGGCTCATGCTGAGCAGAAGATCCAAACCCTCGGGTCGCGGGATCTGCCCGCCCACCAGTCCCGTGTTTCCACCTTGCGCCACGATGCCCACTTCCGCCTCGGCACAGATGCGCACGATGGCGGCGACCTCGGCCGTCGACGCCGGCTTGAGCAGCAGCGGCGTCTTGCCCACGAAACGATTGCGCCACTCGGTGAGGTGGGGGGCAAGCTCGTCGGCATCGACGGAAAACCCGGCCGGGCCGACCAGCGTCTTCAATCGTTCGAGGGTTTCAGACTGTGCGGGCCTGGGCATGCGACAAAGCTACCACGAGGCCGGCGGGCCGATCTTCTCAGCCCGAATAAACTTGGCGAGTTACTTGAACCGCGCGCCCGCCGGGGCCTATCCTCGTGACTGACTGACAAATCCATGAGCGATACCAACCTTTCGTCCTTCATCTGGTCGGTCGCCGACCTTCTCCGTGGCGACTACAAACAGTCCGAGTACGGCAAGGTCATCCTGCCGTTCACCGTCCTGCGACGACTCGACTGCGTCCTGGAACCGACCAAGTCGGCGGTGCTGGCAGAGCTGGCGAAACGCAAAGGGGCTGGCGTCAACCCCGAGCCGTTCTTGCTGCGAAAATCCGGGCAGCTCTTTTACAACACGTCGCCGCTCGACCTGAAGAAGCTGATGGGCGACCAGGACCACATCGGCGAAAACCTGCGCGCCTACATGCAAGCGTTCTCGCCCGCCGCGCGCGACATCTTCGAGCGCTTCGAGTTTCACACCCAGATTGACCGCCTGGCCAAGGCCGGCTTGCTCTACCTGGTGACCGAGAAGTTCGCCAATATCGACCTGCACCCCGAGACCGTGGACAACGCCGCCATGGGCGCCGTCTTCGAGGAGCTGATCCGAAAGTTCGCCGAGCTTTCCAACGAGACCGCCGGAGAGCACTTCACCCCACGCGAAGTCATCCGGCTGATGGTGAACCTGCTCTTCATCGAGGATGACGACGCCCTGTCGAAGCCTGGAGTGGTCCGCTCGATCTACGACCCCACCGCCGGGACCGGAGGCATGCTGAGCGTTGCGGGCGAACACCTCGCTGCCCACAACCCCAAGGCCCGGCTGGTGATGTACGGGCAAGAGCTGAACGCCGAGTCCTACGCCATCTGCAAGGCGGACATGCTCATCAAGGCCCAGGACATCGCCAACATCATCTTCGGCAACACCCTGTCCGCCGACGGCCTGTCCGGCAAGACCTTCGACTACGCACTTTCCAATCCGCCCTTCGGCGTCGAGTGGAAGAAGATCGAAAAGGAAATCCGCAAGGAGGCCGAGGAGCACGGCTTCAATGGCCGCTTCGGACCCGGCCTCCCGCGCGTCAGCGACGGCTCGCTGCTGTTCCTGCTGCACCTCATTTCCAAGATGCGCCCTGCCAAGGACGGCGGCAGCCGGTTCGGCATCGTGCTCAACGGCTCGCCGCTTTTCACTGGCGGCGCGGGCTCGGGCGAAAGCGAAATCCGTCGCTACGTGCTGGAGAACGACCTGGCCCTTGCCATCATCGGCTTGCCCACGGACATGTTCTACAACACCGGCATCAGCACCTACGTCTGGATCGTCAGCAACCGCAAGCCGGCCGCGCGCAAGGGCAAGGTGCAGCTCATTGATGCCAGCGGCTTCTGGCAGAAGATGCGCAAAAGTCTAGGTAGCAAGCGCAAAGAGCTGAGCCCGGACCACATCGAGGACATCACCCAGATCTTCGGTCAGCTCAAGAAGGTCACCCGCGCCGGCGTCCCCATCAGCCGCATCTTCAAAAACGAGGATTTCGGCTACCGCACCATCACCGTCGAGCGGCCCGAGCGCGATGGCAAGGGCAACGTCGTGCTCGGAACCAAGGGCAAGGGCAAGGGCCAACCGGCGCCCGACGCCAACCTGCGCGACACCGAAAACGTGCCGCTTTCCGAAGACGTGGAAACCTACTTCAAACGCGAGGTGCTGCCCCACGCGCCCGACGCCTGGATCGACCACGAGAAGACCAAGGTCGGCTACGAAATCCCCTTCAACCGCCACTTTTACGTGTTCAAGCCACCGCGTCCGCTGGCCGAGATCGACGCCGAGCTGAAGGGCGTCACCGACCGCATCCTGACCATGATCAAGGGCCTGACGAAATGACCGCAGAGGTAAACCACAATTTTGCCGCAGGCTGCGGCAAAATTCAGCGAGTGAGGAGCTGACGAGATGAGCGAGCATGTCGTCACCGACGCCACGTTCGGGGAAATCCTCGAGCTGATTGCCGCCAGCCGCCAGCGCGCGGTCCAGGCGGTGAACAGCCATGTCATCGACCTTTACTGGCAGGTTGGTGCCATCATCAGCCGCAAGATCGCGACTGCCGAGTGGGGCGATGGCGTCATTCCTCAGCTGGCCGCCTACTTGGCGAAGACCCAGCCGGCATTGCGCGGTTTTACCCGGGCGAACCTGTTCAGAATGCGGCAGTTCTACGAAACCTACCGGGACCATCCGACCTCGCCCACCCAAATTGTCGCGGCACTGCCGCGACAATTGTCGGCAGCGACGGAAAAAGGCGAGACGAACGTGTCCCAGGCCGGGCTGTCAGACGCGGGTGGCCAAATTGTCGCGGCACTGCTGCGACAATTGCCCTGGACCCACCACCTCATCATCCTGGGCCAGTGCAAGCGGCCGGAAGAGCGGGAGTTCTACCTGCGCACCGCCATCCGCGAGCGCTGGAGCAGCCGCGAGCTGGAGCGCCAGCTTGCGGGCGCCCTGTTCGAGCGCTCGGTGCTGAACCCGCCCAAAGCCTCGCAGGTGATACGGCAAAACCATGCCCAGGCCCTGTCGGTTTTCAAGGACGCCTACTTGGTCGAGTTCCTTGACTTGCCCGCCGAGCACGCCGAATCGGATCTGCACCGAGGCCTGCTGCTCAAGCTGAAGGACTTTCTGATCGAGCTGGGCCGTGATTTCTGCTTCGCCGGCTCCGAATTCCCCGTGCAGGTCGGCGGTCGCGATTTCGCCCTCGACCTGCTGTTCTTCCACCGGGGCCTCAACTGCCTGGTCGCCATCGAGCTGAAGGTCGGCCGCTTCGAGCCGGAATACCTCGGCAAGCTCAGCTTCTACCTCGAAGCCCTGGACCGCGTCGTGAAGAAGCCCCACGAAAACCCCGCCATCGGCGTGCTCCTGTGCGCCAGCAAGGACGAGGAAGTCGTCGAATACGCCTTGAGCCGCACGCTGTCCCCGGCGCTCATCGCCGAATACCAGCCGCAGCTGCCCGACAAGCAACTACTGCAGGCCAAGCTGCACGAGTTCTATCTGCAGAATGCGGCGGAAGGAGATGGCGCATGAGCTTTCCCCGCTACCCGAAGTACAAGGACAGCGGCGTGGAGTGGCTGGGCGAGGTGCCTGAGCATTGGGATGTCATGGCGTTGCGACGTCTTGCCATGCGGACACAAACCGGATCAACGCCTCCGACGGCCGAAGCAAAGTACTACGAAGACGGAACCATTCCGTGGTATGGCCCAGCGTCCTTCGACGACCGAATCGAGGTTTCGCAAGCGGCAAAATTTCTGCACGCATCTGCCGTGAGCGATGGAGCCGCACGTGTTTTCGCACCAGGCGCAACTTTGGTCATCACCATCGGCGCGACAATTGGCAAGGTCAGTTCTCTTCCGCATTCCGCATCGTGCAATCAACAGATTACCGCAATAGAAATGGATCAGCGACGCGTGCATCCGCGATTCGCGACCTACCAGCTCAAGCGCCTGGAACCCTCGCTCCGAGCGATTGCACCGAGCGCGACTCTGCCGATTCTCGACCAGGGCGAGATATCTGAATTGCGGGTTTGCATCCCCCCCATTGAAGAGCAAAGCATTGTTGCCGAATTTCTGGACCGGGAGACGGGGAAGATTGACGAGTTGGTGGCGGAGCAGCAACGGCTGATGGAGCTGCTGAAAGAAAAGCGCCAGGCCGTCATCTCCCACGCCGTCACCAAAGGCCTGAACCCCCGCACCCCCATGAAAACCTCCGGCATCGAATGGCTCGGCGACGTGCCGGCGCATTGGGGCACTTGCCAGAGCCGGCGGATGTTCGCCGTCCGCAGTGAACCCGCTTTGGCCTCCGACCAGATGCTCACGGCATCGCAGAAGTACGGGGTTCTTCTTCAGTCCGATTTTGTCGAACTTGAAGGTCGCCGTGTTGTGGAAGTTATTATGGGCAAAGAGAGCCTGAAGCACGTCGAGCCCGACGATTTCATCATTAGCATGAGAAGTTTTCAGGGAGGGATTGAATGGTGCAAATTGCGCGGTTCTACGAGCTTCCACTATGTGATGCTCAAGCCGGTCAAGGATGTACATCCGCCGTTTTTCGCGCATCTCTTCAAGAGTGCGACCTATATACAGGCACTTCGCACTACAACGGATCTGATTCGCGACGGGCAAGAGCTGCGCTTCTCGAACTTCGCTCAGGTTGACCTACCGGTTGTGCCGCTGGAAGAACAGGCCATGATTGCAACGTTTCTCGACAGAGAGGTGGCCAAGCTCGACGCCCTCGCCGCCGAAGCCCAGAAGGCCATCGACCTGCTCCAAGAACGCCGGACGGCCCTCATCTCTGCCGCCGTGACCGGCCAGATCGACGTGCGCAAATTGGCTGCCGCCTGACCCGCGGCTGTATTCTGGGCGCAACCGTCGTGAAAGATGAACCCATGAGCAAGGAAATCACCCCCTTCGAGAAGATCCGCCGGCGGGTTGGGGACCATTTCGTTGATATCACCGAAATGGTCGAGATCGGCAGCGGGGCGCAGCGGCCCCTCAAAGCGAAGTCCCAATTCCATGCCTGCCAACCTGCTCCCAGGCAACCAAGAAGGCCGCCAAGGCGCGGTGGGGCGCGACGTAAGGTGCTACTTCAGGAAAGTGTGGGTCTTGCCCTTGGGAAGGTTCTTTAGCTGTCCAAAGAATTCCGTCTCTGTGATCTCGGTTGGCCACTCCAACCGAACAAAGAGGTGATAGCCACCATTGGGCATCTCCTTGAACCCAATGGTCCTAAGCCCAATCAGGTCGTTCAGGTCTCGAATAATAGCCATTCGAGGATTCTTGAGCTCTTTGTAAGTCGTGGCTGTCTTGGATGCCAGGGTTTCCAGATCCATTCCGTCGGAATCGAGAAGAGTGTTCAGGATTTCAACTTGTCTCAACCCGATCACCCTCTTCCGAGGCGTGCGAAGCCGATGGAACAAATCAAGCATGAGATTTCGGAACAGCTCCCGCGTAATGTTGTGCTGTATTTCCGTGAGCAATCTGCGAGCTTGAAGCGCAATGCCCTTGAGTCCAAAGATGAGGAAGGGGGTAAGATCGTGCCTCTTCTCTCGTACCTGCGCCAACGCCGACAGATACTGGTATTTTTCATCATAGTAGTAGTTCGACATCGCAATAAAGCAAGTCGCTCGAAGCCCGGCTCGCTGAAGCATCAGAGCCTCTAGGGCGCGGGCCGTGCGACCGTTGCCATCAAGAAACGGGTGCATGGCAGCGAAATGATAGTGCGCCGCGAGTGCCTGGATGATGGGATCGTGCCCTTGATATTCATGTTGGATGGCGTTGGTGAATGCAGCAAAGCTTTCAGCACACTCTCGGCCACCATCTGCACCCCTATGTCTAGGGGATCCGAAATTCACGTTCATATCCTGCTGTCGGATTTGCCCAGGAGCACAGTGGTCATCATCAGCGTCGGTGACCACCCGTCGATGGATCTCGCAAATCAGGTTTGAATCAATCGGTTGATCGTCTGGAAGGCCAGCGATCCAGCGATAGGTCTGAACGGCCGCGCGGGCTTGTCGTTGCGAGCGCGTCAGGAGTTGCTGGGGGCTCTCATTGAGCGCAGCGTCGAGCTCTCGATCCGTGAACTCCGCGCCTTCGATTTTGGACGTTCCCGCCACCTCGCGCTTCAGTTCCATCTTCTGAAGGGCTTCTACCCACGAGCGCTGATAGGGGATCGTCCTCAAAGACAGAACCGTCGACTTGGCATCCACGAATGCAGTCGCGATGGCTACCGCGTCATAGTGTATCCAGTTAGTCGGTCTCTGGTAGGGAATCATAGTAGGTATCAATATAGAAGCATCGTTTGTGATGTCAATCCAAGAGCTATAGCATAAGTTACTGATATCACGTGTATTTAGTGCTATGCATTAGCGCTATGTTTCCAGTTAGTTTTCGCTAAATTTTGGGTCCATATTCTGCCGACCGACAGACAGTTGGGAATGACTTGACAAGTCAATTAAGGCGCATGGCGTTGGCAACGTGGGGACCTGGAGGGCGATTTGCGCGAACACAAAGACGATCGCCTCGTGGCGGGTTGGCGACCGCGCCGACACTGCCAAGGGTTTCATCATCAGTCCGATCGCCATTTCAACCTGATCCACTATCCAAATTGGCTGCCGCCTGACCCGCGGCTGTATTCTGGCCGCAACCGTCCTGAAAGGTGAACCCATGAGCAAGGACATGACCCCCTTCGAGAAGAACCGCCGGCGGGTTGAGGATCATCTCGTCGATATCACCGAAATGATCGAAATCGGCCGCGGCCAGCGGGTCGAAGACCATTTCGTCGGAATCGACCAAATGGTCGAGATCGGCAGCGGAGCCCAGCGGCCGCTCAAGATGAAGTCGTAATTCCATGCCCGCCAACCTGCATAGGGAGATCAACTTCGAGGACGAGATTTGCCAGCACCTCAGTGGGCACGGCTGGTTGTATGTCGACGGCGACGCCGCCCACTACGACCGGGCAAGGGCGATCTTTCCCTCCGACGTGCTCGCGTGGGTGCAGACCGCCCAGCCCGATGCCTGGCAGACCCTTGAGAAAAACCACGGCGCCCAGGCCGCCGAAACCTTGCTTGCGCGCCTGCGCGACCAGCTCGACCAGCGAGGCACCCTCGACGTGCTTCGCAAGGGCATCGAGTTGCTCGGGCTGCGCCAGCCGCTCAAGCTGGCGGAATTCAAACCCGCGCTGGCTATCAACGCCGAGATTCTAGCCCGCCACGCGGCCAACCGCCTGCGCGTGGTCCGGCAGGTGAAGTATTCCCTGCACAATGAAAACTGCATCGATCTAGTGCTGTTCCTCAACGGCATCCCCGTCGCCACCGTCGAGCTGAAGACCGATTTCACCCAGAGCGTGAACGACGCCATCGACCAGTACAGCTTCGACCGCCTGCCCCGCTCCAAGGGCCACCCCGCAGAGCCGCTGCTCGCCTTTCCCAGCGGGGCGCTGGTGCACTTCGCGGTCAGCAACAGCGAAGCGGCCATGGTGACCAAGCTGGCCGGCCCAGCCACCCGCTTTCTACCCTTCAACCAGGGCAACGACGGCGGCGCTGGCAACCCGGTGAACCCACAAGGCGGCCACCGCACGGCCTACCTTTGGGAAAAGGTGTGGCAGCGGGAAAGCTGGCTGGAGATTCTCGGTCGCTACGTCATCTCGGTGCGCGACAAGAAGTCCCAGATCGAAAAGCTGATCTTCCCCCGTTTTCACCAACTGGACGTGACCCGCAAGCTGCAGGCGGCGGTGTTTGCCAACGGGCCGGGCGGCAAGTACCTGGTCCAGCACTCGGCGGGCTCGGGCAAAACCAACTCCATTGCGTGGACCGCGCATTTCTTCGCCGAGCTACACGACGCGAACCACAAGAAAGTCTTCGACAGCGTGCTGGTGGTGTCTGACCGCAACGTCATCGATTCGCAGCTTCAGGATGCGCTGTTTGATTTCCAGCGCACCACCGGCGTGGTGGCCAATATCACCAAGAAGGAAGGCAGCAAGAGCAGCAAGCTGGCCGAGGCGCTGTCGGGCGACAAGAAGATCGTCGTCTGCACCATCCAGACTTTTCCCTTCGCCATCGAGGCCGTGCGCGAGCTGGCCGCCACCCAAGGTAAGCGCTTCGCCGTCATCGCCGACGAGGCGCACAGCTCGCAGGCCGGCGACGCCGCCGCCAGGCTGAAGGCAGTCCTCAGCCCCGCGGAGCTGGCAGATCTGGAAGACGGCGGCGAGGTCAGCGCAGAAGACATCCTGGCGGCTCAAATGTCGGCGCGTGCGAACGAATCCGGGATTACCTACGTCGCCTTCACGGCCACGCCCAAGGTGAAGACCATGGAGCTGTTCGGCACGCGCCCAGATCCCACGCGGCCGGCTGGTCCGGGCAACCTGCCCACGCCTTTTCACGTGTACTCGATGAGGCAGGCCATCGAGGAAAAGTTCATCCTTGACGTGCTTGCCAACTACACACCCTACCGTTTGGCGTTCCGGCTGGCACACGAGGGGAAGGACTACGACGAAACCACCGTCGAGCGCAGCGCCGCCGTGAAGAGCATCATGGGGTGGGTCCGGCTGCACCCGTACAACATCGCGCAGAAGGTGCAGGTGGTTGTCGAGCATTTCCGGACATTCGTAGCGCCGCTGCTGAATGGCAAGGCCAAGGCCATGGTGGTGGTGGGCAGCCGTATCGAGGCCGTGCGCTGGAAGCTGGCCATTGAAAAGTACATCAAGGAGTGCGGCTACACGATTGGCACCATGGTGGCTTTCTCGGGCGAGGTGAACGACAAGGAATCCGGACCCGACGCCTTCACGGAAACCAGCCGCGACTTGAACCCGCGCCTGAATGGCCGCGAAATCCGCAAAGCCTTCGAGGGCGACGACTACCAAATCCTGCTGGTGGCGAACAAGTTCCAGACCGGCTTCGACCAGCCCTTGCTGTGTGGCATGTACGTGGACCGGCGCCTGGCCGGCATCCAGGCCGTGCAGACGCTGTCCCGCTTGAATCGCGCCTACGACGGCAAGACCGAAACCTACGTGGTGGATTTCGTGAACGACCCCGAGGAAGTCCTGGCGGCCTTCAAGACCTACCACGCGACGGCAGAGCTGTCGGCGGCCACCGACCCGAACATCGTCTATGACCTGCGCGCCAAGCTGGACAGTGCCGGCCACTACGACGACTTCGAGGTGGACCGTGTGGTAGCGGTCGAGCTGAAGCCGGACGCGACCCAGGGCGAGCTGCTGAAGGCGCTGGAGCCGGTCGTGGACCGCCTGATGAAGCGCTACAAGGCTGCGCAGGATGCGCTACGAGCGGCGAACGACAGAAGGGACGAATCGGCGGCCAAAGCGGCCCGTGACGAGCAGGCCGCGCTGACCCTGTTCAAGACCGACATGGGGGCGTTCGTCCGCCTGTACACGTTCCTGTCCCAGATTTTCAACTATGGCAACACGGCAATCGAGAAGCGCGCCATCTTCTACAAGCGCCTGATACCGCTGCTGGAGTTTGGCCGTGAGCGCGAGGGCATCGATCTGTCGAAGGTCGTGCTGACCCACCACCACCTGCGCGACCTCGGCAAGCGCACGTTGCCCTTGCAGGTCGGCGACAAGCCCTTGCTCGACCCGATTAAGGAATCGGGCAGCGGCATGGTGCGAGAACCCGAGAAGGTCTACATGGCCGAGATCATCGCCAAGCTGAACGAGATGTTCGGCGATGACACCAGCATCGACGACCAACTGGTCTACGTGAATCACGTCATCGTGGGCAAGCTGAAGGCATCGCAGACCTTGAGGGAGCAGGCGGCGAACAACACCAAGGAGCAGTTCGCAGCATCCCCAGATCTGGACCGCGAACTCATCAACGCCGTCATGGACGCGCAGGAAGCGCACACCACCATGAGCACCAAGGTGCTGAATTCGGCGGCGGTGCTGGCGGGAATCAAGGACATCCTGCTCAACCATTCAAGGCTGTGGGAGTCCCTGCGCGGCGGAACAGAATCGCCGGGGAGACAAGGGTGAGGGGTCGCGCCCGGCCCATCGGCGACTGTTCACGAGCCTCACCAAGTCGGTGTCGGCGAACAAGGAGAGGCGTTTCAATGCGGCCCCCCGAGGGCCGTCGCGGGTTTGGGTGGGGCGGCCTGGCCTCGCCCGCTGGGCGCTCCACACTGGGCTGGCAGCACCGAGGCGGCCTGCTCCAGATAGCCCGGTGGCAATCCCTGCGGGAAGCGCGCCCATTTGCGGACTCTTTCGGTTTCGGCGGCCCGTGCCTTGCGAAAGTCGGCTGCAGAGTCTCCCGCCCCACTTTGCGAATAGGTCGAGCCCCCCACATAGCCAGGTGGCGGTCCTTGCAGGAATTGCGGCGATTTGCGGACTTTCTCGGTCTCGGGGGCGCGCGTCTCGCGAAAGTCGGCCCCTAGGTATCCGGCCCCGCTTTGCGCATAGGTCGAGCCACCCATCGTGGCCAGCCAGATGGGCAGGCTGAAGATCAGAAAGTACCCGTGCGACAAAGTGGAAAGACTTCCGAGAGTGCCCCACGCGATCATTTCCCCGGCCGTACCCTCGAAGGCGGCGACCGTGACGGTCTCGATGCAGGCCGAGGGAACGAGCGTGACGTGCGCGCCGCGAGCGAGCACCAGCATGTTTTCGTTCGCGGCCAAGAGCTCGCCATCGACAACAAGTCCTTTCGCCTGCACGCGTGTCCAGGCACCGAACGCAATTCGTTGCACGTCGTCCATGGAGAGCCGCCACGCCTCGGGTGCTGGCGAGCTGGCCACGCAGGCGGGAAAAAGCGCGAGGACGGTGGCGAGAGAGAGTGCTCTAGCGAACATAGCGGCTCTCCCAGAACAGGGTCTCGATGCGCGGTTCGACACGCTTGTACGCGGGCGCGAGGTCGCGCAGCGCGGATGACGGGCGCAGAAACAGACCGGCCAGCTTCCAGTCGCTTTCTTCGGCCAACCATTCCTGCCGCATCCATTCCAAGTAGAAGCCACGCGCTTCGAGGAAGAATTCCAGCCTCTCGCCGTCCTCGGGCAAATCGTATTCCAGTGCATGCTCGTCGCCGGGCAGGGTGACGAGTTGGGGAGCACGACCGGCCAGCCACTGTTGCGCGAGGGTGGCATTCCCGGCCTTGGTGGCGATGCGGGCGATGGGGATGCGCGCCGGCTGCACCTCTCGCCCGAGTCGCGCCAGCGCCACATAGCCCAGTCGGAAATGCCCACGGGCCATCACCAGGCGGATTTGCTCGCCCGACGCGCCCGCGGGCAGGGGCACCACCTGAACCTCGCGCGCGAGTGGCCCCGTCTCGGCGTAGCTGCCCACGGTACGCCACGCCCCGCGTGCATCGCGCAGTTGAACGTCGATACCGCCCAGGATGTGATGGAGAGCCTTTGCGTGGTTGCGGATGCTTTCATCACCTTGCTCCATGGTGGCAAGGTAGTTGCCGGCCTTGTGCCCCATGTACGCCAGGGCCTGGTAGAAAAGGAAGGTCGTGATGAAGCCCTGCCGCGCCTCGAGCACCAGACCAAGCGTTCCGGCGGATGTCGCTTGCTCGGCGAAGGTCAGGTCGACGGTTTCGCGCGTGGCAAGGTCGTGCCCGTCGGTAACGCTGACGCGTTCCAGGTCGTCGCTGGCGCGCACGGCGGGCAGGCAGTCGCCTTCAGCGGCTCGGCACATCCTTGCCGGGTGAAAGTCCGTGGCTTCGACGAAGCGGCCGCCGTTGGTCTGCAGGACGCGTCCGCGTTCCGGACGGGGCGCGACCAGTAGGTTTGCCTGACGGATGGTGTGGGTCTCAAGCGCCTCGTTGGTGACGCGCAATCGGGCCGTGCGGCCATGCACCTTGGCCCGCCAAAGGGCATCCACGTCCGTGGCTTCCAGCGATGGTGCCACGCTTTCCGAAAAGCCCTCGGCGGCAAGATAGTCCTTTTCTCCGTCGGAAATGTAGAACGTCGGGCACGAGCCGAAGCATGCCTTGGGGTTGATCATGCACGCCGCCGTCACGCCCAGCGATGCAACCGTGACGATGGTCAGAGCAGCCACTGGCCCCGCGTTGACAACCTTGGTGTTGGTCTCGAAGAGAGCAACCTCGGCGACAGGCACCTGGAGATTCCCCGACTTGACGACCTCGCGATGCATGTCGAGCCACTCGCCACGGCCTTCCAGCGACCTGCCTTCCCCGTCGATCTTCCAATCGTGCAGGACCACGACTTCGCCGTTCTTGAAGTGCGCCTTCAGGTAGGGCGAATCCTTGCTGGTTGTTCCCGCCAGTCCGGCAGAGGTGTGCAGTTGGCGATCGATGGTGCAACCAAACAGGGGAAGGCACGCCATCGCGGTGTAGGGAAGGATCCACAGAGACGTGCGAAAGGGCATGCGCTGCGAGGAAGCATTCCGTGTGCCGTTCGTTAGCATCAGTCCACTCGCCTCCAAGCTGAAGAAATTCGCCGGCGGTTTGTTGGAAGTCCGTCAATCGCGTGGCAAAGGCTGCCAGCACTGCCCAAAACTCAACACCTTGTTCGTCACAACTGCCACCAGCTGGCGGCACTGGCTATTCGGTTCCCGCCGATGCTGCGGTCTCCGCGACGCCGCAGAAGCTGGCTTTCTTGACCATGGGCGGCGGATTGGCGCGCTCCCGTTTGACCGCGAGACGATGCTTGGCGAAGGCGTGGTCGTAGTGCTCGCTGGCCTTTTGCATGGTCGCCAGCATGGATTTCCAGGCTACCAGCGACGGGCCCTCGGCGGGATCCGGTGTCATGGCCACGAGCGCGATCAGCTCTTCGACGGTGGCAGGGTCCGGCTTGGGGCGCGCGAGCAACTCGGTCAAGCTGGTCACCAGCACGTGGTCGCGGAAGAGCTCAAGATCGTCCTTGTCCACCTGGCACCACAAGAGCCGGGAGTGCAGTTTGCCGAGAGCGGGTCCAGAGTCGCTCCGTGGCAGGGCGAGCAGGCGCCGCATGGTCTCGTCGTAGTCGCCGTCCGATTCGCCGTACACGCTCAACATGACATCGAGCAGCCGGCCCCGGCACTCGGGGTCGCAGGATCTGCCGAGGAGGAATTCGCCGAGCCACTTGCGATGCTCGGCGTGGAACTTCTCGATGTCGGCGGATTCTCCCTGGGCCACCATTTCGCCCGTGCGCGCGGTTGCCAGCACGATGGCCGCGACCAACTTCGCCCCCGCCGAGCTCGTCTCGAAGTGCGCGATCTCTTTCCATTGCTTCTTCTCGTAGAGATCTTGCAGGTAGGGCTCGAAGAGCCACGCCAGCTTGGCCACCGAAGACTGCACCTCCCGATCGCTGCGTAGAAGTGAAATCGGGCCCTGCGCGATCGCCTTGCCGTCGCCCGTGGCGTCCAGGGTGTCCATTTCTTCGTGGATCAGATCGGCAATCGCATCCGAACGCTCGCCGAGCTTGTCGTCCTTGCAAATTTCGGCATCGCGCCTGACACCGTAGCGCTGCAGGCACGTGAGCTTGAACGCCTGTCCGAGTTGCTGGTAGTTCTTGTGCTCCGTCGCCGCGAGCACGTCGTGCATGTAGCTGGCGTTGTCCTTGCCCAGCTCTAGCGCGTAGGAAACCGCCAGCTCGGGATCGAGAATCGCCCCGCGTGTGAGCGAGAGCAGCACGCCGAAGCGCTGATCCGCGGTGTTCGCGCCCTGCGTGGAGAGCACGTTCAGGTTCTTGGCCAAAATCTCCGCGCGCGCGATCCGCCATTCGTTGTCCGCCTTGGTGGCCGCGATCTTCTGTTCCGACTCAGCCTGCTTCTGCGCGGTCTGCGACTGCCGGTACTGCCAGATCGACGTGGCCACCAGCCCGGCCACGCCGATGACGAAGGTCGACAGAAAGGTCGAATAGTTCTGGATGAACTTTCCCATTCTCGAGGAATGGACGTCGTCGTGCTTGGGTGTTTCGTGTTCGGCGGTCATGGGCCGGAGCATAACCCCAGCGGCCGAAGAGATCCTCCTCAGTGCTGATTGGGCGGTGGCCGGCGCAGTCAGCGAACCGACACCGCGCCGGCGCGAAAAACGATGCTGCTGTAGGCAGGGATCCTCAAGGTCTGCTCGGTGCGGCGTCTGCGGCGGGGGGCCAGCCCTCGGCGGTCATCGTTCTCGAATGCGACGGCTAGCCGGCGGAACGAATAGGTGGCCGGGGCCGGCTCCGCGGGGGGCGGCTCCGGCTGCGACTCATGGCAGGCGACACTCAACATCTTCTCATCCTGTGGTGTGCTGGTTTCCGGTCAAGTTTTTCACTCGATTTTTCGCGAAGAAGTTGCAACCAGCAGCTGACGCCTACTGCCAACTCCTCCATTTCGTCTGTTTGTAGATGGCTTGACCCCGATATACTAGTCACCATGCCGGGCAACCTGTTCGATGTGTTCGTGGTGGGCTCTTCGGATCCGAGTGCCGCGGGCGAGACGCGGTTGGCGGCCGCGCTGTCGGCCAAGCACGGCGTTCCGCTGGCCACGGTGGCGAAAGCCATCTCGGCCAAGAACCTGCGCGCCGGTCAAGGCCTGGAACAGGCGCAGGCGCAGGCCTTGGTCCGCCACCTCCAGTCGATCGGGGCCGTGACGGTCATTCGACCGGCCGGCGGCGCGGGCGCCCGCACGCAGACCTACGCGCCCTCGCCGAGCCAGGTGTCGAATGTTCCCATCTCCCAACCCTCGCCTTCCGTGCCTTCGCCGGTGGCGCGCGCCAAGGTGGCCACGCCTTCTCCCGGAAGCGGCTGGCCGGGCGCGGCCGTGGCCTTGAGTGGCACGCCCGCGCCCGCGGCATCCAATCTCCAGCTAGGGGACGCGGGCGGTGGAGGCTTCAGCGTGCCGCCGATCGCGCCAGCCTCCTCGGGCGATCCCTTCGCGCCGGTGACGCCGGCCCCCTTGCGGATCTCGCTCAAGACAGGAGAGAACGATCCCTTCCAGCCCAAACGTACCACCACCCCAGTGCTTGGCGTTCCGGCTCGGGCTCGCCAAGGCACCACACCCGCGCCGCCTGCTGGCCAGCAGACCCATCCCGCTGCTTCTGGCCTGGCCCTTGATGTTACGCCTGGGCCGAGGCTGGAACTGGCGCGTGGCGATCGCGGTGGCTCGGAGGAGGATCTGGCGTCCGCGGGCGGTCGATCGTCGACCTCGGCCGGCTCGCTGCGCGACCTGGGCATGGGATCGGCTTCGGGTGTCGCTATGGACGAGGATCCCAAGAACCTCAACCTTGTGAGGTGCGTTCAGCACGGCCTCTACTACGACAAGTCGAAGGCCTCGGGATGTCGCAAGTGTCTTTCGACGGTGCGCGAGGTGGTAAGCAAGATGGAGGAGAAGGCTGCCGGCTTCCACGTTGGCGACTTTCGCCGCAAGCCGGCCAAGCGCGCCTTTCTAGGCCTGGTTTTCGCGCTGGTGCTCGGTTTTCTACCGGCGGTGTACTACTGCTTCGGTCCGGGAACGACCGACGTCCGCAAGCTGCGCGTCGAACAAGAGCTGCTTTCTCGGCAATCGGGCACCGAGGAGCTCATGCGTCGCTTCGATGAGCTCGACATCCAGGTCGGCGATGCGCACAGCCAGTCCACGCGCAACACCGCCATCGTGTGGATGGCGGTCACGTCCGTCGCCATGCTCGGCTGGTACAAGATCACGTAGCCAGAGCCGCGTCGCGCTTGCGCCGGGCACGCTCGATCAGCCAGACCACCAGAATGCTCAGGTTGTAGAGCGTGAAGATGGGCACCGCCAAAAGCGTCTGCGTGAACGGATCCGTGCTCGGCGTAAGCACGGCGCCGACCACGAAGGCGAGCACGATGGCGTACTTGTTGAACTTGAGCAACCCGCGGCTGCTGATGAGCCCCATCCAACCTAGGATGGAAAGCACGACGGGGAGCTCGAAGGCCAGGCCACATCCCGCCAGGGTCATCATCTGGAAGTTGGCGACCTCATCCATCATCAACATGGTGTCGAGCTTGAAGGGGAGATCGCCAGCAAACGTGGTGCACAGCTTGGTCAGGTAGTAGGCCGCCGGTTCGCACATGAAGGCATAGGAAAAGGCCGCGCCGCCGAGAAAGCACACGGCCGTCGCCGTGGCGACAAGCACGCCGATGCGACGCTCTTTGCGATACAGCCCGGGCGCGACGAAGCGCCACAGCTCCCAGAAAATGAATGGCGCCGACACCAGCAAGCCGCCCACGATAGCCAGCTTCATATAGACCCAAAATGGCTCGGTCAGGCTCTTGGCGTAAAAGTTCATTTCGTGCCCGGCATCGCGCAGGCCGCGGCGGACCGGCCGCGTGAGCCAGTCGAAGTAGTGCTGGACGAAAATGAACGACCCGATCATGGCGACCAGGAAGGCCAGCGCGGAGTTGCGCAGGCGCACGCGCAGCTCGACCAGGTGTTCGAGAAAGGACATGCGCTTCTCGTCAGGACGGGCGGCCTCGCCCGCCGGTGCCGTCGCGCCGCTAAGCTCTAGCGGGATGGTCGCTGCCGCGAGGTAGGGATCCCCGTTTTTTTGCTCGGCCGATCCAGTCACATCAGAATCTTGCTCCGCCATGATCTAGCTCTTCTTGCTTTCCGGCGCGTGCTTCTGCGACACAGTCGGTTGCATTCGCTGCAAGGGAGAACGGCTACCCGCGCCTGTGGCTTGCGCCGTAGCGGCGGCATTGAGCTGCGCGTGCACATCGACCACGGTCGCATCCGCTGGAACCGCCGGCTTGGCGCCGGTGGGGCGAGGCAGTGGCAGTGGCGGTGGCGGCAGTCGTGGCGGCTGCGCGGTGAGCGCGGGAGGCGGAGAGTGCAGCTCGGGCAAAGGGGTCAAGGTGTGGACGTCGTCGGACGGTGGTGGACTCGCAATCATCGTTCCGCCCGAGCTGATGACGTTGTTCGGACTGGGGGGGCTCGGCAGGGCCGCGGCGGCCTTGGCAAGTTCCTCGTTTGCCCGCTGCTGGCGTTGCGCCTCCGCCTCGGCCTCTTGCTGCTTGCGATGGGCTTCCTCGGACGCCTTGGCCTCCTGCTGCTTGCGCTTGGATTCTTCCTCCGCGGCCTTGCGTTGCGCGGCCCGCGCTTCATCCCGCCGCTTGAGCTCCTCGGGCGGCAAGGTGGCGGCGTCGCGCAGCTCTTGCAGCGGCCTGCGGATCATGTCGTCCAGCTCGATGTCCTGCCGGATGTCCGCGGTGGCCTTGCGGATCTCGCGGATGACCTTGCCTAGACCCGTGGCGATCTCGGGCAGCATCTTTGGCCCGAGGAAAATAAGTGCGACGACCAGTACGACGACGATCTCGCCCATTCCGAGATTGAACACGATGGCAACCTTAGCCCTAAACCCGCCTAACTTCCACCGTGACACGCAGGCCCGCCCCAAGAGCCACCATCGGCCTGGGGCATGGATGGATCTTCCTAGAGGCCACCCGGCAGTATCATTTGTCGAGGGGGGCCGAGAGCGTAGGCGTCGAGGCCTCGCTCGCGCAGAAGCGCGGCCAAGGGTTCGGCGCCACCGTGGAAGAGCGCCACTTCCTTGGCTCCCGTGGCCTCGATGGCGGCCTGGATTTCCACGGCGCTTGCCAAGTTGGTCAAGGCAAAACCGTGCGAAAGGCGCATGCGCTCAAGCACGCCGGGCTCTGCCGCCAACCCCGACACCAAGGCGAGCCGAAGATTGTCGAGCGCCGCCAGATTGGACGCGTCCCGTGCCTCGGGTGGCCAGAGTAGTACCTCGTTCTTCGCGATGCGGCCCGCAAAGCGCGTGGGAACGGGCAAGCGCTCGCAGACTGCGCGCAAGCGGGCGAGAACCGCAGCGACGCGCGGATGCGCGCGCAAGGCGAACCCGGCCTCGGCCAGGTCGAGTGCCACGGCGGGCAGAGCGCCGAAAGGCGACGCCAGCAGCACGGGGGTTTGGCCGTCGTCGAAAGTGGTCTTCACGAAGGTGCGCACGCTCGCGATGGCTTCCCGGCGCGGGGGAAAAACTAGGCGCGGATTGCCGAAGGTGGCGTCCACGCAGACGGCGTCCGCGCTTCTTACCTCACTGGCTTCGACGCCGGCCACCAAGGGCTCGGGGCAGAAGGCGCCAAGATAGAAGATCCGGCGCTCCTCGCTTTCACACAGAAGGGCCGCCGCGCCCGGCAGGTGGCCGGTGGGCACGACCTCGATGCGCTGGTCGCCCAGGTTGAAGGGGCGGCCGAAGGCGGCGGGCAGGGCGCGCGATCGCAGCTTCTCGCCCACGTCGCCCAGCAAGCGCAGGGTCAGCTCCGTGGTCACGATCTGGCGCCTTCCCGCCCGCGCGCCGGATAGCGCGACCGGCCCACGCGGCGCCAGAGCACGCGCGTGCGACAGGAAGATGAGGTCGCTGGGAAATCCCGTGGCGTCGCAGGTGATATGCGTGCCCGCCAGGCCAATCCCAGCGCGATAGACAAAAGCGTGCGGCGTCCGTCGTGGCTTCATTCGTTGCGGGGCTAGGAACATACCCTAGCCAGGGCCTGTTCGACCGAAGCAACGTAGGAGCCAGCGAACAAATTCACATGCACCATCAGGAAGTAGAGTTGGTACAGCGTCACGCGCTCTTCGTGGCCGGGCGGCAAGCTGCCTGTGGTTCGATCGCGGCCAGTTCACGCTCAGTCCGGACGGACGCGATCGAGTCCTTGCACAGGACGGGAGGGCCGGGCGACTGAATCTAGAAAACCGGCTTCGATTCGTCTAGGCTCGGCCAAGGAGGACAGATGGCAGCGAGGACGAAAGGCGTATCTCACTCAGCGAGGCCGAGCTTTGGATCCGTTCGGCCCGGAAAAGCGGTGGCCCTGGTGGCCTTACCCTTCCTGGTCGCCATCGCGGCATTTCCCCCGAGATGGCACGGGAAGCCGTCGAGCCTGGCGTACGCTGCGCCCACGCGCGCGGCCAAGGGCCAGCAGGCCCGGAAGGATTTCGAATACACGGTGTCCGATTGCCAGGGGCCGGAGAGGAACGATTTCTTGGCGCTGGAGCTGTCGGAAGGCACCGTGAAGCTCAGCCAGATACTGACGATGAACTGCATCGCTGCTACCCATCCGAATACGGTGAAGGTCGCGTATGCCAAGAATGGGCACAACCTCGAGGTGACCGTTATTCTGAGATCCGAATTGCAGTCCGATTGCACGTGCCCCATTGGAATCGATGGGACGATTTCCAATCTCGCCCAAGGCGACTACCGCATTTCCTTCGTCTACGACTACAAGCTGGCGCGTTCAGTGGACGAGAAGGCAACGAGAAAGGTTCTGGGCACGAAGGAATTCTCAGTCGGGCGATGAAACGGCAGCTCGCCGTGCGTCGGGTAGAGGGCGATGCGCCTCACCGTAGTTGACAGACTGGACGAGAAGATCCCTAAAACGTCCCTGAAAGCAGTGGCAGCAAGAACCCGGTTGGGTGCATCGGAGTCTCGGGCATTCCAGCGCGTAGCCTGGGCGGCAATGAGGAGGGGCTGCCGTCACTTGTCGCGGCCGGGTACCGTGCCGCTGCCTCGGTCTCCGCCTCGCTTTGGCTGGCCATCTTGACGATGCCGGGAATGGCCACGGCGAGGCCGATAGCCTCGGAAACCAACGCGACGACAAGACCGGGTAGGCCCGGGTGGCCTAGATCGCCGCAGCCGCCGCTCGGGCAGTTATAGGAGCCTAAGCTATCTATGATTAGCTCCAAGCCAATGACGCTGCCCACACCAAAAATGGTGAATCCGGTTATCGTCAGCACTTTGCCGACGTGCTTGCGCCGCATGCGTGCGTCGGCCGCCTTTGCGGCAAAAGGCACCAGGCTCGGGTCGGTGGCCATCCGCTGCGCGACCACGCTCGTCGACTCGCCGACGAGCGCCGCAAAGGCGTCCAATTGCGCGGGATCCAGCGTTGCACCAAAGCTTGTCGTGTCGGCGCGAGCCAAAGCGGAGAGCCGGGGGATGGTCATGGGGTCCACACCTGTTGCACGAGAGCTTGCCGTGTCGGCGCGAGCCAAGCACGGCAAAGCAGCTGCAAGAAAGAGCGCGACGACAAATACGGAGAAACGTGATCGACGGTGAATCATGGCAGCCTCATCGGTTCGCTGTTGGCAGAGGGACGTGGCGGACGACACCGGTAGTGCAGAGTCTGGTGACCTTGCCTCCTCGGAACCTCTGCAGGACTTGTGCCGAAGACCAACGCGCAGAGAACGCGCGATAAAGCGAAGAGATCCGGCTCGCTCCGCGCCGGCCTGCCGTCCAACGAGACATCGGCGTCGCGATCTATCCTCTGACGAGGAGGCTCTGGTGCAGAGGCGAGAACAGTTTCGCGCGGTCCTGACCCTGGACGGCCCTTGCGCCGCAACGAACGACGTGTTCGTGAAGGCGACGGTCGTAGGCGAGCCGAGCCTGCGGCTGGGTCGAGATTCCGGGAATCATCCCCGAACGCTTCGCTGCACCACGGAAAACCGCATGCCCGGTCGCGTCTCTGCCGATCGGTACCAGGCACCGAAATATGCACCCATTGGGCGCGTCGCTGCCTTTCTCTGCCAGTGGGCGGCAATGTTTTGCGTGAAGGTGCCTAGAGCGAATCGAAGGGGCAGAGGCGCTCGCAGCCATTCTTGTCGTTGGCGGCGACGCGAGTCGCAGCCTGTCTGGCAATCGAGTCTTCATGGTGTGTAAGGATCCCCTTCGTCGATGCCTTTTGAAGACCACCGCTTCGTGGGACGCGCCAGATTCATGCCGGGCTCATTAGGCTGCCCCGACTGGGACCTTGATTTCACGACTTGATGAGGGTGCGGCTTCGCCCCAACACGCACGTGCGAACGAGGACGGTGCAGCTCGATGTTCAGATGGACATCGCTCGCGAAACTGACGATTTCGCTGAAAGGAACGAATCCCGATGCGGAAGCGCGAACCACGTGGATGAGCTGGTCTTTCGGGACCGCTGCTTGCACTAGATTTCCTACGACCGTGTTCTCGTCTAGAGTGAGGTTGGCTTTTGACGGCTTGACTTTGATCTCGATAGCGATTGTCTCGGGCGGCGCTACCTTGATTGGCATTGGAACAATGGAAGGCGTAGGCTGAGGCGAGTCGTTCGGCTTCACAGGTGAGGCGGCAGATGAAGTAACAGCACCAGCCATGGCTGCCCTTGGTGCAGGCTTGTGGCCCCTTTCCCACATGCCCACTGCAATGATGGTTACTCCAAGAACTACGATTGCAGGGATGAGCAACCATCGAATTGGAAATCGTTCTTGCAAGCCCTTTGGAGTGACGGGCGAAGCCGACCCTGCTGCGGGCACGGGCAAAGATAGCGACTTGGGTTGGGATGAGATCGAGGGCGTCCTGTCTGCTCGGGGGCCAACTTTACGGACGGTGGGCTCATGAGAAGGGACCTCAAGTCTAGGGATAGCTTGGGATACTTCGATGTGGGTGACGCCTTCGCGCAAGAGGAGATTGGGGGATCTCCCCTTACGGAGAGGCGATTCGGAGGGAGCGGGCACAGGAGTGCGGGAGGCGATCAGGTGCTCCTCGATCCGCTTCTGCATGCGCTGTCGCTCGATCTCGAAATGTCCTCGCATCAACTCGGCGAGCTGCACACGCCCGACACGCTTCGCTGATCCTTCCAGATAGCGTTCGAGATGGCGCTGAAAATCCACCGCAGTCAAATACCGATCCTCTGGTCTGAGTGCCATGGCGCGATCGCAGATTTCGGCCAAGACTGGGGCCACGCCCGGACAGACTTCTCGGATTCTCGGCTCTTTTCCCGCAAGTCGAGTCTGTGTTAGATCCCTGAGGGAATCACACAAGATGAGGCGCCTGCCTGCGAGCGCCTCCCACAGCATCACTCCGACAGCGAAAAGATCGGCGCGCGCATCGACGGGACCGCTGGCCTCGATTTGCTCGGGCGCACAGTACGTGAACTTTCCCTTGAAGATTCCCTTTTCGGTGACGGAAACAGATCCGATGGCTTGTGCGATCCCAAAGTCAAGCAACTTGACGTCGCCGGCGTAAGTCAGAAACACATTTGCTGGCGCCACATCGCGATGGACAACCCCAAGTGGACTCCCGTCATAGTCGGGCAAAGCGTGGGCGTATTGAAGGCCCGCAAGGACCTGTGTGAGTATCCACAAGTGCTCTTCAAGGGGAAAGACTTGCAAGTCGATGCGCCGAAAGACATCGAAGAGCGACTGCCCCTCCAGGTACTCCATCGTCAGGACGTAGTCTTCACCATCTTCCAGGACTTCATAGGTTTGGACCACGTTGGGGTGATTGAGCCGCGCGGCAAGCCGGGCTTCATCCAGGAACATCGTAACGAACCCCTGATCCCGGGCAATTTCACCTCGAATCTGCTTCAGCACCACGAGCTTGTTGACATCCGCCGGGCCGCGGAAAACTCCAAGGTACACCTTGGCCATCCCGCCCTCGCCCAAGAGGCAGATGACCTCATATCGGCCGATACGTTCGTGGACCATCTGCTGCATGAGCAACGACTCGGGCAAAGGTAAGAGTGCCGCGCAGGTGCTCGCACCTGCCGGGCAAGAGGGAAAAGCTGATAGGATGAATCTATCACAGCTGCGTACAAGAACCTCAGAGCGACCGGAGGCTCAAGCCTCCGGCTCCGGAGTACCTGCGGAGAAATGGCGTGAAATACGCGAAAGCGGCTAGCGCCACTGGTTGAAATACGGGTTTTCCAGCGGAGATTTCCGGCATGTACATCCGGCGGTCCCGCCAATCGAGATCGGTCACAGACGGGGCAGCGCTGCCCGCCGCGCCATAGCAATGCAGCAACTGGAACGGCTCTCGGCTCAGCTTGACTTTGATAGGGGGCGAGCCGAACATGGCCGCACGGTTGCATGCGGTAGACACACGGATTCAAGCGTCGTATCCTTGTCGAGCGTGGCCTTGCTGTGTGTCGAAGCACCCTGACCCGAAAATGCAAAGACCTCATGCTGAAGCGTATTGACGAGCATCTGGACGTCACCTGCAACACCCCGCCCGCTACCCGAGAATCCCCTTCCCGCGAGAGCATCTCTAGCGAGAGCCCCACACCCGCCCCTCTAGGTGATGTCACCGGCGCAACCCCCGGTGTTGATTTTCCTACCAGTGAGGCCATCACCCGAAAAGTTCTCGACCCACCCAAATCATCTCCACTTCTCTGGGATCCCAATTCGGTAGACTTGCCCGCGTCCGGTCCAGCGCAGGCTTTGCCCCTTGCCAATGGCGCCTTCACGGCCGGGCAAAAGCAACTTCTGACTCGACGGCTACTCATTCCTGCAGCCGTGGTTGTTGCAGTTACGACCGTTGCAATAGGCTTGTGGAAAAGGGGCCAAGGACCTGTGGCAAGGCCGCCCCTCTCGGCTCAAGTCCCTGCATCGGCTGCCTCACCTGCAAAGTCGATCAACATGCCTGATCCTCCGCCGTCCACAGTTCCGATTCCAGTCACAGCACCCTCACACGAGACAATTCGCCTTGAAATCCAAGTCGAGCCGCCGGAAGCCAAGCTCACTCTAGACGAGAGGATGGTGGCGGAAAATCGCTTGCGAGCAGAGGTTCCGAAGGATCGCACCATCCATGTTGTTCGCGCCTCTGCACCGGGCTTCATTCCATTCAGCCAGATCGTCAGTTTCACGAACGATGTCCGTCTGAACGTCGAACTGCGCCGTGCTCGGACCCCGGTACAGCGCGGGGCGAAGCCGCATCCTCGGCAAATCGAATCGGAATCCAAGACCGATCAGAAATCAATGCCTCAGCCAAATCAAGGAGAGGAGCCCGGTATGAATATGGAGCGTCCCGCTCTTCGGCGGGCTTCTAAGCAGATCGATGAAAGGGATCCCTACACGCCATGAAGCCTCTCACCTTTGCACAATCCGTCGGATTGATATTGATCCTCACATCGCCGGCCCTAGCATTGGAAGCACAGTCGACGCCTACTAAGGATACCGCGAGTGCGGTGAATAGAGCGCGCGCCAGCTTCCTACAGGGTGTTCAGTTGTTTCACGAGGGAAGTTTCGAGGCAGCTTTGGCCGAATTCCGAAAAGCCTACGAGTTGAGTCCCTCATACCGTGTACTTTACAATATTGCGCAAACCTACTACGAGCTTCACGACTACGTGAGCGCGCACAAGACGCTCAAGCAGTATGTTCAGGATGGCGGAAACGATATTGCTGCCTCCCGGCGCGTCCAAGTCGAACAAATGAACCAAGAGCTGGAGGAGAGGATCGCCCATCTGGAGATCATTGCCAACGTGGATGGCGCCGAGATTCGCGTTGATGACATACCCGTCGGAATCTCTCCACTAGCGTCCTCCGTCCCAGTCAATGCTGGGCCACGCCGGATCTCGGCCACCAAGCCAGGCTATGTGATCGCGGTCCGCTCGGTCACCGTGGCTGGGGCAGAAAAGGCCAAGATTGTTCTAGCAATTCCTGAACTAGTGCCGACACGTCCGCTCGAACCGAAAGTCAACGCCACGCAGACCAGCCCCACGGTCATCCATAGTGAGGCGCCTACGCAAGGATCCCGACGAACTGCCTTGGTGACCACTTTGGCCGTGACCGCGGGTTGTGCCGTCGCGACGGGTGTTTTCGGCGTGCTCGCGCTTGAGGCCAAGAAGGATTTCGACAGCCAACTCAACACGATCCCGACCACAAAAGGTCAAGTCGATAACGCGCGCGCGAAGATGCAGACATACGCATACATTACAGACGGATTTGGCGCCGCAACGCTGATCGCGGGCGGCGTGGCCTTGTACTTTGCACTCACTGGCCCCAGCGAACCTGCGAACAAAACAGGCTCGAAGGCACACAGCTCTGTTTCCCTGACGCCCACCTTGGGCGGGATGGTGCTTCATGGCGCGTGGTGATGTCGACGCACGAATCGCGAGAGGCTGCACTCGCCGATGTCGATGCCAGGCTTGAGCGAGGCCGATTATTGCGTGACGAGCTCGATCGTGAACGAGGCGTCGATCACCCTTCTCCGCAACCGTGGAGGGTCCACTTCCCAGCGCCAGAGCTGCCGCTCTAATCAGGACCCAGCGCATACAGTGCAGCCACTTCGGCAGGCGTGAGAACTCGACCAACGAGGCCCACGTCGGAGATCGAGCCCGCGAAGTAGTCGGTGAAGGAGCCGAGATACATGCCGTGACCGATACCGAACGTGGTGGCTGGCCATCCAAACCCTTTGCTGGCGGGACAGGTTGCAGCGCCGGACACGATGCCATTTACGTAGAGCATGTCGATTCCGGTCGAGGCGTCGCGCGTGCCCACCAGATGGTAGAGGGTATTGGCGTTAACAGCAGCCGACGCGGTCGCAATACACGGCGTGCCGGTTGCGCCATTGGTGTCCGAATTGAGTAGGGTGAAGCCGAACAGACCCGTGTCACTGCGCTTCTGGAGGTAAAACTCACTCACCTGAGTGCCGTCCGCAGACACGAAGGTTTTCCACGTGCTCGTGTCGGTCATCGTGATCCACGCCGAGACCGAGTAGCTTCCGGTGACGTCTACCGCGGGAACGGAAGACCGTGGTGCAATGGACACATCGCCACTCCCCAACATAACCATGCCCGACTTTCCGAAGGATATGCTGTATCCATAAGTCGCGTCGTAGCCGTGGCCCGATAGGTCTGGTGTCGTACCCGGATCTCCATTGCTGGTGGAGCCGCTGGCGAGCGGCCAGAACGCATTCCAATCGCTCCAGGGAGATCCATCGATGGCATCTCCGTGCGAGTCCTGCAAGTTGATATCAGCCTGCGCGTCTATCGCATTGTCGCCGGCGTTCACATCTGTCAGGTCGCTCCCGGTTTCCGAAGAGCCGCCATTGGAGCTGCCTCCGGCAGAGGAATCGCGAATGTCGACCGTTGAGCCTCCGGTTCCGGCAGTGCCACCTGAGCCAGACGAACCGCCTAAGGAAGAGCCAGTGTTGACGCCGCTCTCTCCGCCGGAGCCTTGGCTCCCCCCCGCGCTCGCTCCTCCCGAGCCAGCGGTCCCAACACATACCGATTGAGTGCAAACGTAACCGGCAAAAGCACCGCCGCGCTTTGCACAGTCGTCATCGGTCTTGCACTGCTGCCGCTGCGCATCTACCCAGACACTGCACGCCCCAACGTATAGTACGCAAACGCTCAGCAGAAACGTGTCTCCTTTACCTAAGCGTAACTGCGATATTTCCATACCCACGGATCGTATCCCGAATTGCTCGAACCCTCAAGTCAAACCGTAGTCCCGCGACAAGCTCAGCCAGGTCGCCGAAGGCGGCGGGAAGATACGCCTTTTCACGACGGACGCTCACACCCAATCGAAGCGATGAATGGTGGTCGTAAAAACTCTCGTGGTCGTGGTCGACTGGCCCTGCCGTGGCCGACGAAGATTACTTGGCATCCTACGAATAGGAGCCCTGGTTGAATAGCGAGTGGGTTCGGTGCTCCGGCATGTCTCACGGATCGGTTCTTGCGTATCTTCCGCGAGAGTCTTGTCCGGTAAAATGGAACCTGTTATCGTAGTATCCCCATAAATATGGAGTCAGCCGTGAAACAAAGAACCGTCTTCTGTCTTGGATTCACAATGATTCTTTCTTTCGGCTTGTTCGCCTCCGGGTGTTCGAGCGGCAGCAACCCGGTCGCGAAAACCGACGGCGGGAAGAATGACACCGGGAGCGGCACAGGCGGTGGGGGTGGCTCAAGTGGCCTCGGTGGATCGAGTGCGACCAGTGGCGCGGGCGGTTCGAACGGAACTGGCGGTTCGATTGCGACCGGCGGTTCGATTGCGACCGGCGGTTCGATTGCGACCGGCGGCTTGATTGCGACCGGCGGCTCGATCGCGGACGGCGGTTCGATTGCGACCGGCGGCTTGATTACGACCGGCGGCTCGATCGGGACCGGCGGCTCGATCGCGGACGGCGGTGCGAGTGCGAGCGGCGGCTCGATTGGGACCGGCGGCTTGATTACGACTGGCGGCTCGATTGCGAACGGCGGTTCGAGTGCGACCGGCGGTTCGATTGCGACCGGCGGCTCCGGCGGCGGGCTCGACGCAGGCTATGACGCGAGCTATGACGCAGGGACTGACGACGCGCCCGTGGATGCGGCGGAGGATGCCAACTCGGAGGACACCATGGCGGTCGATGCCGCCGATCCTGGCTCCGTCAACTACCGGATAAGGACCACCTATTCGGAGAGCTCGGTTCCCTTCTATGTGGTCGACTGCGTGCAGGCGGGCACCATCACCAGGCTCAATGAAACCGACCACATCACTCCCAGCGACTTCTTGTTCCATGTCAAACCAGGACTAGCCGATCCCAGTGACCCGACTTTGGTCTCCTTTGAGTCCGTTTCAAAACCCGGCTACTATCTCCGCATCGACAGCGCGAACCTCACGAGCACAACAAGGGGGGTTACCACTGGAGCCTATGCGTGGGCTCTACCTGCTACCTATGACCACTTGGTGTGGTTCGATGCGTTTGTGGACTCAACCGCGTTCAAGACGGACGCCACTTTCAAGAAGACGGCGGCGCTCAATGGTGATGCCACGATGTCGTCCTTTCAATGGTACAATGACAGCACGCTGTACCTTCGGCATTCAACCTACCACCTCTTTGCGTTGCCAGTGACGACCGCTCAAGATAACACGGACGCCTCATTTACCTTGGAGATACCTGGCGTCACCTACCACATGAAGACCACCTACACGGAGAACGCGGGCGCGGATCTCTTCTACGTGGTCGACTGCGTGCAGGCGGGCACCATCACCAGGCTCAATGAAACCACCAACGTTACCCCCGCCGACTTCTTGGTCCATCTCAGGCCGGGACTAGCCGATCCCAGTGACTCAAGTTTGGTCTCCTTCGAGTCCGATTCGAACCCCGGCTACTATCTCCGCATCGACAGCGCAAACCTCACGAGCGCAACAAGGGCGGTTCCCACAGGAGCCGGAGCCGGAGCCTATGCGTGGGCTCTACCTGCTACCTATGACCATTTGACGTGGTTCGATCCGTTTGCGGACACAACCGCGTTCAAGACCGACGCCACTTTCAAGAAGACGGCGGCGCTCAATGGTGATGCCACGATGTCGTCCCTACAATGGTATAACGACAACACTCGGTACCTTCGGCACAGCACCTACCACGTTTTCGCATTGGTACCAGCGACCGCACAAGACAACATAGACAGTTCATTTACCTTCGAGGCACAACAACCCTAGTTGGACTTTGGGGGCGCGCCGAGATCTGGGGAGAGGATAGTTTGCCCTATGCCCCTGCCAATCCTTTACCCGAAACCGGATGGGGCGATGACCGGTTTGCGGAAAATCCGTTGTCGGGGAACGCGGCTCGACGCCAATCGTCAGTCGCCCGCCCACGCGCGCAGATTGGAGGATCGGAACCTGGGACCCTCTCGTCTGGTCGAATACTCTTCACGAAGGATTGGCCGCAACGCATTTCCCGTCTACGCACGCAGGAATCATTCGCTCACAGGACGGCGCAGCAGGCGTTGGACAGGTCGCGCACTCGCTTTGCGCTGCTGAGCTCAGATTGCTTACGAAGCTGGAGGACATTGTACTGGGCAGTGGAATGTTGCAGTTCCAAGCGCACAGATTGTTCTCCGATACGAGGACACAATCCGAACTGTTCTTGCACCCGCCGGAGCTGTACTTGGTGAGCATTGAGGCGCGCATCGAGGCATAGCTCTGCTGTCCTTGAGTGCACGCATCCGGCGGGTCAGGGACGCACGTCGGGCAGCAGGCTCCGACGGCCGTTTCGAGGTGCGTTCCACTGGTACAAACAAGGTTAGGGCAAGGGTCACAGCCCGTGTCTGTACAAGCGGGACAACAAGCATTCGGATTCTTGAACGATCTTCTTGCACGAAGATGGAATTGACGGACAGACCACCGTGTTGCAGGACGGTGCCTCGCCAGCGTCTTTCGCCACCCCGGCATCGGGAGATGCGCACGTTGGACAGCCGCAGGGATCCGGACTCGGCTGGTATCCGTTCGTGCAGGCCAGCATGGGGCACGGAGCGGGCAAGCAGGCGGGGCTGCCGTCACGAACGCTCGCGTCCTTCGTTGCACCAGCGTCGGGAGTGTTCAGTACGCAGATGACTGGACAGCACGGGTCGCTGGGGTTCGGCCGAAACTCGCCGCCCACACAGGCCGGCACTACGCACATGATTGAGGGGCACGAACCAGTCCCGCCCGTTCCGCCAGTACTCATTCCACCCGAACCGACAGCACCCCCGACTCCGAGCGCACCTCCAGAAGACACAGCACCGCCCAAGCCCACGGCCCCACCGTTGCTTCCAACCGACTCTCCACCCGAGCCGCCCATGATACCGCCTGCGCCACCACCCCCGACATTGCCTCCGCTTGCCCCAGGGTGCTGGCCACCGCTGCCCCCGCGGAAATCCAGCCCGGACTGCCCGCTACACGCCAGTCCCACCAAGCCAGCTAGAGAAACGGCTACAACGCTTTTGGATATTCTGCGCATTGGATCCTCCGGGTGCCTAGCCCAATTATGTAGCAATCTGCATGCCGACGATCGCGCGCCGACTTCTATAGTGATTCTGCCGTGTCGACGCACATGTCGACACGGGCGTTCTCAAGAATCTGATACCAGCCACGAAATCACGGCCATTGTTCCGTCCTGCTCTGTGCGCGTCGATCAAGCAATACCGGTCTAGGAACATGCCCTAGCCAGAGCCTGTTCGACCGAAGCCACGTAGGAGCCACCGAACAAATTCACATGCACCATCAGGAAGTAGAGTTGGTACAGCGGTACGCGCTCTTGGTGGCCGGGCGGCAGCGGAAAGGCCTCGTGGTAGGCCGCGAAGACGCGCGCGCCGAAGCCGCCGAAAAGCCGCATCATGGCCAGATCCACCTCGCGGTGACCGCCATGTACCGCCGGATCGATCAGGCAAGGCATGCCTTGCTCGTCCACCATGGCGTTGCCGCCCCACAGATCGCCGTGCAAGCGCGCTGGTGGTTCGGGCGGTCCGACCAATTCCTCCAGTCGCGCCAGTAGCTGGTCGAATCCGCGCCGCATGGCCGGGCTGGCCCGCTGCCCATCGACAGCCAGTCGTAACTGAGGCAGCAGGCGGCGCTCGCGGTAGAACTCGGCCCAGGTCGGAAGTGGCCGGTTCGACTGCGGCAACCGCCCGATGAAGTTGTCGTGATCAAGACCGAAGCTTGGCGCTCCCCATCGATGAAGCGCGGCCAGGCCACGGCCGAGCCGTTCGTCGAAGTCGGGCTTGCGTGGGCCGGGCCGAATGCACTCGATCACGAGGAAGCTCGGCCCCTGCGCGATGACCGCAGGCACGCGCAGCGCACGGGCTTGCCCGAGCCAGTCGAGCCCACGCGCCTCAGCCTCGAACATCCCGGCGGGTGCGTCGCGGTTGCTCTTGACGAACACCCAGCGTCCGTCAGCCAATTGCGCCTCGTGGGCGTCGTTGATGTCGCCGCCGGAAACGCCGTCCCAGGCCACCACCGCGCTGCCCAGCGCCGCTTCGACCGCAGGGACGACAGGGTCACGGTTCATGGGGTGAGATGGTAGCCCTCAATCAAGTGTTCGAGAAGCCCGCGACAGGCCGGAATACGGCCTGAGCCGTCGGTCACGCCTGAGCAGGGCAGCCCCGCCCGGCCTGTGCGCGGGTGCACAGACATGGCTACGGTTTGCGCTCTTGGTTCGACTTCGTGCCCCTGATTCTGCGAGGATTGCGGCTTGGGGGATGCATGAAGAGGATTTGGAGCTACGCTAGCGGCGGTTCGGCTTGCGCCGTTGTTTTCGTCGTGGTTGTTGCCGGTTGCAATCGAACCGGGCTGCGTACCGGCGTTGCCGACGGCGGCTCGTCGTCGGGCCCGGAGACGCAAGAAGCAGTCGCACGCGACCAGGCGATGGAGCCGCAGGTCGATCAGGATCGCGCAGGCGAGCCGGCCCGTGAACCGGGGCCGGAGCCTGGCCGATGCCGATTCCAAGTGGCCCGATCCTCCAGATATTCCAATGGCCACAGGTCTTTCCGGACGCACCCAGCTTGGCCGCCATTGATGACCAGAGCCTGTACTACGTCGCCGGATCCAGTGCTCCGCCAGGTGTCGTGGCGATGCTGAAAACCGCCGGCGACGACCACATGGTCCTCGATGGCGCACAGCCGATGCTGTTCGGGAGCCAGACCATTGATGACAAGCATCTCTACTGGGTGGATCAAGCCGACCAGTCGAGCATCCGTCGCGCTCCCAAGATGGTCAACGCCCCGACCGAGACGTTCTGGACGACCTCGTCCGACGCCGTCTCGAACCTGGCCGTCGACGGTTGTAACGTCTATTGGACGGTCAGCGCACCGAGCCGGCTCCTTGCACGCGCGAAATAGGCAGCTGCGTCTCGGCGGTGATCTTGCGTTGCGTGAAGGCGTTGTCGAAGCGCAACTCGAAGAGTGCACGACAGTGTCCTCGAGCTCGGCTTCGCTGCAGAATCCGACCAGGAAATCGGTGGTGATGGCGATGCCGGGCATGGCCTCGCGCAGGGTTCGCACCAAGGCGGCGTAGTGTAGCGATTTTTCGCGGTAACCCCTGGCAGGAAAATCCGCTAGGGTTCTGGCATGGCGACTGCGAACTACTCCTCATGGTCGGGCGGCAATCCGCCGCAGCTGGGACCCAGCACGACGGCAACCGTGGTGGATACGGATCCGCCCGAGAGCCTCAGCCGGTGGTCGAACCGTCAACGGCTCCAGCCAGACCCAAGCTCCTGGCCCAGCAAGAAGTTACCCCAGCGGCGTCAGCGTCGACCGGTGAGCCCGACGGATGGACTGGCGCTGTCGGCGCAAAAGCCCCGGCCCGTCAGGCGCTGGATTGTCGTGTTCACCCTGTGGGCGTTCGCCGCCGGCTTGTCCGCAGCGCCGGCGCTCAGCTTCTATGGCGATCGAGGCGTCGAAGCTGCCATCAAGTGGATGGCGGGTTGGGCGCCCAGCTCCATGCGGCCATATCTGCCCAAGCCTCTCGAAGAACCGCGGCCGCCCGTGCATGATGCCAAGCCATCACGATCGATTGTAGTCGAGCCTTCCGCCCCGTCCGAGCCGCCAGTGGAACATCCCCAGGCGCGCCGGGCACACGGCAAGCATGGCAGCGGTGCGGTCCCACCGACAGCGCCTGCCACCCAGGCAACCCCGGTGGAGAAGCCGGTCGAGGATCCCTTCGACCGATAGCCACCACCGCGCTGCCCAGCGCCGCTTCGACCGCGGGGACGACAGGGTCACGGATCATGGGGCGAGATCGTAGCCCCTTATCAGGTGTTCGAGAAGCCCGCGACAGGCCGAAAGACAAATATCGAAAACGAGCTCGAAGCCATCGGGGCCGCCGTAATACGGATCGGGAACCTCCGCGCCGGGCGGGGCGTCCTTGTCGAACTCTCGCAGCAGCCGAATCTTCGCCCGCGCCTCGTTGGTCGGCGCCAGACGGCGTAGCTCGCGCGCATTCTCGTCGTCGAGCGCGAGCACGAGATCGAAACGCTCGAAGTCGCCGCGCCCGAACTGGCGCGCCGGTCCCGTGATGGGCATGCCCCGCCGCTTGGCCACCGCCCGGCTGCGCGGGTCGCGCTGCTCGCCCACGTGCCATGCGCCGGTTCCGGCGCTGTCGAGGGTGATGGCGTCTTGCAGGCCGGCTTCGCGTACCAGGTGGCGCATGACCGCCTCGGCCGTCGGAGATCGGCAGATGTTGCCCATGCACACGAAGCTGACCGCAACTTGCTTGCCGTCTCGTTCACCTTCATGCATGGGCGAATCTCTCGCGCAGTGGCCGTCCGTACAGCGTCCCCGGACCGGCGCGATCGATGACCACGTCTACAAGCTCGCCCACGGCCGCGCCCGCGGCCACGATGACCGGACGGAAATTGTCGGTGCGGCCGAGCAATTCGGCCGGCGATCGGCGCGACGGCGATTCGCACAGCACGCGCTCGCGCCGGCCCACCTGGGCGGCGTAGATCTCGGCGGTGATCTTGCGTTGCTCCTCGATGACATAGGCCAGCCGTCGCTGTTTCACCTCGGGTGGTACGTCGTCGGGCAACTTGCGCGCGGCCAGCGTTCCCTTGCGTTCCGAGTAGGCGAACATGAAGGCGTTGTCGAAACGGAGCTCGAAGAGCGCACGGCAGGTGTCCTCGAACTCGGCCTCGCTTTCGCCGCAGAAACCGACCAGGAAATCGGTGGTGATGGCGATGCTGGGCATGGCCTCGCGCAGGGTTCGCACCAGGGCGGCATAGGTCGCGAAATCGTATCCGCGGCGCATGCGTTCTAGCACCGTGTCCGAGGCCGACTGCAGGGGCAGGTGCACGTGCTTGCACACCTTGGGCAGCTCGGCCATGGCCGCAATGACCTCGGCGGTGAAGCCGAGCGGGTAGGGCGACACGAAGCGGATGCGTTCGATGCCGTCCACCGCCGCCACCTGGCGCAGAAGATCGGCGAATCTCACCTCGCGCTCGCCCTTGGAGAACCGATACGAGCTCACGGTCTGGCCGAGGAGCTGCACTTCGCGAAACCCGCTGGCCGCCATGGCGCGCACTTGTCGGACCACTTCGTCGGGCGACGAGGCGTGCTCGCGGCCGCGCGTGAAAGGCACCACGCAGAAGGTGCAAAAACGATCGCAGCCGCGCTGGATGGCGACGTGTCCGATCACCGAACCGGTCATGGCGCGGGACGGGTCGAGCCCCTCGTAGGTTTCGTGCGGATCGAGGGCCGTGTCTTGCACCACCTCGCCCTGGCGCGCCCGCTCGATGTGCTCGGGCAGCCGGCGGTAGCTGTCGGGACCTACCACCAGATCCACGTACGGCGCCTGCTCGCGCAGGTCGCTGCGCAAGTGCTCGGCCATGCAACCCGTGATGCCCAGGACCACGCGTTTCCCGGCGCCCTTGAATTGGGCCAGCGCGCTGGCGCGCCCTCGCACGCGGTCGACCGCGCGCTCTCGCACGGCGCAGGTGTTGATGAGAATGACGTCGGCGCCGGCGGGATCGTCGGTGCGGGCGTAGCCGGCCTGCGCCAGCAGGCCGAGCACCATGTCGGTGTCGGCCACGTTCATCTGACAGCCATAGGTTTCAACGTAAACCGTGGGCATCGCGCTTTCTTATAGCACCCGCGGCGTTGTGCGCATGGCGGACTCAGCTCAATGGCGGCCCACTCGTGTCGGCCATTTCCGACCGTAGCGAGATAGGGATCGCTACTTCTTGCCGCCGCCGAGTCGGGCCACCTGCTGCTTTGCCTCGGGCCGCGTTGGCTCATCGGGTGGCGCGATGTCGAGGAATTTCTTGAAGTCCGTCAGGGCCGCCGCCTTGGCCCCGGTCAGCAATTCGGCCTGGGCGAGTTGGAAATAGAGATCCGCCCGCCAGGGTGCCTTTTCGGGCGCTCCGGTCGCGGCTTTGCGGAAGTGCTCGATGGCGGGCGCGGGTTTGGCTCGAATCCAGCTCCATGCGGCCCAAACGGTAGTGTGGCTCGGGGGCATTCGAATCGGCCCGTAGCGCCGCACGCCAGGCATCCTCGGCCTTGGCCGCGTTTCCCATCTTGTCGTGACAGAGGCCTTGCAGAATGATCGGCTCGGCATCGCTCGGGGTCATCTTGCTCGCGGCCTGGAAATCGGCCAAGGCGCTTTCCAAGTCTCCGCTGCGATAGTAGATGCGACCCCGCTCCATGCGCGCCTCTGGCAGCGACAGCGCGTTGGCGTAGGACGCAAGCGCCTCGGGCTCCTTGCCGAGCTTGTCGAGGAGGCGCCCGAAACCCAGGGCGATTTGCGGTGTGCTGCCCCAGGTGGTCGCGTGGCGGTAGTCCTGCACCGCCGCGCCGTACTCGTTGTGCGCTTCGTGCACGCGCGCCATGAGGTAGGCGGCATCGGCGTTGCGCGGGGATTCGTCGAAGATCTTCTTGGTTTCGCTCTGGACGAGCTCCAGCTTGCCAAGGTCGAGCGCCAATCGGGCAACCGCCAGGCGCAACATCGGCGTCGCGTGGCCGGCTTGGATCTCCTCCTGGTAGCGCGCCAGAGCCTCGTCTTTCTCTCCCATCTTCAGGAACACCTGGGCAAGCCGCTCGCGCAGACCCAGGGTCTCCGGCGAGGCCTTGAGGGTGCCTTCCAGCGAGGCCTTGGCCTCGGCCAGTTTGCCCTGGGCTTCGAGGGCGGCCGCCACGCCGAGGCGGGCGGACACGGACGTGGGGTCGCCTTCCAGTACCTTCTGGAAAACCTCCTCGGCCTTGCCCGGCTCCTTGGCCACAATCAAGGCCTCGCCCCACGCCAGTTGCAGCACGGCGGGTGGCGCGCCGGCTTCCTCCGCGGCGCGCAGCACGGTCAGCGAGTCCTCGGCCTTGTTCTCCTGCTGCAGGAGCGCCGCCAGCTTGAGCGACGCGGGCAGGAACTTGGGATCTCGCTTGATGGCGTCGCGATACCCTAGCTCGGCGGCGGACAGATCGGGGGGCTGCTTCGCTCCCGCGGCGAACCCTGTCCAGAATGGCCCACGCGGATCGTCGGTGCGCTCCCCGGCCGCGGCGGAGATGAGCGCAAGCCCCTGCGTGGCATTGCCGGTGGCAATCAAGGCACCACCCATGTTGAACTTGCCGGCCGGGCTCGATTCCAGCGTCGGGCCCGCTGCCTTGAGCCGTTCCAGGGCTTGCGCGTATTTTCCCTCGAAGAGCAAGGACTCGCCGAGGGCGATGTAGGCCGGCACCAAGCGCTTGTCGCTGGTGATCGCGCGCTGGAAGGCATCCAGGGCCTCGGGCGTTCGGCCCAGCGTCTGCGCCGTTTGTCCGATGAGCAACTGCAACTCGGCGAGCTCGACTGGGCCTGCGCCCGGCGTCTTCCCCTCGGCCAGCGCGCGTGCGGCCGAAAGACGCTTCTCCGGGTTTTCCTCGAAGCGCGCAAGGCCGATCGTCGCGCCCACGTGGGTGGGATTCTTGGCCAAGACCGTTTCGAACTCCTTGCGCGCATCCGGGCTGGCCGAGGCCGCCAGGGCTCGGCCGAGCAAGTAGTGCCCAATCGCCTCGGACGGCTTGGCGGCCACATAGCGACGGATCGCATCGGTCGCCGAGGGCACTTTGTCATCGCTGAGGCGGGCCAACCCCAGAATCAAGTTGCTCTCCGCCGCCGCGCGATCGGTGAGCAGGGTTTCGGCCTCACGCGGCTTGCCCTTGGCCACGGCCAACAGGGCTCGCGCACGACCCAGGGCGGGGGCCAGCTTGACCTGCGAGCTCGCACCTTCCATGAGCTGTTCGGATCGGGTCACATCGGCCGGTGGCCCGCCGTGTGCAACGAAGGCGGTGAGAAGCAGCTCGGCTGCGGCAAGGCGCAAGCCCGCGCCCTTTTCCTTGAAACTGGTGGCTGTCTTTGCGAGCTGGTCGGCGGCATTTTGATAAGCGACGAGATTGTCTTTCGCCAGTTCCGGTAGGAACGGCCTCATCACTGTGTCCGGACTGGGCGCCGAGTGAAGCAAGGGTAATCCGACAAACACGCCGACCAGCGCTAAAGCGCCGCCGCCGGCAGCGAAGAACGCCCAGCGCGGAACGCCGCCTTTCTTGGCCACCGGACGCAAGGCCCGCGCCGCCGAGGCGCCGCGACTGGTGGGGGGAGCCAGGGCGGGAATCTCGTTCTCCCCGGCCGCCGCGGCTTCGGCAAGTCCCTCGCTGGCCACGCGAGCGCTCGGAAATGGAATGGCCGCTGGTCCATCGCTCGACGAGGCGCGTGCGTCGCCTTCGAGCTCGAGGCTGAAGCCCAAGTCCAGGTTTTCGCCGCCGCCGGTCTTGGTCGTGCTCGCCGGTCGGACTGGCCGAACGTCCACTGGCACTGGCACTGGCACTGGATCGACCTGATCGAATTGCAGCGGTGGCTCGTATGACGTGGACACCAGGTCCGACAGGGCTGACCTTGCGGGTGGCTGCGACTTTGCCCCGGACAACGGATCCAAAGGTTTGGTACCGGAGCGGGGCACGGGAGGCGGGGCGGTAGCGGCGCTGGCCCGCGGTGGAATTGGCGGCGGTTTGTGGGGCGGCGGCGGCTTTTTCGCCTCTGGCTTTGCCCCTTGCGCTGGCGGGGAGGGGACGGGGGCTGCCTTTGCCTGCAGCGGCGGTGCCACCTTGACCGGCGGGGGCGGCAGTCCCAGATCGAGCGAGTCGGCAAATGGATCCCCGAGGGTCAGCGGCTGACTTCCACTCGGCGGATCCTGGGCCTGCGTGAAGGATAGCTCCAAGGCCAAGCCGAGCGGGGGAGTCTTGCTTGGCGAGCGTTCCGCAGAAGATCCAGGAAACGTGAGACCAGGCACCCTGTCAATCGGCAAGTCGCCTGGGCGAGGAACCGCGTCGCGATCCATGGGCAAATCGCCCGGACGTGGGACCGCATCGCGATCCATGGGCAAATCGCCCGGACGTGGGACCGCATCGCGATCCATGGGCAGGTCGCCCGGACGTGGGACCGCATCGCGATCCATGGGCAGGTCGCCTGGGCGCGGGACAGCTTCTCGGAGCGCCGGCAGATCGCCAGGACGAGGAACCGTCTCTCGCGCCGCTGGCAGATCGATGGGCTTCGGGACGGCTTCGCGCGGGCGCCGGCAGGTCGCCTGGACGTGGCACGGATTCGCGCGCGGCCGGCAGATCGCTAGGCCTAGGCACCGCCTCGCGCGCGGCCGGCAGATCGCTAGGCTTGGGCACCGCCTCGCGCGCGGCCGGCAGATCGTCCGAGGAACGCCGCACAGGCGGTTTTACCCGGAAGGTGGTCTTGCAAAACAAACAGACGTGGTCGACGCCACCGAGTGGGATCTCAACGACGACCTGTTGTCCCTTGAAGCACTTTGGACAAATGACCTTGAGGGATGCCACGGGGAGACCTTTCGAAGCATTGTATCATCGCTGCGCGTTCATCGCGTAGGGTCGGCTTTGGGCTTGTCCTGGCCGATGGGGAGCGTGACCGAGAGTCGGCGTGCAATGTGTTGCTGGTAGCGCGTTTGGTAGAGCTGCACGAGGGTCAGGAAGAGGGTCATGATGAGCGGTCCATAGATGAGGCCCGGCATGCCGAAGCCCATGATGCCGCCCAGCAGGCTGAGGAACACCAGCAGGCTGTTCATGCGCATCGAGGAGCCCATCAAGCGCGGCTTGAGGCCGTATTCGAAGAAAAAGGACTGACCCATGCAAAAGACGAGGAAGAGCACGGCGGCGAGCGGACGCCCTTCGATCCATAGATAGATCGTGGCCGGTATCACGACCGCGGCGATTCCCACCAGCGGCAGGAACGCGGCAATGGCCATGAGGATCCCCCACAGCACGGGCGAGGGCAGACCGACCACCACCCAGGCGATGCCGGCAACCAGACCTTGTAGCAGACTGCTGGTTCCACTGCCGACCAGGATGGCGCGGCCGACTTCGCCCAGCTTGTTGATGAAGATCTGGTCTTCATCGTGCTTGAGCGGCGACAGCCTATAGATGAAGGTGCGCAGCTTGTCGCCGTGGATGAAGAGATAGAAGATGGCGAACAAGGAGATGACCACGTGGAGCGTCGTGGAGAGCAGGCTGGAAAGGAAGGCGTTGGCGCGGGTTGCGAGGTATTGGGTCAGGCTGCGGCCGGTGTCGAGCAGGGCCTGCTCGACCCATTCGGGCGCCAAGGTGATGCCGAGGCGCGCAGCGATAGTCGAAATGCCGCTCATGATGACGCCGTTGCGTCCAGCAATAGCTCGCAAGGCCAGCGAGCGGCCGGCGCTGCCCCAGGTCACCGCCGCCTCGCTGATGTCTCTGAGCAAGGCCGATGCGACCAGGAAGATGGGCACGGAGCCAACCACGACCAGGGCCACGACCATCAGCCCCGCTGCCAGAACCTGTCTTTCGCCGAGCAGGCGCGTGAGCCGAGCATGAAGAGGCGTCAGCAGAATCACGAACAGGAAGGCGATAACCATGTCGCCGAAGAAGGGCAGAAGCACATAACCCACCGCGAAGAATGCCAGCGCGAAGAGGACGACGAAGAAGTAGGGCGCGATATCCTCGTTGCCAAATCGCGTCTTGGGCGCATTGGGTTCGGCGCTGGTGGACACCGGTGTCTCGGAGGTGCCGGTGGGGTCGGGTTTGCTCATGGCGCGTAGAATAGCGCGAGTAGGATTTTTCGTCGCGTTATCGAAAAGTGCGCCTGCATTCACTCCTATTTCGGGCGGACGAGTCCGAAATTCCCGCGGCACTTGACCTTCTTGGCCCTAGCGTCTAGATAAGGGCGTCCCGAGGGCCCAGGTGGGCCACGGACGGAAGGTGTTCATGGGTTACCAATTCGGCGCAGTGCTCGCTTTCGCGGTCGTGGCGATCCTCTTCGCCTTGGTCATGCTGCTCGTCGGTCGCCTGCTGCGGCCGCGTTTTCCGAGCGACGACAAGCTTTCCATCTACGAGTGCGGCGAGCGGCCCATCGGCTCGGCTTGGTACAACTTCAACCCGCGCTTCTATCTCATCGCCCTGGTCTTCATCATCTTCGAGGTCGACATCGCGCTGACCTTTCCCGTGGTCGTGGTCTACGCGTCGTGGATCAAAAAAGGGACCGGCTGGGTCGCTTTTGTCGAGCTGATGCTCTTCACCGTCGTGCTGCTGGTCGGGCTTGGCGTGGGCGTGGGCGCACGGGGATCTGGAATGGATCAAGAAGTTGTCGCAGAAGCCGCGTGCTGCCGAGGAGCCCGCCGCGGAGAAGGTTTCGCTGTCCGCCTGAGATACGCCATGACCCCACAAGATCTACATCAGGTCGAACCTGGCACCGGTGTCTTGTTCACCAACACGAGCATGCTCGACGACGCCATCAATCTGGCGCGCAAGAACTCGATTCACTACCTGCTGTTCGGGCTCGCCTGTTGCGGTATCGAGCTGATGCAGACCGGTGGCCCGCGCGCCGACCTCGACCGCTTTGCCGCCATCTTCCGCGCCAGCCCGCGCCAGGCCGATCTGATGATCGTGGCCGGCACGCTGACCTACAAAATGGCGGTGCGAACCAAGCTGCTCTACGACCAGATGGCCGAGCCCAAGTACGTGCTGTCCATGGGCTCGTGCGCGAACTGCGGCGGGCTTTTCCAGACCTCGTACTCGGTGTGCAAGGGCGTGGACAAGATCATTCCCGTCGATGTCTACGTGCCCGGCTGTCCGCCGCGGCCCGAGGCGCTGACCGAGGGGCTTCTGCGCATCCAGGACATCATGATGTGCGAGCGCTGGAAGACCAAGATGCGGCCAGGCCGCGTGGATCCCAAAGCGCCGATGATGATTCTCCTCCAAGGCGGCGAAGTAAATGACCCAGGAAGAAGTCTGCACACAGCTCAAGGCCTAGTTTGGCGAGGCTGTTGGAGCCTTGTCGGAGACCAAGGGCGACCGCTTCGTGGTGGTGAAGGGCGAGAAGATCGTCGACGTCTGCCGAGTTCCTCAAAGACCACGACGGGGCTTGAGTTCGACTACTGCCAGGACATCACGGCCGTCGACTGGCCGGCTCGCAAGGTCATCGAGGTCGTCTACCATCTCTATTCGCTGGTGCATCGGCACGGGTTGGTGCTGAAGGTCGAAACCGATCGCGACAAGCCCACCATCGCCACGGTCGAAGGCGTGTGGAAGGCCGCGACTTGGCTGGAGCGCGAAATCTACGACCTATTTGGTGTGAATTTCGAGGGCCACTCGGATCTGCGGCGCATTCTGCTGCCCGACGATTGGGTTGGCTATCCCTTGCGCAAAGACTACCAAGAAGCTGGTGGTTACCACGGCATCGGCAACCAGCGGCCCGATCCGCTGGTGCAGCTATCGAAGGTGACGGACGAGAAGCGCAAGGCGATTGCGTCGGCCGCGGCTGCCGCAGCCGCAGCGACAGCGACGGAGCCGCCCCCGGCCACCGCCACGGATCCTGAAAGGAAGGGCTAGCCATGGCCATCGACATGGAGCTCGACCGGCACATTCTTCGCCGCACCGACAGCAGCGACGAGGAAATCGTCGTCAATTTCGGCCCCCAGCATCCATCCACCCACGGGGTCATCAACTTCGTCACCCAGACCAACGGCGAGGTGATTCGCCGCTCGGTACCGGACATCGGCTACTTGCACCGCGGCCTGGAAAAGATCGGCGAGATGGTCCCCTACCCAGGGTACATGCCGTTCACCGACCGCATCGACTACCTGGCCGCTATGTTTGCTAACGAGGGCTACGCCCTGGCCATCGAACGCCTGCTCGGCGTCGAGGCGCCACCGCGCGCGAAATACATCCGCGCTATCGCGGGCGAGCTGTGCCGCATCTCCAATCACTTCATTTCCGTCGGCACCATGGCTCAGGACATCGGCGCCGCCACGCCGCTCACGCACGCCTTGCGCGAACGCGAGTCGATCAACGACTTGCTGGAAGAGCTGTGCGGCGCGCGCCTGACCTTCAATTTTCACCGCATCGGCGGCGTGGCCTTCGATCTGCCCGAGGGTTGGGCGGCCAAGGTTCTGCGCTTTCTCGATCACCTGGACAGCTACATCCAGGAATGGGATCGGCTGATCACCTTCAACAAGATCTTCGTCAAGCGCCTGGCCAACGTCGGCATCATCACACGCGAGAAGGCCATCGACTACGGCCTGGCTGGTCCCAACTTGCGCGGCTCGGGCGTGAACTGGGATATCCGGCGCGACATGCCTTACGGCGCCTATCCCGATTTCGAATTCAAGATTCCGGTCGGCACGGGCCGTTTTGGCACCGTGGGCGACTGCTGGGATCGCTTCTTCGTGCGCGTGCAGGAGATGGTCGAATCCTCGAAGATTGTCCGCCAGGCCCTGGCCAAGCTGCCCGAGGGCGACATTCAGGCCAAAGTGCCACGCAAGGTGAAGCCCGACGCGGGCGAGGCCGTGGGCCGTGTGGAATCGGCGCGCGGCGAGATGCTGTACTACGCGGTATCCGACGGCTCGGAGAAGGCCTACCGTTTGCGTGTGCGCACCGGCAGTTTCATGGCCATGGGAATCATCGAGGAGCTTTCGCACGGGATCATGGTGGCCGACCTCATCGCCATCATCGCCTCCCTCGACGTCGTGGCTCCGGAGGTTGACCGGTGAAGATCACGCTCGGACTCGATTCGACATCGCTCACGCGGCGCTACCCGCGCCTGGCGATTCTGGTCACCTTGTTCATGGCCTTCGGCGTACCGCTTGGACTCTACGTTGCGGCCCTGGCCATCTTTCCGCTCAACACACCCGAGCGGCTGAATGCCATGGCCCAACAGTGGTTCGGGTTCGATCTGGCGGGCTCGCCCTATCGCTATCTGGTGTACGCCGTCTTCCTGCTCTTGGTCGCCTTCATCGCGGTCAACTTCACCGCTGTCTTCGGCGGGGTTTCGACCTGGGTCGAGCGTCGCGTGGCCGGCCGCATGCAGAGCCGCATCGGTCCCAACCGCACGGGGGCCGCCGGCTTCCTGGCCTGGGTGGCCGACGCCGTGAAGATGGTGCTCAAGGAAGACACGATTCCGGGCTCGGCCGACAATCTACTGTTCCGGGCGGCGCCCTATTTCTCCATGGTCGGATTGCTGCTCCCCTTCGTCGTGCTGCCCTTCGGCGAAAGCACCGTCGTCACCGACATGAATGTCGGTGCATTCTACGTCACCGCCGTGACCGCGTTCGTGGTCGTCGGCATTCTGGTGTCGGGCTGGGCCTCTAATTCCAAGTGGGCGCTTTTCGGCGGCATCCGCGGTGCCGCGCAGGTGCTGTCGTACGAAATTCCCGCCGGCATCGCGCTCATGGTGCCGGTGCTCATGGCGGGCACGCTATCCATGCAAGGCATTGTGCGCGCCCAGGGCGGGGCGCCGTGGGATTGGTTCGTGTTCCGCAATCCCGCCGCGTTCGTCGCGTTCTTCATTGCCGTGACCAGCTCGCTGGCCGAAGGCAACCGCACGCCCTTCGATTTGCCCGAGGCCGAATCCGAGCTGGTGGCCGGCTACCATGCCGAATACTCGGGTTTTCGCCTGGCCATCTTCCTGATGGTCGAGTGGGCCAACATGTGGATCATGGGTGGCCTGGCCGTGACCATGTTCCTGGGCGGTTGGCAGGTCCCGGGCATCACCGACGACATGTACAAGAGCGCGCTCGGAACTGGATTGGTTCCGTCGCCCGTTTGGTTCGTCTACCAGGCGCTGTCCATGTTGGTGTTCGCCGTCAAGACTTGGGCGCTGGTGTTTTCCTTCATCTGGCTGCGCTGGACCCTGCCCCGCGTGCGCGTCGACCAGATGATGTCCCTGTGCTGGAAGTATCTTGTGCCCGGCGCATTCCTCTGTTTCATTGTGACTTTGCTCTGGCAGATTCTGGTGCCGCCTGTGGGCGTGAAGATCACAGGGATCGTATTTACGGTTTTTGCGTTCGTCTTGCTGGTCAAGTTCCTGATCGATACGCGGCGGAACATCGACAAGGTCAAAGGCGAGCGCGTGGATCTGACCAATTGGTGATGTGCCATGGCTGAAGGAATCCGCGAATATTTCGGGCACATCACGGACGTCGTGAAGACGTTCTGGGAAGGCCTGTCGGTGACGCTTTCCTATATGGTACGTCGGCCGATCACCGTGCAGTATCCGGATCGCACGGAAAAGCGCGTGGCCGACACGCTGCCATCGCGCTACCGGGGCCTTCTGGAAGTGGACATGAGCGTGTGCACCGGCTGCATGGCCTGCGAGCGCGCCTGTCCCATCGCCGTCATCAAGATCGCCACCGACAAGGATCCCACCAACCCCAAGCAGCGGGTCATCGCCCAGTTCGACGTCGACGAATCGAAGTGCATGTTCTGCGGTCTGTGTGTCGAGCCCTGCCCGACGGGCGCTATCCAGCACACGCGCGAATTCGAATCCACCATGAAGTCCGTCGACAGTTTGGTCTTCCGCTGGGTGCCCGACCCGGAAAAGCCGGTGCCGTTCTACCGGCCGGTCAAGGGCCAAGATGCGCCGCGCGCTCCCGTCGGTGAAATCCTGCGCAAGAAGATGGCGGAAATCTCGTGGATTGCGCCCCCCTCCATCCTTGGCCCTGGCGGGCCCAAACAGGACTAGGTCATGCAAACCGAGTTCGTCATCTTCGTGTTTCTTGCCTTGGCGACGCTGATTGGCGCCGCGGCCGTGGCGCTATCGCGCAACATCTTCTGGAGCGCCATGGGCCTGCTCTCGTCCCTCGTCGGTGTGGGAGGGCTTTACGTTCTGCTCTCCGCGGACTTCGTGGCCATCACCCAACTCCTGGTCTACATCGGCGGCGTGCTCGTGCTCATCATCTTCGCGGTCATGCTCACCAGCCAAATCCAGGACATCAACGTCTCCAATCGCAGCATAGGACTCGTCGGTGGGTACGGGCTCTTCTTCGTCGCGACGACGCTGCTCTGCTTTGTCGCCATCTGGGCGCCGTGGAAGCTCACCGACAAGGCGCCTGTGGTCGAAACCACGGCGGCCATCGGCAACGGTCTGCTCGGCACCTGGCTCTTGCCATTTGAAATCGCGTCGGTGGTGCTGGTCGCGACGCTGGTGGGCGCCATCGTCATTGCCCGCAAGGAAGTCAAACCGGACTAGCGCTGGGGGCGGAATTCATCATGGCACATCTTTCGCTCAATCATTTTCTCGTCATTGGCGCCCTGCTTTTCGGTTTCGGCCTGCTTGCCGTGGTCACACGGCGCAACGCCGTGGCCGTGCTCATGGGCATCGAATTGATCCTCAACGCCGCCAACCTCAACTTGGTGGCCTTCGGCCGCTACGTGGCAGGCGGCATCTCGGGGCAAATCTTCAGCCTCTTCGTCATCGTGCTCGCCGCCGCCGAGGCCGCCGTGGGCTTGGCCATCATCCTCGCCATCTACCAGATGGTGCGTAACATCGACGCGTCGCAAGCCTCGACGCTCAAGGAATAGGGCAGCGGAATCACAATGGAACACACGCTGCACCACGCTGCACACCATCTGGTCCCGCTCGCCACGCAAAGCGCGAGCTACCTGTGGCTCATTCCGTTCTTCCCGCTCGTGGGCGCGGTCATCAACGCGACCATGGGCGTGCGCCTGCAGCGCCGCTTCGGCAAAGGCCTGGTTCATGGCGTCGGTATCGGTGCCATGACACTGTCCTTCGCGGTGGCCTGCGTCGCCTTCGCGACCTTGTTCGGCCTGGACGGCGAACATCGCTTCCTGCAGGACACCCTGTGGAACATCTTCACCGCCGGGAAGGTGTCGGTGGATCTCGGGCTTCGCGCTGGATCCGCTGAGCATGATGATGACCCTCATCATCACCTTCATCGGGACGCTCATCCACGTGTTCTCGACCGGGTATATGGCCGACGAGCCAGCGTACTGGCGCTTCTTCGCCTACCTGAACTTGTTCGTCTTCTCGATGTTGCTCCTCGTGATGGGCGACAACTTCGTGCTCATGTTCTTCGGCTGGGAAGGCGTGGGGCTTTGCAGCTACTTGCTGATTGCCTTCTGGTACACGGATCCGCAGAAGGCGGCGGCCGGCATGAAGGCCTTCGTGGTCAACCGCTTCGGCGACTTCGGTTTCGTGCTGGGGTTGTTCCTGCTTTTCTGGGCGCTGGGCGGGGCGTGGCACAAGGGATCGGAGGGTAAGCTGACCTATGCCGAGACTGACATGGCCAGCCTGCACACGACGGCGAGCGCAGAGCTCGAAGCGGGTGAGCCGGCCGCGGAGCACGAAGGCGGCGCCGTCAAGATCGGTCCCACGCTGAACTTCCGCGAGCTGCGCGATCAGATCGTCATCACCAGCACGGGCGTGGCCGAGCACCTCAAGCACCAGACGCTGTTCGGTTTTGGTCTTCTGGCCATGGTCGGCATCCTGCTTTTCGTCGGCGCCATGGGCAAGAGCGCGCAGTTGCCCTTGCACGTGTGGTTGCCCGACGCTATGGCCGGCCCCACTCCGGTGTCGGCCCTCATCCACGCCGCGACCATGGTTACCGCGGGCGTGTACATGGTCGCGCGCCTGAATTTCATCTTCGCATTGTCACCTACGGCCATGGGCTGGGTTGCCTTCATTGGCGCGCTCACGGCGCTGTTTGCGGCTTCCATTGGCTTCTTCCAGTACGACATCAAGAAGGTGCTGGCCTACTCGACGGTGTCGCAGCTTGGTTTCATGTTCATCGGCGTGGGCGTGGGCGCGTACTGGGCCGGCGCCTATCACTTGCTCACGCACGCCTTTTTCAAGGCCACCCTGTTCCTCGGTTCAGGCTCAGTGATCCTCGGCTGCCACCATGAGCAGGACATGCGCAAGATGGGCGGCCTTGGCAAGCTCATGCCGACCACCAAGTGGACCTATCTCATCGCCTGCTGGGCCATCGCCGGCTTCCCGTGGGCCAGCGGTTTCTATTCCAAGGATGAGATCCTGTGGAAGGCATTCACCCAGGAAGGCATGTCCTTCCTCGGAATCCCTGCGCCCTGGCTAGGACAGCTCATCTATTTCATGGGCATCATCGCGGCGACCGGAACGTCGTTCTACATGTTCCGCAGCTACTACATGACGTTTACCGGGGAGTATCGCGGCGGGAACGGTGACGGTCACGGTCACGATGCCAGTCACGGGCACGGTCACACGCCGCACGAGTCGCCGCGCTCCATCACCTTCGTGTTGGCGACTTTGGCGGCGGGAGCGGTGCTGGCGGCCATCCTGGGCATCCCGAATGCGTGGAGCGGCAGTGCTCCCATACTTGAACACTGGCTTGAGCCGGCCCTGCCCGCAATTGTGAAATTCGCTGAAGCGTCGCACTCGACCGAATTCCTGTTTCAGGCCGTCGGTGTTTCGGCCGGTGCCATCGGCTGGTTCTTCGCGCGCATGCTTTATAAGGACAACCAAAGCCATGTGCCGGCCCAGTTGCTCGAACGTTGGAAGCGAGCCTGGACGGTGGTCTACAACAAGTACTACGTGGACGAGCTGTACCAGGCCACGGTGATACGCGGTTCGGTTGGGCTGGCGCGCGTACTTTCCTGGTTCGACAAGTACCTCGTCGACGGCCTGGTCAACCTGGCTGGCGCTATCACGCGCGTCTTTGCCAATATCGACGGTGCCATCGACCGCTACCTGGTGGACGGCGCGGTCAATCTGATAGCGAGCTCGACGCTGTCGGCGGGGAGCATTCTGCGCCGGGTGCAAACCGGCCGCATTCAAACCTATCTTTACGGAGCACTCGTGGGCGCCATCGCCATCGTGCTCATCAACTTCATCATCAAGTGACGACGACCGGGGACATGCGCTCATGATCAGTCAACAGAATGTTCTTTCCTGGGCTACCTTCTTCCCGCTCGTCGGGTTGGCGGTGATTCTTCTCTTCACGGCGGCCAGGTTCTTCCTGGGCATGTCCCGCCACACGCTCGACCAGCTCGCGCGCGTCACCGGGCTCGTCGCCAGCGGCCTGTCCATGGGGTGCGCGATCCTGGCCTGGGTCTGGTTCGACCCGGCCAAGTCGGGCGTGCAGATGATGCAGCATTTTACGTGGATCAAGAGCTTCAACATCGAATACCTGATGGGCGTCGACGGACTTTCCATTTCGATGGTGCTGTTGACCGGGCTGATTTCGTTCGTCGCCTTCATCGCGTCCATGCCCTGGTGGGGCGGCGCCAAGTACAGCGAGATGGCCGGCATGACCGAGCACGGCGGCCACGGCGATCATGGCGACCATCCGAAGCACTTCTCGGTGCGCATGGTGCCGGGCTACATGTGCATGCTGCTGCTCCTGCAGACCGGCATGATGGGTACCTTCGTCGCCCTCGACATGTTCCTGTTCTACATGTTCTGGGAAGTGATGCTCTTGCCAATGTACTTCCTCATCGGCATCTGGGGCGGCCCGCGCAAGGAATACGCCGCCATCAAGTTCTTCCTCTATACGCTGGTCGGCTCGGTGCTGATGCTGCTGGCGATCATCGGTATCTATTACAACAGCCACGCCGCCCCGCTGGCAGACGGCACCATGTCGAGCGGGCACACCTTCAACCTGCTGGCCTTGGCCACGCAAGGCAAGCAAGGCGTGTTCGCGCACTCGGCGGCCATCTTCGGCTTTGCCTTCAGCAAGATCGCGTTCATTGCCCTGTTCATCGGCTTTGCCATCAAGATCCCGATGTTCCCGTTCCACACCTGGTTGCCCGACGCCCACGTCGAAGCGCCGACCCCCGTCTCGGTCATTCTGGCCGGCGTGCTCTTGAAGATGGGCCCCTACGGCATCCTGCGCTTCAACTACCCGCTGTTGCCCGACGCCACGGAATGGGCGGCCAACGCCATCGCCATCTTCGGCGTGATCAACATCATCTACGCCGCCTTCGTGTGCCTGGCCCAAAGCGATCTGAAGAAACTCATCGCCTACTCCTCGGTCAGCCACATGGGCTTCACCTTGCTCGGTATGGCGGCCATGACCCCGGCCGGGATTTCCGGCGCCGTGTTCAACATGTTCTCCCACGGCATCATCTCGCCCATGTTGTTCCTTATCGTGGGCGTGATCTACGACCGCGCCCACCACCGCGAGATCGGTCGCTTCGGCGGACTGGCTTCTGCCCTACCCGAGTACACGGCCATCACCGGCCTGGCCTTCTTCGCCTCGCTGGGCTTGCCCGGTATGTGCGGCTTTGTTTCAGAGTTCCTGGTGCTGTCGGGCTCGTTTCCCACCTACATGCTCTACACCGCCATCTCGGCCACCGCGGTCATCATCACCGCCGCCTATTATCTGTGGGCCATTCACCGCGCCTTCCTGGGCAAACTGAATCCGATCTACAAGGACTACCCCGACCTCAACTGGCGCGAACGCGTCGTGCTCTATCCGCTCGGCGCCATCGCCATCGTGCTCGGCTTCTACCCGCAGGCCGTTTTGTCGGTGATCAATCCGACCCTCATCCAGCTCATCAGCGGCCTCAAGCCGATGTGAACCGTCCCGGCCCGAAGGGAACCGCATGACTACCACCGAGTTCAACATCGCGAGCGCATCCTGGTTCAGGCCAGAGCTGGTGCTGAGCGTGGGCGTGCTATTGCTCATCTTGCTCGACGTGGGCTGGAAGAAGAGCCCGCATCGCGTGCTCATCCTGACCCTGAGCGTGCTGGCCTGTTTCGCCGTCGCCGCCGGCTGCCTCAGCTTCCAGCACGTGGAAAGCCGCTCCATGTTCAACGGCATGATTGCAAGCGACCCGTTCGCCACGTTTTTCAAGTGGCTGTTCCTCGCAGCGGGCGTGCTGACCGTGCTCATCGCCGCGCGTGCAACCGAGTTCGGACCACTTCGTCTCGGCGTCTTCTACGCGCTCTTGCTGTCTATTGTTCTAGGCATGTTTCTCATGGCCAGCTCGCTCGACCTGCTCATGCTCTACCTGGCGGTCGAGATGGTGTCGCTGCCGAGCTACGCCATCGCTGGGTACAAGCCAGGGGATCGCCGCGCCGCCGAGGCCTCGCTGAAATACGTCATCTACGGCGGCGTTGCCTCCGGCATCATGCTGTTCGGGCTTTCTTACATCTACGGCCTGACCGGCTCTACCAGCCTGCTCGGGCTCGGCGCGCGCCTCGACGCCTTGGCCATGCCAGCGGCGGCGGGCGGCCAGGCTGGCCTGCGCGTGGTCCTGATGGTCGCTGTCATCTTCGTCCTGTGTGGCATCGGCTACAAGATCGCGGCCGTGCCCTGGCACATGTGGTGCCCCGATGTGTACGAGGGCGCGCCCACGCCGTTCACCGCCTTCTTGTCCGTCGGTCCCAAGGCAGCGGGCTTCGCCATGGCCATTCGAGTTCTATACGTCTCGCTGGCGAGCAGCGCCGGAGCCGAGGGCGTGGCGCGGGGCCTTACGGATGTTCCTTGGCCGGCCGTGGTCGGCGTGCTCTCTGCGGTCACTATTACCTTGGGAAATTTCACCGCGCTCCACCAGAACAACCTCAAACGCCTGCTCGCCTACTCGTCGATCTCGCACGCGGGCTATGCCTTGATGGGGCTGTCGGCGGCGTCGCTGCTCGGCGTGCAGAGCGTGATGATCTACATGCTGGTCTATCTGGTGATGAACCTAGGCGCCTTCCTTGCGGTCATCGCCATTGGCCAGGCCACCGGGTCGGAAACCATCGCCGACTGCAAGGGGCTCGCGAAACGGCATCCGCTCTTGGCCATCACCTTCGCCGTTTTCCTGTTCTCGCTGGCCGGGCTGCCGCCGCTGGCCGGCTTCACCGGCAAGTGGTACCTGTTCGTGGCCGTGCTGAACCACTATTCCGAGGAAGGCGGCGGCTGGTATGTCGCCCTGGCCGTCATTGCGGCGCTCAACACCGCCGTGTCGCTCTACTATTACATCCGCATCGTGCGCGCCATGTTCATCGACGAGCCCGTGGGCGAGCTGGTCGTGCGTCCGAAGGTCAGCTACCAGATCATGCTCGGCGCTTTTTCGGCGGCTCTGCTCGTGTTCGGTATTTGGTGGACGCCCATCATCGAGTGGACGCAGTCGTCGCTGACGTTCCTGCAGCGCGGGTAGTGTGACCGGCTGGCTCGCGGCCCAGTCTTGATCTGCGTGCACCACCCTGTGACCGCCAGCACCTGGCCGAGGTTGGCAATCCTGTGATAGGTGCATAGGATAGGAGCTCGATGCATCACCTGAGCGTGTTCCTGGTTGTTGCCGTCCTGACTTGCGTGTCGAGCTGCGCACGCACGGACATGGGCATGGTGGTTGGTGGCGCTGGTGGTGTGACGGAAACTGGCGGTGCCCTGGCGGCAGGAGGCATGAGCGGTGGAGGTGGGACCCTCGGATCTGGCGGTGCTACATCGACCGCTGACCTAGATGCCTGCTCAAGCGATGCCGACTGCACGGAGTCGTGCATCTGGATCACGGCCCCCACGGATTCGAGCCAGTGCAACGCCCGGTGGTGCTGCGGCCTGCCGTTTGTTAGCAAGAAGAGATGTGAAGCCAACCAAGCTGCGTGGGCAGCCTATTGCCCCAATCGATCTCCGACGGACGGGGATTGCCCATGCGTAGTAAGTATGTGCGCAGCTCAGGGTGGGACGATCACTCAGGGTTGCATGGGTGGAAAGTGCGACGTGTTGTGCGTGCCACCTGTCGGCGGTACTGGTGGCGACGTGGTGTTGTCTCTGGGCACCGGTGGCTCATCTGGGAACGGCGGCGGCGTGGGGGGAGCCGACATAGGGCGCGGCGGCATAATCGGAACCGGTGGCGCAGTCGGAAGCGGCGGAATTCGTGGCACGGGGGGAGCCAAGGCAGGTAGCGGAGGATCGCCAGGAACCATCGACGCTGGTGGCACTGTAGTGTCGCCTTCGGCTAGTTGCGGCTCAACTTTCTTGGACCTATTCCCAAAGAACAACACGATTTCTGGGTGGACGATCGATCCAAACAATTCGATCACCGCTGGCAGAGTGGCTGCCACCGCGACGACCCAGCTCGGTGCCGAAAATCTTATCGATGGCGCCGCATCCGCATTCTTCACAGCGCCCTATTCGCCGCAAACCTTCGCTTGGCAAAACTACCTGAGTACGACCGTGACCGATGCACCCGCGCCCGACTACGCGACCGTGTCGCTCTACATTTTGGAGATGGCTACTGCGGAGCAAGCATCGGGGCTCTATACCTCGCTACTGGCTGCTCCGCTTCACTCTTTGGAGACCTGGATAGACCCGAGCTCTCCGCTGATTGGAACCGACTCTCGCGTCGCGGACACCGGTGACCGATGGTGGATCAACTTCTACAAAGGCAACTGCTACGTCGAGGTCAGCCTCTCACCCTCCTACGGACCTGCACCGAACTACTCTCCCGGAGACCCAAATACGAAAGTTGCGGCGATGACATTTTCGCAGGCAGTGGCGAGCAAGATGTGAGACGTCCCTTGATGACCTTGCGAGCTGGCTTGGGCTCGATGATGGCACTGCCATCAGGCTTCTTTCACTGTTTCACGTATATCCTGCAGTCAGGTATGAGCGTACTGCCCTCGGTGCAACTACCGGGGCTCTGTACCGGCGAATACGCTCCTAGACCGTTTGCCAACTGCACCGTCAGAATTGAACCATTCAAGACGTAGGTTCCGCTCATCGTCTGTCCGACCGGAAGATACGTCCCCGTTCCAGACGCAAAGACAACTTGAAAATGGTGAAGGCCGTTGTCGTAGTTCTTGGTGGTCCAGTTTGATGACCACGCCCCATCAATGTCAGCATACGCCATCGATCCATTGCTGATCGTGAGCGTATGTGGCCCGTCCGAGGGGCCCAAATACACCCATGTTCCGTCAAGCTCGAAAGCGTCGGGCTGCGCAAGAGCGTCTGGCTGCACCGGCGTGCTGCCTCCTCCACAGCCAAGGAGAACCATCGTCGACAGTGTGATGATCGTAGCCAGACAGCTGATCCTCATGTTTCTGCACCTTAGCACGGTCATTAAATCTTATCGGGGACCGGGAACCCCAGGGTTCCCGGTTCGATTGCCCAGAACGTGCCCGAGATTCTGACGGGCGGAGCTAGGTCACTGGGCCATGCAATCCTTGACCATTTCCGCCCAAATCGCGTCTCCCACGTGGTTTCCGCCCGACTGAGTCGGATGGAGGCCGTCGGAAGTGTCGCCATTCACCCAAACGGGTCTCAAGTCCACCCAATGGCATTTGGGTGCGGTGGTGCCCTCGCACACCGTTTGCATCTTCGGCATCAAGATGTCGAGGTTCGCCTTCAGTGTGGTGTTTGAGCCGGGCGGGTTTCCCGGTTCCGGATAGCGCGTGTAGATAACATCCTGCACTCCGGCGCTAGCCATCTTGCCGAGCAGGGTCGTGAAATCGCCCGGACACGTCGAACACGATGACGACATAGCATCAATGCCGCCGCCATCCATGATGACGTCCTTGACCGTGCCGCCCTGGGTGGCCGCGGGCCATTCCGTCGTCAAAACGTAATTCATCGTTTGCCCACTGACGGCCACGTTGCGGTACTTGGCGCCCGCAGCGAGCGCGCCCGCCGCTTGGGCGTCCGCCTCTACCCGCTTCTCATTGTATTGGGGGTCAATGGCATAGAAGGATTCGCCCATGAAGACGACCTCGCTAGGCTTGACTTGGCCCTTCTGGCACGCACCAGAGGATGTGCCGCCGGCGCCACCGCTGGCTGTGCCTCCGCCTGTGCCGCCGCCAGGACCGGTGCTGCCACCAGTCCCTATCCTGCCGTCCGGGCCACCGTCGCGCCCAATAGCTCCGCCGGCCCCGGCGTTGCTGCCGCCCACGCCCATCCCGGTCGTTCCGCCCTTTTCCGTCGCGCCTCCAGTTCCCTGCATACCACCCGCGCTGGTGTCGGGGCCTTGCGTCCCGCCCGCGGCTGTACCGCCAGTGTTCTTGCCGCCCGTCCCCATCGCTGTGGTACCGCCGCTGGCCTGCATACCGCCACCGCTCGTCGCACCGCCAGTCCCGACGCTGCCGCCAGCAGCTTGGGTTCCCCCTGAAGCGGTGTTCCCTCCGTTGCTGGTGGTGCCACCCACGGCCATGCCACCAGAGCCTCCGGCAGGATTCGTCTTGCCGCCGGTGTTGCCGCCACCGCTCGATTGGCCACAGCCCCAATAGCCGATACTTAGGATCCCCAGCAACAGCAGGTCTCTGGGCAGACTGGTTGGTATGACTCTCATGTTTCCTCCATGAAGGCAGAAGTTCATCGCCATCCAGTAGCCGTGGAGGGAAAAATCGGTCCATGAAAGCAGCGGACGAGCTTGCCTAGGCTAGTCGCGTGGGGAGCAGCCGAGCCTTGCTCGACGCGTACCATCGCAGGAAAGTTCGGCGAGGCCGCACGAAGCCTTCAGTACTCCCAGTCCACATGTGCCAGCGGCGCGCGGTTGAGCTCGTTCCGTAGGTGCGGCCAGTTCGGCAGATGGCGGCTGAGGATGGCGCGGAAGCGGTCGCTGTGGGTGGGCTCGATGAGGTGGGCCAGTTCGTGAACCAGCACGTATTCGAGGCACGCGAGTGGCTTCTTGGCCAGGTCGGTGTTGAAGCGGATGGTGGCTTTATTGGGGTTGCAGCTGCCCCACTTCGTCTTCATCTGGCGGACGAAGATGGCTTGGGCCTCGACCTTCAGGATGCGTTGCCACTTGGCGAGCAGGGGAGGGATGGCAGTGCGAACCTGAGCACGGTACCAGGCCGCAAGGATCTCGTGCCGCTGGGCCTCGCTGGTACCGGGGCGAACCGCAAGCACCAGCTGACGCTTGTGCAGCTCGACGGTGGGCGCGGCCTCACGCTCGACGACTTTCAGCAAGTACCGGCTGCCCCAGACGAAGTGGCTCTCGCGATTCACGTACTCGCGGCTGGATTCGCGGGACTGGGCCTGCAGCTCGGCGATTTGACGTCGCAGCCAGGGGAGCTTGGAAATGGCATACAGCCGGATGGTGTCAAGTTGCATGCGCTCGGGGGCGACGATGTGCACGCGGCCCTGCGGCGGGTGCACGGTGAGGTGCAGGTTTTTGATGGCCTTCTTGTCCACCTCGACCCGAATGCCGCCGATGGTGAGCGCTTCGCCCATCAGTATTCCCCTTGCGCCTTGATGATGCGGAACAGGTTCTCCACCTCGCCCTCGTCCCCAACCACCTCGTAGAGCCCACGCTTGATGACCTGTTCCTTCGCCTGGTGGCCGCGCCAGTCGTCGGGCCGCACTTCACGCACTTTGTCATCGATGCGCATGGCGAGTGCGAGCATGGGGCCGCCAACTTGCGCTCTATCGTCGTCGCCGTCGGCCGCCCGTGGTCTGGCCTTCAGGTTGTTATAGATGGCGCGCAGCCCCGCGCTGGCCTTGAGGGCATCCGGCGCGTCGTCGGCCACACCGGCCTGGACCTGCTTGGCCAGCTCGGCAATCTTCTTCAGGTACTCCTCGTACTCTGCCGCCCGCTCTTTGCGGAACTTGATGACCTCGTCCAGCAGCGCGGACATCTTTTCGTAGAAGGCCGGGTCGTTCAGCCGTTCCTGCATGATCTTGCGGCGAACGTTGTTCTCGATGGTCTCCGCCACCGCATTCTTGTCGCTGCGCAGGCCCGACGGCATGCCGCTGATGGCCGCGGCCACACCGCTCTTCACGATCAGGTCCAGCAGGCCCACGCCGTCGAAGGGGGAAATCTTCCGCGACTCATCGGCCTCGATGTACGTGTCGAGCAGGTGGCGCATGTCGGCCTCGTAGGCCTTGAGGTCGATTTCTTCGCCACTCGCCCGGCGGACGAACTCGCGCACCTCGACATAGTGATTCACCTGCCGTTTGATGCGTTCGACCTCGGCCGTGCTGTATCCCGCTGCCTCCATCTCGTCCGAAAGGTTGGCATAGGCGCGCACCAAGGCCACCACGCCCTTGTACAGCGCGGTTCGCTGGGGCTCGTGCGCGGCCAGATCGGCCGGAATCTCTGTGTTGCCGCAGAAGTAGTGAATGTGCTGCAGCTCGCCCTTGGGCGGCTCCACCGGCTCGCACAGAATCGCCAGCGCCTCGACGGCGTTGTCCAGCTTCTCCTTGCTCTTCTCCAGCCGGCTGTGCAGCAGCACCTCAGGATCTGAGCCGGGGGCACTGTCGTCCAACTCGGACGTGTAGACCGAGATGGCGTTTTCGACCTTCTTGAACAGGTCTTTGTAATCGACGATGTAGCCGAAGGGCTTGTCCTCGCCGTCCAGGCGGTTGGTGCGGCAGATAGCCTGGAACAGGCCGTGGTCTTGCATGGACTTGTCGATGTACAGGTACGTGCACGGCGGCGCATCGAAGCCGGTCAAGAGCTTGTCCACCACCACCAGCAGCTTCATGTTGGCCGGCTGCTTGATGAACAGGTCCTTGGCCTGGTCCTCGTAGGTTTCAGTCTTGGACTTGCCGGGTGCAGCGGCGACGTCCGCCAGCAGCGCTTCGTACGTATCGTAGATGACCTGCTTGTCGGTCGCGTTGTTCGCGCCCACTTCTTCCCGTGTCACGTCCTGCGTGTTCGGGTTGTACGAGGTCACCAGGGCGCACCTGCCCCTGAAGATCGACCCTTGCAGGAAGCCATAGTATTTGCACGCCTCGAAGATGCTCGACGCCACCAGCAGAGCGTTGCCGCGTCCGTCGGACAGGCGCGGCTTGACGCTGAAGTCGTAGGTGATGTCGCCCACCACGCGCTCCATGCGCTCCTTCGAGCTCGACAGGCTCTGCATGGTGCTCCACTGCTTCTTCAGTGCGTCCTTCTGCCAGTCGTTCAGGCCGCGCGTCTTGGCCTCGAACCAGGCGTCCACCTTTTCGGTCGAGCGGATGCGCTGGTCGATGTCGCGCGCCTCGTAGACCAGGTCCAGGACCACGCCGTCTTCGACCGCTTCGCTGAACTTGTAGGTGTGGATGTAGCCGCCGAAGACCTCCAGGCTGGTCTTCTTGTCTTTCTTCAACAGGGGCGTGCCGGTGAAGCCGATGAAGACAGCGTTCGGCATAATGGCCTTCATCACCCGGTGCAGATCCCCGCTTTGGGTGCGGTGGCACTCATCCACGAACACGAAGACCTCGCCCACGGTCTTGCTCGGCTGCCCCTTCAGATCTTTGATGAAGGCCTCGATGTCGTCCACATCACGCGGGCCGAACTTGTGCACCAGGGAGCAGAGCAGGCGGGGCGCGGCCTGACCGAGCAAGCGCATCAGGTTGCGACCGCTGTTGGTGCGTGCGATGGTTTCGCCGGCCTGGGTGAAGACCCGCTCGATCTGCTTATCCAGCTCGTCACGGTCGGTGATGATGGCCACGCGGGCGTTGGGGTTGTTTTCCAGAATCCACTTCGCCAGCAGCACCATCACGATGCTCTTGCCGCTGCCCTGGGTATGCCAGATGATGCCGCCCTTCTTCTTTTGCACGTGCTTCTGGGCGGCCTTGATACCGAAATACTGGTGCACACGCGGCAGCTTTTTGATGCCGCCGTCGAACAGGACGAAGTCGTGCATCAGCTCAAGGGCGCGCTTCTTGTCGCACATCTTGGCCAGGTACTTGTCCAGCTTGTAGCCCTGGTTGTCTTCCTCGTCTTCCTTCCAGCGCAGGAAGTACTTCTCTTCGGTGCCGATGGTGCCGTACTGCACGCCCTCGGAATTGTTGCCGGCGAAGACGAGCTGCACGGTGCTGAAGAACCAGGCGTTGAATTCGGGTTGCTGGTTCGAGAGCAGCTGGCGGATGCCGTCGCCGATGGTGGTGGTGCTCTTCTTCAGCTCGATCACGGCGAAGGCGATGCCGTTGATGTACAGAACCAGGTCGGGCCGGCGCTCGTGGCCGCCCTTCAGGGTGACCTCCTCGGCGATGGCGAAGTCGTTCTGGTTCGGCTTCTCCCAGTCCACGAGGTGCACTGTCTCGGTGTTCTCGCCGGCTGCCAGCTTGACCTGGACGCCGTAGCGGAGCAGCTCGTAGACCTCCTGGTTGTTGTCGTAGAGCTTGCGGCTGAAGTTGTCCGCCTCGGCGCGAAGCGCGTGGATGGCGCGACCAGCGAGGTCTTTGCTATAGCCGCGCTTGGCAAGCCACGCGGACAGGAGGTCGTGCTCGATGTTGCGGTTGTCGGCCCGGTCGATCCAGTTGCCCAGGTAGCGGTAGCCGAGCTGGTCGCGGAAGAGCGCGATGATACGGTCTTGCGTGGCACGCTCGGGGAGGGCGACGGGAGTCATTTCAGAACCTCCCAGTGGCCGTTTTTCTTGGGGCCGACGAATCGAAGGTGGCCAGCTTTCACCAGCTTCGCCGTAGCCATTTCAATGGCTCGCACCGACCGTCGTAGTTTTGCCGCAATCTGGGCTTGGGACATTTCCGGATCGGCGCGAAGCAGCTCCACGATTTTTGCCGAAGTTTGCACCGCAATTTGTACCGAAGTTCTTGCCGGTGTTTGTACCGAAGTGCCTTCCGGTTTTTCCGTCGACAAATGCGTTTGATTTTGTACCGAAGCTTTAATCGGTGTTTCTACCGAAGTTTTACCCGAAGCTTTTTCGGCCGACTCACGCGCCTGGCTGGTCGGTTCGACGATGGCCAGGTATTCGCTCGGGAACGGGAACGTAACCCATACGTCGCGGGCGTCGAAATCCAGAAGCGGCTCGGGTCCGCCAGCTTCACGACAAGCGTCCAGGATGCGTTCGATGCCCCGGCCCCACGATTCGATTTCGCCGGCGCGGAAGAAGGCGTTGGCCACCAACGGGTTGTACGGCTTCGACGAATGGTGACCGAACAGCTTCTTCATGGTCCAGCCCTCGGGCAGCTCACCCGGATTCCAGATGGCCAGCCGGTCGGGGTACATGCGGATCTGGATAGGCGCACCGACCGCGTAATCGCGGTGGATGATGGCGTTCAGGATCGCCTCGCGCAAGGCCGGTTCAGGGACAGGCAGGGATTCGATGCGCTGGATGCCTTGGTAACTGATGGCCGCCTTCAGGTATTTGGTGGTCAGAAGCTCCATGGTTTTGCGCGCCTGGGAAAACAGATCGCCGTGGATCTCGTCGTGGTAACGAAGATCGGATGGGGTCTGGAAATAGCCGATCTTCACGTAGGCGCCGACGAAGTGCCGGTCGGGTTCGGGGTGGAACAGCAGCAGGGCCGCGCGCCTCAGGGCAGCCGCTTCGGTCAGGCCCAGCTTTTCCAGCAACACGCCCAAGGTGCCGCGCAGCGAGACCGCATCCAGGCGCTGGCTTTGTTTGGCCAGGGCGCGGAAGCCCGCGACGGCATCCTTGGACAGATCCTTGGGCGCCACGCGCGGCACGGGCACGCCATCCCAGGTGCGGCCGTGCTTGTGCAGGAGGAAGCGATCCAAGGCAGCGCCCTTGAGCTGCTGGTTGGTGCCGCCACTGCGAACCCAGTATTCGCCCTTGTGGCTGATGGGGCTCGGGTAGGCCGCCACTTTGATCTCGACCAGTTCCTTGCCAGCTTTCTCTTGTTGGAAACCCTGGGAGGGTTTCCAATCCTTCCCGCGCTCTGGCTGCGCCCGGCGAAGCCGGGCTCCGCCAACGCGAACCAGCCGAACCTCGGCCATCACGCCAAGGATGTCGCGGATCTTGTTGGGCAGCTCGTCGAGCAACCGTTGCGCCTGGGCCACACCCTTGACCACGCCCCGGTCGTCCATGCCAATGACCAGCTTGCCGCCCTCGGCATTGGCGAACCCGCAGATCCAGCGGAGATATTCGTCCCGCCAGTTCTCTTTCCATTCCAGGCGCTGGTTTTCTTTCATGGTGATCACACCAGGCGAATCTTACCCGTGAGAAGGTTCTGCATCATGCCCTGCTTAAGCTGGCGGGCTTTAGCGAGCTTGGTTTCGAGGGAGGAGAGCGCAGAGTCCATGTCAGAGAGCACAGAGGCGATGGCAGTTTGCTCCTCTGGATTCATGGGAAGCGCGACTCTGGTGCCCTTGATCAGGTCAGTATTCAAGTTCATCTGTGATCCCGTCTGCCCGCTCTTTGACCAACGTGGCTCAAGCTCCTTGAGTGCGTGGTACAGGAAGGCTTGGTCCACCGACGGGCGGTCGAATACGACAAAGCCATCGTGGATACACACGTCGATCTTGGTTTGGATAGGCCGGCCAACGGTTGCACAGATGCTCATTATCAAGGAATCCTTCGGCACGAATCGACTGGCGTGGATGCCTGCTTCCGAGAGACGCTGGCTCGTTTCTGACAGGAACCTTCCGGACTTCGTGACGTCCGAGATTCTCACCCAACCCACGCTCGATCTTTCGTCGAACCATTCGGGGCTATCAATTGGCCGAGGGCTTGCACCACGAGATATGCTTCGCGCGGTCTGCCCTAGCGGGCGAGCGTCCCAGTCGGAGGGAATGAGGCCGACGTCTGTCTTTTGGTAGCCGGGTTTGGATTGGAAGCCGGGGAGGCGCTTTTTGCCGGTGAGGAACTCTTGCATGGCGCCTTGTTTGATCTGGCGCTTCTTGGTGAGGAGTTGCTCCAGGGATTCAATGAGCGCATCCGCATCCGAAAGCGCTTCTCCTATGAGCCTCTGCTCCTCCAGGCCGGGGACGGGGAGATTGAGACTTTTCATGTCGCCGACATTGACGTGTTTCATCGTCGTGCCGGTCTCGATCTCCTTGAACGCCCGACGGCCCAGCACTGAGTTGAAGTAATGACAATAGTAGTCGGGTTGAAAATGCTTTCTGTTTAGACGGGAGATGACCAACGCATGGCAATTCGCTCCGGCAAGAGAAGGCGGAACGATGGTGGTCACACCGATCTCGCCTGTCTGTATGGTCAACAGGTCTCCAACTTGCAGACAGGACTTGGAGTTGCGAACGTGAAATGATCGTGAGACGCGCTTTATTCCGTGAAGATTGAAGCCGTTCTCGATGACGTTGTAGCCCTGGATGTAGAGCACGCCTTCATCGTCGTCCACATAGGCGCTGGTCGCAGTTCCTACGAAACCGTTGGTGAGCAGGGTTGTCATTGTATCCAGGGGGGCGATTTCCCAATCCTCCGGTATCACCCCCACTTCGGTCTGCTTGTACCCGCGCCTGACCTCACTCATGACGGCTCCGAGGTGATCGCGTGGGGAGTCGGCCGGCTTTGCCGGCCGCGTACCATCGCGGGAGGGTTTGGGAACTCCTCCCAGGATTCCCATGACAATCGGTCAGCAGCCTGCTGACTAAATGGGCAGCAACCTGCTGCCCATTTGGGAAGGCGGTCACAGCGCAAACCCCATCTTCGCCAGATGGCGGCTGACCTTGGCCTCCAGCTCGGCCACGCGGTCGTTCAACTTGGGCAGGGGCGTCTCGTAGCGTTCGGCCAGCTCTTTCACGCGCTGGGTGAGCTGCTGGCTGATGCGGTCGGTTTCGCCGTGGATCACGGCTTCCAGCGCGGCCATCCACTTGTCGTCCACCACCAGGGATTTCACGTCGGCCTCGCCGAGCTTGGGATACTGGGCGTAGGCCTTGGCGTCGAGGTTGACCTCGGCGTCCTTCACGCGCTTCTTGAGATCGGCTTCTTTCAGGCTGTGCACCAGCCAGGCTTCCAGGGCCTCGGCTTCGGCCTTCGCATCCTTGTCGCCTTTGATTTCCTTCAGGCGCTTGACCACGTTGGCGGCGTTGACCTTGTCCAACTCGGAGAACGCACCGTCTTCTTCGCCTTGGCCGCCGTGCTCTTCCTCGAGCTCGGTCAGCTTGGCGGTGGCGGCTTCCAGCTTTGCCGTCATCTGGTCGAGCGCGGCTTGCTCCTTGGCGTAGAACCTGGCCACCACCAGCGCCTTGGGCACAAGGTCGCAGGCCCAGCCCTTGTCCACTTCCTTGCCGGGCTTCCCGTCCTTGCCTTTCTTGGATTCGATCACGCGATAGGTTTCCGCGTGCCACCCATCGTCGGCAATGAAGTACGCGTCGTCCTGCATGGTGGCGGCCCAGTAGTCCATCAGGTGCTGGTAGATGTCGTACGGATCGACGAGCGGCCGGTCGGCGTAGTGGTCGAGCAGGCCTTCAGACAGCTTGGCGATAAGCTCCTTGGGATGGAAGCCGGGCCTCTGCGCCTTGAGCGTGGCCGCGCTCTTCTTCTTCCACACGGCGAAGTGGGCGTTCATTTGGACGATGAAATCGGCGAACTCGGGGTGCTCGTAGATGGCGGTTTTGATGTCGGCTTTTTCGACCCGCAGGTCGACGTAGCCGCTGCGGCTTTTCTTGAACAGCTTGGCCTTCAAGCCGGGACAGATGGCCCAGTAGCGGTCGAGGGCGTCCACGTCGGCGGCCGGGATGCCGCCTTGCAGGTGGCCTTCGATGTCCTGGATGTCCTCGGGAATCTGGCTGTCGATGTAGCGGGGCAGGTTCAGGTTGAAGTCGTTCTTCTCGATTTCGGCCAGGCTGACCATGCGGCTGTAGCGGGGCATGTCCGCCTGGCGGGTGAAGGTATCGACGATCTTGTGGATGTCTTGCTCGCGCAGGCGGTTCTTGGGGCCGTCCTTCATGAAGCCGGCGCTGGCGTCGACCATGAAGATGCCCTTGCGCGCCTGGGCGTCCCGCTTGTCGATGAGCACGATACAGGCGGGAATGCCGGTGCCGTAGAACAGGTTCGCGGGCAGGCCGATGATGCCCTTGATGTAGCCCTTGCGTACCAGGGCCTTGCGGATGTCGGCCTCGGCGTTGCCACGAAAGAGCACGCCGTGGGGCAGGATGCAGGCGCCGTGGCCGGTGCTCTTGAGCGAGCGCACGATGTGCAGCAGGTAGGCGTAGTCGCCTTGCTTGTCGGGCGGGACGCCGAAGGATTCGAATCGACCGTAGGGATCTTTCTCGGGGTCGAGGCCGGTGCTCCAGCGCTTGTCGGAAAAGGGCGGATTGGCGACCACGTAATCGAACGTCTTCAGGCCTTGCCCATCCCTAAACTTCGGGTCGGTCAGGGTGTTGCCTGGCTCGATGGTCGCCATGGCGTTGCCGTGCAGAATCATGTTCATGCGGGCCAGGCCCGCGGTGGTCGATTCCTTTTCCTGCCCGTAGAGGGTGACCTTGGTGGTCGCCTCGTAGGCTACCTTCAACAGCAGCGAGCCCGAGCCACAGGTCGGGTCGTACACGGTGGTGTTCGGGCTGGTCTTGGCGCTGCGGATGCCGAGCACCTTCGCGATGACTCGGCTGACCTCGGCGGGCGTGTAGAACTGGCCCTTGCTCTTGCCACTCTCGGTGGCGAAGTGGCGCATCAGGTACTCGTAGGCGTCGCCCAGGATGTCGTCGCCGTCGGCGCGGTTCTTGGAAAAGTCGAAGGCCTTGTCCTCGAAGATGGCGATGAGGTTGGTCAGCCGTTCCTGCATCTCCTTGCCGCTGCCCAGCTTGGCGGCATCGTTGAAGTCGGGCATGTCGGACAACTGGTTGGCGTCGGCGAGCGGCCCGACGATCTTCTTGTTGATGAGGTCGCCAATGTCCTTGTTGCCCTTCAGCGCCACCATGTCCTTGAAGCTGGCACCGCGCGGGACCTTGATTTCGGCGTACGGCTGGCCCGCGAACTTGTCGCTGACGTACTTGATGAACAGCAGGACCAGGATGTAGTTCTTGTACTCGCTGGCATCCATCCCGCCCCGCAGCTCGTCGCAGGACTGCCAGAGGCGGGAGTAGAGCTCGGACTTCTTGATGGGCATCGGTTTCCTTCGGTGGGCGGCCTAGGGCGGGGCGCCCGGGCGGTATCGTATCACCGGAGGCGATGATCGGGGCAGGGCTGCGTCGAGGGCGACAGCGGCCGAGTTCTAGCCGAAGGGAATGCTCGTGTTCAACGTCACCGCGCGTGTGATGCCAATTCACATGCCGGTGTGAATCCAGCCCGTGAACGCATCCGCCTCTGAGGGGAAGACTGGCTGCAACTCGGTGATCTCGCCTACCGGACGGGCCGGGAGCGATTGGCCCGGGAATTGAAGAGAAAGGTGGAAATGTCAGCCTGGTCGCCACCTATTCGATGGTTCGTGGTCCGCTTGATACTGGTTCTGGTGGCACTGCTGGCACCCGGCTGCGGATACAACACGTACAGCATTCCGCCGGCGGAGCTGCAGCGACTGACCCAGCTTCCACCTGCCCAGAGAGGCAACCACGTTCGCGCCTACACGCCGGGCCTGGTGCCCGCCGCCACGCCCGGTCCACCAGTGGCTGTCGTGCCGCCTGGCCCGCCGCCAGCTTTGCCGGTACCTCCCGTGCCCGATGCAGCCGTGGACGGCGAGCTGGTTGGTGACCCGGTTCCACCGGACGTGGTTGCCATGCCCGCGAGCGAGCCAGCGGATTCGGCGATTGTAGTGTCCGTAGATGTCGCGCCACCCAGGTTTGTGCCTTCCCCGGCTCCACCGGTGCGCCCTCGACCAGCACCGGCTCGAATGCCTCCTCCGACCGCCACGATCCCAAGAGCGCCACCGGCAACTGCTGGGCATGTTACCCCGCCGCGCCTGCCTTCATCCGCTCCACATGTTTCCGCTCCGTCCATTCACGTGGCAGGCAGACATCCTGGCGCATTGTCTACCTCCCATTCTTCGAGTGGTGGCGGTGCCGCAGTCGGCGTCGTGGTCGGTGCTTTGGCGGTCATTGGACTGATAGCGATTCTCGCAGAGGCCAACGTGAAGGACCCGTTCGACGGATGGGTTCAAACCTCGCCTGAGCATCCAGTGATAATCTCATATCGGTCAGGCCCAAAACGCGAGGTCCGTCTGTGCGACCTGAAACCGAATGACGTTGTCGGTATGCAATCCGCAGTGATGTACGACACTGCTGGCGCCATCGAACGGCTTGAGCCCGGCCCCAGTCCTCGCTGACGTTCCTGCAGCGCGCGTAGCGATGACTTACGGTACCGCCGACTACTTGCCGTAGACGCTCACGATGCTCTTTTGAATTGCGTTGTCGGTTGCGTCAGTCGTTTCGCCCGACATGACGGCGCCCTCGGAGAAGCCGCCGTTGCCATTGTGGTCGCCTGCGCCGCCTTCACCCAGCCCCAGGCCACCGAGTTGTTTAAGGGGTGAGTATCCTTTGGGCAGAGCAGACAGGTCGATGTTGACTGAAAGGGCCCCCGACTTGGCATTCCCGGTCTTGAGTGCCCAGTGGTCGACGCCATTGTGCTTAAACAACGTCGTCACGACGTCGAACGTCACGGATGGATTGGGGTTCTCTCCGGTCGTCGTGCAGTCAACAGTGGACGGTATGCCAGAGGTACACTTTCCGATGTTGCCAGCGTAGACGCCGGTTTCAAAGTCGACCATGGGCCAAGGTCCATTTCCTGTACCCTTGGACCAGAATGTCATTGTCGAAAAGTTGAGCGAGGTCAATGTGCCGGGGCCGGAGTATGCGATGGCGTTGTTGGTATTGCCGTAGTTGAAGCAACAGTTGGCATTAAGATACTGGGAATGGAAGATGGCATATTCGGTTTGAGGCGAAGCCCCTTTGGGCATATTCTTGGTCTTGTCCCTGTTCCTGAGGCATGACGTCTTGTCCCGCCACAGGGCACCGCTCGAAACCGCAATGGGCACCTTCGTTCCGTCGGACATTTGCCAGTATTGGATGTCCATCAGGTCGCAGAGTGTCGGGGTGCCAGGCTGATTCGAGCTTGAGCTGTCTGCCCTCCACATATCGTTGCCATTCCCGGACTGGTCGTACAGAGTGGTCACTTTGCAGGACGTGCCCGAACAGAACGTGTTGAGGGTTGCGAGATCCACAAGTCCGGTCGATGCCACGATCCCGATATCCTTCGTCTGGTTGTCGGACACTCGCAGAGTCTGGAATAGTGGCCCTGTGTAGGATGCGAACAACGCGCGCGTCATGGCGTGGGCAGCAACGAAGGGCGTACCCGCAGCCTTCGCGACGTCGCCGGGAAGACCGCCGGGGGTGGAACCACCCGAGCCGCCTGCCCCCGTGCTTCCACCGCTACCGCCCGCTAAACCACCTGAGCCCGTGCTTCCGCCGCTACCGCCTGCCGAGCCACCTGAGCCCGCCTTTCCGCCGCTACCGCCTGCTGAGCCACCTGAGCCCGTGTTTCCACCGCCTCCGGACCCACCTGTACCGGCAGCGCCCCCACTTCCGCCGGTGCCCGAGCTGCTCGATCCCGCATGCGGGGCCGGGATGTCCAGGGTCGGGCATTTGCTGTCGGTAATCGCCGTGCAACTCGCCGGCGCGTCGCCCGTCTCGTAGGCCCAGATCCCGGCCATATCGGAGGCGGAGATCGTGACCGTGGCGCAGCTCGGAAGCGCGTTCACCGCCTGGTTGAAGGCGGCGGCCTCGTCGGCGATGCAGGCGGAGTACTGCGACACCGTTGCAGTGCAGCTCGCAGGAATGGTGCTGCAACTAGCAGGGGCGGACCCCGCTGTTAGACAGGGGGTCTCTTGGCTTTTGCAGTTTTGCTCCATCTGAGAGTCCGAGGACGGACTGCTCGAAATCCCGTACGACAGCCCCGCCCACTTGCATAGGGTCGCCTGGTCGATGGTCTTTCCGAAGTAGGCGTAGGTGTCGTTGCAGAGCTGGGTGGCCTCCGTCGTGGTCAGGGTGCCAATCGGCTTGCTGCCGCTCAAGGTCGTGACCGAGTTTCCACCGCTGCTGCCTCCGACGCCGGATCCTCCACTGTTCGAGCTTCCGCCTGAGCCTTTGGCGCCTCCGCTGTTGGAGCTTCCTCCCGCGCCCCCCGTTGTCGAGGCGCTCGAGCTTCCGCCTGAGGCCATGGCGCCTCCGCTGCTGGAGCTTCCGCCCGTTCCCAGTTGACCGCCCGAGCCATGGCTGCCTCCGGTCCCGCCCCCGGAAGGGCTGGATGTCGAGCAGCCGAACGTCACCATCGACAGCGACATGGCCAGGGACGCGATCACAAACTGGGAATCCATCTTCAATCGTTGCATCGACCTTCTCCTTGCGACCACGCGCATGGTTTCCATGCTTTGGTAGTGTCAGCCCGGAGGTGAAGCGGGCGGATCTTTTTTCGAGATTTCCGTTCATCGGGCATCCGGATTAGGCGTGCCCAAGATTGTTCATTTTCCTGCGATTCGTGTGTTTGGCGGGTTTCGCTCGGGGAGTAGCTTGGTCTGCGGGCTGACCCCGGCTATTCTTGCCGGGTGGGGAAGCTCCGTTCGTCGATCGCGCTTGTGTTGGCGCTAGCGTTGGCTAGCTCCGCGCGAGCTGCGGGCACACGCGAGACGAATCAACCCCTCGTCATCTTGACCGAGGAGGGGAGCGGGGATGCCGAGGAGGCGGCTTTCTTCTCAAGCGTGCGGGCCCTCGCCGCCGAGATCGGGATCGGCGTCAGCACTCACAAGGTTCCGAGCTTCGACGCGATCCGCGACACCCTGCTGGCCCAGGCCCGACAAGAGACAAAACCCTTCCTGGTCGCCTGGATCCTGCGCGAGACGGGGACCCGCACCATTCACTTATTCGACCCCTGGAAAAACCAACTGCGCACACGCACCGTTGAGGCCGGCGCGTCGGCCACGGCCAACGCGGAGACTTTGGCGCTCATCCTGCACGCCGAGCTGCTTGCTTATCTGAACGAACCGCCACCGCCGCCTCCGCCAGCACCGCTGCCCCCGCCACCACCGCCAGCGCCGCGCCCGGATCCTCGCTGGGTATTGGGAGTGTCGTACGTCGCCGGAACCTTCTTGCGCGATCAGGGCGTGCAGCAGGGCATTGGGCTGGGCCTTGCGCATCGCTGGTCCCGCGTGTACGTGGGCGCCCACTACGCGTTTGTGTCCAATCAAGACGTGCACGCGGCGGACGTCAGCATGACTTTGCGTCGGCATCCGTTCGACTTGGACGTGGGCTATGCCTCGGCCGAGCACCGGCGTTTGCGCCTGGCGGCGGAGGCTTTCCTGTCGGGCGATTCGGTGTCGCGCCACACCTCGTCCGCCGCGACGCCTTTGTTGGCCCAGCCGGACGACCGCCGTTTCGTCGTGGGCGCGGGCCTGCGCGGGCGCGTCGAGGTGCGTATCCTTCGCAACCTGACCGTGCACCTCGCGCTCGGCGCCGAAGCGCCGCTCAACCCGCATGATTTCCAGATCACGCGAGTAACGACCAGCGCGACCATCGCCCGTTTTTCACCAGTCCGCGTCATTGGTGAGGCAGGCGTCAATATCTTGGCGTTTTGAATGGCCTACGCTTTTTTCCGCCCCACTCTTGTATTCCAAGCCACTACTCCTATAGACCCACGCATGAGCGCAGCCGACAACAGCGAAGCCATCGCATTGGCCACCCGGGCGGCCGCCGGTGATACGCATGCCCAGCGTCGACTGGTTGAGCGGCTGCACCGGCGCGTGCAAAGCATCGCCTTGTCCATCTTGGGCAATGCCCTCGATGCGGAAGATGCCACCCAGGTCATCTTGATGGAGATCCTCAAGTGCGTTGGTTCGTTCCGTGGTGAAAGCCTGACCGGGTGGAGTGATCGCATCGCCGCGCGCACCGCCATTCGGCACGCACGCCAGCGCCGCATCCATGGGCTGCGGTTCGAGGCGACCGAGAATCTGGACAACTTGGCCTGGACGAGGGATTCCGCGTTCGCCGATGCCGATCGCGCGCGCGATCTGCGCGACTACCTGGCACAGTTGCCCGAGGCTCGGCGCGAGGTGCTCGTGCTGCGGCACATGTTGGACTATTCGATCGATGAAATCGCCGAGTTGACCGAGGTCTCGCCCAATACGGTCAAGGACCGGTTGCTGCATGCACGCGAGCAGCTGCGGCGGCTGATCCGGCGCGACCGCATGATCGACCAATCCAGGGGGAACTCGTGAGCTCCACCGACTGCGAACGCTGGGTGGCGCTTTCCGACCAAGCGGCCATCGGGCAAGACGTGTCCGACCGGGATCAAGCATGGCTTGTCCAGCACGCCCGCAGCTGCAGTAACTGCGGGCGCGAGGCCGCCTTCTACGCATCGCTGCGCGACGCGGTCGGGCGGCCCGAGATGCTGGTCGTGCCATCACCCGCCGCGCGCCCGCTCGCCCGTCGCTCGCCCGTACGGATCGCAATGCTCGCCACCGTGGCCATCGCTGCCTCCGTCGCCATCGTGGCTGGGTTTGCTCGCAACCGCGGTGGCCGTGCTGTCACTCCCGTGGCAGTGCCGGCGCCACCGCTTGCTGCGCGCTTGGTTTTTGCATCCGGGAGTGCTCGCCTCGGGGCGGGGCCAGCCCAGGCCGGACAAGCGGTCACGAACGGCGAGCGCATCGGTACGGACGACGGCTTGGCCTGCATGGCGATTGCGAGCTCGATCACCGTGTGTCTGGACGCGATGAGCGCGGCCACCTTCGCGCTCGCCGACGCGAAGCAGACGATTGTGTATCTGGAGAAGGGACGCCTGCTGGCGCGGCTGGATCACCAACCGGCGGGTCGCACGTTCCTGGTACGCACCGCCCAGGCCGAGGTGCAAGCGGTGGGCACTCGTTTCTCCGTGGGCATCTCGGATGACGGCCAGACCCAGGTGCGCTTGCACGAAGGCAAGGTCACCGTGCGCGCGGCAAACCACGTGGCCAGCGATTTGGCCGCTCCCGTGCAGGCGCGGGTGGGCGACGATATCCGCGTGGCGCCCATGCCCGCGACGGCAAGCCAGGACGACGACCTGTTGTCCGACTTGTCGATGCTGCCGCGCACGGAAACCCGAGCCATCGCACGCATCGCGAGCATCCCTGCGGGGGCTGACGTATCGTTCGACAACGTGGTGATGGGCAGGACGCCCGTATCGACTGTCCTGGCTGCCGACGCCCACGTGCGACTGGCCATGGCGGGTTACGTCCCCGTGAGCGAGTGGATTTCGGTCGCCGACGGGGCGATGATCGAACGGAGCTTTGTGCTGACCGGGCTCGCGGCGCTGGCGGAACCGCCAGACAGACCGGCGCGCGCTCATCGCGGCACAGCTTCGCCGTCGCCCAGCCACCTTTTGTCCATGGCCCAGGCGTTGCGTGCGCGCGGCGCATACGACAAGTGCGCGCAAGTCTATCGCCGGTTGTGGTCCGAGTTCCCCGGCAGCGAGGAATCGAAGGTATCCATGATTTCTCTCGGCGAGCTCGAGCTCGGCAAACGCAATCACCCGGCGGCCGCACTCGATGCCTTTAGCGCCTATTTGCACGTGGGCGGCACGCTTGAGCGCGAGGCTCGCTACGGGAGGATTCGGGCGCTACGGGCGGTTGGCCAGGACGGCGCGGCTGATGTGGAAAGCGCCACCTTCTTGCGCGACTATCCCACCAGCATCCAATCGGTCACGCTCCGTCGACAAGTCCATGAACGGTAATTTGCAGCCCCTCGTCGCTGCGTGCGGATTGGCGATTGGCCTTTGTGCCTGCCACGTCGCCCCCGACACGGTGGCCTCGTCCTGCACCGGGCATCTCGGGATCGACACCGACACGGACGCGGGTTTGTCCCAGGGCCTCGTCGCCTACTACGCCTGCGATCAAGCCACCGGCGCGACCCTGCCGGATCTATCGGGCAACAACAACAATGCCACCTTGGTCACGGGCACCGGGGGCACGGGTGGAACCAGCTTCGCGACTGGGAAGGTCGGCGATGCATTGGTATTGACCGCCGCGAACGATGGGTACGCGGCCTTGCCGCCGGGTATTCTCGCCAATGCATGCGAGGCCACTATCGCCGCGTGGGTCAACACCAGGACGCAGGTCAATTACCAGAGAGTCTGGGATTTTGGCCGGGACACGACAGTCTATATGTACCTGACGACCAGCGACGCCGCCGGGTTGCCGAGGTTTGGCATCAGCATCGCTGGCAACGGCAAGCACGAGTTTGGGATCGATGGTCATCCTGCCTTGCCCGTCGACGAATGGCACCACCTCGCGGTGGTCCTAGGGCTTTCAGGCATCGTTCTCTACGTTGATGGCCAGCCGGCCGGCACAGACGCATCAATCACGTTGCGCCCGGCCGACCTCGGCAGCACCCCCTATAACTACATCGGTCGCTCACAGTTTTCCGCGGATGCGTACCTGGATGGCGCCGTCGACGAATTTCGCGTCTACGCCCGCGCGCTTTCGCTCCAGGAGATCCAGGCGCTCGCGTCCGGCTCGTAGTGCTTTTCCCCGCGTGCTCACCTCCGCTGGAGGCGCGTGACGGCGGCCTTGAGCTCGCGGCGCGCCTTGCGCAGGCGCGAGTACGCGGTGAAGAGGGGAATGGAAAGAGTTTCGGCAACGGCTTGCACGGGAACCTCGTCGAGGTCGTGCATGATCAGCACCGCACGGCGTTTCAGCGGAATCCATTCGAGAGCAGTGAGGACGAAGGCACGCGCCTGATTGGCCGCCAGAACTTCGTCGGGGTAGGGGGCCCGGTCTTGCCCTTCGACGTTCGCGAACGGCACCTCTCGCCAGTGCTTGCGCCGGTGGGAAGCTGCCACGCGGAAAGCGATGCCGAACAAATAGGGCTTGAGCGCGCGCGTTGGGTCGTACTCGTGCCAGATGCGGCGCAGGACCAAGAACACCTCCTGAGCCAGATCCTCCACGTTCGCTGGATCCACACCCAGGCGACGGAGCGTGCGTATCAGATAGTCGAGCTCGCTCCGGTAGGCTTCAAAGCAGGCATTATCGATCGTGTCGCGTGACACGGCTCCAGGATTGGGCGGGTCTGAAACGAGGCGTACCTGGTTCACTAGGGCACTCCGGCCCCGGCCGCGCCGCCAGCCCAGGAACAAATGCCGAAGGTGGCGCCAATGATTACGGCTTCCAAACCGAAAGGAACCAGGCGCATGGTTTCCATGCTCTGGTAGTGTCGACCCGGAGGTGAAGCGGGCGGATTTTTTTTTTAGATTTCCGTTCATCGGGCACCCAGATGCACCGCGGTCCTGCGGGGAGCACGCGGCCCCATTCCTGACCGTAGGGATACTACCGTAGGGATACTTCTGAGCGCAGCACGCGCCACCGACACGCAGGTCGGGTTTGCGACACACTGGGGAGGCGCTCACGCTCTCAAACCTACGTTTGCGCCCGAGCTTGCGAAAAGTCAGTTGCCGGTCACGACCCCGGTCTCAAGGTTGATGGACCATTGAGCGGAGTTGGTCAAAGTCCACGTCGTGCCGTCAAACTTGAGCGGGAGCCAGAGGTATGTCGAAAGGCTCAGGTTGTTGGAGTTCCATATGTCAGACGCGTAGATGTAGGTCGTCGTCTGGCTGCCCACGATGGGGATCACGTAGGTGGGTTGAGAGCTCCATGTGGAGCCATTCGGGCCAAGACCGACGAAGCTATTGTTCCACGGCCCAGTAATCGAGCCGGTGGAGGTCAAGTACGCTGCCTGGTTCGGAGCCCAACCGGTCTGAGCCGAGCTGACACCGTAGTACTTGCCATTGGCCTTCCAGAACGCATATGCCTCGCGGGTATCATTAGCCCAAATCTTCGTGGTGTTCTGGACATTCAGATAGTCGCTCGATAGCTCGTAGACCTCCGTATCGTGAAAATTCCCCCCGCGTTTCCGCCCGGCCCCCCGGTGGATACGAAGTAGGCAGTCCCGTCCGGCTCCTGCCACAATGTGCAGTCGCGCGAGGTGTTGCCGCCCCCAGGCTGGAAGTGTTTCACCAACGTATAGTTGCCATCCACGGTGGGGCTGGTGAAAATCACGGCCTCGGAGTCACAGTAGCCGCCGCCCCCCCCGGAGCAGGATTCCATGTCCCAGTGAGCCCACATCACATACAGCTTCGTGGAAGCGTTGTAGATGACTTTGGGCCGTTCGATGATCAGATTGACGTTGTTCAGGACAGGGTCCGTGCTTGTGGTGACCACCGAGTTGCGATGCTCCCAGGTGACAAGATCCTTGGAGGCGTAGCAGCTGACAGCGTGGAAGTTGCCTGTACCATTCGTGTTCTGGGTCTTGTCTTCGCCGAACCAGTACCAGGTGTCGCAGACTCTGAGGAACCCGCCCCCGTGGGCCTGGATGTGCTTGCCCGTGGTGTCGTTCCAGGAGCCGGTGCCGGTGTTGTTGATAGTGACGGAGGTAACCCCGGCAGCTACGGATGGACAAGCCGCTCCTCCATCGACTCCGGTGGTGCCGCCGGTCCCGTTCGCGCCGCCGGTCCCGGCCCCGCCTGCTGCGCTGCCGCCTAGACCAGATTGTCCACCCGTCGACTTGCCTCCCGAAGCGGCGGTGCCACCCGAACCGAGCTGCCCGCCCGAGCTGGTTGCGCCACCCAGTGGACTGCTGCTGCCACCAGCTGCGGTACGACCACCCGATGCATTTGTGGAACCTCCTGTCGAGCTCGTTCCACCAGATCCGCTGCTGCCGCCGGAGCCGATCTGGCCGCCCGAGCCAACTTGGCCGCCCGAGCCAATTTGGCCGCCCGAGCTTTTGGCTCCGCCGGTTCCCGCTGCCCCGCCCGAGCTGCTCGCGCCGCCGGAGCTGCTCGACCCACCGCTGGCGGGAATATTGGTAGAGCTTGACGCCGAGCAACCGAATAGTCCGATTGACGCACCCACAGTTGCGCAAAGCAGAGCGAACTGAAAATCAGAACTTGTATGTCGCACAAACCGCCTCCATATCTGCCCGGAACGAATCATGACCGTTTTGGTCAAGTTGTCCTAAAGCTTAGTTGTCGTAACTCGATGGAATTGGCAAAGATTCGTGCGCGATTCTGCTTGGGGATGCCGTCCCCGATCACGGGCTGTACTTGAGGGTGGCCCAGCCGTTGCCGGGCATTGGAAACTGCAGTCGCTTGCCTCCAATCGAGACGGTGGAGTTACTGGCCGAGCCCGAGTTGTACATCACCGCGATCAGGCTGCCGTCTGGATTCTTGAACGCCACGGCGTCGCCCCCGGCTGCGTCGATCCGTTTGGCGCCCACGTCGACGAATTGGGAAAAGTGGCGGAAGGCGTAATAGGCGGGCGTGGTGTTCAGCTTCTTGGCCGACGTATCCACCGTGAGCAGCGCGTTCTGGGGCCACGGTTTGCCCGCGTCGATGTTGTTGCCAACCGTGTCCAGAACCATGTCCCATGCGTTGTACGCCGTGACGCCGACTTTGATTGCGTTTCGGATTTGACCCCAGCTGTCGACGCCGTAGGCTTGATCATTGGGTGCTGTCGTCTTGAACGTGCTGGTATCCCAGTAGAAGTTGCCGCATTCGTGTTCGGTCAACCAGAAGGGAACATTGGGTAGCTTGCTCTGGATCGCGGAGATTGTTGCACCACCAGCGACGATGCCGCGGCTGCCATATGCGAGGGCGTCATTCGCGAATAGACCCCATTCTCCACGTCAGAGTGATGGGGGGAAGCTGGAATTGTGTGCATTTTTTGACATTTACAGTATGGGATATTGAGCCAATCAGACCCGCATGAGAATCTATCGTCGAACGAGGAGTTGAATCGATGAAGAGCAGCGGGCGATTGCCCACAGTCGTGCGTTCAGGCGAACATCGTCGCTGCGGGGTACGGACGATGATGCGCGCGCCAAGCAAGTGTCGCGCGAACCTTGGGAAGGTGAGTCATTTCACCTACCTCGCAATCGGCGCGACCGTTCTGGTTGTGGGCGCCGGCTCGCCGCGCACCGCCGCGGCCCAAACGAAGAAGACCTTCATCAGCTACTTCCAGCCCACGCCCACCGCCTGCCCGGTCACTTCCAAGACGTGGGGCGTCTCGGGCGTGCTTCCGCGCGACACCTGCAATGGGCTGGAGAACACGGACATTCCGCCCCAATACTATTATTGGGACGGCAAAATCATCCCATCTCCGGACGGCAAGTACTACATGTTCGCTGATCGCTGGGCCGGTTCGACGGGCTTCGGCAACTGGGGAAACTCTGAGACGATCTACGCCGTCAGCGACGCTCTGCTCGGGCCGTACACGGACAAAGGGTACGCGTTCGATAATGGGCCTGACTCGGGGGACCGTCACAAGGGCCACAACGCGTCGGCGTGCGTGCTCCTGGATGGCACCTACTGCCTCTATGTCAACGAAATCGTGCCGTTCACGATATTCACGTCGACCTCGCTCGCCGGGCCGTGGACTCCGTGTCCGAATCCGATCGGGGAGTTGATCCAAACGAATGGCGTGACGGTGAATTTTGTTCCGGGTGGCGACAGCCACATGGATTCCAACGTCAGCCTCGTGGTGTGCCCCGACGGCAACTTCGAGGTCATTCAACGGCACGGGGTCATCGCGCTCAGCACAACCGGGATATGCGGTCCGTACAAAGTGCAGCAGCCCAGCAATACGTATCCCTCAAACCAGCAGCCTCCATCGGGCCTGCCCAGCATCTATCCCAACCGGCAGAAACATACTTCGGATGACTCCTATGCGCCGTCAACCGTCGAGAGCACCTACGTCTTGGCGGAGGATCCGGTGATCTGGTACAGCGGGGGGCAATACCACGTTCTTTACGACTACCCGGACGATCGCGTCGGGTACCATCTGACGTCGACCGATGGCATCCACAACTGGACGGACCAGGGGTTCGCGTTCGATCCGAGGATGGCCAAACAGCTCTTCAGCACCACGGACGGGACGGTCGACAACTGGTACAAGATGGAGCGGCCGGGCGTGGTCATGGAGAACGGCCACATCACCCATTTCACCTTCGCTGTATCGGACGTGGACAAGAACAATCAGATCACGGCCGGCTCCAACCACGGGAGCAAGGTCCTCGTGATGGCATTCGATGGCGTAACCTTCGATGCCGAGACGGGCGTCGGGGGTGACCGGAGGCGCGGGCGGGAGCTCGGGCACGGGTGGGCGCGGGGGCATCGACGGCGGCGCAGGGGGAAGCGGGAGCGGCGGGACAAGCGGCAGCGGGGGAATGCGCAGCGACGCGGGAACCATGGGAGCCGGCGGCAGTGTCGCCACGGGAGGTAGCAGTGCTGCGGGTGGGACGACATCGTCTTCGGGCACGGGTGGCGCGATGGCAAGCGGGGGCAACAGTGGAAGAGGCGGCAGCGCAACGACCGGCGGCAGCGGAGCTGCTGCAGGAAGCAGCGGATCCGGAGGCATGGTGACCGGCACGGGTGGGGCGCCGACGGGAAGTGGCGGCTCGGCAGGCACGGCGGGGGCAGGTGGGAACAGCGGCCCGCGCGGAGGGGCAACCTCGCAGGGTGGAGCGACGAGCGCGAATGGGGGCAGCAATGGCTGCTCCTGTGCCCTGGGCGGCGGCCGTGGCGCAGGGAACGCTTACAGCTGGTGTATGGCGACTCTTCTCGGACTTCTCGCGTTCGCACGGAGGCGAAGCCGGCCAAGTCGAGCCTGCTAGTGGAAGATCTCGTCGAGCTCTTTTCGCAAGCATGGGTAACCGATGATGAAAACGAAGCCGGCAATCCTTTTCCTTGAGTGCACACTGCTCGTGTCGCTTGGAATTGCCGGTTGCTCATCGAGCAGCAGTCCGGTTACCGCAGGTTTGGGAGGTTCAAGCGGGTCCGGCGGGGGCGGGGGACGAGCTATCTCGACGGGTGGTTCTGTCGGCAGTGGTGGCGCTGCCAACGGTGGCGCAAGTGGCGGTGCGCCCGGCGCAGGCGGCTCGACGCGAATGGCGACTGGTGGGACTGTAGCGGACGCTGCGACGAGCTCGACGGGCGGCGGTGGTTCTGGGGGCGCGCCCGGCGGCAACGGGGGCTCAGTCGCAACTGGCGGCACCAACAACGGCGGTGCAACTGGGTCTGGCGGCGGGACGGCGGGCACGCCCGGGCTTGGTGGCAGCGGGACCGGTGGCGCCGACGCTGGAGCGGCCGCCCGCGGCACGGGCGGCGCAGTCGGTGGAAACGGAGGAAATGGCGACGCGAGCACATTGGACGCTGGCGTTGCGACCGAAGTAGCGCCGGCGGTGTACAATCCTTGCCCGACCGACGGAAGCGATTGCGTGATCCTGCCCCTCGGCGACTCGATCACGCTCGGATACTCCGACGACGGCCTGCAAGACAAGATAGGCGGTTATCGGGGTCAACTGTTTCACGACGCACAGGCCGACCACAAGAAGATCACCTTCGTCGGACCGTGCTCGAATGGTCCTACGACCATCGACGGTGTCCCGTTCCCAGCCAAGCACGCGGGGTTCTTTGCCCAGACCATCAACTCGATCGCAAACCTGATGATGGGCGGAAGCGGAGGCTCTATGTATTGTCCCAGTGGCAGCCTTTTCGCCTTCAACGTCATCCCTCACATTGTCTTGCTGCACGCTGGGACCAACAATCGCGACGATTCGTCCACCCAGATGACTCAGGATGCTGCCGACCTTGGTTCGCTCATCGACAAGGTTATCGGCAAGGCGCCGAAGGCATCGATTTTCGTCGCACAACTCATTCCGGTTGGGGACAATGGCCCGGAAGACGCTTTCGTCGTCAAGTTCAATGACTTGATCGCTACGACCGTGGTGCCGCCTCGACAGAGCGCCGGCAAGCACGTCTACCTTGTAGACCAGCACACCGGTTTCGTCCCGAGCACGATGTTCCCCGCCAAGCCGGACCCCATCCACCCAAACCAGGTCGGCTACAACCACATGGGCGACGTGTGGTATGCGGCCATCAAGCCCGCCCTGCCCTAGCAAAGCGCGACCAGCCCGTTCAGCCGCATTCCTAGGAGGAATCATGCGAAGTGTCCAAACCAATCAAACCAAGAGCCCACAACGCCAAGGCTTTGGCTTTACCGCCCTCGCCATCCTCGTCTTCGTGGCTTGCAATAGCAGCTCCGGGAAACCGTCGAATGGTGGGGCCGGCGGATCGATTGGCGGTGGTAGCGGTTCCGGTGGATCAGGCAATAGCTCGGGAGGAGCGAGCGGCGGAGCGAGCCAGTCCGGTGGGCAGACCGGGAGCGGTGGACGTGGAGGCCAAGGCGGAACTGCCACGCAGGGCGGTGGGGGGATGGTAGCCAGCGGGGGCGCGAGTGGCGCATCTGGTCCGGGGGCTAGTGGTGGCAGCGGTGGCGGTGGATTGTCCGGCGGCCAGGGAGGGCTTTCTTCCCGAGGCGGTGGTGGGGTGACGGGCAGTGGGGGTGCTGGAGGCACCGCTGGTCAAGGTGGCACTGGCGGGCAGACGAGCAATACCCAAACCGGGAGCGGCGGACAACCGGCTAGCGGCGGCACAACGGGCGCTGGTGGCGCCGCCACCGGACCGCGCATGATTCAGAACTTCAATCAGTCCTGGAAGTTCAAACGAGCCGATGTCACGGGCGCGGAGGCGACCGCTTTCGATGACTCTTCGTGGGGCAACGTGGGTCTCCCCCATTCGTTCAATCTGCCCTCCTTCCTCTCGACGAGTTTCTACGTGGGATACGGCTGGTATAGGAAACACTTTACCGTTCCGGCGTCCTGGTCGGGCAAGAGCGTGTTTCTCGAGTTCCAGGCCGCGTTCGACCAAACGCAGATCTACGTCAACGGCAAGCAGGTCGGAGAGCACATCGGCGGCTACAACGGATTCTCGATCGACATCACCTCCGCCATCACGACCAGTGACAACGTGGTGGCGGTTCGCTTGAACAACAACTGGAATGCACAAATCCCGCCCATCACGGGCGACCACATCTTCCACGGCGGCCTGTATCGAGACGTGAATGTCGTCGTCACCGACCCGCTGCACGTCACCTGGTACGGCACCTGGGTCACGACGCCCACTCTGGCGACGAATTCGGGCTCGTCCAGTACCGTGGAGATCAAGACGGAAGTGCAGAACAGCCGCTCGGCCGCGGTCAACGCCACGCTGAAGACCGACATCGTGGACAATAGCGGCAAGGTGGTCACCACCGTTTCGTCGCAACAGCAGATCGCCGCGGGCGCGACGGTGACCTTCGATCAGACTACGCCCGCCGTCAGCAGCCCCTCGCTGTGGCACCCCGACCATCCCACGATGTACCAGGCGGTTTCCTACCTTTCCGACGGTACGGGGACGGTGGACAGCTTTACGACGCCGTTCGGGTTCCGCTGGTTTACATGGTCGGGGTCGCAAGGCTTCTCCCTGAACGGCTCGCACTATTGGATCCAGGGCGCGAACGTGCATCAGGACCACGCGGGCTGGGGCATCGGCGTGGCCGACTCGGCTCTCTACCGCGACGTCAAGCTGGTCAAGGACGCGGGACTGAACTTCATTCGTGGTTCGCACTATCCCAAAGCGCCGGCCTTTGCGGATGCCTGCGACCAGCTCGGAGTCCTGTTATGGTCGGAGAACTGCTTCTGGGGCGGCCTCGGCGGCGGTCCGGGGGCCTGGAACCACAACGGCGGCTACCCGGATACCTCCGCCGACTACGACGCGTTCGATACCAACGTTCTCGCGAGCTTGACGGACATGATCCGCATCCATCGCAACCACCCGAGCATCATCGCGTGGAGCATGGGCAACGAGGACTTCTTCAGCGGCGGACCGGCGGACAGGGTAGTCGCGCTGCTCAAGAAGGAGGTCGCCTTGACCCACCAGCTCGATCCCGCACCGACGGGACGGCCCGCCGCCATCGGCGGTGCGCAGTCGGCCATCGGCGGCACGCAACCCGACACGCTTGGCGACGTGGCCGGGTTCAACGGCGATGGCACGGGCTACGACAACCCTGGCATGCCCAATCTGGTGTCGGAATATGGCAGCACCGTGAATGTGGCTCGGCCGGGCACCTATGATCCCGGCTGGGGGAACTTGACGGTAACAAACGGCATGCCTGCCCAACCGGCGTGGCGCAGCGGAGCGTCCAAGTGGTGCATGTTTGACTACTCGAGCAAAATGGGCGCCACGTACATGAACACGGGTATCGTCGACAACTTCCGCATTCCGAAGCGAGCGTACTACTGGTACCGAAATACCTATGCGAAGGTGGCGCCGCCGACGTGGCCGACCTCGGGCACCGCCGCTGGGCTGAAGCTCACCGCGAGCACGACGACGCTCTCGGCGGTGGATGGCACGCAGGACGCGTGGCTCTTGGTCACCGTCGTGGACGCGAGTGGCACGCCGATCAGCAACAACGTCACGGTGACGCTCACGGTGACGTCGGGGCCGGGCGAGTTCCCGACTGGGCCAAGCATCACATTTACCCCAGGGACGGCCAAGCCGGCGAGCGATATCGCCATCCTCGACGGTCAAGCCGCCACCGAGTTTCGGACCTACTACTCGGGCACCAGTGTCATCACGGCCAGCTCGCCAGGCCTGACCTCCGCCACGGTGACCATCACGTCGCAAGGCAGCCCCGCGTTCGTGCAGGGGCAGACCCCGCCCGCCGACACGCGGCCGTATACGGGCCAGTAGTGCCGCGCTAGCCAAGATTTCCCGGAGGAAAGATCGGCTTATGTGGCCGTCGCAAGTGTTGCCCGCCGAAATAATGCCGGTCGGTGCTCGGTCGCTTCTCAAACGGTCGCCAGGATTGGTCGAGGTGAGGGCTGGGCAACGCCATTTTGGGGCGCGAACGCGCGAGCCCAGACCGGCTTGCCCAGAATACGCCCGACGCGCCTAGAGGCCGTACCCTGCAGCGACGATGTTGGCCTGCACGGCGTCCTCGACCGCATTCGTCGGATAGCCGGATGTCATGCAGCCCTCGAAAAAAGTTCCGGCGGAGCCGTTGCTGTTGTCGCCACCGACTCCGAGGATGATTGCACCCTCTTTGTTCATGGGATCGTAGCCGTTCGGAGGACGCTTTCCATCGTACATGGTCGCCAACGCGCCCGATTGCGCATCGCCTGCCTTGATGGAAAATCCGCCCGCTTGGCCCTTGACCATGGCCGTAACATAGTCGGCGGACACGCTGGTGTTGCCCGCGTAGAGCCCATTGGTTCCGCCGGCAAAGAGTCCGTTCTCGAGATCCGCCATGACCCAGGGACCGGAGCCTGTGCCGTGACCCCAATTGCTGCAATTGCCAAAGTAGACGGCTTCCATGTGGCCGTTGCCGGTATCGAGGCTGTTCGTCTCGGCGTTCCCGTAATCGAAGCAACACTCGCCGTTGTAGTGCTTGCCGCTCGCCACCATGTACATCCCCTCTGGTTGGTCGCCGGTCGCGATGCCCTTCGTGATGTTGTTTCGATAACCTGTGCCTGGCGACACGTAGAGCGCATAGACCTTATGCCCGCCGGCCGACGCCGGGGCGACCGATGCGTTTGCTTCGACATCCGCGTTGCCAAAGCCGCCGCGGGGGCCAACCTTGAGGTGATTCGCCTTCGGTGACTGATCATAGAGAATCGTAATCAGGCATGTCGTGCCCGTGCAGAAGAGGTCTTGCGCGGCCGCATCAGCGAAGCCTTCGGCGGTGACACCAATGTCCTTGGTCATCCGATCCGAGGCACGCTTAACCTGGTAGAGACTGCCGTTGTACGAGCCGTAGAGCGCGCGCACTGTACTGTGCGCCGCTACGCAAGGCGTGCTTCCGGATGCGTAGATGTCGCAAGGCCCGCTGCCCGCAGCCCCACTGCCGTCGATGGTAGCTGCGTCGACACCCGTCGCTGCGTCGATACCGGTTGTTCCCCCTGCGCCGCCGTCGATCGGCGCTCCGCCGTCCATGCCGCCACTGCCACCCCCGCCGCCTGTCCCCGCCGGGATGAAGCCGACGTCCGTGATCGTGAGGTCGATGTCGTAGCTCTTGGCAGTGGCGGTGCCGGCCCCCACCGCGGTGGGAAGCAGCCACGTGATGCGCGTGAGCGCGGACGTGGACGTATTCGCCACCTGTGGCGAATCGACGGGCTTACCGCCGCTTATCTCGGCCCACGTCGCCTGAAAGCGCGTAGGCGTAGCCGGCAAAGTAAACGCCCTCTCAGGCGCCATGCAGTCAGTCCCGTACTGGTACTGGGAATTGCACTGTGCACAGCTGGGCGCGGCGTCAGGAGAAGGGTCGCGCCAATCGGTGCCCACCAGGCCGAGATCGAGAGTGATATTGCTGTTCGGAGCGGCCGCGCCGATGGTGCCGCTCATCGTGAACTCGATGCCCTGGTACGCCGACACATCGGTCGGGGACGCGAACCCCACGGCGATCCCCGAATAGCCGGTCACGGTGCCCGCGAAGTGCCAGGTGCCGCCGGACGAGCTGCCGGAGGGACCACCGTACACATAGCTGTACGCTGGGATCTTCGCCGCTGCTTGCGGCACCACTTTGCAGGCCGCGGAAGCATCTGGGCTCGGTGCCTTTGCACCGGCGCCCGCTGTGCCCCCGGTATCCGCCATAGGAGCGTCCGTCGCAGCGTCACCCGATCCGCCCCCCATGCCAGCGTCCGCTGGTTTGTTCCCTCCTTGACTCGAACACGCCGCGAGGGGCGCAAGGAGCGATAGTAAGGAGAGACGTCGTCGGAATTGGGGGTGACTGTTCATGGTGGAACGCTGCCATCCCGCACAGCGAGTTGTCAAATCGAGACGGAGTTATCAAATGAATGGGACAAGAACTAAGGGATCCGCATTGGGGCTAGGAATATTGGCCAAGCCAGCGGCGGCTGCGTGGGTCGAGTTGCTCGGGCGCGGGTACGAGGAAGCGCATGCCGAAGGAATCGGTGATGACGTGGCGACCATCTTCCAAACGGCGGATGTGATCTTCTTGCTCGACGATGAAGCTGCGCGAGCCCCGGTCGGTGACCACGTGCCACTCGGACCAAGTCGCTTCGTGCACGATGCGCTCGATATGCGTGACCTGCGGTAGGAATTCGCTTTGGGCTAGGCCGGCCAGCAGCGCATGACGAGAAGCCTCGGCGAGTGCACCCACATCTTCCACGAGGGAGCGGTCGTGTCCCTGTCGATCGACCAAGCACACGAAACCATCGGGGTGGGTGAGCGGAAAACAGCGGCGTGGCACCGTCGGTATGCGCTCACCACTAGAAAGATCCTTGGCCCACAGGATGCCGTCACCGTCGCGTTCGAGCAAGAGCTTGCTTGCTTCGATCGGCGGCACCGTCAGATTCTCCAATTCCAAGTCTTCGTCACCCTGCACGGCCGCTGCCTCCACGCCGTGACGGGCGATGGTCGAAATCTGTGCGCGATGCAGACGCGCGTATTCACCGTCGAGCGCAAGCAATTCGGCGTGCGTTCCGCGCTCGGCGAGCCGGCCGTCCTTGATGACGAGCAGCAGATCTGCCTTGCGCAAGGTGCTCAGTCGATGGGCGATGGCGATGGTGGTGCGGCCCGCGACCACGTTGTCGAGCGCCCGCTGAATTTCGCGCTCGGTATGCGTATCCACCGCAGAGGTCGCCTCGTCGAGGACCAAAATCCGCGGGTCGACCAAGATGGCACGCGCGATGGCGATGCGCTGGCGCTCGCCGCCCGACAGCGACTGGCCCCGCTCGCCGACCAGCGAGTCGTAGCCTTCGGGCAGTTTCAAGATGAAGTTGTGCGCGTGCGCGGCCCGCGCAGCTTCGATAATCTGCCGGAAACTGGCGCTGGGTTGGCCATAACCGACGTTGTCGGCGATGGTGCCGTAGAAAAGAAACGGCTCCTGCAAGACGATGCCGATATGTTTGCGATACGCCTCGATGGAAAGCCGCCGGATATCGTTGCCGTCGACGCGAACCGCCCCCGCCGAGACATCGTAGAAGCGGCACAGAAGATTCGCGACCGTGCTCTTGCCCGAGCCGGTGTGGCCCACGATGCCGATCATCTGTCCGGGCGCCACGGAGAAGCTGACGTCGTCGAGCACGAGTCGGCTGCCGTATCTGAACGAAACGCGCTCGAATTGGATATGGCCGCGTACATCCCCGATAGGGATCGGATCTTTGGGGTCGAGGACACTTGGAACGCGATCGAGGATCTCGAACAAGCGCTGCGCGGCTGCCGACGCGCGCTGGGTTGCGGTGAGCATGCGGCTCATGCTTTCCACGCGGGTATAGAAGCGGCTGATGTACGCGATGAACGCGGTCAGCACGCCGACGGTGACCTGGTGCTGCAAGACCTGGCGTGCGCCGGCGGCCCACACCACGAGCAATCCAATCTGGTTGAGCAGCGCGACCGACGGCCAGAAGAAGGTCCACATCTTGTTGTTGCGGTTGTTGATGTCGACGACGCGCTGGTTGGCTTGCGCGAAGCGGGCGATCTCGCGACGCTCTTGCGAAAAGGCCTTGACCACGCGAATGCCCGGAATGGTGTCGGCCAAGATGTTGGTCATGGCCGACCACAGACGCCCGCCACGCAAGTAGCCGTGCAACATCTTGCCGCGGATGCGCACGATGAGCCATGCGATAGGGGGAAAGGAAATGATGGCGGCGAGCGCGAGCGTGGTATCGAGCGAAAGCAAGACCACGCAGGTGCTGACGATCATGAGCACATCGGTGACGAAGTCGACCAGTGTGTCGGAGAGGAACGAGCACAAGTGCTCGGTGTCCGAGCTGATACGCGCAATCAGATCGCCGGTGCGCTTGCCGCCGAAGTACTCGAGGCTAAGCTTCTGCAAGTGCGAGAAGGCGCGGTTGCGCAGATCCGCGGCGACCTTCTCGGTTACGATGGCCAACATCGCGCCTTGCGCCCAAACCAAAAGCCAGGCCACAACCGCCGCGCCGCCAAGGCCGCCAAGGTAGAGAAGAACCTTGGGCAGCGCAGCCTCGAAGGTGAGTTGTCCGGCCTGGCCCGGCACCAGCACTTGATCGACCAGCGGCATGGTCAAATACGGCGGAACCAGGCCCGCTGCCGTGCTCGCCAAGGTGAGGAGGAGGCCGAAAAGCACGGCGCCCAGGTGCGGGCGCGCGAAGCCCAAGAGCCGCAAGAGCGGGAATTTTCCGCTCACGGGCAGCTCCGGACTGTCCTGGTCATCGGCGGGGGCGACGGGGCGCGCGGGCGCGTGTCTTTTGCCCTGCTGAGCTTCGAATGCGTCCGCGAATAGGGTCACTTCCTTGGCCACGGCCAAGGTGTGGAAGCGGCGGACTACGGTTCGTTCTCCGTCGGCGACGCGCAGCTCGCCAAGTCCAGCGTATTCGCGCCGGTCGAGGCGAAGCCCGGGTGTGAGCACGGACGCGGCCCAAGTTCCATCCGGGGCACTCCAACACAGGCGCTGCGACGTCAAAGCCAGGGTGGAGGTGGCGTAGTGCAGATTCTCGTCCAAATCCGGCGCGAAGATCGCGTGAACGCTCTCGCCATCGGCGAGTGCGAGCTCTGGCGGGGCGGTAAGGGCAAGGGGGGAAGGAACGGCGTCGGTCATGGGCAGAGGTCCGATGACATTCACTCTACCAGGATCGGCGCCAGCACGGAGAATGTGCTAGGGAATGACGTTGATCTTGCAGGCCTGCGTGCAGTCTCCGCCATTTTTCGGACCGTCGTCGCATTCTTCATAGTCGGGCTGCACGATGCCGTCACCGCAGCGCCCATCGTAGTGGCAGCCAGGGCCACACTTGCCGTAGCCACCGGCGTTGACACCGTCGTCGCAGTCCTCCCACGGCGCTTGCACGCGGCCGTCGCCACAGAAGGGCCCCTTCTTGCAGCCCGGCGCACAACCACCGTACTCGCTGATGTTGAGCCCGTCGTCGCACTCCTCGTTCGGCGCTTGAACCACGCCGTCGCCACAGTACGGGGCGGGGATGCAACCCGGTCCACAGCCGTTGTACTTGCTGGTGTTCACACCGTCGTCGCAGTACTCGTCGGAGGCCACGACGCCATCGCCGCAAAAGGACTTGCAAATGGATTGCGGTTTGGAAAAGTTCTTGAGGGTCACGCCGAAATTCGAGCCACACTCGTTGCGCTCGGCCTGGAACATCGCGACCTCGTAGATCTTGCCCAGGACCAGCCCGAGTTGCACGTTGGCGCCCTGGGTGGAACTGTAGCTCGTGCCATCGTAGTAGTGGCCGGAGCTTATGGCCACGGCGCTGCCGGTCGATGCATCGAGCGTGAACGAGCCATCTTCCTTGCCATGCAGGCTGCCCAAATCCACGACCAGCGTGCGATTGATGAAGACCCAGGTGTCATCGTCGCCCGAGAAGGCGAACTGTTCGCCCCCCTGATACTCGAACCAGAAGCGCGTCTCGGTCGTGAACGACACGTTCTGTTTCCCATCGCAGGCGGGGGTCTCTTTCCCGGCCGCGATCCAGCCGCCGAGCGCTATCGGGTTGAAGGCGGTGGCGGCGGCAGAGCTGAGGTTGGAGTAGGTCCCGGAATTGGCGTCCACCAGGGTGAGCGTGAGCACGTAGGGCACTACGAGGTTTACTCCGTCGACCGGCGTGTACCATTGTTCGAAGTTGGCCGGCGTCGAGAAGTTGCGCCGGTTGGAGTTCGTGATGTTGAGGTCCTTGTAGAGGTGCGCGGGGTTGTCGCAGATACACGTCGTACCGTCGCTGCAAGAACATGGCGGTCGGCTGAATGGGAAGGTCACCGGCGCTCCCGCCCACCCCCCGCTCCAGGTTTCGCTCGACGAGGTCCACGACGCCGCTGGCGCCGAATCGTCGCATTTGCAGTTGGCGAGGGGCGTCGGGATAGGTGGATCGTCGGGCGTGGTGCTGGTGGTGATATCCGACGGCTTGTAGGCCTGCCAGCGCCAGACCGGTTTTCCGTTCAGGCCCAGCGTGGTCTTGACCATGGCGAAGATGGGGCCGCCGGCGGCGAGGCCGTAGTGCTGATTGAAATCGACGTGGTAGCTGGTGCTGGTGGATCCCGCGTCGCTCTGGTGACCAAGCCCGATGAAGTCGCGGACCACGACGGGGATATCCTTGGTGCTCGCGGGCGCGGTCATCGGCGCATCGGTACACGTAAAGCCAGTTTCGACCTTGCAATGGGATGAGCAGCCATCGCCATCGACCGTGTTGCCGTCGTCGCATTCCTCGTCCGAGAAGTGCTGTCCGTCCCCACAGGCCGACTTGCAGCTTCCGCTCGAGCAGTCCGGCTCCAGGATGCAGTGGAAGCAGCCGTCGAACGGCACGTCGGGCTGCCCGGGTTGGGTGTCGTCGCATTGTTCTGTTCCCTCTTTGACACCATCACCGCACACCGTCTTCTTGCATGCGCCGGAATCATCGCAAACGTAGCCTGGCTCGAGCTGACAGTGGGAATTGCAGCCGTCGCCGTCGACCGTGTTGCCGTCGTCGCACTGCTCGTTGCCAATCCGGATCTTGTCGCCGCAGTTGGTCCGGCACGCCGCGCCGACCGCTGGACACACGTAGCCGGTTTCCAGCTTGCAGCTGCTGCTGCAGCCGTCGCCGTCGACCGTGTTGCCGTCGTCACAGGTTTCGCGGCCGGTCACCTTCTTGTCGCCACATTGGGTGATGTTCAGACAAGGCCGTCCTTGGTTCGGGCAGACCCATCCGTCCTCGATTTGGTCGCAAGCCGCCGTACAACCATCGCCGCCGACGGTATTGCCGTCGTCACAGGCTTCGCCGGTCTGGTTGATGATCCCGTCGCCGCAGTAAGGAATGACGGGCGCGGGCCGACAGGCATCACCGCAGCCAGCATCGGGCGCAGGTCCCGAGCCGCCGGTGTTTGGAATGGACGGGGGGATCAACGAGCCGCCGCTTCCGCCCGGCCCCGAACCGCCCGCACCGCTGCCTCCGCTGCCGTTCGAGCCTGCCACCGTCGAAGACGCACATCCCACCAGGCCACTCAGGCCAAGAACAACGATGGCGGGCCCAAAGAGGTCACGTGTTTTCGTCATGAGAGCTCCTGCGCAGGTGCCGACCCAAGAGTCTACGGGATTTGAAGCCCCACCTAGACAGGAATCTTTAGCGCGCCTTTTGGGCTAATATCCCCCTCGCGATGCCAAACAATCCCTGGTCCGACCCCGCGCCCGAGCTCAACCTGCCTATGTCCATGGGGCCCATGAACCTGCCCAACCTACCTCCTATGCTCGCGCCAAAACCCAAGCGGCGATGGCGATGGCTGGTGGTGTGGACCCTTCTCACGTTCGCGGGTGGCGTCGCGGCGGGGCCCTATTTAACCGACCAGGCTTGCGTGCTCGTGGAACGCGTGGCTCCCATGCTCGGAATATCCGTGCCGCGCTTCGTGGTCGAGCGCCGGCCGGCACCGCTTCCCGTCCGGCCCATGTCTCCTCAGGCCGAAGTCGTCGCGCTCGCGCCGACACCCACGGCCGTACCGGCGCCGGCGCCTGCTCCCGCGCCCGCGCTGGCGGCCCGAGAGCCCAAGGCGCCTGCTGCCGAGGGGAGAGTTGAGCCGACGGCGGTGGCTGCCAAGCCAGCCGCAAGCGCGGACGAGAAGAAGGCCGAGCCAAAGGCCAGCCCAGCCGTCGCACAGCGGCGTCCGGCGGTCGCGCCGCTGGCCCACGCGGAGGTCGCGGCGGCGGAGGCTCCGGCGGCGCATCCACAGCACGCCAAGGGCGCGGTGAAGAGCACGTCTTCCGCCAGCACACCGACGAGGAAGTCCTCTGGATTCGGAGGATCCCTTCGCCGGCGCCGACGAGAGTGCACCCAATGCCGCCTCCCCAAGCGGCAAGTCCAAGCCAGTACCCAGCGAAGCCGCGCCCAAACCTGCCGCCTCCAAATCGCACGATTCGCTCGACAGCCTGATGACGGACGGGGTTGCGGACAGCAAGGGCAAGAAGCGCGAGAGCAAGGACTTGGATGCTTTGTTGAAGGATGTGCAGAAGAGCAAGCCCGAGCCACCACCCAAGCGCGAGGCTCCGCCGCCCCCGGCCTCGCTGTCAGCTTCCGACATTTCTAAGGTCATGGCGGGCGTCAAGACCCGCGGCAACCAGTGCGCCCAGCGCCTCGGTCAAAAGGGCGTCGCCGAGCTGAAGATCACCGTGGGCAAGGACGGCCACGTCACCGACGTGAACGTGGGTGGCAAGGTGGCGGACACGCCGCTTGGCGCGTGTGTAGAAAAGGCCACCCGCGCGGCAACCTTCCCGCCGTCCAGCGGCCTGCGCTTCGACTACCGCATCGACTGTCGCTAACCGGCGTCGGGTTTCAGCGCGTAGACGCAGGTGCCGGGGACAATGTCATCGACGCGAACCTCGTCATCGTCCGAGACACCTTCACGCTCGGATCCATCGGCCAGCTTGAGGGTGTAGGCGCGCCCCACCACGGGCTGGCCCTCGTCGTCGACCAGCTTGACGGATATCCATGTGGTCACCTCGCCCGGCGGCGGCGCGGGGGCCGGCTTCACGGACTCCGGCACATCGGGATAGAGCAGCTTGCACTTTCCCGGCTTGATGTCGTAGTTGCCCCACAGGCCTTCGGCGTCGAAGTTGCCCTCGTCGATGCCGCCATCCGGAAGCTCGATGCGGTGGAGCCCGGTGTAGGGTTTGCCGAGATCGTCGGTGACTTGGATTTCGATCCACTCGTTCTTGGTGGTCAGCTGCTTGATTTGCGACGGCGTGAGCGCGGGTCCAGCGTCGGGAGACTGGGCTTGGACGCTGGCGATTCTGCGCAGCAGGACGAGCCCGTCGGGATGTTGCGGCGGGCGCCAGTCGGTCGTGAGCCCGTCGCGCGCTTGAGCGAGGAGGGGGGCCACATCCCCTTGCGCATTGCCGATCTGGCCAACGAGAGCCGCCAAGACCTTCGTCGCCTCATCGTGGCGGACAACCTCGTAGTTGTCCCGATCCGGTAGCTTTTGCAGATCGTCGCCCGCCACGAGTCTGTACTGGCGACCAGAGTAGCTCAGACGACGTTTCGTCTTGCTGTCGATCTCGCGCACCAGGCGTCGTTGTTCGCCTGCTGAACCATCCTCGCCAGAATCACCCTCGCACGCGCGGAGAGCGACGACATCCTTGCTCGCGATGGAATTGCGCAGCTGTGCAAGCAGGTCGCCGTCGTCGAGCTCGGAAAGTCGGAAGCCGGAAAGGCGGGCCTGCACGACGAACTCGCGAACCTGCGCCATTGCGCGCCAGCCGAGGTTGCCCAGGTGCGCGGCGGCCTGCTGGGCGGACAGGTTTTCGTAGCCACCGTCACGACACAACCGAATGGCGTCGGTTGCACGAACGAGGATCAGCCTTTCGTCCCGCCATGGGGGGCTGAGTAGAAGCGTGGCGCAACCAAACTTCATGTCCCATGTTCTTGCAGATACTCAAGACGTCAGCAAGGCATGGATCGCGACTAATGGTCTTGCTTGGGCGGGACGTACAGCAGAAGGCCTGCGGTCATGCACGCAAGATCGGCGCGGGCCTGCTGGTCCAGCGATTTCGCCATCCATAGTTGGCCTGGGTACGCCAGCTCGACCGCGGCGACCACGTTCTGGGTGCGGAACTCGTAGCCGATGGGGGTGCTGGATTTGCTGCCGTTCGAGAAGCGCGTAACGGCCACGACGGTGAAGTTGCCTCCGCGCGTGCTGACCTGGCCCTGGTAGGTATCGCCATTCCCTGCGCCGATCTGAATCTTGCTGCTGGCGCCAGCACCCTCGCAGGCGCAGCCGATGTCGTCTCGGTGTAGCTCTCATTCTGACGGCTCATCAGCGGTGGCGGCGTGAGGCGATGTCGACGATGTTGTCGGGTAGAGATACGATCTGGACGTAGGTTGCAGCGAGCATGCGCCAGGCACGATCGAAACGGTCGCTTTGCTCCAAGGCGCGCAAGGTGAGAATGGCTTGACCACCGTCGTGGCGCCAGCGCATGCCAGAGCGCTTGAGTCTCTGTGAGACCAGCGTCTTGCACGCGGCCTCGACGATGCCCGAGCCGATGGGGAGATGTCGGCGAGCGAAGCTGGCGTAGCGCATACGATGGCGATGGTGGCGAAAATACCCGAGCGCGGAAATCACCTTGCGATTTCGCCGGTGATGCTTGGCCAGGTAGCGCAAGTGGCGAATGACTTTCTCCACGCCATCGGTGTCGTGGCGCAAGATGTGGCGATGCTTCTCGAATTCCAGTGTGAAGCGGACGGTGCCTTCGCCATGCACGGCGACCATCGCGTCGGCGAGGTGCTCGGCGGCATGGAAGAAATCCACGATCTGATAGCCCGCGTAGCCATCCGGCAAGGTGCCCAGGAAGGCCCAATTGTCTTTGGCTCCGTCTGCGATGGTGACGACGCGAAGGTCGGGACGGCGCGCGAGAATGGTCATCAGCTCCGCCGTGAGGCTGGCCTTGAGCGTGGGCTTGCCGGCTTCTGGCATGCGAGCGATTCGCCTGGTTAGCAGCAGCTCGCCAGCTCCGTCATAGAACATCAGCGTTCCACAGCTTGCCTCGTTGTAGCCGGTGGGTCCCTTGGCCAGTTTGCCCCGGGCGCGGGTGGCGGCGCATTTCTTTTCGCGCTGGCCGTCCTTCATGGGAATCAACACGCCGTCGAGGGAGACGGCGACGACCACGGCAACCGCGGGCACGCTCTCTTGGTCGCGTAGGCGCTTCTCGAAGTCGATGCGCTCGGCTTCCCAGCGCGCCGACAGTGCCTTGGCCATCCGGTCCAAGCTGGACTTCGATGGACACATGCCGCCCATGCGGACGAGCAGCTCCTCACTCTCGCCGGGTGTGAGGTGTGCAACCATCCACGCCGCATTCTGGGCTGCGAGCGGCGTGAAGTAACCGGCGACAACACCGGCACGCAACTCCATCGGGCACACCGCGCGTTCGCCGTCCTGTCGGGTCGAGTACAGCGTCCGTTCGATGCTGGCAGGCCCGGCGGCCGTCATGTATGTCTGCGAACAGCGAAGGACGCGTCGGTGTGGAACGCCGTCCACTTCGACTGCGGGTGCGTCGGTGTCGAGTCGGGCCAATTCCTCGGCTACGAATTCCGCCTCGGCCGCGGCGAAACGACGGCGCGCCTCACGCTCGAAGGTCTCGAAGTCCTTGTCGCCGGTGCGGGCGGCCTGGCGTTCACGCATGAACGCGCGCAGTTCATCGAGGGCCGTTGTCTGCTTGCCAACAAGTGCGGGAATCTGGGAATCTGTCATGGGGCATCCTCCGAGGATTTCGGTTTCGACAATCTCGAAGTACCCCGGCAGGCTCTGCCCTTTCAACAAATTACGCTGCCGGATACTTTGTCACCGGCCACGCGGTCGACCGTCCAATTCCCCTGTATTTCTCGGTCAATTCAAGATCTGCACCCTGTCGTCTTGGCTGGTGGTGATGCTGAAGCCCATCACGGAGGTGTTGTGCTGGCTGGCCTTCGAGCCACACTGGACCTTGGCCTCGCCCTGCGGTGTCTTGAACGTGAAGGCGTAACCGGTCTTGGCCTCATTCGCGCTGAAGTCGAGGACCGAGCCGCCGCTCGACGAGCTCCATTTGCGATCCACGTCCGCGATCTCGAAGAGGCCCATCTTGAAGGACTCGTTGGCCAAGGCGCCGGTCATGCGACTGCGGTCGGTAACCTGGATGAGATCGGACTCCTGTGCGAGATCGGCGGGCACCCCCATGCGCAAAGGTGTGCAGGAGAATGCGCTGGCCATGGTCAACACAAGGATGCCCAGTTGCTTTTTCATTGCTGCGCACAATATACGTTGATCCTGTGCCCCTCAAGCCGGAGGGTCAGGCGGAGCGCCCGCTTCGTCGTCCTCGTGGTCGTGCAGGACTCGGTGAGCCGGCGTTTCCAGATCGTCGAACTGTCCCGCGCGCGTGGCGCGCACGAAGGCCCAGACCGCAGCGATGCCGAGAGCGAAGGCAAGCGGGAGCAAAACGTAGATCACCGACATGAATCGACCTTCTCGGGCGGGGCAAAGGTGCGCATCCACAGTGCCATGCCAAGAACGGTGAACGACGCCACGGGCATGAGAATAGCGGCTTGCAAGGCGTTGACCACGCCGGTTACCGCCAGCGTCGCCGCGATGGCGTTGTAGCCAAGCGACACGAGCAAGCAGCGACGGATCACGGCGAGTGTTCGCGTTGCGCCGGTGAATAGGTCGACCAGCGCGGCCACGCCTGGGCGCCCGAGATAGACGTCGGCAGCGGCAAGGCTTGCCTCGGCTCCGCCATGCACGGCAATACCCACGGTGGCCGCCGACAGCGCGGCGGCGTCGTTCACGCCATCTCCCACCATGAAGACCGGACCCTCGCGCTTGGCGCGTTCGACGGCCTTCACCTTGTCCTCGGGGCCGAGCCCGCCGTGACAATGCTCGGGCGAAAGCCCCAGGGCCGTGCCCACGGCCACGACGGTGGCGGGTTCGTCGCCCGAGAGAATCTCCACGCGCAGGCCGCGGCGTTGGAATTCCCCGATGGTGTCCTTGGCGTCGGCGCGAATGCCACCGCTTACGCCGGCCACGGCGGCCAGTCGGCCATCGAGCGCGATGGACACGGGCGTGAGCTGTCGCGCGGTGAGATCTTGGCGCGCCTCTTCGGCCCACGCGGGCATCTCGCGCACGGACTCGCGCACGAAGCGGTCGGCGCCCACGAGCAGGACGTGCCCGTCAACCGTGCCCTCGATCCCGGCATCGTGGGCGGCGGTGAGAATGGCATGGTGTTGTGGACCGGCGGCCTCTCCCGCGAAGGCTTGCGCAATGGGATGCGCCGATTGGGTTTCGAGCGCCGCAACCCAGGCGCGCAGCTCTGGATGCGCTTGCGCTGGATCCTCGCGCCACGCTGCCACGGACAAACGTTCATCCGTGAGCGTTCCGGTTTTGTCGAGAAACAGCGTTCCGGCCGTGGCCATCCCACCCGCAAGTTTTTCGAGCACAGCGCCGCCCTTGATCAAGATGCGATCGCGGGCGGCCCGGCCCAGCGCGACCGAGACAGCGAACGGTGTGGCGAGACCGAGGCCGCACGGGCAGCTCACGATGAGCAAGGACACGGCATGGTCGACGGCGCGATGGGCGTCGAGAAACAGCCAGGTCACGAGGGTAAGCACGGATACGCCGATGGCGGCGACGGTGAACCAACCGGCGATGCGGTCGGCGAGTTGCACGACCGGGGCCTTGCGCCGGCTGCACTCCTCGATGAGCGCGAGCAGCTTGCCTACGCGGGTGGCGCGCCCCGTGGCGGTGATGCGCACGGCAAGCACGCGACTCACGTTGACCGCGCCGGAAAAAACCAGGTCGCCCACTTGTACGGGCACGGGGCGCGATTCGCCCGTGAGTAGACTGAGGTTGGCCAGCGATTCGCCCTCGCTGACGGCGCCGTCGGCGGGAAAGGACTCGCCGGGGCGAACCTCGACGATTTGGCCGGGCGCCAAGGCTTCGATGGGAACATCGCGAACCGTGTCGCCTTCGCGGATGCGCGCGAAGGTGGGCGTGAGCGTGAACAAGGTCTCGACCGCATCTGCGGCCCGCCGTTCGAGTCGGTGCTGCACGAAGCGGCCGACCAACAGCAGGAAGACCAATCCAGTGAGCGAATCAAAATAGATCTCGCCCCGGTCGAGCACGGTGTTGACGGTGCCTGCGATGGCGCCCGCCGCCAGGCCGATGCTGATGGGCAGATCGAGGTGCGCCGAGCGCGTGCGCAGCGCGGCCCAGGCGCCGCGGAAAAATAGGCCGCCCGGCCATAGCAAGACCACCAGCCCGATGAGCATGCTGGTCCAGCGGAAGAGCCGCGTGTACTCGCCCTCCATGCCGTGCAGAAATCCGCCATAGAGCGCGAAGGCCAGCAGCATGACGTTGCCTGCGCCGGCGCCAGCGACGCCGATGCGGATCATGAAGCGGCGGTCTTCCTGTTGGCGGGCGGCGCGCGCCTCGATATCGCGGCCGGCGTGGGGCGCGTACCCGAAACTGTCCAGGGTGCGCGCGATGGTCGACAAGGCCACCACGCGCGTATCCCACGTCACGCGCAGGATGGCGCGGCCAAGGTCGAGTCTGGCTTCGAGCACGCCGGGAACTACGCGCGGCAGTTTTTCGAGCAACCACACGCAGGCCGAGCAGTGCACGCCTTCCAGGTACAGCTCGGTCCAGCGCACACCCTCCGTCACCGTCGGCGCGTGGCCATGGAGGAAAGCAGCCTCGTCGAAATCCGCGTAGGCGCGGCCACTGGGGTTGGCGGGAGCCGCTGCGGTATCGTTTGCTTTCAGCCGGTAGTAGTTACCCAGCCCGCAGGCCTCGATGGCCGCGCGCACTGCACGGCAGCCCCGGCAGCAGAACTGTTCGGTGGCGGAGAGATCGATCATCCCAAGCGGCACGGGCAACCCACAGTGCGCGCACGCCGTCGGAACTTCTTGGCGGCGACGTTCGCTCTCGGCCGTCGACGTCAGTGGCATGGCGGATGTTCGGGAAGCTCCGCGACCTTGACCTGCGGGGCGCCAGTCACCTGGGCCACGGCGATGTTCCAACGCCCGACGATGGAAACGAAGCCCAGGGCCATGACCAGCACAGCAGTTGCGACCTGCAGGGCGCGGCCGGTGCGGGCCAGGATTTCGCGCACACTGGTGCCGATGCCGGCCAAGATGGGAACCGTGCCAGCCCAGAACACCAACATCAACAAGACGCCCGACGTGGCGCGGCCGGATCCCGCCGCCATGGCCACGAAGGCGTACAGCCAGCCGCACGGGAGCAGCGCCGTGCAGATCCCGGTGCCGAGCGAACGCGCAACGGGCTCGCCACGCATTGCCGATTGTTGCATGCGTCCGACGAGCCTGCCGACTCGGTTGGCACCCGGGAAGGTCGGCACGCGTAGTCCAAGAATAGCCAGGATCCGGCGCGCGCCCAGGGCGACCAGCAAGACGCCCGTCGCAACTCCCGCGATGCGACCGATGCCCAGTAAGGATCCGCCGAAATCCAAGGTGGCCCCGAAGGCACCGGCGATGGCACCCAGGGTGGCGTAGGCGAGCAAGCGTCCGCCGTGATACAAGGCCTGCAATAGCCACGGACCGCGCCGCGTGTCGCGCATGAGCGCGAAGGCCGCAAAGGGACCGCACATACTCGCACAGTGCAAGCTGCCGAGGAGACTGGCGATGAAAATGGGGACGTAGAGCTTCATCGCTTCTCCCCGTTCGCGGCCGTATGCAAGATGGTGGTGGTGAAGAGATCCGGGCCGCGCAGCGCAGACAGGCGCAGCTCCCAAAGACCTGGTCGGGCCATTGGCGCCCGCGCGGTGTAGACGCCAGCCTCGGTTTCGCGCAAGTCGAAGCGTACGCGCTCTTCGCCGCGCGCGTGCGCAAAGGCCAGCATCGTCACGGTGGCGCCGGTCACGGGCTTGCCTTCGTGATCGACGATGCGACAGGCGAGCCGCCGGGTGCGCGCGCCATCGAGCTCTACGTCGGAGCTCACCTCGGCCTTCCAGCCGAGCAGGCCGCTCGCTTGCCGTCGCGCCGCCAGCTTGTCCCAGGCAAGCGCCTTCTGGTAGTGGTCGGGCTCGACTGAAAAAGACGGATTGCGGGTGGCGACGAGAATGACGCTCACCATGCCCGCGGCGTGCAAGGCAATGATGCCGACGATGGCAATCGGCCAGCGCAGGGATCCCTTGGCCGCCGCGCTCATGGGGCACCCTGTCCGTGCGGACCGAGCAGGCGGTAGGAGATCTCCTTGCTGAACGCTCGCCCGTCGCCGACGCGCAACCGCGCCTCGTATTGACCGTTCCTGAAGACGGTGGGCGGCACTTGAATCAGAAACGACCGCGTGATCGAGCCGCCGGCACTGACCCGCATGGGTTCGTCGTCGAGCAGGATGCTCACTGGCCCGCCTTGCGGCACATCGATGGAGTAGGTCCGGGCTTCATGCTCGCGATTGCTGATCTTGATGCGCGCGGGATTGACCACCTCGCCACCAGGGAGGACCGTGAACGGCATGCCGAGTCCACGCAGAAGAATGACCTCGGTCGTCTGGGTGCGCGACATCAGCAAGGCCAACGAAGCGCAGACGGCGAGCAGAACCGTCCCGTAGACGAAGACGCGCGGCCGGGCCAGTCTTGCCCGCCCGCTTTCCCTTCGCTGCTGCGGACTGTAGGCGATGAGCCCGCGCGGCCGGCGGATCTTGTCCATCACGGCGTCGCAGGCGTCGATACATTGGGCGCAGGCGATGCACTCCATGCGCAGGCCGCCGCGAATGTCGATGCCAGTGGGGCAGGTATCCACGCACATCTCGCAATCGATGCAATCGCTGCGCGCGGCCGGGCCAGCCGTCCGGCGCAGGGGACCGCGTGGTTCGCCGCGCTTGCTATCGTAGCTGATGACCAGCGAGTCCCGGTCGAGCAGCACGGATTGCAAGCGGCCGTAGGGGCAGGCCACGATGCAGGTCTGCTCGCGGAACCAGGCGAAGTCGAAGAAGACGAGCGCCGCGGTCAGCGCCATGACGAAAAAGGCCGCGGGGTGCTGTCCAGGGGATTGGGTCATCCATGCGTGCAGGCTCGCGGTGCCGACGAAGTAGCTGAGAAAAACGTTGGCGAGCAAAATGGACGCGACGGCGTAGGCGGCGTACTTGCCGAACAGGCGCGGGCCGCTGACTTCGCCGGCGAGGGCGCCGCGCCGCTTGGGCTTACCTTCGAAAAGGCGCTCGATGGGCCGGAAGAGAAACTCCATGTAGACCGTCTGCGGACAAGCCCAGCCGCACCACACGCGGCCAAGAATAGCGGTGATGAGGAAGAGCGCGACCGCGGCACCGACGAGAAATACCGCCAGCAGAATGGTGTCCGAGGGCAGGAAGAGTTTTCCGAGCAGCGTCACGCGCCAGCGCAATACATCGAAAAGGACCGCAGGTTGACCGCCGACGCGAAGAAAGGGCAGGGCGATGAAGAGCACGGCGAGTGCCCACGCGGTGATCTTGCGGGCCCTGAGAAATCGCCCCGGCGACAAGCGTGGGCGCAACCAGCGGCGCGAGCCGTCGGCATTCAGGGTCGAGAGGACATCCTCGGGGGGCGTGGGAAGAGGGAGATTCATACCGCTTGCCGCTGTGCAGACGACGGCGTTGAGACCGTCGTGCGCTCTAGATCATGGCTTGGCCGATGGCGCGGGCCAAGGCGCAATTTGTTCGCCCTCTTGCCCGCGCGGGCCAGGCAGATTTTTGCCTCGCAAAGAAGCCACGTAGGCCGCCACCAGTACGATCTCGTTCGGGTGCAGGCGCGTCTTCCACGCCGGCATGGCGCCCGCCCCGGCGCCGCCCGAAATAACCCTGGGGATGTCGGTCAGTTCTTTCACGTTCTTGTAGTAGTCGTCCGTCAGGTTGGGCCCGATCTGGCCGGCCGCATTGGGGCCGTGGCACGACACACATTGCGCCTTGAACACGGAGGCACCCACGATCTTCCACTCTTCATTGGCCATGAACTTGAGCAGGGTGGGCTCGTCGGGCTTGAGGTCGCCGATGGCCGAAAAGCGCTTCTTGAGATCGTCGGCCATGTCGGCTTCGTAGCCTTGCGCCACCGACAGCGAGATGGTGCTGGCGTGGTGGTACAGGATGTACCAGATGGCGAAGAGGAAGGTGCCTAGGAAGATGAGGTTCCACCAGCCCGGCGTCGGGTTGTCGTACTCCTGGATGCCGTCGTATTCATGTTCGCGCAGAAGATCGCGGTCGCTGTCGGCGCTCATGGCTGCCTCCCGTCGGTGCGGGCGTCGGTATCGTCTTCAAGCACAACTTGGGCGTGGGCCTTCATCTCGGCCTTGGGGCGCAGAAACACCCAGGCCACCACGCCCAGAAATGCCGCCAAGCTGATGACGAAGCCGATCTGGGCGTAGCCTGCAAAGCCCGAATGGCTGACCACATCGGTGAGGTTCATGGTTGGCCTCCGGCGGGCGCGGCTTCTTTCGTCAACTGGCGCGGCGGCCACGGTCGGCGTCGCGTAGAGATCCTTGCCCAGCCGCTGCAGGTAGGCAACCAAGGCCACGACCTGCTTGTTTTCAAGTCCGGACGGACCCTTCTGGTCGACGATTTGCTGGGCCATTTCTGCGGCCTGCTTGCGCGCGAGACTGTCGCCGTTCGTGATGGTGGCTTCGTCGTAGGGAACGCCGACCCGGCTCTGGGCTCGCAGGTGCGACGGGATACTGGCGAAGTCCAGATCCTTGCTCAGCATCCAGGCGTACGACGGCATGACCGAGCGGTCGTTGATCTGGCGCGGATTCTCCAGGTGCAGGACATGCCACACACTGGATTGCCGGCCGCCCTCGCGTGCCAGATCGGGACCGATGCGGCGCGAGCCCCACTGGAAGGGATGGTCGTAGACGAACTCACCCGGCTTCGAAAACTCGCCGTAGCGCTTGGTCTCGGCCAGGATGGGCCGAATCATCTGCGAGTGGCAGTTGTAGCAACCCTCGCCGATGTAGATGTCGCGCCCGGCGGATTCGAGCGGCGTGTACGGCTTCACGGATTGAATGGTCGGCACATTGCTGCGAATGAGGAAGGTGGGAATGATCTCGAACAGCGACGCCACCGCGACTGCGATCACGACGTAGACGGTGAAACGAAGGGGAAGGCGTTCGAGGCGCCGGTGCCACGCGGCCTGCTGCCAGACATCGATCTTGTGCGCCAGATTGACGACGGCCATGCCCTTGAGCCGCGATGCCGGCAGCGGCGGATCCTGGAACTTGGCCTGCAAGCGCGGCGCTTTGTGCACCACCATCTCGTACTTGGCCGGCCGCCGCGCCCAGGTGGCCAGCAAATTCACGAAGGCCAGCACGGCGCCGGTCAAGTACAGGGTGCCGCCCAGCACGCGCAGCCAGTACATGGGAATGACCGCCGCCAAGGTTTCAACGAAATCCGGGTACACCAGCTTTCCGCCATCGTCGATAGAGCGCCACATGGTTCCCTGGGTGATGCCGGCGACGTAGATGGGCACGATGTAAAGCACGATGCCCACGGTGGCGATCCAGAAGTGCGCCGAGGCGAGTCGCTTGGACCACAGCTCGGTTTGGCACAGACGGGGCATCATCCAATACAGCATGCCGAAGGTCATGAACCCGACCCAGCCGAGCGCGCCCGCGTGCACGTGGGCGATGGTCCAGTCGGTGTAGTGGGAAAGCGCATTCACGCTCTTCACCGAGAGCAGCGGTCCCTCGAAGGTCGCCATGCCGTAGAAGGTGACGCCCACCACGAAGAATTTGAGCACCGGATCTGCGGAAACCTTCTGCCAGGCCCCGCGCAAGGTGAGCAGGCCATTGATCATGCCACCCCACGACGGCATCCACAGCATGACCGAGAAGAGCATGCCCAGGGTCGACGCCCATTCGGGCAGGGCCGTGTAGTGCAGGTGGTGCGGGCCGGCCCAGATATAGATGAAGACCAGGCTCCAGAAGTGGATGATGCTGAGGCGATAGGAAAAGACCGGGCGCTCGGCCGCTTTGGGCAAGAAGTAGTACATCAGGCCCAGAAACGGCGTGGTGAGCAGAAAGCCGACGGCGTTGTGGCCGTACCACCACTGCATGAGCGCGTCCTGCACGCCCGCGTAGAGGCTGTAGCTCTTGAAGGCGCTGGCCGGGACGGAGAGGTTGTTGAAGATATGCAGGACTGCGATGGTGACCACGGTGGCCGAGTAGAACCACAGCGACACGTACATGTGCCGTTCGCGCCGGCGGGCCAGGGTGCCGAAGTAGTTGATGGCGAACACCACCCACACCACGGCGATGGCCAGGTCGATGGGCCATTCCAGCTCGGCGTATTCCTTGCCCTGGGTGATACCGAGGGGCAGGGTGATGGCCGCGGCGACGATGATCAGCTGCCAACCCCAGAAATGAAGCTTGCTCAGAACGCCGCTGAACATGCGCGCCTTGCACAGGCGCTGGGTCGAATAGTAGACGGCGGCGAAGATGGCGTTGCCCGCGAAGGCGAATATCACGGCGTTGGTGTGCAGGGGCCGCAGGCGCCCGAAGGCCATGAAGGGAATGCCCGATCCCATGCGCGGCGCGGCCAGCTCGGCGGCCACCATCAGGCCGACCAGCATCCCGACGATGCCCCAAAGGATGGTGGCGAAGGCAAACGCCCGCGGCGTCGCGTCGTCGTAGGTGAATTCTTCTAGTTTCGCCGGGGCTTCCCCGGTGGGGCTGGCCGTGTTCACACCTGCTCCGCCGCTCGCGTCCATCTTGGAGATCCTCCTGATTTCAACAAAATCTTGCCAATTCGAGCGCGGCCATCCTGATTCGCCATAGCCGTGAAGTCAAGGTGCGTCGGCCCGACATCGCACGGCCTGGCGCGGTGCTCGCGGTAAAAAGGAGTAATACAGTCCTGAAATAGATCCATCCCGAAATCGCAAGGATTGCGCGGTCTAGCCTGTGGAATATAGGGACGACAGCAGGGCGGCTAGATCGCGGCAGCTCTGCACGCGATCCTCGGGCTTCTTGGCCAACAGGCGAAGCACGATGGCCTCCAAATCCACTGGAATAGTCGGATTCAGCTCGCGAGGCGGCAGCGGCGGCTGCGAAACGTGGGCCAGCAGGATCGACATGATTTCTTCCCCGTCGAAGGGAACCCGCCCGGTGAGCATTCTGTAGGCGATACATCCGAGTGCATAGATGTCGGCCAGGTGTGTGACGTTTCCAAAATCGCTCGCTTGTTCGGGTGCCACGTACTGCGGCGTTCCCGCCATCATGCCCGCGCGGGTCAGCCCCTTGCCGGTGCTTGGCCGTTTGGCGATGCCGAAATCCATGACCTTGAGCACGCCGTCCTTTGTGAGAAAGAAATTGTCGGGCTTGACATCGCGATGGACCACACCGCGATCGTGAACCACCTGAAGCGCATTGCAGGCATGGATGAGAAGCGCGATGGCTTGCTGCAAGGGTAGGGGGCCGCGCTTGAGCACGGCGCCGAGATCCTCGCCTTCCAGCAGCTCCATGGTGATGTATCTGTTGTCGCCAAAGCTACCGAGATCGTACATGCGAATGACGTTGGGATGGCTGAATTGTCGGGACAGGGAAACCTCTTGCTTGAAACGTCCGAGCACTTCGTCGTCGACCATGCCGGCGGCCAGGAACTTGATGGCGATGTTTTCGTCGAGCTCCAGGTCGAAGGCCTTGAACACGGCGCCCATGCCGCCTTGGCCGATCTTCTTCTCCAGCCGGTAGCGATCGTTGATGACGGCGCCTGCGCGCACAAGACCGCCTTGGGCCATGGGCAGTGCCGAGAGCGCACGAGTCGGCGTCGCCGACCGCGGGCCCGCGAACGGCGGTGACGGCCGCGACGGTAGCTCGGGCAAGTCGGGAAGCTCGGGCAACTCAGGCAGGCTGTCGGGAACCGCCGGCTCGGACGGCCACCCGGGGGCGGTCAGCGGCGTGGCCTGGCGCCCGACCGCGTTCCGGAAAACCTGCTCCTCTTGCACGATGCGCTCGAAGTCCTTGGCCGATGCACCGCGATCCTCGGCGACCGTCGCGCGCAGCCGATCCTCGGCATCGCGATAGCGCGGCCGCTGGGTGAGAATGCGCCGGTAGCAATTCGCCGCGTGTTCGTAGGAATGGTTGCTTTCGTAGAGCAACGCTGCTGCGTAGAAAACATCCACCTCGTCGTCGCTGTTCGGATCCGTGGCTAAAAAGGGCGTCACCAAGTGTTCAAGATCGAAGGGCAGAAGCGAGCGATCGGCGCAGACGCGAATGGCCTGGATGCAGGCCTCGCGGTAGCGCGGATGGGCGCTCGTCACCCGCCACAGACAGTCCAGCGCCTTGTCGCGATTGCGGCACGCCAAATAGCACTCGGCGGCCTCGAACGGCATGGAGGCATCGGCGAAATAGCCTGCTGCCCGCTCGGTCTTGCCCAGCTCGCGGGCCAATCGCGCGGCGTCCGCCCATTGCTTTTGCAGCACATAGGCCTCCAGGGCGGCTTCCCGCTTGCCGGATGATTCCAGGCGGTGGGCGGCTTCCACATCTCGATCCGATCGCTCCTCCTTGGGCGCGGCGTATCCCACCAACTGCACACGTCCGGTGCGATCCGATTCGATGCGGGCAGCGTTGACCGTGTCGCCCAGCGATTGGAGCAACTCCACGGCGCGGCGGCGCTCGCCAGCGTCGAGGAAGATCTGGACTGCCCGCGCGACCTCGCCTGCGCGTGAAAAGCAGATGGCCGCCTTGAGCAGCACGCCCTTTCGGGCGGCGGCGGCCCCGGGCTGGTTGCCATCGGCCAGACGCAGCAGGGTTTGCCCCGCTTGCGCAAAATGCCCGCCCGCCAGGTAGACGCGGGTTGCTTCCTCGTGCGCGCCCGCGCGGGCAAAGGCGTCGCCTGCCGCCTTCCAGTCGGCGCGCGTCTCGTGCGCGCGAGCTTCGGCGAGCAGCTTCTTCTTGGCGTCCTCCATCGGCGCTCTACAGTTCTTCAGGCAATTCGGCGGCCATGCGCTTTAGCACGTCGGGGAAGTTGGCCACGCGCAGGGCTTCTTCCAAGGTGATGAGCCCGTCGCGAACGTATTGGAAGAGGCAAACGTCCAGGCTTTGCATGCCGCTGCCTGGGTCGGCGGTCTGCAGGTAGGCGTCGATCTGGTAGCACTTGTTCTCGCGGATGAGATTCGAGATGCCCACGGTTTGCAGCATGACTTCGAGAGCCGCCATGCGACCCTCGCCACTCGCTCGCTTGACCAGCATTTGCGCCAGCACCCCGCGCAGCATGACCGACACCACGCCGCGGATCTGGTCGCGCGATTCCTCGGAGAACACGTCGATGATTCGGTCGGCGGCCTTGGAGGCGGAATTGGTGTGCAGGGTGCCCGAGCACCAGCACGCCGGTCTCCGCCGCCTGCAACGCCACCTGAATGGTTTCAAGGTCGCGCATCTCGCCCGCCACCACCACATCGGGCGATTCGCGCAGGCTGGAGCGCAAGGCAGTGGCGAAACTTTCGACGTGGCGGCCCACTTGCCTTTGCGTAATCACGCTCTGGATTGGCGTGTGCACGTATTCGATAGGATCCTCGATAGTAATGATGTGCCGGCTGCTGGTCTTGTTGATTTCGTGGATCAGCGCCGCCATGGTCGTGGTCTTGCCCGAGCCGGTGGGGCCGGTGACCAGCACGAGGCCATTTTGCAGCTCGGTGAGCTTCTTCACCACCTGTGGCAGATAGAGCTCTTCGATGGTGGGCAGCCGGTTGGGAACGATGCGGAAGACCGAGCCGATGCCGCGCGCTTGCTTGAACATGTTGGCGCGAAAACGTCCCACTTCAGGCAGCTCGTAGATGAAGTCGATTTCCTGTTCGCGCTCGAAGCGCTCGCGCTGTTCGGGGGTCAGAATTTCAAGCAGGAAGCGCCGGGTGTCCGACTCGGATAGGGTGCGGAAGTTGAGTGGCACCAGTTCGCCGTCGTGGCGGATGAGCGGGGTCACGCCAGCGTGGAAGTGCAGATCGCTGGCGTGTTGTTCGACCACCAAACGCAGAAAGGAATCTAGACGGGCCATGGTGCAACTCCGATAGGCATCACGTGGTCTTCTCGGCTGGCTCTTTGTCTTGTGCCGCAGCCTGCACCGCCTTGGCCTCGGCCAGGATCTTAGCCGCGTCCGGCCCGGCGATGACCAGCTCGAAGTTCTTCTTGTTGGCGGCCTTCATGTACGCCTCCTCGGCGCCGATCAGGCCGGCCTTGTACAAACGCTCCAGGTCGGAATCCATGGCCTGCATGCCGGCCTCGCGTTGTGTGGCGATGACGGACGGGATCTGGAAGGTCTTGCCCTTGCGGATCAAATTGGCGACCGCTTCGTTGTTGACCATGACCTCGACCGCCAACACTCGGCCTTGGTCGTCCTTGCGCTTGAGCAAATACTGGCACATCACCGCGCGCAAGGTATCGGCCAAGAGCGATCGCACCTGCGGCTGCTGACCGCCGGGGAACACGTTGATCATGCGATCGATGCTGGTGTCCACGGACACGGTGTGCACGGTGCCCAGCACCAGGTGGCCAGTTTCGGATGCGGTCAAGGCGAAGCGCACGGTATCGAGGTCGCGCATCTCGCCCACCAGGATGACATCGGGATCCTGGCGCAGGGTCGCGCGCAGGGCATTCGCGAAACTCAAGGTGTGGGTGCCAAGCTCGCGCTGATTGATCAGGCACTTTTTCTGTTGGTGGATCACCTCGATGGGATCTTCCAGCGTAACCACGTGGCGGGCGGAGGTGCGATTGATGTGGTCGATGATGCCCGCCAAGGTGGTCGATTTGCCCGACCCGGTGGGGCCGCCAATCAGGACCAGGCCATTCTTCAATTCGGCGAAAGTTTGCACGATGGCGGGCAGGCCCAGCTCTTCGAGCACCGGGATCTTGTCCTTGATGATGCGGAACACGGCCGAAATGCCCGGCAGTTGGTTGAAGACATTGGCGCGAAACCGCAGCGACTCGGACTTCACGTCGAGGGAGAAATCCACGTCGCGCATGGCCTGAAGGTCCGCCAGCTGCTGGTCGGTGAGGCTGGGCGCAAGCGTACTTTTCACCTCGTCGGCCGAAAAAACGTGCGCGCCAAGCGGTACCACCTTGCCCATCTTCTTGATGTAGGGCCGCATCCCCGAAGCCAAAATCAGGTCGTCCCCCTCCGCTTCGGCCATGGCCACCAGCAGCCGTTCGAGCAACGACAGGGCCCGTCCGTGCGCAGGGGCCGCCTGGCCCGCGCTTACATTCCAGTTGCTGAGCAAGGCCTGAGCGGCGTTGCGCACGCGGTGGTCGTCGTCTTGCAGGAGCGGCAGCACGGCCGCGGCCTGGCCAGGCTCATCGAGCTCGGCCAGGCACGCGAGAATGAGCAACTTCATGTCCACATCCGCCTCGGGCAAGAGGCCCGCGACATGGGGCGCGGCCTCGCCAGCGCGCATGGCTTGCAAGGCTTCGATGCAGGCTCGCCGCAGATCGGGCTCGCGGCTCAACAAATCGAGGACATAGGGCACGGCTTCGCGCAGGCCGATGGCGCCCACGGCCTCGATGGCACGCTCGCGCACCCACCAATCGCGGTCTTTTTGCGCTGCCCGCACCAGCGCTCCGAGCGAGGCTGGATCCTTCAGGCGCAAAAGCGCGTCCGTGGCGTAGCGGCGCACGATGTCCGACGGATCTTCCAGGTAGCTTGCCAGGTGGCGCGTGAGTTGCCGGCCCGCCATGGCCACGAGCGCGTCCATGACCCGTTCGCGCACCCACCAGTCCTCGTCGCGCAAATGGCGCAGAAGGCGCGGGGCCAGCTCGCCGGTCGGGTCGCCGACCTTCTTGGAAATGTCCACGGCCATGCGCCGCACGTTCACGTCCTTGCTGCGCAGAAGCCAAAGAATGGTGCGCGCCAGATCGACCTTGCCCGCAAAAGCCAGGTTGGTCAGCACCTCGGCCGCGCGGGTGCGAATGTCGATCTTCTTGAAGTTGAGCGCCTCGACGACCAGGGGCAGGACCTGATCGCTGGCGATGGTTTCGGCGGCCTCAAGCACCGCCATGCGGATCACGTGGGGGCCGGCGTGGAGCTTGCGCGTGAGCAGATCCAGGGCGCGCGGCGAGGTGAAGCGCACGATGGCGCCGATGGCCGCTTTCACGAGGTTCAGATTCTTGGAATCGAGCAGCGGGCCGAGAGATTCGAAATACTCTTCTTCGCTGCAAAGCACGCCGTAGGCCGCCACCGCCTGCACAGCCACCCGCTCGCTGCTGTCAGCGAGAGCGCTGGCGATGGTCTTGGCGGCACCGCGCACGTCTTTGGTCATGAGGTCGGCGTTGCCGAGGTACTGCAACGCCAGCAACTTCTCGGCCGCGTTGCCGACCGCCAGCACGGATGCCAACGCTGGGATGGCCACTTGCCTGCCGATGGACACCACCACATCCATCGCTTCCAAACGCCCCTGAAAACCGGGCTCGGCACACAAGCGCGACAGGGTCTGAAAGACCGTGGTGCCCCCGATCTGCTTGAGGATGGTCGCCGCCGCTCGCCTGACCGACGCATCGGTTTCGCGCACCACCGCGCACAGCTCGGCGTGGCCTTCGACGCTGTTGACCCTTGGCAGCAGTGGCACTAGGGCGGAGGTGAGCTGAGCATCCCCGGCACGCAAGGCGCGCACGTAGGGAAGGAACAATCCCTTGTCGATGACCTTCTCGGCCAAGGTGCGAAAGATGAAAAGCCGGTTGGTTTGATCGCGCGAGTCGCCAGGCAAACCCTTGCTGACCAGGACAGCCAGCAAGCGTTCGATGTCGTCGCGAGCCAGGGCGGGCACCTCCGCGAGCAACGCATGAACCTGCGCTGGGCCTGGCCAGCCAGCCGCCTTGAATCTGCGCAGCAGTTCCTTGCTGTCGACCATCTGCTCGCCAGCTAGGATTGTACACCCGCTGGGAAAACCTGCATGGCGCCTCGCTCGGCGCGGATCGGTCGCGACCGTCCGCCGACGCCTTGCCGTCAAGCTGCTTGGGTGGTGCCGGGTTGGCGTTAACGCGCGGGCGGCCGTCCGTGGCCGACCGTGGCGTTCAACGCCATGTTCGGCGGCACTCGCCTTCTATGTGGGGAGTCTCTTCAGTCAGCAATTCTTGCAAGGATCTTCATGTGACTCTTCATCGTGCCACGATTGTCCCAAGCCGCCTTTATGTGATCCGGCGCAGTCAAGGTCCTTGCGACGGGCCGACGGTTGGCGCATTCGACGCTGGTTTGGGGGCAGTCGCGGTCTTCGGGACGGCAGACGCGTCCGCGTCGGTGAAGACAATGCAACCGGCCTGGACGGAGATCCGCTGGGGCATGCGGTTGTCGATTGAGGTGACGAGGATGGCGTCACAGCCGCGCCGGGCCGCGTCCGCACGAATCTGAGCGATCTCCGTGGCAGCGCTTTCGTCGGCGAAGCCCTGGATTGCCTGAAAAATCCCCAAAGTCGTCAGGGGCCGCGTCGGAGCGGTGACGGCTATTACCTGGACCTCGGAAACGGGCTTCGAGAAAAGCGGCCGCGGCGATGCGACAAGCGGCGTGTAGTAGAGTGTGCTGCCGCAACCTCCTGCGAGCAGCGCTTCCAATAGGACGGCTCCTTGCCAGCGATTGAGTTTCAAGTGCAAAGCAACCTCCTCTACCTCGGATGATAGGAGCATACACCGTAGATTCTTCGTTCGTAGATTCTTCGTTGAGTGGCGGCATGTTCGGCGGCATATCTTCGAGCGATCGCATCGGCGTTGGATTTTTCGATCGCCGGCGGGCGATCATGCCTACTCGCGCATGTCTTCGAGAATCTCGACGGCGCCGGCGACCAACGACGTGCACAAGCAGGCGTGCAAACCGCGCTCCGCGAAGCTCTGCAGACCTTCGGGTCTGGTCATATCGCAACCTGTGAGGGTCGCGCAGTCGATGTGTCCAAAGCGGTCGCGAAACCGACGGACGAATTCCTGCACCCGTCCATAGAGCTTGCCACGCCCATCGGGACCTTGCCCGAGCTCGTGCCCATGGCGCAGGCCGAGAACCATGCATGCCCCCGTCGCTGCGCCACACGTGAAGCCGAGCCTGCCGATGCCCGCGCCGAAACACGAGGCCACACGCAAGGCGGTTTTCTCTTCGAGACCATGTTCTGGCGCGAATGCCGCCAACACCGCCTGACTGCAGTTGCCACCGAGCTCACCAAACCGCCTAAGTGCCCGTACCTTGGTTTCCATTCTGTCCATGGCCACATCCTAGCGGCAGTGGCCAGCAAGGTACAAGGTGGCAGGTCCGTCCTTGCCGTTCAGCGCTGCAACGGCTTGTTCGACGGCGGCTTACCTTCCAAGGACCACATCCACTCCGGACAGAACGAGCTCCAGTTTCGCCTTTGGCAGTTTGCCTACCCGCACAGTTAACTCGGACTTGTCGAGGGTCACAATCTGCGAGACGTTCGCCACCGATTCCTTGGGAAGCCCGGTCGCGCCCTCGGAAAGAAGAACGTTACCCGGTGCGGACGCCCACTTTACGTTGCTCGTCAAGGCAACGCAGACGGCAGTCGCGATTCGACTCCGGTTCAAGGCGTCGCCTTGTATGACCAACACAGGTCGACGAAATCCTGGCTTCGATCCGCGCGGTTCTCCAAGATCCGCCCACCACACCTCTCCCTGAGAGACCGTCACCACTCGCTACGCTCCAGCGTCCGCCGGGCAGCTCGCGACGCAAATCCATCGACCGGCTCCCTCACATCGTCTAGGACACGGTTCATCGCCTCGGTTACGCTGTCCGGCGCGTGGCGCGCCACGTATTCGCTGAGTGCGCACGAATACACCTCGCTCCTCGACCGCTTCGCCCGGTGCGCGAGTGTCTCGGCCCGCTCAAAGATGTCGTCTGGGATGGAAACTGCCGTCTTCATACCTGAAGTATAACCCGGTATAACCCTGGGTCAACCCTCACCGATTCGCGTCCGCTTTGCCGTTAAGCTGCGGGCGGCGGTCTGCGGCCGATCGACAGTCAGCACCGGCATGTTAGCCAGCCTTGCATCGTACAACGACATCATGATAGATTGAAGAAACGTTGTACGGAGGAAGCCATGTCGACTGTTACGCTATCGCCGAAGTTCCAGGTTGTCATCCCTCTTCAGATCCGTGAAACCCTTGGGCTAAAGCCTGGGCAGAAGGTGGAAGCGCTGCAGTACCTCGATCGCGTCGAGTTCATTCCAGTGCGGTCACCGCGGGCGATGCGTGGCTTCTTGAAGGGCATCAAAACGACGGTACCTCGCGACAAGGATCGAGTGTGAACGTTGTCGATTCTTCCGCGTGGCTGGAATACTTCGCGGACGGTCCGAATGCAGGATTTTTCGCACCCGCGATTGAGGCCACGGACGAACTGGTGGTTCCGTCGATCTGCCTCCTAGAAGTATTCAAACGCGTATGTCAGCAGCGAGGCGAAGGCCCTGCGCTTCAGGTCGTTGCGGTGATGCAGCAGGGGCGGGTGGTGGACCTTGATTCCGCCTTGGCGCTGATCGCGGCCAAGATTGGGAGCGACACGAAGTTGGCCCTTGCTGACAGCGTCGTGCTTGCGACCGCCCGGCAGGCCGAAGCGACGTTGTGGACGCAGGACGCGGACTTCGAAGGCCTAGCGGGCGTCAAGTTTCGGGCAAAGAAGGGCGCGGCTCGGCCTGGCTAGTCAGCGCTGCAACGGCATGTTGGCCAGCGCAATGTGGACTCGCGCGCGAGAGGCCTGCTGAATGTTCGGGACAGGCGGGAGCTTGAGTTCTCGCTTGAGCACGTTGGCAAGGCTTCAACGGCTTGTTGGACGGCTCCCCCGATGCTAGCATAGTGCTAGCAGGTGAAGCCATGGCAACTCTTACGATTCGAAATGTCCCAGACAAGGTCGCAAAATCGCTAAAAACCCTAGCGCGGAAGAACCGTCGTTCGATGGAACAGGAGGTGCGGGAACTCATCAGCGAGCACGTCGGTGAGCGTGTCTCTGTCCTAGACCAAATCCAGGCGGCATGGGGGAAGCAGACACGTAGGCCGACGGCTACCGAAGTCGAGGGATGGATCTCTGCGGGGCGTGAATGAGAGCGGTCGTTGATACGAACGTCCTCGCGTATTTCCTCCTGGACACGAGGCCTTTCGTCGATGAGGCAAGTCGCTTCTGGCACGCTGTTGATGGTACCGTTGCACCGGCGGTCTGGGAAGCGGAACTGGCCAACGTTGTTTGGATGGCTATACGGGCAGAGGTCATCTCGGCCGAGGAAGGTCGGAAGCGACTCAGCCTCGCAACCAAGCTGGGGATTCAATCCATCCCAAGCAAGACATTGTGGCACGGTGCTCTTGAACGAGCGGTTCAGTCCGGGGCCGCGGTCTACGACACCCTGTTTGTGGAACTTGCCATACGGGAGAACCTCCCGCTTGTGACCTTCGATGCGAAGGTGCTTGCGGCTTTCCCAGAGGTTGCTGTCCGTCCTCGAGTCCTCGTCCCGCAACACTGAGCCAGTCCGGCCGTCCGCGGCCGATCGACAGTCAACGGCTTGTTCAACGGCGTTTCCTGTCGGAGAGTCACTCCAACGATCCTCCATCAAGCCGCACAGGCGCGCACACCGGTTGAAGTGGTATTCCACCCAGTTGACCGCATCCGTATGGTTCAACCGCTGGATTCGTGGGCCCGCCAGGAGTTCCGAGCCAGCATTCGAGCTGGGGGATGGAGTCCGGGCGTACAACTCCTCAACAAAGAGTCCGAACGCTGGGTCGTAGAGGAAGAAGACTCGATCGACAAGCATCATCTCACCGCCAATAACATATGTAATCTCAGCCTCGTTGTATCCATCGCTGGTTTGGCAGAGGGAAAGACCAGTGCTCGGCTCGTTTGGAAACATTCCGCACCAAGCGGAGGCCGATTGAGCCGTCTGCCAGTCCAGCGGAAACGGCCAAGTTCCCGAATCATACGTGCCTGAGTAGATGTCGTTGCACGGCAGAGTGAGATCGGTTGCAGCCGCATCCTGAATGGCCGAAACAGCTTCTGCGCGGCTTGCATCGTATTGTGCCGGGCTCACGACAACCGTGGTGGCACTGTCACTGCTCATATCCGGTGCCAGATCTGCACCCTCCGCGGCATCCTGGTTCAAACCAGTCGCAGGCCGGGACCTCGAACATGCCGGTGCCACTACAAGCACCAGCAAATGCTGAAAGGCACGCGATCTGAGAAGCATGTCCACATTCTATCAGCAGAACCGAGGCCTCCTCGATGTTGATGATTACGTCTGTCGAACGGCTTGCCGTTCACCTGCGGGCGGCCGTCTGCGTCCGACCGTCAGTCAGCTAAAGGTAGTTAAGAAGAAACGATGGGGACGCCCCAAGATGTCGAAGTCGCAAAACCCGACGAAGGAGGTCATCCCCATCATGAAGAAGCGTATCTATCGCAGAATGCCCGTCAACGATTTTCAACCCGAGACCATTTCGCACACCGACCTGGGCGGCAAGCTGGTCTTCGCTATCGATGTCGCCAAGGTCGACATGGTCGCCGCCGTGGCTGCTGCCGACGGGCACGTGCTGCAGACGATCTGCTGGAAGGCTCCTGATCAGAATTTCAACGTGCTCTCCATCCTCCGTGGCTTCCGCGCCGCAGGCATCACCGTCGAAGCAGTGATGGAACCTTCAGGCACCTACGGCGACGTGCTTCGCCACCAGCTTGAAAAGGAGGCGTTCCCGGTGTTCATGGTCAGCGGCAAGCGCACCCATGACGCCAAGGAAATCTTCGACGGCGTGCCCAGCCTTCACGACGCGAAGGCCGCTGCCATCATCGCCAGACTGCACGTGGATGGGCTGTCTACGCTCTTGTCTGAAGAGGTCCAAGAACGCCGTCAGCTTCGCGCCTCGCTCGCCATCATGGATCTCTACCAAGAGCGCTACCTGCCGCTCGTGAATCGCCTGGAAAGCTGGCTCGCTCGCCATTGGCCTGAATTGCCGACGTTCCTGGAATTGACCTCGTCGTCGCTGATGGCTCTGCTTGCGCGCATCGGTGGTCCCGCTGACGTCGCCGCCAACCCCAACCAGGCGACCAGGCTTCTTCGTGGCATCAGCCACAGGCTTCTGGTGGACGAGGATATTGCCGCCATCATCGCTTCGGCCAACGCCTCCGTCGGCGTTCCGCTGGTCGGACTTGAACGCGACGCTTTGATGGCCATCGCGGACGAAGCCTATCGTGCCCACCGCGCCTTCGCTACCGCCAAGACCAAAGTCGCAAAGCTTGCCGACGCCACGCCCGCCGCCGCGCTTGTTCCTGTTGTCGGCCACACCACCGCTGCTGCGGTCTTTGCCGAGGTCGGCGATGCAAGGTCGTTCCACTGTACGCGTGCCTTTCTCAAGGCCATGGGGCTCAATCTGAAAGAGAAGAGTAGCGGCACCGTGCAGGGCCAAATCAAAATCACCAAACGCGGCCCGTCCCGCGTGCGCCAGCTGCTTTGGCTCGCGAGCTTCCGTTGGATTCAGAAGGATCCGATTGCCGACGCTTGGTATCAGCGCAAAAAGCAGCGTGACGGTGGCCGGGCCTCGCGGGCTGCAGTCGCATTGATGCGCAAGCTGGCCAAGGGGCTCTACCACGTGGGGCGTGGCGGCACCTTCGACAGCAGAAAGCTTTTCGACACGCGCCGCTTGCAGGTGGCGAGTGCAGACTTTCCAAAGGGTGACCTTCCGTTGAATCGTCTCTCTGCCCCGTGCAAGAGCGCCGTCAGTCTCGAGGCACCCTGCGGAACTATATTCTGACCGGTTCCATGTTGAACCAAGCTGACTGAATGAAAGGAGCAACCACAGCAGTTAACTGACTCATTGAATGTGCGAAATATCCGACGGGTGACCTTCTGTTGAGGCTGATCTCTGCCTCGTGCAAGAGCGGCGTCTGTTTCGAGGCACCCTGAGGATCTTCGGCCTGACTCAATCTCCGTTGCCAGTTGAATCGATGCCGGCCCTCTCGGACATCCTACTGGAGCGTTTCGTTTACCCAGGCCGATCGCCTCCGGATCTCTCGCCCGCTCATTACTCTTCGCGCACCAGATCCCTTTCACCGCATCCTCCTGACCGCGGAACGGATCTCGTGTGCCCACACAACCCCGATCAGTCCCTGTTCTTCTTGCTTGCACTGCCTACGAGCGTCCGACCGTCGCGTTCAACGCCTTGTTCGGCGGCGCCGCCCTGACGAGAGTCATCTCTCTACCTGACTTTCCTGGGCCATGGCTTTCAGCAATCCGGTTCAAAGGCCAGGCCAAAGGTTTGGGTGCAGATCTTGAATTGACCGAGAAATACAGGGGAATTGGACGGTCGACCGCGTGGCCGGTGACAAAGTATCCGGCAGCGTAATTTGTTGAAAGGGCAGAGCCTGCCGGGGTACTTCGAGATTGTCGAAACCGAAATCCTCGGAGGATGCCCCATGACAGATTCCCAGATTCCCGCACTTGTTGGCAAGCAGACAACGGCCCTCGATGAACTGCGCGCGTTCATGCGTGAACGCCAGGCCGCCCGCACCGGCGACAAGGACTTCGAGACCTTCGAGCGTGAGGCGCGCCGTCGTTTCGCCGCGGCCGAGGCGGAATTCGTAGCCGAGGAATTGGCCCGACTCGACACCGACGCACCCGCAGTCGAAGTGGACGGCGTTCCACACCGACGCGTCCTTCGCTGTTCGCAGACATACATGACGGCCGCCGGGCCTGCCAGCATCGAACGGACGCTGTACTCGACCCGACAGGACGGCGAACGCGCGGTGTGCCCGATGGAGTTGCGTGCCGGTGTTGTCGCCGGTTACTTCACGCCGCTCGCAGCCCAGAATGCGGCGTGGATGGTTGCACACCTCACACCCGGCGAGAGTGAGGAGCTGCTCGTCCGCATGGGCGGCATGTGTCCATCGAAGTCCAGCTTGGACCGGATGGCCAAGGCACTGTCGGCGCGCTGGGAAGCCGAGCGCATCGACTTCGAGAAGCGCCTACGCGACCAAGAGAGCGTGCCCGCGGTTGCCGTGGTCGTCGCCGTCTCCCTCGACGGCGTGTTGATTCCCATGAAGGACGGCCAGCGCGAAAAGAAATGCGCCGCCACCCGCGCCCGGGGCAAACTGGCCAAGGGACCCACCGGCTACAACGAGGCAAGCTGTGGAACGCTGATGTTCTATGACGGAGCTGGCGAGCTGCTGCTAACCAGGCGAATCGCTCGCATGCCAGAAGCCGGCAAGCCCACGCTCAAGGCCAGCCTCACGGCGGAGCTGATGACCATTCTCGCGCGCCGTCCCGACCTTCGCGTCGTCACCATCGCAGACGGAGCCAAAGACAATTGGGCCTTCCTGGGCACCTTGCCGGATGGCTACGCGGGCTATCAGATCGTGGATTTCTTCCATGCCGCCGAGCACCTCGCCGACGCGATGGTCGCCGTGCATGGCGAAGGCACCGTCCGCTTCACACTGGAATTCGAGAAGCATCGCCACATCTTGCGCCACGACACCGATGGCGTGGAGAAAGTCATTCGCCACTTGCGCTACCTGGCCAAGCATCACCGGCGAAATCGCAAGGTGATTTCCGCGCTCGGGTATTTTCGCCACCATCGCCATCGTATGCGCTACGCCAGCTTCGCTCGCCGACATCTCCCCATCGGCTCGGGCATCGTCGAGGCCGCGTGCAAGACGCTGGTCTCACAGAGACTCAAGCGCTCTGGCATGCGCTGGCGCCACGACGGTGGTCAAGCCATTCTCACCTTGCGCGCCTTGGAGCAAAGCGACCGTTTCGATCGTGCCTGGCGCATGCTCGCTGCAACCTACGTCCAGATCGTATCTCTACCCGACAACATCGTCGACATCGCCTCACGCCGCCACCGCTGATGAGCCGTCAGAATGAGAGCTACACCGAAAGGTTTGAAGGATGGTTGCAAAGGCCTTGTCGCACTCTGTGGAGAGCGCCATGAAATGCGCCCGCAAAGTTTCGTGCTCGGACCGTGCACGCTTCTGCGCGGCCTTACGTTCACTCGGCGCGCTTGGGCGATCTCTCGGAAAGCCTTTTCGTCGAATCTTTGCATGCGCCTGGAGTCGAAGTCTTCCTGTTCCCGCGGACACCTGATCCTTACGAAACGACGAGTCCGGGTCAAGGGGCACGACCTCGTCAATTCGTCCGTCAACGCTTTGCCGTTAAGCGGTGGGCGGCCGTCTGCGGCCGACCATCCGCTTCAACGGCTTGTTCGGCAGCATCCCGCGTCTTGACGTCAGAACGTTATGACGTCATAATGTCTATCATGGCACAGGCGAAGAGAGCCACCGTTTACTTGGAGCCGACACTACACCGCGCCCTTCGCGTCAAGGCGGCCGAGACGGATCTGTCGGTGTCTGAACTTGTGAACAACGCCGTTCGCGCGGGACTGGCAGAAGATGCCGAGGATCTTGAGGCGTTCCGAGCCCGAGCAAAGGAGCCCACGTCCTCCTTCGAGAACCTCGTCAGCGATCTGAAGCGACGTGGAAAGCTATAGGCTCGAAGTCAAGCGCTCTGCGGCCAAGGAGATCGGCGATCTTCGCAAGGCCGACTGCCAGCGCGTTGTCGCAAAGATCCAGCTGCTCGCGAGCAACCCACGGCCCAATGGTTGCGAGAAGCTCAGTGGCGCGGAGAAGTACCGCATTCGCCAAGGCGACTACCGCATTCTCTACGAGATCGATGACTCGATGAAACTGGTTACCATTGTGAAGGTGGGCAACCGGAGAGAAGTCTACCGCTGAACCACCCGCTGTCTGCCCAACGCCTTGCCGTTCAGCTGCAAGGGCCGTTACGTGATGGTCGATAGTAGCACTGCCGGGGCCGCGCGGCGGCCACCGAAGTTCTGTCGAGCCGCGCGGCCCCGGCTCGTTGACCGTCGACCGAGAGCTGACCGGCCCTTGTCAGCTGCAACGGCATGTTGGACATCGGGACCGCGCACCTGACCGACACAGGGTTTCGGCGGCAACGATGAGCCGCGAGTCGCCGGCATTTTCGGAAGACCCGGATTGTGTTTGTCGAGGGGTCGGGATCGCGGCGCTGATTTCGTCCGAGCGCTGGTCGGCGTGTTTCCGCTGAGGGTGTTCGCGAGATCAACCGCCCGAGAGAAGATATCGGCTCCGGAGCCGAGCTGGTCGTGTTCGTGGCAACTGCGTGCCCCGCCGTGACGATCGGGACCAAGCCTGCCGCCGCAGTCACCGAAATCGATGCTGTCAGCATCCCATCGTCGACCAAGGGCAGGTTCTCGTCGCCGCCAGAACTCCTTCGCCCAACCTGAGCGGTCCCGCTTGTCCAACTACCTATTAGCCTGCGAAGGATAACATTATCGCAGCGGCGGGTGGTGGGCTTTGCCATGCGGTCGCGTCCGCGATGTCCCGTGATTTCGCGCTGTTGGCGGGCAGCGCCTCAACGTGGCGGTTGCGAGGCCGCTTCGTAAGCAGAATTCCGTCCGCTTTGTTGCGCTCGCTATGACCAGGCTCGGCACCAGCATCAAGGCGGACATGGGACGGGGTCGCTTGGCATCGATAGCGGGGCCGCGGATGCGGACAATCCCCCGGCAGACACCGGCCAGACCGCTCTCTGGGACATCATCTGCGAGTGAGCCTACGCCATCCGGAAGACGCTGGCGGGTGCCATCGAACGGGCGCCACTTGACGGCGTGTGCATCGGAATTGGCGAGGAATTCCTTCCCGAGCTCTGTCGGGCGTTGGGACGTGTGCCTGTCCCCTGTCCGTGCGCGACCGTTGGAGTTTGAAATTGGTCTGGTTCTCGACGCCAACTTCATCTCTGAAAATTTCGGTGCCGCGCTATACTTTAGGCCCAGAGGTTCCCACATGATCCATCCAGGAAGACTTCGCATCGCACCTACTTGTCTCGTCATGCTGGCCCCGGTGTTTGCCGGCGCTTGCGGAGATAGCAAGCATGTCGATGTTTGCGCACTCGCAAGCTGCACCTCGGGCGCATCCCTGCAAATTTCGCTCTCCCCCAGCGTCGCCTCGATGACCGCGCCCAAGATCACCGTTTGCCGCAACGATGTGTGCTACGTCTGGTCGCCGGCGCCGTTGCCGATGCAGACCGGGGGCACCACCGAAGCCATCACACCCGACGCCGCCATCACGGGGACTTTCTGGCGCAATTCGGATGGCATGGTGTCGCTGGACGTCGAATGGGCGATAGCCGACGAAAGCCAGCTCGTCGACGGCGACCACTATGTCGTCAAACTGGCCGACGGGGCGGGGGCCGCGACCACGGTGCTTGACAGCCTGGCCACGTACGTGAGAACCGCGCCAGGCGGTGTCGACTGCGGGCCGGTCTGCTTGCAGGTCACGCTCACTGCCTGACCAGCAACACGAATACGTCGTTCAGTTCGGCTTGGCGATTCCAGTCGCGTGCATGATTTCGTCGATCTTCTTGGCCATCTGGTCGAGAAGGGCTTTCACCGCGGTCTTGTCGTAGGTGCCGGGCTTCTTGCCGATGGCCCAAACTGCGTTCAGACCGTCGCGCAGCACGATCTCGATGTCTCCCCATTGCGGGATCGAAGGGTAGGCCCTTCCGTGTTGCATTTGCGCGACGAACGCGCCGCGGACCGGATCGAGCTTGAGCAGCAATTCGTCGTATTGAGCGGCGGCGGCCGGCAAGAGTCCTGTCAAGTTCGAGTAGCGGACCTGGGCGGCCTCGCCGGACAGGAATTTGAGCAGTGCCATGGCTTCCGCGGGGTGCTTGGAAGATTTGAAAATGCCGATGGTGCTGCCGCCCAGGAAGGTGAACGAACCCTTGGGCCCGGCGGGCACGGCGGCGATGCCAAATCGATCTTCCGGCAAGGACGGAATGGGAAAGGCGATGGTGGTCGCGATTTCACCCGTGCGAAGCATCTCGGCGGCGGCGACGGCCTCGCCCTTGTCCGCCTCGGCGGACACCAGGCCGTCGCGGAAGAGCCCGATGTAGTACTCGATGCCGGCGATGGTTCCTGGCGAATTGATGGCTGCCTCTCCCGGCGCGCCAGCGACGAACCCACCGCCGGCGCCCCAAATCCACCACGAAAGGTTGTGAATGATGTCCCAACTCGACATGGGCATTCCGAACGGCCGAACCTTCTTGCCACCGGCCTCGATCTTTTTCAGTTTCTGCAATGCCAGCTTGAAGCCAGCCCAAGTCGCAAAATCCTTCTTCGGATCGATGCCCGCCTTTTCGCACAGGTCCTTGTTGTAGTAGAGCGCGCGGGTGTCCACGATCCAGGGCATGGCGAAGCGCTTGCCCTGGAGGGCAGGATTGCCATCGATTCGGGTGGTGGCCAGAACCTGAGGTGGAAACAAGGCCTCATCGTATTTTCCCGTGAGATCGAGGAGCTTGCCGGTCGATCCGATGGCCGCGACCCAAGTGGTTCCAAGCTGCGTGAGATCGGGCGCCGGACCGCCACGGGTCGCATTCTGGATCTTGCCCAAGGCTTCGCCCCACGGCAACACGACGGGTTCGACCTTGATGTGTGGATTCGCGGCGGTAAATGGCCGCACCAGCTCGACGAAGTTCCCTAGGTTGTCGCCCGGCCCATTGGGCATGATCCAAATGGTCAGGGTCACGGGTTGCTGCTTGTGGGGTGCCGCCTTGTCCGTGGCGCGGCTCGGACTCGACCAAGACACCGCGCTTGCGACAAGTCCAACCAGAAACGTGAAGACAATTCTCGTCATTCGGGTCATGCGGTCTCCTCGGCGACGTGGAAGGAAGTCACGGCAATCATTGAATCACCTCGGCGAGGCCCAGCAGATCGCTGCTGAACGCGACGCCCTCGCTTCTGCTGGCGGGCAAATTGACCAGGATCTTGCTTTTCCCGTTCTCGAGATACACCGCGATGGAAAGTCCAGCGCGAACCTGGTCGCTGGTAATGCCGACGGTGATAATCTTTCCCTTTTCGGCGATTTTCTTGATCAGCGCATTCTTCTTCTCGAGGCCGTCGCCGACCACGAAAGCGGCGATGCCGTGCGAATGGACGGCCTTTTCCAATTCGGAGGCGTCGGTGACCGCAAGCCCGAGGATCTCCACCGGAAGGTCGAGAATCCTGACCAGCTCGAGGTTCTTGAGCGCGGCCGCCAGCTCGGCCCCCTTGCTGACCGAGGTCGGGCTCTTGCCATCGTAGAGAACGGCGATGGCCAACTTCTCACCCGCGCGTTTCTTGAGATTGGTGTCATAGGTGAGCATGCGGGCAAGGAAGGTGGCGAAGCGAGGGGCGGGCATCTCTTCCTCGCTGCCGGCCCGCGCGAGCGCCGCGAAGAGCGCGAGCCCGCACGCCGCGACGGTGAGGAGATGGAGTCCCCGACCGAATCGCCGCATTGTCCCGCTCACCGCGAAGAGACTCATCCTGTCTATCTCTATTGGCATTGTAATCCAGCGCTGCGATTCCGCCACTTGGGCGCGCTTCATCGCGCCACCGTGGTGGCCTAGTAGTGAGGCGGCTTCTCGATGCCGGGCCCGTCTTCCACGCCAGATGCGCGCGAACGCAACAGCGCAAGCTCCTTGGTCAGGCGGTCAATCATCTGCTGTTGCGCGAAGACCACCTGGCTCAGCTCATCCACTTGGCGCTCGAGATGCGTGTAGCGTATCTCCAGGGTAACGAGGCGGTCTTCCATCGCCAGCTCCATAGCACCAATCGGTGATTCCGCAAAAAAGGACCGCCAAACTACGGCCATTCCCGGCCATTCCATTGATAGACACTTCCCTCGGCGGGCCTGCCGTGTTCGCGGCACCCGCTTGGGGATCGAAGTGACTGCCCGCCGTGCGGGTAGATCCCTACGGCTCGCGGTGGCTGGACGCGGCCAGCATGGCACCTAGGGGCGCGCCTACAATCGCGCCCAGACCTGCCATAACCGCCGCGACGATGTCGCCGTGGGCAGACCCCAGGACTCCACACACAGCGGCCGATAGGAGACCACCCATGAGCGCACCGAGCGGGTGCTGAATCATGCGGGCAACCACGCCTTGCTTCTTCAGGTTAGCGCTGTTTTCCATAACGTCCCTCCATCCATTGCCGAGCCAAACAACCAAACAACCTGAGCTGGATATCTCCCTAGCGCCAGAATCGCTCGGATGCAACAGGGGAAGCTAGCCCATCGGATGTTCGCCAGTGGCCCATCTATTGGTGCGTGCCAGCCGCGCGCGCCTGGCCGCTTGCAATAAGCGCAGAGATACCGGCTTCGGCCACGATGGTGTCGAGGGGCGCTCGGCAGATGTGCCAAGGCAGTGAACCGGCGGGCAGGTCGAGGGTTCGTTCTAGCCGGGGCAAAAGGTAGCTGGCGACCTTGTCTGCGTGCCCGGCGTAGCGGCCCGAGAAGACCACACCGTCCAGTCCCTCCAGCGCGGCCAGGCTGGTGCCGGCGGCAAGGGCCATGTGGTACAGCAGGTGCTCGCGTACGCGGGCGATACGCGCACGCTTTTGGGTTAGCACTTCGCCAAGCGTCGCCGGCCAACCCAGCATGCCGAGAAAACCGCTTTCGCGCGTGAGTAGAAGGTTGGCGTGTTCGGGACCTAGCTGCGGATCGCAGGCTAGGGCGAGGGCGATGGAAGGGTCGATCTCGCCGCAGTTGGATTCACCTGGCAGGCCTTCCATGGGTGTGCTGCCACTGGTAACCGTCAAGGGCGTACGCCCAAGAACGGCGGCCATTTCGGGCTGCGAATCGAGACAGATGGACAGCATGCGCGCGGGCCGCTTTTGGGAACCCAGGGTCTGCGCAAGCTGGTTGGTCGCTGCATCGTGAAACAGACCGTGGTAACCCCAGCGACGGATCGGTAGCCCAGCCGTGATGGGCAGTGCATAGGTGTTTTCTCGCGGCGGCAGATCGACGAAGAACGAAGTCTCGAAGGCCAAGGCGATGGGGATCTTCGGGAAGGCGGTGCGCGCGTCGGTAATGAGCGCCGAGGTGTTGGCCACGGACATGGGGGACTGCGCACCCAAACGGAACAACTGCGATTGGTTCTCTTTGTCGACGATGATGGGAGACGAAAAATCGCGTCCCCCGAAGACCGATCGGATGGTTAGCACATCGATGGGGCGGTCGTCGCGGGTAGCGGCTAGCACGGCCTGGATGTCGCCCACGGACGCCGTGGTGCCGCGCAGATCATCCGCGCTTGCAGGGTTGCTTTCGGTCAGACCCGCGCTGTCGAAGCACACCCGCGAGTAGCGCAAACCGCTTTTTCCAGGAATGAGAACGAGGGAATTCATGACGGTAACCTTTCCGGGTTTGCTAGCAGCGCGTAGCTGGCGCGGGCGATGGCGACTTCTTCGTTGGTGGCGATGGCCAGGATGCGCACGCGACTTCGAGGCGCGGCCAAATCCACCGGCAAGGGCGGCGCCTCGGCATTTTTGAGGGGATCCATCACCACGCCCATCTTGTCGAGCCCCGCGGTTACCGCCCAGCGCACGTAGGGCATCTTCTCGCCGATGGTATCGGTGAAAATGATGCAATGGGGGCGCTCGGTAATGACCAGATAGGCGCCGAGATATTTGCGGATTCGCCACAGATAGACCTGAGCCGCGCGCGACAGGGCCTCGCTTTGCCCTCCGTCTCCGCCCACCAAATCGCGAATATCGGCGGACACGCCCGTCAGACCGAGGAGGCCACTCTTGCGATTGAGCATGCTTTCCACCGCCTGACTGTCCCCTTGTGCGCGCGCCACCAGCCCGAGGGCGATGGCGGGATCGAGGTCGCCCGAACGCGTGCTCATCACCAACCCTTGCAGCGGCGAGTAGCCCATGGTGTTGTCGACGGACTTGCCGCCTACGATGGCGCACAGACTGGCGCCGCCGCTACCAAGGTGGCAGCTCACGGCGCGCAGCTCGGACATGGGAATGCCGAGGAACTTGGCCGCCTCTTGCGCCACGAATTGGTGGCTGGTGCCATGGAAGCCGTACTTGCGATAGCCGTGGCGGCGCGCCAGCTCGGCGGGCAGGGCGTAGGTACGCGCCGCGGGCGATAGGGTCGAGTGAAAGGCGGTGTCGAAGACCACCGTTTCGGGCAGCTTGGGATAGAGCTGCCGGCACGCCGCCAAGAGGCGCAGGGCTGGCGGATTGTGGATGGGGGCGAGATCCTGCACTTCTTCCAAGTGATGAAACGCCGTTTCGTCGACGACGACGTGCCCTTTGAAGATGGCCCCGCCATGCACCATGCGGTGCCCGATGGCCTCGGGCATCAGGCGCGAGTCTCGCTCTAGCAGCTTCATCACCGCAGCGAATGCGGCGCTGTGATCGGGCATGTCTAGGGCGAGATCTTCCTTCTGGTTCCCGACATGATGGTGGATGCAGCCGGGCAGGGCCGTCTTCGCTCCCACCCGCTCGGCTTCGCCCGCGGCCAGCTCGGTCTCGCTCGGCATATCGATCAATCGATACTTCAGAGACGAGCTGCCACAGTTGAACACGATGATGCGCATGATCGTCCCAAGGCTACAGGCTATCGGGAATCCACCCGAAGACCGGAATGCCCACCAGGCCGTGCGCAATGGCTGCCGTGCCGTGGGTGCAGGTGACCAACTTGGAGATGGCCACCGATTCGCCCTCGCGGTGGGCTTGTTCTTCGTGCCCCGGCCCGTAGCCGATGGTGGGAATGTTGTGCTCGTTGACGAGCAGGCTGCCCGCGGTGCCCATGCCCAGGCGCGCCAGCTTCCAGCGGCCGGGGCGCACTTCGCAGCCCGCAGCCGACAGTGCCTGGCGCGCGCGCGAGAGCAGGGGGCTGAAGGGATCGGTGGACCAGGCCTGGGTGATGCGTTTCGCATTCACCACGAGGCCGCTCGGCATCACCTCATTGCGTTCGCGCACAGCGACCTCCACGTCCACGGCGCCGATGCTGCTGGCCGCGCGTACGGCCTCGCCGCGCATGCGCGCGACGAGATGGTTCACTTCGTCGTTCGAACCCAGGCGGCGTTCCAAGGCGATGACAGCTTGGCGAAAGCCGGGACCATCTTCGTAGACAGTCTCGCCCACCACGATGTCCTGGACCGCTGCTTCGTGGCCGGAGTCGTCGAGCGCGCGCGAGACCAATTCGGCGGCGTCGGAGACGCGGAAGGGATTGATACCGCGAACCGTGATCTCCATTTCGGCCCGGCCATCGTGACCATAGTAGAGCCCAAGATCGGTCGGCTCGCCGAGCACGGCGTAGTCGGGAACGAGGCCCATGTCCTTGAGCGTGTGGCTGACAAGTCCGCGCATGCCGATGGAAATGCCATTTTCTTCCAAGACCGTGGCCGCGACCACGAGGTTCCCTCGCAAGGGCAAGAGGCTGCGTTTGAGAAGTCCCGCGGCGAAAACCTGCGCGGCCAAGCCGCCTTTGCAGTCGGCGGCGCCGAGACCGTGCAGCCGACCGTTTTCGATGCGGCCACTCCATGGCGACTCGTCCCAAGTGGCAAGATTGCCGGTGCCCACCGTGTCCATGTGGCTGGCGAGCATCAAGGTGGGGCCCTCCTCGACGCCGTGGAGAACGCCCACCACGTTGCCGAGCTCATCGGTGGACACATCATCGAAGGCAAGAGCGTGCATCTGATCGACGACCAGCCCGGCGGTCTTGCTTTCGTCGCCGCTGCGGCTACGCGTCCTCAACAATTCCTGGGCGAACGCGACCATCTCGCCTTGCAATCCTTCGAGCTTGTTCTTGAGCAGATCGTACATGGGGTCCTTTCGTGTGGGCCGCGCATTGGCTGGCCTGTGCAAGGGACCTACAGCAAGCTCCATGCCGGAACCTTGCAATTTCGAAAGGTTCAATGCGTGCGCCGGGTTTCGGGAAGTGCAGCGGTTTGCGGCGTAAACCTGGCGTTGCATAATGAAATATGACGTTTCATAGTGAAACACTCATGCGGGCCGACGATCTGCGTTTCGACGAGCTTTTCACCTTCCGCGATGGCGTCATCGACTTTCAGGGCAGGCGGCTGGTTCTTCACAGCGCGGACGCCTTCGCCCAGTTTCGCAAGGATCTATACGAAATGGTCGGCGCCCGGCAGGCGCGCCGGATACTCACGCGCTACTCGTATTTTTGGGGGCAAGCCGACGCGGCGGCCATGCGCAGGGTGTTTTCCTGGAGCAGTCCCGTGGAGCTCGTGAAGGCCGGACCGCGCTTGCACGCCATGCAGGGCGTGGCCCGCTGGGTGACCAAGCACCTCGACCTGGACGAAACCGGCGACAAGGATGGCCACTTCCGCATGGATGTGACCTGGCACGGATCGGGGGAGGCGGAAGAGCACGTGGCCCATTTGGGCAAGTCCGAGCATCCGGTGTGCTGGATGTTGGCCGGCTATGCCAGCGGCTTCATGTCCTATGCTCTCAATCGCAACATCTACTTCGTCGAACAGAGTTGCCGTGCCCAGGGCGAACGTGTATGCACGGCCGTGGGCAAGAACGCCGCGTCCTGGGAAGGGGATCCGAGCGCGGCGCTCGCCTACTTTTCCGCCGACGACATCAAGGGCAAGATCCGAACGCTCAGCGACAAACTTCGCCAAGTCACTCGTGCGCTCGAGGTCAACACCCGCCGGCTGTCGACGCTTGAGCGCTTGGAAAAGCCGCCGCTGGTCGAAGTTCGCAGTCCTGCCTTCACACGCGTGCTGGAACTGGCCACACGCATCGCCCCCTTCGATTCGTCCGTGCTCATCACCGGGGAAAGCGGCGTAGGTAAGGAAGTGGTGGCGCGCCTTATCCACACGCGGTCGGCTAGAAGCAAGGGACCGTTCCTGGCCATCAATTGCGGCGCCTTGCCCGAGACCTTGCTCGACTCCGAGCTGTTCGGGCACAAGGCTGGCTCTTTCACCGGTGCGACGTCCGATCATGCAGGACTGTTCGAGAGTGCTGCGGGCGGCACGCTGTTTCTCGATGAGATTGGCGAGATCTCCCACGCCACGCAGGTCAAGCTGCTGCGGGTCTTGCAGGAACGCGAGATCCGTCGCGTGGGCGAAAGCAAGAATCGGCCCATCGACGTGCGCGTGCTGGCGGCCACCAACCGGGATCTGGCGGCGGGTATGGCCAGCGGGACCTTCCGCGAGGATCTCTATTATCGCTTGCGCGTGGTGGAAGTGGCCATTCCCCCTTTGCGACAGCGACGCGAGGACATCTTGCCCTTGGCCCGATTTTTCGTGGAGCGGTTCCGCACCAAATTGAAGCTGCCGGCGCTGCGGCTTTCGCCCGAATCCATCGGCATCCTGACCAACTACCCCTGGCCCGGCAACGTGCGCGAGCTGGAGAACGCCATCGAGCACGCAGCGATTCTGTCGCGCGATGGACAACTGACCCCGGATCTTTTTCCGTCGGCCATCGTTCATCGGACGGCCGTTCCTGGGCGCTCCGCGGGAAAACGTTCGCTCGACGAGGTCGCCGAGGCGCACATCCAGGATGTCCTTGCTCAAACCGGGGGTAGCCGCCGCCAGGCCGCCACCATCTTGGGCATCAGCACCGCGACCCTGTGGCGCAAGCTGAAACGCACGAAAGCACGATGAGCCGACAGCAGGCTTCGCAGAGAGGGGGGATGCGCTACGCTACGGTCATCATGCGAAGGCAACTCTGGGCGATCTACACTGTCACCATCGAGTAGATTCGGCATGCCAGCGGCGAATCTTCCAATCAGGCGAATCTTCACTCCGGCGCGGATGGTGTTCTTGGCGCTGGTTGCGGCCACACTGGCGCAGATAGCGTGGTACTACCCGCGCTTGCCGGTGCGGATGGCCTCGCACTTCGATGCTGCCGGACAGGTCAACGCATTCATGCCCAAGGACGGATTCTTCGTCATTCATCTGACGGTGTTGGGTCTTATGACCCTTGTTTTTCTAGCCATGCCCGCGCTGATCGTTCGGCTGCCTCCTGGCATGATCAACCTGCCCAACAAGGACTACTGGCTCGCCCCCGAGCGGCGCGCGCGCACGGCGGAACGGCTGCAATCTTTCCTGATTGGATTCGGCAACGCGATGCTGCTGTTCCTGCTGCTGGTCTTCCGCGAGGTCATGCGCACCAACCTTTTACCCAACCCCCACCTATCCCCTCGGATTTGGGTGCTGCTGGTCCTGCTTGGCGGTTGGGTTATCTATTGGACAGTGCGCCTCATACGCGCGTTTCGTTTGCCAGACTGAAAGCGGGCACGGTTCGAACCCGCCGCTGCCGGGCTCAAGGATTTCGCGGACAGGTCGATACCTAACCCAAGAAGGGACGGTGAGGACGCAAACCTCGCCGTCTCTCGTTTCGCCGCGTCTGGCGGCCATTTCGGCAGTCGCAGAGAAGTATGCGCATTCACAGACAACGCCTGGCCATCCTGATTGTGGCCCTCGTCGGAGCGCTGGGATGCTTCTTGCCGCTCGGTCGCGTTCCGCTGGTCTGGTCCCTGGGCGGCATCCAGATGGTTCGCAAGATCGCGCTTGCTCTCTTCGGGCTATCTGTCGTGCTGACCCTGGTTGGTCAGCGCGACAAGGAAATGAAACTTCCCCTTCAGATCGGAGCTCTGTCTGCTTCCGGGCTGGTGGTGATTTTTTGCATCTTCCGCATCATCGTCCTCGGAAACAGGGCGCTGCCCAACTTCGAGGATGACGATCCTCGCGCCGGCGTCTACTACAGGAAAGCCTGCGACGCGGGCCGCATGGAAGCCTGCGCTCGTTTGGGCAGCTGCTATTGGACTGGGAGTTGCGGACTTGCCCTGGATGGCCGCCGCGGATTCGAACTGTACGAGAAGGCCTGCGACGGCGGCGATATGAGCTCCTGCGGCCAACTCGGTGTGTGTTTCGAATTCGGCGGTTGCGGACTGGTCAAGAGCAACGAACGCGCGGTCTCGCTGTACGAGAAGGCCTGCGGCGGCGGCGAGCCGAGCATGTGCAACAACCTCGGCGTCTGCTACCACAAGGGCCAATGCGGCCTGGCCAAGGACGACGCGCGCGCCGCCAACCTCTACCGCAAGGCATGCAGTAGCGGTGACAGCAGCGCGTGCCACAATCTAGACGTCATGAAGAACTGACTTCCTCGTGCGACTGTCAAGAGGAGGTCGAGGCATCGTTTCGCCTAATCTTTTTCGCTGACGTGCCGAAAAGGGGAAGGTGCAGAAACACTTGCTACCGCCAAGCAACGCCAGGGAATTGACGGATCTTTGGCTTGATGGTGCTTCGCCCAGTGAATCCGATCTGCGTGCCGCGAACAGCCTGGCGGCGCGCCTGGCCAGCTTCGACGGTCTGCGTCCGTTCTCAGGCGTGGTCCAGAGATTGCTCGATCATGTGTCGTGCCCGGATTTCAGCCTGGACGAAGTGCGCAGACTGATCGAATCGGATCCCGCCTTGGCTGCGCGGATCCTGCGCGTGGCGAACTCGGCTGCCTACCGCGCCCACGGGCCGTGCGCGTCGGTCGCGCAGGCCATCGTCCGCATCGGCGCGACCAACGTGAGCGGACTGGCCATGGCCATGTCCGCGATGACGCTGTTCAAGGACATGGGCGGCGTTGGGCAGAAGATCCGCGATCACTCGGCTGGAACTGCGGCAATGGCTCGCGAGCTGGCCATGTGCTTGGACCTGGCTGCTCTCTCTTCCAAGGTCTTTCTGGCGGGACTGCTGCACGACCTCGGCAAACTGTTGCTCATCCAGACTGGCGATGCCGCCTACGCCGCCTTGGTGGCGCAAGAGCTATCGCCGTCCAGCTTGCACCTGCGCGAACAAGCACTGTGGGGATTCGACCACGCGATGCTAGGGGCGCACGTGCTTTTGTCGTGGAACATTCCCGCGCCCATTCCCCAGCTTATCGCATGTCACCACCAACCCAAGGGCGGTCACGGTGGCGCCAGCGCGTTCGCGCAGGCTCTCGATCTGCTGCGTCTCGCCGACGTGGTCGACTGGCTTTTGGGGCAGGGCTGCGCCGCGGACTCGCCGTGGGTTCAGCGCTTGGCCGAATCCCCCGACGGAGTCCGCGTTGGCCTCGGTAAAGAGACCTTGCCCTCTCTATGGAGCGACTTGCGAACCATTCGCGCGGAAGCGCTGCTGGTTTTCAAGTAGGTGGCTATCTGCCAGGCGCGAACGCGACGCCGCGGATGACCTCGCCCAGCTTGGACACTTGCAAGGTGACGAACGTCTCCAGTCCATCATCGCCATCGGCAGCCGGTGCGGACATGGCCGAGAGTCGGTCGCGAATGGTGACCAGCCTGGTTGGATCCGGCTCTCCACTCGACATAGAGCTGAACTGGGACGTGATCGCGTAGAGGGTCACGGTGCCATCCTCGTTCACCTTGCCGGTCATGTTGCGTAGGCCGGTGGTGTAGGTGGCAACTGGGTAGTCGGGAACGATCTTCGGCTGGTAGAGATCGAGCCCGGCGGTCAAGGTGTAGTCGAGCTGCCAGGTTCCAGCCACCAGGCTCCACTTCTGGAGGCCAGCAAGAGGATCGGGGATGAGGTTGCCACTAGCGTCCACGTTCGCGTAGCCCTCGTCGGCGACATACAGCGTGGTCGGGTTGGCGAACCAGAAGCCGAACGGTGTGTAGGGCGATAGCGCTCCGCTGACCGGATCTGTGGCTGGCGCGCTGAACAGCGGAACGATGGTATTGCCGGTGCCTAGGGGTAGGCCGCTGCCTTTACCGTTCTGAACTTGGAAGATGCCGTCATCGCCGTTGCCGCCGCTTCCTTTCGCTACATACAGATTGCCGTTGAAGATTCCGATGGCGCGGAAGTTGCTGTCCTTGACGTGTTGCTTGGCGGACTCGTCGGGCCGATCCGTCGCCAAGTAAGCGCCAAGCTCGATGGAAACTGGGGAGCCAGGCGTGCCGTAGCGAGCGCCGATGGTGGTTCCTGGTCCAGTTCCGTCCTTGGCAATGGTCGAGTCGGCATTGCCGGCCATGTAGAACTGCACGCCGTCTACCGAGATGGCTGCGCGCGGATTGTCGCCGCTGTAGGCATTGGATTCGACGGTCAGCGACACCGACCCATCGCCGGCGATGAGCGCGACCTCGCGATCGAAGAGAGGGTTGGTGTTGCCCGCCAGGTTCGCCGCCGTGTCGTAGGAATTGGAGACTCCGCCCGCGCCCACCGGGCCGGCGTAGCCCATATAGGTCAGGAAACGCCGGTCTTGCGAAAGCGTCAGCGTGCCTTCCGATTTCGAGCTGAAGCTCGAACTGATGCCGGTGAGCGAAAGCGTGCGCAGAGGCGCGGCATTCGGGCTGGCGGGCACGATGTCGACGAAGATGCTGCCCTGGATGCCCGTCACCGTCGGGTCGTTGAAGATGAGGGGGTAGTCTTGCGTGTTGCCGAAGGTGTTGCCGTCGTATTGGACACGGCTCAGTGCCAGCACGTCGTGCGCACGCTGCGCGCGGCCAACGTCATCGGGATCGAAGAGGCCCAGCATCAGCTGTGCATCGTCGAAGCCGCACGTGGCTCCCAGGCAGTCGAGCCCCCACAGGCGCTGGATGGTGCCGAGCAGCGAGTAGTGATTGAAGGCCGCATCCACGCTCTGATGGCGGGCATTGCGCGAAGTAATGACCAGCGCGGGCGCGTGGCCGCCGCCGAGAACATCTCCGCCCGCGCCCAGCGGGGCCGAGCAGCAGCCTTGCGTACCCGTGTAGTCGTTCTCGTCCCAGGCAATGACGATGGCCGAATTCTCGCGCCACGCACGCGAATGCATGATGGCGTCCACCGTCGTCTTCACGAACGCATCGCCGAGCGCAATGACCTTGTGGTCCAGCCCGGAATCGGGCGAGGCGCAGTCCGGTATGCCAAGCGCGGCGGCATTGGCCGCGGACACACCGTGCATGTCGTGACATTGGTCGGGACTGATCCAGACGAAGCTCGGAATCTCGCCCTTGGCCAGATCGTGGGCGAAACCATCGAACGGGACGATCCGTTGCATGCGATTTGGATCGTTGCGGATATCCGAAAAGTACATGAAGGGATCGTGCTTTTGCGCATAGAGCTTGCGCGGCACGGAAACCCCAGCGACCACGTCGACTGGCGCGTACTCCACCGTCGAGCCGACACCCGGGATGGACTGCATATACGCCTTCCAGGTCAGCCGTTTTGCTTCGAGCTGATCCACGAGGTTCGCGCCGTCGAAAAGGTGTTGCTTGGCGCTGCTGCTGGCGATTTCCGCCGGCGTCAGCAAGACCGTGGCCGTGGCGTCGCCCGAGTCGGGTACGAATTCCTCAGGCGCGCACATGACGTCGGCGCCCGCCTTGCAATCGTCCCAGATGCCCTGAAAGTCTCCCGAGATTGCCGCAAGGTAATTGGGCAAGCTGGGGTGGGTCACGCCAAAGTAGTTAGTCGCCAGGCCGTATTGGCTGGCCAGACTATTGATGGCAGGCGCGTCGGCCGTGTTGCCGATGATTTGGTTCGTGCCATGGTTTTCCATCATGATGTAGAAGATGTGATCGAGGCGCTCGTGGTTTTCGTCGGATGCGCCCGACCCTGGATCTTCTTGCAGAAAAGCCTTGGCTGCCGGCCCCGGCGCCTCGGGCGGCGGGCTGGCAGAGCAGCCACAGAGCAACATAAATGGAAGGAGCAGCTGTGAACGTGGAATGGTGTTCTTCATGAGGACCTCCGTTAGATGAGCCTTCGATGCTCGTCCTGGGTCCAGGCAGCAGGACTCCCCGTCACAATTTGGTGACGACTCCGATGAAGTCTCTCGGCGCGCCCGCAAGCGAACGTGTTACGATGAGCGACCCGCGCCGTGTCGACTCGACCCGGGCGGCGCCCAGCAATCCCTCAAGCGAGGTAGGATATGAAAGTACGCCCGGCTCTCTTCGTTGCGTTCGTATTCGGCTGTTCCTCGACCAAGAACGATCACGCCGTGCTCGATGCGGGGGTGGCGGACTCCGTAACCGTCTCCGGCGATGACACCGCCGCTGCCAGCGACGCGAACAGTGCGCCGGGCCCCGAGGTAGCCAAGGCCGACACCGGCACCACCGGACTGACCTTCTCCATCGACATCAGCAAGGGGCCAACTCGGCAATACCAACCAACGGCCGCGCCCGTCGCTGTTTCGCCCTATGTCTACGGCATCAACGGGTTCGGCAAATTCGTGGCCACCAAGACGCGGTGGGGACTGATCCGCCAAGGCGGCGATGGCTGCACGGCCTACAATTGGACCAACGACTACACCAACTCGGGCGCCGATTATTGCTACTACCAGGGCGCCACTGGCAATGGCAACCTGGCCGGCAAGTACACCGACACGACCGGCGATTCGGTCCCTGCGGCACAAGCCAAGGGCGAGGCATTCCTGGCCACGATTCCCATCTTGGATTTCGTGGCCGCCAAGTACGACCGCAACACGGGCTGGGATTCAGCCACTGGCAAGTCCGACGTGTGTCCCGGGACCGATAGTGCGTGCCCGAGCCGCAGCGGCACGGTATCCGCCAATTCCATCGACCTGTATTCCACCGATCCCGGTTACAAACAAACCCTCGATTTCGCATCCAGCGATCCCAATAGCCCGGCCTTCGTCAAGAACGTGATGACCAAGGGCTCGGCCTTCTGTAGCTGCGCGCCGGGGACCACAAGTTGCGCGAGTTGCTCGGTCGGCACGAATCCGGTGGCGCAGGACGAGTTCGTGAACTTCCTCAAGGTGAGCTATGGGACAGGTGCGCCTGTCTTCTTCAGCTTGGACAACGAGCCGAACTACTGGTCCAGCACCCATCCCGAGCTGTGGCCCAACACCTGCGGCGAAGGCGTTATCACCTACGACGATATCGTCAGCCGCAACAAGGCGGCCGCGCTCGCCGTCAAGAACGCCTGGCCGACCGCACAGGTCTTCGGTCCGGTCATCGCCCAGGACGGCCTCATCTACGCGCACTCGTATCTGAAGGACACGCACTGGCCGACGGAATTCACGGACTACTATCTTTCGCAGATGCAGTCGGCTTCGGCAGCGGCCGGCGTGTCTTTGCTCGATGCCTACGACGTTCACTACTACACGACGGGCGGCACAGGTGATGATTCCAAGTGTGCGCAGGTGCCGCGCCTGTTCTGGGATCCGAACTTCACCGACGTCTCGGCCACGGCCACCGACAGCCTGGATTTCGAGTGGAACGGCGACGTGGGCAGCGGCGCGTACTTCGATACCAAGTGGTACCCGCGCCAGATGATTCCGCGCCTGCAAAAAAAGATCGCCACCGCCTATCCCGCTGGTGGCGTGGCCGCGCCTGGGCTCTCCTTCAGCGAATACAATCCTGGTTGCGAGCAGACCATCGGCGGCGCGGTGGCGGAGGCGGATCTGCTGGGCGTGCTGGGGCGCGAGGGCGTCTACGCCGCCACGGCCTGGCCACTGCAATCCACGACGGGGAATTTTCTGGTGGCCGCGTTCGATCTTTACCGCAACTACGATGGCAATAGCTCCGTCGTGGGCGACTTGGCGGTGCAAGCAGATTCCAGCGACTACAAGAATGCTACTGTCTATGCCTTCGCCCATTCGGACGCCTCGGCCGCTGTCGATGTGGTGGCTATCAACAAGAAGAGCAGCGCCCAGACCGCCACGGTGCAGATCGCCAACGCGCCGGCCCTGACCGCCGCTACCGTCTACCAGATTGCCGGAAAAACAGCCGCAGTGGCCAAGGTAACTGGCACCGAACCGACCGTCGCCTGCGCCGCGGGTACCTGCACGTTTTCGTACGCGATGCCGGCCATGAGCGCCTCGACCATCGTCCTGCGCTAGAAAATTTCCTCCTGGCGGCACGCCACTCGCGTTCTAGGCTTGCCCTAGAATGAATCGAAGGGAATCGCTGCGAGTGCTTGGGTCGCTGTCAGCGGTGGTACTTGCATGCACGCGAAAGGACAAGAAGCGCATGACGACAGGCGAGTCAGAGGGAAAACAAGCGACCGCATCGATGCCGGTCATCTTTGCCGCTCACGGCGCGCCGGTCTTGCTCGACGACAAGGTGTGGATGGGCGAGCTGCGGGCATGGGCCGCGGCCATGCCCAAGCCGAAGAGCGTGCTCATGGTTTCCGCGCATTGGGAAGAGCCGGCGGCGACCCTGGGCGCGATGCAGCCCGTGCCCCTGGTCTACGATTTTTACGGCTTTCCCGAGCGCTACTATCAAACCAAGTACCCATCGCCGGGCGCGCCGGAGCTCGGCGCCCGCGTTCGCGCGCTCCTCGGTGGGCGTGGTGTCGCGGTGGCGGAGGATGCCACCCGTGGGCTCGACCACGGCGCCTACGTGCCGCTCGTGCCCATGTATCCCGAGGCGGATGTGCCGGTGTTGCAACTTTCCATGCCCACGCTCGACCCGAAGAAGCTGTTCGCGCTCGGCCAGGCGCTGGCGCCCCTGCGCGGCGAGGGCGTCTTGATCTTCGGCAGCGGTTTTTTGACCCACAATATGCGCTACGCCTTTCGGCCGGGCATTCCCGCGTGGGCCAAGGAGTTCGATGCGTGGGCCGAGGACGCCATCACGCGTTTCGATGTGGATGCTCTGCGGGACTTTCACACGCGGGCGCCAGCGGCCAGCACGGCCTTGCCGACCTGGGAGCACTACGCTCCACTCTTGGTGGCTGCGGGCGCGGCCAGCGAGGGCAAGCACGCGGTTTCGTTTCCCATCACGGGCTTCTGGATTGACGGCGCGTTCACCCGGCGATCGGTTCAGTTCACGTGAGGATTCCCAGACCGACAGAGTCAAATCAGCAAGCAACTTCTTCCAGGTCCATGCCGAGAAGAAGGCATGGCACCACGGATGGTTCTCTTTGCATGGAGCTTCACAGCGTTTTCCTGCCTGCCCGCACTTCCGGCAGCTTCACCTGAAGGCGGGCAGCCCGGCAGCAGCCCGACGGGGCAGGGGACTGGCGAGTGTGGCAGCGGGTCGTGGCAGCCGGGCTGGTTCGAAATCCATCACATCGATGCTGGTGAAGCTGTCTCGACCCTTATCGTCAGTCCCTCCGGGCGAAGCATGTTGATCGACGCAGGCGAGGCGACTTGGGACAGCGAAGACGGGGCAGCGCTCGTCGGCGCCTACGTGCGCGGGGTGCTGGGCTGTGCTCGACTCGACTATGTCGTCCTGTCGCATTTCCATCTCGATCATGTTGGCTATCCCGGCCACGGCGGGATCTGGCACCTCGTGCTCCAACAAGGCTTTGCGGTCGGCAAGCTCCTCCATCGCGATCTCTTCCACTATGCGGGTGCCGGTGGCGACACTCTGCAAGCCTGGCGCGCCTATCTGCAGAGCAGCGAGGCGCGAATCTTCAACGCCGAAATCGCGGTCTTGGGATCGGGCCAGGTGCAACTTGGCGGCGGCGTGCAGTTCGCATTCGTCGCGGTCGACGCCAACGGTGCTTTGCCGGTCGGGGATTTTGGGGCCGATCCCGCGCCGCCGGACGAGAACGACTACTCTATCGCGGCGCTCTTGCGCATGGGCAAGCTCGACTACTTCACCGCCGGCGATCTATCCGGGCAAATGCTGGTTTCATTACAGGGCGGCTATTCCTATCACGACATCGAGACACGCACGGCGCCCCAGGTGAAAGACGTCGACGTCTACCGCGTGAGCCACCACGGCAGCAGCCACGCCTCGAACAGCACGCTGCTGGCCGAGATGCATCCTCGGGTGTCCATCATTCAAGTCGCCGATGGAAATTCGAACGGCCACCCCACCCAGAGCGCCGTCGATCGGTTGCTGACCACCTCCGCCCTGTATCTGACCGAGCACGGCGACCCCGGCACCAACCTGCATGCCGGCAAGGTCGTGGGCCACGTCGTTTTGCGAACCTCGACTGGTATGGACTACACCGTAGGCGGCGATCACTTCGTGGCCAGCGATCCCGCGCGCGTGGACAGCGACGGCGACGGCTACTTCATCGAGGCCGATCCCGACGACACCGCGGCGTCCAGCGTCCCCGCACCCAATGGCGGTTGCGATGCCGCGTACGAGGCGTGCCTCCCTACAGCCCCTTGAGGACGACGCCGTAGCGATCCAGGACTTCGGCGGTGGCGGCGGCTAGGGCGATCTCGGACTCGTTCTGATCCACGGTCGAGCGTAGCAGGCGGGTTTCGGCGTCCTTGAGCTCTTGCTGGCGCAGCAGCACGTCGTTGTTGGTGGCCCGGCCGGCCTGAAAACGGGCGCGTTCCGCGTCCAGGTTCTGCTGCGCGAACTCGACCTCGCGCCGGCCAAGCGCCACGCGCGCATTCGCGGTACGGATGCTGCGGGCGGCACGCAGGACCAGATCGCGAAGTTGGGCGGCGAAGTCCTCGGCATTGAGGCGGGCCAGGTTGAGCTCTTCCTCCGCGGCTTGCATCTGGCCGCGCGCGGCTCGGTTCTCGACGGGAAGCTCGAAGGTGAGGCCGGCGGACCAGGCTAGGGCGCCGAAACCGGCGGCCTGCTTGACGGAATCACCCAGACCCGGCTTGAAACCGGCTGGGCCCACGCTGCCCGTGAAGTCGAGCCTGGGGCGCAGGGTGCTGCGTGCCGTGGATAGGTCGAGCTGGGAAAGTCGCAGTCCCAACCGAAGCGCGCGCAGCTGTGGATTGGCTTCGAGCGCGCGGCTTATCTCGGCGGGATCGTCTATACTCGGCGCTCCAGCGGATGGCGTGTCGGTGGCGGTAAGCAGCGCGATGTTCGCGTCCGCGGGCACGCCGAACAGGCGCTGCAGATCCAGGCTGCGGAAAAAGAGAATCTGCTCGCCCGTGGCCAGGTCTTCCTGGCGTTGCGCGATGGCCCGCTCCACGGACGCGGCGTCCGAGTCGGCAAGACGGCCCGCGCCGATCAGCACCTGGGTGATGCGCAGCTGTTCCTGGGCCAGATCGAGGGCCGAGCGCTTGATGACGAGATCTTGCGTGGCATAGGCCAATTCCCAGTACGCGACGACGACGTCGCGAACGACGTTGCACGCGCGCATCTGCCGGCCCAGCTGGGCCACGTCGTTCTGGATGCGCGACTTGCGCAGATTGGCCAGGGTCACTTCGGTTCCGAAACCGCGCAGAAGCGGGTGGGAGAAGGTCAGGGCAAGAGTGCTGCCGTAGTAGGTTCCGGGCAGAAGGGACGAATCGTTTACAGCATCGCTGGGGACGCTCGACGCGACTTGGCTGGCCAATGCGCCCAGGTGCAGGGTCCCGCCGGACTCCAGGCTGCGCCCAACACCCAGCGTTCCGCTGGTCGTGGTGGTCTTGCCGATGGCGAAATCTTGGCACTGTGGCGCGCACGAAAGTGGCACGATGTCGCGTTTCTTCTCGAGGGCGGCATCGAGGAGGACATCGAATCGCCCTTCCGCCTCCAGCTCGCGGGCGGCGGCTTGCGCGACAGCGACGCGCTCTCGCCGCAGATCCGGGTTGCCCGCCACGGCGCGCTCGATGGCCTGCATGACGGAGAGCGGACTTGACTCGTCGGCGTTCGCGGGCGGGCAGAATCCGGTGAAGCAGGCGAGAACGAGGGCGGCGCATGAATGGGAGATGCGTTTCATCGAATCGTGTCTCCGCTTTGCAGTATGCCCCGGACGAAGGCTGGCCGGAGATAGAACCCGCACTTGCCGATGCGCACGGGTTTTCCGTCTGGTCCGAAGGCAGCGCGGTCATCTTTCGAATTCCTCGCCTTGGGCCTGACCTGCATGACCTGGCCAAGGTGTCCGGTGATCTCGGCCGAGCGTCCGGCGCGGAAGTAGGTTCGCGCGAAAAGCTCGAAATCCGCGCGCAAAAGAGCTTCCTGCGCTGGCGAAGGTGTCCACAGCTTGACCGCCGCCACCCGCCGTTCGCCCACCGAGCGGGCACCCTGCCGAACCTCCAGCGCGACGAAAAGAACCTGGGACAGCTTCTGCCGCGCATAGCTCGTGGCCCAGGACTCGCCGGCGATGGCGACAGGATCGATGTGGCACACCGCCGTCGATTCCAGCGGGATCAAGTCGCCGTGGACGGGGACGGTCTTGAGCTCGATGCCGAGAGAGGCGAAGTCGGGACCGTGGGCGGCGCCGTCGCCGGCTCCGAGCTCGCGCTCGATGACCTGGCCAGACCAGCCCTTGGTCCTCACCGCGCCCACCGGCACGGGCATACCAAGTCCGTCCGCCACCTCGGCCAGCGTCGCGCCCAGGAGCGCCCGCGCGTGGCGCAGCAAGGTTTCGCGATCTGGGAGGGTAGGATCGGACAGAAGATCGTGCCTAGAATCTGCCCCGCGCGGTCAGGGCGCCGCCACCGCCCGGCAGCAACAGGAAGCCGACCGAGGAATCATCTTTCGTCGAGGACGATTCCCCGTCTCCGCGGCGATGAAGGTAAATGAGAACCGCGTCCACCGCCGCGCCCACCGCCGCGACACTGAACAAGACATACGAGGTGTAGGCCAGGGGCCGGGCGGAATTGCATTCGTCGTTCGCGAGCGGCAGGTTAGCGTATTGCTTGGCCGCTTCGGCCTGGCAAGCGCTCATCTTGCTGCGTGCGGCGAGGTTGAGGGCAATGCCACCCACCAGGGACGCCACGCTGGCCCCACCCACAATCCATTCGACCGCGTGGGACGGTGCCTCGGGTTCGGGCTCGGGCTCGGGGGTTCGCACGACCTGGGGCGGCTTCGGCTCGGGTGGCGGTGCCAATTCCTCTTTGGGCGGCTCCGGTGGCTTTTCGCCCCCTTGATCGGCGCTTGCGTTCTCGGTCGGGGCACTCGCCTCGCTGGCAGCCATTTTGTCCTCCAAGGCCTTGACCTTGCCCTTCACCTCTTCCTTGTCCTGGGCGTCGGGTTTGAGGGTCAGGTAGGCCTTGAACATCTTGAGCGCAAGCTCGTCGTTGCCGTTGCGCTCGGACACGCGCCCCAGGTTATAGGCGGTGAAGGGATGCGCGACCATCTTATACGAACACGCGTAGGCTCGAATGGCCTCGACGTCGTTGCCACTGTTCTCCGCCGCCTCGGCCGTGGCGAACCACTCCTTGGCGAGCTTGCGGCGCTCTTGAGGATCTTCAGGAGATGAAGCCGGACACTCCGCGGCGCGCGCGGCGCCCGGCGCGAAGAGCAAAAGCGCGAAGCAGGTGGTGGCGAGGCGTTGGGAAATTCGTCGTGCGAGGGTTGTGTGCTTCATGGCATGGCCAAATGGCTAGAAGGGGTTGGGACGAGGATCCTTATTTTTCTTGACCGAGGGCTTGCCGTCGAAACGATTTGGGCGCTTGCCCGGGGCGTCGTCTGCCCAGTTCTCTTCATGTATTATTGCGCGTTTTTCACCGGAGGTGCCTCGGTTTTTTCTCTTCCCAGGGGAAGTTTCTTCGGCCGGACCTCCAGATTCCCGCTCCTGATGCCTGGGTGTCTCCTCCGCTTGTGGGGGGGGCAGGGTGCCCTTGTTCCCCTCGGCGTGATTGGTTCGCTCGACAGTCGGCAGGGTTTCGACCATGGGCCGGACCGGTGCTACGGCCTTGTCTTCCGGGATGGGCTCCACCGGAGGACTCTTGTTTATCTGGTAGTAGACGGCGGCCCCGGCGGCAAGCAGGACAATCACGACCGCCATCGGGATGGCGAGACGGCGAAAGAATTTCGGGCGCAGGTCGGGCACCTTCTCAATGGAGGTGGGAACGGGCAGTGGCCATGCGGTGCGGTTGCTCGATTCGGTTCGGCTCTTGTGCACCGATCCCGATCCTTCCAGGCGGCTGGCGCCGGTCCTGGAATGGCCGGTCCTGCTCGCGGCCAGGTTGGGGAACGAGACCTCGATAGGCGGATCGGACTCCTGCATGTCGAGGGCGAGCCGGGCCGCGCGCTGCCATTGCAAGTGATCGCTCGGGAACCAAGACTTCATCAAGGCCGACAGATCGTGGGCGCTGGCGCCACCCGACGAGAAAATCCACTGTTCGAGGGCAATGCGCATCTCATCGGCGGTCTGGAATCGTTCGTCGACGTTGCGGGCGACGGAGCGGCGAATGATGGCGTCGAGCGCGGGATGGACCTCCACGAACTTGCTGGCGCTGGGGATGGGTTCGTAGACCACCGCGCGCAGGGTGGCCAGCTCGTTTTCGCGCAGGAACAGACGGCGGCCAGCGACACATTCCCATAGCACCACGCCGAGCGAAAAGATGTCCGCTCGCGCGTCGACCGGCTCGCCGCGTGCCTGCTCGGGAGCCATGTAGCCAAGCTTGCCCTTGAGCGAGCCGGAATTGGTGTCGCCCAGACGGCCGAGGGCGCGCGCGATGCCAAAATCGATGACCTTTACCGACCCCTCGAAGGACACCATGATGTTCTGGGGCGAGACGTCGCGATGGACGAGGCCGAGCAGGTTGCCCGAGGCGTCGGTCAATTGGTGGGCATGATGCAACCCAGCTGCGGCGTTGGCCACGATGAGCGCGCCCAGGTTGTGCGGAATCGGGGTCTTGGCTTTTTCCGATTGCTTGAGGATCGATGCCAGCGGCTTGCCCTGCACCAATTCCATGGCGAGGAAGTATTCATTCTCGGCGCGGCCGACCTCGGTGATGCGCACCACATTGGGGTGGTCGAGCATGGAGGCGATGCGGGCCTCGTCGAGGAACATGGCGATGAAGTCGGGTTTTACGGCCAGGTGGGGCAGAACCTTTTTCACCACCACCAAGGTCTTGAAGCCCGACAGCTCGCCCTGCCTTGCCAGGTACACCTCGGCCATGCCGCCGACGGCGAGTCGGGAGAGCAATTGGTATCGCCCGAGAGTGACGAATTGCTGCACCGCTGGTCCCGGGGTGGGCGTGGGGGCATGCAAGCCCATGCCCATTGGCGGCAAGGGGGTGCGCAGACCGGTGTTGTCCACAGGTGACGGATCGCTGGCCGGCGTGGCTGCGGGATTTTTCGTCCCCGTTTCTACCACCGGCGGCGGGTTGCTGGTCGGTGTGGCCGCGGGATGGTTCGTTCCTGTCTTGACCACCGGGGGTGGGACGGCCGGCACGGCCGAGGAGGTTGGGGTGACGCCGGTCTTGACCACTGGCGGGGAACCGCTACCTGTGGTCTGAGCGGGGCTCGGTGTGACGCCGCTTCCAGTGCGAAGCGTGGCGTTCGCGGGTTCTGCTTCAGTGCCGGGATTGCGAGCCATTTCCCCTGTCCGCGCTAGAGCATCTCACGGGCCGCATGGTAGGGCCAGTCCCTCGCGCATTCAGGGCGCGTTGGTGACCTTCGTGGCGGTCCAGGAACCGCTGATGACATAGCCACCCGCTTGCGCGTCAAGCGCGGCCGACCACAACCCTGGGCCGGCGGCCACGGTGCCGGCTCGTCCCCCCAGTCCCAGCGCATCGGCGAGCCCGTCACCAGTTAGATCCACGACGGGAGTCGAGCCAGAGAGGAAGAAGTCGAGACCGACGCCGTCCAGGCTGTCGAATGCTCCAGCCAGGCGGGTGGCCAGCGCGGCCAACCCCGTCTGACAGGCGTCGAACAGGCAGAGCCTTGACTGATTGAGCTGATCGCAGACCACGGCGTCCAAGGCGTAGCAACCCGAGAGCACGTTGCCGTGGTCGATCTCTTGCGCCAGGGCGAAAACCGCATTCACCAGGCTGCTGGCGTCCTGGGCGCCGCGCGACTTGAGGCTGGTGCCCTCGAAAGCGTAGCGCGCGGTGGTGCCCAGTCGCAGGGTGAATCCGTGGCTAGGGATGGAAAGTTGGCCCGCTTTTAGCGTGGCCAATATCCCGGAGACACTCGACACGGGGAATCCTAGGGTTGGCACGTTGAACGTGACAGATGCCAGTGCGTCGGGGAAGGTCACGTCAAGAAGATCGTGCTTGATCGTGTAGCTGTTGATGTCGGCGCCACTGGCCGTGATCGTCATCTGAGAATCGATGTGAACGGCATTAAGCAAGGAGACGATCTCGTCCGGAAGGACGCCTAGCTTGGCCCCCTGTAGCTGGCCGTTTGTTCCGGAAAACAGCGCAGCGACGACGGCTTCGAGGCTAGGGTTGTTGCCGGTGCCGACGGTTGGGCCGTGGCAGGGCGTATCCGTTGCGCTGGGACTGCTTCCGCTGACTGGCGCCACCACCGCGCCTCGGCGCAAAGAGAGCAGATCACCCAAGGCTCCCTCGGCACCGGGCACGGGAATGCAGTCGAGAGGATCCGTGGCAGCATTCGTGGAAAGCGCGTCGAGCGTGCAGTCGAACCACAGCCGGGCAGGGTCGAGGGGGCAACGCGTCCACTGTCCCCAAGCAGACTGAATCGTGGCCAAGCCGGATGGTGCAGGCACGAGCTTGAAGTCGGACTCCGCTTGGTAGATCCCGAGCGGCACCGGAAACAAACGATCCATGAACAGAGTCGCGCGGATGGTTTCCGATTCGATGAGCGACGAGCCTGGGATGTCGACGCAGCCGCCAATTTGAATGAAGGCATTGCTGTCGAGTCCGAGCCCCACCACGGCGTCGCTGCCGCTGGCCGCGACGCCGGAGAACACCCAGGTCGAATTCGCGGCCACGGGGTGCTGCGGCGTGTGCGCGGCCGAGTGGGGGCGGCATTCAGGTTGGTCAGGTCCAGCTCTCCGCAGGTCGTGTCGTCGTAGAACAGGAGCGCGTGGACACGATCGAGGTGGAGCCAAGCAGGTCTACGGCAGGCACTGGCAGGATCTCCACCGAGTAGGCGTTGGTCGTTACCATGATGTACGCCTGCGCCTGCGCTCCTGCCGAGCCCGGGCAGGTGGCGGTGATGAAAAAGGAGATGGGACGATTGTCGCTGGACGAGACTGCCGACAATGATCTCCAGCACCGCGCTGCCGTTGCCGTCGGTAAGACCTTGAGTCGGACGACAGTTGCGCCCCCGTCGTTCCGTCACCGCTGCCATCGTCGAGGACGGCAAAGGCGAGCGGGTAGTTCGGCACCGGTAGCCCCTGCCCATCGTTCAGCAGGAATTTGACGCGCCCGCTGCTGCCCGGCCGGATGACCAAGGAGTCGGGCTCGGCACTCAAGGTGAGACCGCTGGCGCCCGCTGCATCCGGCAGGGGGCAACGGCGTCACTCTTTGGCAGCCGGCCGCGGCAAAGGCTGCCACGAGGCAGAAGGCAAAGGGCACGATGCGCGTGAGACGAATCATGAGGCCACTGACGCGCCATACGCTACCACGAGTTGCTCTCGTTGACCTTCGTGCATCTCACGAGTAAACCCACCCTAGACATGCCCGGCTTCACGCACCTGCATCTTCACACCCAGTACAGCCTGCTCGACGGCGCCATTCGCCTCGACGAGCTTTTCCCCAAGGCGCTTGGCCTGGGCATGAAACAGGTGGCCATGACCGACCATGGCAACCTCTTCGGTGCGCTCGATTTCTACCTGAAAGCGAGAGCCCACGGGGTCAAGCCCATTCTGGGCTGCGAAACCTATGTCGCCGAGGATCGTTTCGATCGCTCCGAGCGCAAGAGCCACCACCTCGTACTTCTGGCCAAGAACAACACGGGCTGGAAGAACCTGTCGTACCTCAACTCGATGGCGTTTCTCGAGGGCTTCTATTACAACCCGCGCATCGATCGGAAGCTGCTGCGCGAGCGTTCCGAGGGGTTGGTGGCGCTGTCCGCGTGCCTCGGCGGCGCCGTATCGCGCGCGATTCTCCACAGCGGCATGCCGGAGGCCGAACAGGTGGCGCGCGAGTACGACGACATCATGGGCCGGGGCAACTACTTCCTCGAGGTGCAGGCCAACGGCGTGCCCGAGCAGGAAAAGGTAAACGCCGGCATCATCGAGATTTCCAAGAAGACCGGCATTCCCATCATTGCCACCAACGACTGCCACTATCTCGAACGGCGGGATGCGCGCGCGCACGAGATCCTGATGTGCGTGGGCATGAAGACCACGGTCAACGACGGCAAGCGCATGCATCACCCGACGGACGCCTACTACCTGCGTTCGCCCGAAGAGATGAACGTCCTGTTCAAGGATCTGCCCGAGGCACTGGAGAACGCCGCGCGCATCGGGGATATGTGCAACGTCGAGCTCAAGCTGGGCGAGACCCATCTGCCCCAATTCAAGGTTCCCGAGGGCTACGACGCCGACTCGTACCTGACCGAGCTGGCGAACAAGGGCCTGGGCGAACGCTTGGCCACGGCCGCGCGCCTGGGCCAGAAATTCGATGCGGACCAATACCGCGCCCGTCTGGAGCTAGAGCTGGGCGTGATCCGCAAGATGAGCTTCTCGGGCTACTTCCTCATCGTGTGGGACTTCATCAACTACGCCAAGGAGCACGGCATCCCCGTGGGACCGGGCCGCGGCTCGGGCGCGGGCTCGCTGGTCGCATACAGCGTGCGCATCACCGACATCGATCCCATCGTCAACAAGCTGCTCTTCGAGCGCTTCCTCAACCCCGAGCGCATTTCCATGCCCGACTTCGACGTGGATTTCTGCATGAACCGGCGCGAGGAGGTCATCAGCTACGTCACGCGCAAGTACGGCAAGAACAACGTGGGCCAGATCGTGACCATGCACCAGCTCAAGGCGCGCAGTTGCATCCGCGACGTGGCCCGTGCTCTCGGCATGACGCCTGCCGATGGCAACAAGGTCGCGACGCTGGTGCCTGAACCCATCCAGGGAAAGTCGCCGCCACTGGCCAAGGCCATCGAGGACGAGCCGCGGCTCAAGGAGCTCTACGACGGCCCGTACCGCGAGCTGCTCGACATCGCCAAGACGCTGGAAGGGCTCAACCGCCACGCCGGCACGCACGCAGCCGGCGTCGTCATCGGTGAGAATCCGTTGTGGGAGTACGTTCCGTGTTTCCGACCCGCCGGCCAAGAGACCGAAACCATCGCCACGCAGTTCAACATGAACGACGTGGAGAAGGTCGGTCTGGTCAAGTTCGACTTTCTCGGGCTCAAGACGCTGACCGTGATCGCGACCGCGGTGGCGCTCATCAATGCCGAACGCAAGCGCAAGGGCGAGGAAGATCTCGACCCAGCGCTCTTCCCGCTCGACGACGCCAAGGTCTACGCCATGATCTCCAGGGCGGACGTCACGGGCGTGTTCCAGCTGGAATCGTCGGGTTTTCGCGACCTGCTCAAGAAGCTCAAGCCCGACTGCTTCGAGGACATCGTGGCCGCGGGCGCTCTCTACCGGCCAGGCCCCATCGAGGGCGGCATGGTGGACGACTTCGTCGAGCGCAAGCACGGGCGCAAAAAGGTCGAGTATCCCCACCCGTCGCTGGAAAACATCCTCAGGGACACCTACGGGGTCATCGTCTACCAAGAGCAGGTCATGCAGATCTCCTCGGCGCTGGCCGGCTACTCGCTCGGCCAGGCCGACCTTCTCCGCCGCGCCATGGGCAAGAAGAAGGCCGAGGTCATGGCCAAGGAGAAGGCGACCTTCATGAAGGGCGCCGAGGCCAAACAGGTCGACGCGAAAATCGCCGAGGGCGTTTTCGATCTGATGGAGAAGTTCGCGGGCTACGGGTTCAACCGCAGCCACTCGGCGGCCTACGGCCTCTCGACGTACCAGACCGCGTATCTGAAGTGCCACTTCCCAGTCGAGTTCTTCGCTGGCCTGCTCACCTGCGAGAAGGACAAGACCGAGGAGGTGGTGAAGTGCATCGCCGAGGCGCGCTCGCAAGGGATTCGTGTCTTGCGACCGGACGTCAACGAATCGGACGCGGATTTTACCGTGGTGATGGACGAGTCGGTGCCGGCCGAGGAGCCCAAGCGCGGGCGGCGCAAGAGCGAGGCGAAGGTCGCTGCCGCAACTCCCGTCACTCCCGCACCCGCGCAAAAGGCCATTCGTTTCGGTCTGGCGGCGGTCAAGGGTGTGGGCGAAGGCGCGGTCGAGGTCATTCGCGCCGCGCGCGTGGGGGGCGGCAGGTTCCTTTCCCTGGTCGATTTCTGCCAGCGCGTGGACACGCGCAAGGTCAACCGCAAGGTGCTCGAAGCGCTGGTTAAAGCCGGCGCCTTCGACGGCATCGCGGAGGTGAAGAAGGTCAGCCGCGCCAAGATGTTCCAGGCCATCGGTCCGGCCATCGACACGGCGGCGGCGACCCAGCGTGAACGGGACAGTGGGCAGACATCGCTCCTGTCGTTGTTCGGTGGGGGTTCGGCGGGACAGCCGCCGCCGCCCGCCGGGGACATCTACCTCGAAGGCGAAGAATGGACGCCCAAGCAGCTGCTCGCCTTCGAGAAAGAGAGCCTGGGTTTCTACATCAGCGGACATCCGCTGGATCGATTCTCGGGGGAGCTGCGCCGATTCGCCAACGCCATCACCAGCAACTGCACAGAGCGCGGCGGACGCGCCGAGGTCATTCTGGGCGGCGTGGTTTCGGATTATCAAGAGCGGCAGATCAAGAGCGGCACGGGCAAATACGCCTTCTTCAAATTGGAGGATCAGCACGGGCAAATCGAGTTCCACGTCGCCTCGTCCAAGCTGGAGGAATACCGAGACGTGCTGACCAAGGGCGATCCCTTGCTGGTCACCGGCACGGTGGATGTGCCCTGGGGCGACAGCGAAAATCCGCGCGAGCGGCTACGCTTCGTCGATGCGAAATTGCTGACGTCGATTCGCGCCGAGCGCAGCACCATGCTGGACGTGCGCCTGAACGCGGATCTGCTGAGCGGCGAGCAGCTCGGAGCCCTGCAGAAACTCTTGGTTCAGTTCCCCGGTACTTGCCGCACGCGTTTGCGACTGGAGATCCCGCAGCGAAGCGAGACGGTGTTCGACTTGGGGGATGACTTCAAGGTCGAGGCGTCGGACGAGCTTCTGGCCAAGTTGGAGCAGGTGTTCGGGGACAGGGTGGCGGTTTTGCGGTAGCACGTCCCGTCGAACTCGCTCCTGGCCGTATGCGCGTCGAGCTTGAATCAGTCTTTCCCAAGGCTGCGGTGGCGGCCTGATCGCCTCGCCCCGCGAAGCGGGGAGAGGTCGCCGAGCGTAACGAGGCAGTGGTTGTTGTTGGTACCGATGACATGAAACGAGACCTTGAAATTCTCTTGTCCACACTGCAAACGGGCGTAACCTGGCGCTCGGCGCGGAAATGGCAGTGGAAGTCGGCCAGCTCTTTGGGAACTACCGCATGGTTCGCCTGCTTGGTGAGGGCGGCTTTGGCGAGGTGTACCTGGTCGAGAACCCGCTGATTGGGCGTCGCGCCGCCGTCAAAGTGTTGCACACGGCTCTGGCACAAGATGCCGAGTTGGTTCGCAGGTTTCTCAACGAAGCGCGCGCCGCGAGCGCCATCCGTCATCCCAACATTGTCGATGTCCTGGACGCAGGCGGGACCGCCGACGGCGCGCCCTACATTTTGATGGAGTTCCTGGAAGGGGTATCGCTGCAAAAGCGCCTGGCGGATCGTGGCCGCCTTCGCCTGCAAGACGTTCTGGAGGTCGCTCGCCAAGCCGGTTCGGCCCTTGCTGCCGCCCACGCCGCCAACATCGTCCACCGCGATCTGAAACCCGAAAACTTGTTTTTGGTGCCAGATCCGAGCGCGCCCGGCGGCGAGCGTGTGAAAGTCCTGGATTTCGGCATCGCCAAGATCAAGCACGGCAGCACTTCGGGCGGAACGGTCAAGACGAAAACCGGGATTATCATGGGCAGCCCTGCGTACATGTCGCCCGAGCAGTGCAAGGACAGCGCTGACGTGGATCTGCGCTCGGACGTGTATTCGTTCGCGACCATCGTCTACGAGATGTTGGCGGGAAGGACGCCCTACGTGGCGGCAACCGGGACCGAGATGTTGGTCATGCATCTGACCGAGACGCCACCGCCTTTGCACGAGCTGGTCGCCGACGTGCCTCGCCATGTCGAAGCTGCCATCCTGCGTGCACTTGCTCGCGCGCGAGACGACCGGTTCGATAGCATTCCGGCGTTCGTGGGCGCGCTGACGGGATCGACAACCGCGGCGACGGCCTTCCTGAGCGAGTCCGAGCCTGCAGAATGCATCCCGCCCGCTCGGGCCATCCCTGCCGCGCGTATGGAGCGAACCGCGGTACTCCCGGCCTCTACGACCTTCTCCCGCGCCACCGGCGAGGTTCAGGCAGCGGACAGCGATGAACTGCCTTCGATGGCCAAACGTCCTCGGCGCTGGTTGCCTTTCGCAATCGGTGGCGTGGTAGCGGCCGGACTCGGGATCCTTCTACTGGTACCCGGCAACCATGATTCCCCACCACGCGCAACGCCGGTGGCTGAGCCGGCAAAAGCGGTCGAACCCATTCGGGATGTAACGCCTCCGCCTATTCTTCCCGCGGTTCTTCCCAGCAAGCCCGATGCGGGTTTGGCTCCATCGGCCTTGGCTGGGACCGTGCCGGCTGCGAAGCCTGAGCACGTCAGCCCCGCAACTGCGTCTGCGCGAAGGCGACCTCATCACGAGGCGAAGAATGAGCCACTGCCGAAGACGCCAGAGAGCGCGAAACCCGACCGCGGCGCAAGCGCGCAGACGCCGAAGAAGCCGCCCAGTGTCGCAGGTTTCTAGAGCATGACGAAAGAAAGGTGCAGAGCGATGGATCGCAGACTTCCTTGCGCGGCGATTGTTCTTGCCATTGCAATGGTTTCCTCAGGGGCGGTTCATGCCACCGACGACAGCGCCAAAGGTGCCGCGCGCGAGTTGGCGAACCAGGCCAAGAGCGACTTCGATGCGGGGAATTTCGAAGAGGCTGGCTCGAAATTCCAGCGTGCCTACGATATTGCCAAAGTGCCTACGCTCGCAGTCTGGGCGGCACGGTCATTGGTCAAGCGTGGACACCTGGTTGCCGCATCCGAGCTGTATCGCCAAGCCACCCTGCTTACGCCGAACGATCTATGGGTTGGGGATGCTCAACAGCAAGCACAGGCCGATGCGGAAAGAGAGCTGGGCGAGCTGCAGCCGCGCATCCCAAGGCTGCGCGTCCAAGTCGAAGGGGCTGCGGCAAACGAGATCGAGGTAACGGCCGATAGTGCCAAAATGGCCGTGTCGCTGCTCGGAGTCGATCTCCCAACCGACCCTGGGCGGCGGCACATTGTTGGCAAGCGGGGAGCCGAGGTCGTAGAGCAGACAGTCGACCTCGCAGAAGGCGACCGCAAGGAGGCGGTCTTGAGATTCAACGCCGCCCCGCCGGCTCCGGTTGTCGCGGAGGTGCCGCCTGCGCCAACCGTGACAGATCCAAGGACGACCCCGGCTCCCGTGTCAGTGGAGACCACAGCGCCAGCTCCGAGCGAACATTCGCAGCGAACCTGGGGCTGGGTGGTGGCGGGCGTAGGCGCGGCGGGATTGCTCACGGGCGTTGTGACAGGTATCGCGGTCATGGCGAACAGCGGTCTGCGCAATGACTGCCCGAACGGCGCCTGCCCTGCTTCCAAGAGTGGCAGCGCGGATAGCTACAATCTGATGCGCAACATTTCGACCGCAGGGTTCATCGTTGGTGGCGTAGGCGCCGCTGTGGGCGTCACCTTGCTGCTCTGGAGTCCGAAAGGTGAGGCTGAGCCGCGTGTCGCGCTCTGGCTCGGGCCAAGCTCGGCAGGGGTCAAAGGTGCATTCTGAAGTTCGGGAGAAATCGGCGATGAGCAGAGTAACCAGACTGGGATTGCTACTAATAGCCACGTCGGCAATGGGTTGCCTATATCCGTCGCTAAACACGGTCACGGGCACAGGAGGTGCCGACGGCGGTATTTCTGCTGCGAATGGCAGCGGTGGTGAGAGCGGCGCTAAAGCTAAAGTTGATGTCGGAGGCGGGAATGACGCGCCAAACCTTCAACCAGATGTACCAGTTGTTGGCGCGGGTGGCGGCGGTGGTTTGGGCGGTCTTGGAGGTGTCGGGGGGTGGCTGGACGCCCCAGGCTCTCGTATGGATGCCCTTATTGGTGGTACTGGCGGCTTCACCGAAAGCGGCGGCCCAGGAGTGGGAGGCGGCAGTCCGAACGCTGGTGGCGCTGGCGGCGCAAGGTCAACCCAGAATACAGGCGGCGCTGGGGGTACAATTGGGAATGGTGGTACGACCGGGACGGACGCGGCGACAGCTGCTGTTGGAACGGGTGGTGCAACCACCACCGGCGGGGCGGTAACGATAGGTGGGGCAATAGGTAGCGGAGGAATGGTCAGTACAGGTGGAGTTGGCACGGGTGGAACGAGCACTTCCGGTGGCACGAGCGGTGCTGGGGGAGCGGGCAGAATCATCGGCGTGGGAGGCGCTGCTACTGGTGCCTCCGGCGGGACTGCTACGACCGGCACTGCTGGTACAACCGGCGCTGCAGGGGTTACGTGGGTGGAGCGCGCTACATGGCAGTCTACGCCATTCGTGGCATTGTCGGCGGACGGCACAAAGCTCGTCGCCTTTGATGCGGGCGGCCTCATCCACAAATCATCAGACTCTGGGATAACGTGGGCGCAAGAGAGCAGCTTCAATGGGGTGCCTATGTCGATAGCATCGTCATCGGACGTTACGAAGCTTGTGGCCTCCATAGTGGTCGGTCCATACGTTCACATCTACACGTCGGTGGATTCCGGAGCAACCTGGCTTCAGACGAATGCGCCACATGGGTTGTGGGTGGCGTCGTCCGTCGACGGCACGAGGCTGGTCGCTGCGGACGAAGGCGGCTACATTTACACGTCGTCGGATTCGGGCGTGACCTGGACCCAGCGAGCTACTTCACTGAATTGGAGGTCGGTTGCGTCGTCAGCGGATGGCACGAAGCTCGTCGCCGCTTCTACAGCCCAGGGCGGCGACTACATTTACAGGTCGGCAGATTCCGGGGTGAACTGGTCATCTGGAGGCACATTGCAGGAGTGGGCCTCAGTGGCGTCATCAACGGATGGTATGAAGCTCGTCGGTGTAGCTCACGGTGGGTATGTCTACACCTCAGCAGATTCCGGGGTGACCTGGATGCAGCGGAGCTCTCCTCAGGACTGGCAGGCGGTTGCGTCGTCAGCGGATGGTTCGAAGCTCGTCGCCGCAACCTGGAGCGGCTACATCTATGTGTCGGTGGATTCCGGGGTGACTTGGACCCAGACGGGTACGTCGCAAGAGTGGAATGGAGTAGCAGTGTCGGCGGATGGCACGAAGCTCGTCGCCTGGACTAACGAGGGTTCCATCTACACTGCAGTCAGTAACAGCCCTTGAATATCTCGACTGCCCAGCTACGGTGATCCTCACCGAGGTAGTCTCCTATACAACTTTTTCGGGCGGTGACCGATAGGGCTCAGACAATCTGCCTGAACCCTCGCCGAGGGTAATCTGTGATCCGAGAAAGTGATTTTCGATTGAATCCTGATAATCCACAGGCTTGTTCCCAACCAACTTCTCCGGGCTGTGACCGATAGGGCTCAGACAAGATCATGCCCAAGGTCTATATCGAAACGAGTGTCGTTAGTTACCTGACGTCGCTCCCGAGTCGAGACGTTGTTGTTGCCGCTCACCAGCAGATCACCCACGCGTGGTGGTCGACTAGGGCGCGATACGATCTCTACGTTTCCGAGGCAGTGCTCGCCGAGGCTGGCGGTGGGGATCCTTCCGCTGCCGCGCGTCGGTTGTCTGCGGTCGCAAACCTACCTGTCCTGACGATCACCACCGAGGTCGGGGAGTTGGCCGCCCATTTTGTGCAGGGTGGAGCGCTTCCGCACAAGGCTTTCGTGGACGCCCTTCACGTCGCCGTCGCAGCCATTCATGGAATGGACTTCCTGCTGACCTGGAACTGCGCTCACATCGCCAACGCACGGATCCGTGCTAGGCTTGAATCACTATGTCGCTCGCGCGCTCTTCGCCCCCCGACGATTTGCACTCCGGAGGAACTGCTGACGTGACTCCCGGTGTTTCCGATCCCATCGTGGACGAGGTTCGCGCCATCCGCGAGGCCTACGCTGACTCCCTCGGAAACGATCCGGTGGCGATTGTCGCCGACTTGTGCTCGCGACAAGCTCAGCACCCGCATCGTCTTGTGTTGCTAGTGCCTGGGCCAGCCGAGAAGTAGGGCTGGGCCCCTCACGATGTTCCTTGCCCCCCGCCGATCGCAATCTGTGATCCGAGAAATCTAGCCCGTTGGACTGGCCGCCGCTCGCTTGGCTGATGCCCTCGATGGCACTTCCTGCGCGGCGACAACGTCTCCCGGAATCGCTTCCACCTTGCCTGACCGGATCTCGTCACGACGGCGAATCGCTTCTGCAGCCCAGATAGCGCGAACTTCATCGTCCGCGAGTGGATCGAGACTTTCGACGAGGCGGTCCGCGAGCAGCGCGCGCACCTCGGAGGGCAATGCAAGCATCTCTTCGGTCAGCTTCTCCACGGGAATGGACATGAGATAAAGGTACGACGGTCGGATGTCGGGACCAACCAGTGCAGGCGGATGATTCTCGGACGATTCGCCGCGCGACGACCGTGAGTGTCGGAATTGGGGCTTGTTGCCGCTTCCTCGGACAGGAAACGGCAGCCCGTCATGATGGTTCGAGAGGCCTTCTCCAGTTTCTCCCGCCCAGGCACGCCATCAGGGTTTCAGAAGAGCTTTTTTCACTCGCAGGGTGTCGCGCAGGATCGGGAGCTGGGCGTGATCCTTGGGACGGCCAGCCGCCTCCTTGGAGAGGATCACATCTTCCAAGCTGGCCACTCTTGCGATCCGGCCGCCCAGGGCGATCACGATGCTACGAGAACAGAGTGTCTGGAAAGAGAGTCCGCCAGGAAGATGGTCGAACAGCAAATCCACCGGGGCAGAGGCGGCGTCGATGCGCAGGACGTTGGTCAGCGAGGATACCTCTCGCGGGCGCGCACCCAGGCAATGGCCGAGCTTCTCGATCTTCCGCCGGTTGGACGGCGTATCGCGGACCAGAAGATCCAGATCCTGGGTCGTAACCGGCGAACCTTGTAGAACGGCCGCCACGCTGCCAACCACAAGGGCCTCCAGCTTGGTCTGCTCCAAGGCCGCAAGTACTTCGAGCACGAAAGATTCGTCAGAAGACGCGGACACCGGGACGAACCTCACGCAGGAAGAATCGACGTCCCGAACCAAAGGGACGCAGCAGACTGGTCAGGATCAGGTCGAGATCGCAAGGATCCATGTCCGGCAAGAGAGGCTGCAGGCGCAGTTTGGCTGCCGTCAACGCATCAACGGTTGCGTGTGGCTTGGTCTCGGGCTGAGCAGACACTTTCTGCGCCATCTAGAAATTGTACTCCAAGGTCGTGAAAAGTTCCCTCCTTCGCACGGCGAGACTTTCAGCGGCATCAGGACGGTCAGTTGCGGCGGCGCTCGGGGCGGCGTAGCCTAGTGAGAGGGTGAAGCAGATGCCGAGACTGACGCTCGACCATCTTCGGCAGCGCAGAGATGAAATCATCGCGCTGGCGAGTCGCCATGGTGCACGCAATGTGCGGGTATTTGGCTCGGTTGCGCGTGGCGATGTGGTTGCGGGCAGCGACCTTGACCTAGTCGTCGACTTCGATACTGGGCGCAGCCTCATGGACCATGGCGAGCTCATGCTGGATCTGGAGGCAGTCCTGGGCTGCCGCGTCGACGTGATCAGTGCGCGGGGCCTCGGAGATCGGTTTCGTGAGCGGGTTCTTGCCGACGCTGTGGTCCTGTGAGAGCCGATCGCGACCGCCTGCTCGACATCCTGGAAGCCATCGCTGCCATCCAGGAGCAAGCCCAAACGCGCGAGCGGTTCAACGCGGACAAGCTGCTGCGTGTTTGGTGTCTGCACCACATCGTGATCATCGGCGAGGCGGCGGCCAGAGTCTCTGAGTCGATGCAGGAGCTCTACCCGAGTGTCCCCTGGCGTCGCGTGGTCGCGATGCGGAACGCGGTGGTGCATGCCTATTTCCAAGTGGATTGGGACGAGGTCTGGAATGTGGTCGAGCGCGACCTGGAACCTTTGCGACTGGCTATTGTGGTCATCGTTGCAGAGGGCAGCACGGACGTCTGAGGCACGCGGTTCCAGCACTTCCCGTTTCAATCGCGTAGGCGGAGCCGGGCTTTGCCCGGCGTAGCCAGAGCGCGGGAGGGTTTGGGAACCCTTTGAGGGTTCCCATCTAGTCGAAAACATGCCTGGCCGGGCAACCGGGCATAGAATGCGCGGGTTGAAATCGCGACTGCCTCAGAAATTCGGGGCCTACGTCCTATTGAAGCCACTCGGTGAGGGCGGCATGGGGGCGGTGTACCTGGCCATGTCAGGGCACCGCGAGCTCGAAACCTTGTGCGTGGTCAAGCGGCTTCTGCCCGCGCTTGCGTTGCAGCCTGATCATGTGCGTCACTTCCGGCACGAGGCCGATCTGGCGCGCCAGTTGGTTCACAGCAATCTGGCCCACACGCACAACATCGGCGAGGTCGAGGGCGAGGTCTTCCTCGTGCAGGAGTTCGTCGAGGGGCACGACGTTTCGGCGTTGCTCGAGAAGATGTCCGCGCAGGGACGCGTGCTCCCGGTTCCCGTGGCGGTCCATATCGTGGCCGAGATCGCGCGCGGGCTGTCCTATGCGCACGACTTCGAGGGTTTGAATCTGGTTCATCGCGATATCAATCCGCCCAACGTGCGTCTGACCTATGCCGGCGAAGTGAAGCTGCTCGACTTCGGCATCGCATCGTCGGATCTGCACGGCGAAAGCCCGGGCCAGCATCGGGCCGCCGGCAAGCTGTGGCATCTTGCGCCCGAGCAACTTCGACCGGGTGACAAGCTCGACCGGCGAACCGATATCTACGCGCTTGGCGTGCTCTTGTGGCAACTCCTCACGCAGCGGCCGGTGGGCACGATTCGCGACAAGGGGCGCGAGACCAGGCTGGCCGAAACCGAGGGTGAGATCCTGATGTGGATCTCGCGCGGCGAGCACCAGATGCCGTCGATGCTCAATTCGGAGGTGCCGCCCGAGCTGGATGCCGTGGTGAAACAGGCCACCAGCGTGCTCCCCGAAAACCGATTCGCGAACGCGGACGAGCTTCGTCGCGCCCTCGCGGTGTTCATTCCGCCCGAGGTGCACCCGGAGCTGTGGTTGTCCCTGGCCATGAAGGAAATCTTCGCGCCCGAGCAGGAAAGGTCGGAGCGCCGTCAGCTGGTCGAGTCGGCGCGCCACCTGCTTGATAGCGAAGCCTTGCCAGAAAGAAGGCGCTCGCGAAGCAGCAGCCTGCCCAAGGCGGCCGCTCTGCCGCCCGCGAATGCTATCCGGCAGAAGCTGCGCTTCATCGCGCCCATCGCGGTCGGAGGACTGGTGGGCTTATGCGTGCTGCTCTGGTTGCGTCTGAGCGTGGAACGCAACAAGACCGTGGTGGCGCTGCCGAGCCTTAGTGTTTCCCAATCGTCGCCTCCGAATATTCCCACGCCGGTGCCAGCGCTTCCGCGCGTGCCGGAGAAGCCATCCACACCGGCCGCGGGTTTGCCGCCGGCCAGCGTTCTGCACACCAGCCTCGATGCGAAAGTCGACGCGAAAGAGATGCGGCCGATTGTGCAAGCGAAGCGCGTCGAAGCGAGTGCCGAGGTGCCGGGTCTGCCCGCGAAGCCCGATCACCTGGGCCTGGCGCGAGATGCTTTCAATGCCCGTGACTGGCCGCGCGCCCTCGAGGAAGGCAGGCGCGCCGTGACCGCGGGCGGTGGCGCCGAGGCCCATGCGATCGTGGGCAACACCTATTTCAAGATGGGGCGCTTCGCGCAGGCCGAGCAGGAATACACCAAGGCCATCGCGCTCGAACCCGGAAACGCGCTCCTGCGCGATCGCCTGAGCATCGCCCACGCACGCGTGCAAGAGAGCCCGATTCCGCGCAAGCCATAGCGGTCGTGGCCGAGCAAAGCGGCGAAGAACCTTGACGGCACTGTCAGGATGGGAAAACGTCGAGGCATGAACTTTCGCTTTTTCTATCTCGCCGCGCTCGCGTGGTTGTTCGTGCGCGGCTCCGCCTTGGCCGATGCGGCGACGGCCAACGACAAACGTCTCGTGGTCATCGAACCCTCCTCGGCCAGCCAGCTTGCGAAAGGCACGAAAGAGCGGCTGCGCAAAGAGATCGCGGAGGTGGTGAAGCGCAATGGCATCACGCTGGTGCCGTCCGCAGCCCTGCCCGATCGGCTGCTTCACTGCGAGATCCCGGGCTGCCTGCCCCAGATCGCGGCGGCGTCGGGCGCGTCGCTGGTGCTGCATGTGCAGGCGCGTTTCGCCAAGGAGAGCTTCAAGCTGACTATCGCTCTGTGGAACGCCGACGATGGCAAGCTGCTGGGCAAGGATGGGCGCGATTGCCCCATCTGCGACGAGCAGGATCTGTGGGGCTCGGCTGCGATCCTGACTCAGGGTCTGCTCGAACAAGGTTTGCGCGGGCCGGAAAAGGCCGCGCCGGAAATCCCTCCGTCCGCCGCGCCACAGGCTCCACCTTCCACACTGCCTCTGGTGACCGCGCCGGCTGTCCCGCCAGCGGAAGCGAAAAGCTTGGGAGGCTTCGCCGCGTATTCTGGCATTGCATTGGCGGCGGCTGGCCTGGCGACCTTGGTCGTCGGCTCGTATTACGTCATTGTCGACGGCAAGGCCGCGTGCTTCCAATGCGACAAGGTGCGCGACACTTCCAAGTACGGCTGGCCCATAGCCATCGCGGGTGGAGTGGCCTTGCTCGGTGGCGCGGGCCTTCTGACCTGGAGCCTTTGGCCCGCACACACCCAGGTCGCTGTAGGTCCGACGGGGCTGCAACTCGCGGGGCGATTCCAATGAAAGGGCGGGGGACGCTGACAGTGCGGTTTGCAAGGTTTGTTTTCGTGGTTGTTTTGTCCATGACTATGGCGCTCACCGCAGGTTGCGATGCCACACGCCGAGATTGGAAAACCTGCTTCCACACTACCGATTGCGGACTGAACCGTGTTTGCTCCAAGGACCACCAGTGCGTGCCTGTTGTTCTCGACGGCGCCGCGTGGGATGGGAGCCATGCCGAGGCTCCACAAGCGCAAGGGATGGACAGCGCACCGGCACCAGGGCAGATGGATGGCTCTCCCGTCGATCTGTCTTCCTCGGTCGATGCAAACGACGATGTGCCTGTTTCGGTCGGCCCGGTCGACGGGGCCGCGCAGTTGGATTCGGCCACGGAAGCCGGTCGCACTGTGGTTGTTGACGCCGGCGCGGTCGATGCCTACGTTCCTGACGCTCCTGGAACCTGCGCTGGCGACAACGATTGCACCGGCAAGGGCGCTCCCTACTGCGTACAAGGCCAATGCGTTTCCTGCAAGACGGGGGATCAGTGCAGCGGTGGCGCGCCCGTCTGCTCGGTCAGCCACGTGTGCGTGTCGTGCGCCTTGGTCGATGCGGGGTGTCCGACGGCCACACCCGCCTGCGAGGCGGACTCGGGCCGCTGCGTGGAGTGTCTGGGCGACGGCGATTGCGTGCGCGACGCGACCAAGTCCTTCTGTCAAGCGGGACTGTGCGTGGGCTGCGCGGGAGCGGGGGCCTCGGCATGCGCTGGACGGAATCCGGCCAATCCGGTGTGCATGCCGGGCGGAACGTGCGTCGAGTGCGCGACGAGCGACGATTGCAAAGCCGTCGTGAAACCCATTTGCGACACCAATGTGAATGCCTGCGTAGCCTGCACCAGCGACGCGCAGTGTTCGGGCAAGGCCGGGCCGGGCGTGTGCATGTTCCAGCAAGATGGCCACTGCGCGACCGACGCTGAATCCGTATACGTCGGCGCTGCGGGCACCTGTTCGGATTCGGGCGCCAGCGTGGGGTCGGCGCAGACGCCTTACTGCACAGCCCAGACTGGCCTTGGCGTGGCCAAGGCCTCGGGCAAGCCGGTGGTCGTGGTGATGGGCCAGGTGCAAGGTGGCTTCGCCACGGGTGCTCTTTCTTCTCCACTGACCATTGTTGGCAGGAGCGCGGTCATCAAGCCCGCTGACTATGCCGACGGCATCGCCATCACCAGCGGTGAAGTCTACTTGCGCGGATTGACCGTGGCGGGAAATCCCTCGGGAGTCACCGGCATCGGCGTCAACGCCCAGGCCGCCACGGGTGCCACCGTCGTTCTTCACATGGATGGCTGCACCATCAAGGACAACCCCGGCGGCGGCATTCTTCTTGCGGGGGCGTCCTTCGACATTCGCGACAGCGTGGTCAGCGGCAACGGGCCAGGTCAGACCGCGGGCGGTACGGTCTGGGGCGGCATCCGTGTCGAGAGCTCGCCCACGGGCGGTCAAGCCAGTCTCAATCTGATGACTATCCAAGAGAACCTGGCCACTGGCCTCACATGCTCGGGCACTGTCCAAGGTCAGGGCGTGCTCGCCTCGGGCAACACGCCGCTCGACATCGCCACCAGTTGCGGCGTCGTTTCGTGCGCGACGCCCAGCTCGACATGCGGCGCGCAGCCGTAGGCGACACATCCTTATCCGAACTTCTTCGTCTTCCGCGTCCTCTGTGTCCTCTGTGTTTCGCTTCTTCCTCTCGCGGCCCTTAGGCCTTGACTTGACAAGTGGTCGTCGGGCAGCAAGCCTATCGCCGAGGACGGAAGTACCTATGCATCGATCTCTCGCTTTTGCCCTCGCGCTCGCGAGCTTGTTTGTCATGTTGCTGATTTCGCAGGCCTTGCTGGCGGACGGTTTGGCGCCGCCCGCGGGCTACAAGCCCGACAAGAAGACCAAGCGGCTCTTCGAGGCCAAGTGCGCGACCTGCCACGGTGACGACGGCCGCGCCAAGACCGAGCTGGGCGACGAAATGGGCATCGCAGACATGACCAAGGCCGCCTACTGGAAGGACTTGACGCTCGAAGGCGCGCGCACGTCGGTTCTGGAAGGGATCAAGCGAACCGTCCGGGGCAAAGAGCAAGAGATGAAGCCGTTCAAGGACCGTCTGACCGCCGATCAGGTCGACGCGCTCGTGCTGTACTCGGCCTCGCTGAAAAAGTAACCAGCAGCGAAGCTTGATGCCTGATACAATCGTCGACTGGACGTAAGAGGAGGCCGCAAAGCAGCTCAACATGGCGACTCCAGGGGTAGGCGAGGATATCGAGGACATTTGCACGCGCTGCGGGGATACCTGGCACGTGGTGATGGCCAAAATCGGCGAGCGCGTCGCCAAGGTCGTGTGCAAGCTGTGCGGCAGCCAGCACAACTACCGCGGCGAAAAAAACGCGCCAGCGCCGAGCAAAGGGGGCGGCAGCTCTTGGGGGCGCCCGCGCCGGCGCAAGGCGGGGCGTGCGACCGGCACGCCGGAGCCACGCATGGCCGACTTCGACCCTTCCAAGCCGCCGCGCGGTTACTCGCCCAAGGACTCCTACCTTCCAGGCGAACGCGTGATTCACACGACCTTCGGCTTGGGCGTGGTGGCTGCGACGCCCGGGCCAGGCAAGGTCGATGTGCAGTTCCCCGGCGGCGCGCGCACCTTGGCCTGTGCCAAGCTAGCATCAACGTTGGAGCGTCCCATCGCTGTGACCAATCTCGCCGTTCCGGACAGCCCCTTGCCCAAGAGCGGTTCGGGGCGAGCCTAGACTGTCACCCGCACGCCACCCCACGCCCGTGTCCGATCAGCAGCTTCGGCCTGGCGACGACTTCGAGGTGACGTGCACGGCCCTCGACGAGAACGGCGCGGGCCTGGGGCAGTCTGTCTCGGGAAGCGAAACCCTGCGTGTGCATGTCGCGGGTGGGCTGCCAGGTGAGCGTGTGCGGGTTCGCCTCGATCATATCTCCGTCCACCGCGACGGATCCGAGCGCGAGGCATGGGCAAGCCTTGCCATCGTGCTGGCGGCTTCCGCCCAGCGTGTGGAGGCGCCCTGTCCGGCCCATGGTGCATGCGGCGGTTGCCCGCTCATGCACCTGGCCTATGCGGCCCAGCTCGATTGGAAACGCGCGCGCCTGCACGAGCAGTTTGCGCGCCATCCCGACCTGGCCTCGCTATCGGCTGATGCGTGCGTTCCGTCGCCGCACACGCTTGGCTATCGCAACCAGGCCAAGTACGTCTACGGGCGCTCAAGTGATTCGGGCCGGCCCGTTCTGGGCGCCTTCGCTCCGCGCTCGCACGACGTGGTCGACCTGGCTGGCTGCCAAGTGGTCGAGCCGGTCCTTGATGAAGTCAGGCAGGCCTTGCTGGCCATCTTGATCGAGAACGCGGTGGAACCTTTCGACGAGGTTCTGCGCACCGGCGTGCTTCGCTATGCCGTGCTTCGCGCGACCGCCTTGGGCCATGTAATGGCGACCCTGGTGACCGGGCGACCCGAGTGGCCGGCCGCCGAGGCCATGGCGCGCGCGCTTTGCCAGCGCTGTGCGGCCGTGACCTCCGTGGTTCTCAACGTCAACGAAAGCGCGGGCAATGCCCTGTTCGGCGAACGCGAGCGCGTGCTGGTCGGCGAAGCGAGCGTCGAGGACACCGTCGCCGACGTGCGCGTGCGCCTGTCCTCGCGATCCTTTTTTCAGACCAACCGCGAGGTCGCATCGCAGATCTATCGCACGATCGTGGCCGTCGCGCCCGACGGAATGGCCCGCGCGGTGGATGCGTATGCCGGCGCTTGCGGCATCGCCCTCTCGCTCGCGGCGAAGGCAAGCGACGTGGTGGCCGACGTGGTGGCCATTGAAGAGAACCCCGCCGCCACGCAGGCCGCCGCCAACTTTCTCGCCGAGCCAGGGACGGCTCGCGTGCGCGTGGTGACCGGCGACGCCGCCCGCTGTCTCGCCGACATCAGGGCGGCCGACTTCGTGGTGCTCAATCCCCCGCGCAAAGGGTGCGGCGCAGATGTCCTGGCCGCGGTCGCGCGTCTGCGCCCGCAAGTGCTCGCCTACCTGAGCTGCGATCCGAGGACCCTCGCTCGCGATCTCGCGGCGCTCGTGGTTGCTGGCGCACAGGTCGTGAAGGTCACGCCCTTCGATATGATGCCCCATACGCCGCACGTGGAAACCCTGGCCTTGGTGCGGTTTTCCTAGCCCGCATTATTCACAACAATCGGCACACTGACGAGCTTGGTCGAACAGTCTGCATTCGGCTCTTTGGCAATGGCGGGCTAGAGGATTGTAATGGAAACCCTGGGAGGGTTTCCAAACCTTCCCGCGATGGTACGCGCCGAGCAAAGCTCGGCGGCTCCCCACGCGTATGGCTGGCTGCGTGGGGATGGCAGTTCTATGCCTCTGGCTTGGCCGCGCGTTGCTTCGCCCAGTGTAGGACCAGCCAACCGATTCCTGCCAGCAGCACCGAACCGTATTGCCCGGGCGTGAAACCGAAATAACGGGCGTCATCCCAGCGCAGAAAATCGAGGAGAAAGCGCATGGGGGCATAGGCGAGGGCGAGCAGGCCGACGTAGAAGCCAGGCGCGCGCGGCTTGCCTTGGTCGAGCTTCCAAAAGAGCAAGACCAGGGGCACGATGAGGATGGCCTCGTCGAGCCCAAGGTTGTGGCGGACGACGTGGTCGGTGTAGCGCTCGGCGAGGAAGAAGCGCGTCTCGTAGCCGGGATGGTCGAAGGCCAGCGCGCAGCCCATGCGGCCGAATAGCCAGGCCGACGGAAAGGCGTAGGCGATGACGTCGAGATAGCGCCAACCCGGCACTCCGGTCAGCTGTTTGCGCACGAACCAGACTGCGACCAGCGTCCCGCCCAGAATGCCGCCGAATGAGCTGATGCTCTCCCAGATGTAGAGCAGGCTGAGCGGGTTGGCGAGCACGTCGCGGGGGAAGTAGGCGATGCGATCCACGAGGTGCGCCGAGATGAAGCCGATGATGACCATGCGCATGGCCAGGCGCTCGGCCAGCACCGGATCCAGCCCTTGCTTGGCCGCGCGCCGGCGGATGATACGGAAGGCGAGCAGGATGCCGGTTGCCACCAGCACGCCAAAAGCGTGGATGGTGATGGGACCGAGGTGAAGCTTGGGCTGGGCAAAATAGGGAATCACGGACGACCTCCCGTGGAATGCGGAACGTAGTGTCTACGCGTCCATTCTGCCATGGCGATCCCGGCCGCCACCGTGACGGGAAAGGAATTGTTGATGCCGTACATGGGGATGGCGACGACCTGCTGGGCGGCCTCGATGAGCGTGTCGGGCACGCCGGTCGTCTCGCTGCCGAAAACCATCAGGCACTCCTCGGGCAGCTCCGCGCGCCAGAGATCCACACGGGCGTGCTCGCGTTCGAAAACCAGCATGGGAATTTTGTGCTCGCGCGACCACGGGATCAGCGATTCCTCGTCGGGCAGGTAAACCACGTTCTCGTACCGTTGCATGCCCATGGCCGCACGCTGGTAGAAGGGCTCGTCGCCGACCAGGACGATTTGCTTGACCAGGAACGAATGGGCCACGCGGATGATGGCACCAACATTGAAGGGGTTGCGCGCGCGCAGAATGGCGATGCTGAGCGGCCGGCGCAGCGGTTCGAGGCTGGCCTTGACCTCGTCGAGGGACATGTCGAAACCGGGAACCTTCATGAAGGGGCGAGATTGTAGCCGTGACGCGCCCCAAGGGCTACGTTCTAGCCCGCATTATTTATGAGCCGCGCTTGGTCGATGAAGTCCGTGCGGGCTAGCCATACGCGTGGGGAGCCGCCGAGCTTTGCTCGGCGCGGACCATCGTGGGAAGGTTTGGAAACCCTCCCAGGGTTTCCATTACAATCCTCTAGCCCGCCGTCGTCAAAGAGCCGAATGCAGACTGCTCAGCCGAGCTCGTCGGTGTCCCGGTGGTGGTGAATAATGCGGGCTAGCGAAACTTCCGCCAGAACAGGCCGCCAGCGATTCCGAGGGTCATGGCGACGAGAATGACGGCCCAGAACCAGCGGGTACGGGTCATCACTTCGCGAGGCTGGCTCTTGTTGATGTTGAGGGTAAGCGTGGCCTTGGCGAGGATCTGCGCCTGCATCTGCACGGCCACCGCGTCTTTGGGATTTTCGTCCAGGCGCTCGCGGTACATCCGGCCGGCCGCCGCCAGGGTTCCGGTCTGCAGGCAGTGCTTGAGGAATTCCTCGTGGCGGGCCGAATCGCTCCAGTGACCTTGTACCTCCTGCCATAGCGCGCTGCCGCGGCTGTCCAGTGGAACCACGGGTGGGCTGACGTCTTCCTTCCACAGTGCGAAGACCAAACCGCAGCGCGGACAGGATTCCGCTTCGGGCGGTCGCCTCTTGCCACACTTGGGACAGGTGGGCGTGGACGCATTTGGTGGCTCGCTCGATGGCATTTCCACGATGATAAGGGCAAATGCCAGGGCCTTCCAGTCGGCGCAAGCAGGCGGCGGAGGGCAACATGAGCAGGCCAAAGGCAATCCGAGCCAAGGAAGACGCGGAGGCACATGCCAAGTGTGGCGAAATATCGTGCTGAATACGCCGCTCGCCACGGCCCCAACGTGCAAGTCCTGGAGGAGCTCACATGAGGAGATCGGGTGTGAAAGGTCCTGGAATTCTGGCATCGATTGTGGCCGGACTGGCGCTCGTCGGTTGCGGTGGTGGCTCGAAGAGCGGCGCTCCGTCAGGGGCTGGCGGCGCGCTGTCGACGGGCGGATCCGAGTCCAGCGGTGGGGCCGTATCGACGGGTGGAACCGTGTCGACAGGTGGAGCGGTATCCACGGGTGGCGTCGTGTCCTCGGGTGGTGTCGCGTCGACGGGCGGCGCTGCGGCCGGCGGGACACGGGGCTCCGGCGGCGCTCCTGGGACGGATGGCGGAAGCGGCGGCGCTCCTGGGACGGGCGGTGCCAGCACGATTCGCGATGCGGGGGCAGAGGTGGCGGAGGTCGCCGGGCCAGCCGAATGCCCAGCGCCTCCCGCGGGCGCGCCGGCGGACGCCGTCACGGCGCTCAACGCAGAGAACGCCGCGCGCGTGGCCATGGGCGTGCCGTGCGCGTCGCTGGTCCTGACCTTGTGTACGTCGGCCCTGAATCACTGCAATTACTACACGACCAACCAAGGCAGCGCGACTTGCCAGGCGCCCAGCGCGCACAACGAAATCTCGGGCTGTCCGCAATTCACGGGTGCCGACCCAGGCGCCCGCATCAAGGCGGCCGGGTACAGCGGCAACGGCTGGAGCGAGTGCATGGCTTTCCTCGGCAACCCGGCGGGCGCGGTGAAGACCTTCATCGACTCCGTCTATCACCGCACGCCGGTGCTCTCGCCCTGGTATCGCGACATGGGTTACGGCGGCGGCACCGGCTGCGACACCATCGACTTCGGGCCCGGCACAGCGACCGCGAAGACCGTGACCGCTTTCTACCCCTATAGCGGGCAAACCGGCGTCCCGCTGTCCTTCAACGGCGCCCAGGAAGGCCCGACGCCCCCGGTGCCGTCCACGGGCTGGCCGAGCGGCTATCCCGTCACGCTCTACGGTCAGGGCATCACCGTCAGCAGTCACCAAATCGTCGTCGACGGCACCACGACGCCGCTGGCGCACCAGTGGCTCGACGGCGACAGCACGCTCGGTTCGACGGCCAAGGTGCTCTACACCGACGCGCCTCTCACCGCCAACACCACCTACCACGTGACCATCACCGGAACCACCTCCTCGGGTAGCGTGAACTTCGATTGGACCTTCACCACCGGCGCCGCGACGAATCCCGGCGGCGGCCGGCGCGGGTAGGGGAGCTTTTTCCTATCGCGCCACGCTCGTCGCCTCGGCTTGCGGCTTGGCCATGGCACCGACGTTGGTGCGGAATGGGACGGGCATGAACGTGAGCACGAAGCTAACCGCCACAGACCAGAAGAGGAATGCGCGGCTTCGTGGCAAGGGGCGGTCGTCGACGGGCGGATGATCAATCCCGCCTGACAGGCGGCGGAGGAGTCCCAGCATCACATACCAGATCAGCCATTGGAGTCCGGCCAAACTGGCAACCTCCAAGGGGGAATGGATGCCCTCCGCACCCGCGCGGGCCAGCTCGCGAGTCGTCGTGTGGTACACCACCAAGGTCACGCCCATCGCGAGCGGCAGCAGCATGTTGCGCAGGAACTGGCTGGCGCGGCCGTAGCTGTTGCCAAAGAAGGCGAAGGCCACGTGCCCGCCGTCGAGCTGGCTGATAGGAATCAGATTGAGCATGGTGACAAACAGCCCTGCCCAGCCGGCGAAAGCGATGGGGTGGAGACTGACGTCGATGCCGTGGTCAGGTAACCACGCTCCACAGACCAAGCGTTTGAGGACGGCATAGAGCAAAGAATTCCCTTCCTGGTATTGGCCACTCATGGTGCCAACCGGCGACAAGTGCAGGCCATAGGCAAGCACTGGGATCGAGACGACCAGACCCGCCAGCGGGCCAGCGGCGCCGATGTCGATGAGCTTGCGGCGATCGGTCGTGCGCGATTGCAGGATGACGGCACCCATGGTGCCGAACATCCCGATGAAAGGTGGCAACGGAACGAAGTAGGGAAGAGACGCAGGCACGTGGTGAATGCGGGCCGCGATGTAGTGCCCCATTTCGTGGCACAGCAGGATGGTCATGAGAGGAATCGAGAAGCTCAGCCCGTCGCCGAGCGGGAAAATGCTGGAGCCGCCGTGCTGCATGAGCGCGCCCTGGACGGTGGTGGTGAGCAGAGTGGTCAGGAAGAGCGCAATATTCAGGATGGGCATGGTCTTGTTTTACTCGCCCCCAGCGCCTCGCGCACGGGCGCGAAAGGCTTTGCGTCGGGGGTAGGCGGCATCGTCGATGGCGCGGCCTAGCTTGTCCAGCAATGCGCGCGCCTCGTCGGATACTTGCGCTGGGATTTCCAGGCTGATGCGCACGTGGGCGTCGCCGCGGGTGCCACCGGTTCCGCGTGGCAGTCCCTTGCCCCGGACGCGGAAGATGCTGCCCGGCTGCGTGGAGGCGGGGATCTTCATGCGCACGCGGGCGCCCGGCAGCGGGATTTCGATCTCGGTGCCCAAGGCCGCCTCGTCGACGGAGAGGGGAACTTCGCACACCAAGATGTCGCCCTCGACCCGGTAGTAGGGGTCGGGTTTCACGCGCACGATGACGTGCAGATCGCCAGCCGGCCCGCCGCGCCGACCTGGCGAACCTTCGCCGGCCACGCGCTGGGTGTTGCCCGCGTGCGAGCCAGGCGGGATGCGCACCGTGAACACTCGCTCCGATTCGGCAAGCCCGGCGCCCGCGCAGGTCTTGCAGCGCACGCGCGCGACTTCGCCGGCCCCGCCGCAGGCCTGGCATTCCCTGCGCGTGGAAAGGAATCCCGCTTTCTGGCGTACGAAACCCTGGCCCTCGCAGTGCGAACAGGCGACAAGGCCTGCGGCACCGCCTTCGGCACCCGTGCCGCGGCAGTCTGGGCAGTCGCTGGTGCGGGTGAAGCGGATTTCCTTTTCACACCCGAGCATCGCCTCTTCGAAGCCCAATTCCAAGGTGTAGCGCAAATCGTTTCCAGCCGCGCGCTTGCGACCGGTGCCGAACAAATCGCCGAAGATGGCGTCGAAGAAGTCGGTGACCTTGGACAGGTCGGCCTCGGCGCCGAAGGGCATGTCGCTGGCCATGCCACCGAAGCGATCGAAGTGGGCACGCTTGGCCTCGTCGCCCAACACCGCGTAGGCCAGCGAGACTTCCTTGAAGCGCTCCTCGGCCGCGTGGTCGCCAGGGTTGCGGTCCGGGTGGTGCTGCAAGGCGAGCCGACGGTAAGCGGCCTTGATCTCGGCCGCCGTGGCCTGGCGATCGACGCTCAGAACCTCATAGGGATCGCGTGCTGGCGCGCCTCGCATGCGGGTGATTACGAGCTTCCAGCCGCGCCGGATCCGCCGTCGCTCGTCGGCCCTCCTTGCAGGGTCAGGAAGAGTGCGTGCGCCTCGGTTTCTAGGCGGCCCAGAGACTCACGCAAACGCGTAACATTTTCGGCCTCGGATTCGACGACATACTTGCACTCGTCGAGGGCCAGCTGGAGGCGCTCGATCGCCATGGCGTCCAGCCTTGAGCCGTATTCCCGCAAGGTATTCTCGGTGCCGTAGATGAGGGTTTCGGCGTTGTTGCGCAGGTCGGCCAGCTCTTTCTTCGCCTGATCGGCCATCCGGTTGGTGTCCGCGTCGGAAATGAACTTCTTGATCTCGCCCTCGGTCAGCCCCGAGGTGGGCTGCACCACCACGCCCTGGGCCTTGCCGGTTCCCAGATCCTTGGCCGACACGCTGACGATGCCGTTGGAATCGATGTCGAACGAAACCTCGATTTGCGGGGCGCCGCGTGGCGCAGGCGGAATGCCGGTCAATTGGAAGTGCGCCAGGCTCTTGTTGTCGGCCGCCATTTCGCGCTCGCCCTGCAGGACGTGCACGTTGACGTAGGGCTGGTTGTCGACGGCGGTGGAAAACACGCTCGACCGCCGCACCGGAACGGTCGTGTTGTAGGGGATGATGCGCGTGAAGACGCCGCCCGCGGTCTCCACGCCGAGCGAAAGCGGGGTGACGTCGAGAAGAAGCACGTCCTGCTGGGCACCGGTCAGCACCGCGCCTTGCAAGGCCGCGCCAACGGCAACTGCCTCGTCGGGATTGATGACACGTGAGCCCTTCTTGCCGAAGAAGGCCGCCACCAGCTCCTGAATGCGCGGCATGCGGGTTTGTCCGCCAACCAAGATGACCTCGTTGATGTCTTTCGTGGTCCAGCCCGCGTCCTTGAGCACGCGTTCGCACAGGGGCAGGGTGCGGCCGATGATGTCCTCTGAAAGTGTTTCCAGCTTGCCCCGCGTGAGCGACTGCATGAGGTGTTTGGGCCCGTCGGCGGTAGCGGCGATGAAGGGCAGGTTGATTTCGGTTTCGAGGCTGGTGGAAAGCTCGTGCTTGGCCCGTTCGGCGGCCTCGCGCAGGCGCTGCAGGGCCATGCGGTCGGCGCGCAGATCGACGCCGTGTTGGAGCTGGAAGGTGTCGGCCAGGTGGCCGATGATGCGCGCGTCGATGTCCTCGCCACCGAGGAAGCCGTCGCCGCTGGTCGCTTTCACTTGGTACACGCCCTCGTGCAGGTGCAGAAGCGAGATATCAAAGGTGCCGCCGCCCAGGTCGTAGACTGCGATCTTGGCGTCGGGCGTGACGGAAAGTCGACCGTAGGCTAGGGCAGCCGCCGTGGGCTCGTTGATGATGCGCTTGACGTTCAGGCCGGCGATGCGCCCGGCGTCCTTGGTCGCCTGGCGCTGGCTGTCGCCGAAGTAGGCGGGCACCGTGACCACGGCGTCGGTGACCGGCTCGCCCAGGTAGTCCTCGGCGGTTCGCTTCATGCGGTCGAGGATGTAGGCGGAAATCTGCGCCGGTGCGTAGCCCTGACCTTGCACGCGCACCCAGGCGTCGCCGTTGTCGGAGGCCGCGATTTCGTACGTCGAATTCTGCGCATGCCGGGCAACCTCGGCGTCGGTCTGCTTGCGTCCCATCAGCCGCTTGACCGCCGAGATGGTGTTCTCGGCGTTGGTCACCGCCTGGCGCTTGGCGATCTGGCCCACCAGCGGCTCGCCCTCGCCGGTAAAGGCGACCACCGACGGCGTGGTTCGCGAACCCTCCGCATTGGGAATGACCAGGGGCTCCAGTCCCTCGACGACTGCTACGCACGAGTTGGTCGTGCCGAGATCGATGCCGATGATTCGGCCCACGGGTTCAGTCTTCTCCTTCGGGTGTGGCGGCGGGTTTGTCGGCGGCGGCTTCCTCCTCCATCGGCTTGGCCACGGGCGGGGCCGAGGCCACGACGACCATGGCCGGCCGAAGCAGCTTCTCGCCGATGAGGTAGCCCTTCTGCAACTCGTGCAGGATCGAGCCGGGCTTGGCATCTGCGCTGGGGGCCTGCGAAATGGCTTCATGGAAGCGCGGATCGAAGGGCAGCCCGACGGACTCGACGGGCTTTACCTGATAGCGTTCGAGCTTCGATCGGAACTGGCGCAAGACCAGCTCGACCCCGTCGCGGACGGATTTCGCGTCGCTTTCCTTGCCGTCTTTTCCCTCTCCCCAGGAGGCGGTGGCGCGTTCGAGGTTGTCCGCGATCTCCAGGAAGTCGCGCAGGACCGATTCCTTGGCGCGCATTTCCCCGTCGGACAGATCCTTGCGCGACCGTTTCTTCCAGTTGTCGAAATCGGCGGCGATGCGCAGCATGCGATCCTTGATCTCGGCTTTTTCGGATTCGAGTAAAGCGATGCGCTCCTCGCTGGTGGGCGGCGCTGGCGGGGGCGCGGCCGGCTCGGAGGCAGCCGGCGCTTCGTCCGAGGATGTCAGATCAATCTCGACTGGCTTTTCTTGATTTTCGTCACTCATGAATGGGGGTCTCCGAACCCAGGTCCAAGCGCGCAGTGGGTCCTGCCTAGATCCTCGGGAGGATCTCTGTAATCACATCGGCGGTGAAGTCTACCAGAGGGATGACCCGGGAATAATTCATTCGCGAGGGGCCGATGACGCCGATGGTGCCGAGCGGGCGCTCGTCGTTGCCGTAGCTGGCCGCCACGACCGACATGTCGCTGAGGTCGGCCAGGTTGGCTTCGCTGCCGATGAACACGCAGATGCCAGGCGCCGACAGCGTTCGATCGAGCAGCTTCACGATTTGATCCTTTTCCTCCAAGGTTCGCAGCACACAACGGGCGCGGTCCAGATCCGCGGCTTCGGCCACCAGATTCGACTGACCATCGAGCAGAATCTCGCCCGCGGCGGCTGCGATGGGCATCACGGCTGCGGCCAGACCCAGGGCGCGGGCTAGCACCGGATCGCTGGCCGAACGCTCGCGCTCGCGGTCGATTTCCACCAGCACGCGCTGGCGCATCTGATCGAGGGTCAGCCCGGCCACCAGGCTGTTGAGATAGTTGTTGATGCGATCCAGGTCGCCGGGCGACAGGGGAAAGTCGATGGGGATGAGCTTGTTCTGGATTTGCCCGCTGGCCGTCGCGATCACGGCAAGCAGTTGCCCCTCGCGCAGGCGCACGAATTCCACATGCGAAACCGCATCCGACTCGGGGCGCGGGGTTTGCACGATCACGGCCAGGTGGGACAGCTCGCGCAAAAGGCGCGCCACGCGCTGCATGACTTCTTGCAATTCGGTGGCGGGGCCAAGGCGGCCGCGGATGTCGTCCTTTTCCGAGGCCGTCAGGCTGCGCACTCGAAGGAGCGTGTCGATATAGATGCGCAGGCCCCGATCGGTCGGAATGCGCCCCGCCGAGGTATGGGGATGGCGCAGAAGTCCCTCGTTTTCCAGGTCGCCCATCACCGAGCGCACCGTGGCGGACGAGATTTCCAGGGCGTAGCGGCGTGCCACGGTCTGCGACCCGACCGCCTCGCCGGTAGCCAGATATTCGGACACCACGGCATGCAGGACCTTCTTCGCGCGAATGCCGATGTCGTTCACGACCTTGATCTAACCCCAAAAACAGGCGGTCGCCAAGGCCTTGCGGTTGGAAACACACAGAACAAAGAGGCCGCAGAGAAAAAGAGCCTCTTCGGTCACGTGCGGCGGCCCAACCGCACCGCCACTTCGTCGGCGAAGAGGAAGCCCGCGGGCGTCAGGCGTAGGCGTTCGGCAGTGACCTCCAGCCAACCGGCGGTGGCGCAGGCGTTGGCGGCGGTCTTGCGCTCGGGCAGGGCGAGCGGATCATGGCCGTAACGCTGCTTGTGCGCGCGCCGGTCCACGCCGTCCGACATGCGCAGGCCCAGCCAGAGCGCTTCGTCTTCGAGTTGGGCAGGCGAGCGCAGCTCGACCTGTTCGGGGGGATGGTGCCTCCGGATGCGTGTGCCTCGCGCAGGTAGGTGCCGACGGAGCGCGGATTGGAAAAGCGCCAGCCTTCGCCATTCGCCAGCGGCCGAAACGACGAAGCCGAAACCCCTAGGCCGAGATAGGACCCCATGGTCCAGTACAGGCTGTTGTGGACGCTGCGCCGGCCGGGCTTTGCGTAGGACGAAATCTCGTAGTGCTCGTAGCCGGCCGCGGTCAGCACCGCGTGGCACGTGGAATACATGGCCGCGACCAGGTCGTCGCCGGGCCGGTCGAGCTTGCCCGCGCGTTCGAGCGCGCCGAAGCGTGTGCCCGGCTCGACGGTCAGCGCGTAGGCGGTGATGTGATCGGGGTCGAGCGCGCAGAGGGCAGCCAGCGACGACCGCCAGTCGTCCATGGTTTGCTCGGGCAAGCCGAACATTAGATCTGCGCACAGATTGTCGAAACCGGCTGCGCGCGCCGCTGCGAACGCTCGCGGGATGGCCGCAGCCTCGTGCCTGCGCCCGATGCGCCCTAGCAGGTGGTCTTGGAACGCCTGTGCGCCGAAGGAGAGTCGATTCACGCCGCGCCCGCGTAACGCGCGCAGGTTTTCCGCGTCGAGATCTCCGGGGTTGGCTTCGACAGTGATTTCCAGGGTATGGCTGCCGGCAAACGCCTGTCGCGCGCCAAGGAGCACGCGGCCGAGGGCTTCCGCCCGCCACAGGCCGGGCGTGCCACCGCCGAAGTAAATCGACACCAGTCGTGGACCGAAAGAACCCTCCCAGGGTTCTTTCGAACTCCCGTCCCGCCACCATGCTGCTCGCGCGCTCAACTCGGACAGCACGGCGTCGGCGTATTCGTCGTGTGGAATCGTTGGCCGCACCGCCACGGCAAAGTCGCAGTACGGGCAGCGCGAGCCGCAGAAGGGAAAGTGCACGTACACGCCAAGCGGACGCGAATCGTCGCTGGCGCCACGGGATGGGTCCCAAACGGGCTCGGCGGAATCGGAAGTCTTCAAACCAGGGAAGGATAGTCCCAAGTTTTCTCGATCACCACGCAACTCCTGGCGGGCGTTGCCGATAGTCCGGGCATGCGTACCAACAAGTGCCTGGTCCTGTGTTTTGTCGCGTTTGCCTGCACGCCTGAAACCAATCTGCAAAGCGAACAGGCCGCCGCCGTATCTCCCGAGTCCACCAGTGGCTCACTGTCGAGTCCGGCGCCCGAAGCACTGGCCGCCATGTTGGTCGATCCGCCTTCGGGTTCGACGGACATTCCGACCAACCTCGCCACCATGGTCGTCCACTTCACTGAGGAAGTGCAGGCTGCGAGCACGGACCTGCCTTTTCTGCTTCGACCCGCAAGCGGCGATGGAATAGCGTTGCCGCTCGGCGGGGCCGTGCCGTGCACAGGGCGCTGCTATCAGATCGATCCCGGCGGCGCGCTCCTGCCATCAAGCCTATACACGCTCGAAGTCATTCCCAATGCCTTGCAATTCCTCGATGGAAAACCAACGCCGGCGGGTAGCGCCGGCTCATTCACGACGGCGGCGCAGGCGGATCCATTCGCGCCTCGAATCGAGGCCTTTACGGTGCAGGTCAATGAAGGCTGTCTGTCGGCCCATGTGGTCGCCGATGAATGGGTTCGCACCGAAATCGCCCTAACAGCTGGCGATGCACAGGCTTCCATTTCTGCCGCCAGCTTCGCAACGACCATCGACCTCGTGGAGCGCTTGCCCGAGTTGCCCACCGGGGTGCGTGCCGAGGCGGTTCTTCACCTCGTGGATCGAGCAGGCAACAGCGTGGCATCGACGCCCGTGGCGATCGACCTGCCGCCGCCCCTTCCGCCCATTGTCATCACTGAGGTCCTGGCCAATCCCGCAGGTTCGGAAAATACGCAAGAGTTCGTCGAGATCTACAACGCGGGCAGCGAAGCCGAGGCGCTCGGCAGTCTGCTTCTGGCTGACAAGGCGGGTAGCGACACCTTGCCCGACGCCAGTTTGCCCGCCGGAGCTTTTGCGGTTGTCGTGCCTGAGCGGTACGACGCCGCCGACGGAAAAGACACCCCACCTCGCGACGGAGCCCTCCTTGTCCGGGTGTCAGGCCGGCTGGCGGGAGATGGGCTTGCCAACACGGGCGAACCGGTCCGCCTACTCACACCCGACGGCTTCGTCATCAGCCAATACGGCGGCTGGGTCGATGTCAGCGCCACGGCCTGGTCGGGCATGAGCGTCAAGCGATCGAGTCCAGCAGGCCTGTGACAGTCCGGACGCGTGGAGCAAGACTCCCAGTCCCGCCACGCCGGGCTGGTAGTCCGAGTGACGACTTGCGCCAGGCACGGCAGAACGCGGCTCTTGGCGATTTTTGCCGAGAAAGGTGTTAGATAGTCGCCCATGTCCGGTCACAACAGATGGTCGAAGATCAAGCACAAGAAGGGCGCGTCCGACGCCAAGAAGTCCAAGGTTTGGACGAAAGTGATCAAAGAGATCACGATTTCCGCGCGATCGAGCGGTGACGTCAACGGCAACCCCCGTTTGCGCGCGGCCGTCGACAAGGCGCGTTCGGTCAACATGCCCAACGACACCATCGACCGCGCCATCAAGAAGGGCACGGGCGAGCTTGAGGGCGTGAACTACGAGGAATTCAACTTCGAAGCCTATGGTCCCGGCGGCACGGCCATCCTGATGGAGATCATGACCGACAATCGCAACCGCACCACGGGCGAGATCCGCAACATCTTGACCAAGGGCAATGGCAACCTGGGCAGCTCGGGTTCGGTGGCGTACATGTTCAAGAAGCTGGGCATCGTCGCCTACGACAAAGCTGCGGTCGACGAGAACAAGGTCACCGACGCCGCCATCGAGCTGGGCGCCGACGATGTGCGCACCGAGGACGACGTGCTCACGGTCATCACCGAGCCCAAGGAATTCGAACGCATTCGCGACGGGCTCAAGGCCGCCGGCATGCCGGATCCGGTTTCCGCGGAAGTAGCCATGGTTCCGCAAAACAAGGTCCATCTGACCGGTCGCGACGCCGAGGTGGCCTTGAAGCTCCTCGATGCCCTGGAAGACAACGACGACGTGCAGAACGTGTATTCGAATCTGGACGTCGACGAGTCCGAGCTGAGCAGCGACGACTAGCCTGGCCCTATGCCGGTGTCCGGCCGCGTTCGCATTTTGGGCATCGACCCTGGATCGCTGCGCCTGGGCTACGGCGTGATCGATCGCGTGGGGCCGAGCCAGCTGACCTACGTCGAGTGCGGGGTCATCGCCGCACCGTCGCGCCTGGAGCGCGCCGAGCGCTTGACCGCCATCGGCCGCGGTCTGCGCGAGGTCATCGACGAGCTTGCGCCCGACGAGGTTGCCATGGAGCAGGCCTTCTACGGCAAGAACGTGCAATCGACGTTGGCCTTGGGCGAAGCGCGCGGCGCGGTGACCTTCATCGTGTGCGACAAGGGGCTCAAATTGTCCGGCTACGCCCCGGCCAAGGTCAAACGGACCATCGTTGGCCATGGCGCCGCCACCAAGCAGCAAGTCGGGTATCTGGTACGTGCGCTGCTCTCATTGCGTCGCGTGCCTGAGCCCGATGCGGCCGACGCGCTGGCCATCGCCATCTGTCACGCCCGCCACCGAACGCTGGCTCCCGCCAAACAGGAAACGCGACCTCGGCGCCCGCGCGTGCGATGATGTCACGCCATGATTGCATCGCTACGCGGAGCCCTGCTCGAAAGTGGTCCAGATTCGGTCGTGATTGAAGCCGGAGGAGTCGGCTACGCGGTGACCATCACCGCCGCCGCCCAGCGGGCACTGCCACCCCTTGGAGCCACGGCCTTTCTCCTGGTTCATAGCCACACGGTGCAGGACGGGCCGCTGCAGCTCTTCGGTTTTGCCGATGCGGAGGAGCGCCGCGTGTTCGAGACCCTGCTTTCGGTGCAGGGCGTGGGGCCGAAGGTCGCCCTGGCCATCCTCTCCAGCTTGCCCATCGGCGATCTGGTGCGCGCCATCAGCGCGACCGACATCGCGACCCTGACCAAAATCCGCGGTGTGGGGCGCAAGACCGCCGAGCGCATCTCGGTCGAGTTGCGCGACAAGATCGGTGTGAGCAGCGTGTCCGCACCCGGCGGCGGTACGCTGCCCGGGACGGTGCCCGTGGGACGCATGGGCGAGGTGCATGGCGCCCTCACGGCGCTCGGCTACAAGCCCTCCGAGTTCGATGCGGTGTTGGCCAAGCTCGACGACAGCCATCCCGTGACCGATCTCATCAAGCAGGCCTTGGCCGCGCTGAGGAGGAAGTAGTGGCGCGAAGGCGGCATGACGACGGCGGCGCGGCGGCCGCGCCAGCGCCCGATACCGTTCTTCCATCGGATGAGAAGATCACAGACGGGCAGGCCATGCCAGGCGATGAGGAATCGGCCCTGCGCCCGCGTTCGTTCGCCGAATTCATCGGGCAGCGCAAGGTGGCCGAGAATTTGGAGGTCTATGTCGCCGCCGCCCAGAAGCGATCGGGAACGCTCGATCACGTGCTGCTGTCCGGGCCGCCCGGCCTGGGCAAGACGACCCTGGCCCATGTGATCGCACACGAGATGGGCACCGTGGCGCGCGTGACCTCCGGCCCGGCGCTCGAACGCAAAGGCGATTTGGCCGGCATCCTCACCTCGCTCGGGCGCGGGGACGTCCTGTTTATCGACGAGATCCACCGCCTGCAGCCCATCATCGAAGAGAGCCTTTACCCCGCCATGGAGGACTTTCGTATCGAGATCGTCACGGGCATGGGCATCGGCGCGAGCGCCATCACGGTGCCCATCGAACGCTTCACGCTGGTCGGCGCCACCACGCGCACGGGACAGCTCACCTCGCCGCTCTTGTCGAGGTTCGGCATCGTCGAGCGCCTGGATTTCTACGCGCCCAGCGAGCTCGCCACCATCGTCAAGCGCTCGGCCAAGCTGCTCGATATCGGGTGCACCGACGACGGTGCCGAGGAGCTTGGCCGGCGAGCGCGCGGCACGCCCCGCATCGCCAATCGACTGTTGCGACGAGTGCACGATTTCGCGATCGTGCGCGGCGACGGCAAAGTCACGCGCGAATCCGCCGACTACGCGCTCAAGCGCCTGGGCGTGGACGCGCGCGGGCTCGACGACGGCGACCGGCGATTCCTGCGCGCCATTGTCGAGCGTTTCGATGGCGGCCCCGTCGGCATCGAATCGCTGGCGGCGGCCCTGGCCGAGGATCGCGATACGCTCGAATACGTGCACGAGCCCTATCTCATCCAGGAAGGCTTCCTGGTGCGCACGCCGCGCGGCCGACAAGCCACGCCGCTTGCCTTCGAGCACCTGCACATCCCCATACCGAACCGAAACACGAGTGGGCAGGGCAGCCTGTTTTGAACACAGAGGACACAGAGAACACAGAGGAAGGAAGTGACCGCAAGAGCCCGGAAACAAGATTCGGAAACCCTTTTTTCCGTCCTCTGTGTCCTCTGTGTTGAATATCCGGATCCGGTTTCTCGCCGGTCAGCCCGAACGTAGCAGCGCGGAGAGTGCGCGGCTGACGTCGAGCACGCTGTAGGGCTTGGCGAGAACGTCACGGAAGCCGTAGTCGCGGTAGTTGGCCATGACAGGATCCTGGCAGTAGCCGCTCGACACCACGGCCTTGGCTTCGGGATCGAAAGCGAGCAGCTCGCCGATGGCTTCGCGGCCGCCCATACCGCCGGGCACGGTCAGATCCATGATCGCCACGTCGAAAGGCCGGCCCGTGGCGCGCGCCTCCCGCCAGCAATCGATGGCCTCGCGCCCGTCGCGCGCGAAGGCGGCCTCGTAGCCCAGCGCCCGGACGATCTTTCCCGATATCTGCCGCACGCTTTCCTCGTCATCCATGATCAAGATGCGACCGCGACCGCACACGATCTCTGCTGCGGCCTCCTCGGGCGCGACGGTGTTGCTAGCGGCAGCTGGCAGGTAGACAGTGAAGACGGATCCGTGGCCCACTTGCGAATCTACGGTGATGGTTCCGTGGTGGTTGCTGACGACCGAATGGCTCACAGCCAGGCCCAGGCCGCGGCCGTCGCGCTTGGTGGTGAAATAGGGGTCGAAGATGCGCAGTCGGTGTTCCTCCGAGATACCGTCGCCGCGGTCTGCCACGGACAACACCACGTATCTTCCGGCGGCCAGGCCGTGCATTCCCCCGGCGCGGACAACTCGGTTCTCCGCCGACACCAAGACCGTGCCGCCTCCGTTCATGGCTTGGCTGGCATTGATGACCAGGTTGCGAATGACCTGTCCAATCTGTCCTTCATCTCCGTCCACCAAGGCCAAGTCCGGCGCGATGTTGAACTCGGACGCGCTGGCCCGGCCGCGCAGGGCCAAGGTGGTGCTTTCGCGGATGAGCGGTTCGGGATGGAACGGTTTGCGCACCGGATCCCCACCACGAGCAAAGGTGAGGAGCTGCCGGGTCAATTCGCGCGCGCGCTGAGACGCCTTCTCGACCTCGTCCAGGTGTTCGCTGGCGACCTCATCTGCGGCCAGCGTGGCTTGCAAGAGTGAGATGTTGCCCAAGATGGCGGTGAGAATGTTGTTGAAGTCGTGCGCGATGCCGCCAGCCAGAACGCCCACCGAGCGCAATTTTTCCGAGCGCAGGAGCTCGGCTTCCAGGCGTTTGCGATCCGACATGTCGCGGATGAGAGAGATGATTCGACGCTCTCCTTCGACCTCGGCCGCGGTGGCATGGATTAGCACCGGCACCAGGGTTCCGTCGGCATGGGCGTAGTCGATCTGCAGATCTCTCGCGAAACCGCATCGCATGCAGTCGACCACGGCTTCCGCGTTGCGTGCTCGATCGTGGGCGGCGGTCCACTCCGCCACGGTCCGACCGCGGATCTCCTCCAGTGTTCGATGCCCCGACATGCGCACGTACTCGGCGTTCGCGTCGAGCACGCGGCCCCGCTCATCCAGAATGACGAACCCAGTGGCTGTCGTTTCGACCAAGGTCTTGTATTTTCGCTCGCTGTCCTGCAGCGCTTGCTCGGCCCGCTGCCGCGCGATGGCCCCCATCAGCATCTCGCCCATCACGCGCAACAGTGAGATTTCGTCCTCCGACCAATTCCGCTGGCCACGGACGGAGTCGAGCCCGAGGAAACCGCCCACCACTCCAGCGTGAATCATCGCCACACAGATGAGCGAATGAACGCCTTCCCGCTCGAATTCCGCCTTTTCGGCCCCGGCCTCGGGCGGCAGCTCGGCGACATCGGGCACCGGAACCACCAGCCGGCGGCGCAACTCGCCGACAAACCAGGGAAAGCTGCTTTGCGCCGGCAGGCGTTGCAGGTTGTGTCGCTCCTCCGAGATGCCCTCGGCCACCCACTCGTGGGTGTTGTCCATGAAAGCGCCGTCGGGCGAGAACAGGAAGACGTAGCTGCGGTCGACGTTGAGGAAGCGCCCGATTTCGGACAGTGCATCCTCGATGCGAGCGTCGAGCTCGCCGGGGGCCAGCTCCGCCACCAATCGGGTCGAAGCGCGCATGATGAGTTGCTCGAGCGCCACGCGGCGGCGCAAGGCATTCTCGGCGCGCACGCGCTCGGAGATGTCGATAAGGTAACCCTGCACGCCGCACGGGCGGCCGTCTTTCTTCACGACGGTCGTGTGTACCAGGGCCGGAAAGGTACTGCCATCCTTGCGCAAGGCCGTGTACTGGAAACCCTCGGTCTCCCCACCACCCAGCCGCCGCGCGATGTTGGCGCGCAGGTGGTCGCGTTCTGCGGGAATCACGGTGTCGATGACAGAAACGCCCCGTGCGAGATCGTCTTCGGAGTAGCCGAAGCGTTCCAGACCGGTGCGGTTCACATAGACGAATCGCCCGTCGAGAGCGAACTCGAAGACGGTTTGGGGCAGGCGATCGAGCAGGTCCCGAAACTTCGACTCGTCGCCACTCGGGGTCGAGCTGGCCTGCGCCAGCGGTTCCTCAGCGCTTGCCATGCGGTCATCTTACCCCACATCGGCTGTGTCTTCATGGGGCTGCGGGCTGCGGGCTGCAGGCTCCAGGCTTCGGGCTCCAGGCTGAAGTGAAGGCTCATTCGTCGAGGTCCAGGAAACCGAACGCTGCTCTCGACGGAGCAAGCTGCAGCCTGTAGCCTGTAGCCTGCAGCCTGGAGCCATCTTGGGTTGCGGTCAGGTCTTGCCTTGCGCAGGCAATTGAATGGCAGAGGGGTCGACGCTGGCTTCAAAGACGATGTTGGCCGGGCCGCGCATGGACACGCCAGCGTAGGTCGGACCGTCGTTGCTGGCCGGGCCGCTTTTCACCGTGATGAAGAGCGTACCACCGGGTAGATGGACCGGGATCTCGCGATCGGGGGCGACGCGGCCCTCAAGGCACGCGGCCACAACCGTCGCACAGGCGCCAGTTCCACAGGCCAGCGTGATGCCGCAGCCGCGCTCCCACACAACCAGATCGATCGCAGGCGCATACGCCGCTCCTTTGCGTACAGCGGCGAACTCGACGTTGGTTCGTCGAGGGAACAAAGGATTGTGCTCAATGCTGCGGCCATAGCTTTCGGCTAGGTCGCGCAGGTTGGTGGCCTCGTCGTCCCTGAAGATGACGACGTGGGGGTTTCCCATCGAAACCGCAGTGAGGGCAAAGTCGCGATCGCGCGCGTGCAGCGGCGCGCGCACCAGGCGAGTCGCGTCACTTGTCACCGGCACCAGGCGCGGTACGAGTTGAGGTGCGCCCATTTCCACGGTCACACTTTCGGCGAGAGCGTCCCTCTCGGCGATCGTGCACACCAAAAGCCCCGCGCCCGTATCGATGCGCAGAACCTCGCGTCGCATGGCTGGGTCCCGGTCGTGGAGAACCTTGGCCACGCAACGGATACCGTTGCCGCACATTTCGGCCTCGCTGCCGTCGGCGTTGAGCACGCGCATGCGCGCGTCGCCCCGGCTGCCGGGCAAGATGGCCAAGACGCCGTCCCCACCGACCCCGAAGTTGCGGTCGCACAGGGCGCGCACGGTCTTGGGACTGGTGACGAGCTCAGCCAGCGGGCTCGCGGGCTTTCCAGGGCGCAGATCGACGACTAGAAAGTCGTTTCCCAGTCCTTCAACTTTGACGAATGGCAAAAGGGCCATACGCCAAACTTAGCACGTGAAACTATTCGGCCGCAGGCTTCTCGGCGGCGCTCTCGTCTGATTCCTTCTCTTCTGCAGGCTTCTTGGCGGCTGGCTTCTTGCCCGCTGCCGGCTTGTCCGCTTTCTCGGGCTTGCCCAGCTTCAGATCGGCGGCGAGCTTTCCATGCGCGCCAGGCGCGGCCTTGCCCCCACCTTGTTCAGGAAGCGTGAGCTTGAGCGCAGGGGCGGACTTGTCCATCTTCAGATCGGCGGCTTTGCCGATGGCTGCGGGCGCCTTGTCTTCAGTCTTGTCTTCAGCTTTCTTTTCGCCCGCGGCTCCCTCGGCCGGGGCGCCTTCGCCAGTGGACTTGGCGGCGGCGGCCTTGGCTTGCTCTTCGCGCTGCTTCTCGATGTCGGTCAGCATCTTCGCGTTGGTGGCGTCCTCCGCCTTCTTGGTGAGCGCCTTCTTCTCGGCGATCCTCTGCAGGCGTCGCGAATCCGATTGGCTGGACATGTAGGCCAGGGCCAGCGAATTGGTGAAGAAGATGACGGCGCATATCGCGGTCATCTTCGTCAGAAAGGTCGCGCCGCCCGACGAGCCGAACACGCTCTGGCTGCCACCAGAGCCGCCGAATGCCAGACCGATTCCGCCGCCGCGTCCGGCTTGCAGCAGGACGACCAGCATGAGGAAGATACAAACGACAACGTGGAGAACGGTTAGGAACGTGTACACGCGGCAACCCCTTCTGTAACGATCTTGGCGAACGAATCTACCGTAAGCGCCGCTCCGCCAACCAGGGCGCCATCAATGTCCTTTTCCTTCATGAGAACGGCGACGTTGTCGGGCTTCACGCTGCCGCCGTAGAGAATACGGATCTGCTGTGCGCGTGTCTGCAGGCGCTGCACGAGTTTCGCGCGAATCGACGCATGGATCTCCTGCGCCTGCGCTGGCGTCGCCACGCGGCCGGTGCCGATGGCCCACACGGGCTCGTAGGCGATGACCGACTTGACCAGCTCGTCGTCGCTGAGCGCGGCGGTGCGCGCCGGCAAGTTGCTTGGCCACGACGGCGAGCGCCTGGCCACGCATCGCGCTCGGCCAAGGTTTCGCCGATGCAGATGATGGGGACAAGGCCATTCGCGAGCGCTGCCTTCGCCTTGCGCGCGACGGTCTCATCGGTCTCGCCGAAGTATTGGCGGCGTTCGGAGTGTCCGACGATGGCGTAGCGAGCACCGGCGTCGGCGATTTGGGCCATGGCCACTTCGCCCGTGAACGCGCCTTTGACTTCCCAATATCCGTCCTGCGACGCCACGCCCAGGGTGCTGCCCTTGAGCTTCTCGGCAACGGTCGCCAGGGCCACGAATCCCGGCCCCACGGCAACGTCGGCTGCGGTCACGGACGCGACCGCGTCGCGCACGCCAGTCGCCAGGGTCACTGACTCGGACAGGCTGCCCCACAGTTTCCAGTTGCCACAGAAAAAGGGTCGAGGAACGCGCGGATTGGACATGGTTATCGGGACTCCTTTCTACTTCATGATTCCAGGGCGGCAAGCCCCGGGAGCTTCTTACCCTCGATGAATTCGAGCGAGGCGCCTCCGCCCGTGGAAATGTGGGTGATGCTGCTGGCGACGCCTGCCCGGTGGACGGCGGCACCAGAGTCGACACCCCCAACCACGGTGGTTCCGCCCATGACCTGCGCCATGGCCTTGGCCAGGGCGATAGTCCCGGCGGCAAACGGTTGGGCTTCGAACACGCCCATGGGGCCGTTCCAGAATACGGTGCGGGCGCGCGACAGCACCGCCGCCATCTCGGCCACCGACTCGGGACCGATGTCGAGCGCCGCTTGGTCGCTGGGCACGCCAGCGGCGGAAACCACCGTGCCAGACTCGGCCCTGGCATCCTCGGCCACGACCAGATCGCGCGGCAAAATGATCTGCACGCCGCTGCTTTCCGCCTTGGCCAGGAACGCACGGGCGATGGGCAGCTTGCTGGTCTCAACCAGAGAACGGCCCATGTTGGCGCCTTGGGCGCACAAGAAGGTGTTGGCCATGACTCCGCCTAGACAAACGGCATGTCGGCGCGGCCGAGCAAGCTTTCGAGCAGCCCAATCTTGTCCGCGACCTTTGCTCCGCCGATGATGGCCACGAATGGGCGTTGGACCTCGCCGAGTAGCTTACCCAGCATCTTCGCTTCGCTTTCCATCAAAAAGCCCATGCCCTTGTTCGCGACGTACTTGACCATCCCGACGGTGGAGGCGTGGGCGCGGTGGGCTGTGCCGAAGGCGTCGTTGACGTAGACGTCAGCGTAGGTGGCGAGTGCGCGCGAGAAATTTTCGTCGTTGGTCTCTTCGCCCGGCGTGAAACGTAGGTTCTCCAGGATGGCAACCCCGCCGTCGCGCAGATCGTTCACGACCTTCTTGGCGCCATCGCCAGCTGGTTCGTCGGCCAGAACCACGTCGCGGCCGAGAGCCTCGGCCAGATAGGCGGCGACCGGAAGCAGGGAGAATTCGGGCTTGAACCGACCCTTGGGGCGGCCGAGGTGCGAGGCCAGCACGACGCGAGCACCGCGCTCGATGGCGTGGGTGATGGTCGGCAGACTTTCGCGGATGCGGGTTGCATCGGACACGCCTCCGGCCGGGGTGAGCGGGACGTTGAAGTCCACGCGTATAAACACCCTTCGACCCTGCAGGTCCAAATCGGCAATGGTTTTTGCCGCCATGAGAGCGCCGCTTCTACACGGAAGTACGGGGACTTTCCAGGGGATTAGGTTTGGACGGTTGAAGCCCTAAAATCAAAAAGGGACCCGAGGGTCCCTTTTTGACGCATCGAAAGGAAGAAACTAGCTAGGCCAGCGTGCTCTGATCCGTGATATCGGTGGTGACCTGCTCGATGAGCTCACTCGCCAGTGCCACGATTTGTTTAGGCTCGTAGCCATTTTGTCGCAGATCTTGTAGAGCGACTTAGAAAGGATGCGGAGCGCCCGTTCACGATTGATGACTGGCGTTTCGGTCTGCATGGTTGCGAGGGCTTGTGACATTTTTCCTCCTCCCAAGAGGTTGCCCCTGGCCTAAGCACGACGTGTGCCACCTGACACACTCTTGACACATAGTCGTAACACACTGAAACCACATGCCTTCACGGCGCGACGCGCACTTTGCCGCGAAGGAGTCTACGCAGCGGACGTCGTCATCTGTGAGGTGGGCGGAGCCCAGGTACGCATCCTGCGCCTCTCAGGTGCGTAGTCGCATTCGCAGGTGTGTTCAAGATCGCGCACGGGACCGTCTCTGTGCATTAAGGCAAGTAGGCTCCTAAATACACTTTAGTGAACGCGCGGCCTTTGGCCGCCGAAGGCGCCCCTACTTGGCTTCCACTCCAACAAGCGCGATGTGCAGTTCGTCGAGCTGCTTGTTCGTCACTGCGGAAGGCGCATCGGTACAGAGGTCGGTCCCCTTTTGGGTCTTGGGGAACGCGATCACGTCGCGCAGAGAATCCGCGCCACAGAGGAGCATGGCAAGCCTGTCGAGCCCAGCCGCGATGCCACCGTGAGGTGGTGGACCATGGCGGAAGGCATCGAGCAGGAATCCGAACTTCGTGCGGGCATCTTCATCGGTCAGGCCCAGCGCGCGGAACACCCGCGATTGCACGTCGCCCTGGTGGATACGGATGGACCCGCCAGCGATTTCGTTGCCGTTGAGCACAAGGTCGTAGGCGCGCGCGCGCACGGAGCCCGGGTCGGATTCGAGTCGTTCGAGATCTTCTGCGAACGGAGACGTGAACGGGTGGTGGGCGGCGGCGAATTTGCCGTCATCGGTACGTTCGAAGAGCGGGAAGGCGCCTATCCAACAGAACTTCCACTGGCCCGCGGGGACGATGCCCAGCTTGTTCGCTACATGCAGGCGGAGCGCGCCGAGCACGGTGTAGACAAGCTTGCGCGCGCCGAACTGTAGGAAGAAGACATCGCCTTCCTGCAAGCCGGCCGCGGCGTTGAGATCCGCGCGCAGGGCTTCGCTCATGGTCTTCATGGGCGAGCGGGTCCAAGCTCCGCCGGCGCCGATACGGGCGCGGGCCAGTCCGCGCGCGCCGAGGCCTTTGACGAACTCCTCCAGCTTATCGATTTCGGCGTTCGACATCTTGGCGGCCTCGGCTGCTGGCAGGCGCCAGCCTTTGACCACCGGCGACTCGCCGCCAGCGGCTTTGCTCGAAATCACCTGCCTCAGCATCTCGACGTTGCCGCCGTCGTGCTTGCGCACGACCTCGGTGACGTCGCACAGGGGCAGGCCAAAGCGCAGATCGGGCTTGTCGGATCCATAGTTGTCCATCGCTTCGGCATAGGACAAACGCGGGAATGGCGTTTGTAGCTCGATGCCGAGGATGTCCTTCCACAGCGCGGACATCAGATCCTCGAAGACGTTCTGCACGTCTTCCTCGACGACGAAGCTCATCTCGGCGTCGATCTGGGTGAACTCGGGCTGGCGATCCTGGCGCAAGTCCTCGTCGCGGAAGCAGCGGACGATCTGGAAGTAGCGATCGAAGCCCGCCACCATGAAGAGCTGCTTGAAAAGCTGGGGCGATTCGGCCAAGGCATAGAACTGACCGGGCGAAAGGCGCGACGGCACCAGGAAGTTACGCGCGCCGCCGGGCGTGTACTTGACCAGGAAGGGGGTTTCGATCTCCAGGAACTTGTGTTGCGTGAGCACGCGACGGGCGGTCTGGTAGATTTGCGAGCGCAAGAGGAAGTTTTTTTGCAGCGCCGGCCGGCGCAGATCGAGGGCACGGTACTTGAGCCGGATGGATTCGTTGGCGTTGTTGTCGCTGATCTCGAAAGGCGGCGTATCCGAGCGCGAGAAGATCGTCAGATCCGTGCAATGGATCTCGACGTCACCGGTGGGCAGGTTGGGGTTGCGCCGCTCGCCGCGATCGTGGACCACGCCGCGCAAGCCGACGCAGAATTCAGAGCGCAGCTCGCTGGCCAGGGCGTGCGCACCGGCATTGGTCTGCGGCTCGAACACGATTTGCGTGATGCCGGCGCGGTCGCGCAGATCGATGAACACGCAGCCGCCGTGATCGCGCCGCGAAGACACCCAGCCGAAAAGCACGACGGTGGAGCCGATGTCAGCGCCTCGCAGTGCGCCGCAGTCATGGGTACGCTTCAGATCCTTGAGAAACTCAGACATGTCCGATTTCTACTGGAAGCGCGGCCTGGCGTCGACATCTTGCCGAACGACCTGGCGCATTGACATTTTCGCTTGACCCAATCGAATATAACGATATATCTACGATGCATCTAGAGGGGTCGCGATAGTCGCGTTCGGGGCGTCCGATGTTGGAAGAACAGATTCGAGAGTACTTGAGGAACAAATCCGGCGAGTGGACCAGGCGGCAGGCCTGTAGCCATCCAGTGTGGGCAATGGGGCACGGCAAGCACGGCGGCGGCGCGTTCAACTTTGGTGGATTTGGCGGTGGCAGTTCTGGCCCTGGCGGCGCGGGCGGGGGCTCGCCGCCGTTTCCGCCGTTCCCGCCTTTTGGCGGCTTCCCCTGGAATCTTTTCCGCAAGGCGCGAGCCAAGCGCGGCGATGTACGCGCGGCAATCCTTTCGTTGCTCGCCGAGAAGCCGCTCAACGGCTACCAGATTATGCAAGAGCTCGAACAGCGCAGCCGCGGTTCTTGGCGGCCGAGCCCGGGCGCCGTGTATCCGGCCTTGCAACAACTGGAGGACGAAGGGCTGGTTTGCGCGGAGAGCTCGTCCGGCGGGCGGACTTTCAGCTTGACCGAAAAGGGGCGCAGCTACGTGCACGCGCACCCCGATGAATTCGCGGCGCCGTGGGAGGCGGCGAACCAACCCGCTGGGGACGATCCCATGCTAGGACTGTTCGCCGAGCTGAAGCACATCGCGGCTGCGACCATTCAAGTCGTTCACACCGGTTCCAGCATCCAAGTTCGCGAGGCGCAAAAGATTCTCAACCAGGCTCGCAAGGCGCTCTATCGTCTGCTCGCCGACGACGCGGCCGAAGAAGGCGACGAGTAGACAGCGACGAGTAGACAGCGGCGCAATCACAACCCACCGACTGGTAGACCATGACACATATCGTTTCCGTACAGCAGGTTTTCAAGAACTACACCCTCGGCACCTTCGTGGTGCCCGCCCTGCGCGGAGTCTCGCTCGACGTCGAGGAAGGCGAATTCCTCGCCATCGCCGGGCCTTCGGGCAGCGGCAAGACCACACTGCTCAACCTCATCGGTTGCGTCGACACACCCACCGCAGGGGTCGTGCGCATCGCGGGCAACGCCACGGAAACCATGTCCGAGCGCCAGCTCACCCGCCTGCGCCTGCACACCATTGGGTTCATCTTCCAGAGCTTCAACCTGGTGTCGGTGCTGAGCGTGTTTCAAAACATCGAGCTGCCCCTGCTGCTCCAGCGTTCGGCCGGCGCGAAAGAGCGGCGCACGCGGGTGGAGGCCTTGCTCGACCGGGTCGGCATTCGCGAGTACGCCACCCACCGACCGAGCGAGCTGTCCGGCGGCCAGCGCCAGCGCGTGGCCATCGCGCGCGCTCTCGTCACCAGGCCACAGCTCGTTCTCGCCGATGAGCCCACCGCGAATCTTGACTCGGTCACCGGCACCAACATCCTCGACTTGATGAAGGAGCTGAACCGCACCGAGAAGACGACCTTCATCTTTTCCACCCACGACGCTCGCGTGTGGTCCTACGCCAGCTCGGTGGTGCGCTTGGCCGACGGACAGATGGTGGATCGAGTGAGCGCCGAAGAGGCCGTGCGCGTGGGCGGCGTTGGCAATCTGCCAAGCGCGAGGACGAGCTAGATGCGCGGTTACGTCGACACCCTGAAGGTGATCGTCCTCATCGCCTTCCGCAACCTGTTCGCAAGTCGGCTCAAGACGATGATCGTCGGCGGTATCATTCTCTTCGGTTCGATGCTGGTTGTGGTGGGCACGGCGCTGGTGGACAGCGTGGACGCTTCCATGAGCCGCAGTATCATCGGCTCGGTGGCCGGGCACATCCAGGTCTACAACGCAAAGTCGGCGGACGAGCTGGCGGTGATGGGCAGCTTCCAGATGGAAGGGGCGGATCTGGAGCAGATCGACGATTTCAAGACCATGCGCGAGGCCCTGTTGTCGGTGCCCAATGTGAAGGCGGTGGTGCCGATGGGACTCTCGGGTGCCATGGTGCCAGCCGGGAATTCCGTCGACGTCGTCCTCGAAAAACTGCGCGACCTCATTCGACGCCAACAAGCCGGTGAGGACGTGTTGGCTGGCATCGAGTCGCAGAAGGATCACGTGCGCCAGATCGTCAGCGTACTGGCCGCCGACATGGCCAACGTGGGCAAGGTCCTGACCGACAAAGCAGTTGCGCCCGAGGAGCTGGCGGCGATTCGTCGCGCGACGGCACCGAATTTTTGGGGCCAATTCGACCAGGATCCCCTCGGCACGCTCGAATTTCTGGAGAATCGCATCGCGCCCCTGGCCAGCGACGCGGACATGCTGTTCCTGCGCTACGTGGGGACGGATTTGGCCGCCTTCGCGAAGTCGTTCGACCGCATGAAGATCGTCGATGGCACCACGGTCCCGCCGGGCAAGCGCGGATTCATGTTTTCCAAGTTCATGTACGAGGAGCAGGTGAAGCTCAAGACCGCGCACCGGCTCGATGTCATTCACGACGCCCTTCTCAAGCGCGGAAAGAAGATCGCCACGGATCCCGATCTGCAGCGCCTGGTGAAGCAGAACTCGACTGAAGTGAAGGAGATCATGCTTCAGCTCGACGGTCCGCAGACGGCCGTGTTTCGTACAAAACTGCAAAAGGAGCTCGGCAGCCAGGAAAACGAGGTCAGCAAACTGCTGGCGGAATTCTTCCGTGTCGACGATGGCAACATCATGCCTCGCTACCAGTTCTTCTACGGCGAGTTGGCGCCTTCGCTGACCCTGTACCGCGTGCGCGTCGGCGACACCCTGACCATCAAGGCCTTCACCAAGAGCGGCTACGTGCAATCGGTGAACCTGCGCGTGTACGGTACGTTCAGCTTCGAGGGCCTGGAGGATTCGCACTTGGCAGGCAACCTCAACCTGATGGACCTGGTGTCCTTCCGCGAGCTTTACGGTTTCTCCACGCCCGAGCGCGATCGCGAAATCCAGGCCATCAAGGCCGCCGCAGGACTTAGGGAGATCGACCGCGACAATGCCGAGGCCGAATTGTTCGGGGCCAAACTCGGCGCGGCGGAAAGTCCCGCGGCAGCGGTCGCCACCGTTGACGCAGATGCGGTCCTGCGCGGCCTTTTGGGGAAGAGCAAGCGCGAGCGGCGCGAGGATCAAGATCTACGATCCGGCCCAGCTCGGTCAGGGCGTGGTGCTGAACGCAGCGGTCATCGTCAAGGATGCGCGCCAGATCGGGCAAACCATGAAGGACATCGAGGTCGCTGGAACCAAGGCCGGGCTGACCTTGAAGGCCATCGACTGGCAGAAGGCATCCGGCTTGGTCGGGCAATTCGTCACCATGATTCGCTACGTTCTCTATGTTTCGGTCCTCATCATTTTCGCGGTGGCGCTGGTGGTGATCAACAACGCGCTGGTGATGACCACGCTGGAACGTATCGCCGAGATCGGTACCCTGCGCGCCGTTGGGGCTCAACGTCGATTCCTGCTCGGCATGTTGGTCGTGGAGGCCCTTGCCGTTGGTGGCCTTTTCGGCGGACTGGGCTCTGCACTCGGTGCCGGCATCGTGGCCATTCTGCGCGTGGTCGGCATTCCCGCCTCCAACGACATCTTCTATTTCTTCTTCTCGGGCCCGCGCCTGCATCCCGGCCTATCCGTAGTCAACGTAGCCATTGCCCTCGCCATCGTGCTCGTGGTCAGCGGCGCTTCCAGCCTTTACCCCGCCCTCATCGCCATGCGGGTCAGCCCGCGCCAGGCCATGCAATCCGACGAGTGACGACCATGACCAATCTGTTCCTCGATTTCCGCATTGCCCTTCGCAGCCTTTTCCAACATCGCAGGCGCACCTTTTTTCTGGTGGCGGCCATCGCGGGTGTGACGGGACTCTTGGTCTTGCTCAACGCCCTTTCGTCGGGCGTCAGCGAAACCATGATTCGCGCCGCGACCACCTTGTCCTCCGGTCACGTCAACGTGGGCGGTTTCTTCAAGGTGACGTCGAGCCAATCGGGCCCGGTGGTGACCGAGTTCGCCAAGGTGGCCAAGGTCGTGGAAGAGAACGTGCCCGAGCTCGATCACTGGGTTCACCGCGGGCGCGGTTGGGCCAAGGTCATTTCCGATTCCGGGTCGGCCCAAGTTGGCGTAACCGGCATTGACATCAAGAACGAGCCGGACCTGAAACGCGTGATCAGCGTGGTGAGCGGTCGCATCGAGGACTTGGCCGAGCCCAACTCCATGATGGTTTTCGAGTCGCAGGTCGAGCGGCTCAAGGTGAAGGTAGGCGACGCCGTGACGCTTTCGGCACAGACCAACCGCGGGGCCGCCAACACCGTCGACTGCCGCATTGTCGCCATCGCCAAGGACATGGGGCTGATGAGCAAGTTCGGCACTTTCGTGCCCATCGATACCACGCGCGCCCTCTACCAGTTGCGCCCTGACACCACGGGCGTGATCCAACTGTATCTGAAGCCGAAGTTCGTCGCCGAGGTCGCCGAGGTCGCCGGGCGTTTGCGCGGCACCCTGGAGAAGGCTGGCTACACGTTGATGGACGCCGACGCCAATCCCTTCTGGATGAAGTTTCAAGCCGTCAATCGCGAGGACTGGACGGGCCAGAAGTTGGACGTGACCACCTGGGAAGACGAGGTCTCTTTCATGACTTGGACCTTGAAGGTCATCAGCGTGCTCGAGCTGGTGCTCTTGACCATTCTCATCGCCATCGTGATCACCGGTATCATGAACACCATGTGGATCGCCATTCGTGAGCGCACGCGCGAGATCGGCACCTTGCGCGCCATCGGCATGCAGCGGGGCGGGGTGCTGCGTATGTTTCTGTTCGAATCCTTTCAGATGGGGCTCATCGGTACCTTGTCGGGGGCGCTGGCCGGAACCGTCATCGCGGCTTCGGTCAACGCGGCCCATATTCGCGTGCCGCTGTCGGTGCAGTTGTTCCTGATGTCGGATCAGCTTCACCTGGCGATTGACGTCTCGGCCTTGGTCAAGTCGGTGTTCATGATCACCGTCATCACCACCCTGGCCGCGCTTTATCCCGCCTACCGAGCGGCCCGCCTGCCGCCGGTGTCCGCCATGTCTCACTTTGGTTAGTCTTGGAACGATGAAGGAGCTGTTCATGTCGAGTAGGAAGATCACTTACGTGGCTGCCGCGTTGCTGGCGTCGTTCATCGTCCCAGCCATCGCGCACGCGGCCACCAAGCAAGAACTGGTCGATCTCTTGAAGGCGGTCGACGACCGACAGCGCAATCAAGGTGATTGGCACTCGCTCATCTACATGGAGCAAAAAGAGAAGGGCAAGGTCGATGTGGCCTACGAGGCGCTGGTCTTTCGGCGCAGCGAGGATCAGAAATTCATCATCTTGTTCACCAAGCCCAAGGCCTCGCAAGGGCAGGGCTATCTGCGCATCGACAAGAACCTGTGGTTCTACGATCCCTCGGTGGGCAAGTGGGAGCGCCGGACCGAGCGCGAGCGCATCGGCGGTACCAATTCGCGCCGCTCGGACTTCGATGAATCGCGCCTGGCCCAGGAATACGATCCCGAGGACAACGGCGAGGCTAAGCTGGGCGCGTACACGGCGCAGGTCATGACCCTGACGGGGAAGCCGGACATCGATCTTGCCTTTCCGGTCATCAAGCTATGGGTCGACAAGGAAAGCAAGAACGTGCTCAAACGCCAAGAGTTCGCACTGTCAGGGCGCCTGTTGCGCACGTCGTATTACCCGAAGTGGAAGAAGGTCTACAGCGAATCGCGCAAGATGGACGTGTGGTACCCGGAGGAGATGCGTTTCCTCGACGAGGTCGAAAAGGCGAACCAGACCCTGATCGTGGTCAAGACCGTCGACATGAAGCCGCTCGAGGCGAACCTATTCACGAAGGCATGGCTGGAGAGCAAGAGTCGATGAAGGGCGTCGTTGGGGTGCTGTGTGGGGCGCTCCTGCTTGTGGGCGAGGCGCGAGCGCAGGGCCAGCCATCGGAGGACGAGATCTTCGGGGCGGCGGGGAAGGGCGAGAGCGTGACGGCCACGGCCACCGCCACGACCACCGCCACGGCCACGGCCACGGCCACGACCACCGCCACGGATACCGGGACCGGCGCTGGTACAGACGTGCGGGATGATTTGAATCTTGGGGATCCCAAAGCAGCTACGCGCTACTCGGCGGAGGTAGCGCCGGAAGATCCACTGAAAATCGGCGGGCAATTTTACTGGCGCGTGATGAGCTCGGGCAAGCAGGCGCAGTACCCACAAAACTGGAGCCTTTCCGCGCCTGCACTGCTCGACGTGTTCATGGACGCGCGCCCGAACGATCGAGTGCGCGCCTTCGTACTCGGTCGCATGAGCTACGATCCCACGCTGCCACCCAACGGGACGACGTCGTCTGGAACAGGCAGCGCGTCCGCCGGTGCGGCCCAGGACAGCGATTCGCTGACTGCGATGTTCGGTCAGGCGACGCGCGGACCGAGTGTGGCACTCGACCAGATGTGGTTGCGCTTCGATCTCTTGCACACGGTGTTCGTGACCGCGGGCAAACAGCACGTGCGCTGGGGAACCGCACGCTTCTGGACCCCGACGGACTACCTGCACCTGCAGCCGCGCAATCCCTTGCTGCCCTTCGATCCCCGTACTGGCACGACCATGCTGAAGCTGCATGTACCTTGGGAGCAGCGAGGTTGGAATTTCTACGCCTACGCTCTGCCCGAGAACATCGACGCCACGTCGACCACTGGAAGTATTGCGGGGGCCGCGCGCGCGGAGTTCGTGCTCGATACCCTCGAAGTCGGCGTGGGCGCCTTCGGCCGGCAGAACACCAAAGCCAAGTTCGCAGGCGACTTCTCCTTCGGGGTTTGGGATCTCGATTTCTACGGTGAGGCAGCATTGCGCAACGCAGGCGACGTGGACTTCGTCCACTACCAAGCCGACCAGTCGACCGTCGATTGCACGCAGACGAATCAGACGTCGTCGACAGTCAACCAACTTGTGGCGGACTACTATCCTCGCCATCCCGGTTCGGGCTGGAAGCCGCAGGTTACTAGCGGTGTCTCGTACACTCGCCAGTACGCGGACAAGGACACCTGGACCGTGGGCGCCGAGTACTTCTACAACGGGCTCGGCTATTCAAGCCCCAAGGACTATCTCGGCTTGCTTCTCCCGCGCGACCAGCCGCTGAGGAATCCGGCTACGTTCTTCTATCTCGGGCAGCACTACGTGGGTGTCTACGCAACGGCTCCAGCGCCCTATTCGTGGGACAACACGACCTTCACACTTTCCAACCTCTCGAATCTTTCCGACCTGTCGGGCATCGTCCGCCTCGACTACTCGCTTGTCGTACTCACCCACGTGCGCTTCGAGGCCTACGGCGCTGTCCACTACGGCCAAAAGAACGGCGAATTTCGAATGGGCATCGACGTTGACCTAAACGCTCCTTGCAGCGGCGCCCCAATGCAGTACCACAGTCCCCCGGCGCTATTCGATGTCGGCGTGGGACTGCGCGTCGCACTCTAGCTTTTCACGCGTTCCCACTTGACGAGGAGGCCGCGATGCTGCACCTTCTTGCCTCTCCTAAGTGATGCGGGGTGGAGCAGCCTGGTAGCTCGTCGGGCTCATAACCCGAAGGTCCCGAGTTCAAATCTCGGCCCCGCTACAAAAGTTTCGCGTACTTAGGCCCCATCTGGGGCCAGCCCAGGACAGCTTGGGGCCACTCTGGGGCCACAGGGCCTCGGACCAAGGCCCTGCAACTGGGGACCCGAGCGTGGGCAAGCCCGTGGTGTCCGCAAAGCTGTCGCTGAAATTCTGCCACGAATTCGCGGAGATTCGCAGCTTGAAACTGCATGCCTGAACGGCCAAAGTCGCGACCAATGCTTCCGTTCACGCTTCAGTTCCTCATCGCGATGATCGCTTCGGCGATCAACGAGAGGCTGCAGCGCAAGCTCGACTACTCCCTGGAGGAGGTTCGGGTTCTCAAGGAGATCCTCTGCTCCGCCACGGGCAAAGGGCGTATTTCCTTCACCGCGGATCAGCGTCGTCGCCTGGCGCTTTTGGGCATAAAGCTGAGCCCAGAGGAGCGACGGAAGTGCTGCCAGATCATCAAGCCGGGGACGATCTTGACCTGGTTTCGCAGGTTGGCGGCGCGTAAGTACGACAGCTCCGGATGCAAGACGGGGCGGCCACGCAAGGCGCAGGACATACGAAAGCTGGTGGTCAAGATGGCCTTGGAGAACCTCGGTTGGGGCTATACCAAGATCCGCGACGCGCTTCGCACGGGGTTGAAGATCGCGATCGGACGGACGGCGGTGGCGGACATTTTGGCAGAGGAAGGAATCGAGCCGGCGCCAGAGAGGGAGAAGAAGCGAACGTGGAAGCAGTTCCTGAAGATGCACTGGGACACGCTTTATGCCTGTGACTTCTTCAGCGTGGAAGCCTTGGGCCCATTCGGCACGGTTCGGTACATGGTGTTCTTCGTCATTGAGGTCAAGAGTCGCGTCGTCGAGATCGCCGGGATAGCCGTCGACCCAGGCGAGGAGTGGATGAAACAGGTGGCGACGGTGACCTGGTGGACGTTGAGGCGATGTATCCACGATAGACGTTGTTGCGAGGCGCGAAGCAAGGGGCGTGCAGAGTGTGGAGACCCCAGCGCAAAGTCCGAACTGCAATCCGCACGCGGAGCGGTTTGTGAAAACGATAAAGTACGAGTGCTTGAATCGATTCATCGTCTTCGGCGAGCGTCACTTGCGGCGGCTGATCAAAGAATTCGTCGATCACTATCACGCCGAGCGTTTTCACCAGGGTCTTGGTGGCCAACTCATAAGGAAGCAGGTTGGTCCGACGAATGACAACGGCGCCGCTGGCAAGATTGTTCGTCGCTCACGCCTCGGTGGCATGCTGAACTACTACTCCCGCGAGGCCGCATGAGGCTCGGCGACGGGTTTGCGGACACCTCGGGACAAGCCACGATGACAGACCCGCTAGAATCGGTTAGGCTCTAGATTCTGAGAATGTCTCGTCGTCTTGTCCTTCTGCTCGTTGCTGTTTCGATCTGCGGAGCACTATTCCTGCACATCCGCGCGGACCGAATTGCGTCAAAACAGGCTGAAAACACTTTCACAATGAGCGTACCTGCGAGCAGTCCTCATCTGGTAGACGTAGCCTCCTCTCATCCTCCCGGCGGCTCGGTGGCGTGGGTGATACCCGTCTGTGACGGCGGTCCGCGTCCAGATGCCGCTGGCGGCTCCAGTCACGCCGAAGTCGCATCAGTGCAATACGATGGTACCTCGAATCATCATGGGGATGGGCCTACTGGTCGACTGGCGGTGGATGAAGCACAACTACAGTCGGCCCGAGACTTTCTGGCGACGGATCCACGTCAAACAGAGTTGTTGGCCAGAGAAGGGAGAATGCTATTCCCCGACAGTCCATACTCCGATGAACGTGACTTCCTTCTTGTGGCCGCGCTATTCAATCAGGGAAGAATTGGACGTGCAAAGCTTGAAGCCTATTACTATTTCGAGCATCACCCGGATGGCAGGTTTTCAAGTAATGCCACCGCCTTGACCGGAATTCATCGATAGCCGCTTCGTGATCGCTTGATGAGCGGAGCGGCTCCTAGATTCCAAGGCAGCTGCATTGGTACTGAATCGTCTGACCAGCGACGCACGGCCAGTGTTGATTCGCCAATGAGTCCAACCAGGCTTGCTTGTCCGCAGCGACGTCTCGGGTGTCATCAATCAGTCGGCCTTCACCGTCAAAAATGAGCGATCCCGTGACGCCAGAGTCACTGGCCGGCAGACATTGACAAGGGACCGGCGAGCCCACGCTCGCTGTATAACGACCGTCGAGGAGATCTGCGACAACCTTCGCGGGATTACAAGCGGCATCCCTACCTGTTGACATCGGCATGTCAATAGGAGCATCGCCAGAGTCGGGGAGGACGTCGCTCATTCGTCCGTCCCCCTGACTTCCCCCTGTTGCTTCGGGAACCAAGCCTCCTGCGCCACCCCGACCTTGGCTCCCCCCAGTTGGTCCAGAAGAGATGCTTCCCGCGTTGCCCCCAATCCCACCGTTACTGACAGTAGAACTGTCCGCTGGCAAATCTGCTCCAACACCTGCCTCCGCAGAACTCGTTCGCATTGAGTGCTTCACGGAGCAACAGGCCAAAGCGACTGCAGCAGGAAGCGCCGCCGCGCGAAGAGCCATTAACAACACTCTGAGAAAAAGTAGTGGGGGGCAAGTGGACTTCATAAATCTATCCCTCTGCAAGGCGTTGCCGACCTTCGCCGTCAGCCGGAGACTAGTGCGGCGTGCTGAGGTACCACTTTATCACATCAGCCAAAAGCTGGCCAGGCGTGCGCATGACGACAGTGTGGCCAGAGGTATAATACGGCATCGCAACATCCCACATCCCTGACGGACCACTGATATGCATTCCACCGGGACTTCCCGAGATGACTGACTGCGTGGAACTATAAGAAGCGTTTGATACCAGGCTACTGAAGTTTCCGTCGTTCAACGCGTCCTGAATGGCTTGGGTACGTACCACGCCGTCATACTGCGTGACCGTAATGAACGTTTGAACTCCGCTGTGGAGATTGTTTACGAAGTCGCTCCCAACGGCGATGCCTGTATCCGTACTGAGATTGCCAGTCGTCGGAGCATCGTCCCATTGCCTGGACGGGTTACTGGACTGATACCCGTAGCCAAGCAGTACCCCGGTATTGTCACGCACAAAATAGGCGTCGTCACTCTGAAGACTACTTTGGGATGTCGAGAACGTGTTTATCATGTCTGTTGTCGAGTAACTCACTGTCTGACTGTTGTTGCGCCCATAGGCATTGGTTCTCGCGCTCGCATACATCCACGCAATTGTCTTGGCATTCACGCCAAGCACCTGGCTGAGCGTCGAGACAACGTTCAATTGATGTGCCGCAGTTGTCATCTGCACTGTGCTCCAATAGGACTCTGAAGATTGCTGAGGGTCGCTCTTGTCACAGTTGTATACATCGCAGTTTGGGTTGATATAGCTGTACTGCGTTGGCGTTGTGCCGGGGACAGGTATTCCGACTGTTATGTAGCACGCAGGCTGTCGTGAATCAGCGGGCGCAACGCAGCCTGTCGGCTTCCAATTTGACCAGTCTCCACGTCCGGCTTCCCCACTCGGCAGCGGAACGCGACGTGGAGCGTCGTACTGATCGTAGCCGGCGACGACCGGCGACATCAATATTTGATGCCCAAATCTCGTAGCGATGTCGTTCGATTGAGGGGTTTGTGTATTGAGCGCTTCTCCGAAATAGGTCGAGAGATCCGAGCTAAGCTGCGAGTCTTGATAGACACCGTTGCTTAGAGCTTGATAGTTGTACAAGTAATTCAACATCAGCGTCGCACGGATGCCGCCGTAGCTTTCGCCGGCAAGGATCACTCGGTTGTGTAACAAAGCGGGATGCCGGTGCAGAAATCTGACGATTACCTCCAGGAATATTCCGGCATCACGATCAATGTCGATGCCAATGTCCTGCTTTACGTTGTTGTAGACAAGCGGATAGGAAAATCCCGTTACGGGAGCGTCGATGTAGAGCAAATTGGCGAACTGTGTCCAATTGAAAGGATTGCTAGCGGCTGAGCTTGTCTGGACCGGATCGAGTGTCCACGTACTTGTGTTAAAGCTGAAAAGAAGCGCAGACGTGTTTGTGCCTGGTCCTCCATTGAACATGACAGCGAGAGGCGCCGTAGCCGGGGCGATACCCTTCGATGGGTCAACTACGGCCGGCTGGAATGAATACCACACTCGGTGCGTCGGACTGATCCGGGTAATGACCTTCTTCGGATCATTTGGATAGTTTCTATCCGGCGACTGGTAGCCTTCACCCGCGATCTCGATAAATCCTGCTTCCGGTGCGGGAAAGACAACGTTCCCGGTGTCATCCATGTATGTATCGCGAGAGCAGGACCAGCTTGCATCCCAATCCAAGCATCCGGTCGGAGCTAGACCATGAAATGGGTACCAATGAAACTCAATCCATGCCGGGCTCGCACTCTTGACAACTGCCGTGCCATTGATCTGCCCCGACGGAAATGACGCATCTGCCCCGGGCGCCCTGAACGATCCCCTCATCGCGCGCAACTCATAAGCACTTGATATTGCTGGCGATTGAAAAACTGCGAGGATTGACTTATCCACAGCAAGTTCTGGTACATGGATTCCATGAGCCACGAGACGACGACTCCTGGGACCAAATTGCGCAAGCCACTCGCAAAGAATCGGTTGCGCCCGGCGGACACACAGCGGTTTGTTGAGAAGCTTATTGGAGAGGATTTCCACGCGAAGAGAGTGCTTTCGCTAGCCAACGGGGTAACCGGCGTCATCCACGGCGCCACGCTGGGCATTCACGCCATCGGACAAGGGTTGGCGCAGGCTCAGGGACTGAATCCAAGGCACGCAGTCAAGCAGGTCGATCGCCTGATGAGCAATGCGGGTATCTCGTGCGATACCTTCTTTAAGAACTGGGTGCCTTTCGTGCTGGGCGCGCGTGAGGATGTCTACGTCGCGCTCGACTGGACCGAGTTCGATGCCGACGACCATTGCACCATCGCCTTGTATCTCATCACGTCCCACGGACGAGCGACGCCGTTGCTGTGGCGAACAGTCAGAAAGTCAACCATCGAAGGCTGGCGAAACGACCATGAGGATGACCTCCTGGCCCTGTTCGCCAAGCTGCGTCCGGCGCATACCAAGCGAGCGACCGTGCTGGCAGACCGAGGGTTTGGGGACCAGAAACTCTATCCCTTCCTTGTTTCGCTCGGCCTGGATTTCATCATCCGCTTTCGAGGAATCATCTACGTCGAGGCGTCCAACCGCGAAGTCCGACCTGCGGCACAATGGCTTTCACCGAGCGGACGAGCGGTCAAGCTTGCGAACGTCAAGGTCACCTCCGACCGGACGCCGGTGGCTGCGGTGGTAGGCGTGCACGCGCGCGGAATGAAGGATGCCTGGCATCTGGCGACGAGTCGATCTGATCTCAGCGGCGCACAGGCAGTCAAGGCGTACGGCAAGCGCTTCACCATCGAGGAAACGTTCCGCGACGCCAAGGACGCACGCTTTGGAATGGGTTTGAAAGCTACGCACATTGCGGACCCTGAACGACGAGACCGACTCCTTCTCCTGGCGGCCATCTCCCAGGCATTGCTCACGCTTCTGGGTGCCGCGGCGGAAGAAACCGGACTCGACCGCAAGCTCAAGGTCAACACGGTGAAGCGCCGGACGCATTCGCTATTCACCCAAGGCAGCTATTGGTATGGAGCCATTCCAATGATGCCGGAGGAGTGGCTTGCGCCCCTAATGGCCGCATTTGGCCGCCTAGTTTCCGAGCAACGGGCTTTTGCTCAAGTGTTTGGAATTCTTTGATGCCTATGAGGGGATCCCTCACCGGGCGCCAGTACTGAACCAGGAAGGGCAGCTGATGCGATGTGCAGAGAAGTCGCCTGTGGGAAATTCCAGAGAATCTTGCCGTAGGGTGGTACGTCATTCGTCGGGATGAAACCGGCATTGGCAATAGATGCCGTCTTACCGGCGATGTTGACTATCACGGCAGAATCTGGAGGAACATTCGTGAAATCGAAGGATGTCGCGCCCGCGGCTTGGTCGGCAGTGACCGAGAAGACATTCAGTTCCGGATCGCACCCTTGGGCGGGGCAGTTAAATACCACTGATTGATACGGTCGGGAAGACGGTGTTGCAGGATAGGCGCCGAGTGCGTTCGACATATTCGTGAGGCTGTTGGACATGGTGGTGAAGGTGGAGCCAGTTATTGGTGTGGAATTGAAGGAGGATCCACGCATTGTAACTGTAGGCGGAATCTTGAATTCTTGTCTCCGTAGTACAGATTTCCAAAGATCGTGCCGGAGGTGAGGGAGAGGGAGCCTTCGACGAAGGCCGCGACCGGTAATCCGCGACTACCTGAGTTCAGTTCAAAACCGTTCGCGGAACCTAGATTGCCGTTGACAGCCACTGGGCCCCACACATCCTGAAAGTTCCAAAGATCTCCTGCCAGTGTAACGATGTTGAAGTCACGAGGATAGTACTGCGGTATCGAGGAGGAGACAGGTCCTTGAGTCCATGCATAGCGTCCGCAGATGTCTCCGTCAGGCACACCTAATTTCTGGCCCTTGGCATACTCCGCCCCCTTCTGCGCGCACCAGAGACTCCATCGCCCGTTGCTCTGGCAGCAGTTAGAATTGGGGTAGTGATTGCAGACGTAGTTGACGACGATATCAGTGTTTGGGTCGCCCGAATTGCTGGGCGAGGACTTCGGTCCCCCGGGGACACACCATGAATGTGCCGCATCTGTTCTTCCAGTGCTCGGCACGAGCATGGCGGAAAGAAGTACGGTAGAGGTGAGTAATCTAGCCAGTGAACGCATGGTTCCTCCTAATTCTTTGAACTACTTGAAGAAGTGCTCAGATGGAGTCCACAGATTGGCACGATGCACCGATCGAAGTGGCGAATCAAGCAATTCTGTGCTCGGTCGACCTGTCCCTCGCCAAGAAGCCGTCCGTGGTGGACATTTTCCACCCATTGCGCTTTCTGGTGAGCTGTTCGCCCTTCGCCAACCTCTTATCCGTGCGCCGACGGGATGTCGACCCTGGGTGGATGGGCAGGGCGAAGGGATTGAGCGCGGGCGTGAGCGGCCAGGCCGGTGTGATTCGCCAGGTGCAGGTCCTGCCGGTTGGCGTGCCGCCGAATGGCAAGATCGAAGCCACCGTATTGAGGTGAAGGGGCTGTCGCCGGCATGGAGGAAGCCAAGGCCGGAGCCCAGCGAAACGTGGCATGGGTCGCGGTCAGAAGCCCAAGTGGTCGGCAAGCGGTTCATGGGGATTCGTGTCGTACTGACCACTGGCGAACGGATCGGTTGGCGTGAGGCCTGGCTGCGGAGTTCGGTTGACTTGGGCTTTTCGGGGACACGGTGGCTCAGGTGGCGCGACCGGGAGCGGCGGCTCGATTGCCACGGGCGGAGGTGGCGTGACAGCGTCCGGCGGAGTGGCCGGTGGCAGCGGCACAGGTGGTTTGACGGTGACTGGCGGGGTGGCGAGCACCGGAGGTGAGCAATCGGGTGGAGGCTCTGGCTCGAGCAGCGGCGGCGCCGGACAGGCGGCAGCACGGGCTCGGGGAGCGGCGGCGCCAGGACGGGCGGGAGCATGGGCTCTGGCGGCAGCGGCACAGGGGGGCGAGGATTCTGGCGGGGCTGGCACCGGTGGAGCGAACAGTGGCACGGGCGGCACCCGCGCGGGCGGGGCGGGCGGCGTCGGGGGATCGGCGGGCTCGGGCAGCGGCGGCAACGGCCTCGGCGGATTCGGCGGGCACAAGTCGTGTCAGGCGGACGCGGACTGCGCCGGTTTCAAGTGTTGCAACAGCTTGTGCGCGAACACCCAGAACGACATTCTCAACTGCGGTGGCTGCGGCACGATCTGCGACGGCACGGATCCCTATTGCAACGGAGGGAAGTGCGGGACCCGCCTTGCCAGGGCTCGACCTGTGGCGCCGGCAGCACCTGCTGCAGTAGCCAGTGCTGCGGCGCTGGCCAGATTCTGTTGCATGGTCACCCTCGGCCCGAGCGTGATCGGCTGCTTCGATCCGGTGGACGGGACCTGCCCTACGGGATGCGCCGCCTGCGTGTGCGCCGCACCGTCCACTCCCATCGCCAACTCGACGAAGGCGGCGGCACCCGAAATGCGAGCCAGGGAGCGACCATTTCGCGTTCGAACTCGGCGAAGGACATCACGCCACTTTCCTCGCTCATGCTCTGCCTTCTACACAAGCCAACAACAGCGGGGAGGCGTAGACTCGCAGAATGCGCACAGCGTACCTTTGCCTTATTTTTGTCATAATCGAATCGATCGCGTGCGGCCGAACGCAGCTCGAAAGTGTGAACCTCGGCAGTGGTGGGGTTGCGTTCGTTGGGGGAACCCCAAACACGGGTAAGGTGCAAGCCACGGGCGGGAACATTTCTACAGGAGGCATCGCGAGTGATGGTGGAAGGTCCGCAACGGGTGGCGCATCACCCGTTGGCGGAACAAACAGTACAGGCGGGACCCACAACACTGGTGGCAGCGGAGGCGCGATTACCTCTACCAACACGACTGGGACGAGCACCAACCCGTGTTCCTCAGGTCTGCGCTGGTGCGGAGGCAGCTGCGTCGATGACCAGAGCGACAGCGACAATTGTGGCGGCTGCAGCGTCGTGTGTACGAGCAATTCGCCTTCCATGGCCGAGTGTAAGCTCGGTCGCTGTTTGGTCACTCTCGCTTCGGGGCAGAACCCCATGAGCATAGCAGTCGACGGCACGAGCGTTTACTGGACCGACTACGATCTTTCCGGCGCGGTGAGGAAGGTGCCAATTGATGGCGGCCCTCCCACCACTCTCGCCTCAGGTTTAAGTTTTCCATCGGGTATTGCCGTAGACGCGAAAGGCGTTTACTGGACCGACTACGATCTTTCCGGCGATGTGCGGGTGTTACCTGTTGGCGGCAGCACTTCCACCCTGATTGCCTATGGTCAGGCGTGGCCGCGGTATATCGTCGTGGACGCCACCAGTGTTTACTGGACGAACGAGGCAAATGCTGCCAACAACAGCACGCTGATGAGCATTCTTGTTGGCGGTGGGACTCCCATAACCCTCGCATCTGGCCGGGTTATGCCGTTTGCAGTGGACGCAACCAACATCTATTGGTCAGACGTTGACCTCACGAACGGTACCCCGCCCAACGGTTCGGTCAGAAAGGTACCCATTGGTGGGGGCCCCCCTACCACGCTCGCCTCCGGGCTAAACCCTGGGCCCCTCGCGGTGGACGCTACCAGCGTCTACTTTGCGAGCTGGGACAGCACTGGTGAAGGATTCCTGATGAAGTTGCCTATCGGCGGTGGTCCCTCCATCACCCTCGCATCGGCGCAGAATCCGGAAAGCCTGACGGTGGATGCTGGGAATGCCTACTGGACAAACTACGAAGCCGACGGTACGGGGACCGTAAAGAAGGTACCCATTGGCGGTGGCACCGTCACCACCCTTGTTTGGGAGCCGAGTGTCCACTGCATCGCCGTGGACGACAAGAGCATCTATTGGGTAGGCTACGACGCCAGTGGCAACGGAACCGTGATGAAGCTGACTCCAAAGTAGTCGCAGGACGCCAGTGGCTGCCTCATGACCTGGCTACCTGCAAGCGAACACCAGCTGTGTGCGCAGACCTTTCGCACAGCTGTGTGCGGAGACATTCTGAATTCTCTGTTCGCAAGAGCGCCATCCCTGATTTCATTCAGTTTTTCGAGGCCGCGGAGTGTTGTCATGCTCCTGGAATGACACTCGTTGCCTGAGACGCGCCGCGGCCGCGGCCGCGGCGCACCTACGACCATCGTCTTCGCGAACACGTCGTTCGTTGCGGCCCCATGGCCGTTGCCAAGCACGTTCACATCCCGCGCTCTACCGTTTCCACCTGGCGACGCCGTGGACTTCGCCCCGTCGTGACGACGGAGACTGTTCGACAACGAGCAGGACGCGCTCGATTCCATCGCGCGTTGGGAGAAACGCGCGCGCGTGCTCGCCGCCGTGGTGCGCCTCCTGCTCGCCTTGCTTCGTGCCTCCGGCTTCACCCTCGATGGAGTTCGTCTCCCAGAAGGAAAGGCCAAAGCCGGCATCCTTCGCGCCATCACCAGCGCCGAAACCCTCCTTCCCTTGGCCACCATCCTGCACATCACCGGGCTCGAACCGGGGCGCTACCACGCCTGGAGGCGAGCCGAAAAGGCGTGCGAGCTCACTGACCGTTCGTCGTGCCCGCGCACAAGCCCCGGCCAACTCACGGGTAACGAGGTGGCCGCGGTAAAGGAGATGGTCTTGGCGCCCGAGTACAGGCACATGCCGCTTGGCACCCTCGCTCGCTATGCTCAACGCATCGGCAAGGTCTTCGCCTCTGCGACAACGTGGGCGAGACTCGTCCGAGAACACGGCTGGCGGCGACCACGTCAGCGCATCCATCCGCCCAAGCCTACCGTCGGTGTCCGCGCTTCGCGACCAAACGAGATCTGGCATATCGATACGAGTGTCATCAAGCTGATCGACGGGACGAAGGTCTACCTCCAAGCGGCGGTCGACAACTTTTCGCGCAAGATCCTTGCGTGGGCAGTAACGGAGCGATTCGACCCATCGAACACGTGCCAGGTATTGCTCGCGGCTGGCAAGCATCTGGTGGATGCGGGGCGGCCGTTGATGTACGCGGATTCCGGCGTGGAGAACATCAACGGCGAGGTGGACGACACCTTGTTCAGCGCATGTCTTGATCGCATCTTGGCGCAGGTCGAGGTTGGCTTTTCCAACTCGATCGTCGAGGCCTATTGGCGTTCGCTGAAGCATCAATGGCTGTTCTTGAACTCCTTGGATTCGGTGGCGCGTGTTCGCACGCTGGTGGAGTTCCACGTCAATGAGCACAACACGAAGATGCCACATCCAGCGTTCGACGGGCAGACGCCCGATGAAGTGTTCTTTGGGACCGGTGCCAAAGTGCCCGAGGAACTGGCGCTGGCCAGGGGCAACGCACGGGCAGCTCGCATGGCTGCCAATCGCGCGATGTCGTGCGAACGCTGTCTCGGGCAGCAAGCTGCAGAGCCAATTCCTCTTTGATTTCACGGGTGGCGCAATTGCGAACAAGAAGTGAAAAATGTCTTCGTTCGCAGCAGGGCTGGTCTTCCGTTGGCGATTGTCGATGGACCGCTTCACCGCTCACTCTTCGCTTCATCCCAACCACTGACGGAGGCAAAAGTTAGAAAAAATCCGGAGAGCTAATAATAGGGGTTGCAGGGTCGTTCCATATCAACGCCTTGCCGTTCAGCGGCGGGCGGCCGTCTGCGGCCGACCATCCGCTTCAACGGCTTGTTAGCCCGCCCTTCCTGCGTGGGCGCTTCAAGTACGCTGCGGGAATCTCGTCACCTGCAACCGGGGACACCTTCGGAACCCGCGCTAGCACGGCGTCGAACTTGTCCCGCGATGCGCGGCCGGCTCGATTCAACAGGTACTCTTGGGTCATCAACGCGGCTACCTTCTCTGCGGCAGCCGAGCTGATCAACTGGTTCAACGAAACGCCTTCGTTCTCCGCAAGATCGGACAGTTTGCGATGAAGCGATACGGGAAGTCTGAGACTGAGCGTGGACATGGACCTATCTCCGTGAAAGTTGAAGCAGAAAGGAACCTGGCGTAAGGACTCGAATACCAAGGTTGGCCGCAGCAGAGAAATCCTTCAGGTTGTGCGTGATGATCGCGTCGGCACGACTCGCGACCGCAAGCTCTGCCACCATGTCGTCGTTCGGATCTCGAAGCAGCGGACGCCACAGAAAGAAGATGTCCTGCTTGTGCGCGACGAGACACAGGTAGTCAACGAAGGACGCGACGTCGGCCGCCCGGCGGGCCGGGGAAAGGTGGCGCAGCAATGCGGACTCATACTCGACGACCAGGGGAACAGACACAGCGATCTCGAACCTTCTCCGTCGGAGAAGACGGATGATCTCAAATGAAGCGCCCAGGCTGGACCGCCAGGCCGCGACAAGCACGCAAGTATCAAGAACCACTCGCACCACATCATGGTATCACAGGAGATACTATTTGCGACGATTTCCCGAGGTCGGGCTAGTCAGGATGGAACGACCGACTCACACCGGGACCGTGGGTTACGCTTGGGCCTGGTGTGAGACACAAAACGCAGAGCCACAACGGAGGAGTCGGTCATGAGCAATTGTACTCGATATCTAGGTCTGGATGTTCACGCTGAAACCATCACCGCGGCTATCGCCGAAGGTCGCGGGAAGATCCGTAGCCTCGGGAAGTTCCCCAACCGCCCCGAGGCCGTGCGCAAGCTCATCGAGAAGCTGGGCGGCGGCAAGAATCTGAAGGTCTGCTACGAGGCCGGTCCCACGGGCTATGCCTTGTACTGGCAGCTCACCAAGCTCGGCGTCGACTGCGAAGTCATCGCACCGTCGCTCATCCCGAAGAAGGCCGGCGACAAGGTGAAGACCGATCGTCGCGACGCCGAGAAGCTCGCCCAGTCGTACCAATCCGGCGACCTCACGCCGGTCTGGGTGCCCACGCCCGAGCACGAGGCATTGCGAGATCTGGTTCGTCAGCGAGCCGCCGCGAAAGCCGATGAGAGTCGCGCCAAGCACCGGCTGGTCAAGCACTTGCTACGTCGAGGTCTGCGCGAGCCCGACGAGAGTGGCGCCTGGACGCATCCCAGCTGCGTGCGCGGACATTCCGCACTTTTACGTACGCAAGAGCGACGGTGCTGAAATCATGGAGAAATCTGCGATGCGAGAAGGCTGGTTTGCTGGCCGCTGCACAGGTCGCAGGTCATCGCTCGATTCGCTGCGAGACGCTCCTCACTCGCTTTGCTCCGGGCTGCGGCCAGTTGCGCCGGCAAGTCGACCGCCGTGCTGAAGTACATCTCGTCCGGGGTCTGGCCGGAGAACGCCGAATGCGGCATCTGGGTGTTGTGCTGCTCCACGAAGAACGCCACGAGAGCGCGGAGACGCTCTATCGAGTCGAGGGAGTGAGGTAAAGCCATTGGTGTTTCAGCGAACGCCAGAACGCCTCGATCATCGAGTTGGAATAGGCAACATCGACCTGTGCGAGGACGCGCTCCAAGCCGGCGCTGAATAGGGTGTCGTCTACCGCGCTATTGATGTTCTCGATGCCGGAATCGGCGAACAGAAGCGGCAACCCCGCGAATACCATGTGTTTGCCGGCAGCGAGAAGGAGCTGGCAGGTCGCTGTCGGATCGAGTCGCTCGGCCACCGTCCATGCGAGAATCTTCCTCGAATAGTTGTCAATGATGGCGTGCAGGTATGCCTTCTTGCCATCGAGCAATTTCAGGACACTCACATCGATATGCCAAATCTGGTTGGGTTCTGTCGCGCGTACGCCGACGGTGGGCTTGGGCGGATGACCTCGACCGCGTGAATCTTCGCCGTCGGCTCGGCGTCGACGATGGCGTTGATTAAGTTGCCGGTCCCCGCGCTCGTTTCGAGGACTCGATCATGCCAGCCAAGGTTGGCGAGCTTGGCCATGCGCTTGGCCAGCTCGGGCGGGGTAGGGAACAACTGCGGCACCACAGTGACTTGGACGCCAGCCTTGAGCGCGGCCTTGATGACCATGAAATCCTCGGCAGCCGGATCGGTGGTCTGCGCCACTTGCGGCGTGCGGGGCTCGGGCGGCAGGGTTTTGATCTGCGGTGTCGGTTTCGGTGCGCTCGGCGCGGGCGGATCTACCTGCTTCGTGTCGGTCAGGTAGACAGCTACCGTGGTCCATGATTCGCCGGAAGTCGCCCGCGTGCGGTGGGCTCCATACTTCTCGCTGGCCTTGTGTTTGATCGCTTGCGAAACATCCGACATTTTCCGGTGCTCCCACTCGGCGCGAGTCATGTGGCGGAAGCCCTCGCCGGGGTAGTTGCACATGGGCGCGAGCTTGGTCACGGCCTTCACCTTCTCGGCCACGCCCTCGGCCGGCGCGCGATAGTCGGCGATGTCTTCAACCGCGATAGTCGCCGCGAAGTGCCCGAGCACGGTCACGCTCCGCACGGCACCAGCGCTGCGGTTGACTTTCGTGATGACGTGCCAGTGTCCCCGCCGCAACACCTGGCCGCCGGGCTGAAGGTCGAACTTGTCCGCCTTGAGTCCGCCGCTCTCGCCGAGCATCGCTCGTTCGTAGGTCAGGCGGTTTTTGAGGTGAGCGATCCAACGCGCACGGTAAGCGATGCCCCGCCCGTTCATGGCTACCGCCAGGGACCGCGCCTGCTCGGCCGTGATGATGCCGTCATCCAGGGCGGACCAGAGGCTTTGCTGTCCCTCGTACTGCGAGGCGGGTGGCTCGCGCGGGTACTGCGAAAGCGGGAAGCACGCGCTGTAGTGGTTGACGTTCGTGATCGCCTTGGCGCGCTCCAAGGTTATCGGCTCGACCGCCCACAGCTTGAGCGCAAGCTCCGCCTTGTCGGTGTCGCGCTGGTGCCCGCGCAACTCAGCTTCGAGCTTCTTGATTCGACGGGCACGCACGGCGGGCTTTTCCAGATATTGCGCGTGCGCGATGGCGCTGGCCGCGCGGTCTTTCCAATACTGGGAAGTCTCCCGTAGTTTCACGGCCCGCTGCATGCCGCTCTCTATCTTCTCGGCGTCGCAGCGAGCGTGGCGCTCGCTGTGGTGGCCGATGAGGATGGGCTGGCCGAGGGGAATGTTATCGGCGACGGCCGCGACCACCTTGCGGGCCTGGTCGGCGTCGGCGGCGCGTTTGCCCTGGTATGAGGTGAACCGCTCGGCACGCTGGGCGGCACGCTCTTCGAGGGTCGTCGACTCGTCGTCGATGTCGCCGGCCAGCTCGACGAGCAAGTCCTCACGAGAAGGGGACCAGATGGCAAAGAAGAGATCTTGCTTCGGTGCCCAACCGAACCCGGCCGCCTTCACCCGAGCGTAGGTTTCGGCGTCGAGGCGCGAGCTGGCGCGCAGGCGTAGCTTGTCGTCGCTGGCGTCGTAGGTAGCGTCGAAGGTGGTCACGAGGCGTCTCCGATCTCGTGGCTGTCGAGTATTCGAGCAGCCCACGCCGCGCGGCCGAGGTGGAAGCGCTCGTCGTTGGCGAGGGCCTCCACGTACTGTTCGGTCGACATGGACGGGGAAGGCCGCCGGCCGGCGAGGAATTCCAGCGCCAGGCGAACGTGGGAGCCGAGGGGAGCGTAGAGAGTCGCCGTCTTCTGCGTGAGGGGTAGCTGCGCCTGGTAGGTCTCGCCGTCGGTCCAGGTCAGGACGGACGAGATGCGGCCGGCGACGTAGTCCTCCGGCTTGACCGTGCCGAGGATGGCCGCCTCCGCGTCGGCCCACGAGTCGAAGGGGTGTGAGGTCAGCAGCGCCCTCGTCGAGCAATGGGCGCGTGAGATCGTCAAGACCCGCGCTGGCTGAAGATCGATGGGTAAGGAGAGCCTGGTTCCCGTGGAGCGAGTCGAGCGGACGATCCTCATCATGCGCGGGCGCCGGGTCATCCTCGACTCCGACCTCGCCGCCCTGTACGGCGTACCCGTAAAGCGTCTGAACGAGCAGGTGAAGCGAAACATCGGCCGGTTCCCGGACGACTTCGCATTTCAACTCACCAAGGAAGAGGTCGAGATCTTGAAGTCGCAAATTGCGACTTCAAGATCTGCGTGGGGCGGCAGTCGAAAACCTCCTACCGCCTTCACCGAGCACGGCGCCGTCATGGCCGCGTCCGTCTTGAACTCGCCCAAGGCCGTCGAGATGAGCGTCGAGGTTGTCCGCGCCTTCGTGCGACTCCGGCAGATCCTCGCCTCGAACCGCCAGCTCGCCACCAAGGTTGAAGAGATCGAGCGCCGTCTCGCCACCCACGATAAGACCCTTCGCGGCCAGGGCGAAAACATCAAGACACTCATCGCCGTGATCGAAAACCTCTTGCCGGACACGACCGAAAAACAGATCGGCTTTCGCTCCAAGAAACTGCCGCCGGCAGAGTAGGGCGAGCTGCGCGTTGGAGCGCGGCCGTGAGCTGGCCGACCATGCCGGCAAAACGTGCGGCCAGGGTTACCCACCTTGTCCTCGCTGGCATACGCACCTCTGGCATTGAGTCCGCTCAGCAAGCAGATCAGGAATCCCTTGATTGCTCTCCTTGCTGTCATCTGACGGGTGATTCCTCCCTTGGGATAGTCTATGCGCGTGGGGCCGTCTCGATCGGTCGAGAAGTTGGGTCAACCGCCGGGCCAACTTGCGCTCGTGACGAGCAAGAGAATCGTTCAGTCATTGAAGAGGTTGTCGATGTCGGCGTCGGTGATCGCGTTCAAGATAGACTGTCCAGTCTGTGAAGCCGCTTTGCGATCGGCCTGCTCGAACAGGCGAGCAATCTCGTTCGCAGGTCCTCTCAGGCGCAAGCGCACGAGGCCGAGTGACGAGCGGTCGTCGAAGAGCACCACCAAGATCGCGCGTCGCGCGACCAGCGTGATGTAAACGTGGGTCTTTTCACCCTGGTGAAACTGGCTGGCGAAGTCCTTTTCAAGCAGAATCCTCGACATTCCTCTGGTGGCCGCCACGTTGCCCGCGGTGAGCGACGACAGCGACGTCACGTCGATTTCGCCGACGTCGCCTGCCTCAGCGATGGGTTGGCCATCGCGACCGATAAGCACAACTGCCTTGGCGTTGGAATCCCGATTGATTCTTTGGCAGATGGTCGCGAGCTGCGTCTGCACTTCGGGAACAATGACATCTGGACCACTCATTGTGCTCTTCTGTCTATTGGATGCGCGGCATCCTCACGGCTGTGGAGTTCTTCGTCTCCCACTCTTGGCTTGTCGGTCATCCTTCACCCATCCTTCCACTGCGCCTTCTAGCCCTGCTGAGGATCAGGACATCCTGGAGTTTCATGGGTGCAAATGCAACACGCGCAGAATCGTTGGCATTTGGATGGCGGGGAGCATCGACCTTTGACCGACTTTGCGCCGCCGGTGCCCGCCGTTCATCCTGCTCCGGTGCCTGAAACCACCTGCCGCCGCACGTACGACCATCGCCTGCGTGAACTCGCCTACCACGCCGGTGACCCGGATGTTGCCCAACGCCTGGGAGTGCCGCGTTCGACGGCAAGGAGTTGGATGCGGCGGGGTATGCCGGAGGTGGTCACTCTGGGTGTCCTCGATTCTGACGCCGGCGAACTCCGTGCCCAGATCGTCCGGCTTGAGAATCGGGTTTGCATGTTGCTGGCCATCGTGCGCTTGATGTTCTGCGTGTTCCGGATTTCCGGTGTGCGACTGGACGGCGACCGCGTACCCTCCGGTGAGGGCAAGACCAAGTTGCTGAGCGCGGTCGAGCACGCCCGAACCAGCCTCAAGCTCACGGTCGTTCTCCGGCTCATCGGCCTGTCGCCGTCGCGCCACTACGCGTGGACGAAGAGGCAGACGGAGTGCGTGCTTGACGACCGCTCCAGCTGCCCTCGCTCGTCGCCGGGCCAGGTGACGGCCACGGAGATCCGCTCCATGCACGACATGGCAACGTCCCCGGAACATCGCCACATGTCGGTCCGGACGCTCGCGCTCCACGCTCAGCGCCTGGGGCGAGTGTTCGTCTCGGCTGGCACCTGGCTGAGGCTCATTCGCGAACGAGGCTGGCGAAGACCAAGAAACCGGGTCCACCCGGCAAGCCCAAAGCAAGGCGTACGCGCGACGAAGCCGAATGAGTACTGGCACATAGACGTGACCATCATCAAGTTGCTCGACGGAACGAAGGTGTACCTCCATGCAGTGATCGACAACCTGAGCCGCCGGATTCTGGCCTGGAAGGTCGCACCTCGCCTTGAGCCCCAGAACACGTGCGCCGTTCTCGTTGAGGCTGGCAAGACGCTCCCACCCGAAGAAGACCCGGCCACTGTGGTCGCCGATTCCGGCGTCGAAAACGTCAACGGTGCCGTCGATGCCCTTCTTGGTCTCGGTCGCCTACCTAGAGCTTGTCGGGAAATTCCGGGCCGCCCAAAGGGCCGGCCTGCGGCTGGCGGCTCGCACTGACCGTCCCCAGGAAAATCGTCGCACATCATGCGTTTTCTCGTCGTGGGGGATCGACAACGGCGACGAATTGTGGCTGATGGAAAGTGTGACCAAGGAGGTCCGCGATGTCTGCACGACGCCGAGGCGGCAACAGCCAGCCCGAACTATTTGCGCGATCGAAACGACCCGCGATTGCGTTGCCCGACAATCATCCGATGGTGGTCTTGACCGACACGGTGGATTGGACCGAGCTGGAACTACGGGCGGAAAAAGTCCGGGCCAAGAAGCTCAAGAACGCGGCGGGACGACCGCCGAACTTGCGCGCGACACTTGGGGCGCTGACGTTGATGGCGATTCGAAAGATGCCCTACCGCGAGGTGGAGGAGCAGATTCGGTACTACGCGCCAGCGCGATACCTGTGCGGTCTGACGGAGACGGACTGGACGCCGGATTTCACGACGATTCAGGATTTTGCACAGCTTCTGGGAGAAGACGGGTGCCGGCTTATCAACGAGGCGGTGGTGAAACAAGCCGTGGCCCTGGGGCTTGCCGATGCCAGGGTCGCAGTGGCCGACATGACGGCACAGGAAGCGGCGATTCCGCATCCCAACGAAATGGGATTGCTAGGCGGCTTCGTCAGGTCCATCGAAGCGGCGGCGAAGAGAGCGGGACGAGGCTTGCAGGATTTTGTGGGCAAGATGTACGGCAAGTTCCGGGCGGCCAAGGCGCACGTGCGCAAGTACCGGCTGTTCGCCAAGGGCAAAACCAAGGCGGCCAAGGACCGGATGGTTGCGCAGATGACCAGCATCATCGAAGGCATCAACCAGAACCTGGGCAAGGCGCTCGCGGTTGCGGCCGAGCAGGGACGCAGACTGCGCGGTCACGCCGTGGTCGCACAGCGCAAGCTCGTCGAATTGCACGAAACCATGCGCAAGTTGGTACCGCAGATTCGCCACTGGCTGCGCACGGGCTTCGTCGCATCCGGCAAGATCATCAACCTGCACATTCCCCAGCTCTACTCGATCGTGCGCGGCAAAGTGGGCAAGGCGGTGGAGTTCGGTCTGTCGTGGGGAATCACACGTCTGCGCGGCGGCTTCGTGCTTGCGACCATGGCCGGGATGAAGACCGACGTCACCGATGCAAGCTATGCCGTGCGTGCGGTCGAAGATCTCGCATCTCTGTTGGGGAAGGCACCGCGTGCCTACGCCTACGACCGGGGTGGGTACAGCACGGAGAACGTGAAACGACTTCGCAAGCTTGGCGTGCGCGATATTGGATTGGCACCCCGAGGACGCGCGCCGTGGGAAGTGGTAGGCAAAGTGAAGGACCGTCTCATCCGGGAGCGTGCGATGGTCGAAGGGTCGATTGGCACCATCAAGTGCCCCAAATACGGATTCAACCGCCCGGCGGCACGCTCAGCCGGGATGATGGGCGTATGCGGCCAACGTGCGGTGCTTGGGCTGAACCTAACCAAGCTGCTTCGGGGCGTTGCCGAAAAGAAGGGGATTGCCCTGGCGATATGAGCGAAACGCGGGGACAACGCTCACCCTACTGGCGAAAATCAGAGATTGCCCGCGCCAGGCAGCGCGGGATGGGCAGACATCGCGATCGGCACCCCGAATTTCCCGACAAGCTCTACCTAGGGTGCTTGCCCAGGTCGAAGTCGATTTCTCCAACTCCATGATCGAGGCGTTCTGGCGATCGATGAAGCACAACTGGCTCTTCCTTAACCAACTCGACACGCCGGCCGCGGTCGAGCGCCTTGTCGCGTTCTACGTAACGGAACACAACTCCGTCATGCCGCACGCGGCGTTCAACGGGCAAACGCCAGACGAGGTGTACTTCGGCTCGGGCGACCATGTCGCCGGTCGACTTGCCCAGCGCCGAGTAGAGGCCAGGCAGGCGCGATTGGCAGCCAATCGGATCTTGGATTGTGCCCAGTGCCGAACCGACGGCCCGCGGCCAGAAGCCTCAGCGATTTTCGATGTGGTGCACTTGCACCCGCAAAAGTCCCAGATGTCCTGATCCGCAACAGGGCGAAGGGCGCCTGTGCGGCACCATGGGCGCCGGCGCGAGCCAAGATTGGAGAGCGGCTGGGGCTCGTGGCCACGCATTTCCAGGGCGCGCGACACCTGGCGCAGATCGAGATCCGACGGAGCGACTGACTGGTGCCCCAGCGACGCAGTCTTCGCATCAGAAGGGTGACGTCTGCCTGACGTCCCAAAAGGATCGTCGAATGGCGCGCTTCAAGTCCCGGGAACCTCCGAAGCGATGGCCGGTCGCGCTCTCGGCGTGTCGATCTGCCCAGGAATCGCGTGGGCAAAGTGGCCGTCTTTCACTGGCGAATGTCGATGGACCAGTACACGCGACCTTGGTGCAAATCAACAGATGGGCACTTTCCTTCACAATTTCGCCGATGTTGCAGTTGCGCGCGCAAAAATCCAGAACGTCTTGGCTCATAGCTGGGTTGGCAGGCAGGGCGGGCGACAGCTCCAAGGGACCGCAGGGCAGCCGGCAAGTACTCCCCAGAATAGACGGCCTCGGCCAGGTCTGAAGGCTCCCGGCGTGGCCGGTGCCGGCACTTTGCCGCCGCGCCCGAACTACTCGACGGACAGGCCGGACACGATGATCTTGCGCAGTCCTTCAACCGCCAGCGGTTGCCCGTGCTTCGTCTCCTCGAAAAGAATTTGGGCCATGGTGGCTGCGGTGAGGTCTCTGCCTGTGCTGTGCTCGATGACCTGAATCTCGTCGCCCGCACGGATGATCGCCGCGATGTGCGTGAGGGTGACGTAGTGGCTGTCCTGCGTGTCATACAGCTTCCGGTTCGAGTAGCGGCGGATGGTTCTCATGGGTGGAGGATCGCACGGACGACGGGCGACGGGAAGACGAAGAATGGCGAACCCAAGGAACTGACTTTGCGGGAGAGCCGGACGCCTCAACGATCGGCAGGGCTGGCGGTGGCTGGGCTATTATCCCAGGGAGCTGATCAACAGCGCCCGGTTGGGCGCAGCATGCCGTGAGCACCTGGAGGTACCTGGGCAGCAATTGGTTTCTCCGACAAGATCCTTTGCACGAGGAACGTCGCGCTATTCCATGGGGTGCCCTGGCCTGGATCTCTATCTTCGGCTTTTGGCTCCGAGATCGATGGATCGACGAGATGTTTCGTTCGCTTCCCTCTGTCAGGAGGCTTGGATGAGGACGGCGATTCTTCAAGGAGTTCAGAACCAATTGAGGGCGAAGGAATGGGAGAAACTGAAGGAGATCTGTCGCACCCGTTGGGGCTGCTCGGATCAGCCACTGATTGTGCTCCTTGAGTGTCTCAACGAGCATGGTTTTCTCAAGGTATTCGATGCGCTCGAAGAGATCCGATCCCAATCGCCAGACGAAAGGGCGATTCCACAATTGGGACCGGGCTTCGTCATCGACACAAACTCTGCAGGACTCGAGCAACAACGCCGGGCTCGTGCTGCTCTGGAGACGATCCTTCGGACCCTGCCTGATCCTTAAAGTCGCGTTGGCGGCCGAGAATATCCGCGGCATCACGAGCCACGGCGCCCGCCATGCCGCCGGCAGCACCTACGCCGTCATGCGTGCCGAGCAGCAGGTCATCGGTGCGTTGCTCGGGCATAGCGATAGCGCGTCCACCACCGGCGCCCATTCGCTTGCCCGCGCTGCCATGGATCCCTGCTGATCTTACCGGGACATGGGCGATTCGTCTCTGGCGGCCTGGCTGTTGGCGGGGTGGACGCGGATGCGCAAGTGGGGTGGGTGCCTGAAGGTCGCTCGTGGCGAAACAAGGGGCGAAACAAGGGTGTCAATGGGAATTGAATGCGCGGTATCCTTCGATCCGATGGAATCGTCGATGAATCACACGGGCGCTCGCATGCTGGGACTTGTCGCCACGTTGGCCATCTTGGGTTGCCACGGCAGTACCGCAAAGGCCACAGCCGATGCGGCTCCTACTTTGGACGGCGCTGCGGAAAAGGAGGCCGATAGCCCGACGCAGGGCTATCGCATCATCCCACATCGGGGTAAGCGGTCAGGACTCGTATGAGGAAGTCCTGGTTCCAAGCCGCGCTCATTCGACGTAGTTTGATGCTGAGCTTGGTGTTCTTGACCGATTTGAGGAGGTTCAGGGACAGGTGGCGCATGACCGCGAAGTTCTCCGCGGCGTTGCCAGCGCGAACTCGGCAGTCGTCCTCGCGGAACACGACATCGAGCACCCAGTGCAACTCGTTCTCGATTCCCCAGTGCTTGCGGGCGGCGTGCAACGCCAATTGGGCAGAGATGCTCTTGCACGAACTGATGTAGTAGCGGTGCTCGGTGGACGTCTTGCCAGCAACGGTGCGCTCAGCCTCGATCATAACCAGACTCTGCAAGCCCTTCCATTCTCCGTGCTGGCTGAGACTCTCGACCATGTCCGTGGCCCAGCAGCGACGAATCTCCGTGCGCCCATGCCCGGTGTTGCGAGTTTCATGAAAGTCCACGCCGAATGCTGTCGGCTCGCGCCGACAGTGCTCGAAGATTGCCGTCACTTCCGCGTTCAGCGTTGGTTGGTTGTCCTTGACGGCGAGCAGGTAGTCCGCGCCGGCCTCTTGGATGTCGGCGCCGATTTGCTTCTGGCAGCCCATGGCGTCGATGGTGACCAGGCAGCCCTTGATGTTCAGGAGCTTCAGCAACCGAGGGATCGCCGTGATCTCGTTTGACTTCTCCTCGGTCTTGACCTGCCCAAGTACGACACCGTTGTTGGTCGCCCACGCACTGACCATGTGGACGAAAGCGCTGCTGCTGGACTCCTGAAAGGATCGGCGCAATGTCTTGCCGTCGATCGCCACAACCTCTCCTTGTGTCAGTCGTGCCACGGCGGCCACCCACTGGCGGAAGGCTTCGCCCAGCGCCTGCGGGTCCAGCGCCGCGAGGACGCGGCCGATAGTGTCGTGAGTTGGAATCCCATGCCGCAGTCCGAGGAACGTCCGCAGCCAGCTCTCCCTGGCGCGACCGAAAGTCTCGATGGCACAAAACGAATCAGCCCCACAGATCACTGCACACAGCGACAGCGCCAGAATGTCAGTTAGCGAATGGTGGCGCGTCCGATCCACGCGCGGGTCCGGAATAGTGGCGAAGTATTCCAGGATCGACGCCGTCAGTTCTTCCTTCTCTCGGTCGGCTGCGGTCTTTCGACTCATGGCCCACGAGATGGCCACGACATTGGTGCCCAATCCAATTTTCCATCGTATCGGCGCCTCGGCTATCCGACCGAGATTCTTTGCGATTTAGATGCGTTGGCCCTGTAGCCCGACGGTGGCATCGCCATCCGATGCCGCGGCGGAAAAAGAGACGGATGGGCCGAACGCATACACCCTCTTCGACGCCACCGCAGAGAAGTGGGCTAGCGGAGACGCCGCCAGCGAACGATTTTCCGACGCGATCGTGGCTTCCGACGCGACAATGGCTTCCGATGCGATCGTGGCTTCCGATACCAGTGTTGTCATTACTGCCGCAAACGACGTAGGACTTGCCGTGTGGGGAAGCAGCCCAAGCGACATCTGGACCGGTGGCAAGGGAGGATCTCTGCGCCATTGGGACGGAACCACGTGGTCAGACTATCCCTTCTTTCCCAGCACCTGTTTGGTTGTAGCCATTTGGGGCGCCAGCTCCAACAGCGTGTGGGCGGCTGGTTGCACAAACACGATCGCATTCTGGGACGGTACATCCTGGAAGACGCAACAAACGCCAGCCGGCTCTCAAGTGGTGATGGCCCTGCAGGGGACGGCTGCTGATGACGTATGGATCGGCGGTTGCCAAACCCTACTCCTGCACTGGGACGGCAAGACATGGACTAGCGTAGATGGCGCGATCTCCAGTTGCATCGAGGGATTCTGGTTGAACGACAAGTCCGATGGATGGCTGGTGACCGTCGCACCAGGCGTAAGTCACTGGGATGGTGTGCAGTGGAATGCCGTCAGCGCGGCGGGCATTGGCTCAGGGATCCCGACCGCCATCTTCTCGAAGGCGGCCAACGACGTTTGGGTGGCAACATTTGATGGGCTTTACCACTTCGATGGGACACGCTGGGGCGTTCCGCCAGCGGGCATGGACATGGGGCAATCACGAGGTTCGGTGTTCGCGCTGTGGGGACGATCAGCCAATGACTTGTATTCTGGCAGCTTCACCGCGTGGCACTTCGATGGAAAGTCGTGGACGCCCGTCAACAGCCTGAATGGGGGGACGGTTCGTGGAATCTGGGGTGCGCCCGTCGGCGAGACCTGGTTTGTTGGAGACAACGGCTTCCTTGGAAGGCTGCCCTGAGTTGCTTGGACTGGCAAAGCGCACGTGTTCCAAGGTACACGAACGCAGGGCACACTCTTCGTATGAGAACCCCGCAAGGTGCCATAGAGAGGGCGCCACAACTTCATTTCCGCGACCGACACGGGAAGAAATCGTCGGGGTTCCGTACCACGGTGAAGCGCAACTGCCGTAGGCCACCCCGCCTGCGCGCGGCCCTCGCTTGGGCAAGCTCGGCAGGCGTCACCTCGAAGACGCCTGCGCCGGTGGACTGATGATAGGAACACCACGGCCGCATGTTGGCCACGTGGGCGGACAAACGACCGCGCTGCCTCGGGGACGACACCTTGACCAAGATCGGAGAGCTCACCGTCGACACGCGCGCGTGGCCGTCAGGAACCGGTCGGTATCGAATCGCGAATTCTGGCTTCGGAAGTACCCCGCGAGCCGATCTTTGAGCCTGCCCGTCGCTTTCTCCTCACAAAGGATCTCCGCGATGGCCACGAAATCGCGCTTCGCCACTTCGCCGAGTGCATTTGTCGTTGTTCGCGTACGTCGTTGTGTTCTCATGAATGCTGATCCTTCTGGCCAGCGACACCGGGCTGGCCGACCGTGGCGGTGCGCACGGCCCGCCCAAGCACGTCCTTGCCAATTACTGCGCTGATTCCCGGCGGCAAATCGCTGATGAGAGCGGTGGTGTCCACGGCGATGAAGCCGTCAATTGCAACCGCAACCCTTGTCGTTTGGCCCTCGAACCTGCCCATCGCGCCGGCACTGACCCGACCGGTGGCACCAAACGATTTTGCGACTCGATTGCCGACCGCAGTCGAAATGATTGTGCGCCTCACTGTCGGCGCGGCCAGCGCTCGCGGCAGGTGAGCGACGCCCGACTTTGACGACAGACTCGCTGCGCCAGATCGTATTTTGACGGTAATCGCAGGCGGATCGGCCACATGACGCAGTGATCGTCGTGTTACCAGGCGCCCGGCCTGGACGGATGGCTCAGGACTTGGCAGCGAGAGGCTCCGAGGAGGCCGCCGTCTTGCTGGGCGTGACCCCGTGGAGCTTTGGCGGTAGCTCGACCTTCAGACGGGCAAGCAGTGCGGCTGCGGCGGGACGGATCTCGGTGGTCTGCAGTACATGCACACCGCCGCGTTGGTACTCGACCACTTTGATGGCTTCGAGTTGGTCGTGGATGTTGCGCCAGGTGTCCTTCGCGCGGATCTCGGCGATGCGCTCGACCAGCAGGGCCAGCACGCACAGTGAGACGTGCGCGCAAATCCGGTGTGGCGTCCAGTGGAAGATCGGCCGCGTGCGCAGCCCACCCTTGACGGTGTGCCAGCACTGCTCGACGCGCATGAGTTGCTTGTAGCCCAGTGCCAGATCTTCAGCGGAGAGAGTGTCGTCGTTCGAGGTGATGACCCATTTGCCGTCGAGCTTCGATTCTCTGCGAACCGCGCCGAGGTCGATCTTCAGCCCGCCCCACGGGGCCTGGCGCAGGTAGCGCGCAAACCGTGGCGTCGAAAGAAGTGCGCATGTTCGCTTCGAGTGGCTCTCGCTGCGCGCTGGCTTGCGCAGCGTCTTGAGCTCGGCCGCAAGCTCTTCGAGCACCACGCGCCGGTGCTGTCGCTGCCGCTCGGCCTCGACGGGATTGAAACACACCACGTAGCGCCGTCGGCGGGCTCCGTCGCCCACGATGACTTCCTTGATGCGCAGATTGTCGGCCACGGTTTGGAAACGCCCACCGCGCGTGAGCACCGCGCGGGTCACCTCATCGTCCGCACGCATACGCGCGGCCAGGATGTATTTGCCACCGCCGAGCGCCAGCGTGCGCCGGTTCTCCTCTGAATTCATGCCCGCGTCCCCCACAAACACACAGCGGCCGAGTCGCCACCCACGCAAGTCCTGCTTCACCTTCTCGACGGTGGTCACGTCCGCCGTGTTTCCCGGGAAGACCCACGACCGCACCGGCAGGCCGTCACGCGTGACCGCAAGGCCAACTACCAATTGCGGCACATCGCCGCGACCATTCTTCGAGTGGCCTCTCTTGCGCAGCGCCGGATACGTCCGTCGCCCCGCCAGCACATTACCAAGACCGGTCCCCCTATCTTCTTCGTCGATCTCGAAATGCAGCGATGTTGTGTCGTAGAAGATCACGTCCACATCGGCGTTCATCAGGTCCGCCATGTGGAAGTACACCTCGCGCTCGACGTGTTCCTTGTGCGCCTCCAGGAAGTCCATCGCCCGGTACAGGTGCTGCAACGCAAGCTTCTCCTTGCCCGGTAGAAACACCTCCTCGGGCAGCCACTGCTGGCGACAGTACAGCTTCGAGCACGGCTCGCTGGTGCGGTTGGCGACCATTGCGAACAGCGCGCGCTCAAAAGGCTGTCGCACGCCGTCCTTCGCCTGAAGTTCGGCGATCACGCGGTCGATTCCCAATTCGTGCCAAAGCGATTGCACGACGTGGACGGTGCCGTAGGGCCAAGAATCGAGCACTGAGCTTGATCCGTTTTCGTGGACACCCAACGAAAGGCGGATACCGTGGCAAAGATGGAAGACAAGACGAAACACCGACGGCCGAGGCGCACGTTCACTGACGAGTTCAAGGCAGGGGCAGTAGCGCTGGTCTTGGATGAGAAGAAAGCGGTGGCACAGGTCGCCGATGACCTGGACCTGTCCCAATCGGTCCTGCGCGGCTGGATGAATCAGGCTAGAGCAGATAGGAGCAAGGGCAAGACCGGTCTGACAACCGAGGAACGCGCGGAGCTGGCGCAGTTGCGGCGTGAGAACCGTGTGCTGCGAATGGAGCGGGACATCCTAAAAAAAGCCGCGGCCTTCTTCGCGAAGGAGAGCGCATGAAGTTCGCGCTCATCGCCGAGAAGAAGGCCAACGAGCCTCTCTCGCTTTGGTGTCGGGTTCTTGGTGTTTCGCGCACCGGGTTCTATGCCTGGTGCGCACGTCCGGAGTCCCAGCACCAACGCGACGACCAACGGCTGGCAGTCCTAGTCAAGGAGTCCCATGAGCACAGCCGCAAGACCTACGGCAGTCCGCGCGTGCTCGCGGACTTGGCCGCGAAAGGTGAGCACGTCAGTCGCAAGCGTGTCATCCGGCTGATGCAGCAAGAAGGGCTCCAGGCCCGTAGGCGACGCCGGTACAAGTGCACCACGATGAGCGAGCACGACCAGCCGGTGGCGCCCAATATCCTGGATCGCCAATTCCAGGCCGAGCGGCCCAACCAACGCTGGGTGGGGGACACCACCGAATTGTTGATAGGCGAGAGCGGCGGCAAACTCTACCTGGCCGTGATCGTCGATCTGTTCGCGCGATTCGTTGTTGGGTGGGCACTGTCTGCCGTCAACGACCGACACCTCGTGCTTAAGGCACTAGAAATGGCTACCCGAAGGCGTTGCCCAGACGCCGGGTTGCTCCACCACTCGGACCAGGGCAGCCCCTACGCCAGCGAGGACTACCAGAACATGCTCAACGACAGAGGCATCGTATGCAGTATGAGCCGCCGTGGCGAGTGCTACGACAATGCTGCGATGGAGAGCTGGTTCTCGACCTTTAAATTCGAGCTGGGGGAAAAGTTCGCGAGCTACGCTGACGCGAAGAGGGAGTCGTTCGACTACATCGAGGTGTTCTACAACCAGCAGCGGCGTCACTCGTCCATCGGCTACATTTCGCCTGCCCAGGCCGAACAAAGGCACCGCGAGCAACTGGCAATGAAGGAAGCGGCGTGACCTCTCTTTGCGACTGTGACAACATGCTAACCGACGACGGAACGACGTAAACAACCTGTCCACCGAATCGGATCAAGCTCAGTCCCGGCATTCACCACCGTCCCGGGCACCGGCCAGGCCGCGAGGTTGGTGAGGAGGCAGGAGCCAACGCCAAGGCGCGAACGCTCGGCAAATCGATGCGCTGTGACTCGATGACGCTATTTCCCCGTGATCCCTGTGCGAACCAATTCCAACTCGACTGCTTCGAAGGCTGGTGCCGTTCCATCACCCTCTGGAGAATCCCCAGTAGCGATGAAAGACGGTGCCGGCGAAGGTGCGGTCGTCACCGAGTTGGCAGGTATCTCGCGCAAGCTGGATGTGCTCATCGATCTCATTCGGCGTGCTACCCTTGCGCCAGGCACATCCGGCTGCGCTCATCTGAAAGGAGATGACGCATGCCAAAACTCGGAAGAAGGGAGGCAGTGTATGGACCGTACAAGGTGTCCCGTGGACGCTGGAGAATCTTCTACGTCGGACGCGACGGACGCCGATCTAATCAGGACTTTGCGGATGAAGGCGAGGCGCAGGGGGCCATCAAGAAAGCCCGACGGGGGCTCCTGCTGACCAAGGGACTCACCGTGGCGGAGGCTATCGACAAGCATGAGGAGGCGATGCGGGCGGCAGGTGCCAAGCCGTCGTCGTTGACCACCACTCGGTTTCGACTGGGTGGCTTCTTCAAATCGGTCATGGACGAAGATCTTGGCTTGCTCACCAGGTACGACGTCAGCAAACTCTTGGGCGAGTATGCCGACAGCCACGCACCCACGACGTTGCTGAACGTGCTCGACGTCGTGAAGGCGTTCTATGCACGAGCGGTCGCTGACAAGGTGGTCGTGGAGAATCTGGTGAAGGACAACGTGGGGCCGGGGAGGAGGCGACGGGGAAAGAAGCAGCTCAGGGTTGATGAAGCGCGCAGATGGCTTGCCTGTGCATTGGAGATGGCCTTGAAGCATCCCCAGGCGTTGGCGTGCGTGTTGGCGCTTATCTTGGGCCTACGGGCTTCTGAAATCGCCGGGCTCGCGGTGCGGGACCTAGATGACGAGGGCCGCTTGCTATGGGTGGCGGCTGGGGGAGGCAAGACCGAAGCGGCAACGCGGAGGCTGGAGGTTCCAGAGTTGGTACGTCCGCTTCTCGTAGCGCGCGCGGAGGGAAGGGGAGGAGACGAGCCGCTATTCGGAATCACCCGGCACGCCATACTGTGTTGGGTGAAGAAGATCTGCCGGGAGGCCGGTGTCCCGGTGGTGAACGCCCACGGCCTGCGTGGCACGCACAGCACGCTGGCCACGACCGCAGGGGCCACCGCCCACTTCGTGGTGAGCGCCATGGGGCACACGTCCTTCGACGTAACGCGCAAACATTACCTTGCGCCAGGGGCGGAAGAGAACGCGCGTACGAAGCGCACGTTTGAGGTGTTGCAGGGAGGCAAATCTGTAAACGATACGGTCCAATCGTTTACATCTGCAGAATCCGGCTCCAAAGCCGCATCGTGAAGAAGAAAAAAGCCCCTGTTTCCAGGGGCTTTTAGAGTGCGAGGAGGGGGACTCGAACCCCCATGGCTCTTAACCGCTAGCACCTCAAGCCTCAGCGGATATCCTAACCTATCGAAATCACTAACAAAACCCACAGCCCAATTCTTGGACGGAATCGCCATCCATTCGCAACAAATCGAATTGCTTAGTCTTTTTGTCTAGCACGCGTCCAAAAACCATGGATTGGACGTCCGGACGGGTCGCATCGATCGTATCTGTCCTTACGAAAGTGCATCAGGGATCTCGCGCAAACTTCGAGCTTGAGTCTCGGGCGCGTCGAGCAATCCGAGCGACGGCGCTAACCGCGATCGCGTTCCCGCTCTTCTGCGAAATCCCTACCATCATGCTGCGGAAGCACGGCGGTGGCGCGGCAGCTTGGCCACGTTGCGCGTGTTTGTGGCAGGTCGGCCTTTGAGCCGAGCAACAGTCCGGGTAGGCCGATTGCGAGACAGATCGTGGACGGTTTGAAGGTTCATCCAGAACTCGGGCGTGGTTCCAAAGGCACCTGCGAAGAGCCACGCCGTGTCGGGCGTGATACCGCGTTTGCCATTCACGATCTCGTTGATGCGCTGGACAGGAATGTCCAGCTTAGCGGCGAGCTCGGTCTGGGGAATGCCCAGCTCTGCAAGGAATTCGTCGCGTAGAACCTCGCCTGGATGGGTTGCCGTTCGGTTGCTTGGAATCATGTCATTTCCCCTAGTGGTAGTCAGTCAGTCGTACATCAAGAGCAGAGCCGTCGTTCCACCGAAAGACGATTCGCCATTGGTCATTCACTCGGATGCTCCAGAAACCCGCCAGACTGCCGCTCAGCTTTTCAAGGTGATTCGACGCCGGGGCACGGAGGTCATTGATGTCGGCAGCTACGTTCAACAAATCGAGCTTTCGTAGGGCACGTGGCCGTAGGTTGGCGGGAAAGCGACGAACCCTGGCCGACTCGTTTCCGTGAAAGAGGTCTTCCGTGGCATCGTCGCCGAAATTCACGATCACGGCCTAAATGTATCTCTATCACGGTATCCGTGCAATCATGAATTCTGGGTGGCACGACCGTGCCGAACTGCGCCGCGAGCAAGGACAATCGCGGCCCCAAAGGACCTCAAAGGTCGATTCAAGGCGTGTGCTCGGCCAAGCCGCCACCTACCCCTTGGTGTCCGGAAAGCCGTCGGTGGAATTCTGGCACGAATTCGCAGAGATACACAGCTTGAATCAGCCTGTCTGAGGGAACAAAGTGGCGACGAATGCTGCCGGCGACGCTCCAATTCCTCATCACGATGATCGCGTACGCGATCAACGAGAGGATGCAGCGCAAACTGGACTACACGCAGGAGGAAGTCCGGGTTCTCAAGGAGAGCGTCGCGGCGCTCACTGGCAACGGTCGGCTCTCGTTCACCGCGGATCAGCGTCGTCGGCTGGCCGTGGTGGGGAAGGCATTGAGCCCGGAAGAGCGGAAGAAGTGTTGCCAGATCGTGAAGCCCGGAACGATCTTGGGGTGGTTTCGGCAGATGGCGGCGCGGAAGTACGACAGCTCGGAAAGCAAGGTCGGTCGACCGCGGAAAAGGGAGGACATTCGAAAGCTGGTGGTCGAGATGGCTCTAGCGAACCTCGGTTGGGGATATACGAAAATCCGGGACGCCCTTCGGACCGGATTGAAGATCGAGATCGGACGAACGACTGTGGCCAACATTCTGCTGGAGGAAGGGATCGAGCCGGCACTGGAGCGCGAGAAGAAGCGTACATGGAAGCGGTTCATGAAGAGCCACTGGGACACGCTATGCGCCTGCGATTTCTTCAGCGTGGAAGCCTTGGGCCCATTCGGCACGGTTCGGTACATGGTGTTCTTCGTCATCGAACTCAAGAGCCGCGCCGTCGAGATCGCGGGGATTGCTGTTGACCCAGGCGAGGAGTGGATGAAGCAGGTGGCCCGCAATTTGACAGATCCTGTGAATGGATTTCTGCGAGGAGCAAAGTACCTGATCCATGATCGGGATCCGCTGTTCTCGAAGGCATTCATCGCGATTCTGAAAGCTGGGGGCGTGAAGAGCGTGAAGATCCCAGCGCGAAGCCCAAATTGCAATCCCTACGCGGAACGCTTTGTCAAAAGCATCAAGTACGAGTGCTTGCATCACTTTGTGATTTTCGGCGAGCGACATCTGCGCTATTTGGTCAAGGAATTCGTCGATCACTACATGACCGAGCGTTTTCACCAGGGTCTTGGTGGCCAACTGATCAGGAACGTCGGTCGGACGAATGACAACGGGGCAGATGGCAAGGTCGCCTGTCGCTCGCGCCTGGGCGGACTGCTGAACTATTACCATCGGGAAGCTGCATGACCCTCGGCGATGGATTTCGGGACAGCAAGGGTGCGGCGGGACGTGCAACAGCTGCTATTGCGTGCCGAGCTGTGGCGGTGGTGATTGCGGCACATCTGACGGATGCGGCGGCATCTGCGACGATGGCTGTCTCTGCAGTCCCAGCTGTGGGGCATTCGATTGCGGGGCATCCGACGGATGCGGCGGTACCTGCGATGACGGTTGCTAGGTTGCTCGGCCTTCCCTAGCAGGGCATCCGATCCACCGCACGGACCAAGTCTTCGTCGGTGGGGTGGGTGTAGACCGCCGTCGTCAAGATCGACTTGTGGTGGCACGCCTACGTCGTGTTCTTCATGGCACCCCGGGATTCTGCTATTTGGGAGTCAGGCGCATCACATTTCCACCGCCTTCGTTGACCCAGGTTACACTGGTGGCGTCCAAAGCGATGCCTGCAGGGGAACCCTGGCCGGAGGCGAGCACAATGGGCGCACCGCCGCCCAGAGGTACCTTCATCACCGTGCCATCGCCATAGTTGGTCCAGTAGACGCTTGTGGCATCCACGGCAATGAAATTGGGATTGCCTTGGCCGGAAGCCAGCGTGATAGGCGTGCCACCACCCAGGGGCACCATCATCACTGAGCCGGAACCGACCGTGTTGGTATTGGAATTGCCAAAGTTGGTCCAGTAGACGCTTGTGGCGTCCAGGGCGATGCCATTGGGGGAATCCTGGCCTGTCGCGAGCTGAAAAGGAACACCCCCGTCCAGAGGCACCCTCATCACCGTTTGGTCGTCTTCGTTGGTCCAGTAGACATACATGGCGTCAACGGCGATGCTCGTAGGGCGGCGCTGGCCGGAGGCTAGAGTTGTTGGGGCTCCGCCGTCCCGACCGACTTTCATCACCATGCCGGTGTCCAAGGTAGTCCAATAGACGCTCGTCGCGCTCACGGCGATGCCTTGGGAGGAGCCCGCATCGGTGGCGAGCTTGGTGAGAGTTCCACCTCCCAAAGGCACCCTCATCACATACCCGGCGTCCAGGGTCGTCCAGTAGACGTCCGTAGCGTCCACAGCAATTCCTTGGGGCATGCCTAGCCCGGATGCGAGCGTAATTGGAGCTCCCCCGCCCAAGGGAGCCTTCATCACCGTGGGGCCCCGTTCGCTGGTCCAGTAGACGCTTGTAGCGTCCACGGCGATGCCGAAGGCGAGGGGCTGCCCAGAGGCAAGCGTGACGAGACACCGACCTGCCGTGCACTGGGCCGTGGACGGTGCGAGAGCCGTGCAAGCGATACCACAAGTGCCGCAGTTGTTGTTGTCGGTCTGTGTATCTACGTCACTCGGACAGGTCGGCACGACGGTTCCCGTCGTGCCGATGATGCCAGCTGAGCCGGCGGTGCCGGCGGTGCCGCCGGTGCTGGTGACACCACCGCCACCCGCGGTTCCAAGAATACCGCCCGTACCGACGGCCCCACCTGAGTTGGCGATGCCGCCGGTGCCGGGTGTTCTCATGCGAAGAGGGTTTGTGCAGGCTGCAACGAGTAGGACACCGACGAGGCAGAGGATGTCGAATCGGAGCGGATCTGACCCTCGCGTTGGCATCGCCGAACGCTTGCAAGCAGCGCAAGTCATCTCGCTGACCATGACACATAGGATACGCCGATCTCGAACGGTGCCAACGGATCCACCAAGGCCCATCGGGCTCTTCGAGGCAGGGTGGAGAGAATCCTCGAAAACGGCGGGTCAGCGATCTCGCCGAGCGCGGCGCAATCCCTGTCCAGGTGCCTGATTTCGTTCGCCTAGCATAGGGCAGGTTGATGGCTATCGGATAGCCTGAGCGTCGTCCCGCGGGGCCGGCTCAACAGGGCATCCCATCCACCGCGCGAACGAGGTCTTCGTCGGTAGGGTGGTGACGAGAGGCTACTGGACGGCCCGGCTGATGGCTTCCTTGAGATCGGCTATCCGATAGGGCTTGGCCAAACGGCCATTGAAGCCATGCGCCTCGAAGTCTGCCAAAACTGGGTCATCCGCATACCCGCTGGTAGCGATGGCCTTGATGGCGGGATCCAGAGTCAGCATGCGTTTCAGCGCGGCATTACCGCCGAGGCCACCTGGGATGGTCAGGTCCAAGATGGCTAGGTCGAATCCTCTACCCTGTTTGACCGCATCAGCCACCAATTCGACTGCGGCTTCGCCATCCGCCGCAGCGATGACAGTGTGCCCAAGCATGTTCAGCGCGCGTACTAACATCCTACGCACCGGCTCCTCGTCCTCAAGAACCAGCACACTGAGAGGCCGGGACGCGGCAGGCGACGGTCTGGAAACCAGAACAGCTGTGGGGTGACCCGGCTCGGCGGGTAGGTAAAAGGCAAAGCGTGTCCCCTTCCCGATTTCGGAATGGACGTCGATGATACCTCCGTGGGCAAGTACGATGGAATGCGCCGAGGACAGACCCAGGCCGCTGCCGCCACTCTTGGTGGTGAAGAAGGGGTCGAATATCTTGGGTAGGATCTCGGGCGCAATACCAGTGCCCTGGTCGCGAACCGTTACCCGGACCCAATCTCCCTCGGACAAACCGCCAGCCCCGGCTTTCTCCAAGTGGTAGTTGGCGGCCTCGACGAAGATTGTTCCCGGCTGCGAGGTGGCGTGGTTAGCGTTGATGACCAGGTTCCCAACCACCTGGCTGACCTGCCCGGCGTCGGCCCAGGCAGGCCACAGCCCCTCGGGAATGGTGCATTCAAGGCGGTTCTGGCTGCCGGTCATGGCCAGGGCCGCAGCTTCCCTGACTACGGGACCAACGTCGACGAGCTCGATGAGCGGCTTGCCGCCTTTGGCGAAGGTAAGCAGCTGGTGGGTCAAGTCTCGCGCCCGGATGGCCGCGGCTGCGGCATCCCGCAGGTTGGAGAGTACCTCGGGGTGTTCCGCGCCCAAATTGAGCTTAGCCAAGTCTAGGTTGCCAGCGATAGCGGTCAGCAGATTATTGAAGTCGTGGGCGATACCCCCAGCCATGACCCCCAGGCTCTCCAGTTTCTGGATATTGGCCAGTCGCTCCTCGATGCGGCGGCGCTCGGATTCGAGACGCTTGATCTCGCTGATGTCGCGGGTCACCGAGAGGATGCAGGTTTCGCCGTTGATCTCCATTACTCGGGCCGACATCAGCCCCGGAATGGGGCGGCCATCCTTCGTCCTGAAATCAGCGGCAAAGTTCTCACAATGGCCTTGCGCCGCGAGCGCGCCCACGAGACGGTCTCGATCCCTATGGTCAGCCCAGATGTTGAGATCGATCGAAGTCCTCCCGATGATCTCTTCGCGGGAGTATCCGGTGAGGCTGAGGAAGCGCGGGTTGCAGTCGAGGTAGACCCCGTCTTCAAGTCGGTTGATGTTGATAGCGTCCGGAGTCATCTGAAAGACCTTCGAGAAGCGTTCCTCGCTCAATCGCAGGGTCTCCTCGGTGCGCTTGCGCATCTCAATGTCGCGTACCATGGAGAGCAGGCGGCGGTTGTTCCCAATCCTTACGATTCGGGCGGAGAACGAGCCCCAGCGGATCTCGCCGCTGGCCAGGCGCAGCCGCGCCTCAAGGTCGTCGACTTGGCCGCGTTCGAAGAGGATGCGGTACAGCCGGTCACGGTCTGCGACGTCAACCCAGATGTTGCTGTCTTGCCCACTTCGGCCCAGGATTGCTTCCCGCTGGTAGCCCGTGAGGTCGCAGAAGGTCTGGTTGACCTCGCAGATGGTGCGGTTTTCGATGTTGGTGATCACGACGGCGTCCGGAGACTGCTCAAGGACGACGTGCATGGTTTCGCGGTACTCCAGCAGGCTCGCCTGCAAGGCCCGATTCTCAGCACATAGACGTTCCACTTCGGCCTGGAGCCTGGTGATTTCCTGCGGGGCTGGCTGGGCTTTGAGGTCGGTCATGGCATCTGGCGTTCAGCACAAGGAAGCGACAGCCCAATATAGACCAGTGGAGGGTGATTGCGGAGAGGCGGGATGTGTAGAAGGAACCAGCCGAAGGCGCGAACGGGTCAGCCAAAGAGAAGGAGGTGCTGGGACTCGCCTTCCTAGCAGGGCAGCCCGGTGACCGCGCGGACAAGGTCTTCGTCGGTAGGGTGGGAGTAGACTGCGGTGGTCAAGAATCGACTTGTGGCGGGCAAACCGCTGGGTGAGGCGGATGTCCTTGGTCTTGCGGTAGATGGCGGAGCAGGCCGAGTGGCGAAGGACGTGGAAGCTCACGTGGCGGTCGAATCCCGCGCGTCGCTGAGATCGGCACGCGATTTGCTTCGTGCTCTTCTCATGCTTGAAACCGCGACAATTGCTACGAAGAGGAGCACCGAAGGCGACATTCTGATCCTGGTCTTGTTCGCTTCGGTGGTTTGCGTGTCAGCCTGCGCGTCATCCCAAGACGACCTCGGGCCGGACAGCGGGTCGCCCCCGGCTGACTCCGGCGATGATGGTCGGTTGTGCAGCATGCCAAACGTCTTCTACGACAGTCCGGGTTGCGGGGCACAGGCCAAGCCGATTTGCGGCGACCTGCCGCAGGACGCATGCCTCGCCCTCGACTACTTCTGCGCCTGCGACGGCCAGACCACCCTCACAGGGCGCTGCGGTATCAGTGACCAGCCCTACCTACACACGGGGTCTTGCCAGAACTCGGTCGATGGATCTTCTCCCGGTATGGGAGATGGCGGTGTTGACACCCTTCAAGCCGAGACTGGTTCTCCGGTAGCAGAATGCTCGGAATCTGCTTCTACCAACAGCGGGGCCATCACCGTGCTTGTGTACAGCGACGGCAGTGCCACTCGAACCGTCGGACCGCCCAACTGGGGTCCATACGTTTGCCCTGATGGCGGTTGCGACTCCTATTATCCCCCAGGCTCGCAAACGCATTTCCTTGAAGATCTTCGTGCAGTTGGAGATCTGTCCGAGATCCAAGGGACCTGGTGCGGAAAGTCAGCTTCCTTCGGAACAACCACGAAAGTAACCGCAAACGGTAAGACCAGTGTCGACCTGCAATGCATGCAGAACCCTACGCCAGCACAATGTGCGCTGTACTACGACTGTCTTGCATTGACAGGCCCCGTTGAGAGTTCTATCGGCGGAGGGCCAACGGCGGGGTGCGGGTTTCAGTGACCGCGAGTCCGTTCTCGTGCCAACTTTGCGCGCAGAAATATGTCCTCGCCCTTGCTTCAGCAGGGTAGCCCGGTGACCGCGCGAAGCAAGTCTTCGTCGGTGGGGTGGGAGTACACCGCCGTTGTCAGGATCGACTTGTGGCGGGCGAAACGCTGGGTGAGGCGGATGTCCTTGGTCTTGCGGTAGACGGCCGAGCAGGCCGAATGCCGAAGTACGTGGAAGCTCACGTGGCGGTCGAATCCCGCGCGTCGCTGCCAGACTGCGAACCCGTGGCGTATCTGGCGGGTCGATAGGGGTGTACCCCGATTGCTCGCAAACAAGGGAGCGTCCATCGCTAGGCTTTCGCGCGCCCACTCTTTCCATCCCCTGAATTTCTCAAGTTTGGCGCGAAGGTCCGGGGGCACGATGACCTCCTGGGTTTCCGTACCAGTCGCGCCTTTGAACACGTGGAGGACGATTCTCTTCCTCGCCTCGCCATCCGCCTTGAAGACGTCAGGGTGCAGATCTTGAATTGACCGAGAATTACAGGGGTGCTGCGAACGAAGACATTCGGAACTTCTTGTTCGCAACAGCGACGCTATGGAAATCAATGAGGAATTGTCTCGCCAGGAAGGGCGGCTTGCTGCCCGAGACAGCGCTCGCACGACATCCCACGATTGGCGGCCATGCGAGCTGCCCGCGTATTGCCCTTCGCCAGCGCCAGTTCCTCGGGCACTTTGGCGCCGGTCCCAAAGAACATCTCGTCAGGCGTCTGCCCACTGAACGCTGGATGCGGCATCTTCGTGTTGTGCTCGTTGACGTGGAATTCGACCATCGTACGAACACGCGCCACAGAATCCAAGGTACTCAAGAACAACCATTGATGCTTCAGCGAACGCCAATAGGCCTCGATGAGCGAATTGGAGAAGCCTACCTCGACTTGGGCAAGGATGCGCTCCAAGCACGCGCTGAACAAAGTGGCATTGACCGCACTGTTGACGTTCTCAATGCCGGAATCGGCATACAGCAATGGCCGGCCCGCAATTACCAAGTGCTTGCCAGCGGCCAGCAACACCTGGCACGTGCTCGATGGGTCGAAGCGTTCCGTCACCGTCCACGCAAGGATTTTCCGTGAGTAATTGTCCAATACGGCCTGAAGGTAAACTTTCGTCCCGTCGAGCAACTTGATGATCGTCGTATCGATGTGCCAGATCTCGTTCGGCTGCGAAGCTCGAACACCGACGGTTGGCTTGGGTGGATGGACGCGTTGTCGTGGTCGCCGCCAGCCGCGTTCGCGCACGAGTTTTGTCCAGGTCGTGACCGAGGCGAAGACCTTGCGATGCGCTGGGCGTACCGAGCGAGAGTGCCAAGGGGCATGTGCCTGTGCTCGGGCGCCAGTACCATCTCCTTGATGTCGGCCACCTCGGCGGTCGTGAGTTGGCTGGGGCTGGTTCTCGGGCACGAGGATCGATCGTCCAAACCGCAAACCGCCGTGGAGGCCCGGTTCCATCGGTGGTATCGGCCGGACTCGAGATGCACAATCTGCAAGATCACGGCCAGAGGGAGGAATGGTTTTGCACTGGTGATGGCACGCAGGATTCCGGCTTTGGCACTGCCTTCGGGGAGCCGCTCGCCAGCGAGGGTGAAGCCGGAAGCGCGGAGGATCGCCAGGAGAATTCGGACAACGGCCGCGAGGATGCGAACTCGGCGATCAAGCTTTGTGATGGTGTCGACCAACTGCTGCCTGGCCTGGTCGGGCGGTTCGATGGTGACGACCGGACGCGAACCGCGTCGGCGCCAAGTGGACATGGTGGAGCGCGGGATGGTCACGTGCTTGGGCAGGCATCTGGTACCGGTCCTTACCACCTGCTCCCGAATACGGTGGTCGTACGCGCAACGTGTCCAGAGCGTGGCCGTGGGAGTGTCTAGCATCGCCAAAGTTTCATCCGCCCTGGCTCACCAGGCCAGCAAAGAGACCAATGATATTGAGGGTGCCGATGTTGCGAACACAAAGTGCGAAAGGTCCGCGCACACAGCTGGGATGAGGCAGGTAGCCAGCACGCCTGCTCGTCATCGCCAGTGGCCTGTACCGGCGGTTCGCCATGCGCATGCGTGGCTATTCCGAGGCCCAAGCCCGTCAGAATCTTTCGCGACCTCGTCGACATGCCCGCGTCCGTACCAGCGCCAGCTCGGCTACTGCTTCTGCAAAGTGTTGACCGCGTAGACCGGCATGGACCCGACCTGCGAGCGAACCGTCATGGCACTGGTGCCCGAGATACAGTAGTCCATCGGCTTGCTCGACGAATCTGCGTAGGTGAGGTGGCCGCCGGTAACCGTGAAGGGCTGGGGCGTGGTTGGCGCGACCTGCGCTGTGGTCGTGTCGCAGGAGCAGCTGCTGCCGGACAAACTGCAGGTCGCGGTCGAGAACTTACCGCTCGACAGCAGGCCGGACTGAACCGAGCTGCATGTGGCCGATGTCAGCGTGACCGACGAGCCGGCCATGCCGCTCATGCACGCTTGCGAGTACACCACACGGCCTCTCATCGTGAGGGTAATGTTGTCGGTCTCGACGTTGCTCGCGAAGTTCGCAGTGCCGCTCGCATCAAGGGTGAAGCCCTGGAACATGTTGTTGCACGCCGACGGGAAGGACGGATCGTCGCTCTTCGCCTGGGCCAGCAGAGCCGCGTCCAGGTCGCCCTCGACGCAGGTCACCCCGGTGAGCCGCCAGGTGCCGTCCAGCGCGCCGCCGCAGGTGGGGATGGCGCCGCACGAGTCTCCCCCTGCTCCTCCTCCGCAGCCGCACAGGACCAGGGGGAACGCCACCAGAGCCAACACGAGCGAGTAAATGTGCCTCATGACCGTCGATACAAGCACGACCTCGCACGATAGGGAAGTCCTACGCCGCTCTCTGGCCCGCATTCGCGTCCCCGGCTCTGCTCAAATCGACGACGTCCGCCCACCTCTTGCTCGCCGCATGAAATCGAATCCAGGCAAGAAGCTACCCTACGTTATCGACGGCGACGAGGTCCTTGCCTTCAATCAATACGGCGAGGAGACTTGCGTCGCCTACGTGACCAAGCCGCCCACGCGCGCGTGGAGGCCCGCGCACCCGCGTCCTCTCAGTTGCCTACGACGCCCACCCCGAGCGCTTCACGGCTGGCCGACGCCACCAACCCCGTCCAGTACCAAAACGTGATCGAACCCGTTCAAGCCGCCTCTCGATAGTAGAAATTGAGCAGTCCTCCGAGTCTCTCGCGACGAGCAACAGGGCCAATGCCATCCGTGTCCGGGGAAATGCCATCAATCAGGGTGTTGTCCAGCCCTTGATGGTTTCGCTCGCTGTGATAGTGCCTCCCGTACTCCGAGATCGCCCTTCGCAGGTGCCACTCTCCTAGTGGCACCATGCGCTGCAGACACTCGATCTTTATGGAAAGAACAAATCTCTCGGCGTAGGCGTTTAGATTTGGGCTCCGCGCTGGCAAGCGCACCACGTTCACGCCCGCTGCCTTCATCATCCTTCGGAACGCTGCCGTGTACAGCGGATCCCGGTCGAGGATCAGATACCGCTTCCCTCGCAGAAATCCGTCCTCAACGTCCAACAGATTTCGTGCCATTTGCTCAATCCACCGCCCGTCTGGATCTCGGCCGATCCCAACGATCTCCACCGCCCGGTTCCCGATGTCGATCGCGAAGAGCACGTGGTACCGGGCAAGTCCAAACAGGGTCACCACCTCGACGGTGAAAAAGTCCATCCCCACGATGGCACCCAGGTGTGCCTTGATGAATTTCGACCACGGCATCCGCTTCCCTCGAATCGGCGCTGGATCGATGCCGTGCTCCCGCAGAATACGTTTGATCGTGCTGCGTCCGATCGTATAGCCGAGGTTCTTCAATGCGCCTTTCACCCGCGTGTATCCCCAGCTCTCGTTTTCACGCACCATCTTGAGCACCAACTCGACGATCTCCTCGGCTTTCCGTGGCCGCCCGGGTCCACGGTGCTTGCTTCCATCGTACTTGTTCGCCACCTGTTCCCGATACCATCGCAAGATCGTATCGGCCGTAGCGAGAGTGGCCACCTTGGCCAACAGCTTGCGGCCCAATTCCTTGCCAAGAACCGCGAGGCGTCGTCGATCGGCGTTCGTGAGATCCAGTTTCCGGTCCCCAAGCTTCTCCTTGAGGATGCGGTTCTCGGCCATCAAGTAGTCAACCTGCTGCTGCAGCGCACGTTGGAACCAGACGGCCAGCCACGCTGCCAAGAACTGCAGCGGCATCGGCAGCATCGAACCGAGCGGCTCGGCGTTCTTCCTGCTCACGGGCTGCCTTTTACACCTTTTCGAGTCGACGGCAAGTCCATCCGCCCCTTCAGCAACCTCTGAGACTTGCTTCGTTCTTCGTCGATCCGATTTTGGTACTGGACGGGGACTGGGGTGTACCGACCAGTCCGGTCTAAAGTATGGTGGGGGCAGTGGCGGCGCTCTCGGTGGCGGCGGGCGATGGGAGTCTGCTTCTGCAATATAGATGTTATGGTCGCGTCGCCCGTGCCTACCACAGTCATGGACAAAGACACCGGCCATGATATCACCACCGCCACGATGGCTCAGATTGTCTTCGAGGAAGAGAAGTGCGTGCCCAAACTGCCGCTCCCGGAGCTTCGGAAGATCATCCAGGCCGGCCAAATCGGATAGCCCGGAGGGTACGTGTTGCTCACCTGCAGCCCCAGCAAACGACCTAGTCAGCGTCTTGTGTTCACCGTCGCCATCCTCGGTGTATTGGTAGCGCTACCTCCCACGCGAAGCTGGGGGGACAGCGCTGTGACTCGGGGAAATGGTGTCTTTGGCCGAGGCGATGCAGGCATCCGATTTGCGTGTCCACGGAGCCAGTCGCCGGTGATCAAAGCGGGGATGGCGGAGTACTTGAAGTCCTTGGCCATCCCGGAGGCGCTCGTCGTCGTCACTGAGAGGCCCGCTGAAGGCGTCCTCGTCTATACGTTGGCTACGCCTGCGCACGACACCTCGACCTTGGACTTCTCCGAACGGCCCACAATGAACATTTTGACCGACGAGGTGACCCTGCCCGTCGGACCGAATTCAACCTCGCGGGTGGCGACGGTCTCCCAGAAGGAGATCTTGCTGGCGCTGCTGCAACACGGCCGGCTGACCACGCTGCGAGGCCCATCGTGTAATGTGGAAGCGCTATCCGACCACGTGGCTCTGCGGCAGAACATCGTCGCCTGGACCGAGAATATCCGGTGGGGCTGGCCAAACGGCAATGGTTCCGAGTGGAACAACAAGTACTGGAATCACGGCACGCCGAAACCCGGCGTGCCCCTGCGGGAAGCCATCGACGACGCTTTCACGAATCAGAGCGCTTACACGATAGGGTGCTACACAGCTACCAAGCTCGCCATCGTCAAGGGGGTTCTCGACTACTACGACCGCGTTCGCGCATCGCCGACGTTGACTCAGTTGGTCCAATCGCGTTTGCTTTCCGACCATGAGCCGCTTTCCGACATCGAGCCGGGCATCGTCTGGAGCTTCGAGCCCGATTTCAATCCGAAGGATGCATCGCGGCCTGGGAAACTACTTGCCATCGCACGTGATGTCTCGCCCAACAACTTCGTGCCAGGCGATTGGGCATATTTTCTCAACACCAACCCGGTCACAAAGCAGAAGAGCGGCTACGAGGGATCCAACACTATCTACCTCGGTCGAAACCGATTCGATGATTACTACGGCGAAAACAACCACGCCTTTACTTATGCCGAGAAATTGGACGAAGTGTTCCAGTGGCGCAATGGCGTGTTCAGCCGAATCCGGGACGCCGCAAGAAGAAGGCCGCTCGGCGTACAGGATCTCGAACGCCTGAGCGGACCCCCGAAAGCAGGTGGGCTCGTTGAGAAGTGGCGTGTCGTCCCGGAATTCTTCGAAGCACCGGTGCGGCACGACCTCGGACCGGTATCGGTGCGCGGTGCTCGCCTTGGGACCCGGAAATTGAGTCCGAAGAGCGGCGGAGGTTCTACAAGCTCTATTTTTTCCACGAACCAGGAACAGTTCAAATAGGAATGCTCCGGAAGGGAGTCAGCGTGAGTACCGAAAGCACGAATTCGCAGAGTCCAAGTCCACAATCGCGACCCGACAACCTGACATTCATCGCGATCCCCCACAGCGAAGTTCCTAGGGAAACCGACGAGCTGTCCTTTCTCCTAAGACCGTCGGCAATTTCGGGCGTCGGCGTATTTTCCACTCATCCAGTTAAGAAGGGCACATACCTGGCCCTCTTCTGGGACGACACGGTTCGACGAATTCCCTATGCAGAGATGGAGAGAAATCCGCAGCTCAAAGCGTCTTGTCTGGTTTATGGGATCGAGCGAAAAGAATATGTCTGCGTGCCTCACAGTTTCTCGCACATGGAGATCGGCTGGTACCTGAACCATTCCGAAAACCCTAACGCTGTTCACGACGGAAAGTGGATGGCAGCGAGAAACATCGAAGCCGGGGAAGAACTCACCATCGATTACGGACACAATTTCTAGCCGGAGATGCCACCAAGGTAGCTCGCAGTTCTCTCACGCGGCTGGCAGATCCGTCGCCACCAGGAATACCGAGAAGGTCCGTCCCCTTCCCGATTTCGCTCTTGACCGAAATGAAGGCGCAGGCGCGGGCCGCGAGGAGCGTGGTCTGGGCAAGAGCACCTCCGCCTCTCCCTGGAGCCCGCTGACGACGCGGGGCAAGGGGCAGGCGGTCCCTAGAATCCACGCATCACCACAGCTGCTGCCGCCCGCAGAGGTGCCACCTCCGGCCCTCGCGCCGACACCGGCAGCCTCATCCACGAGGATTTCGTCCCCTGCCCGAAAGGCGCCACGACGACAGCCCGCAGATCTGGAAAAGACCGTGAACCCATTCGAATAATCGGGAGAAAGCTCGATGACTCCTAGAACGCTTGTCGCGTACGGTTCTTTCCTGTTGCTCCTCGCTGGAGGCCCGGCTATCGCCGAACTTCCGGATAGCGACGCGTCCCGGCCCGCCTGAGCGCCAGTTGACCTCGGATGGTCGTATTCAGGTCCGGCTCCGTGCCCCGTCGCGGAAAGGCCCCTTTGAGGGGTCAGCGACGGAAAAGCCCTCGGCTTTGCCAGGCTTTGCCGGGGGATGCCTTACTGGGGAGAATGGGGAGCCACCCCACGTCCCCCACCAACTTGGGTGGGGTAGGACGGTTACGAGGGGCGGCGGGGCAGGGATCGTGGCATCGCGCTGATGGGCCTGATTCTGCGGGGTCTCATGCGTGCCTGGTCCTTCGAGACGGCTACGTGCCTTTTCATAGAGATCACTGGTCGGAGGGTGGAACAGCGCTCCTGCTGGGGCGATCAGCCCACGCAGCGTTAGGAATGGCCGAAGTTCAACTAAGCGAGGGAAAATGCCGATGTTCTGTACCAGCTTCACCATGTCGATGACGCCATTCACCTTTGCCTGGTCCCCGCCAACCGTGGCCCCCTTGCCTCGGCTTGCGCTAATCGTCGCGGCAGTTCACCGATGACGCCCATCAAAGTCATCAGCTTGGTCCTCGCGGTGCTCGTGGTCGGGTTGCTCGCCGCCCGCTACGGAGGCGGCTTCAAGTTGTCCTTGCCGTTCTCCTCGGAGGTCCCAGCCTCGGCTGAAGGCACGGGGCTGGGCGAGGTTGGCCCCGTCGTGCGCTTCGAACCCTTCGTGGTTTCCGATTGCGAAGGCAACGGGCAGCACGTGAGCACCGTAACCTTCGAAGTGGAAGTGAGCGACACTTCTGGTCGGGACGCCGTCAAGTCCCGCCTATCGGGAATCCGGTCAGCGATATTGTCCGTGCTAGCGGACACCAAACTGAGCGACACCGGCAATCCGGAAGGCTTCGCCTCCCTGAAGAAGAAGGTGCAAGGCCGTGTCCAGTCGCTACTGCCGAATCACCTTGTTCGTCGGGTGTTGATTACCGAATTCTTGAGTCTGTGAAACGGCGAAGAGATTGCGCGTCCACGGCGTGATTCTCAGATGCGACAGCGGGTTGGAGCCGCCGTGCGAGTCAGCAGTGGGTCACCCACTCGCGGCCTCCGCCTGCGCGTCCTCGCCGACTGCCGACCTTCGTACCTTGTGCCGCCTCGGCCAACAGCGGGTCGCGCATTCTCCAATACCTTCCCGCTAACCCTCAGAATTCTGAGCCTGCACCGCGTCTGCCTCCGCGTTGTTGCCAGAGAATCGGCCATACACCCGCAGTGCTGGACTACGGCACGCAGATTGCTGCTGCTGAGTGCACGGAGGACCCCATGTTCAAGATGTCAACGGGCGTTGCAGCCCTTCTCGTAGCTGGCCTGGCGGGACTGGCGTGCACCGACGGGTCCGGTCTGAATCCTGGTGGGGGCACAACAGGCGCTGGGGGCGGGGCAAAGGGCGGCCAGGCAGGCGGCGGCGTGGCTGGTGGTTCAGGTGGCACGATCGGCGTCGGCGGAGTGACGGGTGGCACTATCGGTGCCGGTGGGGTCGGGGCTGGCGGAACGGGCGGTAGCACAATGGCAACCGGCGGCACCATCGGCTCTGGCGGAATGACCGGCGCGGGTGGAACGGTCAGCATGGGTGGCACGAAGTCGACCGGTGGCATAACCACGACGGGGGGCACCACCGGCTCTGGTGGAATGACCGGCGGCACGAAGGCAACAGGCGGCACTGCCCGCTTTGGCGGAATGACCGGAGCAGGTGGAGCGGTCAGCACGGGTGGCACGAAGCCGATCGGCGGCACAACGACCGCGACAGGTGGCGCGACCGACGCGGGCGGCAGGATGGGCACGGGTGGTGCGACGGGCACGGGCGGCGCAAGCTCAACCGGAGGCACAGGTGGCGTGACTCCCTGCGATGGCAACTGCACCTCAGCTGGCTTCACATGCTGCAACAATGCGTGTCGCAACGTCAGCAATGACCCCTACAATTGCGGACAATGCGGAAACAGCTGTCCGAGTGCATCGCCTGTGTGCAAGAACGGACAATGCACGGCGCTCGATTGCACGGCGGAGCTGGGTCCCCCAGGCACGGTATGTTGTGGACAAACTTGGTGCTCGGTCGGTCAGCTCTGCTGCGAAATGCAAGGTCCCGTTATCGTGGCAACTCCTATGTGCCTGACGACCACGGACGGCACCTGTCCCCGGGGCTGCAAGATGTGTGTCTGCGCGAACCCAGATACGCCGATTGCAACGCCTGGCGGAACGCGAAACATCAGCGAGCTACACGTGGGTGACCTGGTCTACAGCGTCGACCATGACCAAGTCGTTCCCGTACCCATTGCGGCAGTTAAGCAACGTCCTGCGAGTAGCCATGTCGTGCCGCAGTTATTGCTCGACAACGGCCAAGTGCTTCAAATCAGCGCCCGTCACCCGACCGCGGATAGCCGCACGTTCGGAGAACTACGAGCGGGCGACAGGCTCGGCGAGTTGCGAATCAAGGCGGTCACACTCGTCACGTACGAGCATGCATTCACCTACGATATCCTTCCTGCCTCGGATACCGGGTTCTACTTTGCAGGGGGTGCAATGATCGGCAGTACGCTTGTTGGAAATTGCAGTGAGTTGGTTTCTGATGTGCCGGCAGTACCCCGGGGTGTCCGGAAAGCTGTCGCTGAAATTCTGCCATGAATTCCCCCAGCGGATCGGACACTGGCCCACCCGAAGCTCCGATCTTCGAGGTGACGGAGAAGTGGTGGAGGGCACTCAAGGCCGAGACGAAGTACGACGATACCCGTGGTGCAAACCCGTCGCCGAGCCTCATGCGGCCTGGCGGGAGTAGTAGTTCAGCATGCCACCGAGGCGTGAGCGACGAACAATCTTGCCAGCGGCGCCGTTGTCATTCGTCGGACCAACCTGCGACCAAGCTCGGGGTGTCCTTGCAGGCGGCGGGCTACGCCTGTACTCTGTTCCCATGCTGAACAGACTAGTCTTGGCTTTGCCCGTCATTCTCTGGTGGGGCTGCGCCGCGCAACTCACCCAACAAGGGGCGGCGGTTCAGGTCGCTGATGAGAACATCGTGCGACAATGTCAATATCTCGGAGACGTGACCGGGGCCTCGGTCGACAACGCCAGTGCCCGCAACGACGCCCGCAATAGCGCGGCGGCAATGGGGGCAACGCATGCCGTGTTCGTGAGCGAGTCACCTCCTGTCATTACTGGGCCGAAGGAGCCCAACACGCCGGCTCAGACCATGGCACGTGCTTACCGCTGTCCGGCTCCCGTTGCCGTGCTGCCGAGTCAGTGATCGCGTTTTCCCTATCGACGGCCAGCTATTCGACAATGAAGGCCTCCCGCACAACTACTCCTTCACGGCTGAGGTATCGACAACCTTCCGCTACAACGGAGGCGAAACCTTCACCTTCGCGGGCGACGACGATGTCTTCGTGTTCATCAACCGCACCTTGGTGGCTACCTATTCGATCCGCCGAGAATCTCATCGGTTAGGCCGCTCTTCGGTAGTCAGCATGGAGACCTGCCGAGGACCGGCGTGACCACGATCGACTTGGACACGTCGTGATGGCGAATGCCGGACGGGACCCGCTGCTCGATCCCCTGATGGGGTCGAGCCTCATTGAAGTAGACCTTGTATTGCCGAGCCAGCGAATCGAAGTGTCGGTCGCCAAGCAGGAGAACGTGGTCGAGCATCTCTCGCCTTGCACTGCCAACAAAGCGCTCCATCACCGCATTCATGTTGGGCGCTCGGACTGCGATCTTGATGACCTTCGTCCCGGCGCCGTTCGCCACTCGGTCAAACCCTGCTCCAAACTTGTCGTCGCGGTCGCGCAGGAGGAAACGCGGGGCATCGCCATCCATGGTTGCGTTTCGCAGTTGTTGGGCCGTCCATTCCTGCGTGGGATTCCGCGTGGCGGCGGCGTGGACCACTCGTCTCGACCCAAGATGGATGATGAAGAATGCGTAGACTTGGCGGAAGAGGATGTCATAGGTCTGAACAAAATCACACGCCCAGGTCTGGTCAGCGTGATTCTTCAGGAACGTCGCCCAGGTCTGTCCGCCACGGGTAGTGCGGACAGAGCGCATATATTTCTGGATGGTGCGTTTGCTGACCTTGATGCCCAGTTTGAGCAGTTCCCCACGGATGCGCTCGGCACCCCACAACCGACCTCGGCGGGCCATGTCGCGAATGAGGTCGATGGTCTCCTTCGGCAATGGCGAGTTGCCACGCGGCCGCGATCGAATCCGCCAAAACAGACGGAAGCCGGCTCGGTGCCAGCGGAGGATAGTGTCTGGCTGCACGATGGCAACAGCCCGACGCCATGCGGGGAGCAACGAGGCACCCAGAAGGAGCTTCAACCGGTCGGTTAGCCCAAGCCTGGGACGCTTCGCGCTTCGACGAAGTACGTTGATTTGGTGCCGAAGCATGGCGTTCTCGATGATCAGGTCACGTCGGGACCGGACCACATCGGCGGTCACGCCCACGACCTCGCAGCCGGAGGAGCGCGGGCTGAGGCTGCGCCAGATTCGTTGGGCGACATGTCGAATCCAATCTGCGACTCGGGTGAGCAAGGGCGATTTCATTTCTTCTTTTGACCACGAGACCAGGTAGCCGGTCCAGCTGCCCCTTGCCTCAGATTCCAGCTATCATCTCGCGCGGATAGCCTACGTAGCCAGCAGTTGCTGGGCCTGGGCTAGCTCCGCGTCCGCGGACCGGTGACGGCTGGTAGCACGCTACGGCCGTGCCCGATCAGAAAGACGCGAGGGTGCCATTGTGGCCGCTTTGGCTCTCAAGCCAAAGCTCCCGTGGACAGGGCGAGTACATGATCTCGAAGCTGCTCCAGGACTTGTCGTCGAGCGACCGGCAAGTCACGGTCATGTCCTTGGCGACTTGATAGGATTGCTGGGGCACCGGGCCGTCGCCGCGCACCGGTCCCGAAGGTCCGCGCTTGAGAGAATATATTTTGCCCTGCCAGACCCCATTGGCAATTCCCTCTGTAGTCGACGGGCCTAATTCGACCCCGATCGTGTCCGAGGGCGCGCCGGCAAAGAGGCCACGCCCGTCGGAGCAGATCTGCCAAACACCGGTCACCGCCGCCGCGAGATCGTCGAAGGTCAGAAAGATTTGGACCGGTCCTGGAGGCGTCTGGCAGGTGCCATGACAGGACCCGTTTCCCGCGTCACTGACCCCGGGGCTGCCGCCACTTTGACTTGGATTGCCGAGAGCCGCCATCGCTGCCGCCATAGCCGCCGCCGGGCGGCCCGGTGGGACCAGGGTCGAGCGGGGTGCGGCCACCAACGCAGGCGGCGAGCAGACTGGCGAGCGCGAGCAGCCCAAGCAGCTTCATCGGTTGCTCACGTCAGAACGGAACGAGTGTGCCTGCGTGTTCCATGACCCCCCAGGTCGCCATCTCCCATTCTCGCGGACAGGGCGAGTACTTGAGCCCGACGCTATACACGGAATTGTAGGACCCGTGACAGTAGAGCACCCCGTTGCTGATGTCATAGATTTGCTGATACTCGAAGCCCGCGCCGCGCACCGGTCCTGTGGGGCCACCCGTGAGAAAGAACAGGTTACCCGCCGGATCCGAAGCGCGAAGCTCCGTCGACGGCGGGGCGAACTCGACGCCAATCGAATCCGAGGGAGCATCGACAAAGATGGAACTGGCGCCAGCGCAGATCTGCCAGACACCGACGATTCCCGCCCAAAGGTCGGCGTCCGAGGGATAGATCGGGACGGTTCCCGGCGGGGTCGTGCACCTGGCCGAGCAGGCGGGATCCCCTGCGTCGTAGACGCGCGTATTACCGCCGGTTTGGTTTGGATAGCGACGACTGAGCGCCGGGTGCTCGCAGGCGGCGAGCAGACTGGCGAGCGCAAGCATGCCGAGCAGCTTCATCGGTTTCTCTCGCAGAGAATTTAACCTCTCCACCGGGATGTGGACGGCGGAACCCTCGTTGGGGTGCTCAACTTCCCCGTCGCGAAGTGACCAAGGCCACCACCCCATGGCGTCACGGCCAGCGGGGACGCCTGACCGCCATTCGCCGGAAGTTGCAGTTGCCG